>CAVORE010000007.1:0-204373 GCA_963698525.1 uncultured Ignavibacteriaceae bacterium | reverse complement strand
ATATTCATCAAAAAGAGGCCAGAATTTATTTGCCTCATCTTCAGTTAATTTCAAATTTTCTCTAACGATTTCTTTGAATGTCCCACCAACATCTTCTTTTAGCCCCTCGATGTAAGTTGAATCAAAACTTTCTATCTGAGCAAAGTTGATTGAAACAAAAACCAATAAGAAAAAAACAATTATTTTTTTCATAATAATATCCCTTTAAGTTGTTAGTATGGTTAGTTGCTTATTGAATGAAATTTATGTGTTCTAAAATATTGAATCAGTACCTATTAACAAAAGTAAGCTAAAAACTAAAAACCAGTCCTGCTTTTAAGTAATACTGAAGTAAATATGTACCACCAGTGATGAAAAGCCCGCAATATCCATCACTGCAAAAAACGGTTGCATTGGAAAAGTAAATAGGAATAAGAAATCGCCATTGTGCCCTAACTCCCAAATTATCGGTAAAGTAGTATTTGATTCCTCCGCCTGCAGTAAAAGAAAATTTCCAATCGGCATTATAATTATCATTTTTTGGATTAAAATATGTTGCGTCAATTGTGAAAGCAGCAAAAGGTCGGAATTGTCCTGTTTCAGTTTCAACGTGAATGCCGCCCTGAAAAAATTCTATACTCATATCGAAAAGGTAATCAGTAGTATTATAATATTCTTTTCTTAAACTAACTTCAGTATCAGTTCGGTTATATAATAACTCGATCAGCAGATCATCACCTATTCTAATATCCAGAGCAGCACCATAGTCAAAACTATTATCAATTTTTAATTCACCGTCAAGAGTTTGCAAATTACTTGTGAAGAGGTAGCCGGCAAAAGAAGTGATTTCAAATTGTTGTCTTTTGAATTGTGAAAAAGCAGAGGGGGAAATAGTTGCGAACAAAATTATTGCGAAGATAAATATTTTGGATTATTGAAATAAAAATTTAGACACGCCTCAAATATACTTTTAACGGGCACTGAAATAACCAGCTCTTCTCTAAATTTTTATATAATTAATGTTTGCCGGTTAAAAAATTTCAGCTAATGAGATTAATGATTTGAATGTGATGTTGATAAAAGAGAGACTAAGTGTTAGTCGTAGTATAATCCAATAAAATCATATTCGGGATTTGAGGCAGTGGTAGCAACTCCACTTGTATTGAAATGTAATTCCTGTCCGGGTGCAAGATCAAAAATAGTTGCACTGGTTTCTTTGCCAGCTATAACATATTTAATAAATACATTCTTTATCGGTTTGCCAAGGTTGTTTCTTACCTTTCCTTCGATGACAGCATAGTAGTTTCCGTCATCAACTTGTGAAGCCATCACATAGCTGCCAAATTGTTCTGATATTTGCAGCTTACCGGTTACCTTAACATCCTCAACTGTCTCCATCGAAAACAGATAATATGCACCACCACCAACTGTAGCTAAAAGAAGTAATATAGCAAGGAATCTGACCATGTTTTTTTATATTTTCATAATTCAATTTATAGGTGAGGTTTTGCAAATATTGTTCCTTTGCCAAAATTCGTTTTTTAGCTAAAAAGAGCGAAAGGAGTTGTTTTCTTTAGAATTTCAACGTATAGTTAAGTAAAAATGATAGTTGGCGGCAAGAAATATTTTACCCTAATTGACGGAGTATGACAAAAATGTCAGGTGAGTTTACAATAAATTCAAATGACGGCATAATCACCGATTATGGCTCAAATTAAACCCGAAAAGAACAATTAATTTTTGCTTTGTCAATTAATGATAAATTGCTTTTCGGATTTCATCAATGCTGCGAAATGGATTTGGCGGAGCTAAATAATCTGCAAGAAATTTATAAATCTTCAGCCTGATTGAAAGCGCAAGCTTTGTATCCTGCCTGTCAAATGAATGTCCACCGGGTAAATCCTCATAGATCTCATATTCAAAATCTTTGTTTGCTGCTTTAAGTGCATTCAATAAAACTTCAACCTCAATGAATCTTACATCTTCATCGTTTGTGTTGGTGTGAATCAGCAACGGCGTTTGAAGTTTATCAACATTCCACGCAGGAGATCTTCTTTTGTATTCATCAGGATTTTCTTCAACTGTTTGTCCTATGTGATAATCAGCAAAATAAAGTTTACGGTAATCTTCATCCATATAATTTAATCTGGTGATTAAATCACTTACCGGGACACCTGCAAAAGCTACTTTGTAATTTTCCGGATAATTGAAAATACTCATCAGGCTGATTAATCCACCGTGGCTCCAACCAACTATTCCAACTCTTTCCGGATCGACAAACTCATAATTATCCAGCATATATTTTCTACTGGAGTCAACGTCATCTATTTCACGACCGCCGTAATCTATTTTTTTATAATGAGCTTTACCATATCCAGTGCTGCCGCGGTACTCAGCTGAAACTATTATGTATTGCTGTGCGATCAGTTCCTTTATTATATGCGAGTAGTAAGTTGAAAAGTTTGCATGAACTCCACTGTGCGGAAAAACTATCAGCGGATATTTTTTGCTGTAGTCTATATTCTTCGGAATGAAAACATACGACCAGATTTTAACCGGATTTCCGGCACCCGGATCAGTTGTATCAAGCTCTTTCCATTTTGGCGGACCGGTCATAAACACTTTATCAATAAACGCAACATCACCAACCTTCTGAAACCACATTAGGTCATCAATGTTTTTTTCAAGCTCATCAAGTCTGTGCTCAAGGTTTTCGTTGTAGTTTAAAAGTGAATCCAGCTTCTGGACAAGAATTGTATCAGTTTGTGTGAGGAGAGAAGGAGTAACAATTAAAATAAAAAGTAGAATCAGTTTTTTCACTTTATCACCATTTGTGTAAGCGATTGAAAATCTTATTAGTAAAGATAAAGAAAATATAAAGTGTTAGAATTATTACCGATAATTTTGTACAATTTAGAAATTATTACTAATAAAATAGTTTAGTTGAC
Source organism: uncultured Ignavibacteriaceae bacterium (assembly GCA_963698525.1). Taxonomy (GTDB): domain Bacteria; phylum Bacteroidota; class Ignavibacteria; order Ignavibacteriales; family Ignavibacteriaceae; genus IGN2. The sequence goes on along the minus strand of CAVORE010000007.1, from coordinate 201,446 downwards.
TTAAAGAATCCCTGATAATTTATAATATATACTACAATTATTAAGGGCTTTTGATGGTCTGTAAGTTGTGCCTGTCTCGTATCTGAGAACAAATTTTGTGGATACGAACAATATGAAATACAAGATAGCAGAGCTCATAATCTTTCTTTATTCAAATTTATTTGCCCAATGGTTTTGGCAGAATCCTGAACCACAATCAAATTCACTTACATCCATTTGTTTCACCAATGAAAGTGTTGGTTATGCGGCTGGATTTTGCGGCGCGATTATTAAAACCACAAATACCGGGGAGAGCTGGGCAAATGTAAATATTCCGGACAGCACTCTAAATCGAATATTTTTTTTAAATGAAAACATCGGATATGCAGTAGGTATCTATGGATCAATATTTAAAACAACAAATGCAGGTTTAGATTGGATAAATCAATCAATCGCGGGCGAAATTCATTTTCGTTCAGTTTTATTCACCACTGAAATTAACGGTTATGCAGTTGCTTGGTATGGCAAAATAGTCAGAACCACAGATGGAGGCAATAACTGGTCTAACATTGCAAGCGGAACCACGGAAAATCTTCAATCAATTTATTTTATTAATGATAGCCTAGGATTCATTAGCGGATGGAACGGAACTCTGCTCAAAACAACTGATGGTGGAGATACTTGGGATATCCAATCAAGCGGGACAAACGAACACCTTTTGACTATTTGTTTTGTAAATGATAGTATTGGATATATATCAGGGTTCAATGGTAGGCTTCTGAAAACTACTGATGGAGGAAGCAATTGGTTCATCCAAAATAGTGATATAGGTATTAGCATTCCAAGAATTTTTTTTACGAGTGAAAACGTCGGGTATGCTGTAGGAAATTTAGGAATGTTTACCAAAACAACAGATGCTGGCCTTAGTTGGGTCTCACAAAATATGGGGACACAAAATCAGTTAATCAACATCTCTTTTATTGATGCGCACACAGGATTTATTGTTGGAAAGTTCGGTGTGATCTATAAAACAACTGACAGCGGAACAAACTGGACAAACAAAGTTACAGGTTCAATAGCGAATTTATCTTCTGTGTTTTTTGATAATGATGACATTACAGGTTACGCGGTCGGAGATAATGGCACAATCCTCAAAACAACAAATGGTGGATATGAATGGAATTTAAAAGTTAGTGGAACCACAAGCTCTCTACGTTCTGTTTGTTTTTTAAATGCAGATACAGGCTATGCTGTTGGGACTTCAGGTAGAATTATTCAGACATTTAATAAAGGTGAAAGTTGGGTAGTGAAATCCAGCAGCACATCATCCAGGTTAAATTCAATTGTCTTCCCGGATCAAATTAATGGTTTTATCGTTGGGGATGCTGGAAAAATTATGAAATCGACAAACAGCGGAGAAAACTGGGTAAGTAAAAGTAGCGGGACAAGCGCTAATCTATTAAGCGTTTATTTTTCAAATATCAATCAGGGGACGACAGTTGGTTCCGGAGGTATAATTCTGAGAACTGGTAATGGGGGCGAAAGCTGGATAAATCAGAATAGTGGTGTCACTCCAAATTTAAATTCCGTTTTTTTCACCGATCCCAACACTGGATTTGCGGTTGGTGACCAAGGTATTATGATTAAGACCACAAATGCTGGAAATAATTGGTTGCCTTTAGCAAGCGGGACTTCTCTGCCACTCTACTCTATATATTTTGTTCCTGAAAGTAATGGAAATATTGGATATGCTGTTGGAGGGTATATTGTTGGTGGACTAGATGTTGAAGGATTGATATTAAAAACTACAGATGCCGGGGAAAGTTGGAATCCAATTGAATGCGAAACAAGCCGAATCCTTAAATCTGTCTATTTCACTGATGAAGATAATGGTTATGTTGTTGGAGATGGCGGCACAATACTTAAAACAATTAATGGTGGGGTTCCGGTTGAACTAATTTTGCTCACAGCTACTGCAGATGAAAATGAAGCAATTCTTAATTGGACAACAGCAACCGAAACCAACAACTCTGGTTTTGAGATTCATCGGGCGACTGAGGATGATGATTGGAACAAAATAGGATTTGCCCCAGGATACGGAACAACAACAGAAGTGCATCATTACTCTTTTACTGATAGCGAGGTCAAGTCAGGCAAGTATCAATACAGACTAAAACAAGTTGATTACGATGGTACGTTTGAGTATTCACAAATAGTTGAATTAGAAATTCCATTTGTTAATGAGTTCTCACTTTCGCAAAACTACCCCAACCCGTTTAATCCTAGCACCAGTCTGCAGTATGCAATCGGCAGTCAGCAATTTGTATCACTAAAAGTATATGATCTACTCGGAAGAGAAATAGCAACACTCGTGAATGAAGAAAAACCAGCCGGTGAATATGAAGTTGAGTTCGATGGCAGTAATCTTTCAAGTGGAATTTACTTTTATAAATTAAGTGCCGGTGAATTCAGTGACACCAAGAAATTAGTTTTGTTAAAATAAAATTTGCAAAACCATCCACCCTCTCCTTTGGAGAGGGACGGGGTGAGGCCTATTCTCCAGCCATCGTAATCCACTTATCCGGATCAATAACCGGTTCAACCCCTTCCGGAATTTTTACTGAACCTTTTCCATCAGGCATTTCGACTTTAATAATTTCTGCTCCCAACTTCACTTCAACAGGAACAGAGAACGGAAGATCATTTTCAATTTGCCATTGAAGGTAAAGAGTGTTATCAGTTATTTCTGCTTTTAGAATTGGAAGAGATGCTTGTCTGAAATAAACTTCCCAGAACCAATCCAATTTTTTACCAGAGACTGTCTCAGCAATTTGAAGAAACTCATCAGTTGTTGCGAATCTGCACTGACCGCCATCTCTTATCTCTTCCATTTTAGGATTCGGGTATGCCCATCTTCTTAAAACCTTTCTGAAAACATCATCGCCAAGGTAGTAGCGGAGTGTGTGCAGAACGTATGCACCTTTCGAATACATATCGCTTGTGTACGCATCATTACTTGTCATCTCTTTTCTTGGTGCAATTGGCTGTTCATTTTTCCAGAGCTTCCAGTTCATCATAAACGCGTAGGGATTTCTGTCCGGTAATTTATCTTCGATGTAAAGTGTCTGCATGTAACCATCCACAGCTTCGTGAATCCAGAAATCACTCCAGTCTTTTGCCGTTACCATGTTCCCCCACCATTCGTGACCAAGTTCATGATGATGAAGCCAGTCAAATCCAAACTGGTCATCTCTGTAACCATAACCATTTGCAATTATTGTTTGATGTTCCATTCCGAGGTATGGTGTTTCTGCAACACCGTATTTATCAGCACGGAACGGATAAGGTCCGAGAAGCTCCTCATAAAATCTTAGGTGATCCAAAAACTCAGGGCAGTGTTTTCTGGCTTTCTCCATACTTTCAGGCAGAACCCAGATAGTCACAGGTATTTCTTCTCCGGTTACGCTTGTGTATGTGTATTGAATTGTATCGTACGGTGCAGCGTGAATAGAGATTCCATAATTATTAATTGGAGTTGAAACAAACCAGGAGAAAGTATTTGTCCCTTCTTTATTATCCAGAACATATCTCAATTTTCCATTGGAGGCACAGATTAAATTTCCCGGCACAGTCCAGTTGAGCAGGACAGAATCCGGTTCATCGGAAGGATGATCTTTGCATGGCCACCATGTATCTGCACCCCCACCTTGACAAGTTACACCAATCCAGTCTTCTCCGCTTTCAGTTTTCGACCAGATGAATCCATCATCCCACGGAGGATTTTCTGCAACTCGTGGTTTTCCGCCGTAATAAATTTTAACCGTGAATGAATTTCCTTTTGCTACTTCTTGAGGCAAAACAATTGTTATTTTACCACTCTCGTGATTGAAGGAAAGTTCTTTATAATCAATTGGCGCATCCCAAATTATTTTTGTGATTCTGTATCTGTCATCAAGATCAAGAACAAACTCTTTCATATTGGATACAGCTTCGACTGTTATGCCTACCCAACCGTTTATTGTCTGCTTATCAGGATTGATATTCAGGTTGATGTTGTAAAACTTAACATCGTATGCAGCCCATTCAGGAGTAAGTGGACCTCCGGAATCCTGAGAACCGAATTGTGAGAGTAATTGAGTTGAACAGAAGATTATTATTGAGAGAGAAACAATTATGTGTTTCATTTTTAATTATTCATTTTAGTTCTACGTTCAAAAATATAAATTTGATTTAATATTTGTTCGGATAAATTTCATTTTCATTCCTGCTCTATCTAATCATTCCATACAAAGATTGATTTTCCTTCATTTAAATAGTATAATGCGACCCCAATTTTTCAAATCAATGGAGTAAAGATGGCTTTACAGGCAAACAAAGTTGTAACATTCAACTATACATTAAAAGACACGGAAGGAAACCTGCTTGATTCGACTGATAACGGCGGACCGTTTTCATTTATCACAGGCAATATGCAGGTTCTTCCCGGACTTGAGGAAGCTCTTGGCGGTATGATAATCGGCAGCAAAAAAAATATTAAGCTCGCTGCTGCAGATGCTTATGGAGAATATGATGAGGGGGCAATTCAAAAAGTAAAACGGAACTTGTTTCCCGAAGAAGCTGAGTTAGAAATCGGCAGAACATATTTTGGACATTCGCCCGAAGGACAGCATGTTCAATTTGTGATTACAGAAATTGTGAACGAGGATATTACAGTAAACTTTAATCATCCTCTTGCAGGTAAAGACCTCGAGTTTGATGTTGAACTTCTTGATGTAAGAGAGGCAACTCCGGAAGAAATTCAGCACGGGCATGTTCACGGTCCCGGTGGGCATCATCATCATTAAAATATTAGGATTCCTCGTAGCACAGATTAGTAATCTGTGCTACATTTTTTAATTCGGTTCAAACAAAGTACAAACAGCACCAGCCGGATCTTTAATAACACAAAATTTTCCGTAGCCCGCCATTTCCTTTGGTGGTGATAAAACTTCGCCACCGTTTTCTTTACATACCTTTGCACTTTCATCGGCGCTCTTCACAGTTATGTAAATCATCCATTGTGATGGAAGATGTGCATTACCACCTTGCTTATGACAAATGCCAGCATTTGTTTTTCCGCTTTCAGGAGAGTTCATATTAAAATCGTTATAATCACCCATTGAAACAGGTGCTGCTTTCCAGCCTACAACTTTACTGTAAAAGTCTTTTACCTTTTCAGCATTGGGCACGGTTAAATCGAACCAGGTTATGGAACCAACTTCAGGTTTTGCTTTTTCACTCATATTTTTTTACCAATTGAATGATTGAAAAATTAAAAATCCAATTATTATTCTCTCCGGACAAAGTTAAAACAAATCTTTCAATATTGAAATCTTTTAATCATGCAATTTTATTTTCACCCATAACTTTCTTTTTTGATTTTATTCTTTGGAACTCCAATTTCCTCAAGATATGAAACGACGCTTCCCATAAAAGAAGGTTTCAGTTCTTCGCCATTATCCTTTGCAGCTTTACGCTGGTGTACGGTGTGGTCGGGCCCACAAACAAAAACAGCAGTTGAATTAAAACCCGGGACAACCTCTGAAATTAATTCCTTTGATACTCTCCCCTTTTTAACTTTTCCATTGAATGAGAAATTATCAGTCTCCCGTGTAAGTGTGTGAACAACTTTAAATCTTTCAGAAAATTCCTCTTCTAATTTTTTAAGCTGTGAGAAGAAAATTATATCCTCAAAACTTTTATTGCTGTAAATAAGTGTGTGCTTATGCTTTGAGAAATATCTCAAGTCATATTTTATTATGCTGTAAGTCGGGACTATACCGCTGCCGGCACAAATGTGCAAAACATGTTCGGAATCTCTGCGGATATCTTCATTAAAGGTAAAAGGTCCGGTAAAACCAGTTATCACCATTCTTTGACCGCGAGCTGTTCTTCTTGCAAGTATCGGAGATAAGAGAGGAGGAAAAGGCGTAACTCCTGAAATATATCTTTCTTCTTTGATTGTGATGGCTAAATATTTTTCATCCGGAGAGCTTGTAAGTGAATACGCTCTCGGAGGTTCCTTCTTTCCCTTCTGATATTCCAGATAATTTACCCACCTTTCCAAAGCGGGAAACTGGTGAGTTGAAATTGTTAAGAAATGTCCTGGCTCATAATTCAACTTGTCGTTACCGGTAAACAAAATAAGTGTTACAGTATCGGGTGCTTCCCGGATAACTTCTGCTACCATTACTTCTAATTCTTTGATTTTTTCACGTTTTTCAATCATTTTATTCCTTGTTTTTAATGTTTGTTAGTGCTTTGAAACCTGTAAACGGGACAGTAATAAAAATTTTAATGTGTGAAATCTTGCTTTCAATTATTCAAATTATCATTTTATAGGTGTCAACTAACAAACTATTTTAATAAACTGATTAAGGAGGTACTAATGAAAAAGCTTTCAGCTATTCTTTTCACTCTTCTGTTTGTAACATCACTCATTAACGCTCAGGATAATGCCGAACTGAAGAAAAAAATCCAGGCAATGAACGACGAGGCAGCAAAGATGATGGTTTCAAATGACGAAACCGGAATGTGGGCACACTATTCAAACGATGTTATTTCGATGCCAAGCTATGAACCGATGTTAAAAGGGCTTGATGCTTGTAAAATGTCGTATAAAAAAATGAATGAGTCCGGTATGAAAATGACAGCGTTCAAATCTACAGTTACTGATATAATGAAATCCGGTAATCTTGTTGTTGATATCGGAACTTATGAAATAACTATGATGCTTCCGCAGATGGGTGATCAGCCATGGAGTGATCACGGCAAGTATATGACAATCTGGGAAATGCAGGATGACGGCTCTTTAAAAGTAAAAGTGGAAACCTGGAACACTGACGTAAACCCGTGGATGGAAATGCAGAAGATGGAAGAAGGTAAAATGGAAAGCCACGAAGGTCATCAGCATTGATTTGTGTTTGTCATCGCGAGGTATCGCAATGACAATAAAGAAATTTAAAAGGCGAACTGTTTCAGTTCGCCTTTTTTTAGTAAGATATTTTGCGCGAAGTTACTTTTTATTCAATCCGATTGATTTAAAAAACGCATCCTGGTTTGGTTGTCTTCCTAAAAATTCTTTTACCATTTCAAGTTCATCACGCGAGCTGCCGTTTGCAAGAACAATGTCGCGGTATCTGAGTCCTGTTGTTTCATCCATCAAACCATTTTTATCAAAGATTGAAAACATATCGTCAGCATAAACAAGCGCCCACAAATAACTGTAGTAACCCGCTGCATAACCCATCAAATGACCGAATGATGCGAACATTTGTGTGCCTTCAAGATACGGATACAAAGTAATTTTATTCTGAAGACCTTTCATAACTTCAACTACCGGTTCGCTGCTGGTGGGATCGTACTTATCGTGAAGTGTGAAATCCAGTATTCCGTAATAAACCTGCTGTGTAAATGCAAGTCCTGAACCGACGTTCTTTGCTGCGAGCATCTTATCAAATAATTCTTTCGGAAGAACTTCACCTGTTTTGTAATGCTTTGCAAAAAGTTTCAGCGATTCGTAATTCCACGTCCAGTTCTCAAAAATTTGTGACGGTGCTTCAACAAAGTCTCTGGAAACAGAAGTTCCTGATTGTGAAGATAGTTTTGTTTTTGTGAGCACACTGTGCAGAACGTGTCCAAACTCGTGAAAGAAAGTTTCAACATCTCCGTGTGGAAGCAGCGAAGGCATATCAGCAGTCGGAGCAGGGAAATTACAAACCAGTGTTGCTGTTGGAAGCTGAGGACCGTTTTCAGTTTCTTTGCTTCCGATCATCGGGAAACAAGCTGCGTGAGAATATTTATTTGGTCTTGGATACAGATCAATATAAAATCGTGAAATAATTTTTCCATCCTGCTTTACATTGAATAGTCGAACATCTTTGTGCCACACGGAAGGATTTTTTACTTCCTCATACTCAACTCCGAAAAGTTGCTGAGTTATCTTAAATAGTCCATCAATTACATTGTTCGTTTCAAAATATTCTTTTACAAGATTCTGATCGAGTTCATATTTTTCTTTAAGAAGAATATTGTTGTAGTAGCCGGATTCCCACGGCTGAATTATATTGATAGTATCTGTGCCGAGCTTCGTTCTTTTTACAGAAAGCAGCTCATCATAATCCATCTTTGCTTTTTCTTTCAGCTTATCAATAAGGTTATTCTCAAAATCCCATACTGTCTTCGGAGTTTTCGCCATCCTGTCGCCGGTTCGATATTCAGCGTATGTTTTATATCCAAGCAACTCAGCCATCTGCTGACGAAGCATTAAAACTTTTATCAGCACTTCGGGATTTTTTGCGGCAGCGCGATTGTTGTACAGAGTGTAAAGTTTTTTCCTTGCTGATTCGGAATTAGAAAATTTCATAAAAGGAATGTAGGACGGATAAGTAAGATCAATTTTATACATACCATCATCTGTGCGTCGTGCATTTTTATAATCTTCGGGCAAACCATCAACATCGCTTTCGTTGACAATAAGATGATCGCTTACCTCCGCAATATTTTTCTGGAAGAGAATACTTAGATCAGAAAGTTTATCATTAATAATTTTCAGTTCATCTCTTTTTTCTTTTGGAAGCGCGAAGCCGTTTCGCTCAAAATCTTCTACCGTCTTCAGAACAAATCTGGCTTTGTACCCTGTTAAGCCATTTGCTTCGGAAGTTTCTGAATAATCTTTAACCGCACGGTAAAGATTTTCATCAAGCGAAATTTCATTGAAGAACTTAGCGAATTCAGCTTTGCTTTCATCGGCCTGGTTTCTTGCCGCATCATCGGGATGAGTGCTGCCCATTAAATAAACACAGCCGTAAACATTTCCGGCTTTGTTATAAATGTTATCAAGCTCAAGCATTGTGTTGTCAAATGTTCTCTCCTCTTTCGATATTGTGTAGAGTCCTGACAAAGCTTCTCTCGCTTCCTTTATTGAAATATCAGTCGCCTCTTTGATTTGCGCGTCTGTTAAATCAGCAAAAGGAATTATCTCATTGAATTTTCCAAGCAGCGGATTGCTTTTGGATTGGGGATTGTCAGCCGCAATCGAAGGGAGGGTCAGGACAAAACAAAAAATTAAAAAGGTGGTGAGTTTGTGTTTCATTTCTTCTCCATTTAATTCTTAAAAAATCATGACAAAATTAAGAATATTCGTATTAAAGCTTGCTTAAAAAGTGATGATTGGTTATTAGGTTATTTTAATCCTGTAATTCCGAGCTGAACAGATGTCATCATGAATTCAAATATCTCCTTTACCTTCTCTTCAATGAGCAGGAAATTCAATTGTCAGCTAAAAAGATCGAACGGAAGTGAGCAGCTTGCAATATCTGTCATCTAAAAACCGATTTCTTTTTCTTTAAAATGATGATGGTGATATTACAATTTGTCAAATCCTGAATGCTGCTCATCAACAAAATAAAAAAGCAGTTTGATTTGAGTAATTACCGTAACCTATAAATTCGGTATTCCCAACACTGGCCGGACTTTTTGGGTGATCAACATCCCGGAATACATTTTAACCGGCATTTGCCGGTTACTTAGAATTTGGCCACTCAGGAGTTTTTACCCAAAGATATTTCGGATCAGAGAAAAAATCTCATGCTTCCTTAATCTTGATTCACTAATTTTGAATTGTTTTTAACTGGTAAATTTTCATTTTTAATTTTTTTTTATTATTTACCGAAGCAATATGATTGAAGTAGTGATTCCAAAACAGAAAAAGATTGAATAATGCACAAAATAGCAGCTTTTGGCGAGATACTTTTTGATGTTTACGCTAATTCAAAGAATCTTGGCGGCGCACCTCTCAACTTCATATACCATATTAATAAGCTTACGGGAAACGGTAAAATCATCAGTCGGGTTGGTGAGGATGAATTGGGAGAAGAGGCAGCAAATTTTCTGACATCCAAAGGAGTACTTACTGACACAATTCAAATTGATAACCAACACGAAACCGGGGTTGCGAAGATAACTTTGGATGAAAAAGGAGTCCCGAGCTTTATTATCGAACAGGACCGCGCTTACGATTACATAAATATTAACGAAGATGCAGCAGTTAAAATCTTAAAAGGAATTGATTGTCTTTATTTCGGTACACTCGCACAGAGAAACGAAGCAAGCAGAAATTCCTTGCAGACACTATTTAACAAGCCAATAAAATATTTTTGTGATATTAATATCAGACAAAAGTTTTACACAAAAGAAATACTTTCAAATTCTTTAGCTGCAGCAGATGTTGTAAAGCTGAATCTGGATGAACTGAGACTGATGGATGAACTCTTTCTCGGGGGTCAGTTTGATGTTCATTACGGTTCAAAAAAATTAATGGAAAAATTTAATATTGAAATGCTCGCAGTTACAAAAGGAGCCGAAGGTTCTTCGCTCTTCAGAGGAGATGAAACAAATAATAACAGAATTGAAAAAAGCAGTGTGGTGGATACAGTTGGCGCCGGAGATGCCTTTGCTTCAATCTTATGCATTGGTTATTTGAATAAATGGGAACTGGAAAAAATTAATAACCTCGCCAACGATTTTGCGGACCGGATCTGTATGGTCAACGGGGCACTCCCAAAAGACGATAAGATTTACATTCGCTTCAGGCAGGAAATTCAGAAATGAAAAACCAACAAAGAAAAAACAAAGGACTCTACATTCAGCTATACAGCATTCACGGTCTAATCAGGGGTCATAATTTTGAACTTGGTCGTGATGCAGATACAGGCGGACAAACTAAATACGTTCTTGAGCTCGCAAAAAATTTAAGTGAAGACAACCGTGTTGAGCGGGTTGAACTGGTCACAAGAGAAATAAAAGACAAAACAGTTTCTGCAGACTATTCAATTCCCGAAGAAAAGATAAACGATAAGTTCAGCATTATCAGGATAAGATGCGGCGGCGGAAAGTACATCAGAAAAGAATTGCTTTGGAATCATCTTGAAGAGTTTGTTGATAAAAGTATAAAGCATATCAAGTCCGTAAAAAGACTCCCCGACATTATCCACAGCCACTATGCTGATGCAGGTTACGTTTGCACAGAGCTTACCCAGTTTTTCGGAATTCCGTTTGTTCATACCGGTCATTCGCTCGGCAGGGATAAGCAGAGAAAACTTTTGAGCGATGGTGTGTCCAAAGAGGACATTGAAAAAAGATATAAGCTTTCCCACAGGATTGAAGTTGAAGAAAACATTATTCACCTTGCAAACCTGATTATAACAAGCACAAACCAGGAAATAAAAAATCAGTACGGCGATTACAAAAATTCCTCCCCAGAAAAATTCAGAGTAATTCCGCCGGGAGTAGATATAGATAAATTTTATCCTTACAACGGGCGAATTCCCCTTGATGAAGACACGGAAGAAATAATCAGGACGATCAGCAACAAGCTTCTTAAATTCTTTGTTCATATTGATAAGCCGCTGATACTGACAGTGTGCAGACCGGACAAAAGAAAAAATATTTCCGGGCTGATCACTGCATACGGCGAAGACAAGGAACTCCAGAAAAAAGCTAACCTTGCGATATTTGCCGGGATAAGAACAGACATTCAATCAATGCCCGATAATGAAAGAGAAGTCCTCACAGAAATTCTTTTGCTGATGGACAAATATAATCTTTATGGAAAGATGGCAATTCCGAAGAGGCACGACACGCAAACCGAAGTACCGGAGTTATACAGAATAGCTGCCGATACCGGCGGTGTATTTGTCAACGCAGCACTTACCGAACCCTTTGGATTAACTTTAATTGAAGCCGCTGCGAGTGGTGTTCCGGTTGTAGCTACTGATGATGGAGGACCGAGAGATATAATTAAAAATTGTCGGAATGGTTTGCTCGTGGATGTTTCAGAAACAAAAAACATTTCCGTTGCAATAAATAAAATTGTAGATGACGAAAAACTGTGGAAACAATTTTCAGAGAACGGAATGACGAATGTTAAAAAACATTATACCTGGAAGGCACACATTGATCTGTATCTAAATGAAATCAGTGCAATAGCCGGGACGAGGAAAGATGAACAAAAAGTTTTTGCTCACGTTGGTAAAAAACTTCTGGATGCAGAAAAATTAATTGTATCTGATATTGATCATACTTTGCTTGGTGATGACTCAGCTCTTGAAGAATTTATCCGCGTATTGGAAAAAACAGATTCGAAAATTGGTTTTGCCGTTGCAACAGGCAGAACCGTTGATTCTGCTTTTTCAGTTTTAAAAGAAAATGATGTTCCATATCCCGACATAATAATATCCTCTGTTGGTGCGGAAATTTATTACAATTATAAGGGCAGATTAATTTATTCAACCGGATGGGACGCTCATATAAAACATCAATGGGATAGGGAGAAAATTAAAAACCTGCTAAAGGGATTCAGCTTCCTTCAGTATCAGGAAGAAACCACGCAAAGAAAATTTAAAATAAGCTACTACACCTCAGACATTCCTGAGAATATTGAAAAAGTAAAATCCATATTGATAAAGAATAAGATAAAAGCGAATGTAATTTTCAGCCACGGGCAGTATCTTGATATTCTTCCACACAGAGCATCGAAGGGGAAAGCTATAAGATATCTTGCTTACAGATGGAATATCCATTACGAAAATATTTTAGTTGCGGGAGATTCCGGGAACGACCGTGAAATGCTGAAAGGAGATCTGCTTGGAGTTGTTGTTGCTAATTACAGCAAGGAACTTGAAGTGCTCAGAGGACAAAATCGTATTTATTTTGCAAACAGTGAATATGCAGGAGGAATTATCGAGGGTATAAATCATTATCATTTTCTGAAAGTGAAAAAGGAGAATCCTGTTGGCTAAAAAACTGGAAGAAATACTGTTAAAGCATAAAAAGACTTTCTTCAGGTATTTGAAGAAGATTTGTTCTAATGAGAAAAAGTTGCTTGTTAAAGGAGAATTGCTGGAAATATTTAAACACACGCTGAGGAAAAACGGCAATAATTCCGACTCAGAAATCATTGAACAGGTAGTAAATAAATTTACTGAATCTGTCTGCTTTGATTGCTGCGTATACATAGAAACAAGAGGCACTATTGGCAAAAGCGAATATTATATGTTCGACACAAGGGAATTAACAGGCAAGAAAATAAATGCTGTTGACTATCTTAAAGCAAAAGAACGCCACCGGTATCCCCTGCTTGAAAACGATTTACTCACAATTAACTTCAAAACATTTTACGATAAGTTCCCGAGCGTAAGAGAATCAAAAAGTATCGGGAAGGGAGTAGAATATCTTAACAGGTATCTTTCAAGCACAATGTTCACACAGCCTCAGAAGCTAAGCCAGGCAATGTTTGAATTTTTATTCGTGCACAAGCACAATTCTGATCAGTTGATTGTGAATGAAAAAATTGACAGTCCCGAAAAACTGGACAGCGCAATGGATAAAGCAATTGCGATGCTCAAAAAGAAAGATGAAAATGTTGAATACAAAGAAGTAAAAAAAGAATTACGTGAGCTAGGTTTTGAAGAAGGTCTCGGCGATACAGCCGGAGAGATTCTAAGCAATCTTAGCCGGCTTGATTCTCTTCTGGCAAGCCCTGATCATATTGCGCTGAGGGATTTTCTTTCGAAGATCCCGATGATTTTTAACATACTTATAGTTTCTCCTCACGGTTACTTCGGGCAGGAAGGTGTACTCGGAAAACCGGATACTGGCGGACAGGTTGTTTATATTCTCGACCAGGTAAAAGCTCTTGAAAAAGAAATGATTCAATCTTTGCATAAAACCGGATTGAATGCCAAACCAAAGATTATAATTCTCAGCAGACTAATTCCTAATGCCGAAGACACTAAATGCAACGAACGACTCGAAAAAGTCAATGACACAAAAAATGTCTGGATACTCAGAGTTCCATTCAGAAGTATTCACAAAGAAAATACTGATAACTGGATATCGAGGTTTGAAGTCTGGCCGTATCTTGAACGATTTGCGGAAGATTCGTACAAAGAATTAATGAAAGAATTTGGAACGCGACCTGATTTGGTGATAGGCAACTATTCCGATGGAAATCTTGTAGCAACTATCCTATCAAAAAAGTTTGGTGTTACACAATGCAACGTTGCACACGCACTTGAAAAAAGTAAATATTTATACAGCGCATTATATTGGGCTGAAATGGAAACTCAATATCACTTTTCAACTCAGTTTACTGCCGATCTTTTATCAATGAATGCTGCGGACTTTATCATCACATCAACTTACCAGGAAATTGCAGGAAGAGAAGACAGTATTGGTCAGTATGAGTCTTATGTGAACTTCACAATGCCGGGGCTTTACCGCGTTGCCGGTGGAATAAATATTTTTCATCCGAAGTTTAATATTCTTCCACCCGGCGTGAACAATGAAATATTTTATCCTTATTCTGAAAAAGACAGAAGAGATAAAGAAGTTACTAAAGATATCCGGATGCGGATTTTTGACGGCAACAGCACCATTCCGGGAATTGGAAAAATAAAAAATAAAAATCTCCCGATAATATTTTCGATGGCAAGACTTGATAAGATTAAAAACCTTACATCGCTGGTAAAATGGTACGGAGAAAGCGAGGAGTTGAAAGAACTTGCAAACCTTGTTGTTGTTGCAGGAAAAATTGATGTTAGCGAATCCACGGACAGTGAAGAGAAAGAACAAATAGAGCTGATGCATAATTACATTGAAAAGTATAATCTTCATGACCACTTCAGATGGCTGCCGGGTGATGCAGACAGAAAAAGAGTCCCGGAATTTTACAGAGCAATTGCAGACAGCAAAGGTGTTTTTGTTCAGCCGGCATCTTTTGAGGGATTCGGCTTAACTGTTATCGAGGCAATGCGTTCCGGCTTGCCGACTTTTGCAACACAGTACGGCGGACCTCTTGAAATAATTGAAGATGATAAATCCGGTTTTCATATTGACCCGATTAACGGAAAAGAAACAACCGAAAAGCTGGTTAACTTTTTTAAGCGATGCAAAAAAGAAGATAATTACTGGAAGAAAATCTCTGATGCGGGAATTTCACGTGTGGATAAATCTTTTAACTGGGAACTTTACGCAAAAAATCTTTTGTCGCTTGCAAAGATTTACGGCTTCTGGAAGTTTACCTCCAATATTGAAATGACTGAAATGAATTCCTATCTGGATTTAATGTATCACACTTTGTATAAACCGAGAGCGGATAGGATGCTTGAGTTACACGATAAAAGGTGAAAGACATATAAGAAAATGTTTTCTCAAAAAAGGTTCGGCTTGATTGACTTGTTAGTTTTCTAAAAAAATGGTTCCTCTTCTAATGATGAACGCTTAACAGGAACTTTTAAATTATAAACGTCAGTCACATTTTGAACTAATTCATAAAACCAGTTTGTTGAATTTGGTGAAACATATACTTTATCAATCAGATTTTTTAAATCAAAGTTTATCCATTTCCCATCGATTGGTGGATTGCCAGAGAATTTAAGTTTATTTGTTAATAACGGGCTTGATAAATTTATTATGGCTCTTAATTCTCTTTCGTGTTCAAAGGATTTTCTTTTAAAGAGGAATGGAGCAAGTAAGTCTGTTTCGGTAATCCATTCTTTTTCGTAATCAGCATATTGAACCATACCAATTTTTATATTGTCCTCAAGTGATGATCTAAGTTTTGAATAAGTTGATTGAATACAAATTGATTCAGATGTTTTAGAGTACAGACTCCACATACCAGCTGATTCTATCTCATTTATATGCCAACAATTTATGCAAACCCATTTCCTTAATTCTTTAAGAAAGAGGCTGATTTGTTCTGCCGTATATTCTTTCTTTAAGTGTTTGTAAACCAGCGGCCGCATTTTTTTATTTACAAAAGAAAAACTGCCTTCAAATTGGTCATTAAATTTATCTGCAACAGGGAAAAACAAACCTTTATTTACAAGAAGCGATACAAACTTTGTAAAATCCATATATCGCCAAATCTTTACATTTATATCTTTGGGCTGAATGAATAATTGTTCCCTTTTTTGTTTTTCATCTAATAAGTTTTTCAAATAAAGTGCAAGACCTTTTTCTCTAGCTTCTACAGCTAATCTTTTTGCTTCCTTGTCGCCATATTTATTAATTGAAAAATGTGTTGATCTATTTTTATTGCGTGAGATAGGATAATGTGCTTGCCATACATCATATTTGTAAGTGCCGTATTTCTTTTTGTAAGTAAGAGTAGTTTTGTGAACCCCAACTACTCCTGATATATTTCTGTTTGTTGATTTTTTATTCAGGTGATACGATGACTTGTCTTCTTTAATTTCCCTTTCAATTGCATCTCTAAATGCGATAGCTGCTTCTTTTGCTTTTTCTGGGCCACCATATTTATCATAACTAAAGAATTCTGTAAAATGCTTAGTTTTATCAATTCTTGATTGAAATCTGACTTGCCAACCGAAGATCCCCTTTTTTCGACCACGAGCTGGCGGAATTTCAAGCCGGCTTAATCTTCTTTCGTCTTTTGGTTTATTAGGGTTTGAAGACATATAAATATTTGAAAACTAAATATTACTTATACTGCTTAATAATTTTCTTTCTAAACATTTTGATGTGAATCTCATCCGGTCCTTCCCTGTTAAGCGGTTAACATTTTTCCCCAAAGGACAATTGCAGTAAGCGGGGCAAGCAAATAAAGACAAAACAAACTTATGCAGGGTTTATTTTAATGTCAATTAATTTTTCAGAGGTTTCTATTAATTATACCGCCAAATAGTTTCCGCTTATTTATGGATGAACTCAAAATATTCGTTACTCGGTATTACTTTAATTCCACGTATCTTAAATTCATCAAGCTTTACTTTCTTTAAAGAGTCTGATTTTGCTAAGACAGCATCACTTATTAAACAGATGTTATATTTCCTGTTTTCTGCAGCAACTATAGTACTGTTTACGCAATGTGCCAGATCAAGGCCTGTAAACACTAATTTATTTATTTCATTTTTTATAAGAAAACTATCCAGTGCTGAATTACTAAATGCATCGGATTTATCTTTATTTAATATAATATCTGAAACAATGTTTAACCTGGCATCTAATTTAGATCCGGGACTTCCGGGCGCATAAGTATCGTTAATAATGTTAATTAAGAAATTCGTTATCTCATTTTTTATATATATAACTGGTATATTGTTTTTAACCGATGAATCCGCCAGAAAATTTATGGTATTAATTAAATCTTCAGATTTCAGTATATAATAATCATTATCAGAATAATTACCCGTCGTTCCTTCCTGAATATCAATGACCAGCAAAGCTTGTTTTACTGTGTCCTTTTGAGTAATAGGTTCACCTTTCGATATCTGGACAGCAGTATGTTGAAAAATCAGAAAATTGATTACTAAGATTAAAACAAACAGTACCAGTATTGATACAATTGAAATAATTATTTTTTTCATAAAAGACTCCTGGTAAATTTCTCATCAAATGTCTTGATTGGTTTTTCATCCGGTCCTTCCCTGTTAAGCGGTTAACATTTTTCCCAAAGGACAGTTGCAGAAAATTGGGTAAGCAAATAAAGTCAAACCAAACTTATGCAGGGTTTGTTTTAATTTCAATTAAGAATTCTCAAAATTAAGTTTTACCCGGCGATTGAGCTGTTGGTTAGGGAACCTTTCTGCACTTGTTAAGTGTTAATTGATTTTTCTATAACCAAATGCATTGCCTTATCGCTTGAAATATTTTTAATACATTTATATCCCAATGATGTGAGATCCAGATTCAAAAAAAGATTTTCACCGCTTCCTAAAATTACAGGGGATACAACCAAATGTAATTCATCTACTAATTGAGCCTTAAGATATTGACGAATTGTATTAACACCTCCACCGAGTCTAACATCTTTGCCATTTGCAGAATCAAGAGCTTTTTCAAGAGCTGCATTAATTCCATCCGTTATAAAATGAAAAGTAGTCCCACCTTCCATCTCAATTGATTCGCGTTTATGATTAGTTAAGATAAAAACAGGAACATGATATGGCGGGTTTTCTCCCCACCATCCTTTCCAACTATCATTATGTGGGCCGCGATACGGACTAAACATATTACGCCCTAAAATCCAGGCACCAATATTCTTAAATCCTTTTTCGGCAAATTCATTGTCTACTCCAGTTGTGCCGTCACTCTTTCCTAATACATTTTGTTGAAAAGTTTTTGTGGGGAAAAACCACTGGTGAAGTTCTTCACCTCCAACTCCCAAAGGATTTTCCAGGCTTTGATCTGGCCCTGCGCCAAAGCCATCCACTGATACAGCAAAACTTGCTACACGTAATTTTTGCATTTATAAGTCCTATAAAAAAATTTAGTTAACACCTAACTATTAATTATACTGCTAGAGGCCGCTTAATTAACTCTATTAATCAAGCGGGAAATATCTTTCTTTAATAATATTAAAATGATGAAGCTGATGCCCAATAATATTAAATCCCATTGCTAAAACAGACATTTCGTATTTATAGAATTTGCAGTTCGTCTCTAATATCTGGCGATTGAATGAGTCAAACATTGCTTTTGTTGCAAGGCGAACCACCCGAAGTTCAGCAATTAATTGTTCTATAGATAATTTATCAGCGTTTGAATTGTCTGCCATAATTTCTTGTTCAAGACCTTCAGGTACGGTTCCTTCATTGCGTGCAAAAACAAGAGTACGGTAGCACCATATGCGTTCCCAATCAGTCAAATGCTGAATTATTTTATTGACCGACCATTTTCCTTCTGCATATACCTTTAAACCAATGCGCTTCAGTTGTGCGATGTTAATATCATCGATTTGCTTCAAACTTTTGTCGAAAGCATCGGTAAGTGCAGTATCGTCAACCAATTTGATATAGTATTCAAAATATTCCGGGAAATCTTTAATGTCTGATCTTTTCATAATTTATTATGTTTGATGAAGTGTTTATTTAAGATAAGTATCTTGTAGTTAAATTTTTTTTGCAATATAACTATTAATTATACTGCCAAATAATTTTCTCTTATTCATTTAAATCTGTTTTATCCGGATTGCCAAACAACTGAATAATTTTCTTACTGAAAACCAAAGCTATAGTTACTCCAGCTACAACACCTATAGAAACTCCAAAAGCAATGCTTATACTCTCAAATATAGCTCCTGAGGCGGCTCCGAATGCAGCGCCAAAGGCGGCACCATATACTAAGATCGTTTCACTTTTTTTTGTTGACGTATTATTTGCTATCTATAATCTTCTCCTTTATAAATTAAAATTCCAGAAGTTTGCCTTACTATTAATTATGCTGCAATTGTTATTAATAGCGAATTTATTTCATCTCTCAGTCTAGTATCTCATCCAATCTTTTCCTGTTAAGCGGTTAGTCTTTTTCCCTAAAGGATAATTGCGGTAAGCGGGGTCAAGCGAATAAAGACAAAACAAACTTAAAAATGTTTGTCGGGTTTTTCAATCGGGCGGTGCAGCATTTTCAAACTCACCCTCATCCATGCCTTTGCCGGAAGGCAGGACTCTCTTGTAAGAGGGGGACTTATTTACAATAAATTGATATTTAATTAATTCTTGACAAGATAATTATCACAGGTCGTAACAATTAACAAGCTCTTCTCATCTTAAGAGAGGGATTGGGATGAGTTCCCGGGAGGACATTTTACTTCGTCCTATTCGGGTCTGCCATCGTGTTATATTTTTCTTAGAATAACATAAGCGTAGCTGGTGAAGATTGGATTAGGATGTTGCAAAAGGAAGTTTGTTTTAATACTTTCTATTTTATCTAACACCTTGATCTTATTGTAATATCCATGCCCAAAAAAACCCCGATATTCAACGACATCGTATCCCAGAGAAATAAATCTACGAATCTGTTTATGATTAGGTCCACGACACCAGCGATAATATGCAGGAAACTTTGCCTTTTGATATCTGTCCCTTGGTTGAATAATGTGCAGCAAAATATCTGCAACCTGTTCCGGCATTATATAATTAACAAAAAAAGGCAAAGTGTACAGTGTTGGAAAATAATGCACGGCTAATCCGTTATTAGCTAAACAGCTTAGAATATTCTTATGAAACTGTTTTGCATCTGTAATATGCTCTGCCAGCATTCTACTAAAAATCAAATCATATTTAGTCTCCAATTTAAAATACGGAGATGCAATATCAGCAAGGATTTTATTGTAATTTTCAGGAGCTTTGTTCAGTTCTTGCTCTGATATATCTAGAAGCGAATACTCAAGGCAGTTTTCTCTAATATAATCAGCGTTGAGTACAGGATTAGCCCCTCCACCAATATCACATATTTTCTTTATGTGATTTTTGCTTATGAGATTTGTAAGGAATGAAGCAAATCCATCCCAGGCCTCACTGTATGTGCCATAGGAAATATTGGTTACCGTATAAGCCTCTCATTTTTAAGTAGATTTTTTTTGTTAAATATACAAATAATATTTCAGCAGTAGGAATGTTCAGCTCCTTTATAGATAAAAAATATGATATCAACAGAATTCCTTCGGACAAAATATCTCTGCAATTAAATCAAAATCCTTTTCAAAGTCCCATATGAAACTACATAGGTTCAGCAGCTATTTTATCTTCGCAGCTGTATTAATTAATTTTTCCAAAACCTTCAGATCAACATCATCCAGCTTATTAATATAGAGGCACCCAACTCCGGTTTTATGTTTACCCAGTTTTTTTAGTTCAGCGGCATACTTCTTAATATCAAGCACAAGGTGTAATGAAAAGTTTGCTTTACGTGGAGAGAACCCGATCTTGAACCATTCTACTTCTCTTCCTGTGGCGGGACTTTTATAAATTTTATTTCCAAAACCGATCATTGAGCTGCCCCACATCTTGGGTTTTTCGTTTAAAGCTTTCTGCATCAGCTTCAGCAGGACGAAACTGTCTTTGCGTTTTGCTTCATCTTTAACTGAATTGATGAAGCCCTCAACACTGGCTTTGGTTTCTTTTGTTTTTATTTGTACAAGTTTGCCCATAGCGAAATTATTTTTGTTTATGATATTTTATTTTCTCAACAAATTAATAAAATTCAAATCCCCATTAAACCCTTAGAACACCACGGAAACCCCTTGCAGCATAATAGGATTCAGCTCCGTTGTGATATGTAAAAACTTTGTCGTAACGACGATCGCAAAAAATTGCCCCACCGAGTTTTCTGATTTCTGCAGGTGTCTTCACCCAGCTCGATGTTTTCAAATCGAACTCACCAAGTTTCTGCAGTTCGCGGTATTGTTCTTCGGTTAAAAGCTCAATGCCCATTGCGGTCGCCAGATTAACAGCGCTGTCTTTTGGTTTATGTTCTTTCCTTTTCTCTAATGCTTCTTTGTCGTAGCAAAGAGTTCTGCGTCCATTTGGACTTTCCGCTGAGCAATCATAATAAATATACTCACCCGACTCTTTATCAAACCCAACAACATCCGGTTCACCGCCGGTTCTTTCCATTTCATTTAGCGACCACATTTTATTAGCATTCTTTTTCAACTTGGTCTCAACTTTAGCCCAATCAATTCCCTTGTGGCGGTTTTTGTTTTTCTCAAAACGCGTGTTCAATGTTTTGAGAAGATCTTTAATTTGTTTCGGTGATAAATTTTTCTTTGGCATATTTTCTTTGATTTATTTTTTGTGTTAAGAAAACAACGGTTTCATTTTTATTATGCTTCTTTTTAAAGCAAGATCTTGGTTATCAGATTCCAGATGATTCGCCTTCGGTGTATCTCCGGAATGACAAGCGGATGGGCATTTTATCAGAACCACTTCTTTCTTTTAAAATAGTAAAGCATTAAAAGCGTAACTCCTATCATCACTCCCCAAACCGCAAAGTACGCCCACGGCCAACCCATCTCGGGCATATTCGGGAAGTTCATTCCGTAAATGCCTACAATAAAAGTAAGCGGAATAAAAATAGTTGCAATGACAGTCAGCACTTTCATCACCTCGTTCATCTTGTTGCTCATCATGGAAAGATAAATTTCCATCAAACCGTTTGTTATTTCCCGCTGCTGTTCTATTGATTCTGTTATATGAATTGTGTGGTCGTAAATGTCGCGCAGATATGGTTCAATGCTGTCATCCAGAAGATCGGAGTCATCTTTTATTAATTGGTTCACAATTTCTCTTGAAGGCCATATTGATCTTCGCATCATCAGCAAAAGATTGCGCAGGTTGTAAATACTTTCTATCTGTGATCTTTCCGGGTTATTAATGACTTCGTCATCAAGCGTTTCAATTCTGTCTTCCACTTTTTCAAGCGCAAGAAAATAATGATCAACAACAATATCCATTAAAGCGTATAGCAGATAATCGGAACCCCTTTTGCGGAATTTCCCAAGCTGGGTTGCAATTCTTTCCTTTATGGGGTTAAATATCTCATCACTCTTTTCAGAAAAACTGAATAAAAAAGTTCTGCCGAGAATAAAACTCACCTGCTCTGTTTCCAGAATTTTATGTTCAGCATTGAAGATCAGCAGCTTCATAACGATGAAGAGATAATCATCGGTTATTTCAATTTTTGGACGGGTGTCTGTGTTAAGTATGTCTTCCAGTACAAGCGAATGAACTTTGAATTTCTCGCCCACTTGTTTTAGGAATTCAGTTTCGTGCAATCCGCAAACACTTACCCAGGTAACCTGCGGTGTGTCTGTGAACGGATCAATCTCTTCGACGGATTTTATTTCGTAAGTCTCGGCATCGTTCTCATCGTACTCGGTTAAAGTAATAGTAACTTTTTCAACTTTCTTCTCACCAAGGTAAACAATTGATCCGGGAGGAAGCCCTATCTTTGATGAAGTCTTCTTTTTTCTTTTTGGGGCAAGCTGCTTGAGTAGGTTTATCGGTGCCTCGATGATGGTTTTTGGCACCTCAATTATTTTATTAATTACATCATTTGAGTTTTTTGTGTTTTTCATATGTGTATAAATATAAAATATTCTTGGGATAAATGTTCTGTCGTTTATTATTTTGATACTTATTAACTATTTATTTTTTAATGCCACGAACCAGACTGCCGTCAGGCAAGTTTCGCGAATTACTCATTACACTAATAGTCATTTCTTTTTTTATGACTTCCTGTGAGTTTTTTGAAGGATCATCTCACATTGATGCCGATGATGAAAATATTGAATACATTGGAAGGTTCGATTTTTCAAATCCAAAGAGTGTAAGATTTGATTGGTCCGGTGTTCAAATCAGAACCCGTTTCGAAGGAACTTCCTGTTCAATGAAATTAAAAGATGGAAACAACGATTACAATATTTTTATTGATGGAAGATTACACAAAATAATCAGAACTACTTCCAATACAATTTATGTTCTGGCAAACGGACTTCCAAACAAAGTGCATACGCTATTAATTACTAAACGAACAGAAGCGCTTTTTGGTCCGGCAACATTTGAAGGATTTATTCTTGATGGCGGAAAGGAAATAGTTAAACCGGGTAAAAACAGTAAACGCAAAATTGAGTTTGTCGGCGATTCTTATTTTACAGGTTTTGGAATTGATGGCGATCCGGACTGTCTATTCAGTCGCGAAACTGAAAACAGCTATTTGTCTTTTGGTCCTCAACTTGCGCGTAAATTAAATGCTGATTATTCTCTCGTTTCCATTTCAGGCTCAGGTGTTACAAAAAATTATGGTGATTCACTTCGCACCTCTGAGTATCCGCTTCCTCATTACTATGAAAAAACATTGATGAATGATTCGCTTGCATGGAATTTTAATAACTGGCAACCGGATGCAGTTGTAGTTCGTCTCGGCAGAAACGATTACTGGCAGAAACCTCACCCCAAAAGAGAGATGTTCAAAACTGCTTACCTTAAATTACTCAAAGATATCAGAAAGCATTATCCCAAAGCACACATCTTTGCACTCTGCAGCCCGATGCGCAAAGATCCTCATTGTGACTATATCAATAGCGTGATTAATGAAATCAAAAGTAAAAATGGGGATAAGAAAATTCATTTTGTAAAAGTTGATGTAAAATTCAATTCTCAAAGAGACTATGGCTGCGAGAAACATCCAAACAGATTTGGTCATAAAAAGATTGCAGACCTTCTCGAACCCATAATCAGAAAAGAATTAGGATGGGAATCAATCTTAAACAAAATATTCCCATCCAATCCTTTCAAGAAAAAATAGCTTTATTTGAATTTGTATTGTGTGGTGTAAAAACCGTTGAAACGGTTATGTGAAGTTGAGTTAACTCATTAACCCACGACTTAAGTCGTGGGTTAATGAAAAATAATGCATAATAAAAACTGTTTTAACAGTTTCTTTCTGGTAGTGATAAGACCACACAATTTTTTATACCTTTTCTTCTTTGTTCACGAACAAAGTTTGAGTCGGATAAGCGAACTCAATTCCTCTGTTCTCAAACTGCCTGTATATCTCAAGATTAATCGATTGTTGTGTGTCCATATACTTTACGTAGTCAGAACCTATCACAAAGTAAACAAATTCAAAGTTAAGACTAAAGTCACCGTAAGATGCAAAATGCCCACGGTCGAACCTAACGTCGCTATGTTTTTCAATTATCTCTCTTACAATTTTAGAAATTTGCTCAAGCTGATCAGCAGTTGTCTGGTAGACAACTCCAAGTTTAAAGAACACACGCCTCTCTTCCATTTTCTTAAAATTATGAATTCTTGAATTTGTAAGATCTGTATTAGAGAAAACTAATTGCTCTCCACTCAATGAGCGGATTCTGGTTGTTTTTATTCCGGCATACTCTACCGTTCCTTTTTTATCGTCCACAGTGATCATATCCCCAACTTCAAATGGACGATCAAAAAAGATAACAAAATAACTGAACAGATCACCAAGAATTTCCCGTGCAGCAAGAGCAATTGCAATACCGCCAATACCAAGTCCTGCAATTACAGCAGAAATATCGAAGCCAAGATTATCCATCAGGAAAACAATTCCTATAACCCAAACGAAGATATTTATCAGCACCGTCATTCCTCTGAGCTGTCTTGCTTTTTCCTCTCCCCTTTCCTGCTTTTTAATGAAATAGGATATCATGAACATTATCGTTGAGCTGATGAACCGAACGATGAAAAATGTTATGATAAATAGTGAAGCTATCTCAATTATTCTTGAAGCACGATCAATAAGCGTCAGGCTCGTTATTGCAGAATAGAAGACTCCATAAAAAAGCAGCGGGACGATAGATTTTTCTATACTTTTTATAAGCAGATCATCTAATGTAGTTTCTGTTGTTGCCGCCCATTTTTTCAATCGGTGCAAAATGATCTTTTGCAGAACTTTAACCAGGATTAATCCGACAATTAATATACCGATGGCAATGGCGTAAGCTTGAAGGGTATTTCCCCAAAATGTTTGATTTAAGTATTCTTGCATGGTTTTCTCCTAAATATATGTCCTGTCTATCCTAAGGCGATAGAGAAATTTCATAAAATATATTTAAAAGATAAGGTTAAGAAAAAAGAAAGTGAAGGCTAAAAACAATAAACTTGTAGGCGGCACATTTTTATCAACAAAATAGAATAAAACATGCAAATGTTACTTCTGATAATGTATTAAAGGGAAATTAAAAAATATAACTAGCTAGCAAATAGTTCTAGCACTTCTTTTGCAATCTGCTTTATTTTTTCAATCGTCAGCGTGTCCAGACTGAAGTCATACATACTAATAATCATTTCATAATTTTTGTTCCAATGAACCACAAGTGAGTTGCTTTCCCACAATGAATATGCAAACGCAACATCACCCAAACCCTCAACCTTAATATAATTTTGCATCGCCTGATCTACTTCCTGATCAAGTTCAGGATCACCTACTTTAGAAGCGGAGAGAAATTCTTCCGCTGTTTGAGGGAAAGTTGTTCCTTTGAAATGCCTTACCAGAACAGCAACATGCTGTAATCCAATATTGGTGTAGTAAGCACACTGAGAGACGTAACTTCCGGCTTCGGAATTAGCAGTGTTTAATATTTGTGTTGATTCTTCAAACGTAACCCCCATTATTTTACCAATCTCTTCTTTGCTTAAAAGATCGCAGATACTTTTTTCGATTGAATTTTTTTCGGGATTTTCCTGACTAATATCTTTATCCGAATTTTCTTTTGCACAACTCGAAAGAAAAGTTACAGAAAGAATAATAATTATTAGAAATAATTTTTTTGTATTCACAGCTTCATCCTTTAAATATTTTTAATAATCCTTTTGTAGAACCGAGCAATATATTTTTGAGAACAGTCATCTTGTTTTATAAACTTATTTCACCAACATCATTTTTTTAACCTTGACATAGTCTTCGCTCTCCAGGCGGTATATATAGTTCCCACTCGAAAGGTTTCTGCCGTTAAACGAAATCTTGTGAAAGCCTGACTCATACATTCCTTCGGTTAAAGTTGTTACAAGTTCACCAAGCATGTTGTAAATGTTAATTCTTAACTGAGTCTCTTTCGGTAACGAAAATCTTATTGTTGTACTCGGATTAAATGGATTAGGATAGTTCTGCGATAATTCATACTGATTTGGAACTACAGCGACTTCTACAATTTCAGAATATTCGAAGCTTCCATCGCTATCTATCTGTTTAAGTCTGTACTGGAAATTACTTCCACCAACGAAAAGCTCTTTATCACTATAATTGTATTCCTTTGGTGAGTTTGAATTACCGTGTCCTTCTATAAAAGATAATGATTTCCATTCCCCTTCATTAATTCTTCTCTCGACATTAAACCCGTAGTTATCAACCTCTGTTTCTGTTTCCCAGAACAGATTGATTTCATTCCTGATAAAAGTTGCCGTGAAAAAAGTTAGCTCAACGGGAAGTGGACCATCGCACAAAGTTCCGGTGCCAGTATATGTTCCCTCTATAGTTACCATATCCGCACAAATATCTGCACCAGTCGTAACTTCAATATTTGTCCCATTATCAAACACAATTGTGCTTTGAGCAAGGGCTAAATTTGCTATAAAAAAAGACAGAAGAAAAAAATTCATTTGCTTCATTTTATTCTCTGTTAATTTCCAGCGGAACTAAAATTGATATCTTCATCATCACTATTGGCTTTAAGCAATTTTATATATTCAATTAATTCTGTCCTCAGATTCTGAATTTCTGAAAGCTGTTCATCTAACGATTTCAGTTTTCTGAATTCATACACAAGGAGGTAATAGTCCTCTCTTAGCTGAGTAATTTCTTCATCCTTCTCCTTTTTTAATTCTTCATTTTCAATTTTTAATTGTTCGTTCTTTTCGTTCAACTCCTGGATTGCTTTAACAACAATTGGAAATAAATTGCCAGGCGTAGTTTCCCATTTGTCAGGATTATTCTTTAACACCAAATTCAGCCACTCTGCATTTTCACTAGTTTGGATTTCATCTAATTCCTGTGCAATAAATCCCGCCGTGGGTTCTTCCTTCATTTTACTTCCGTCAGATTTGTTATCATCATACCACTCTCTTTTATCCCAATTGAATTGCCTGGGTTTTAATTTTGTAATAAAATCTAATCCAAGAGCAAGATCTGTTATGTTCTTCTTATCTCTTTTATCCGAAAGAGATGTGATAGTAGTTACATTACACCTTAGAGTTCCAACAAAAACATTTCCAAGAGTTATCTCGTTGATTGCAGTTGGACTTGATGGATTCGCATCTATACCAATTAATGTCAGATTTTCGCCGCTAGTTACTGTTGCGCCAGCATTATCACCCAAAGCAGTATTATAATTTCCAGTATTGTTTTCTAAAGAATGATGACCAACAGCGGTATTGCGCCAGCCGGTTACATTATCAAATAAGGTATTGTATCCTAAGGCGGTGTTATGCCAGCCGGTAGTGTTTGAGTATAGGGAGTTATTGCCCACAGCTGTATTTTCATCGCCGTTGTTACTATAGAGTGAATAAACCCCAAACGCCGAATTCCCGATACCTGTCGTATTCGATCGCAAAGAATATGAACCAAAAGCAGAATTTGAATGTCCAGTGGCATTAGAGTAAAGAGAAAAATATCCCGAACCTGAATTGAAATATCCAGATGTATTAGAATAAAGAGAAGCTACACCAAAGGCTGAATTATTATTTCCTATAGTGTTTGAGTATAGTGATGAAGATCCAAAAGCCGCATTATAATTGCCGGTTAAGTTATTATCTAATGAAGAGTAACCCATAGCAGAATTTTCAGAGCCGGTTGTGTTTGAAGATAATGCGCTATACCCGAATGCCGAATTATCGGTTGCTGTGGTATTGCTATTTAAGGAAAAAGCTCCTGTTGCTGTATTAAATGCACCAGTTGAATTTGAAGATAGCGATTCAAAACCAAATGCCGAGTTAAGCCTACCAATCGTGTTTGATCCTAACGAATTATTCCCGAATGCCGAATTATAAAATCCGTCTGTGTTGCTTTGCATCGAGCCATTGCCAAAAGCGCTATTATTAAATCCGGCAGTAAGAGATGAAAGAGAATTTTGACCGACAGCTGTATTGTAACTTGCATCCTGCATGGTTCCTGCTAACGTAAAATTTCCAGAATTAATACCTATAAAAATATTGGCACCATCTGTCCCCGGAGCCTGGAAATTATGTATAAAACGATTAGTGCCTTTGTATATAACACCCGTGACAGAGTTTATTGTGGTCGGCAAAATTATGCCGTTGCTGAATGATAGAAAACCCGTCGATTGGTATAGTGTTAAAAAATTAGTCGAGCCATCTTTAACAATAAATAACCCGCTAGAACCAAGAGTGTTAGTTATATTTTGTGAGAATAAAGAAATTGTAAACAGAGAAAACATAAAAATTAAAATCAGCTTATTCATTTTCTTTCTCCTTGTTTTTGTAGAGCCAATATTTTTTTTGTTCAATAAACTTTAAGCTATCTCAGCAGTATCATTTTCTTTGTTTCATAGAACAACCCAGCTTGAAGTTTGTAAAAATAAATACCGCTTGAAAGATTGGAGGCGTCGAATTCTACTTCATAACTACCAGCAGGTTTTTCCTCATTAACGAGAGTAGCTACTTCATTTCCAAGCACATCATAAATCTTTAAGGTTTGCCAACCGTTTAATGGTGACTGCCAACTAATTTCTGTGCTCGGATTAAATGGGTTGGGAAAATTTTGGAACAGTTGAATATTTGTAGCAATAGTCTTTTCATCGTCATTAATTCCAACAATGCCATTTTCATTAAAGACAGCCAAACCCCCGTTAATGGTTCCAATCCATTTGTTGTTGAAGTCATCAATAGTTATTGCAACCACATAGTTTTTAGGTATACCTGAGTTACTAGTTTTAAAAGTTTGCCAGTTAACATCGTCGTACTTTACCAGGCCACTGTCCTGAGTTCCGATCCATTTAACATTTTGATTATCGATTGCAAGCGAGTATAATTTATTGTCAGGCAATCCGGAGTTTGCAGTCCAGAAAGGTGTCCAACTACTCCCAATAAATTTGGCTAGTCCGCCACCAGCCGTCGCCACCCAGGGCAAGTTGTTATTGTCAATTGCTAATGCTGTGGGGTAGTTATTTATTAACCCGGAACCACCAGCTTGATAAATTACCCAGTTCGTTCCATCATAATTCGCAACCCCGGCAGCAGTAATTCCGATCCATTTACTATCAAGCGAATCTATTGCCAGGCAACGTACATCATTACCGGGTATTCCGGAATTTCCTGTGTTATAGTTTGTCCAGGAAGACCCATTATATTTTGCAAGACCAGCAGAGTACGCTCCAACCCAGATAGTGTTCAGATCATCAACAAGTATAGCTTGAATAGAATAATTATATAAGCCCGATGTAGAGTCATTATAAAGTATCCAATTGTTTCCATCAAACATTACCAATCCAAGATATGTTCCTACCCAAATATTATTTGAATTATCTACAGCGAGCGAGTAAACAGTGTTGCTTGGTAGGGGTGAATTTGCACTTGTATAAACAATCCAGTTTGATCCGTTGAATTTTGTTAATCCGCTTGCCGTTCCAATCCACTTGTTTCCAATTTGATCAATCGCTATTGAGTAAACATTGTTACTCGGTAGTCCTGAATTAAATGTATTGTACACAACCCATTGTGCATTAACTTCAATTGCAGTACAAAAAATCCAAACAATAATTATTGTTGAAAGCCACATTATATAGTTTTTGAATGAAACTATCGAACTCATTTTCTTGTTCATTTTTTACCCGCTATTTTATTAGTATCATTTTTTTGTTATCCACAAATTCGCCGGATGAAAGTCTGTATATGTAAATGCCGGTTGATAAATTAGCCGCATTAAAATCTATGCTGTGGTTGCCAGATCCTAACTCACCATTTATCAGGCTTGCAACTTCCTGACCCAGCAGATCAAAAACCTTTAAAGAAACAAATCCAGGTTCGGCTATCCTGAATTCAATATTAGTTGTTGGATTAAATGGATTCGGATAATTCTGAAATAATTGATAAGAGTTTAATGTCTCTTCCGATTCGTTATCAACTGAACTTGGCAGGTGTGGCCAGAAGGAACCGATTAATGAAAAATTTGAGCTCCCTATTAGAGAACTCCAAACTGTTACTCTTTCATCAGGAGTATTCGTAATTCCGACAGATGAAATTATGAAACTAGGAGGATAAATTTCGTTCATCTTGACTCTTTGATCCCAATAATCAGTCGATCCATTATTAGATTTTGTAGACATAATGGAATCGGCAGGATTATCGAATGAATAGGAGACATAGTATTCATCTTCTACTCCTTTTCGGCTTACCAATGTGCCCAAATGTGGAATCTTATTGGTAGTTGAGGAATATCCATCAATATAATTTAAAGTCCAGTTACTACCCGCATCATTTGATCGTGCGGAGACAAGATCCCAGTCACCTGAGTTTAGATAATTTTCCTCAAATACAACCATCAGTTGTGAGCTTAAACCTCCACCGGGGGAAGTAATTGCTGAGTTTCCAATTTGAAAATTTCCATTTCCAGCAATTGTTCCAACAAATTGAGCCTCAGTTCCAATAGGTGAACAAGTAGATAACCAGATTTTAGTGTTGTCCGGAACATTTGAATATGTAAATATTAACTTAGCTTGACCGGGACTTACTCTGGAGTATGTAATATCTGAGTAGAGATGATGATTTTCTGTTGTACCACCGTCTGGCCAGAATACTGGAAGAATGTCAGGTCTGTAATTAATTTGCATATTACTTATATCATAAGGCGAAGTAATGTATGCAAATTTTTGTGCATAAACATGCTTATTATTTAATGTGGTGGAATCTAAAGACGCAACAACGTAAATCCTGGGATCATCCGGAAAATCGTAATTATCTGATGTGATTCTTGGGTTATAATATTTATCCCAGGTAATTGTACCAGCCCAATCTAATTTACCAAACCAGACGTTACTTGTTCCGAGTTCGTGTATTCCATAATAAACTTCTCTTGGTGCAATAATATTTTCCTGGCGTTCAACTACAAACCACAAATATTTTGCTCCGGATGAATGTTCGATGAGTTCAGCATCAATATCATAACCAAGATAACCGCCCAAAGGTATAACAGCTTTTAATAACCAATCGTTTCCACCGGACCTATAAATACGCACTTGATCACTTCCGCTTGTTGATGAACGTACTGCAGCAGCAACCCATATTGTTCCCGGGACACTTCCAGTTCGTTCTGTAACAATACTATG
This sequence comes from uncultured Ignavibacteriaceae bacterium, assembly GCA_963698525.1. Classification (GTDB taxonomy): domain Bacteria; phylum Bacteroidota; class Ignavibacteria; order Ignavibacteriales; family Ignavibacteriaceae; genus IGN2. The sequence continues at coordinate 169,801 of CAVORE010000007.1, read as the reverse complement.
ACCAAGATATTGTTCATTTCCGCTTTCGATAAGGGTTTGAATAGCATCAAGGCCAAAGACATCTTTATTTATTTGTGTTAATTTTGGTTTTATGCTTTGAACAGACGAGTACTTTTTATTACCATCTCTATCTTCCTTGTTTTGTTCAGCAGCATTGGGGTTCTGCTCATCATTCTGTATTGACACTAAAGGATTTTCAGGGATTGTTGTTTTTACTACCAACCCGTCGGGTTTGTTTTGCCCAACCATTGAACCGATAAAAATTATAGCAAAGAACAAAACTAAAATTGAAAGCAAATACTTCATTAGATACTCCTTTTGTTTATAAATGCTGGAAGGAATTTATTTTTTAATGGGTGGCAGAACAATCACATAAAGATGTGAATTTTGTCAGGAGAACTTAGTGTAGCCTATCTTTTAATGCTTTAGCAACCGCTTCTGATTTTGAGTTGACGTGAAGTTTTTGATAAATATTTTTAATATGTGAACGGACAGTATCGAGGCTTATGAAAAGCGTATCAGCAATTTTTTTGTAACTGGAACCATTGATTAATTCTTGTAGTATTTCCTTTTCCCTCTGTGTAAGGTTATACTCATTTAATTTTATCCGCGTATCGTTAAAAAAACTTAATACTTTTTTTGCAATGCTAGGCGTCATCGGAGCCCCGCCGGCGTTAACATCTTTTACTGCTTCAAGAATTTGTTCAAGAGGAGTTCTCTTCAGAATATAACCAGAGGCGCCTGCTCGTAGCGAATTAAATATTTGGGCATTATCCTCATAAACTGTTAACATAATTATATTAGCTTCCGGATAGACGCTTTTTATTTTAGCAGTACATTCTATCCCAGACAAACCAGGCATCGAAATATCCATGAGGAACACATCTGGTAAAATATCATCAAGATTTTTAAGTGTTGATTGACAATCTCCAAAAGCTCCCTTAAGTTCAAACCCTTCGCTGGATTTAAGGAACATTGAGATACCTTCACGAATCTGATCATCGTCTTCAACAATTACGACGGAAATTTTTTTGTCACTCATTCAACATTTCAATAATTATTAATACAGTCTCAAAGTCAGAATTAATGTTAAGAAATGCAATCACATATAAATGTGAATTATTGAACCGGGATTTCAACAAGAACCTTTGTTCCTTTTCCCGGGGCGGAATTTATTTCCACCTTTGCATTTATTTCACCGCACTCTTCTTTTAATATTTTTCAATCCGTATCCATTATTGCTTTTACTGGTATCAAATCCAATTCCATCATCCTCAACAGAAAGAAAAATTTTCTTTTCGAGTTTGTCATTAAATTTTAAATTAATTTTTACAACCGATGCCTTAGAATATTTTGCTGCATTAGTTACTACCTCCTTGAAAATTAAAAGTAAATTTCTTCGAACATCCATTGGCAAAACGATTTTATCGTTATCAGGTTCGAAGTTTAGTTTAACATCTATTCCCCGCGACTCGAGTATTTTTACTGTGTAGTCTTTCAATTTCAGCAGGGCATCTTCAAAGCTGTCATTGCCAGGATTAATTGCCCAGACAATATCGCTCATTTTGTCGATCAAATCACGGGAGGTGTTTTCAATTCTTTCAAGCATATCTGATGTTTTTCTTGAACTTCCGGTCTCTTCTCTTTTTATAAGTTCTGCAAATATTGATATGCTGGATAAACTTGTACCGATTTCGTCATGTAAATCCGTAGAAATTTTTGTCCGCATTCTTTCAAGCTTGAGAGCCTGTCTGATTTTATATTGATAGATGATATAGTTTATTAAGGAAACTAGAAGGATAAAAAGTAATATTGATATTGAAATAAACCACCATCTCTGCCAGAAAGGAACAAGTATTTCAAAGTGAAAAACTGCCGGCACTAAACTTTTGATTCCTTCTTTGTTAATTGCAGTTACTTTGAAAGTATATCGGCCGGGTGGTAAGTGTGTGTAAGTCAGGTAATTATTTTGGCTCGAACTCGTCCATTTCTTATCGAATCCTTCAAGAATGTATTCGTAAGTCACCCTTTTTTCATCTCTAAAATCGATGCCCGCAAATTCAAACACAAGAGAATTCTGAAAATGTTCAAGAATAATATCGCCGGGTAATTTTTTAGACTGATTTAAAATTGAATTAATATCCATATCAGCTTTAATTTTTAGCTGATCTTCCATCGGAAGATTTCCATCAATTAATTTTATTTGCTTGAAATAGATCGCAGGATAGTTGAAATCCCCCTTTTTTTCTTCCGGCTCATAACTAAAAATCTGGCTGTTAGAAAGGAACCAAAGCTTGCCATCAAATTTGGTTGATGCAGTAATTTCAGCGGATGTGATCCCATCGCTTGCATTGTAATTGACCGACTTATATCCATCGTGTTTAGTTAACCCGTTTGCTGTACAGAACCATATGTTTTGGTTATAATCTGTTTCAACAGAAAAAACCCAGTTACTTTTTAATCCGTTTTTAGTGCCGTAGTTGATGAAAGAATGACCATCGTATTTGAAGGCTCCACCATATCTTGTTGAAACCCAGATGTTATTCTGCGCATCAATCTGAATTCCGCGGATGCTTATATCTAGCAAGCCATCATTCTGGGTGTAATGTTTTACGATATTATCCTTAATACGGAACAAACCACTTCCCCAGGAGCCAACCCAAATAGAATTTTCCTCATCAGCAACAACCTTTCTGATTGACTGCTCACTAAGCAGCTGACGTGTTGAATCATCCGAATAAACCCAGTTGTTCCCGGGCTTGTTTTCGAAATTATATATTTTGTTTTCATTAATGCACACTAAACCGCGCTGAGTTGCTATCCAGGCTGCATTATTTTTATCGACAGCAATCTGATAGATGAAATTATGCGGCAGACCATTTTTTTCTGTATAATGTTTTATAGTGCTTCCATTTTTAAGGTAAACACCATTGTCAGTCGATAGCCAAAAGTTTCCATTCAGATCTTTAGCAATATGATTTATTACTCTAGTTTTAATCCCCGACCCTAATTCAGATTTATATAGTTTGTAGTTTTTTACCTCAAAAAGTCCCTCGCTGCTTGTTACGTATAATTTTTTTCCATCGCGGACAATATTGGTAAAGTGCCCGGCGAATGATTGATTCCAGACAAATTTAAAACTGCTGCTTATCAGCTTGCTGATTCCTGATAGTGAACCAATCCACAGATTATTTTCAGAATCTGAATAAAGAGAAATAATATCTTTACTTTCAAGCCCGTTCTCTTTAGTAATAGAAAAAGTGGTTGATTTATTAAAAACAATTAACCCATTAATAGTGCCGAAATAAAGAGTTTTATTTTTGTCTTCACCAAAGCAGTAGATTGATTCTTTTAAACTTTGGCTAATTTCTGAAGCATTATAAACAATGTGATTTTCTATGTAGTAAAGTTCATGAAAGTTTGAAAACCATATAATACCATTTGAGTCTTTGTACAATTTAAAAACCGGACCGCTGATAACTCTCCCATTAAATTCCATCAACTTATAAAATGAGCCTGTCTTTCTAAGAATACCCGATTCTGTTGCTGCGTAGAAATTTTCTTCATCGTAAAATTCCAACTGGTAAAAGTCAGCTGTTCTATATCCCCCAAGGGAATCAATTTGTTCAACAGCAATAAGTTTATTGTCAGAAATCTTCCAAATTGTTATTCCATTGTTCGTACAAAACCAGATATTTTTCTTCATATCAGGGATAATTTGATTAATGCTGCTCCCCGAAATGTATTTCCCCTCAGTTATTTTGGTTTTCATGGTCGTTCTCAAAAACGGAGGGTCTGAAAACACAGCTATTCCATCACCGAGTGTGCCAACAAGCATTACTCCCGGAATTATTTCATAAAAAGAGGTAATAACGGATTTGGTAAAACCTTCTTTTGAGGCGTAGTTATAAAACTCTGTTCCGTCATAGATACTAACACCTTCTGCAGTTCCAAACCACATTCGCCCTTTCGAATCCTGGTAGATGGTTTTTATGGTTCCTTGAACAAGGCCATCGGTTGTCATATAATCTTTAAAGTAATATGCTTGGGCAAATGTAGTAGTATAACAAGAGATTAAATAAAAAGTGATAATTATAAATATTACAAAACCATTTTTCATTTAAATAATAAGTCTGTTAAGAATGTTTTTAAATTCAAGAATATTTGTCACACAAATTAACCGAAGAAGGTAAAACTTAACTTCCTGATTAAAAATAGAAATAAATATCATTAGAAAATGCCCTGCCGTAATATTCTCAGAATAAAATATTCGGGTTTGATTTTTGCTCAATTGCTTTTGCTTGGCACAATATCTAATTTTTCGTTATAGTAAAATCAATCCACTTAAGCAGGATAATGTCAGTTCATACCGAAATAAATAAAGGGGATAATCCTCAGAAAAATAAACCCGAAACAGAATCCTTCAGAGCGACAGATGAATTCAGAGAAGACGCTCATTTTTCTTCTTTCAATCAGTATAAAAATGTTTATGATTTTTCTGTTGCTGATAAAGAACGATTCTGGAGCGGAGAGGCCAGAGAACTTCACTGGTTTAGTCTCTGGAAAGAAGTAAAACAAGGAAAGGCATTCAACTCGAAATGGTTTGTTGAAGGCAAAACCAACATCAGCTACAATTGTCTTGACAGGCATTTGCCCACGGAAAAAAGAAATAAGGCCGCAATAATTTGGGAGAGCGAATCCGGCGAAAGTAAAATACTAACATACCAGATACTATTTACCCAGGTTTGTAAATTTGCCAACGTGTTGAAGAAAATGGGAGTTACTAAAGGCGACTATGTCATTATTTACATGGGTGTTATTCCCGAAGCAATAATAGCGATGCTCGCCTGCAGCAGGATTGGTGCAATTCACTCGGTAGTTTACAGCGATCTCAGCAGCCACGCACTTGCCGAAAGAATAATCAATCTATCATGCAAATATTTAATCACCCAGGATTATGTCCTTAAAAAAGGCAACGAAGTTAACATTAAAGGTAAAGTTGATGCTGCACTACAGAACACAGCATTAGTTGAAAAAGTGATTGTCTTTAAAAGATCAAAAGCGGAAATGAAGCCAGTTTCCGAAAAAGAATTTATCTGGCAAAGCGAGATAGAAAAAGTTTCGGAAGAATGTGAAGCTGTTCCGTTAGCTTCTCATCATCCACTCTTCAGTATGTTCACAAATGGTCCCAAAGGAGATTTAGTAAACATACTCCACCAGACCGGCGGTTATATGGTTCAAACATATCTTACCGCAAAATGGATTTTTGATCTTAAAGGAAATGATATTATCTGGTCTGTTTCTGACATTAGCTGGATATCGGGACACAGTTATAGTATTTATGGTCCGCTCTTGAATGGCGTAACAACATTTCTTTATGAGGGTGTTCCAATATATCCTGAACCTGACAGGTACTGGCAATTAATTTCAAGATACAGAATTAATATATTGTACATAAACCCAACCACAATTCGTGCATTACTGAAACTTGGGAATGATTGGGCATTCAAGCAGGATATTTCAAGCCTGAGGTTGATTGGAATAAAAGGCGAAACAATAAAAAGAGATACATGGCTTTGGTTGTATGAAAATATTGGAAAACAAAAATGCCCGATTGTTGACACCTGGCTTCAGACAGAAACCGGCACGATAATAATTTCTCCATTACCCGGTGCTTCTGAATTTAAGCCGGGGTATACCGGCTGTCCATTTCCCGGAGTTGAAATTGATGTTGTTGATCTTGAAGGCAATCCTGTTAATGAGGGTGAAGGCGGATACCTGATTATCAAAGATAGCTGGCCATCTATGTTCACAACCGAAAAGCATGAAAAAGAAGAAACAAACCTGAATAGCTGGAAACAATTTAAAGGCAGCTACTTTACCGGCGATGCAGCAATCAGAGATAAATGTAATTTCATAAAAATTCTCGGAAGAGTTGATGATGTAATTAAAGCTGCCGGAAATAGAGTGGGCGGTTCCGAAATAGAAAAAGTTTTACTGACTCATCCCGCCGTAAAAGAAGCCGCGGTTGTAAAAAGAACGGATGAAATCATAGAGAATGCAATCGTTGCATTTGTATCCCTCAACAACACGGAAGGCACTCCGCTGCTTAAGGAAGAGTTGAGAAATTATATTGCAGAAAAAATTAGTTCCATTGCAAAACCGGATGAGCTGTTATTCCTGCCAGAGTTGCCCAAATCAGAGAATGGAAGCACGGATCGTGGCTTGTTAAGACACAAAGCTAAAGAGGGATTGAAGGAATTGACAGGAGAAGAAGCTGAGTATCAGAAAATTCTGGAAAAGCTGAGAGATGATTTTCAATCTGATAAGGTTAAAAAATAACAACCAAACAGACCCATCACTTACACGCCCGATGAAAACTATTGCCGTTTGTTTATTAAATATTTTATCTCAATCTTAAACCGCACTTAAATCAATTCTTTACATTAATAAATTATATGGAGGCTGTTATGAAAAAACTAATGGGTATTTCTTTGCCTGTTCTTTTAGTTTTTCTTTTTGTTGCAAATATTTCTGCTCAACAGTGGACAGATGAGCAGAAGGCTGTCTGGAAAGGTGTTGATGATTACTGGAAAGTGGGTATGTCTGATAAACCAATGGATTTTCTGTCATACTTTGACGATTCTTACTTCGGATGGTCTTATGATAATGAAGCGCCAAGTACAAAAGCAGATGCACAGAAATCATTGGGTTACTGGACAGCAAAAGGTAAAGTTGTTTATTATATAATCACCCCCTCAAAGATCTGGGTGAATGGCAACTTTGCTTATGTCCATTACTATTACACGCAGGTTACTGAGAGTTCCGATGGTAAACCAAATACCGAAAAAGGTCGCTGGACAGATATCCTTATGAAGAAGAGCGACAAGTGGATGCTGGTTGGTGATCACGGTGGTGAGATTAAAGACAACGATTAGAATTTCGTTTTGACCAGTAATTAATTCAGGGCGGGAATCTCCCGCCCAATTAAAATTTCATAGATCTCCAATCTCAAACGCTCCTCTTGATCACACCTAAATAATAACATATTTTTGAAACAAAATTTATAGAAACATATAATGAGATTTATTTTAATTCTATTTGTGTTTTGTTCACTGGTTATCAGCTCCTGTTCAGAAGATAATAATGATTGTGTATGCACCACTGAATTCAGAATTATCATGGTCGTGGTTGTTGATGATTCAACTAACCTGGTGTCCGGCTTATTAACAACTGTTCAAGATGATTCAGGAAGAGTTTACGATGTGTATAACGATCCGTTTATTTTTCCGGGGCATTACACGGTTATGGATGATAATTTTGTTGCAGAGCTTTCACCCCAACCCAAAAGATTTCTTTTTACTGGGGTTAAAGACACTCTTATAACCGAAGGAGAATTTTTCATAAATACAGACGATTGCATTTGTCATGTTCAAAAAGTCAGTGGACCCGACACGCTCGTATTAAATTAAACAACTCACCTAAAAAATCTTATAGGTGTCTTACGGATTGCAGTTGCTTTTTATAATGGCTGAAAATGATACATTATTTTTAGAATAAAAATAAAAAGAAACATTTTTCTTTAAATATTGATTAGATTTTGATGGTATGATGATTGAGTTAGTCCTTTGCAAAAGCAAATTCAATTAAATTATTTTCAATCCGAACTGAGAGAAATATGAGAAAATTAGTTCTACTTCTGCATACCCTTTTCCTGACGACAGCGATCATCTATCCTCAATGGACTAATCAAAATCCCGTACCAGATGGCAACCATCTATGGTCAACTTATTTTATTACTGACGACATTGGTTGGATAGTCGGCTCAAACGGTTTTATTAAAAAAACATCAAATGCTGGTTTGGATTGGATTCAACAAAACAGTGGAACAACGGCTACACTCAAATCCGTTCAGTTTGCTGATGAAAACACAGGCTGGATATGTGGAGATGCCGGATTAATTTTAAAGACAACCGATGGTGGGCAAAACTGGCTGGAACTTTCAAGCGGTGTAACTGAGAAATTAACCGACATACAGTTTTTAAATTTTAATATTGGTTACGCCGTTGGATTTAATGAAACTATTTTGAAGACTACTGACGGAGGAATAAGCTGGGCTACTCAATCCTTCGGATCTACTTTTGATTTATATTCTGTGGATTTTGTTGATGCAAACTTAGGATACGCGGTCGGCGGCAGAGATTCAAGTAAATTTCTTAAGACTACTAACGGAGGAATAGGCTGGACAGAAAGAACGCTGGAATTAGGTGTTGTTTCAACACCAATTTTGAACACAGTCGAGTTCATTAATGCCAGTGTTGGCTGGATCGGATCCGAAGGTCAACTTCTAAATCACTCAGGCAATATTAGCAAGACTACTGATGGCGGCGAAACCTGGGTCTCAACTTTAATTAACAGACCTATATCACCTGAAGAATCTACATTTCATCCACAGGAAGATAATGCTACTGATACTCAAAGAGGAATACGATCAATTTATTTCAAAGATTCGAACAATGGATTTGCTGTGGGCGGAACACGTGATGGCTGGTGGAGAAGTATTTTTGCAACAACTGATGCCGGTGCATCCTGGCAAAAAAAATATCAGTACTCTGAGCAAACCGGATTGCTTTCGGTTTTTGTGAATAGCAGCGGAAAGGGCCGGGCTGTTGGATATAGCGGCGTAATATACACAACTGAAGATAACGGTTCGTCATGGTCTCAAATTCTTAGTGGCAAAAATTCACTTTATTATGCCGGCGATTGGATTACATCAGTGTTTATGGTCAATGACACTATCGGCTGGGCTGCAGGTTACAGAAAAGGGATTTGGTATTACCCGATTCTATTAAAAACCACAACCGGTGGAAAAATCTGGAATACTGATACAGAATTTGGCAGCTCCTTTTCTAAATCATCCTCGGACATTTTCTTTCTGAATGAAAATACAGGTTGGGTAAGTTTTTATGATCGCTGTTCGTACAAAACAACCGATGGTGGTGTTAATTGGAACACCTCTCCATTGAGTGCCAGCGAAAAATTTTTTATAAATCAGGACGAAGGTTGGGCAGCATATGAACCTCTTGGTGTTTTTAAATCCACTGATGGCGGAACAAACTGGGTGAAGAAGAGCTCAGTTAATAGTCAAAGCATACACTTTTCAGACATAGGTAACGGCTGGGCAGTGGGAGACGACGGAAGTATTTTGAAATCAACAGATGAAGGCGAAACCTGGGTCTCCAAAGCAAGCGGCACAACATCGAATTTAAATTCTGTTAAGTTTTACGATCGCCTCATTGGAATGTGTGCAGGTAAATCGGGCACAGTTCTTTTATCAACAAATGGTGGCGAAGATTGGACTTCGCTGAGTGCTGGTACCACTACATCACTTAATTCTGTTGAGTTTACTAATTCAACAACTGTATGGTTAGTTGGTTCCGGCGGAAAAATATTAAATACAACTGATCTGGGTTCTACCTGGAATTCTTATGATGGCTTAACGGAAAGCAATTTGTCATCCGTACAGTTTCTTAATGAAAACACAGGCTGGATAGCTGGAGATAATAGCATTATCAAATATTTTATTGAACCCATATCTCCAAATTATCATTTTACTCCTGTCTGGTCGGGCAATGGTTATTTGGTCATGAACTTTTACGTTACCGGAGTAGAACTAATTGGGGGAGGCAGTCTTGAAGTCGGAGATGAAATCGCTGTGTTTGACGGTGAGAACTGCGTGGGAGTTGTGAAATTAACCGAAGCATTTCCTTCGGGCGGTCAGGTTCAAATAATAGCATCAACTGATGATCCCGCTACACAAGAGGTGGATGGTTTTATTAATGGAAATACGATCAGCTATAAATTTTGGCTGTCTGCTATATCGGAGGAGATTTCAGATTACACAGCAAACTATGCTTCAGGAAATGGAATTTTTGTTTCGCTGGGATCTGCAACAGTTGAATTCGCAAATGTTTTACCGGTTGAGATGGTTTCCTTTACCGCAGATTTATATGAGAACAAAATAGAGTTGAACTGGAAGACGGCTACAGAAGTTAATAATTATGGATTTGAAATCGAACGTAGATCAGATAAAAATGATTGGATTCATTTAGGTTTTGTTGAAGGAAGTGGAACCAGTGAATCACTTGTTTCATATTCTTTTATTGATAACAACCCGATTGGCAGCAGCAGATTCTATTACAGGTTAAAACAAATTGATAACGACGGGAAGTTTGAATACTCAAACGAAATTGAAGTGGATGTTATTCCGAATAAGTTTACTCTTTATCAGAACTATCCCAACCCATTTAATCCGGTCACAAAAGTAAGGTATCAAATACCAGATGAAAGTAAAGTAGCCATAAAAGTTTATGACGTACTTGGAAATGAAGTTGCTACATTACTCAACGAAGTGAAAGAACCCGGTTTATATGAGGTTGAATTAAACGCACAGAATTTAGCGAGCGGAACTTACATTTATAGAATAACTGCTGGTTCATTCGTCGAGACAAAAAAAATGATCCTGTTGAAATAGTTCTAAGTGGTGTCACAGTTTAGACTGTGACACCGGGTTTAATTTAGGTCGAAGACTTAACAATTTTTTTTGCTTCATCAACTATGCTGGAAACTTTCTTCCTTCCATCACGGTAAAGTTCTTCTGCTTTATCTTTTCCCGTTTCATAATATTCCTGTGCCTCTTCATAAAAATCTTCTGCTGTGTCGGATATTTTTCTTCTTAATTTTTTACCGCTTGTTGGAGCAAAAAGAAGAGCTGTAATACCGGCAATAAAACCACCGACCAATACTCCCAATAAAAATCCACCGGTCCTTTTATCGTTGTTCATAAGATAACTCCTTTATTATTTAAATGAATCTATTCTTAATATATAAAGTAAAGTGAGAAAAGCAAGATAGTTATAGTGTTCCCTGGTTCAGATAATTACTAATTTACATCTATTATACTTTTTCTTGCAGAATTTTTTGAACCAGAAGCTTGTAGTTGGTAAATGAAATACTTATACCGGCAGGTAATTTTTGGCTTCGCTTTTAGCATTGTCTATTTTTACCCATCAAAAAAACAAAGATTAACAAATGAGCGTTGAAGCAAACAAAATAATTTACTCCATGGTTGGAGTAAGCAAATTCTATAATAACAAGCCTATTCTTAAAGATATTTACCTTTCTTATTTCTACGGAGCTAAAATTGGTGTAATTGGATTAAATGGATCAGGTAAATCTTCCCTTCTGAAAATTTTAGCGGGTGTTGACAAAAATATAAATGGAGAAACAGTTGTCTCTCCCGGATTCACAATTGGATATCTTGAACAGGAACCCCGGCTTGATGAAACAAAAACAGTAAAAGAAATTGTCCAGGAAGGTGTTCAATCGGTTGTTGATTTGTTAAAAAAGTATGATGAAATAAATGATAAGTTTTCTCAACCGATGGATGATGATGAAATGACAAAACTCCTTGAACGTCAAGGCGAAGTTCAGGAAAAACTTGAGGCGATGGGCGGATGGGATCTTGATGCACGGCTCGAAATGGCAATGGATGCTTTACGTTGTCCACCATCTGATACATTATGTAAAATTCTTTCCGGCGGAGAAATAAGACGGGTTGCGCTTTGCAGATTACTTCTTCAAAAACCAGACATACTTTTACTCGATGAACCAACAAACCATCTTGATGCAGAAACAGTTGCCTGGCTTGAACAGCATTTACAAAAATATGAAGGCACTGTAATTGCAGTAACCCACGATAGATATTTTCTTGATAATGTGGCGGGATGGATTCTTGAACTTGATCGCGGTGAAGGAATTCCGTGGAAAGGAAACTATTCTTCGTGGCTTGAGCAGAAGCAGGAAAGATTACGGGTGGAAGAAAAACGTGAAAGCGACAGACAAAAAACTTTACAGCGCGAGCTTGAATGGATAAGGATGAGTCCGAAAGCAAGACACGCAAAATCACAAGCAAGAATAACATCCTATGAGAAGCTGCTAAAGGATGAAAAGGAAAAAGGACAGAAAGGTCTTGAGCTTTATATTCCTGTTGCAGAACGTCTTGGTGATATTGTAATCGAAACAGAAAAACTTAACAAAGCTTACGGCGATAATATTTTAATTGATGATTTAACCATTTCAATTCCTCCCGGAGCCGTTGTTGGAATTATCGGTGCTAACGGTGCAGGTAAAACTACTTTATTCAGAATGATAACGGGATTGGAAAAACCTGATAGCGGCAATATTAAAATCGGTTCAACGGTTAAACTGTCTTATGTGGATCAATCCCGTGATGCATTAAATCCAGAAAAAAGCATCTGGGAATTAATATCAAACGGAAATGATACAATTATGCTTGGCAGCAGACAGATAAATTCACGTGCTTATGTTGCACAATTTAATTTTTCCGGTGCGGATCAGCAGAAAAAAGTTAGCATGCTTTCGGGCGGAGAAAGAAACCGCGTGCATCTTGCAATGATGTTGAAGCAAGGCGCAAATGTAATTCTCCTTGATGAACCAACAAACGATCTTGATGTAAACACATTGCGTGCACTTGAAGAAGGAATAGAAAAATTTGCCGGGTGTGTCTTGGTTATCAGTCACGACAGATGGTTTCTGGATAGAATAGCAACACACATTTTAGCTTTTGAAGGTGAAAGTAAAGTTGTCTGGTTCGATGGTAACTACACAGAGTATGAAGAAAAGCGTAAAGAAAGATTAGGTGTTGAAGCAGCCCAGCCGCATAGAATTAAGTACAGGCACTTAACAAGAAATTGATGTGATGATTTTTAAGATTGCAAAATAGAAGCCGTAAGATTAATCTTATTCCCAATAGTATAAAGTCAACCAATCAGTACCTCATCGAATGATATGATTATTAGTTTTCTAAGCGGCAAATAATAATATAAGGGGCTAATTTTGGACTAAATAAAACATCCTTAGTTTTATACATTTTGCTTAAGGATATTCAATATCGAATGTCTCAAAGTAATTCTTAATAATAAGGAGAAAACATTATGCTTAAAGGCACATCCTATGAAAGTTCAAATTCAGAGGAAGCAACAGTAATCAGCAAAGGTGTCAAGATTGAAGGAAAACTGAGTTGCAGCGGGAGTATAAGGCTGGATGGAGAAGTGAAGGGGGATATTTCATCTCAGAGCACGGTCATTATTGGAGAAAACGGAAAAGTGAACGGGCAGATTAATGCGGAAAACATAAATATTGGTGGAAAAGTAATAGGTACGGTTAGAGCAAAAGAAAAGTTATCACTTGATGTCAGGGGAAATCTTCAGGGAGACGTTTTTTCTAAAACTATATCAATTGAGTCGGGCGCCATCTTTAATGGTAATTGTAAGATGGGTGATTCGGTAAATATTAATTATTCTGCGGAAAGTTCTAAGCCACAAGATACTGCTAAAAAATAATGGATGTTCAGGAATCAGGGCAGTGATTTTATCCATGGACACTTAGGTTCAAGGCGAGTAAAAAAACTCGCCTTAACTGTTTATTTCAAAAACCTCTTCCATTACAATCTTTATTCTGTTAACATTCTGATTAAGCAGTCAGCAAGTGGGTGGAAATTCAAATTTTAGTTTCACCAATTTACTTTTTGAACTTACAAGTATTTTTTGGAAAGAAAGGAATGTAAAAAGCAAAGTTATTTCTTCTTCTTTGTTTTCTTTTCTGCTAATAATGGTTAGCTGTAATATCTTTGTGCCATTTTACAAATCTTGAGTTCTCCTACTATTAAAGAATCCATGCTCAATTCTAAGGAATCAGGCATCAACTCAGACTTTTTTACTTTAACACAAATATATTCTGAGGATGAACAGCTCATTATGGCTATCCTAAGGATACAATTATAAACACAGAAAAAAATATTTTGAAATTTGTTGTAGTATATTTCATTCAACACCTCCTTCAGTTTTTATTGTTTGTTCTAAGGCAGCTTTGAATTAATAATCATTAATCCCAATTCCATTCCTGCATCACCCGGGTCAGTCCACACTCCATCGGTGTCAAATCTTTCAACGAGCACTAATTTTAATTCTGGCAAAATTATTACAATGTGAACTCCTATTCCTGTATGATAAAACCCTGACGCACCTATCAGTTGTGCAAAACCAGAGCCGTCAGGAATTGTAGCCCACATATAACCGTAACCAACTCCGGCAGTGCTATCTAAAATTGAATAAGTAGTTGTACTTTCTGTAATCCAGTCAACAGGAATTATCTGGTTACCTTTCCAGTTCCCGTTTTTCTGATAGAGCACACCAAATCTTGCCATATCTCTAGCGCTCATCCTGAATGAATATGCAGGATGCATTGATAAAGAATCTTCATACTGGTAATAACAGTTGCTTACGCTGAAGTCTTCCATCCCAATCGGGTCTGCAATTATTCTTTTAAACTCTTCAAAGATTTTTGTTCCTGTTTCCTGTTCGAAGATGGTTCCTAACGCATTAAAGTCCCAGTTATTATAATAAAAGAAAGTTCCGGGAGAATGGCTTCCTCTTTGCGGACGAGCATCTTTCATTTCCTGTGTTTCAGCAACAGCTTTGTGATAGATTCCTGATCTGGATTGAAGTAATTGTTTTACTGTAGCCTGTTTTTCATCGTTAGTTAATGAAGGGGGAATATCATCAATACTTAGTTGTTCCAACGTTGCATTAATATTAACATTTCCAAGCTGGCGATGAATTCCATACAGTGCGTTCAAGAATGGTTTGCGAATTGAGTGACACAGATAATTTTGGGTAGTGTTTCCCCAGTTGAAAAATACTTTCCCGTCATACAAAGCCATTACTGCTGCATAACCACTTTGTTCAGCAAAAAGTTTAGCATCATTTAAAAGTGCAGATGAGTAACCAACCTCCTCCGGTAAAACATATTCAAGCTGGTTATCATCCACTTCTGGCGGAACCGGATCAGATTCAGAACTACAGGAATAATTAATTAATATAAAAATCAGAAACGGGATTAATAGATATGCTTTGTTAAACAGAGGAAGTTGGCAGAACAATATTTTCTTGTTCATTGTTTCTCCATTAATAATTTCATTCAAAATATCAAAAGCAACATAGATAAAAATCAGTGAAGCTTCAAACCATTTATCATTTTATGCTCACAGCAGTAAAACTTTAAACTTTTGTGATAGAATCGTTACAACTGAAAATTATTTTGCAATCAACTAATTCAATAATCTTAAACAAAAAAATGAGGCGTAAAATGAAAAAGATTTTTGTCCTGCTCACTCTAACTATTCCGTTAATGATATTTTTCAATGGATGTAATGAACCGACGACACCAATTGAAAACAAAGATTTAGCTGATCAACAACTCGAAAAAGGAGGCGGACATTACGGCAATCACGGAGACATCGTAGTTGCTAACCGTAATTCCGGAAGCATTTCAGTAATCGATACAAAAACCGATGAGGTTACCGGAACATACCAGTTGCCTGCCAACCCGAATACCGCGGAACCAATGTATGTTGTTTATGACAAAAGAAGACACCGCGTATTTGTTGGTGATCGTGCTAATAACCAGGTTGTTGTTTTTAATTCTAACAACTACACAGTTGAAACAACTATCACTGTAGGTCAGGGTGTATTCCATATGTGGGCAGACAGACTTGGAAAACAACTCTGGGTTAATAATGATGTTGATAATACTACATCAGTTATTGATTTACGCACTTTACAGGTGATCGCTACTGTTCCAACACCGGCAGATTTAGTTAGTATGGGCGGTAAACCTCACGATGTATTTTTAGGACCATTGGGAAGTCTCGCCTATGTTTCAATTGTTGGTGTTGCTGGCGCGTCAGATTATGTAGTTCAGTTTAACACAAGAACTTTCCAGGAAATTGGTCGTGCTGCTGTTGGGAAAGATCCTCATCTTTCAATTCCACTAATTAGTCGTTATTTATATGTTCCCTGTCAAAATTCAGATGCGGTTTATGTTCTAAACAGATTCAATTTGAACTTGGTTGAAACAATATCTGTTCCCGGTGCACATGGTGCAATAATGACAACGAACGGAAAAGTTTTTTATACTACTAATCTTCCGGGAGGCGGAACGAGTGGAATATTTGCAATTGAAACAAGAACAAACAACGTACTTGGTTCAACGAACACACCTTATCCGGTACCACATAATGTTGCAGTAAATAATTCGTCAAAAAAATTATATCTAACTCACTCCGGGGGAACATCAGACAAAGTAACGGTTTACAGTATTTCTAATAACAACCCCGTCCCGGTATTTTTAAAAGAGATAACGGTTGAATTGAATCCATTTGGTCTTGCCTACGCCCAATAAAATGCACATAAAAAACCGGAAGTGATGTAATGTCATTTCCGGTTTACACTATCATTATTGATATCTTACTGATTTATTAAATGCTTAAACATTTGTACCAATCCGCATATACAATGGCCAGTTAACTTTTCGTTTTTTCTTTTCATCTTCCCATCCCTGAAGCAACTCATCCCATATTTCTTTGAGAGGATGATGCCCTTTTTTCTGCTGATAAATTTTTGTTCCCGACCAGCTGCTTAAAAAACCCGCAACCTGGTCGAGGTTCCATTCAGTGATCATTTCAAAATTTGGCCTGTTCACTGTTTCCGTGAAACTTATGGCGTAGATTTCCCCGGCGAATTGCACACTGATAAGCTGAATAAAATTTTTTTGAAAGGTACCTGTACGGCGGATGACGGCTATTCTGCCTTCGAAGCAATAAACAAAAATCTTGCTGAATATCTTAAAGAATATAATACAGATGAACTTTATGTATCGGAGTTAACTGCCGAGTATTGTGTCAAATCCACTGTGCTTTATGCTCTTAAAAACGGGTTTAAAACTTATGTAATAAAAGACGCTGTTGAGGGAATCAGGCTGAGTGAAGATGATTTTGAAAAAGCATTTGAAGATATGAAAGAAGCCGGTGCTGTTATTCTTTCATCGGATGAACTTATAATTTGATATTACTATTCCTCAACGATGCTCTTGAGCCCGAAAATCTTTACTTTCTTTTCTTTGCCCTTCAATTGCAGCTCGGCAACGAATTCAGAACGGAGATATTCCGGCACAGCAATATTGTTCAGCATAAACTCGCTTATTAAAAATTTCTGACCATACTTATTACACTCATCCTGTATTCTTGCGGCTGTGTTAAGAACATCGCCATGGTAAACGATTTCTTTTTTTATTGTTCCTATCCATGTTACCGAAACACTTCCTGCGTGTAAAGAAGCTTTAAACTCTGGATGAACTCCATACTTTTTCAGATATTTTTCTTTTTGCATTTCAATAGAAGTGAGAATATCAAAAAAACAATTGATGCAGCGGGAGTGCTTAACTCCACTCTTAAAATTCCAGGATAGAATTATTTCATCACCGATGTATTGATATATTTCTGCTTTAGACATCAGTATTGCGCCGGTCATATCGTGAAAATAATCTATGAGGAAAGAGCTGTACTTTGTATTGCCGATTCTTTCTGCAATAGCTGTAGATGATTTCAGATCAATAAAAAGAAAGATTTTACTTACTTCTTCAGGAAGATGATACCTGCCGGTAACATACTTGATTAAATCTCCTGGTCTGTGAAGCCTTCTTATCTGCAGCAATGCTATGAGTAGGGTAGAAATCACAGCTATTATAGTAATGTCTCGTGGAAAGTTTTCACGAAAAACTGCTGAATATACTGATTGACCCAAGGTTAAATTATTAGCGAAAAAATTGCTTGCCGAATTAATTAACAACTCATTGAAATGCAATAACAACTGAATAAACAACAGTTCTGAAGATTAGAAGAAACAGATATGATTTTTTTCGGAACTTTTCAAGAAACAAAAACTCCTCACAAAGCCCTATTGAAGTTCCCACAAGAAACCCTATAAAAAAACCTCTGAGTGTTGGTCCCGGAATATCAATCTTATCAATGTAGTGAAGGAGAAAACCTATAACCGCACCGGCGATTGTTCCGATTATGGTGTAAACGGATACGTTTTTTAATTTGTAATTCCTGGTTAAAAACATTTCAATTTAAACATGCAGATGATAGAAGACAGTTCATAATAAAACGATTGCTGTTTCACCAACTTAAGAAAAATTAGGGACTAGTTGAAAAACTTAATGATGAGCAGGATTGTTTTTTTTCTCTCTGGCAACCACCGGAACAAAATCAGTTGGTCTCCCAACTTTTGGTAAACCAAGAATTTCTCTTGCACGGTCTAATGCATCGTCAATATTCCCAAGCACATTTGCGTCACCAATTTTATTTATGAATTCAGCCTGAGCTAAAGCCATTAATGGTTGTGTATGAACTCCGGATAATATGAGCTTTGTGCCGTGTTTTTTTGTGTCATTAAATAATTTCTCCAGAGCATTTATCCCGGTTGAATCTATTGCGGGGACATCACGCATTCTGATAATAATAATCTTTGGAGGGTTCTCAACTATTCTTACGGTATCCCTGAATTTAGAAACGGCTCCGAAAAAGAACGGACCATTTATCTCAAATACTTCTACACCATCAGGGACTTTTTTATTCTGAATTGAGTTGACATCAACTACTTCTTCTTCATCTTGCAAGTCTTTAGTAATTATACCAACATTTGTGACCATTGCCATCCTTCTCATAAACAAAAGTACTGCTAGTATCATTCCTATTTGAATTGCGATTGTCAGATCGAAAATTATTGTTAATCCGAAAGTTGTAAGAAGAACAACAACATCACTTTTAGGATATTTGAAAATTTCGACAAAAGATCTCCATTCACTCATATTGTAAGCAACAACAATTAAAACGGCAGCCAGTGTCGCCATAGGAATCAACCTTGCCCAGCTTCCGAAGAAAAGCATTATTAAAAGCAAAACAATTGCATGAACAATTCCAGCGACTGGAGTTCTTCCTCCATTTTTAATATTTGTTGCGGTTCTTGCAATTGCACCGGTAGCCGGTATTCCGCCGAATAATGGTGTAACAATATTGGCAACGCCTTGCGCAATAAGTTCCATATTTGACCTATGTCTGCCCCCAATCATTCCATCTGCAACAACAGCTGAAAGTAAGGATTCAATGGCAGCTAAAATAGCAATTGTTGTTGCGGGACTTATTAAATCCCTGATAACCTGGAGATCAAAATGTGGGAGAGTTGGTGAAGGAATTGAAGATGGAATTTCACCAAACCTGCTTCCAATTGTTTCAACCGGGAGATGAAAGATTTGAACAAGAATGGTGGCAACGATAATCGCAACTATTGAACCGGGGATTCTGTGTGTGACTTTAGGGAAAGATATTATTATGATTAATGAAATTGCACCAATGAAAAGAGTCCAGTAGTTAATTGAAAGAAAATTTTGTGAGTAGACTATCCATTTTTCAAAAAATTCTGACGGGATTGTTTCAATGTTCAAACCAAAGAAATCTTTTATCTGCGAGGAGAAAATTATCAGAGCTATTCCGCTAGTAAACCCAACAATTACTGGATGTGGGATAAATTTTATAATTGAACCAAAGCGTACTAGTCCCATTATAACAAGAATGACCCCTGCCATCAGAGTTGCAAGAATTAATCCGTTGACACCAAATTGCTGGACGATTCCATAAACAATAACTATGAACGCACCGGTAGGGCCACCGATTTGTACTTTACTTCCACCAAGAAATGAAATTATAAAACCAGCAATGATTGCTGTAATAATTCCTTTTTCTGGTGTTACGCCGGAAGCAATTCCAAAAGCAATTGCAAGCGGTAGCGCAACAATACCAACGATAACTCCTGCAGTTAAATCAGAAGCAAATTGTTTTTTTGAATAGTCTTTAAGTGTGGTGAAGAGTTTTGGTTTGAGTATCAATGAAAACAATAAACCTAAATTAATTCATAAAAAAATCGAGCAAAGTTAAAACGAATTAATCTTAGCACAAAAAACCACAGTTGAGAATTAATTTTATATTTAACAGTAGTCAGCTTTTTCTGTAAGTTCATAAACAAAAAAAAGAAAGTTTTATACTATGCGTACAAATTTTATAATTATAATACTGGCTATTACTTTAGTTGGATGCAGCACATCAAACAAAATATCAAATAGCTGGAAAAATCCTGAGGTAACACCGGAGTCAGCAAAGTTTCAAACAATGGCGGTCTTTGCAATGGTAAAAGATCAGCAAATGCGTATGGATGTTGAAGAAGCACTTGTAAGTCAAATGCCGAATACTATTGCTGTTCCATCTTACAAAATGGTAACCAAAGAAGAGCTTGCAGATTTAAATACCGTAAAGCAAAAGCTTAATGAAAGAGGAATGGAAGGGGCACTTGTTTTATCTGTAAGAAACGTTGACCAGAAAACCAGCTATTATTCCTCCGGGATGTATCCTTCGGCTTATTACAGTTTTGGTGGTTATTATAATTATGCATGGAATTATATGTATGATCCTTTCGCATATTCAAGCACCAATGTTTATGTTGATCTGGAAATTCTTATCTATTCAATTAAAAATGATAAACTCGTTTGGTACGGAGAAAGTACATCGGTAAATCCGGAAGGCATACAGCAAACAATTTCTGAGTTGGCAGTGTCTGTTAAAAATCAATTAGTTGAAGATGGATTGTTAGATCCAAATAAATGATAAGGAGATTTGCCGGAGTTATTTCTTATTATAAAAAGTAACTCCTTCTTTTTTTAACTTTTCAATCCACATTTCTTCCAGAGCATTTAATTCTTTGTTGATTTCATATTCAGTTTCATCTTTTATCTTCAAGTTCATCCAAAACTTTTATTTCGAAATATTTCTCACCAAGCTTTTTATAATCATCAATTAACTCCTGAAAAGGAAAACTTCCCATCTTTAATGTGAAATCAAATCTTGTTAATACGGAAGGAAGGTTTGTGCTAGTGCCGATGAACATTTTGTTATCGTGTTTATTATGAACTGCAAAAATTCCAGTTGGCTGCTTTTGCAATTTATAATCTTTTTTAATCTGTTTTTTGTCAATCATATTATTCTCTGTTTTTATTTATCCAATATCCCCACAGAACAATTAACCATTGAGCGTTGCCAACCATTCCAATTGCTTCAGAAGATGGAGGAGGTGGACCAAAAAGGTTGCTGATATAAATGGCTACTAGAAAAACTACTAAACCCCAAAGAGCAAAAGTTCCGGTTTTGTTTTTTGCTTTTGTTGATTTCAAATAAAAATATAACCCAACTGCAAAAACCAATCCTTCAAGGATCAAGGTTGCAGCGAGACTATTCCACAAACCTAAACCAACTTTTAGTTCTATACCGGGAAAGATTGGTAAATCGGGCACATGAACAAAGAGATCAAGCACCCAATGACTTAAGACGAGAAGTCCGAGAATAATTGCGACTCTGGAATTTTTTTTAATCAGGAAATAAACAAATCCGAATAGCAGAGCCCAGATTAAAACTCCAAATAAGCTATGAGTAAACGGATAGTAAGAAAAGTCGAGCGGTGTAACCGAAGATATTCCCGGTTCGATTTCAACTTTTTCTATTCCAAGCAAGACGAGGATAGGCCAGACAAGATCAACCCATTGAGCTGCCATGAAGTAGGTCCCAAGAGAGGCAGACTTGCTAAATTTCTTTCCGGCAAAACCGGCACCAAAGTGACCTATGAACATATTTACCTGAATATTGTGATTATTTGTTTTAAGTAATTGAGTGCAAAATAATTAAGATAATCTGCCAATTGAAATAAAAAACCGCGGAATTTATTTTCTGCGGCTTTATTTTTCCCTCAACATTTTTTTCATTCTTCTATTTCTGTGCAGTCATCTGCATTAACTCTGATACTTCAAGCGACCCGCCAATCTCAAGAAAAGGACAAGCTTTTACAAGCGACAATGCATCTGCCATAGAATCTGCGTTAATAATTGTATAACCAGACATTGATGTTTTGCTTCCATTAGAAACTGAACCGTCTGGATTTACAGTGCTTGTATTTTTAAACGGGTTCATAGGACTAATTGCCTTTTCGCCCAATGAAGATATCCATTCCATATACTTTGACATTTGTTTCTTTCCTTCTTCCGGGCTGGATGGCTGGTTGCCGCCAAGATAAGTAATAACGTACTGTGGCATTACTATTTTTCCTTTCTTGAAAATTAATATTTACTGAGAGACAAGAAAGTATAGCCATTACTTAATCTATGCACTATTGTTAATTTAAGAACTTATTGCTGTTAGCACAAGCCAAAGGCTTTTCTAGTTTAATAACCAGGCTTCTGCTTCAGCTTTTTGATCCCGACCAAATGCTTTAATTTCCAATCCCGGGAACAAAGCTCCTTCAAACTCACTTACTTTTTTTAACCAGGTCTTGTCAGTTAAAACAGCGGCACGATCGAATTTTTTTAATAATCCAAACATAGATGGAAGGCGGGAAAATTCAATTGCAATTGCTTCTAATGAAGGAAGATGAAAGTCAATAACATCATAAAGCATTTTTCCGTGCTCAATATTCTTTGACTTACTGACAAGCTCATCCAGGGCAATTCTCATTTCATCAGCATTTAACTTTCCGCTCAATTCAATATCTAAACGATTCTCACCGTTCTGAGTTATTTTGAACATACAAATTCCTCCTTTAAGTTTAATAATTATTCCCCCTGGGTAAGGCTGTCTCAAACAAAGACTGAAAAATCTGCTATCGGTAAAGTCCTGGTCAACTACGTTTTAATAATGCTATTGAATCATTGATTACCCTGGGATTGAATAGCATATAAATATGAATTAAAGAGTAGTACTTCTTATTTAAAGAGATCTCCCAAACCGAACTTGAACTTGGAATTATCATTAAATCAAATGGGGTTCTAAATGAATAAATTTTTATGCTTTTCAATATTGATTCTTTTAACTCTAAATCGCAGACTAAGTTCTTTCATCATCCTTGAAACAGAATGCTTTATACCGGGAGATAAAGATTCCAGATAGTGATCTTGTGTAAGAAAAGTAATCTCCTGGGATAACTCAGGATGTTTTTTTGCGATCCTTAATTATGAACTTTAATGCGGTTATTCTGACTGATGGTTTTTTATTTATCTGTTCCCAGATATCCATACAAAGATTAAATAAGATACCTTCATACTCTTCTTTTAATTCCATTTGCAAAAGAATTTTTAGAAGCTCCCTTTGATGCCCATCATCTTTAGATTTTAAAGAGTCGATTATCTTTTTAAGATATTTTCGAATTCGCTTGTCATTCTCTTCCATGCAACTCCACAATAACCAGGCTGCACGCCACGAAAATGGCTGCTTATCTACGAGTGCTAATTCAATTGCCTCTTCAAAAAACTCAGGATGAGAATCCATAAAGGAAATCATTTCATCTTTATAAGAACTCAGTAATTTATTTTCTAAAGTTGATTCCAATAGACTATCATTTCCATTGAGATTAAACTAACCGTTCAAGTAAAGGTTTGAACTGATTTGATATTTTCAATCTCTGCCTTTAATTTTTTTTACATCTTTCATTGTGGAGTTAATAAACTTGCCGAACTTTTTATCCTTCTGTCTCTTTTCAACGTAGGACATTTCATTATACAACGACTCTTTATAAATTTTTATATAGTTGTTATATCTCTCTTCTGAAATCTCTCCGCGTTTCACTGCTTCCAGTACTGCGCAGCTTGCTTCAACAGTGTGAGTGCAGTTTTTGTATTTGCACTGATCGGACAGCTCATCAATTTCATTGAAAGTTTCACCGAGACCGGACTCATTTGAGATTACGCCCAGCTCTCGCATTCCGGGATTATCAATTATTATCGCTCCGTTTTCCAGAACAATTAAGCTCGCGGCGAGTTGTTGTGTGTTTTCCTCTTCCGTCTTTTTCTCTTATTGGCTGCGTTTTGTAAAGCTCCTGATGAATTAAATTATTCAGCAAGGTTGTTTTGCCAACTCCCGATGAACCAAGCAGGCAGTAAGTTTTAAAAGGAGTAAAGAAAGATTTAATGTTTTCGATATCGCTTTGGTTGTTGTTGCTGAAAGCTTCAATGGTAACATCAGGCAGAATTTTGCGGATATCATTTTTCTTCTTTTCAATTTCTTCATGCACTAATAAGATCGCTTTTACTTAAAAATATTGCCGGAGTTATTTTACCTTCGTTTATCATTACGAGGTAGCGTTCAAGTCTTCTTAAATTATAGTCCGATTCCAGCGACTGCATAATGATTGCAGTATCTATATTTGCAGCAATAAGTTGATACTCAACTTTTTTGCCGGATGCTTTTCTTTTTAGTAATGATTTACGCGGAAGTATATCGTGAATAATTGCAAGCGTCATCATCATCAAACAACTGTGCATAAACCCAATCGCCGACAGCGGGCAGATCAAGCGAGTCCTCTGAGTTAAATAAAAACTTTCCTGTCAGCTCCGCATAAATATCTTTTACACCGTTGGAAACAACAAAGCTGTTTTTGTTTACGCTTATTACTCTTACAATGTTGAAATCAGTTTTAGATAAATCAACTTTATCTGAAAACCAATTATTGAAACCGAGGTTTTGAAGGTTGTTCATATTAATTAATCTTTACTAAACTCTATAAATTCTACAGGGGTAGTGCTTTCAAGTATCATTAAAGTGATGATTACTTTAATAGTTCGATAAGTTTTTCTTTGGTTAGCCCACATTGCTTTAAGATACCCAGCAATGTTCCTTTTGAAAGATCGGAGTGCAGAGGAACAACAGTTCTGAATTCACCCTTTCGAAGGCTTACGTGACTTCCCTTTTGCCTTACAATCTGGAATCCATCACGCTCAAGAGCTTTAATCAGTTCTTTGCCTGATAAGACCGGGAGCTTAGCCATTTACGGCTACTTCGAAAGGATAGAAAATTATCTCGCTGTCTGAACCTGGATAATCTTCTGGTCCAAAACTTTCAAGATATAATTCTACAGCTTCTTTAAGATTCGCTTGTGCCTCTTCAATTGTTTTTCCCTGGCTCACGACATCAAGCTCAACGCAATGTGCTACATACCAGTTATCTTCTTTGTTTATTACGGCTGTGAATTTCTTTTTCATTTTTCTCCTGTTTTTAACTGATTCCAAAATATGAAAATAAATCCTTTCTAAAAAGGGAGTGCGAATAATGAAGACTGTATTTGCAGGCGTGACGTCCACGAAATAATTTTCATTTGATTTAAGAAGCTTGTCGATGTAATCCGGAAGAAGAATTCCTGACTTAAGTTTTGGATCCTCTTTCGGCTGCTCGAATTTTTTTGAAAATGGTATAACACCTGCCCAAACCGGCAAATCATAGTCTTCTTCTTCATCCTTTGGTGGTCCGGATCTTATTTTTGCTGAGGCTTCATCTATCTTAAGTGAAACAACTGAAGTTGCATTAAGTTCTTTTTCGTTTGGCTTTCTTGCATCATTCCATCTGCCCGGAATGATATGATTTGTTATTGCTTCCAGCGCATTGAGTTTTTCATTTTTATTTTCAATCAATTTGCCTTTACCAAAAATCACCACAGATCTGTAGTTCATTGAATGATGAAAAACTGATCGTGCCAGAACAAGCCCATCCAAAATTGTAACTGAAACAGCTATTTCTTCTCCGCTGGAAATTTGTTTCAGAAGCCGGCTGGCTTTTGCTCCGTGAAAAACAAGATGATCGTTCATTCTCGCGTGAATAGTTGGGATGATAAATGGGTGCCCATCCTGAATAAAACTGATGTGGCAATACAAAGCTTCATCAATAATTTTATTGATCGTTTCAGAATCATAAAATCCTCTTTCCGGTATGCGGTTGACTTTTATTTTATTACCTGGTTTATGCTTTCAATTATTTGACCTTTTAGATTAATGTAAACCTGATCATTTATTAATCGTTGCTAACAAATCTAGGGATTGATTCATTTAGGTCGTATATTAAATCGTTTTCTAAGATACTTTTTTCTAAATAAAGCGTTTCTTCTTGGCTTCTCTGATACCTTTCTCTTCTTATATATAGTTAATTTTGACTTTGAATAACTTTCAAAAATAAATGCCACGAAAATAACTAACAGAAAGTATGAGAAAATAGATTCTATTAGAGTAACTATAATAGAAATTTGTGAGGTGGGTTTTAAGTATGAAATAGGAGATGCAAATAAAACGGTTAAACTATAATAAATGAAGTCAATAAAAGTCAAATTGGGAGATGAGTATCCAGCGTAGCTGCTAATAACGTAAATTAGATAATGTGCTAAGGCAAACAGGATAGAAAAATATAATGCAAAAAGAATTGTATTAATCAATATATACAACAGTCTTCTATTACGAAGAAACTGTTTAATCTGGGGATAAATATTTTGTGAACTATGCCTAAAAATCGATGAGATTTTAAATATAAGAAAGTAGCCAATGCCGAAAATAAGGAAATAGAAAAGTAGACCGAGATCAAAATGTGATTCCTCTTCCCCACTTCTAATTCTGCTAACAATATGATCAAACACATTAAAGTTTTTTAGTAAATCAAAGATTATTACTATTAAAAATATATCAAAGATGATGTTTGAGATTACAAGAGGCCAAACCTTATGTTTGGAAACTTGACTATGAATTGAACCATAACTTATCGCTCTTGTATATGCCCATACGATTATACTAGTTACAAGTATCCATGGATAGTCCAAACTCCTAATTACAAAAATCAATGGGATAATACCTAGAATAATCAAAGGTATTTTAAGGGTACGTAAAATCATTTCAGCACGCGGAATCTTTAGGTACATCTGATTATCTAAGTAAATCGGATTAAACAAATAAACTAACAGATAAAGTATTTTATCTGTTTTATTTTTTCTACCCTCCTTTTCTAACTCCACTATTTGCTTTATTTTATTTAGATATTCCTCATTAATTACAACGTATCTTTTCTTATAAGTATACATCACTATTGGTATGGCTATTAGATAAACTATAAAACTAAATAATATGTGTACTTTTAAAATTTTATCAAGATCGTTAATCAGAATATAGTTGATCAGAAGAGAAAGGGGTAGAAAAAGGATTGATGATTTGAGACTAAAAAAAAGAATTTGATTTAAAAAATAGGAACGTGTTGGGAAGGCTTCTGCCTGACGCTTACCAGCAATAAATTCTAAGAGAAATTTACTAATTCTCCAATCACCCCATGATACTCCAGTAAAAATTACTATAAGTATTAAATAAATTATATATAATATCCAAACCACGATTAACTATAATTTTGGTTACAATTACTTCAAATAACATTGATAGATGTAATAAAGAAGTCTTTCTGGAAATAAAAAAGCTTTTAACTTAACATCTCTCATCTCTTTTTTACTTTCTCATCATCAATAGAAGATAAAAATCATTTTCTACGCTAAACTTCCCCATTCTTCCCAAAGAAAACAACAAAAAGAGTAATTTTAATTTGGTGCACAGAATTTTATATTAACAAATAATATAATTATGATAAAGACACTTACAATTTTTTCGATTCTACTTGTTGCTCTGCCGTTATTTGCACAGGATAAGGTACTGGACTATATGGGCAGAGGAAAATATGATGTGAGTTTTCAGGTTTTATCGTTATATGATTCAAGCAGAACAACAGCCGATAATAATAGTTACAGACCTGTTCAGGTGAGTGTCTGGTTCCCCGCACACCTTCACGGAAAATCTGATCCATTTACATATAAAGATTATTTTATATTAAGTGCTGCTGAAACTCAATTTCAAGTTTCAAAATCAATGCAGGACAGTGCAATCATAAAATATGAAGATCTTCTTCAGCAAAATGGAGTGAGCAATAAAACAGTCCGTGCCTGGTTCGATCTTCAAATGCTTGCAGATAAAAATGCCATCCCCTTAAATGAAAAATTTCCATTGATTGTTGTTGCACAGGGTAACTATCACTCTGCTCATCACCAGACTTTTTTGTGTGAATTCCTTGCAAGCAATGGATATGTGGTTGCTACTACGCCTTCTCAAACGAGAATATCCGGACCAATGACAGATGAGTCGCAGGCCGTTGAAAGTGCAGAAGAACAGGTTAAGGATATGGAATTTGCAATCAGCTCTCTTCACAGATTCACTAACATAGATTTTAATAATATCGCTTTAATAGGTCATAGTTTCGGCGGCCGGTCTATCCTACTGTTACAAATGAAAAAAAATAATGTCAGATGTTTGGTAAGTCTGGATGGCGGACTTGGTCTAAGTTCTGCAGTGGAAGACATAAAAAAATCATCTTATTATGAAAGCGATAGAATGAATGTCCCGCTTCTTCATTTTTATGAGGACACTGATGAATTTATTATCCCCGACTTCAGCTTGATAAATTCGTTTGACAGGTCAGAAAGGTTCCTGGTAAAGATAAATGATTTTCATCATTACTATTTTTCAAGCATAGGAGTGGTTTCAGGGCAACTGGATGGATTTTCTCCCGACTCACAAAATCTTGCCGACAAATGCAAATTGATTTTTTATTTCTCATTGGATTTTGTCGATGCAGTGTTTAAGGGAGAGGAACGTGAGTTGATTAAACTGAAAGAAAAATTTTCTTCAGCAGCTTCCGGAAGCGAGCTTATCGAATTTCAGTTTAAATAAGAGAAGTGCGTGTGCAAGCTTTTCGACAAAACCAATCTCTTCATTAAACTTTCCAATTCTTTCTAAGGAAAACAACGGAAAACCTTTGAAGCTTAATCGTTGTGTTCGATAGTAATAACCACATTCCCTTTTTTGTGACCAGACTCGACATATTTGTGCGCTTCAACAATTTGATCCATTGTATATGTTCTGTCAATTATTGGTTTCAGCTTGCCCAACTCAATAAGTTCTCTTAAGAAAATCAAATCTTCAGAATTATTTTCAGGACCGCCGCCAACCATTTTTCTGCCAGTTGTTATCGATTGCCATTTCATTTGAATAGTTACAGCAGGCACAGCGACCGCGTGAAGAAGAGTCCCAGTTTTTGTAAGAGATTTAATACAATCTGTGAAGGGAGTTTTGCCAGCAACTTCAAAAATCACATCATATAACTTGCCGCTTTTTGTAAAATCATCTTTGGTGTAGTCAATAATTTTATCTGCACCGAGTGACTTTACTAACTCCATCTTATCAGTGCTGCAAACAGCAGTTACCTCAGCGCAGTAGTATTTAGCAATCTGGACTGCATAAGTCCCAACACTCCCCGAAGCTCCTGTTATAAGAACTTTCTGTCCTTTCTGAATGTTTGCTTCCCTCAGAAAATATAAAGCTGTTAGAGCACCGAAAGGAATTGCAGCAGCTTCTTTGAAGTTCAAATTTGCTGGCTTACCTGCTATTCCCACTAGCTTCCAATCTTCAGAAAGACATAAATACTGAGCGTAGCAGCCGAATTGATGTCCCATCAATCCGAAAACAGGATCGCCGACTTTGTACTTTGTAACATCTTTACCAACTGCTTCAACTACTCCAGCGAAATCCATCCCCAATACAGAATTTCTTGGTTTGGTCAATCCGAGCGCAAACCGTGCAGGAAGCCAAAAGGAAATCGGAACAGTAAAACTCCGTACCCTCGAGTCTGCAGCCGATACTGTCGTTGCATGTACTTTTACAAGTATTTCATTATCACCAGGTAAAGGTTTTTCTATTTCCTTGATTTGAAGAACTTCTGGTGGACCGTATTTAGTAGCCACAATTGTTTTCATATTTCATTTCAATTAATTTTTAACAATGATGAAAAACTAAAAGACAATCGTGGCCCATCTGAAGTTTTAAATCCAACTGCTTCTGCTTTGCTTATTGTGGAAGCAAATTCTTTTTTAGAGACGTGAAATAGTTTTGGCTCTACTATTAAGAACTCACCATTCTCATTCAGAATATTTTTTAATGTTCTGAAAAGCTGATTTTTATCCGGAACTTCGTGAACCATATAAAACGCCAGAATAAAATCTACCTTCTCCGGTATAACGATATTGTCTTTTTCACATTTAATTAATTGTATAATCTTTTCAAGAGATGTTCCCCGTATTTTATTCTGAAGTTTTTGCAGCATTCCTTCTTGTAAATCGACAGCATACACTTCCCCGTCAGTTCCAACCATTTTTGCTAATTCAACCGAGAAAAATCCGGGACCACATCCAACATCAAGAACTTTCATTCCTTCCTTAACAAAAGGAGAAAGAATTTTCTGCGGATTTTGCAACCACCTTCTGATTTTACTATCGAGTGAGTTTGCTAACTCAACCGGGCAAACACGGTTTCTATCATCTTTCATAATACCCCCATAAAAAATCACAAATGGAAAGAAGAAATTAATTTTCTACATCAAACTTCCTTATTCTTTCCAAAGAAAACAACCTGTCCTTTTGGTATTTAAACTTTCATCGTTATATATACAATTAATTATTGAGGAGCTTGTGCATGTTCAATAAATATTTTCTATTCATCGCAATTGTGGGCTTTGCATTTTCAGTTGCAGAAGCACAAGTAACTTATAAATTCAATTACATACAGGGATAAACAGTGAAAAATGAAAAAAAATTAGTATTTGGAATGGCAATTGGAGTCGCAATTGGAACTGCTGTAGGAGTCGCAACCGATAACCTGGGTCTTTGGATTAGTCTGGGCATAGCTATAGGTGTTGCAATAGGATTTACATTTAGTGAAAAGAAGAAAAAAAATAAAAACAGTAATCCTGATACTTAAAGATCAAAGGCGGCAGACGGCAGAACTACTGGCAGTATTAATCACTCACTTAACGCGGCCAAAATTCGATTCAATAATAAAAAGCAAAATTCTTTCCAAAGAAAACAACGGGTATTAAAAAAATAAGGACACAATATTCCGCCTGAGGCGGAGTGTCCCTACTATTTTGCGCTCTTGCTATTTCAGGAGAACAAATTTTTTGGTTTCGATAAAGCTTTGTCCTGAGCTTGTCGAAGGATTACCTGCTTTCATAACATAAAAATATATTCCGCTTGAGAGGGTTGTTCCGTCAAATTTAATTGTGTGGCTGCCCTGCTGCTTTTCTTCGTTTACAAGTGTTTGAACTTCTCTTCCCAGCATATCATATACAATTATATTAATGTGAGAACTAAACGGAACAGAATACGAAATTGATGTTGCCGGGTTAAAAGGGTTTGGATAATTCTGGTGAAGTTTAAATCCATCCAAAACTTCTTCTTCATTTTCAACTGCTGTTGTACCAAGAACCCCTGTGATCATTCTTAGTCTTTTCGGATTATATTCTGAAATGTAAATTGTGTCACCGGTAGAAGTTGCAGTAATTCCGTTGGGCGTATTGAATTGAGCTGACAAAACATTTCCGTCAGTGCTTCCCGCAGTTCCTGTTCCGGCAAATATGGATTGACCGCTTCCGTCAATCGGGATTTTATAAATACTGTGATTCTGGTATGCTGTTGCGTAAATGTTATCTTCTATCAAAATCATAAATCCAAGCCAGCCGGGCAGATCACCGATTTCAACAAATGTATTTCCGTTATCTACCCTGAAAACTTTTCCGTCGGTGAAGTTGCCTATATACAAAACACCTGCAGCATCTTTTAATACTCCTATGGGTCCGTTCAATGGCGGTCCTGAAAAAAGTCGTGGTTATATTTTTTGCAGAATCAATTGTAGATATTGTTCCGTTTTGGTAGTTGGTAACGTAAAGCAATCCATCTTCATCAAAATATAATTCACTTGGTGTTCCGATATTTATGTAATCGGAGACTTGCCCGCTTAATGATACTTTACTGATTTTATTTGCTGCTGCACTTGGAACATACAGATAACCATCCGGTCCGAATTTTAAGCCGTTGGGACTCGAAAATCCCGAGGCAAAAATACTTGCAATTCCATCTGGAGTGATTTTAGTAACGGTTGCTCCATAGTAAAGCGATGCGTAAATATTTCCGTCCATATCCAGATCCAGTCCATCATTAAAAGTTGATGGTCCTGGAACAAGCGTTGAAACTGTTTGAGCTGTTATAGTTAAAAGAAACATTGATGAAAGCAAAAAAGAAACGAAGAATCTCTTCATAATAACCTCTGATTAATTTGAATTTTATTTTCTGCAAAGTTGGCGAATCAGAAGCCAAAAATCGTTCGAGTTGATAAAACCGAACAAATAAAAGAGTTTTTTAATTATTCTACGTTAGCGGCAAGCCTATAAAATTCCTTCGGTGTCTGATTGGTTAACTTTTTGAACGCTGTATTAAACGTGGTTTTTGAATTGAACCCTGCTTCATAGGCAATGGCAAGCAATGTAAGATTTCTATTTTCCTGTCTTTCAACAATCTTTTTGAATTCTTCTATTCTGTAACTGTTTATATATGCAAAAAAATTTCTCTGATGTTTTTCATTTATGATGCGCGACAATAAATGGGAATTAATCCCGCTTATTTCAGCAAGTTCAGACAAAGTAAGTCTGGGATTCAGGAAAGGTTTATTCTCCAGCATAATCTTTTCCAGCTTCAAGCTAAGCTCATTAATGTTCTCAATTCCCGATGGTTTTGATTCATACTTTTTTACCGTGACGGAAAGAGAAATAGCTTCCGGATTCTTTAAGGTGTAATAACCGAGTGCAATTACCGCACAGGAAAGTGCGATCCATACAAGCTGATAGCCCAGATAATCTCCAGCTCCTTCGGGGTCAAGTAATCTGAATCCAAGACTAACCGCCCAGAAAATTAATCCGCTTAGTGTTATCCCAAGCAGAATTTTATAAAATTTTATCTGCGGTGCCGATGAATTCTGGCTATCATTTTCTTTTACATAACGGTTTAGAATTTTGCTGCACAAAATTATATAAGCCAGGTTTTGAAGGATTGCAAAGATTTCAATTCCAATAAACACATCCATATATTTTTTGGATAACTCAATGAAACCTTCACGGTCTGCAGTGAAGAAAGGAAATATAATTATTAGATAAATTACTGCAGGGAGAATGTGAACGGCCGGGTGAACTTTGTAATCCGGTTTTACTTTGAAAAGTTCAAGCAGGTAAAAATAAAGCATGGGTCCGAGCAGGAAAATTATAAAATCGCCGACAAATAATATTTTTGCATTAAGAAGAGTCAGTGGGTGCAGTGTATAAAAATACCTTCCTGACAAAGTAAGAGTGATGATAAGAATGAAATAAGCTAATAGTTTGTTGGCTTTTACATTACCCTTTTTAGATCTGCTTATCGCCAAAACAAGAATTGCCCCTTGCAGAACACCAAACAAAACTACAACAGAAAGCCAGTTCAATTATGTCTCCGGAAAATATTAATGCTTGACAACTATTAATCTCAGGTTGCCAAGATAAACATTTGTAGGAATTTTAATAAACAATAAAATGTGTGTTGAGAAAAATTGAAACCCGTGTTTCCCCACTCTATTTCCAAAGAAAACAACGAGTGGGGTTAATCTAATATTGAAAAACCGCAGAAGATTTTCCTGCGGTTTAGTATAAAATACTTTGCAACACTTCGTCAACGAAAATTTCTCAGTGTATTATCTTTTTATAAATCAGGTTATCAACGGAAATTTTTCCGGCTCCTGCTATTGTAATTGTAGCGAATATAACAAGAAAAAGAAACGCTTTTTCCTTCACTGCAAAAGGATCACCGGCATGAACAATAAATCCGGCGACCAGCATAGTTATTATTAATGGTATTGCAGAAATTCTTGTCGCAATTCCCATTATCAAAAGGATCGAGCAGAAGAATTCAGCAAATACAACAAGAACAAGGGAGGCTTCGGGACCAATGCCAATCGGATTTGCAAATTTGATAGTGCCTCCCTCGATGAGTTTAGTGAATTTTCCAACCCCGTGAGTCAACATAAAAATTCCACTGGTTACTCTGAGAAAAAGTAAACTGAAATTTATTTTGTTGCTGTAGTTTCCAGGATCGAATATTTTCTTTACCATCTTCATATGCTTTTCTAAATATTATCAAAAAACTCGCTATCAAAAAGTCATTTAAATTTACGCAGCTTTTACAGCTTCATTAACTTTGTTAAACTCAGCCTGAATTTCAATCTTAACTTCGTTGCTTACAACAACTCCGCCTGCTTCGGTAAGTGCATTCCACTGAAGACCGTAATCGAATCTGTTCAATTTTGTGCTTACTTCAAATCCAGCAACTTTTACATCACCGAAACCGGAAACAGTTCCGTTATAAATTACGTTAAGAGTAATCTCTTTAGTTACTCCGCGGAGTGTTAATTTTCCTTTAATCTGCATTTCGTGATCAGAGATAGTTTTTACTGAAGTTGATTCAAAAGTCATCTTCGGATAATTCTCTCCATCAAAGAAGTCAGCTGATTTTAAGTGAGTATCACGCTGCCCGTTATTTGTATTGATGCTGTTCACATCTGCTTCAAACCTGATCTTAGCATCGCTAAAATCTTCTCTGTTTGTTTCGATCGTTGCATCAAATTTGTCAAAATGTCCTCGTACAGTTGAAACAACAAGATGCTTTACTTTAAAATTTATTTCAGAATGTGCCGGGTCAATTTTCCATGTTGTCATTTTATTTCCTTTCATTTTTGTTTGTGGTTATTTAATATGTTATAACACACATTTGAGCGAAAAAGTTCACTAACGCAGGCTCTGATGGCAAGAAAAGTGATTTCAAATTCAATAATTATTATTGAAATGGATAATCTATAAGTAGCGGAATAATTGGGTATTAGTCTTTAGTAGTTATCTGAAATTACATGCTTAATTCCAGTTTTGCACTTTTAAGTTAAATTTTCTATATCGTCAATATCTCTTGGGCGGGAAGTCGTTTTTTTATTTTTCAATAAATCATCATAACCTATAAAGTAAAATGTTAAATCATCGGCTGTCACGTCTTTTTTATTCTTGAAGCATTCAGTAAAATTCACCCCATCTACCTGGTTGATAATATCAATTCTAACGGGTGGATAGCCAAGTTGAATTATATTCCCAGGCTTTGTGAAATCAGAAACAGATAAGTTATAAGATGAAAATCCAAAGTCCTCAACACATTTCAGAACCCGTTTTGCATTTTCTTTTGTGATACTAATCCAAATCGCCTGTATACCTGGGATAGCCGTGAATTCCTACGGCATAACCACCAACTATAAGGTATTCAACTTTGTTTTCGGTCAGTAACTTTACAAATTCTTTGAAGTCCGGGTTTAAAACCATTTTGATGATCTATGAATTGTTGTCTTAAAAATTCAATAGCGGCTAGTCGTTCCTGGAAAGATTTTGTTTTCCAGTAAGTATAATCGGTTTGCTTTTCATTAACGGAAGTTATTTTTAGTACTTTTTCCATACTTTAATATACAAAAATCAGCATTAGCAGTGTGGAGTCAATTGCTTCCACTGCTAGCTTTTATTTACTAAATATTAGCTTTCCTTTATCGCCAACGGAAATTTTAATCGTATCACCGTCTCCAAAACTACCTGCAAGCAGTTCCTGTGCAAGCGGGTTTGCAACGTACTTTTGTATTGTACGCTTTAAAGGTCTTGCACCGAAGGTTACATCGTAGCCAATGTTTACAAGCCAGTCTTTTGTTTCATTATCAAATACCAGCTTAATGTCTCTTGACTTCAGCATTTCTGCAACGCGGTTCAGTTGTATTTCAACAATCTGCCGGATCTCTTTATGGCTTAACGGCCTGAAGAGAACAATCTCGTCAATCCTGTTCAGGAATTCCGGACGTATGCTCTGCCTGAGCAAGTCGCCAAGCTGTTCACGAAGCTCGCCCATCACAACTTCAATCTGTGCATCATCAACATTAAATAATTTTTCCTGCAGCAAATGCGAACCGATATTTGAAGTCATTATAATTATTGTGTTTTTAAAGTTAACGGTTCTTCCCTGGTTGTCGGTAAGTCTTCCGTCATCCAGAACCTGCAGCAGAACATTGAAAACATCCGGGTGTGCTTTTTCAATTTCATCCAGCAACACAACAGAGTAAGGTCTTCTGCGCACGGATTCGGTAAGCTGTCCTCCTTCTTCATAGCCAACGTATCCCGGTGGCGCACCAATCAATCGCGAAACAGAAAACTTTTCCATATACTCGCTCATATCAATTCGTATCATTGCGTGCTCGTCATCGAATAAAAATTCTGCAAGCGTGCGTGCAAGTTCGGTTTTACCAACACCGGTTGTTCCGAGGAAAATAAATGAGCCGATAGGTCTATCGGCATCCTGCATACCTGTCCGCGCTCTGCGGATTGCATTTGCAACTGCGGATACAGCTTCATCCTGCCCGATAACTCTTTTGTGAAGTTCGTCTTCCAGTCTGAGCAATTTGCTTCTTTCACTTTCCAGCATTCGGCTTACAGGAATGCCGGTCCACTTTGCAACAACCTCTGCAATATCTTCCGCATCAACTTCTTCCTTCAGCATCTTTTTATCTTTTTGAACTTTTGCAAGTTCCTGCGTTTCAGTTTTCAAGTTCTTTTCAATCTCAGATATTTTTCCATAACGAAGCTCAGCAACTTTGCCGAGGTCCCCTTCCCTTTCATACTTTTCTGCAAGAGTTTTTGCATTCTCCATTTCACTTTTCATCGAACGGATTTTTTGGATTCTTTCTTTCTCAAGATTCCAGTGCGCCTTCAGTATGTTTCGCTGTTCGTTTAGTTCGCTTAATTCTTTTTTTAGTTCCTGCAAACGTTTTGCTGAAGCGTCATCTTTTTCACGCTTCAAAGCTTCGCGTTCTATTTCAAGCTGCTTTACTTTTCTTTCAAGTGCATCAAGCTCTTCCGGCATTGAATCAATTTCAATTCTTAATTTTGATGCTGCTTCGTCGATTAGATCGATTGCTTTGTCAGGAAGAAAACGATCGGAGATATACCTTTCCGATAGCTGTGATGCAGCTACAATTGCGGCGTCAGTTATTCTAACTCCGTGATGAACCTCGTAGCGTTCTTTCAATCCTCTTAAAATAGAAATAGTATCTTCTTCGGAAGGCTCACTTACTAAAACAGGCTGAAATCTTCTTTCAAGTGCAGCATCTTTCTCAATGTATTTTCTATACTCATCAAGTGTTGTTGCGCCAACTGTATGAAGTTCGCCTCTTGCGAGTGCAGGTTTTAAAATGTTTGCGGCATCCATTGAACCCTGCGTTGAACCAGCACCAACAACAAGATGGAGCTCATCAATAAAAAGAATTATTTCGCCATTTGATTCGGTTACTTCTTTAACAACAGCTTTCATTCTCTCCTCAAACTGTCCACGGAATTGTGTCCCGGCGACAAGCGCACCCATATCAAGCGCAACAATTCTTTTTGTCTTCAAAGTTTCGGGAACATCACCAGAAACAATTCTGTGTGCAATTCCTTCCGCGATTGCTGTCTTCCCTACTCCCGGTTCGCCAATCAATACAGGATTGTTTTTTGTTCTTCTCGATAGGACCTGCAGAACTCTTCTTATCTCTTCATCTCTTCCAATCACCGGGTCAAGCTTTCCGGCACGAGCCATTTCATTTAAATCTCTTCCGTACTTCTTTAAAGATTGGTAAGTGTCTTCAGGATTTTGAGATGTAACTCTTTGTGTACCTCTCACTTCTTTCAAAGCAGTAAGGACAGAATTCTTCGAAACTCCATTGTCGCGAAGCAACTGACCAGCTTTGCCTTTGTCTTCACTTAAAGCAATTAAAAGATGCTCGGTTGATACATATTCATCTTGTAATTTTTGTGCTTCGTCCGCAGCATTGTCAAGAAGCTTTGCTGTGTTCTGCGACATCTGTTGATTACCAACACCTGCACCAGAAACTTTTGGCAGTGATTCCAGGGATTCATTTATTTTAAGTTTGATAGCATTAATGTTACCGCCGGTCTTTTTCATGATTGTATCAGCAAGTCCGCCGCTTTTCTGTATCAATGAAGCAAGTAAATGTTCAGGCTCAATTACCTGGTTGCCATAATTCTGTGCAATCTCAATTGCCGACTGAAATGCTTCCTGCGCTTTTACTGTTAGTTTATTAAAATTAAATGCCATTATTTCGTTCTCCTTTTCATAACTTATTCACTCCTCAACTTCGATAGCTCTTTAAATAACTCCATTTCCTTTTTAGATAAGTTTTTTGGTGTTTCTATCTTTATTCTTACAAACAGGTTTCCTCTTTCACCGGTATTACCCGGTTTGGTCAATCCAAAATTTCCGATGCGAAATAGTTTGCCACTATCGGTTCCTTTTGGAATATTGATGTTTATAGTTTTTCCGTTTATCAATTTCACCTTTTTCTTTCCACCGAGGACAGAGGTATATAAATCAATAATTAAATCAAAGTATAAATCATCACCATCAGTTTCATAAAAAGGATGCTTCTGAATTTTAATTGTCAGATATAAATCACCTATTAATTTTCCACTTCGGGAAGCACCACCCTGATCTTTTAATCTTAGTTTGTCGCCATCTCTCGTTCCGGGATTAATTTTTATTCTTAGCTTTTTCCCACTAATTAATACCTCTTTGCTTGTTCCATTATATGCTTCCTCAAGCGAAATGTATAGTGTTGCTTCAAAATCCTGTCCCTTCTCTTTCCTCTGCTGGGAGCCATAAAACTTAGACCCTCTGCTGCCACCGTGTCCAAAAATATTTTCAAAAAAATCTGAGAAGCCCGTTGTGCCGCCAAACAAATCACCAAAGTCACCAGAAAATTCATACGATGTTCTGCCTTGCTGTCCGCCCCCATATTGGGAAAAGAAATCTTCGAAGCCGCCACCACTTGTTTGATATTGATTCCAGTTTGCACCAAGCTTATCATACTTTTTCCTTTTTTCCGAATCGCTAAGTACTTCATTTGCTTCTGTAATTTCTTTAAACTTTTCTTCAGCAACTTTATCATTTGGATTTTTATCCGGATGATATTTTACAGCGAGCTTTCTAAAAGCTTTACTTATCTCATCCTTAGTTGCTGATTTTTCTACACCAAGTATTTTATAGTAATCTTTGAAATCCATAGTCGTTAAAATATTTTATTATCAATTTAACCAAAAGAAAAGGGTAACCTAAAAGTTACCCTTCCCAACATTCCACACCTACTCTTACTTACTTCACTATTATCTCAATCTCTTTTGGTTTTGCTTCTTCAGCTTTTGGAACTGAGATGGTTAGTTGACCATCTTTAAATTCCGCGTTAATCTTATCTGACTGAACATGTTCAGGCAGATTAAACGATCTGTAGTATCTTCCAAATGATCTTTCAATTCTGTGACACTTGGAATCTTTGTGTTCACTCTCCTGAGATCTTTCACCACTAATACTTAACTTGCTATCAACAAAAGAAATTTTAACATCATCTTTTTTAATTCCAGGAAGATCAAGCTTTAGTGTGTACTTATCTTTATCTTCGAAAATATCAGTGAGCGGCATCCAGACAACGTTTTCATATTCATTATCTTCTTCTTTGCTTCTGGAAATTCCGAAACGGTTTTCAAAAGAGTTAAACATTTTGTTGAATTCTCTTTCGAAATCAACGAGGTCTCTCATCGGGTTGAATTTTACTAGTGTCATTTTATCATCTCCTTTAGTTTTTGTTTTAATTAATTTGCGTTTGTTATAGGTTATACAATGTGTGTGCCGGATATAGAATATTCCCGTAACTTATTTAATTATAAGAGGTTAGGGGGACATTCACGTGACTTATTCATTTGAGACATTATGACACATACTTGGAAATAACAATAGAATGATGGCTAGTATAGTCACATTAGGGCGTCATAATGACAATTTTTTAAAGGGTAACTAAGGCTTAATAGGAAAGCATCGAATTGTTAATTCATTTGAAATTAAGTACGTTTGCACCCGTTTTTTAGGAATATTTTTTTGAATCATATCATAAAAGAGGATACAATTATAGCACTTGCAACTCCGCCTGGAGTTGGGGCTATTTCAGTTATTAGATTAAGTGGACCACTTTCATTTGCTGCAGTTGATGATATTTTTTCTGGTGGGATTAAAATTGAGCAGGCAAAGTCTCATACAATTCACTATGGTAAAGTTATAGCTGATAATGAGATTATAGATGATGTCTTAGTCTCGGTTTTCAAATCACCTAATTCCTACACTGGAGAAGACAGCGTTGAAATAAGCACTCATGGTAGCCCATTAATAGTTCAGAAAATTATATCGTTATTATTGAAGAGTAAAGATGTTCGTGATGCAGAATCTGGTGAATTTACTAAGCGAGCATTTTTAAATAATAGAATTGATCTCACTCAGGCTGAAGCAGTTGCAGATGTAATCAATTCCCGAACGATGATATCACTGAGAGGAGCCAGGAATCAGTTAGATGGTTTTTTGTCATCGAGAGTTGATGATCTAAGAGGTAAATTGGTCAACATTTCTTCCTTCGTTGAATTGGAGCTTGATTTCGCAGAGGAAGAAATAGAACTCATTCAAAAAAATGATTTAATTAATCGAATTAAAGATATTTTAGTTGAAATTGATACTTTAATAAGTTCCTACAACTTTGGCAAGATAATCAGAGAAGGAGTGAATGTTGTTATAGTGGGAGAGCCGAATGTTGGAAAATCATCCATTTTAAACTATTTGTTGAAAGAATCCAGAGCAATTGTTAGTGATATCCCGGGAACAACGAGAGATACAATAAGAGAGGAAATTTCAATTGATGGTCTTTTATTTAAGGTTCATGATACTGCCGGATTTAGAGTAGCTGGAGATGAAATAGAATTAGAGGGTGTTGAACGCTCAAGATCAGCAGTTAAAAATGCTGATCTAATATTGTTTCTTGGTGATGTGGAAATGGGTCTTTCACCCAAGGTTGAAATTGAATTAAAAGAACTGAATCCATCAGCAGCGATTTTGAAAATTCTTAACAAAACGGACCTTGGAATAAAAGATAAATTATCAGTTGATTTTGAAATATCAGTAAAAACTGGTGAAGGGATGGAAAATTTTATTTATGGGTTGAAGGAAAAAGTGTTGGGAGAAAGCGCTTACACCGAGAAGGATGCAATTGTGAGTAATCTCAGGCATTATCAATGTTTGAAACGTGCAAAGGAGAACCTTGTGAAAGCTGTAAAAACAATTGAAGAAAATTTTAGCGGTGAATTCATAGCATCGGATCTGAGAGCTTCCGAGACAGCATTGGCAGAAATAATTGGAGTTGTAACACCAGATGATATATTAAATAACATATTTTCAAAATTTTGCATAGGAAAATAGTTTGTTTCACGTGAAAAGAAGAGTGTTTTGAGGAAGCTTCTGATGATAAAACAACCCCGTTTCACGTGAAAGTCATTGTAATATAATAAGTTATGGGAAATAAAATTTACGATATATTAGTTGTTGGAGGCGGACACGCAGGAATCGAGGCGGCAGTTGCACCAGCCAAAATGGGCTGTTCTGTTGGATTACTAACAATGGATAAATATGCATTGGGAAGAATGTCTTGTAATCCAGCAATCGGCGGCACTGCAAAAGGTCATCTCGTTAGAGAAATCGATGCATTAGGCGGATTAATGGGACGCATTGCAGATCAATCTGGAATTCAATTTAGAATGTTGAATAAGTCTAAAGGTCCTGCAGTTTGGTCTCCAAGGTGTCAATCTGATAGAACTCTCTACTCAGAAGTTGCAGGAAAAATTGTTCTCGGTCAGGATAATCTTGAAATAATTGAGGATTCTGTTGTTGAAATACTTATAGAAAACGGTAGGGTAAATGGTATCCAGACAGATTCGGGTGAAGTAATATTATCCAAATCAGTAATTCTCTCTGCCGGAACTTTTATGAATGCGATAATGCATACAGGCTTAACAGGCACAAGTGGAGGTCGCTTTGGTGAGAGACCATCCACAGGTATCACAGAAGGATTGTTAAAACACGGATTCATTTCAGGTAGATTAAAAACAGGAACTCCTCCCAGATTGCTAAAAAGCTCTATCGACTTTTCTATTCTTGAAGAGCAACCCGGAGACAAAAATCCGCAGCCTTTCTCGCACTTTACAAATCCGGATAACTTCCCTGCCCTTCCGCAAGTTAGTTGTCATATAACTTACACAAGCAACGAAGTGCATAAGATCCTAGAAAAAGGATTTGACAGATCACCGATGTTTACTGGTTTAATTAGCGGTACCGGTCCGAGATACTGTCCATCAATTGAAGATAAAGTTGTAAGATTTTCTGATAAAGAAAAGCATCAGTTATTTCTTGAACCGGAAGGACTTGATAGTGATCAGGTTTATGTAAATGGTTTTTCAACTTCCCTACCCGGGGAAATTCAACTGGAAGCTCTCCATAAAATAAAAGGTCTTGAAGAGGTTGAAATGATTCGTCCTGGTTATGCTGTTGAGTATGATTTCTTTCCCCCGCACCAGGTTGATTCAACATTAGAAACCAAATTAATTAATGGACTTTACTTTGCGGGACAGGTTAACGGAACATCTGGATATGAAGAGGCAGCTGCACAAGGACTTATAGCAGGAATAAACGCAGCACTTAGAATTCAAGGTAGAAAAGAATTTGTAATTAAAAGAAGCGAAGCATACGTCGGAGTTTTGATTGATGACTTGGTTACAAAATCTACAGACGAACCATACAGAATGTTTACTTCCAGAGCTGAGCACAGATTACTTTTAAGGCAAGATAATGCCGACAGAAGGTTAGTGAAGTATGGTAAAGACTTTGAATTGGTTGACAAGGAATTTGCTGATGAAGTTGAATCCCGGGAAAAGAAAATTTTTACGGGTTCAAATGCGTGCAGGGAGTCGAAATTTAATTCAAAGCAGATAAATGATTTTTTGATTTCAAAAGGATCTTCACCAATCAATTCATCAGTGACTATCGCAAACCTTTGCAAACGACCTGAACTTTCATTACGAGATTTACTTAATTTGAATGGTCATTCAGATAACGAAGATATTAGCTCTTTACTTGAGGACGAAATAGTTCTTCAGCAGGTTGAAATAGATTTAAAGTATGAGGGCTATCTAAAACGTCAGGAAGAAATGATAGCTAAGTTAGAAAAATACGAAAATCATTTAATTCCTTTAACATTAAACTATTATGAAATAAAATCACTCTCTATTGAAGGCAGAGAAAAGTTGCAAAAATACAAACCAAGATCTATCGGGCAGGCTTCCCGAATGCCAGGTGTGACACCTTCTGATATTTCTGTTTTATTGGTATATTTAAAAAGATAATTTTTATTTT
Source organism: uncultured Ignavibacteriaceae bacterium (assembly GCA_963698525.1). Classification (GTDB taxonomy): domain Bacteria; phylum Bacteroidota; class Ignavibacteria; order Ignavibacteriales; family Ignavibacteriaceae; genus IGN2. The sequence continues at coordinate 126,689 of CAVORE010000007.1, read as the reverse complement.
TTATGGCCGATAAACAGGACCAATACCTTAAAGAACTGAACACATTTTGCTGGGAAAATGGATTTAATCCCGAGCCAACACGTGCCGAACGATTAGCTTATTTCACCCAGCTTGTAGTAGATAAGAACAAAAAGATAAATCTAATCTCAAAGCGGGATGTAGACGCAATTGTTGAAAAGCATGTTTTTATATCTGCGTACATTTCAAAGTATCTTCCGGAAAAGGTAACAAAGTTTTTAGACATCGGAACAGGCGGTGGATTTCCGGGTATACCCCTGGCGATAATGCGCCCCGATATCAGAGGGGTGTTAGCCGACTCTACATTAAAAAAAGCTGAAGCGGTTAAGGACTTTATTGATAAACTGAAACTAAGTAACGTGATTGCTGAGAATCATCGAGTTGAGAGCGAAGAATTCATAAACAGGCATGGGAATTCATTTGATCTTATTGTAAGCCGAGCTACGGTTCCGCTTATAATTCTATTCAGATATGCAATTCCTTTAATTAAAGAGAAAGCATTTTTGTTCGCGATGAAAGGCGGAGATCTTTCAGAAGAATTTTCTAAAGCAGAATTGAAATACAAGTCGTTTATAAAGAAATCCACAGTATATGATCTTCACTATAAACCAACAAATATCAGAAACCAAAAAGGAAAAAAATTAGTTCTGCTCGAGCTTCAGAAGTAAACAGCAAAAAACAGTTTAATATTAAACTATATCAGGGCTCAAAATTATTGAGCCCTTTTTATTATTAATGAAATCAGAAATACTAAAAAGAATATCAAACATTAATGTCCTTGATGCAATCGTTTCATCATTGCGTCCGGGAGCCGAATTAATTAATCCCATTTTCTGTTCGCCACTCTATGGTGTTTCCATATCAATTCTCGTACTAAAGCTTATTGAATTAGAAAATCAGATAGTTCTCCTTTTACCCGATTCAAAAAGTGCCGAAGAAATATTTGTTGAATTAAACTTACTCGGATTATCTAAGCAATTAATCATTTTGGATGTTTTCTCCCATGAAGCAGTTCAGGAAATACTGACTAAAATTTCAAAACAAAAAAAGTTTATTCTTGTTTCCACGTATGAGCTGCTTTCGCTGAAGCTTCCATCAAAAGAACACGTTGAAAAGACCACAACTCTTATTCAAGCTGGTGGACAGATTAAGTACGATGAACTGATCGAATATTTAAACTTACTCAACTTTCAAAGAGACAAATTTGTTGAAGTACCGGGCGAGTTTTCTGTGAGAGGTTCGATAATTGATTTCTGGTCCTACAGCGAACCAAATCCATCTAGGTTAGAATTTGATGGAGATTTTCTCGAATCAATTCGTTACTTCGATAAGGAGAGTCAGCGCTCAATAGAAAAGCTGGAGACAGTTTCACTTGCAGGTGCATTTGATCAAGATGAAATTAATTGCGCTGATATATTTGACTATCTTGAAAATCCAGTAATTCTTGCATCGACATTTGAACTTCAGAATAAACTTATCAAACCGAAACAAATCTTAACAGAAGAGAATTCTATTGAGAAGGCAAATAAACCAATAGTGGAGAAACTATCTATTGATGAATTCCCTGAAGCCGAAGAAGAAGAATTTTCACAAAATGATTCCTTCAAATTAGACTTTGACGCACTAATAAATAAAAAGGGAACCCGATGGATACTCGAGGAAGAAATATCATCTTCTATAGATAGAATTGAACTTGGATTCTCACAAGCTCCAACAATTAATTCAAACTATAAAATTCTTTTTAATATTCTGAAAGAATATTCAGAAAAGAATTATGAAGTTGTCTTAACCTCTGAAAATGAACTGCAAACATCCCGTTTGACCGAACTCCTTTCTGAATACAATGAAGAGCTTACTGAATTAATTGAATCACGGAAAATTCGACTTGAGACCATGCCTATTAAGGAAGGATTTATTCATAACAAAGAGAAAATTCTTCTTTTAACAGATTACCAGGTTTTTAACAAACCTTACCGCACTAAACTTTCTTCGAGAAAAAAATATAGCAAATCAAAATCAAAGTCTTTTGCCTCAATAAAACACGGCGACTATGTAGTTCACGAAACTTATGGAATAGGGAAGTATGCCGGACTGAAAACTATAAGCATAGGTGAAGCGAAGCAGGAATCAATGAAGCTGCTTTATAATGAAGGCGGAATTGTTTATGTAAATCTGAATTACTTAAACCTTGTAAAAAGATATTCATCAAATGAGAGTCTCCAACCAACTTTGTCAACTCTTGGAACAGGGGAGTGGGATAGAAGAAAATCCAAAACAAAAAAGAAAATAAAAGAAGCCGCAAGAGAACTGATTGAACTTTATGCTAAAAGAAAGGCAACAAAAGGATATCAGTTCAGTTTCGATACAATCTGGCAGAAGGAATTGGAAGCTTCATTTTTTTATGAAGACACACCAGACCAGGAAAAAGTAACCAATGAAGTTAAACAGGATATGGAAGCTACGAATCCGATGGATCGTCTTGTTTGTGGTGATGTTGGTTTTGGTAAAACGGAAATTGCAGTTCGTGCTTCGTTCAAAGCTGTGCAGGATGGTAAGCAGGTTGCGTTACTTGTGCCGACAACAATTCTTGCTGAGCAGCATTATAACACTTTTAAAGACAGGCTAACTCAATTTCCTGTGAGGGTCGCGGCTCTTTCCAGATTTCAAACAAAAAAAGAGCAGAGTGAAATATTAAAAAATTTAGCCGATGGAAATGTTGATATTGTCATCGGAACCCATAGGCTGATCTCGAAGGATATTAAGTTTAAAGATCTCGGTTTGCTTATGATTGATGAAGAGCATCGCTTTGGTGTAACAGCAAAAGAAAAACTTCGAGAAATAAAAATAAATGTGGATACTCTGACACTAACAGCAACTCCAATTCCACGAACGCTAAATCTTTCATTGCTTGGTGCACGTGATCTTTCAATTATTGCAACGCCCCCTCCGAATCGACAGCCGATTTACACAGCGGTCTCCACGTTTGATGTTTCAAAAATTCGTGAATGGATTTATACTGAAATTAAAAGAGGCGGACAAGTCTACTTTGTTCACGACAGAGTTGAATCGATTAGCAAGCTTGCAGATTATCTGAACAAACACATTCCCGATATCAAAATTGGAATTGCGCACGGGCAAATGAAATCATCACAGCTCGAGGAAGTGATTCATGGATTTCTCAGCAGAAAATACGATGTTCTTCTCTCAACAAAAATTATTGAATCTGGATTGGATATTCCGAATGTGAACACAATAATTGTAAACAGGGCAGATCGATTTGGATTAGCAGAACTGCACCAGCTACGTGGAAGAGTTGGAAGATCAACACGACAGGCGTACGCATATTTTATTGTTCCATCATTAAGCGGAATGACAAAGAAAGCAATGCGAAGGCTTCAGGCAATTGAAGAGTACACTGAAATAGGTTCCGGTTTTAATCTTTCGATGCGTGATCTGGAAATTCGCGGAGCCGGGAACCTTCTCGGCAAAGAACAATCAGGATTTATTAACGAAATCGGTTTTGATCTTTACATCAAAATGATTGATGAAGCTGTTGAGGAATTGAAGTATCAGGAATACAAAGAAATATTTAAAACTCTCCCGAAGCAGGAAGATAGAACTGAACCAACACTCGATGCATATTTTGAAATTGGGATTCCAGAAGCTTATATGCCCGAACAGATGGACAGACTGAGTTTTTACACTGCTTTGTATTCAATTAAAAAATTGGAAGAACTTGAGGAATTGAAAGAAGAAATGGAAGATCGCTTCGGGCCTATTCCTGGTTTGGTAAAAAGACTTCTGATGATTGCAACATTAAAATATTATTCTTCGTATGCTTTGTTCGAAAGAATTATTATGAAAAAAGATATCGTGACAGTTCTATTACCAAAAGGGCAAAAGGAAGATTACTACAAATATAAGTTTGTTGAGTTGATGAGATTCATTTTAGAGAAACATAAAAATTCAGTTAAATTTGAACAGAAAGGGGAGACGATGAAACTGATAGTAAAAAATAATTTTGAGACTCCTGAAAAACTGCTGGATTTTTTAATTCATTTTAGTGAGAGTGTAAAAATAATATTTGAAAAAGAATCGGTAAATGAAACATCAATAAATTGATATCGTAAAGTAACTCTTGCCTCTCCTAATATCATTTCATTTTGAGCAACTTGGTGTCTTTGTGGCATAATTTTTCACTTATTTATTGCCACCAAGTCTCAAAGACACAAAGAAATCACCAAGTGCGTAAAGTGAATAATTGGGCAAGATAAAGTTGAACAACAATTACTGAAATCGAATCACATCCTCTAATTATTTATATTTGCTATCAAAATTGGAGGAAAAATGGCAAAGAATTCATCATTCGATATAGTTTCTGAAATCGATTTCCAGGAAGTGGATAACGCAGTAAACCAGGCAACAAAGGAAATTCACCAGAGATATGATTTGAAAGATTCAGCAACTGAACTTGAGTTGAATAAAAAAGACAAGTTCATCAATCTTAACACAAAAGACGATTACTCACGCAAGCAGTCAATTGATATTCTGCAGACAAAATTTATAAAACGCGGCTTGTCAATTAAAGTAATGCAGCCTGAGGAGGTCGAAACTGCTGCGAACGGAAGACTGCGACAAAAAATTAATTTGCAGAGCGGAATATCTAAAGACAACGCGAAGAAAATCACAAAGATGATTAAGGAACTTGGACTGAAAGTTAACACGCAGATAATGGATGAAAAAATAAGAGTGCAGGGCGCAAAAAAAGATGAACTTCAAGTGGTTATCCAAAAAGTAAAAGAAGCTGATCTTGATTTTCCTGTTCAGTTTGTTAATTACCAGTAGATAAATTTTAAGTTGTAATTTTGTGCAAAATATTGTACGTTTATCTGCACAATATTTAAACAGGAGAAATTATGCATAAAATACAGTTAGACCAGGATATTCAACCTCTTTCTGAATTTCGTTCCAGGGTAGCTTTTTACTTTGAAAAAGTTAAGAAAACAAAAAGACCTTTGATAATTACTCAAAATGGCAAAAGCACAGCAATATTATTGGATGTATCAGAGTATCAATCTTTGATTGATAAACTGGAAGTTATAGAAGATGTAAAATTGGCAGAAGCACAACTTAGTCGGGGAAATGAAATATCTCATAAAGAACTAAAGAAGAAATTTGCTAAAAGATATTAATTATGAAAATATTTTGGTCTCCACTGGCAGCCGAAAGATTAGAAGATATCTACGCTTATATATCAGTTGATAATAAAGCAGCAGCACAAAAAGTGGTTGAAAGAATATTCAAGAAAGTTGAATCATTAGCAAAGAATCCGGAAAGAGGAAGAATGGTACCCGAAACAAACAGAGCAGAAATTCGGGAGCTCTTTGAAAGTGAATATAGAATTATTTATCGCATAGAATTTAAAAAAGTGTCTATCCTGACAATCAGAAATTTCAAACAATTATTACCGGATAAGGATATTAAGTAAGTATTGCAGATTGTGATTCAAACAGTCCGTCGAGACTCCGTCTCGCCGAGACGAGTAAAAGAAGCTGATCTCTCCGACGAAGTCGAGACTTCGGCTTTAGTCGAGGATTTTCCTGTTAAGTTTGTTAATTACCAGTGAGAGGAAAATTAGTGATAAAAGTAGTGGTTAGGTGTTTAATATTTATTAATATATAGAGCCTTAATTATGGTTAATAAAGAAAAATTCTTAAATATTATGGCAAATAGTCAGTCTGCCGGTGATATGTTTAGGAAATTAATTCAAGGGAAAAACCACAAAGAGAAATATCATAATGTTGCTAACATCATTTACTTTGCTTCAATCAAAAATAGAAATATTATAATTAGGATTAAAGCTTTAGCATATATAAAATTCTTTAAAACAATGTCAATCGACTCTGTTTGGAAAGAGGGAGAAATTATCAATCAGTTTGATGGAATAGAATTAATGTTAGAACAAAATATTCTAGAAATTATAGACTTATTAAAAAAACCTGATCAAACATTTATTTATGATAAAGAGAGGATACAGCTAATCCAAGAAATATTAACACTCCTTAGTAATTATAAAATAAATAAGGAATTATTTTATAGTTTTAAATCAGCATTAGTTAATGAATTAAATTTAGATATTACAGCAGTTCAAAAAAAACTTTCGCCAGATGAAAGTTTTATATCTGATAGTTTAACATTCTTGGATAAGAATATGTATTCTTGAATTCTATTTCTTAGTAAACAATACAATTACTTAATACCTTTGTAACATTCTCGACTCAAAATAACCTTGAATATTGGCGACAAATAATTGTCTTGCAATAAAAAATGATTTGAGCAAAATTGAAACCAATTTCTTGCAATTTCATCTAACTAAATAAGAAATTCAGAGCTCGGTTTCAGTTGAGTAAAACAGGAGAAAAAGTTAAGAGTGGTTTAGCAGAGTAGATTTTCCCTCCAGAGTGTAATCTTCTCACATCTTAAAATTATCCCGGCATTTAAAACTTATTGTGGCTGTAAATTACGTCGTTATAAAACGTTTTTGTGACGGATTAAGTTGTAAATGAAACAGTATCAACTCTTTTTCCTCCGGTATAATAATTGAAACTATAACAATATCTAAGAACAAATGATGCATTATTACCAATTATGAGAACATTTCTACTTTTTTTTATTGGAGTTTTTTCACTTCTATCCAATTCAATTTCTAACAGCGCACCCGGTGAGAATAAATTAAATTCAAGCAACGAGATCATTTCTGATTTTGAGTATGAACAACTGATTCTTACCAGTATTTACACTGATTGCGGGCTAAAAGATAAATTAGATTTTGATGTGTTTAAAAGTGCAATGGAAGGCTACAGGACCATCGATGCACCAAATAAAAAATTACTTTCAATAATAAATTATTCAAAACCTTCCAACGAAAAAAGATTTTTTATTATTGATGTTGAAAATCGTAAGTTGCTATATAATACGTTTGTTGCCCACGGAAAAAAATCCGGTTACGTGAACGCAACAAAATTTTCGAATAAATATGGTTCACATAAAAGCAGTCTTGGTTTTTTTAGAACCGGCAATTCATACAATGGCAAAAGAGGATATTCGTTACAGCTTGATGGACTGGAAAAAGGGATTAATGATAATGCCAGATCAAGAGGAATTGTTATTCACGGTGCAAATTATGTAAGTGATAATATTGCAAATGGAAACGGTGTTATCGGACGAAGCTGGGGTTGTCCTGCTGTTTCTAAAAAATTATCAAAAGAAATCATTAATCTGCTCAGGGGCGGCAGTCTTCTTTTTATTTATGCGGATGATGAACTTTATAAAGAAAATTCGATATTAGCTAAACTTAATGCGAACGAAAATTCTAACCTGAATTAGCAAGTCCTAACTAACCAATCAGAATTTATTTAGTAAATTTCGACAACTGAAATTACTCTAAATCAAAATAAAATTTGCAAGTATAACTATGTGTATTCAGCCAAGGTTGAATTGTTATAGAAATAATAGCATTTTTAATATATGAAAAAAGAATTAGATGAAATATTATCAGAGCTTCGGAAGTTACTTCCAGATATTTATCAGAAGTATCATGTTGCTTCTATAGAAATTTTTGGATCGTATGTGAGGAGTGAGCAGAATACCGATAGCGACTTAGATTTGCTGGTGTCTTTTTCAAAGGTTCCAACTCTATTAAAATTTGTTGAACTAAAAAATTATTTATCCGACCAATTACAACTTAATGTTGATCTGGTAATGAAAGATTCTTTGAGACCCGGAATCGGTAAAAATATATTAAGTGAATCTGTTAGCGTATGAAAAAGCAAAGAGATTATTTAGACCATCTAAATGATATTCTTGATTCGATCAATAAAGGGATTACCTTTATCAGCGAAATGTCTTATGAAGATTTTGTCAAAGATGAAAAAACTCAATTTGCATTAATTAGAGCAATTGAAATTATAGGAGAAGCGAGTAAAAGAATTCCGGCTGAAGTAAAAAGTCAGTCACAAGAAATTCCCTGGCGCGAGATAAGTGGTATGAGAGATTTACTAATTCATGATTATTTTGGAGTAAATATTCAAGTAGTCTGGGAAACCGCAAAAAATGATTTACCAGAACTAAAACAGAAAATTCAAAAATTAGTTGAAGGTTTTAATAAGTAGCTCATCATAATTTAATGTCATCGCCATTCAATTAATCACCATTATTAGCTGAGCCCTAAATTGGTGGCTGCTTGAAATACTCTGGAAACCATATCCTTTTGTGATGCCTTCGTGATAATTCTAACCTAAATTTGACTTGTGAATTTTCTTAAGTGGAATTATTTTATTCAAACGATTGTTAAGGTTTTATTATGAAATACCTATTAAACATATTATTAGTTTTAGCTCTGTTTACAACAGCTTGTTCGCAAAGTGACGAAGAAAAGATAAGTCAGTCTTTGACAGATAATAACAAAATGAAAGACACAGAAATGGATATGCAGAATACAAAATATCAAAAGCCATCCGATGAGGAATTAAAAAAAATGTTAACGGATGAGCAGTACAAAGTAACTCAATGCGAAGGAACTGAGTTCGCATTTAAGAATGAGTACTGGGATAATCACCGTACTGGAATTTATGTTGATATTGTAACTGGAGAACCACTCTTCAGTTCAAAAGATAAATTCGATTCGGGAACGGGCTGGCCAAGTTTTACTCAGCCGATAGATTCAAAATACATTGTTAAAAAAGAAGATCATGCATACGGATGGAACAGAGTTGAAGTCCGGAGCAAAAATGGCGACTCGCATCTCGGTCACGTTTTTGATGACGGACCTGGTCCAACCGGATTACGTTACTGCATTAACTCAGCTGCATTGAAATTTATTCCAAAAGATAAGATGGCTGATGAAGGATACAGTGAGTTCCTTGTTTTAATTGAGTAGCCCACACCCTCTCTTGCAACCTTCGAGGTTAGTGAGCCTATTTCAACAAGTAAACTCGAAGGTTTCCGTCAAACGACATATTTACCAGCACACCATTTTCTATGATGCAAAATTGTGCAAATTCTTTATTCATATAATTGCATAAAAGTTGTTGCAATAGAAATATGACAAAGCAAAAACTGAAAGTATTTATAATATTTTTAACGGCTTCGATTCTTCTAATCGGCTGCGAAAGTGATCCTGTAACTAGTAATAATAGCGGAAATCCTTCAAACAGTATTGAAAAAGAAGTTCATCAATTAATTAATGCACATCGCACAGGAATAGGTCTAATGTCTTTTGAATGGAATGAAACGATTGCCACCGAATGCAGAAATCATAGTATTGAAATGGCAAATGCCCGCACAATAAATCACGATGGATTTAATGAAAGAATTAATAAAATCGGCGAAACAATTTCCTGGAACTGGGCAGGGGAGAACGTGGCGTATAATTATAGCGCTGAAGCTGTTGTTATTGCATGGTTAAATAGTCCCGGACATAAAAGTAATATTGAAAGCAATTCAAATCTAACCGGCGTAGGCGTTGCTTTTGATGAAGACAGCACAATTTACTTCACTCAAATTTTTATCAGAAGTACCGAATAAAATAATTTCTGGTACCGTATTTTGTAACATTCGAGGTTAGTGAGCCTATTTTAACAAGTAACCTCGAAGGTTTCCGTCCACTTACAACGCTATTCCCAAAATCTTCTTATAATTGAATATGAAAATTAAAGCAATAATAACCGGTACGACTGGAATGGTTGGCGAAGGTGTCTTGCACGAATGCCTTCTGCATCCTGATGTTGAATCTGTGCTAGTAATAAACAGGAAACCTTGCGGAATAACTCACGAAAAGGTAAAAGAAATTATTCACAAAGATTTTTTAGATCTTTCATCAATTGAAGATCAGCTTCTTGGATATAACGCCTGTTACTTTTGTGTGGGAGTTTCTTCGGTCGGGAAAAAGGAAGATGAATACAAACGCATAACTTACGATTTGACGTTGAGCTTTGCGAACACTTTGTTAAAACTAAATCACGATTTAACTTTCTGCTATGTATCAGGAGTTGGAACCGACAGCAAAGAAAAGGGAAGAAGTATGTGGGCACGTATCAAAGGTAAAACAGAAAATGATTTGATGGAGCTTCCATTCAAAGCTGCTTATATGTTCAGACCAGGATATATTCAACCAACAAAAGGATTAAAAAACGCTTACAAAATTTATAAGTTTTTTACACCATTCTATCCGGTTTTAAAAACACTTTTTCCAAAATATGTTGTTTCTCTTGAAGAGGTTGGTAAAGCAATGATTAACGTTACATTGTTTGGTTCAAATAAGAAAATATTGGAATGTAAGGATATAGTTAAACTTTCCTCTTAGTGTTCTAAGTGGCAAAGCTCTTTTTTCACCACCGAGAATCTAAGAGCACAAAGGTTCACTAAGGAATCTCATAATCAACAACTCTTCTTTCATACCTCACTTCGCCTAACCACTTTTTTATTTCTTCGTGATCAGGGTGGATTTGGTATTGATGAAGTGATTCCTTGTTCTCAAATTCGGAGTATAGCACAACATCGCAGGAATCTTTTTCATTACTGAAATCAAATCCGACTTCTACCTTTATTAGACCATCAACTTTACCTTTCATTGCAAGAAGTTTTTCTTTTAAGAATTGTGCATTTGTTTGCTTGTCTTTTCCGTACGCGCTTTCATTCAATCGCCAGAATACAAGATGTTTAATCATAAAATTCCTATCGTAAAAACTATTGCTTTATCATTGTAATCGTTAAGTGTAATTATGTACTCAATATTAAAAAAGAATTGAATGTCGTAAGTATGTAAAAATCTCAATCCGGCTCCTAATCCCAGTTCAACTCCATCTTCATCCTTTTCAACACCACCGGATGAAATATAGTTATCGTATGTATACATATCGTCGTGATTAACCCAATGAAAGCCCAAAGCCGCACCAAAATATGGACAGATATCGGTTCTTGAAAACAAATAATTGCCGTAAAGAGCAAGTGCAACTCCATCCCGGGCCCCTGCCATCAGTCCAACTGCATAATCCTGAATTTCATAGTCCAGATACAAATTTAAAGTAAAAGATTTTTCATCATTATTATATCCATCAGAAGGAAATAGATAACCAAACCCAACACCAAAATTAAAGCGGGCAGATCTGCTTGATGGTTCAATTGTTTCCTGACCCACAACATTTCCAACTTCTACATTTGCAGAAAAAGGAGTATGATTAGCAACGCTTAAAGCAATGCGATTCATTACTGCATCAAGATCTTCTAAATTAAGTGCAGTTGCCTGTTCTGACAAAATATTCTTACCGGTTGATGTTTCTACAAGTAAGTATTGAATAATAATTTTTTCTCCAAGTGGGCTAAGTGTACAAATCATTACCTCGTTTGCGTTAAGATTCATTCCAATTTCAACTGCACACTCTGTGTTTGTACAATCGTAATCAAGAAGTGCAGATTGAACATCTCTCTCCGAAATAATATTCATTGGACTTACTTTGCTCAAGTCCATCCTGAAAATTGATTCGGCAGTTTGAACTGAAGCCTGATCAATTCCCCTTGAGATAAATGGAAGGATTGCAATTTTGTTTGACGTTGAATCTTGTGCTTTTAGAGATATAACAATTGATAGGATTATCAGGAGCGAGGTAATTTTTTTCATTACAATGCCTTTTAGTAAATGAATAGCATATTAAACATAATTACTTACAGATTTCGTTGCAATACCCTATTAATGGGTGCCGAAAGCCGTTTTAAATCTTACTTCAATGAAGGCAGAACCAATTCCTTAGATTCATTTTCACCACCAGTATAAGTTCTCATATTTTCAGGGATGTGACCGTAATCGCTGAATGTATCAAGCTTAAAGGAACCATCAGGCAATATTCTTATAATTGTTAAACTACAGTTGGAAATACTCAATTGGAGCCATGCCATTGCATCAACTTTTAAAACTTTTGTAACATAGTACCGGATAACATTTCCGTGACAGACAATAATATCATTCCAATCTTTTTTATCAGGAGATGGGATAAAATATTCTTTAAAAGCTTTTTCCAGATTTTCAACACAATCGTTTAGATCAGATTCAGTTTCTTGAGTCATCACATCTTCACGCCAGGTTGGTGGAGTGCATTCCCGGATAAGAGTAGATTGCTGAAGTTGAAGTTCAGGAAAATTTTCATTGATGACCAGGGCGGTTTCGCGCGCACGTGTCATTGTACTGCTTGTCAAAGAAGAAAACTCAACCGGCATCTCTTTTAATCTTGCGGATAGCAATCTTGCCTGGGCAATACCGAGCGGGGTAAGTTTCTTGCCAACATCTGAATCGCTCGTATCAGTTTGATCGTACTCACCATGACGGATGAGATAAATTGTCCTGACTCCATTTTCGTTATCATTAATATTCTGGCTGAAACAATCTTTAGGAAATAGAGACAAAAGCAGAATGATAATAAATATCTGTAAGATTTTTTTGTTTTTCATTTTAACATCGATATGGTTTAAAAAATGTAATTAAAAAATTATGATTTAGTATTTTTTTTGAAAACGATTCAACTTTTTTTTGAAAATGTAACCTCCATTTTCAGCACCCCAGACCTGGTTCCCGCTATCATCAAACCCACGGTCCCAGCTTATCATTTTATCTTTGTAAATTAAAACTTCCGAAGTTGCGTAGCTTGCACCACGAAGATCGCTCTGACAATTTTTTTCAACCGTTCCGCCCTCGTAATAACCATCATCTGCTCTGTACAGGACGACCTCACAACCGTCTCTTACTTTAAGAGAATCAGGAGTTAGTCTCAGTAGCGGAAAATCTTTTTTATAATCACCGGCAAATCTTAAAGGGTCGGGGATAGAGTAAACAATGCTTTCAATTTTTCCGTCATTTCTTTGTTTAATTTGATATACCCGCTGTCTGTATGGTTTATTCTTTGAATCCGAAACAGCTTGCTCGATATAAATCCATAGCCCATCTGTTCTGTCTTTCCAGATTTGAACCATTTCAAGTTCAATATTAAAATAATTACTGTCCTTCTTTGCCTGTTCTTCACTGGAGAATGAGCCAACCATAAATTCAACTAATGTTTCAACATCTCTTTGAGGGTAAACAGAAAAGGATAATGTAAAAATTATTAGAAAGGCTAGCACTGTTTTCATAAAATTTATCCGGCTTTATTAAGAAGATAAAAATAATTTTAAGTTAAAATATTGATTTTAAAAAACTTTTGTAATGACAAGCTACATTAAAGTAAAAATAATATCTGCAAATATTACCTTGTTATTAATTCCTGTTTATATAGCTATCTTAGCTTCAGATTCCAAATCATTCATTTGCAGTTGGCAAAGAATTTGAAACTTTACAACAAAAAATAGCATTTGCAGTTTTAGTATAAAATTAGAGGAGAGAAAAATGAAAAAAGTTGTTTTATTATTCGCAGTATTGATTCTGTTTGTTTCACCTGATATTTATTCACAAGTTTCATTTCAGATTGGCGGCGGACTTGGATATATCTCGCCTGTTGGAGACTATGGCGGTTCTACAATGGATTTTTATAATGGAACCAAATATGGAATGAGCAGCGGATTCAATTATCATGCTAAGGCGAGAGTTGGCTTACTTGGACTAAACATGTTTGGTATCATTGAATATTCTACGGTCAGCGGAGATGGGGAAAGCGAACCGGGTCAGGGTGAAGTTGAAAATACCCACGGCATCTTTTCACTCAAGGCTGGTCCCGAATTTAATTTTTCTGTTCCACTATCTCCGGTTGGTTTTTATCTCGATGGATTTGTTTCAGTGAATACTTTTAGCGGAACAGTTAAATTTCAAGGAGTATCACAAGTGCCAAGCGGTGAATATGATTTGGAGTCTGCAACGCGATTTGGAGTTGGTGCCGGCGGCGGTGTTTTACTTGATATTCTCCCGGTTGTTACTCTTGATCTTGGAGTTCACTTCAATCTTTACAATGTATTCGGTCAGCAGTATACCGGAACATCAACCAATCCCAAAAGACTTGACTCATATACATCTCTTAATGATGAAAAAGATCCGTTATATGGAACCGACGATGATCTCTTTATAATTGAGAATTCCCGTGCAATTAATGCGTGGCAGTTCACTTTAACAGCGATGGTGGGTATTTAGTTCAATTTCGGATCAGAAGAAATTAATATTTTATTTTTTTTTGAACTGACATTTCAAAGTCAGCAGGATTGTAATGTTGGGATTTTAGAATCTCGAAAATCTTCTGCATAGTTTCATCGGGCAATGATGGTGTTCTGCTCAGGATCCACCCGTATTTTCTGCCGGGGGTGCCAACAACTGCCCACTGATAATTTTCATCAAGCCCAATAATCCAGTAATCACCCCAGAAAGGACGAATGCCAAAAAAACTGACAAAGCTTACTTCCAGTTTTGCGTTTGTTTTTTTATCAACAACATTTGCAACTCCGTCGGCAACATCTGGCTCACCATTCTCTTCATAACATTTGTTTATAATTTCCATGCTTCCATCTTTCTGAATGTTATATTCAGCGGTTGTTCCGTATGCACAATGATCCTGAAATGAATTGGGAATTTTTGCAATTTCGTACCACACCCCAACGTATCTATTTAAATCAACCTGTTTTACTGTAATAAGCTGAGGGAAGTCTTTGTTCTGTGGTGAAGCACAAGTTGCTAAGAATATTATTAGCAAAGTGATTGAGGTAATCAAGTTGTCATTCATAAATTGCCTATAATTATTGCTGCCCACTGATAATTTTTATCTAGTCCAATAATCCAGTAATCTCCCCAGAATGGACGTATGCCCAAAAAACTTACGAAGCTTACTTCAAGCTTTGCATTCGTTTTTTTATCAACGACATTTGCAACCCCATCTGCAATATCCGGTTCTCCGTTTTCATCGTAGCATTTATTTATTACCTGAATGCTGCCGTCTTTCTGAATTTTGTATTCAGCGGTTGTGCCATAAGCACATTGGTCCTGAAATGAATTTGGAATTTTTGCAACTTCATACCATAGACCCGCATATTTATTTAAGTCAACTTGCTCTAGAGTAGTCAGTGGCGGCAGATCATTATTTTGAGATGAGGCACAGGAAATTAAAAACAGAATTGAGATACCCAATGTGGCGACAAGATAATTATTCATTGCAATCCTTTTAAATTTAACTTGTTATAAAATAACAAACCCAACTTCCTGTGAGAAATTGGGTTTTTCAAATTAATATTAATATTCCTTAACTAACTATTTAACTTTTTCAATATCCGCACTTAAATTTGGAATGTTTTCAACTCCGTTAGGAACCTGGATGCTTGAACCTTCAAAGTCATTACCGATTGGTTCAGATCGTCCACCAAGATATTGTGATAAAAATATTTCTGTAACTGCATTGAAAGACATTCTGTTTTCCGGTCTTGCAAAACCATGTCCTTCATCAGGATAAAGTACATAAGTAACAGGGATGTTTTTCTCCTGCATTGCATTTACGATTTGATCTGCTTCGCTTTGTTTAACTCTTGGATCATTCGCTCCCTGACCAATCAGTAACGGCTTCTTTATGTTATCAACAAAGAACAATGGTGAGCGTGATTCAAGAAATTTTCTACCCTCTTCAGTACGATAATCTCCAACCCGAACGGCAAACATATTTATCATCGGTAGCCAGTACGGTGGAATTGTTTCCATAAGAGTAATAATATTTGATGGACCAACAATATCAACTCCACAAGCAAAAATATCCGGAGTAAATGTTAAACCAATTAATGTAGAATAGCCTCCATAACTTCCACCCATAATTGCTATTTTATCTTTTTGAGCAATACCTTCATCAACCGACCAGTTAACGGCATCAATCAGATCGTCGTGCATCTTAGCGCCCCATTCCAAATTTGCTGCATTGATAAAATCTTTACCTAATCCGGTTGAACCACGGAAGTTTACACTCAATACAGCGTAACCTCTGTTTGCAAGCCATTGATGATATGAATGATATCCCCACGAATCACGAGACCAGGGACCACCGTGAACAAACAACACCATTGGCAATGGTTCTGAGGGATGATAATCTTCGGAGTTACTTCCATATGGAAGAGTCAGATAACTAACAAGATCCAATCCATCTCTTGATTTGATTACAACAGGGTGCATCTTAGATAAATTTGTTTTTTCGAGTGCTGTTCTGTTTGTGAAAAGAAATTTTGCTTTCTTTTCTGTTCTGTCATAAATGTAGTAGTGAACAGGGCCATCGTCTTTTGTATATGCAACTGCCCAGAAATTATCATCAAGTGATCTGTCTGTTACATTAACATCACCGCTGGTTATACCTTTAAGATAATCCATATCCGGTTTAATCGATTCATCAAGAATTTTCCATTCGGTTCTAAGGTAATCACTTGCTGCAGCCTCAATTGTTTTTTCAGTCGGGTGAACCATTATATTGCTTAGATCAGCTTTTGGGTTTTCATAGATTAATTCTTTTTCGCCCGTGTTAAGATTCACTGCCATTAAGGCTGCAGTATTTCTTCCGCGACTGTCAATCATATAAAGCACATCACCTGTTTTATTAAAACTTATTGGTGTTGTTGTTAGAGCATCTTCCATTGGAATTTTGTCGAAAGTCTTCCAGCCTCCGCTTCCATCGGGGATAAAAATTTCCATTCCGCCATCGGGGGTGTTTTCAAAAGCGTACCTGATGTTGTAATCATCATCAGTTTGAAATCCGGCGAACTTGTCATTCTGCTGAACCATGTTCATTTCACCGCTGATGATGTTCAATCTGTAAATATCAAAGTATTGAGGATTCCGGGTATTAAGACTGACAAGAATTTCGTTCGGGAAATTGTAACTAACTTCCTGGATGTTTGCTCTTGGTCTTAACTTATTTCCATTGGGCATTGTAACCGGTTGGCCATCAGGACCAATAATTTCTTCAAATGGTGTGAGATTTACATCGTCTTTTGTCTCTACATTTACAGCGTGGAGTTGCCAGTTCTCATCACCACCAAGATCCTGCAGATATAATATTTGTTCATTGTTGTAGGACCAGAAATAAATTCTGATTCCGCGTAATGTATCTTTGGTTACCGCAACAGCATCCCCTGGTTTATCAATTGGTGAAACCCAAACGTTCAGAACATCATTTAGCGGTGCCAGATAACTTATCATCTGGTGGTTGGGACTAATTTTTAAAGATGCTTTGTCTGGATTACCGAAGAGAACTTTTCTGGATATCAATGGTTCTTCCTTTGCACAACTGGTTAAAATTAAAATATTCCCGAGAAAAAGGAATAATGAAAAAAGTTTAAGGACTTTGCTAGCCATGGTATGCCCTTTCAATTTGTTTTTAAATAAATCAGACTTTAATTAAAAGTGGTTTAATCTATGTTTGAAAAGATTGATTCAAAATTACAAAACAATACTTTACTAAGGCGATAATCCTTGATGAGTGGCTTTATTTCTACATCATTGGTATTTCAATTAATAATAGTTTTGAATCTTTATTTGCAATAATTGAAATTTCATTTGTTTCCCAAATACCCATTCCATCCCGTTTGGAAAGTGATTCATCGCCAACAGAAATTTCGCCCTCAATTAAAAACAAATAGACTCCATTTCCTTTAGTATGAATTTTATATTCAAGCGATTTATCTTTTTCTAAATCTATAAGTGAAAGATATGCATCCTGGTTCAACCAGAGGTTGTCGTCTTTCTTTTCGGGAGTAACAATGTATTGCAGTTTATTTTTTCTTTCATCTGAATTAAAAAATTTCTGTTTGTATCTTGGCTCGTGACCTTTTTTATCCGGAAAAATCCATAACTGCAAAAGTTTAGTGGTTCCATCGCTAAGATGATTATATTCTGAATGTTGAATTCCTGTTCCGGCAGACATTACCTGGATTTCATCAGGATAAATTACTCCTTCACCCCCGGTACTATCTTTATGTGCAAGTGCACCTTCCAGAGGTATGGTTACAATTTCCATGTCGTTATGAGGATGAGTTCCGAATCCCTGTCCGCCTTCAATCGTATCATCATTTAAAACTCTAAGCATACCGAAATTAACACGCTCAGGATCGTAGTAATTGCTGAAGCTGAACGAATAATTTGTTTTCAGCCAGCCGTAATCAAAATGTCCCCTTGAGCCTGCTTTGTGAATTATTTTCTTCATTTGTTGCTTTCCTAATTTTTAAAACACATTCATTTATTAAAAAGTTCTTTCTGACATTAAGATGAATTGATTTTATTTTCGGTTCAATGATAAACGAGTTTAGTGTTTTGAATCACCAACCTATCATCAATATCCTGAAAATAAAATTTATACTTGGAATTAAATCTCGACAAATAGTAAATTATCATAGAAGATAAAGCATTAATCTTTCATCCTTCCTGTGTTATAACTTAACACCAAGCTAATCATTCAAAAATATAAGTGTTTTATTTATTCGGGCGCATAATTTTTCACTAAAAAATCTATTAACAAAATCTATGAGGTAAAATATGAAATCAATTAATCCCTATTTGAACTTTCCCGGGAACACCGAGGAAGCTTTCAACTTTTATAGAAAAATTTTTGGCGGCGATTTTCTTGGCGGAATTTTTCGTTTTAAAGACACACCTGAAGCAGAAAAGATGAATGCTGCTGAGAAAGAAAAAATTATGCACGTTGCTTTACCAGTTGGCAGCAATGTTCTTATGGCAACAGATGCTCTTGAATCAATGGGATTCAAACTAACGTTTGGCAATAACTTTTATATTTCCATCGATGCAGAAAGTAAGGAAGAAGCGGATAAACTTTTTAACGCGTTTTCTGAGGGTGGAAAAGTTGAAATGAAAATGGCTGATCAATTTTGGGGAGATTATTTTGGTTCTTTAACTGATAAGTTCGGTGTTAAGTGGATGATAAATTATACTTATCCAAAACAAATTCAATAATAATAATTCAAAGAAAGAAGTTAAAAATGTTGAACGAAGTGAAATCCCGCTCTGCGGGAAGAAAACTTAAACTTCAAATGCAGATGTCCCTTGATGGATTCGTTTCTACAGGACCAAACGATGAACAGAAATGGGTTACATGGGCTTGGGAAGAAATTAAAGATGATGTTCTTGCTCTGCTTGATTCGTGTGATACTCATGTAATTGGCAGAAAGTTAGCGCTGGATTATATCTCGCACTGGCAAAATACATTTACAAAATCAGCTGACCCAATGTACGAAGTTGCAAAAAGAATTGTTGCAATGAAGAAATATGTTTTTACAAAAACACTAAAAAATTCGGAGTGGGAGAATACTGAACTTATAAAGGGAAACTTGACTGAAGAGATTAACAAGCTTAAAAGTGAAAGCGGCAAAGATATCTTTGTAGTTGGCGGCAGTTCATTTGTCTCTGAATTAATTGAAGATGATTTAATTGATGAAATACATTTCTATTTAAACCCCGTCGTTATTGGAAAAGGCGAATCAATTTTCAGTGGTTTGAATCAATTCAAAAAATTAAATCTTAAAAAAGTAACAAAATACGATTGTGGAATTGTATTGCTGGTTTATGAGAATAATTTTTAGCAATGTTTATAGGATTATTATACCAAGGAGTTTGATATGAGAAAATTAAAATTGCAGGTTCAAATGTCAGTTGATGGATTTGTTTCTGGACCAAATGGCGAACTGGATTGGATGGAGTGGAATTGGAGTGATGATATAAAAAAATATGTTATGAAATTAACGAGCTCCTTCGATACAATTCTTTTGGGCAGAAAAATGACAGACGGGTTTGTTAGTCACTGGACAAACGTCACAAAAAATCCGGATAATTCAGAATATGCAGCAGCAAAAATATTTGTTGATACACCAAAAGTTGTTTTTACCCGGTCCCTTGAAAAATCAGAATGGAAAAACACAACTCTTGCAAAAGGTGATTTAACAGAAGAAGTGAACAGGTTAAAAGAACAAAACGGAAAAGATATTATTGTGTATGGTGGTGCTGAGTTTGTTTCTTCGCTTATAAAAAATAATTTGATAGATGAATACTATTTATTCATAAATCCAACGGCAATCGGAATTGGATTGGAGATTTTTAGAAGTATCGATAATAAAATAAATTTAAAGCTTCAGGAAAGCGTTTCATTTGAATGCGGTATCGTATTAAATAAATATGTACTAAAGTGAAGAAAGGATATTACTATGCAAAAAATAACTCCGTTTCTTTGGTTCGATGACACCGCTGAAGAAGCCGTAAAATTTTACACATCCATATTTAATGATTCAAAGATTGAAAATGTATCCCGATACGATGAAGCCGGTGCTGCTGCTTCCGGCAGACCCAAAGGTTCTTTGATGACCGCATCATTTCAGTTGAATGGTAAGGAATTTATTGCACTAAATGGCGGACCCGCCTTCAAGTTTACTGAAGCAATTTCTTTTGTTGTAAATTGTGAATCGCAGGAGGAAGTCGATTATTTCTGGAACAGGCTTACATCTGACGGAAGACAAGAAAGTATGTGCGGCTGGCTTAAAGATAAGTTTGGGGTGTCTTGGCAAATTGTTCCGAGAATTTTACCGGAACTTCTTCAGGATAAAGATCCTGTTATATCTCAAAGAGTGATGAAGGCAATGCTTCAAATGAAAAAAATTGATGTTACGGATTTAGAAAAAGCGTCTGAAGAATGAGTTGAGGAGTAATCAGGAAAATATGATAAGTGTCATTGTGGAAAGTTATTATTACATTACATTTGCGGAACTCAACAGCAATCAAAACTAAAAGAGGAATATTAATATGATCTTATTCACTTTTGTACATCGATATAAATCGATTCTAATTTTGTGCTTCTTTCTTTTATCATTAACAAGTTACGCACAAAATTATCGCAGATCTTGATTTACTAGATGGATATAAAACTAAAGTTTATTTCAGCTCAGGGAATGATATCAGAGCAAAAACAGTCGCAGAAAGAATGGACAGAGTGCTTGAGTTTTATAATAAGACAATTGCTTTTGAGCCGAAGGTAACACTGCTGATATTAAATCCGACGGATTGGCCGAAGCATACAACATTCCCGGTTTATGGCATGCCACATTATGACGATAAAAGAGAATTATTAATCATTGCATCGGAGAATAATGAATTCTGGAATAGTTTTATTCCACCTATCGAACAGCTTCCCAAAGAACTGGCAGATAAAATCTCTACAACCTATATTGATGAAAATGGCAGCTTAACGATGCAGTTTTTTTTTGATTTACTTGCCATTCACGAAATTGGGCATGCTTATCAATTTCAGGCTGGGTTAAATGTTCAGCGTATGTGGATGGGTGAACTTTTCTGCAATATTTTGCTTCATACTTACATTGCTGAAAATGAACCCGAACAATTGCCTGCCCTCACTGTCTTTCCTCAAATGGTTATTGCTGGTGGAAAAGAAGAATATAAATTCACCTCGCTAAACGACATAGAAGAGCGGTATGAAGAAATAGGACAAAAATATCCAAAGAATTATGGTTGGTACCAATGCCGCTGGCACTCAGCTGCGGGAGATATTTATGATGCGGGTGGGATAGAAACTTTTATACGTTTGTGGAATGTTTTTTTGCAGCAAAAAGAAAAATTAAACGATGAAGAATTTGCCGCTCTGCTATCGGAGAAAGTTAATCAAAGTGTTGCTGATGTAATGCTAAAATGGGATGAATAAAAAAAAGCTTACTATGAAATCAGAAAAGAATATAATAAATACTATTGATGAATATATCGGTTCTTTCCCAGATGATATTCAAATCATTTTAGAAAAGATTAGACAAACTATTAAAGAAGCTGCGCCGGAAGCCGAAGAAACGATCGGCTACGCCATACCGACGTTAACAATGAATGGGAAAAATTTAGTTCACTTTGCAGCGTTTAAAAATCATATCGGGTTTTATGCAACTCCAACCGGACATGCAGCATTCGAAAAAGAACTCTCGGTTTACAAACAAGGAAAAGGTTCAGTCCAGTATCCGATTGATAAACCGATGCCTTTGTCCCTGATAAAAAAGGTAGTCAAGTACAGAGTAAAGGAAAATTTACAATTAAATAAAAAGAAGAAATAATTATTTAATTTGAAGTATAGTTAAACAGAATTTAAACGATACCACGGCGTTCGTCAGAACGTCTTTTTTAATTCCAGAATAATGAATGATAACAAAGTAGAAATACAGACCGGTAACAACTTAAAAGATCCTCAGAGAAACTCTCTCTGGCAGGAACTGAAGGATGCAATCCGAGGAAGCGAGGCAGACTATACAGAAATAAAAATTGGCAAAGCGATTTTTCTTCTTGCTGTTCCGATGATACTTGAATTAATAATGGAATCAACCTTTGCAGTAGTTGATATATTTTTCGTGGGAAAGCTTGGTCCTTCGGCAGTTGCAACAGTTGGTTTGACTGAAACATATCTGTTCCTTCTTTATGCTATCGGGATGGGATTGTCCATGGCTGTAACCGCAATTGTTGCAAGACGAATTGGTGAAAAGGAAAAAGAGAAAGCCGGTATCAGCGCTGTGCAGTCAATCTTTCTTGCAATTTTAATTTCACTTCCATTTGCCGTCGCAGGAATTTTCTATTCAAAGGAATTACTTGCACTGATGGGCGCTGATGAGTGGGTTCTTGAGCACGGTTATCGTTATATGCAATGGATGCTTGGTGGCAATGTAATTATTATGCTTTTGTTTATCATCAACGCAATATTCAGAGGTGCTGGTGATGCAGCAATTGCAATGCGTGTACTCTGGATTGCAAATGGAATTAATATCATTCTCGACCCGATATTAATCTTCGGATGGGGACCTTTTCCTGAAATGGGTATTGAAGGCGCAGCAATTGCAACAAATATCGGTAGAGGTATTGGAGTTATTACTCAACTTTGGTTTCTTTTTAATGGAGTAAAACATATTCGTGTTCTTCGTTCGCAAATTCAGCTCCACTGGCAGACTATCCTGCAACTCATTAAAACTTCACTTGGTGGAGTTGGACAAATGATTATTGCGATGACTTCCTGGATTTTTATAATGAGAATACTTGCTGAGTTTGGAAGTGAAGTAGTAGCCGGAACTACAATTGCAATGCGGATAATGATGTTCACAATGATGCCAGCATGGGGATTGTCGAATGCAGTTGCTACACTTGTCGGACAAAATCTTGGTGCTAAAAAACCCGACCGTGCTGAACGTTCAGTCTGGATAACCGGTTTCTGGAATATGATATTTTTAATCGGAGTTGCCATTATCTATTTTATATACAGCGAATCTCTGGTTGGAATTTTTACAGATGATGAACAGGTTATTTCCGTAGGTGCAATGTGGTTGCGGATTGTTTCATATGCTTATTTCGTTTATGGGTGGTGGATGGTTTCAGTTCAGGCATTCAATGGTGCGGGAGATACTGTTACTCCAACTAAAATAAATTTTGTTTTTTTCTGGCTGATTGAAATTCCGCTATCATACTTTATGGCAAAGACACTTGATATGGGATACTCGGGAGTATTCTGGGCAATCTTCATTGCCGAAACATCTGTTGGGTTATTTACTTTGTGGTTGTTCACAAAAGGTAAATGGAAAAATGTGGTTGTGTGAAATTCAAATTATTAATCAAAACAGAAGATGGAGACCATGTTTATCAATTAAGTGAAATTAGTTGTAATTTAAAGCACAAGGTATCGTTCTTGTATAGTTTATTTTGAACCAAAATTATTTAAGAAATATTCAATCCTTTCCACTAAATCTGGAACACACCAATTTGCCAATGATTTAATTTTTGAAGATAGCATCACACTTTAAAAATTGAATCAGCACATTTTAATTTCTGAATAGAGCCTCCGTTCCGGATAAAATATTCATTAATAAGTTTTAGTTTTCTTTTTACTAAGGAGTAAAAAATATGTTATTTAAAAAAGTATATCATTTCCGATTTAAAACATTAATTGGAATTGTATTTCTGCTATGCGGGTTAGCTATGGGACAAAATGTAACCCCGGACAGTGCATTGCAGGTAATACTTTCAAATTTGGAAGGCACACTCATTTCACTCCCGGATGTTAGTAATCTCGCAAAGAAAAATTCTGCCTCAATTGGTAAAATTGAAGCAGTTTATATGGCTACTGCCGGCAACCTGAAAAGAGAACGCGGTTATTTTGATCCGGAGTTTTATTTTAATTTGTACTATAACGACCTAGACATACCAACTTCTTCTTTCTTTGCCGGAGCCGATGTGCTTGAAACAAAAGAGACAACATCTCAGACAGGGTTAAAATTAAATCTTCCGATCGGAACACAACTTGAACTTGGATTAAACACTTTTAGCTTAAATACTAATTCTCAATTTGCATTTTTAAATCCGGAATATAATGCGTTCGGCAACCTCAGATTCAGGCAGCCTTTGCTTGGCGGATTTACCGCAACCGGGAGAAGAGAACTGACACGTGTTGAGTTTGAGTATGAAGCCGCAAAGGCCTTGTACGATCAGGAAGTTATTTCGGTTCTTAGTGAAGTTGAAATAGCATATTGGAATCTTTATGCGGCTGAAAGAGATTTTGGCGTTCAGAAACTTGTCCGCGATCGTGCAAAAGAATTTTTAAAGGAAACAGAACATCGTGAAAAAGCCGGGTTGGTAGGTCCCAGCCAGGTTGCAAGTGCTAAAACTTTTCTTGCAGAACAGGAATTACTTTTAATTGATCAGGAAGAAGCACTTGATGGTCAATCCGATCTGCTTGCAGTTTTAATCGGTATGCGACCGGAGCCGGAAGCAGCACGATTTAAAACAACAGACATTCCCCCTGCTGAATTTCTTATTGAACCGGTTGAAACAATTATTGATTATGCAATGGAAAGCAATCTTCAACTTCTGGCTGTACAAAAAGAAATTGATGCAGGTAACTCACTAGTTGATGCTGCATCGTGGGAAGTACTGCCGACTTTAGATCTGGTCGGGTCGGTCTCAAGTGCAGGTATCGGCGGTGATCCGCAGGAAGTATTTTTTCCCGGCGTTGAAGATCCTATTACTACCACTACCAGTGGAAGTTTTAATGATATGTTGAACCAGGTAATTCAACGTGATTATCCTGGTTGGAGTATTGGTGTTGAACTAAGTGTTCCAATAGGATTCAGAAGTGATATTGGAGAAAAAGATAGATTGGAAGCTGTGACAAATCTTGCCGAACAAAAATACATTGAGCTTTCGCGGACCATTGAAGAATCGGTGCGGAAGGCTCACCGGGAACTGATGCATGGAAACAGAAGGCTTAGTGCAGCAACAGACGGAGTTGAAGCCGCACAGGAGCAAGTTCGGATTGGAAGAATAGAATTTCAGAATGGGCGTACGACAGCTTTTGAACTTGTCCGACTTGGTGAAGATTTTGCCAAAGCACAACGACGTTATTCAGAAGCACTCGTCCGCACAGTCAATGCAGTTGCAAAACTAAAACAGCTTACGTCTGGCAGATATCCTGAAAATACAAATTTTTAATAAGGAGGTTAATGTGAAAAATATAAATAATGTTGAAATGCGACGATCAAGAATATCAAAACAGTTTTTGATAGTAAGTTCAATAATATTATTAACACTTTCGTTGGCGAATTGTTCCGACCAAAATTCCGGCAGTGGTCAATTTTCAATGCCGCCCATGCCTGTAGAAGTTGCCGAAGTTAAAATGCAGGGCGTTAGTGAAAAATTCGAAGCAGTAGGTACTATCGAAGCTATTGAAGAAATTACTGTTGTCTCAGAAATTAATGCAGCAGTTATTGATCTTCCGTTTACAGAAGGCAGCCAGATAACAAAAGGCGATTTGATAGCGCAGCTAGATGATTCTCAGTTGGCGGCAGAGGTAACCCGCGCCGAAGCTTTGTATGCACAAAGTTTAGCAACTTACAATCGTGTAAAAAAAGTTGTAGAACAAAAAGCCGGAACACCGCAGGATCTTGATGATGCTTTAGCTTCGCTAAAAGTTGCAGAAGCAAATCTCAAATTAGCTGAAGCACGTCTTAATAAAACAAGAATAGTTGCACCATTTTACAGGAATGATTGGCTCTCGTAAAGTAAGTGTGGGTAGTTTTTTGCGAACCGGAGATGCAATTACCGAACTTGCCAATCTTAATGAAATCCGTATAAACTTTTCTGCACCTGAAAGATTTCTATCTGAATTAAACCGAGGTTCTGAAGTTGTGGTTTATTCACCTGTATATCCGGGTCATGAAGTCAAAGGAAAAATAATAGCTGTTGAACCGATAATTGATTCAGATACACGGACTGCAAGAATTGTTGCAAGAGTTCCAAACCCGGGGCAGAAGTTCCGTCCGGGAATGTCTGCAAATGTTTCAGTTATTCTTACCCAAAGACCCGAAGCATTAACAATTCCGACCGAAGCAGTATTTGCAAATGGTAATCAATCATTTGTTTACATTGTAAATCCAGACAGCACTGTTGCACCAGCGCCGGTTACATTAGGATTGCAATTATCTGATGTTGTGGAAATAATAAACGGTCTGGAACCAGGAATGCAAATTATAACTGCGGGTCATCAAAAACTTTTTCCCGGTGCTAAAGTTATGCCTGTTAATACACAGATGCCTTCATCACAATAATAAGAAAAATTATTAAAATGAAGATTGTTTTTTGTAATAGGAGTTTTATATGAAGCTTAGTAAAATATCAATTGAACGACCGGTGCTTGCAACTGTGATGAGTTTGGTGATTGTGCTGTTTGGAATTATTTCATTTACACAATTACCTGTTCGTGAATATCCTGATATAGATCCACCGGTTGTTTCGGTTGTTACCTTGTATCGTGGTGCAAGTGCGAGTGTTGTTGAAACTGAAATCACAGATGTGCTAGAAGAACAATTTGCTACTCTCGAAGGAGTAAAAACGGTAAAGTCTTCAAGCAAAGAAGGTGGTTCAGTTATCACTATTGAATTTGAACTTGACCGCGATGTTGACGAATCTGCAAATGATATTAGAGACAGAGTATCACGAATTCGTGGAACTCTTCCGGCAGAAATTGAAGACCCGGTTATTTCAAAAGTTGATGCCAATGCTCAGCCGATAATATGGCTGGCTCTATTCAGCGAAACACATTCTACTCTTGAGCTTTCTTATTTTGCTGATCAGGTGCTTAAAGAAAAGATTCAGCGTCTGTCCGGAGTTGGTGGTGTCTTCCTTGGTGGTGAACGTAGGTACGCAATGAGAGTCTGGATTGATCCACTAAGAATGGCTGCACATAAATTAACGACTTCTGATATTGAAATTGCAATAAGAAATGAAAATGCTGAAATTCCCGGCGGAAGAGTTGAAGGTGAAAAACGTGAGTTTACAGTACGAACAAGAGGTGAACTTTCTACACCCGAAGAATTCGGTGCAATAATAGTTTCCCAGCAGGGAAATAATATTGTAAGGCTTCGCGATGTGGCGGATGTAACTATTGGTGCAGAAGATGAAAGAACAATCGCAAGATGGAATGGCACGCCGTCTGTAGGACTTGGAATTATAAAACAATCAAAAGCGAGCACCGTTGATGTTGCCTCTGTTGTGAATAAATCTCTGCCGGAGTTGAGAGAACTCTTACCTGCCGGTGTAAAGCTGGAAGTTGCTTATGATAGTTCTGAATTCATTATTGAATCAATCACCGAAGTTCAGGAAACATTAATTATTGCTCTTATTTTGGTTATGCTTGTTGTGCTTGCATTTCTAAAAAGTTTCCGGGCTACAATTATTCCATCGCTTGCAATACCTATTTCCATTATTGGTGCTTTGGCTGCCGTTTACTTTGCAGGATTTACAATTAACATTCTTACATTGTTAGGATTTGTTCTTGCGATAGGATTGGTTATTGATGACGCCATAATAATGCTTGAAAATATTTACCGTCATATGGAAATGGGAAAAAGCCGGTTGCAAGCCGCTATTGATGGCAGTAAAGAAATTGGATTCGCGATTGTTGCCACCACAATTTCACTTGTTGCTGTGTTTGTTCCATTAGCATTTTTATCAGGTAATGTTGGACGGCTATTTAATGAATTTGGAATTTCCGTTGCTGTCGCAGTTTTAATCTCAGGATTTGTCGCTCTTTCATTAACGCCGATGATTTCTTCACAAATTCTAAGACCTCTGCATGGAACAGGTAAGGGCTGGGCTTCGCGTTCGTTCGATGCTTTCTTTGAGCGATTAAATAAAGTTTATGATAGATCTGTAAGATTAGCACTGCGTCATCGTTTTCTGAGTATGATGTCTGCCGTGGTAGTATTAATCCTGGCTTACTTTTTATTCAGAATGCTTCCCAGCGAACTTGTTCCTGTAGAAGATCGCGGATTTGGATTTGGAATTGTGATTGCACCCGAAGGAGCTACAATTGAATACACCGATTCGTATGTAAAGGAGATAGAAAAGATTTTGCTCAACTTACCAGAACGCCAGGGACTATTCACAGCAACCGGATTAGGTTTTGAGGGTCCGGGTAGTGTTACAAACAGTTTTATCTTTTTAAATTTGAAATCACGCGGTGACAGAGAAAAATCTCAACAACAAATAATTCAGGAACTATTTCCTCAATTGCTCGCAATACCCGGTGTGCTGGCATTCGTAATTAATCCGCCAAGTATTGCCGCCGATTTTACATTAACACCTGTGCAGTACGTTCTTCAGGGTGATAGTTATGAAGAACTGAATCAGGCTGTAAACATTATGATGGCTGAAGCATCTCAACTTGGATATTTAATCAACCTAGATTCAGATTTAAAATTAAACAAACCTCAACTCGATATTCACATCGATAGGGAAAGAGCGTCGGGACTTGGTGTTTCAGTTGCCGATATTGGTTCAACGCTTGAAACTTTTCTTGGTGGTAAAATAGTTTCTGATTTCAAACGGGGAACAAAGCAGTATGATGTCATTCTTCAGGTAAGACCGGAAGACCGTGCAACTCCCGATGCAATCCGAAATCTGTACATACGAAGCAAAGGCGGTCTGGTGCAACTTGCAAATGTTGTTAGTATTGAAAAAACAGTTGCACCCAAAGAATTAAATCATTACAACCGGGTTCGTTCAGCAATAATTTCTGCCAGCCTTGTTCCCGGTGTTGCACTTGGTCAGGCACTTGATGATCTTGATAAAATTACACAGGAAAAACTTCCTTCAGATATCAAACGTGATTATGCCGGAGAATCGCTTGAGTACAAATCGTCAAGCTCGGCACTTTATTTTATGTTTTTACTCGCACTCATTTTTATTTATTTAGTATTATCAGCGCAGTTTGAAAGTTTTATTCATCCGCTTACAATTTTGCTATCTGTTCCGCTTGCAGTATTCGGAGCCTTGCTTACGTTGTTTTTATTCGGAGAAAGTCTGAACATCTATTCTCAAATTGGTTTGATTATGCTGATAGGCTTGGTAACAAAGAATGCAATCCTGATAGTTGAGTTTGCAAATCAGCAGCAGGAAAAAGGATTAAGCTTCTTTGATGCAGTTGTTGAAGCAGCTACGATCCGCCTTCGTCCAATATTAATGACTTCCTTTGCAACAATTTTTGGAATTCTTCCAATTGCAATTGGATTAGGTGCTGGTGGTGAATCAAGACGTCCATTAGGATTAGTTGTTGTAGGTGGAATGTTTTTTTCAACATTCCTGACTTTGATTATTGTTCCTGTTGTTTACACACTGCTTGCACGATTTACTAAGTCAAAAGACAAAATCAAAGAGCCAGAAAAAGAAACAAAACAAACATTTGATCCGGCACCGGCTGTAGATAAATAAGTTAATTAGAGACAACGTATATTTTATTAAAAACAAATAACAGATAATGAGCGATAATAAAAATGTTGTTGAAAAATATATGGAAGGATTTAACAAATCTGACCACAAAATGATTTTATCATGTTTAACAAATGATGTTGAGTGGATTTTGCCTGGAGTATTTCATCTCAGGGGGAAAGAAGAATTTGACAAAGAAATTGAAAATCCGGCCTTTGAAGGGAGACCAACCATAGTTATTACACGAATGGTTGAAGAAAATAATATTGTAATTGCAGAAGGAACTGTTCGTGCTAAGAAAAAAGATGCTGAATTCATCAACCTTGTATATTGTGATGTTTTTGAAATGAGAGATAATCTGATAAAAAAACTGACTTCATATCTGATGGAAATAAAATAATCACAAGAATGGAAAGACAAATCATTAAGTCAACCAGGCTTCGGACACATTGCCTTCGCAGTAGAAAATGTTTTGGAGGCACGGTAAATAATTTTAAATTCAGGTAGTAAAAAAAGGGGATATAGTCACTCTCTCAATTTCAGACAGCAGAAAAATTACATGGTATTATGTTGATGATCATGAGGATATTGTAATAGAGCTTCAATCCTGGTAGAAATAAGTAATTAAATAATTTACTCCCATTTAATCTTCGAAAGCATTTTTATGTCATGTCTTTCTATAACCAGTCTGATCTTCAGTTGTTGCTGTTTTACGAATAGGAAATATGAATGAAATATTTTAAAATTTTTCTCTTTTTTTTGTTTGCTTTTGCATTAAACGCTTCAGCACAAGTTGAATCTGGCGATGATTTTGTATTTTCAACATTTGCAGAGCAAGGACTGAATGAAGAAATGGTTATGGCTGCTGTTGATTCAATTAACAACGGCGTGTTTTCAAATATTCACAGTCTTTTAATCTTAAAGAATAACAAGCTTGTACTTGAAAAATATTTTGAAGGAGAAGATGCTATAGTAAAAAAAGGATGGGTGGGAGTACGTCAACATGATGTTGATTCTCTACACGACATTAGAAGTGTTACAAAAAGCATAGTAGGTGCTGCTGTATTAATTGCTGTTGGTAAAGGTAAAATTAAAGACCTGGATGAACCCATCTTTAATTATTTTCCTGAATACAACGAATACAATAACGGATTCAAAAACGAAATTACAATACGACACCTGCTTACGATGACTGATGGACTGGAATGGAACGAAAATATTCCTTACACGGATAAAAGTAATAGCGAAATTCAGATGAATTATTATTCCTCAGATCCGGTTGAATATTATCTTAGTTCTAAATCTATTTATAAACCAGGCACAGTATTTAATTACAGTGGTGGATGCACACAAATGTTAGCAGCGATCATCAAAAAAATCTCCGGATTTGAAGTGGATGAATATGTTAAACAAAATATTTTTCAACCCCTGGAAATTTCAAATTTTGAGTGGGTAAAGAGAGATGATGGAATTCCTTTTGCAGCCTCTGGATTAAGGATGAGGTCGCGGGATATGTTAAAGTTTGGGTTACTCTATTTGAATAATGGCAGCTATAACGGAGTTCAAATCATTCCGCAATCATTGGCAATTGAAGCACAAAGTTTGCAATTTCAAATCGAACCAGGTTTTGGGTATGGTTACCAATTTTGGATACCAACAGATGAAATAAATGGAGAACCAGTTACAACGGTTGAGGCAAATGGGAATGGCGGTCAGATTATTGCAATAAATAAAAAATATAATATGGTTATAGTAATTACAGCAGGGAATTATAATAATAGAGATTTGGGCTGGGAGTCACCGGATATTTATTTAAACCATATTTATCCTGCGGTTGAGAACTGATTTTTACTAAACAACAATTTTATAAAGGAACTCCGATGAAATCGTTTATAGTTGTTTTAATTTCAAGTATTCTTTTCTTTTTGGGTTGTGATACGAAAATTGACAAAAAGAATGTAAAGGGTTCTTTCGAACATAGATTTATCAGCACACCAGATAGTCTTCTCTTATCAACAATAATAATTCCCGGTCTAACGCTTATAACTAAAAACTATGTTAAAGAAAAAGATGATGCATTGGAGATACTAAATTTAAAACACAAATTTCCGCTTGCTATGCAAACCAAAAACAGGGAAATATTTGAAGCGATATTTGCCGAAGGTTTTGTGTTTCGTGCGGATGACGAATTCTTTAATCGGGCGGACTACATTAATAACAGGGTGAATGGAAACTGGGAAATTGATACAGTAGAATATCAAAATCTTGCTTTACAGTTTTTTGAGGATATGGCTGTTTTGAGTTATAAAAATGTTCTTGATGGAACAGATGATTCAGGAAACCCTACTCTTGAATATTATACCTGGTCAGATGTTTATGTGTTAGAAAATAATAGCTGGAAACTACTTAGCTGTTTCAATATTGATAGCCGTGTAGAATTCAAATGAAATCATTTTTTTCTTTAGTCTTGATAATTTTATTTATCTGCGGGTGTATTTCAGGTGGAGATATATCTGTGTTTTACATACCTGCAGAATTTGAAGAGCAGGACGCGGTTTATGTTGGATGGTTTAATAATTTTAAAAAGGATAATGTTGCAACGCATATGTACTGCTGTCATGGTGAACTAAGCATCACTTAAATAATTTCTTTCCTATCAATTATCGAAAGAGTTTTTATGTCCGCTATATCTGTAACAATTCTGATTTTCTTCTGCATGATGTTTACTTCTATTCCTTTAAATGCTCAGACAACATCAACTGAACAGAATCATCATTCAAAATCAATTGTTGATAGAATCCTAATAACATCTCCTGTAATTGACGGACATAACGATCTGTTCATTCACTATTTCGATTGCAAAGACTGTCCAAAAGATATTGATGATTACCCGCTTAATACAATAACTGAAGGTCATACTGATATCATTCGTTGGAGAGAGGGCGGAGTGGGCGGACAATTACTTAATGTCTTCGGTGGAACAAGAGCATTAGACGATTATTTAAAAGCTTGGGATTTATTATACAGACTGGAAGAAAAATATAATAACGATTTAGCTGTTGTCGGTTCATCATCAGAAATGAAACGCATAATGGAAGAAGGAAAAATTGCCATTCTTCCCTCACTTGAAGGAGCCATAAGATTGGGTGACAATATGTTTCTTGTAAGGTCATTTTATAAACTTGGTTTACGCAGCGTTACCTTTGCTTATAATACAAATCAGCTTGCAGACGGAAGTAATGATACAGCTAAGTATAACGGCATCTCAAAACTTGGCGAAGAAATGGTAAAAGAAATGAACCGCCTCGGAATTATTATCGATATGTCCCACATCTCCGCGGAAGCAATGAATGATATTCTTGATATCACTACAGCTCCGGTGATATTCAGCCACTCCAATGCAAGAGCTTTGTGTAATGTAAACAGAAATGTTCCCGATGATGTTCTGCTAAGATTAAAAGAAAACAATGGCTTAATAATGCTTACAGCCGTTCCGTACTTTACCAGGAAAGAACACTATGAATGGATGGACAGGGGCGATACGCTCTACTATAAAATCATAAAAGAATTTCCCGATGATAAATCAAAAGTGAATTCAGTAATGGAAAAATGGGAACAGGA
Source organism: uncultured Ignavibacteriaceae bacterium (assembly GCA_963698525.1). GTDB lineage: Bacteria > Bacteroidota > Ignavibacteria > Ignavibacteriales > Ignavibacteriaceae > IGN2. The sequence goes on along the minus strand of CAVORE010000007.1, from coordinate 93,268 downwards.
AGATATTATGCCGGAAGTTACTGTTAAAGATTTTACGTATCATTTTGATTATGTGAAAAATCTTATCGGTGTTGATCATATCGGTATTGCCGGAGATTTTGATGGAATACAATACACAATTAAGGGAATGGAAGATGTTTCAACATATCCTAATTTATTAATAGAATTGGTTAATCGGGGATGGACAGAAGAAGAGATAAGAAAAATATGTTCTGAAAATTTTCTTCGTGTTTTTGAAGATGTTGAAAAAGTATCAGCACACTTGAAATTGGAAACACAACCTTCTTTAATGAATTTATTGGAGACAAAATGAAAATCATATTTTTGTTTGTAATCGTTGTTCTGATTACAGGGTGTTCAAACGAAGAGAACAGCAACAAGTTTTATATGCCCGGAGAGTTTGAAGAACAGGAAGCCGTCTGGCTTGGCTGGCAGGGTTATGATCCTTACTATCCGATTGGTTCCGATATGATAGAAGCGTTGCTGCCTTATGTTCAGATTAAAGTTATCACGGAATCGGACAGCATTTTACAAGTATGCAAAACATATTTAAGCGGGAGAGGTTTTGACATTACTAGAATTAAATTTTATGTAATTCAGGATAACGAATTCTGGATAAGAGATCACGGTGCAGCTTTTACTATAAATAAAAATGGTGAGATGCAGGCTGTGGATTTTGGATGGAATTCATACGGCGTCCAGTCTTGGCTGATGGAAAAATATGATAACAACGAATCCAAGGTAGATAGTATCATGAACACAATGCTTGCAAGTAAACGTGGTAAAGTTGACAGTTTGATGGCTGTTGCAGACAGTATTCCGGTTATCAAAACCTGGATATTTATGGAAGGCGGCTCAATTGAAGTTAATGGAAAAGGAACTTTAATACTCAATGAACCATTAACTCTTTCCAGGAATGAAGGCGTTTCAAAAGACAGCATCGAAAAAGAATTTAAAAGTGTACTTGGTGTTACAAATATAATCTGGCTTCAGCATGGGCTTGCGGAGGACCCGCACATCTGGCAAACAATTACAGGCAAATATGTTGGAATAGGAACAGGCGGACATACCGACGAATATGTAAGATTTGCAGACGAGAATACTATTCTATTGGCATGGGTTGATGACTCAGAAAAAGATAAGAATCCATTAAACAGAATTAATTATGATCGGATGAATATCAATTATAAAATTTTAAAGAATGCAAAAAATGAAAACGGCGACTCATTTAAAATTGTTAAAATTCCTCTACCTGATATTATCGCACAACCAATTAAAATTTTAGAACCGGGAGCTTGGGACGATACATACAACATTCCGCTTTCTGCCTTCAAGAAAAGAGATGGCTGGGTTGTTGGAGATAGTGCATACAGAGTCGCAGCGTCAAGTTATTTAAATTATTATATAACGAACGGTGCCGTGCTAATTCCGACGTATATAAATCAAGGTTCTTCTCCTGAAAAAGAAGAGCAAATACAAAAAATATTTTCAGAAGTATTTCCCGGCAGGGAGCAAATATTTATCGATGCAATGGTTCTAAATTGGGAGGGTGGCGGAATTCATTGCGGAACACAACAACAACCGAAAAGAGAGAGGCTGGAATGAAATCAGTAATTCTGTTTTGCTTTATAATACTTTTCTCATCTGTCACTTTTGCGCAGGAAATGAAATACGCAGGCACACATCCCCCAAATCCTGAAGTGTTGAAGCTGATGGAAAGAGATGCAGAGATATTTGATAAATACAGAGAAGTCTCTGTTCGTGATAGTTTAAGAAAAGAAATTATTTCTCCCGCATATTTCTATCACGGCATTGATGGAAAACCAATTGATATCGATGGACTAACCAAAAGACAAACAAAAAATCAATTCCAGCTTCTGGAAGAAGAAGTGCTCAGCGAAATATTATATCAATATGAAAACTCTGCGATACTTGTTTACGTTGTTAAACTAAAAATAAAAGACAAAGGAGAGATTCACGAGAGATTAAGATCAAGTCTTATAATATTCAGTATGGAAAACGGTGAGTGGAAAATTATATCTGATATAGTCGGGCAGGATCCTTCAAATTAATTTTCTAAAAATGCAAAATATAATTGTTAATTATCCTGATATAAAAAAACTTACCTCAAAGAATAAAATATTTTCATTCATAAAAAACGAATATGGAGTTCCTCCCAACTGGCAAAGGCCAGAAGGCTTCGTGTCTTTATGCAAAATAATATTAGAACAGCAGGTTAGCCTTGCTTCAGCAGAAGCACATTTTATTAAGCTTAATAATTATTTGCCCAAGTTTTCGCCAACAGAAATATTAAAGCTTACGGATGAAGAAATGCGTGCTTGCCAGATAAGCAGACAAAAAGCAAAATATCTTAGGGCTCTATCTCAAGCTGTACTAAATAAAGAGTTAGAGTTTGATAAATTGTCCGGAATGGATGCAGTTGATATTAGGAAGAGGTTGACGAGTATAAAAGGAATTGGTAATTGGACAACCGACATCTACTTAGTGTTCTGTTTGCAATCGAAAGATATTTTTCCTCCCGGGGATGTTGCATTGATTACCACGATAAAAGAATTAACCAAGATAAAATCGAGTGAAGGAATTATCAGGTTTACAAAAAAGTTGAAGCCATTAAGGTCCCTGGCAGCTTATTTTTTATGGTATTACTATCTAAAGAAAAGAAATAGAATTTAAATATTTGTTTGTGCAATTCTACCATATACACTATTTTTATGTAGGTATATATTATTTAGCTATATACTATACAAAAAGTAAGTAAAGGAAAAACAATGACAGAATTTGAGTTTAAAGGAAAAAAATTTAATAATCCTGTTGAACTCTCACTCGATATTATCGGGGGAAAGTGGAAAATGCCGATAATCTGGTTACTAAGAGAAGATTCCAAAAGATATGGGGAGCTACGTAAATCTCTCACAAAAGTAACTCATAAAATGTTAACTCAGCAGTTACGAGAGCTTGAAAAAGACGAGATCATTACGCGAAAAATCTTCCCTGAAGTCCCACCAAAAGTGGAATACAGTTTAACATTATTGGGCAAATCTGTAATTCCGGTAATCGATATGCTTCATGAGTGGGGAGAGGAATACCGGAGCGTATTCACCAAATAATCAAAAAACGATATTCTTCTTCTGAAAGAACTAATTCATCACCAGAGGCGTCTATATTCTGTTGTTGGTTTTTTCAATGCATTAGAATGGTTATTTTTCAATCAAAGTTAAATCAATTTTAGATGGAATTTTTCAGATGTCATCCTACAGAGAGCAGAAAAAATATCTGGATATTTTAAAAAAGTATGAAAGAAATTTCACACGTCAGGAAGGTGAAGAGTATAAGTTATTTGTTAAGCGAGCTAAGGATGATGACGAATTTGATACCGTTTCTATGAAAAAATTAAAAGAGCTTCACGATAAATATCACAAACCCGTCGATACTTCTAAGTATGATAAATTCTTCAAAAAAGGTTCTGATGAAGATTCTAACAAATGATTTAAATAATCCCTGTTTTCATTGTATGCAAATCCAATTGTAGCTAATTTTGGCTTTCTTTTTCTAACGAGGAATTAATGAACTTAAAACTTTTACACAGGCTTTACGCCGCCGGAGTTTTTCTTGTAACTCTTATAATTTATTGGATGACTGTTCAGCCATCAGTCTCTTTTTGGGATTGCGGTGAGTTTATCGCTGCAAGCTTTTATTTACAGGTTCCGCATCCTCCGGGCGCTCCCTTCTTTCTTCTGCTTGGAAATGTTTTTTCGAAAATACCATTTTTTGAAAACGTGGGATTTAAGATAAATCTTATATCGGTTTTCTCCAGTGCTTTATCTGTTTTGTTTTTATACCTTGTTGCAGTCAAGCTAATAAACATCTTCAAGGGTAGGAAGCCCGAGACGATCACTGATGGATTAGTAACTTACACTGCATCAGCAATCGGTGCACTATCTCTTGCTTTTAGTGATACTTTCTGGTTCAACGGTGCTGAAGCAGAAGTTTATGCATTCAGCACTTTACTTGTAGCTGCAATTACTTATCTTATTTTAAGATGGCATGAACGTGCAGATAATAAAGACAGTGAGAAATACATTCTTGCAATTGCTTATCTTGTTGGCTTATCAACCGGTGTCCATTTGATGAGCGTGCTAACTATAGTTCCGATTGTGATGGTAATCTTCTTTAGAAAATATCTTCAGGATGAAGAGGCTCTGAAAAAGACTGGGTACATTTTACTCGTTCATGCAGGAATAGTTGTACTATTAGCCTTAGTTTGGTGGGCAGGAGAGACCAACACAACTCCTCCATCCGGTGAGCAGTATCAGGACTTTGATTTTAAATTCAAATTGATGGCTTTTGGTATCAGTGCCGTGATAATGGGAATATTCTGGCGTAAGCTTTTCAATAAAAATTCATTTTATCTTCCAATTATTATTGGTGCTGTTGCTCTCTTTGCAACGTACCCCGGAGTTGTTAAATTTCTTCCAGCTTTTATGACATCAATCGGCAAAGAGAGTATTGCTACTGAAATTCTGGTTTTTGTGGTTATACTTGCAGCTTTGGGCTATGCGGTTTACTACTCTGTGAAGAAAAGTAAACCTACGTTACATACTATTTTTATGTCTGGAATTTTTATTCTGATGGGATTTACAACTTTTTCGATGGTAATTATCCGCGCAAATCAAAATCCTCCAATGAATGAAAATGAACCGGATACTTTTCCAAAATTAGAGCAGTATCTCAACAGAGAGCAATATGGGGATTTTCCAACTTTCAAAAGAAGATTTTCAAATGAACCACACCAGCAGGGTGTGTTTACAAACTACTCAAGCGATCTAGACTTCTTTTATAAATACCAGATGAATCATATGATGACCAGGTACTGGTTATGGAATTATGCTGGTCGTGAGGGCTGGGTTCAGGATGACGCAGCTAACATTGCACCCTTTAATGTTATTGGAAACTTCTTTGGTAAAATTATCAATGTGAAATTTGAAGGCAGTGTAGCCGATTCATTATTCGGAATTCCATTTTTAATGGGACTCTTCGGCATTTATTATCATTTCAGGCGAGACTGGAAAATGGCATCCATCTTTATGGTAATGTTTATTTTACTTGGATACCTTACTGCTTTTTACCAGAATCAGCAGCAGCCTCAACCAAGAGAGCGAGATTATTTTTATGTGGGTGCATTTTTTGTCTTTTCTATCTGGATTGCTATTGGTGTGCGCGGGTTGGTTGATTTAGTTCAGAAGAAAATTAAAAAGCCATCTTACGGCACTGCTGCTGCAATTGGAGTTCTTTTGTTTGCTATTATTCTCATTCCCATAAAAATGCTTCAGGCAAATTATCATACTCACGATCGCTCAAGAAATTGGGTTCCATGGGATTACTCCTACAACATTTTACAGAGCACAGGTCCTAACGGTGTGTTATTTACAAATGGTGATAATGATACTTTTCCGCTTTGGTATTTGCAGGATGTTGAAGGTGTCCGCAGAGATGTGAAAGTTGTTAACCTTAGTTTATTGAATACAGATTGGTATGTAAGGCAACTGAAAAATAATGATCCATACGGTGTAGGTACGGTGAGAATAAGAATTCCGGATTCGAGAATTAATCCTACTGATTTAAGACCAACACAGTGGGCACCAACCGATATAACTATTCCGACTCCAAAACCAGAAAGTAATAAACAGCTTTCCGATATTATTACAGAATTTGCTGTAAAGGATACATCCCTGTTAAATACAGGAAAGCTGACCTGGAAAATGCCAAACACTTTAACCTTTGGAGACATTAAAGCAATTCGGGTTCAGGATATTATGGTTAAAGAAATTATTGAAGCAAATAATTGGGAAAGACCTATTTACTTTGCAGTGACCTGTTCAGATGACAGTAAGATTGGTTTGCAGGATTATCTGAAGATGGAAGGAATGACTTTTAAACTCGTTCCTGAGAAGAGAAAACCGGGCAGTGAATTCATAAATGAAGAAATAGTTAAGGAACAATTAAAGGGCAACACTGTTGCCAGTAAAAGCTATCAGCCAGGATTTAGGTTTACTGGCTTGAATGACCCAACAATTTTCTTTGATGAAAACCATACTCGTATGGTTCAAAATTACCGTAACGCTTATATGAGATTAGCAGTTTATTATAGAAGCATCGGTGAAAATCAGGGTCTTATCGAAATATTAAATGATATGAATGAAAAGCTGCCCTATAAAGTATTGGGTATGGATAACGGATTATTGTTTGAGGTTGCTAATCTGTATTATTTTGCAGGCGACAAGGAGAAATTTTTAAAAATTTCTTCAGATGTTGAAACCAGAGCCCTTACAGATCTTGAGAAAAATCCAGAAGATGTTCAGTCTTATTATAACCCGTACAGGCTTCTGATAGAAATTTATGAAAATACAGAACAATACGATAAGCTGCTTGCTCTCTGGCAAAGACTTGAAACAATGTTTCCAAATGATCCGACTGTAAAATCAAACATTGAAAAATATCAGCAGATGACTCAGCCAAAAGATACTACTGCCAGGTAAGCACATTTTTATTTTTTAATAACAGGTCCGGCAAATGCCGGACTTTTTTTTGTAAATTTTCAATATGAAAATATTAGTAATTGCACTCTCAGGTATAGGTGATGCTTTGATGTTTACTCCTGCACTTAAACTTCTTCGGAAGAATCTGCCTGAAGCTGAAATTGATGCACTTGTTATGTACCGGGGCGCTAAAGAAATATATGATTCAAACCCAAACTTTAATAATGTAATTCACTTTGATTTTTTAGAAGAAGGTGCTTTCAAATCCCTAAAATTTCTTTTTCAATTAAGAAAAAAATATGATGCTTCAATAAACGTCTATCCCTCCAACAGAAAAGAATATAACCTTATCAATCGTATCATTGGAGCAAAGAAGAGGGCTGCAATAATTTATCTGCGTAAGAATAAAAGAAATTTAGGATTATTAAATAATATTAAAGTTCTGGAAAATGATGACGTTCATAATGTTCAGGCCAACATCAAATTGTGTGAAGCACTTGTTGGTAAAAAGTTTAATGAAGAACCACCTCTTGAATTTTTTATTTCTGAACAAGAAAAAAAATCAGCCTCAAATTTTCTGAGAGAAATTGGTATTGAAGAAAATGAATTAGTAATTGGTTTTCATCCCGGCTGCGCTACTTTAAAGAATCATATTAAAAGAAGATGGGAGCCTGAAAAGTTTGCTGAACTTGGTAAGGAGCTAATCATCAAACACTCGGCGAGAATATTAATATTTGGCGGACCCGACGAGAAGGAACTTAAAGAACAAATTAGTTTATTAATTAATTCAGAGAAAGTGAATATTGTTAATGCGGAAAGCTTAACAAAAAGTGCTGCTATAATGAAGCGTTGCAGTGTGTTCGTAACAAATGACTCAAGCCAGATGCATATTGCAGCTGCATTAGGATTGAGGGTGGTTGCGATAATAGGTCCAACAAATCAAAATTATATTTATCCGTGGAAAACAGAACACCAGATCGTTTCACTCAATCTTGACTGTTCGCCTTGCTTTTTTTATTCGCCAACACCTCTCATTTGTAATAGAACCGATGTTAAGTTTAAATGTATAATAGAGCTAACAGTTGAGATGGTTTATTCTACTATGCTAAGATATTTGTAAACGCAATCACAAAGTTTGTCTTTGGCTTTCTTTACTTTTGCAGTGAAATTATTTGCCGATTAATTATATTAAAATCAGGGAGAATTAAAATGACCTCAAGAAAACTAGTTGATGAATTCTTAACCCAAAAGAAAATAGCTGTCGTTGGTGTATCCCGAAAGAAATCAAAATTTGGTAATGCCATTTACAAGGAACTAAAACAAAAAGGTTACCAGGTATTCCCCGTCAATCCACACATAAATATTTTTGAGGGAGACGCTTGCTATCCCGACTTACTTTCACTTCCCGAAAAAGTTGATGCTGTCGTTATCAATGTTTCTCCTTCGCAAACAGAAAAAGTGGTAAGAGAAGCTAAAGAAGCAGAAATAAATAAAGTATGGCTGCAGCAAGGCTCGCAGTCGGAGGATGCTGTTAAATTCTGTGAAGAAAATGGAATTGAATATGTGTCGAATGAATGTATTCTAATGTTTGCACAACCTTTGGCCTTTATTCATCGAGCTCACAAATGGGTTTGGGGTGTTATGGGTAAACTTCCCGCTTGATTTGTCATGCAATCTGTCAATTTAAAAAAATCAGCAGACTCCTTTATTAAAAGAAAACATCCATGGATTTTTTCCGGGGCGATTGAAAAAGTTGAAGGAAACCCAACGAACGGGCAGACGGTTCGGATTTTCACTTCAAGCAAAACCCAAATTGGTTCCGGCAGTTTTTCTCCATCATCTCAAATCAGAGTAAGAGTCTGGTCATTTGATCCTGAAGAAATAATTGATTCGGATTTTTTCAGGAGAAAAATTTCTTCGGCTTCTGAACGTAGAAAACAAACTATCGACATTTTCAAAACAAATGCATACAGAATTATTAACTCTGAAAGTGATGGATTACCGGGTCTCATAGTTGACCGCTACTCAGATTTTTTAGTTTGTCAATTTCTTTCAGCCGGAGTCGAGTTTAATAAAGAAAAGATAGTTGAAATACTCGATCAAGTTTTCAACCCTGCCGGCATTTATGAACGATCCGATGTTGAAGTCAGAACAAAAGAAAGTCTTCAGCCGGCCAAAGGATTGTTGAAAGGAAATATTCCTAACGATCTAATTGAAGTAAAGGAAAACGGACTAAGGTTTTTAATAGATATTAAAGAAGGACACAAAACCGGTTTCTATCTTGATCAGAGAGATAATCGAAAATTGCTTATTGAGTTTTCAAAAGGGAAGAATGTTCTGAATTGTTTTTCTTACACAGGAGGATTTTCGGTTTATGCACTCGCTTCCGGTGCTGAAAAGATTACTCAAGTAGAATCTTCCTCTTCTGCATTAGAACTATCTATTAAAAACATTGAATTAAATAATCTCAATTCTTCTTTGGTTGAAAACATCAACGGAGATGTCTTTGAAGTACTCCGAAAATTCAGAGATGAAAGAAAATCATTTGACCTGATTATTCTTGACCCACCTAAGTTTGCCGAGTCTTCCTCTCAAATTCAGAAAGCAAGCCGAGGATATAAAGATATCAATCTTTTAGCAATCAAACTGCTCAACCCGGGAGGGATATTATTTACGTTTTCCTGTTCGGGACACATATCACAGGAGTTGTTTCAAAAAATAGTTTCCGATGCTGCACTTGATTCAGGAAGAGAAGTGAAAATTATAAAGCAACTCAGCCAGTCATCCGATCATCCGGTTTCACTAAATTTTCCTGAGGGAATGTATTTAAAGGGTTTGGTTTGCTTAGTTAATTAGGATGTCACATAACACCGCTCTCCAGAGCTGTGTGTATTAAACACAGGACAGGAGTCCTATGCTACAAATGTGCTATCTGGTTACAATTTTATTTGTAATTTTATTCCAGAAATTAATTTTGATTAAAGAAATGTTATGAACATCTGGTTACTTGGTATTCTTGTATTTCTTGCACGAGTAGTTGACGTATCTGTTGGAACATTGAGAACAATCAGCATTATTCAGGGAAGAACAAAAATTGCTTTTATTCTTGCCTTCATTGAAACAACTGTTTGGCTGCTCGTTCTTAGTGCTGTACTTCCACAGGTAATGCACACTCCGCTCCTCGGATTCTTTTACGCATTTGGTTTTGCAACCGGAAACGTAGTTGGAATTTTAGTTGAAAAAAGATTGGCAATGGGGTATACAAATTTTAGAGTTATAACTACAAAGTATGCAAAGGAAATTTCGAACTCACTTAGAGAAAAAGGTTTTGCAGTAACAACTTTCAATGGCGAAGGCAAGGACGGAGTGGTTACTGAAATTTATGTAGCATCTGAAAGAAAAAATTTATCCGCGTTAATTAAGATTGTAAAGGAAATCGAACCCGATGCTTTCTATATTGCAGAGCAGGCGGGAATCATCAGTAAAATAAGAAGACCAACTATGGTGCCCGCAACCGGTTGGCGAGCAGTTCAGAAGAAGAAATGATTGTTTAAAACATAAGACTGCCATCTGATAAAGAATTAACTTCCAGTGTGTTTTTGTAATTAATACTCATTATTTTAAAGCACCGTGTTTGAGGCATTTGTAAAAAACAACTCAATCAGGTTGATTTAGAATTATTTCTGTGCTTTAATAACTTGAAAAAAATAACCTCCATATTAATCCTGTCTCTCTTCATTTATAACACCTGCGGATTTTTGGCTATTCAGCCGCTTCTTTCTATTTATTATAAATATCTTGGAATGGAACAGGCTAACAAACCATCGAAAGAAGACATGATAGAGCTTCTGATTTTTAACAAGGAGGACATTCAAAAAAGAAAAATTGATTTCAAGTGGATTCATTCCCGCGAGTTTAAGTATAATGGCGATATGTACGATATTGTTAAGAGGGAAGAGACTGCCGAGCAATTAATTGTTCACTGTATAAATGATACAAAGGAAAAAAAGCTGGAAGAAGAATTTGCGAAAAGAGTTCATAAAAACTCAACTGATGATAAACATTTTCCATCTATAATTAAATATAGCATTTCAATATCGGAACCAGTACAGTCAGAAAATGTAAGAATCACATTAGCTTGTGAATTACAATTCAATTACTGGCAAACCGAATCACACAAATCTTTACATTTAGACGTACCTTCACCACCGCCCCGGGTTGCTTAGTTTTCTTCTTTACATAATTAACTAAACAAGTAATTAATCAGGCGAAATATGTTTAATGTAAAAACTTTTTCTTCTATAATTATTCTTTTTTTCTTGTTTCTTGCCAGCGGTACGCTTTGGGCTCAGGATGTACTTGTCGTTGGTGATTCGACGATTACCAAGGTTGATACTCTCAGCTACGCAACGGATGATGTTGTTGTTACCGCAACCAGAGTAGAAAAAAAGATCATTGATATACCATATCCGGTTATCCGACTGAAGAATACCCAGTATAAGTTTTCGAAAAGAGTTTCTGTTGATGATGTGCTTGAAAATGTACCCGGATTATTTTTGCAATCCCGTTACGGTAATCATGACGTAAGGATTGCAATAAGAGGGTTCGGAAGCAGATCAAATACCGGAATAAGAGGAGTAAGAATATTACTTGACGGAATTCCGGAATCAGAGCCCGATGGTCAAACAAGAATAGAAGCCATAGACTTTAACTCAGTTGGAAGCATCGAGCTGGTCAAAGGAAATTCATCATCTCTTTACACCAATGCACCCGGAGGTGTAATCAACTTCATCAATGATATTTATTTTCCGTATTCTTTTGTAACGCAATTCAACGAGTTCGGTTCTTTTGATTTACGGAGAAACGGGTTGAAGTTCGGAGTAAGAACTGATAAATATGGTTTACTTGGAACATACAGCTATCACAGCTATAAAGGTTACAGACCTCACAGCGAGGACTACTGGCATATTTTTAATACTGTTGTGGATGTTATTCCAGGTGACGGAACCAATCTTCAGATTCTTGGATATTTTGTTGATGGACTTATAAAAATTCCAGGTTCTTTAACAAAAGAAGAATTTGAAGAAGATCCATATCAGGCAGCTCAAAGAGAAGTAGACAGAGATACAAAAAGACTTACTACCAAAGGACGACTCGGGCTAAAGTTCAACACAAAATTCGGGAAGAATAATAATCAGGAAATAGAAATTCTTCCTTATGGAACTATTAAATATTTTCACCGTACTGCTGCCGATTACAGGATTATGAATCGTTATGGTTTAGGAAGTTCTGCCAGATATATCAACAGGCACACGATTGCAGGACTTGATAATGAATTTTCTTTTGGTGGTGATTTTCTTTACCAGTCAGGACCAATAGAAAGCTATAATAACATTGGCGGACAAAAAGGAGATCAGCTTTTTGCACTTACCGATGAAACAATTGGCAACAATGGTTTTTACTTTTCAGACTTTCTCGAACTGTATGGTAAAAGATTTTATCTCCTGATTACAGGACGCTACGACAACGTATACTATCAAGCAACAGATCAACTTCTTGACAGCAGAAGCGCTCAAAGAAGATTTGAAGCTTTCACTCCAAAAGCAGCACTTAATTTTAAGCTTACGCAGAGTCTTGCTATCTATACTTCATACGGACTTAGCTTCGATTCTCCTGCTGGAAATGAAATGGATAATTATCCAACAAGCTCAGACAACGGGGCAACTTTGTTAAACCCGGATTTGAATGCACAAAAATCAAAAAATTTTGAGATTGGAATTAAAGGAAACATAAAAACCTTCGACGAACGAATGTTCAACAATATCAGCTTTGAAGCAACATTCTTTAATATTATGATCGAAGACGAAATAATTCCTTTTGAAGTTTATGGAGATGTGTTTTTCAGAAATGCTGCCAAAACAAACCGTAGTGGTGTGGAAGTTGGTGCAAGTGTAGATGTCCTTGAAGGCTTGAATCTTCAGGCAGCATACACCTTTTCTGACTTTACATATGAAGAATACACTGCATTGACCATAGACGAAAACCTTGACACAACTTCTCAAAGCTTTGCTGGTAATTATGCCCCGAGTGTACCGCAGCATAATCTTTTCTTCGCCGCAGCATTCAGTAATAAAATAACTCAGGAAATTACAGGCTTTATACGTGGAAGCGTGAGATATATAAGTGGAATGTATGTTGACGATGCTAATTCTGATAAGACTGACGATTACACAACCCTGAATGCCGGAGTTGGGTTAGATATGGTCTTTGGGAAATTTAACATTTTACTCTCAGGAGGAGTAAACAATATATCCGACCTGGTTTATGCTGGTTTCGTAAATATCAACTCGAGTAATGGCAGATTTTATGAAGCAGGGGAGCCGCAGAATTTTTACGGCGGTATAAACCTGGGATATGCATTTAACTAAACTTGCATTGGTGCGGCTGGCAAAGATTTGTCAGCCGTTCCTTTTTTCTTTCTGATATTAATTATACTTTTCTTAAACAAAACAGTTCAATTTATCTTTCTAACACATTGATGATCTCTAACAAAGCAGTTTTTCTCTTTATCCTTTCACTATTGTTTTATTTCAGTTTTTCCTCTGCACAAACTGTAGAGAAAGAACCTTATAAATTAATTAAGAGCAGGGAGGCGGTTATTATAGGAGCTGGCTCTGCGGTTGGCATAACAGCCCTGATAATTATATTCAATAATGAAAAACTAACGGAAGACGAAATTAATTCGCTTAATGAATCAGATGTAAATAGCTTTGACAGAATTGCGATTGGACCTTATCAGAAAGATATTCTTGGAGATGTTCTTCTTTACAGTTCATTCTTGTTGCCATTAACCTTTTTAACCAATGATGATATGAAAGAAGATTTTAACACTATCTCCCTTATGTATGGCGAGGTTGTGCTTTTAAATGCGGCTGTAAATGGATTGGTAAAAGGATTAACTAAAAGAAACAGACCTTATGTTTATGATGATAACAGTCCGGTCGAAGCAAAATACAAAATTGATGCGCGTCATTCATTCTATTCAGGTCACACGTCAATGACCGCTGCGAACAGTTTTTTTACTGCCAAAGTTTTTTCAGATTATTTGACTGACAATACTGCACGGGTTATTATATGGAGTGCCGCAGCTTTAATTCCTGCAGTAACGGGTTTTTCACGGATAAACACACATAACCACTTTCCGACAGATGTAATTGTTGGATATATCGTTGGTGCGGCAATTGGATATCTTGTGCCGGAGATTCACAAATATGAGAAGGACAGCAACGAATCAGCAATGCCGTATCAATTTATTCATCAGCCAATACTGGGTTTTCAAATTGGTTTTTAGAAATAAAAAGGAGACTGATATGCAGACATTAATTCAGGTAGTTTGTTCAGAAAAAAAATCCCTGCGTGATGTTATTGCACACGACGATAAACTTGAGAAATTTAATTTTTATATTGAAGCGAAACAGAAACCCGGCAGATCGCCGGGCTGGGCAAAAATACATAGCTTAAATCCTGATGTCAGGGGTGCGATAAATATAAGCTGGCAGGGAAGAGTAAACATTCTCAATTGTCGCGTAATAACAAAAGGAACGGGAAAACCGGCAAACATCATCGGTGATTTTATTAGATACCTGCTATCCAGGTTTGGAAGAAAAATTGAATCGGTTATTATTGTGCCGAGATAGCGTTTTATCCTGACTGATCTATCTTTATTTTTTTAAGTATTAATAAACTCAGCAAAGAGACAACACACATAAAAATAAAAGCAGTTGGATAACTGTAACCCGCAACGATACCTCCCGCAACCCAGACAGACCAAGCTTCGCATCCATTAGTTGCAGCCATGTAAATACTGAATTGAGTCCCTCCGATTTTTGGATTCGTTACATCCATAAAAAGTGCGTACGAAGAAGCAGTGAAAAGTCCCACGAAGAAATACATAATTGTATAGGCAGAAAGAATAACAGTTTCACTTATAGAACCTTCTGAGTAATTATAAATAGCTATAAAAACTATTGCTGCCACAAAACCTGTTAAAAATAGTCCAACGGAAGATTTTCTATTTAACTTATCAGAAATGTATCCACCGAGCAACCCGCCAATAAACATTGCAATTACAACCGGCATTGCGAAAAATAGCCCGATGGTTTCCTGATTAATATTTAAGTCTGTTAAAAAAGGTCCGGCTAATCCACCCGCAACTTCAAAAGCCGCGGCCGAAGTAAGTGCAAAAATTATAGCAAGCCATGTATTCCTGCTGCTGAAGCTGAGAGAAAAATTCTGAATAAAAGTTTTGAATTGATTGTCGGGTCTTAATTGTAAAACAGGTTCTTTAACCAGAAATAAAAGCGACATAGCTGATATAATTATTATAACAAGTAAAAGGATCATATAACTCAAGCCAAGCTCATAGGCAATGATCAATGTCCCTCCTCCGAATACACTTCTGCCGATCAGCATACCTGCGTTCATAAAACCATTTAGTTTTCCTCTTTCATTTTTTGCTATAACATTTATAACCAGTGCATCGATAGAGACATCCTGAGTTGCTGCAGAAATTGAGTGAAGTAGTAAAAACATTCCCCAGATAAATAAATTATCCTGTACTGGTATAAAGATTAACGGAATTAACGAAAGTCCCATAAATGTTTGCGAAATGAATATCCAGAATTTATATCCTCTTTTTTCATTTCTAAATGAATCAATAAGTGGTGCCCAGATAAATTTGAATATCCATGGCAGAATCAGCAATGCGGTTAAGGAAGTTATTGATTCTATCGGGACATTTTCCTGCCGCAAAAGTGTAGGCATTGCCCACCAGATAAAACCGATTGGCGCACCTTCTGTGAGATAGAATACGGTTACAAGAAATATTCTTCCGGATTTCGAATTGAGGAGATTCATAATTATAATTTAGGAAAACCAGTTGTTATAATCTTATATTAATTGGTACTTTGATAATTCTTTGATTGAGGAAATGATTTGAAGTGATTAAGTTTGAACTGTAAAATTTTTCTGTTAAGCGTTTTTTCCAGAATAGTTTCCTATTGACAAAAAATAATATTTCAATAACATATTTATCAAATTCTGAAACTTAGAATAAATCATTATTACGTATTCTGATTATTAAAGTTGTTTAATATCTGTTGATATTGCAATAAAATTATAAAGCTTAAGGACACATTATTGAATTGGCAAGAATCTGACATAATTGAATTCAAAGAAAGCTTGAATGGGCTTTGGAGTGAACATGGCAAATCAACTGACGGAATAGCTGCATTAGTTTCATTTGCGAATCATAAAGGGGGAATAGTTTACGTTGGAGTAAAGAATGATGGAACTGTTTTAGGGTTAAGCATTTCTGAAAAGACTTTAAGAGAAGTAGCAAACAGGATAACAGAGACAACAGATCCACAATTAATTGCTGAGGTTAGATCTGAGGAGAAGGAAGGTATGGCAATTCTCGCAATCATAATTGGGGCAAGTGACGCCAAACCTCATAAGTATAAAAATATTGCTTACTTACGAAGTGGTACTGCAACCAAACAAATGCCCGATTCAGTTTATACCCAAATGCTCTCTCAAAGACCTCCAAATTTGGATTTAACTTCCCGTGTCGTTCCTGAAACATCGGTTGTTGATCTTTCGGAAAAAGCAGTTTTAAGATTTAAAGAATTATTAATTAAAAAGAATGAAAGATGGAAAGAAGCAAGCATCCCGGAAATTCTGTCTGATCTTCTTTTAACTGAAAATGATCAATTAACCTATGCAGCTATTTTATTATTGGGGAAACCATCCACTATTCAGCGATACATTCCGCAAGCTGAATTAAGATATTTATGGTATGATCTTGAAGACGATACTGAATATAGTTATCATAACAGAGACACCTCTTCAAATCAGCCAATAATACTTCAACTCGATACGCTTATTTCAGAGATTAAAATAAAAATAGTAAATGTTCAGATGGGATTATTTAGAGTTGAAGTTAAAGAATATGAAACCATAGTTTTACAAGAGGGCATACTAAATGCTATTATGCATCGTGACTACAGAATGCAATCACATGTATTTATTAAACATTATCCTTCTCGTATTGAAATTGCGAGCCCTGGCATGTTTTTTGGCGGTGTAACTCCACAGAATATAATCTTTCATCCACCACGTTATAGAAATTTGCGTTTAGCCAATGCATTGGCTAAAGTATTTGCAGTACAACAAGCTGGCCAGGGCGTAGATATTATGTTTAAGGATATGGCTAAAAGGGGCCAACAATTAACATTTAAAGAAGAAAATAATAGTGTTACTTTAATTCTGCCAGCAGGTGTAGTTGATAAAGAATTGTTTGCTTTTATTTCAAAGGTATTAGAAAAAGGTATTACATTAAATCTGATTGATCTGCTTGTACTGCAATATATTAAATCAGGAAAGGGACTAACAAAATCAAATCTAAATAATTTTTTAATTAATCACTCGGTTTCTGAAGAGAAATTAAATCACTCAATAGAAAGTTTAATACAAAATAAAGTTGTACATCCTTATGGTGAAAAAAGGGGTCGGTTATATTTTCTTTCTAATGAGTTTTATTCGGAGATTGGAGCAATTGGGGAAATAACAAGACTAATTGGTCCAAGTAAGAAGGGAATAGAAGTTACAATTATTGATCATTTAAAAATTCATCAGACTGGAAAAATAAGTGACTTCTTAACTGCTTTATCTATACCACATGATAATAAAAGATTGCGTAAAAGAGTTTCTAAAGTTTTAGATAAAATGTATAGGGAGGATATAATAGATTATGAACCTAAAAAAAGATGGACAATTTATTGGTTAAAAAATCCTGATCAACAAAAGAATATGGTATAGAGGCTTTATTAGGGTTATAGACCAAACATAATTTATTGAAATTTTGCTTATTTCAATACAATTGACGATCTAAATGGGGTTATAGAAATGACATTTGAGATAATAGAAGAGGTTGAAAAGAGCAATCTTCAGACGGTGCATCAAATAATGATTTATGTACAAAACAGATATAAGTAAAAAATAGTTGTATAGACAGCAAAGTAAAAACCGGAGACTCATCAATATATATTTGGGAACACCAGTTGAAGTATATAAAACAGACAGAATTTAGATTTTAAATATCGAAGATAGGCCAACAGTTGCAGGAATTTCATAACTAAGTTAATTGAGTATACACACTAGTATAAATTCATATATCAACCAATCCATTTTTTAAATCTTCATTATCATTTCCCCCCTTCTCACATCTAAGAAAACCCAAACATCAGCTTTTCATTTATTGAAAACAATCGATAGAAAATGGGCTGATTTCGCTCATTTAATACTCTCAATTAGTTGCGCTTTGTGGAATATTATTTGCCCCTGAAAACCAAACCAATAAACCCAAAGGAATTATGTTAGAGCTTAAACTAACCGAAGAGCAGCAAATGCTGCGAGAGATGGTGAGAGATTTCACCAATAATGAAATTAAACCTATCGCTTCAAAAATCGATCAGGAAGCAAAAATTCCTGAAGACCTGATCAAAAAAATGGCAGAACTTGGTTTCCTCGGAATTTCTTTCCCGGAAGAATACGGTGGCGGAGGAATGGGTGAAGTTGGTTACTGTCTGATGCAGGAAGAGATCGCACGTGGTTGTATGTCTACTGCAACTTTTATTGGTGCTCATCAATCAATTGGTTCAAACTCAATTTATCTCGGCGGAACTGAAGAACAGAAGAAAAAATATTTAACTCAGCTTGCAACCGGAGAAAAGATTGGTGCATTTTGTTTAACGGAAGCTCAGGCGGGTTCCGATTCATTTCATCTTAAAACAAAAGCAGATCTTGATGGCGATCAGTGGGTAATCAACGGTGAAAAACTCTGGATTACAAACGGTGGTATTGCGGGAATACTTTCCCTGTTTGCAAGAACCGAAAAAGGAATAAGTGCTTTTATAGTTGAAACCGATACCCCGGGATTTAAAGCAGGTCCCGCAGAAAAGAAAATGGGAATAAAAGGAAGCGTAACAAATGCACTTAGTTTTGAGAATGTTCGCATTCCAAAAGAGAATTTATTGGGAACTGATGGCAGAGGATTTTTAATCGCAATGAAAACTCTCGATGCAGGAAGACTCGGTCTTGGTGCAGCGTGCCTTGGCGTTGCAAAAGAACTCCTTGAGCTTTCAACAAATTATTCGAAGGAAAGAAAACAGTTTGATCATCCTATAAGCTTTTTCCAGGCAGTTCAGTTTATGCTTGCTGAAATGGCAACGATGGTTTTTAATATGGAATCCATTGTTTACCGAACAGCTACCGACTATGATTTAAAGAAAGATATATCCACAAGATCAGCAATGGTAAAACTTTATTGCTCAGATGCACTTGATGAAATTGCTGACCGTGCTGTTCAGATACACGGCGGAATGGGTTATTCGCAGGAACTTTCAATTGAACGTTTTTACCGGGATTCAAGAATCAACAGAATTTTTGAAGGAACAAACGAAATTCAAAAAGGAATTATTGCAAGAGATATTCTTAAAAAAGGCGGAAAAATTTTCTAACTTTGTAGTGAGGTTATTTTATGACTTTAACAGATGAAACACTTTCTGAAGTATCTGAAAAAAACATAAGCAAAAATAATATGAGCAAGAAAAAATTATTCTACTACCGGATTTTTGATGACAAAGAAAGACTAAATTATTTGAAGAGTTCGTTATCTCACGAAGAGGTTGAACATTGGCTGAGAGAGTATGAAAAGTCACATCAAAAATATTTTAATCCGGAATTTATAGGCTATCTGCACGAGCACGATCCAGAAGCAGAAATTATTGAAATAAGCGATATATCATATTAACCCCACCCAATATTTTATTTCGCTTGTGTGTTCCCGGCATCCAGTACGGTTAATTGCTGTCCTCTGCCGGGAATATTTTTTTGTTGAAAGCATTACAGAAAAAATTGTATGAAAGAATTTATCTTCAAACCTTTCGGAGAGATGACAGAAGCTGACTACCAAATAGTCGGCTTCAAATCCGGTCTCGAAATCCATCAACAACTTTTTACAGAAAAGAAATTATTCTGCCGTTGCCCTGCGGGTATTTACAGCGATAATTATGATGCTGAAATTCTTCGACATATGAGGCCAACTCTCTCAGAACTTGGTGTATATGATGGCACTGCTTTGATGGAGTTCAAAACAAAAAAAGAAATTATCTACCGAATCAACAGAAACACAGTCTGTACTTACGAAATGGATGACACTCCACCTTTTCTGATTAATGAAGATGCACTTGACATTGCTCTTGGAATAGGAATGTTGTACAACTGTAAACTTGTTGATGAACTTCACATTGCGCGTAAACAATATCTTGATGGAAGCATTCCAACAGGTTTTCAAAGAACGGCAATTTATGCTGTTGATGGATGGATACCGTACAAAGACAGAAAAGTAAAAATTGTGCAGATGTCGATTGAAGAAGATTCCTGCCGGGAAGTTGCTGATTATTCACACAACAGAATTTATTTAACTGATCGACTTGGAATGCCGCTGATTGAAACTGTTACCGGTCCTGACATGCGAACACCGCAGGAAGCAGCGGAAGTCGGATGGATTTGTGCGAGTCTTGTAAGAAGCACTCATAAAGTTAGAAGAGGAATTGGTGCAGCAAGACAGGATGTAAACGTAAGTGTTGAAGGTGGAACCCGTGTTGAAATTAAAGGTGTTCCGAAAATTGGGATGATTCCTCTCTTAACACACAACGAAGCAATGCGTCAATGGAATCTTTTGAGACTGAGAGAAGAGTTGAAGAGAAGAGGAATCACTCCTGAAACTTTTCAGGCAAAAGATTTTGATATAACTTCAATCATAAAAAAACCTCACTACGTCCCGCTTAAAAATGCAGTTGAAAGTAAACTGAAAATAAGTTGCGTTGTTCTTAAAGGATTTAAAGAACTTCTAAGATGGCAGACCCAACCAGACACTTACTTCTCAAAAGAAATTTCTGATCGTGTTAGAGTAATTGCATGCTTAACAACTATTCCAAACCTGATTCACTCTGATAGTCGAACAGATACACTCACTTCATCCGATTGGCAAAAAGTAAAAAAGTACACCGAAGCAAGTGATAACGATACATTGATAATAGTTTGGGCCAGCGAAGATGATATTAAGACTGCTGTAAATGAAATTATCATCCGGGCAAAAGAAGCTACGATTGGAATTCCTTCTGAAACACGACAGGCATTGAGCGATGGCACAAATGGATTCGAAAGAATTCTTCCCGGTGCGGACAGAATGTATCCGGATACTGATCTTCCTCCGAAACAAATTGCAGCAGATAGAATTGAAAGAATAAAATCCTGGCTGCCCGAACAATTCTGGAAAAGACAGCAGTGGTATAGAGAACTCAACATTCCACCAGATACGATTGGTGAGCTTTCAATTTCAAGATATGCTGAGTTATTCAAAAAATCTGTGAGTGAGTGGAAGATATATCCGGTTACTGCCGCAGTAATATTAATTCAATATCCCAAAAGATTAAGCAGAAGTAGTTACGTTATAGATTCAATAAATGAAGAAATGATGTCATCAATTCTGAAGTCATTTGCTGATGGGAAACTGACTTATGATTTCATTCTTACAGCAATGAAAATCAGCACCGAACTCGGGATGTTCGTTCAGGAGATTATTCCTGAAGCAATCAGCGAAAACGAACTCGAAAAAGAAATTATAATTGCTGAACAAAAAATGCAGGGGATGAAATTTAAAAAGAGGAAAATGTAAAAAGCATTTTGATGGGAATTTTGATGAGTAAACTTCGTGGAAGAATAAGTGCGAAGAAGGTGGCAGAGAAAGTTGCTTCAGTTCAAAGGAGTTTAAAGAATGTCAAATAATAGCGACTATAAAGGTTATAAAGGACAGGCTTTAGAAACTCTGCAAAGATTCAACGCTCTTGTTTGGAGCGATGTTGAAATAAGCACAGCCGATGGAGATTTTAAAGGATTAATTCTTCCTCGTTCAGAAACTGCCGATGAATTTCATATAGTGTTGAAGATTCCAGTCGGATATAATATCGGGATAGCAGCAAAGAGAATTAATGATATAAAAATTCTCGGAAGAAAAGAAGCACACTATAAAATTCCCGAAAAAGAATTTCCTTATGATCCTAAAAAGCCAAGAGTAAAACTTCTTGGCACCGGTGGAACGATTGCCAGCAGACTTGATTACAGAACCGGTGCAGTTATTCCAGCATTTTCACCGGGTGAACTTTATGGTTCGGTTCCTGAGCTTGCAGATTATTGCAATCTTGAAACAGAAAAACTTTATGGCGAGTTCAGCGAGAATATCGGTCCGTTTCATTGGAAAGGTGTTGCTGAAGCAATCGGGAAAGAAATTGAAAAAGGCGTTCAGGGAATAGTTATCGGTCACGGAACAGACATAATGCATCACACAGCAGCAGCATTATCTTTTATGGTTCAGAATTCTCCGGTACCGATTGTAATGGTTGGTTCGCAGCGTTCCAGCGACAGACCTTCATCCGATGCAGCACTTAATTTAATTCACTCTGTTAAAACTGCATCGGAAAGTGATATAGCTGAAGTTATGGTGTGTATGTTCGGTCCGACATCAGATATGTACGCACTTCTTCATCGGGGAACGCGTGTTAGAAAAATGCATTCGAGTTATCGTTCAACTTTCAGAACTATTGGTGATATTCCGATCGCAACTGTAAGCAGAGAAAAAATCACTCCGATAAGAAACGATTACAAGAGAAGAAGAAAAGACAGAGATGTAATTATCAATCCTGTGTTTGAAGAAAAGGTTAGTATCGTTTACTACTATCCGAATATGCAGCCGGACATTATTGATTCGTTAGTTGATAATGGTTACAGAGGAATTGTTATTGCCGGAACAGGACTTGGACACGTGAACAAACCAATGTATCCTGCACTCAAGCGTGCTAAAGAAAAGAATGTTGCCGTTTATATGACCGTGCAAACACTCTGGGGTTATGTGCAAATGTATGTTTACGATACAGGAAGAGATATGATGGAACTTGGAGTGATTCCCGCTGCAAATATGCTTCCCGAAGTTGCGTATGTAAAACTTGGCTGGGCATTAGGACAAACAGATGATCCTGAAAAAGTAAAAGAGATTATGCTCACTCCGATTGCAGGAGAAATTACAGAGCGCGAACCAAGCAACGGCTACTTAATTTACCAGGGCGGCTTACCGGAAGTTGAAGAGTTTATAAGACAGTTTAGGAAGTAGAAAAAATTGTCTTAATGTCTGATTAGATCTTTCCCCAATCATTTGTATATATTTTCGTTGTGCCAGATTAGATAATCAATATTTGGCTTATCATTTTTAGATAATGGTAGCGAAATATGCTCACCATGTAATGGATAGTAAGTCCTTCCATTTTCATAATCGGATTTTAAATGTTGGCTGACTTCAAGTTTATATTCTGGAGTAATAGTAATATAACCCTGATCAAAAAGCCTGTGCAAATCGGCACGCATTAGTATACCATTTGAAATATCATTAGGACCATTTTTTGAAAATGGTTTTATATGGGAGGCTTCCAAAGCGGGTAGTGAATGTTCATGAGTGATAGCACATGCCCTTGAATATGCTTCGATTACAGAAACCCGAAATATTCCCTGACCCAATCTTGGTTTAAATAGTTGTGGTGTTCCATATTTGGGGGAACTTTCAGAAACAATTGATTCAGGCATTAAATTTTTTTCTGGTATTTCAGTAGAAATTCTTTCAAGACATTCATTCCAAATTCTTAAACCTTCTCCTTCTGATAAATTGTATTTTTTATTACGGAGATTTGCTGGCGGCCAATCTTTTGGCCCTTCAATCCAATCTTGTTTATCAAAAAAAACTGGCTGAGCAAGAAGAATACATCCAATTTCACCCTTCGATTTAGAAGCCTTATAATCAATCCGTTCTCTAATCATATTGATTCTCTTCTGCATTAAATCAAGAGAAGGACAACCATTTTTGTTCTGAAATGTTTCCCAAGCTAACCAATCAGGCAGTTTTGAATAACGAGTAAAAAATCCAAATCCGCAGATTGCATTATTATAACGCGCTTTAAGTTTGAAGAAAAATGGAGAGCCAATTTGTCCTCTAAAACTCCAATATGAGGAAGGCGTCCAAAAATTAATTTCATCGAGATTGCCTAAACTCGATAAGTATTCATACCATTCATAATCAGTTATTGCTATTGTTCCTTCCATAACCAGTATATATTAAATCACTTATTAAATTCAAATTATAAGATAGTAAGGCAATTTTTCCAGTCACAAATAGAGATGTATTTGAAAACTTTGCTATTACATCTCAATTTAGAAATTTGTTTTCTAACTTCAATAAATCGCTGTAAAAACTTAAATCTTTATTTTTTAATTCCCCAAATTTAGCTGTAATTTTTAAGAGAAAATTCGAATGTTTTTTTGTATTTCGATCACCTTCAAAACCCCAATAAATAATAGATACCGGAGTAATTGATGTCCGAAAAAGATATACAACAACTTTCAATAAACACAATCCGCTTCCTTGCGGTTGATGCAGTTCAGAAAGCAAACTCCGGTCATCCCGGAATGCCGATGGGCTGTGCACCAATTGCTTACCGGCTGTACACAAAATATTTGAAGCACAATCCTGCAAATCCTGAATGGAAAAACAGAGACAGGTTTGTTCTCTCTGCCGGACACGGAAGTATGCTGTTGTATTCGATACTTCATCTCTGCGGTTACAAAATCTCTATGGATGATCTGAAAAATTTCCGTCAGTGGAAAAGTATTACTCCCGGTCATCCTGAATATGGATTGGCACCCGGTGTTGAAACTACAACCGGTCCGCTTGGACAGGGTTTTTCAAATGCAGTCGGGATGGCGATTGCACAAGAATATCTCGGCTCACTTTTTAATAAAGATGACATCAAAATTCTTGATCATTTTATTTATGGAATCTGTAGCGATGGCGACTTGATGGAAGGAATTTCTCACGAGTCAGCTTCACTTGCAGGACATTTGAAACTTGGAAAAATAATTTTCTTTTATGATGATAACGGAATTACAATTGACGGAAGAACAAGTCTGGCTTTTTCGGAAGACATCAAGAAAAGATTTGAAGCTTACGGATGGCAGGTTTTGAATATTAGCGATGTTAATGATCTTGAGCAGATTGATACTGCTGTTGAAAGTGCTCAAAAAGAAAAAAACAAACCGACTCTTATAATCACAAAAACGCACATAGGTTTCGGAAGTCCTAACAATCAGGATAAATCATCTTCTCATGGTTCACCACTTGGTGAAGAAGAAGTAAAACTGACAAAGAAAAATCTTGGCTGGCCTGAGGACAAACAATTTTTTATACCTGGGGAAGTTGCTGATCATTTTAGTAAAATGAAAAATAGTTTTAGTAATTATGAAGATGAATGGAATGAAAAGTTTGAAACCTACAAGAAAAAATATCCTGTTGATGCGGAAAAATTTGAAAAAGTATTCAACAATGATTTTGGACACGAATGGAAAAATGCTTTACCGACATTTACTAATTTCGATGAAATGATTCCAACTCGAAATGCCTCGGGAAAAGTAATTAACGCCATTGCAAAACATCTTCCAACACTAATTGGTGGATCTGCTGATTTAGAACCTTCAAATAATACTTATATAAAAGAGTCTGTTAATTTCTCCGCAGAAAACAGAAACGGGAGAAATTTTCATTTTGGAATTCGTGAACACGCAATGGGTGCAATCTTAAACGGAATGGCTTTGTATGGCGGAGTAATTCCTTACGGCGGAACATTTCTTATTTTTTCTGATTATATGAGACCGTCAATCAGACTGGCATCAATTTCAGGTGTTCGACCAATTTATGTATTTACTCACGATAGCATTGGGCTGGGAGAAGACGGACCAACTCATCAACCGATTGAACATTTAGCCGCATTGCGTTCAATTCCCGAAGTAGTTGTTATCAGACCGGCAGATGCAAATGAAACTGTACAAGCCTGGAAAGTTGCAATTGAGCACAAAGGAAGTCCGGTTGCACTTGCATTAACAAGACAGAAAGTTCCTGTTCTTGACAGAACAAAATTTTCTTCGGCAGAAAATTTAGCAAAAGGTGCATACATTCTTGTTCAATCAGAAAAAACTCCCGAAGTTATTTTAATGGCTTCAGGCTCCGAAGTTTATCTTGCCGTGGAAGCATTTGATTTACTTCAATCGGAAGGAATAAACGTAAGGGTTGTAAGCTTCCCAAGCTGGGAATTATTTGAGGCACAGACTGATGAATACAAAGAATCAGTTTTGCCAAAATCTATTAAAGTAAGAATTTCAATAGAAGCAGGAGTAAAACAAGGCTGGGAAAAATATCTTGGCGATTACGGTGAGGCAATCAGTATAGAAAAATTTGGTGCATCGGCTCCTTATGAAATTATATTTAAAGAATACGGCTTCACAAAAGAAGCAGTGGTTTCAGCTGTGAAGCGTGTTTTAGATAAAGTGAAGAAAGCAAACAAGTTATAACGTATAAGGGTTACGGTAACGAGGCCCGTATCGTCCAACGTCAAACGGTAACGAGACTATAAACGTAACCGCAAAACGATACTGGCTTCGTAACCGATTGACGCTAAACTATAAAAGTAAAGCAGTATGAAAAAAATAATTATTCTCGGTGCAGGATTAGTAGGCAGAACAATCGCACTTGATCTAGCCAAAGATTACAATGTTGTCTCTGTTGATTCAAACTCCAGCCGGCTTAAACCGCTTGCAGATAAAAAAATAAATACACTTCAAGCCGATCTTTCTTCGCAATCAGAAATTAAAAAAGTAATTAAAGATTTTGATCTGGTTATCGGTGCACTTCCCGGCTTTATGGGTATCAATAGTCTGAAATCAATTATCGAAGCAGGAAAAAATGTTGTTGATATTTCTTTCTTTCCAGAAGATCCATTTCTTCTTGACGATCTTGCAAAACAAAAAGGCGTTACTGCAATTGTTGATTGCGGAGTCTCACCCGGTTTGAGTAATATTTTTCTTGGTTATCACAACACGAAGATGAAAGTTGAAATTTACAGATGCATTGTTGGGGGACTTCCTTATAAGCGTGAATGGCCATTTGAATACAAAGCATATTTTTCTCCAATTGATGTAATCGAAGAGTACACCCGACCTGCAAGAATTGTAATTGATGGAAAAATAGTCGAGAAGCCAGCTTTATCTGAACCGGAAATAATTAATTACAAAGAAGTTGGTGACCTCGAAGCATTCAATACTGATGGATTAAGATCATTAATCAAAACAATGAATGTTCCAAATATGATCGAAAAAACTCTACGTTATCCCGGCCATATTGAGTTGATGAAAATTTTCAGAGAAGTTGGGTTGTTTAATAATAAAGAAGTTGAAGTTTCTGGTAAGCGAATAAGACCAATCGATCTCACTTCAAAATTATTATTTCCTTTTTGGTCACCTGAAAAAGGAGAAGAAGATTTTACAATCCTTGATGTACTGATGGAAGGAAATGAAAACGGAAAAAATTCTTCCCATCGATATTTTATTTTTGACAGTTACGATCCGGCAGAACATAATTCATCTATGGCAAGAACAACCGGATTTACCTGCTGTGCTGCCGCAAGATTTTTATTAGAAGGAAACTTTGAAAAAAAGGGAGTCTGTCCACCAGAATTTCTTGGCGAAGATGAGAATTGCTTTAATTTTATCTTATCTTACCTGAGAAAAAAAGGAATCGCAATCAAACATTCTTAGAAACAAAGGACATTGTAAAAATTTCAGAGGGAGTTATGAGTAAAAAGAAAAAGAAAAAATCAGACAAAGAAGAAAAGAAAATCGTGTATTCCGATATTAAACCTGAAAAGAAAAAACGAATAGCTAAACAGGACTATGATAAAAATTTGCGCTTGCTGCAAGTTGAACTTGTTAAACTTCAAAAATGGATCAACAATAAAAAACTTAAAGTGGTTGTGATATTTGAAGGAAGAGATGCTGCGGGGAAGGGCGGCGTAATTAAAAGAATCACGCAAAGTTTAAATCCCAGAATTTGTCGCGTTGTTGCTCTTACAACTCCAACCGAAAAAGAAAAAACGCAATGGTATTTTCAAAGATATGTGGCTCACCTTCCTGCAGCGGGAGAAATGGTACTGTTTGATCGTAGCTGGTACAATCGTGCCGGAGTTGAATATGTAATGGGATTCTGCACAGATGAAGAGCATAAAGAATTTTTAAGATCGTGTCCGGAATTTGAACGGATGCTTGTTCGTTCAGGAGTTAAACTTATTAAATATTGGTTTTCAATTAGTGATGAAGAACAGGAAGCAAGATTTCAGAGCAGAATAAAAGACAGAACAAAAAGATGGAAACTAAGTGAGATGGATGTTCAATCGCGTTCAAAGTGGGTCGAATATTCTAAAGCGAAAGACATTACCTTTGCTCACACAGACATCAAGCAGGCACCATGGTTTGTTGTAAATGCAGATGATAAGCGAAGAGCCAGACTTAATTGTATTAATCATCTTCTTAGTTTGATTCCGTATGAAGATATACCTCCTGATGAAGTAGTTCTGCCGACCCGCCAAAGGGAAGTTGGATATGTAAGACCACCAATTGAAGATCAGAATTTTATTCCGGAGGTTTTTTAGAAACTAATTTTGTGGGTTTACTTTATTTTTATCTTTAAGAATTTTTCTTTCGGACTTTAAATAAAAAGAGGAGAATTATTATGAGAAAAATATCATCAGTTCTTTTTTTATTCTGTCTTCTGATTCCAGTTGCTTTTTTATCTGCACAGGTAGAAAGGCAGGAACTTGGCAACCTTGTTATTGAAAACATACCTGAAATATCTCAACAGCTTAAAGACAGAATCTTTCAATATCAAAACACACGTTCAGCATCTTTTCAGGATTGGCTGCATAATGATGATGGAATTCTGATTTCAACAAGATTCGGAGAGACTTCACAGTTTCACAAAGTCAAAATGGCTGGCGGATCAAGAGAGCAAATTACTTTTTTCCCTGAACCGGTTGGCGGCGCTACTATTTGTCCCAATAAAAACACAAATATTTTTCTATTCACAAAGGATGTTGGCGGCGGAGAGTTTTACCAGGTATTTTCTTTCGATATGGATAATGGAAATTTCAAAATGATGACTGATGGTAAATCAAGAAATGGCGGGGTTTCCTGGAATAATAAAGGAGACAAATTTTCATATTACAGCACAAAGAGAAATGGAACTGATTGGGATATTTACATTGCAAATATTGATAACCCGGAAAATGCTGAAATGGTTTTAAGTGAAGGCGGTGCCTGGAGTGTATCCGATTGGTCACCTGATGATAAATCATTAATTGTCGGGAAATACATTTCAGCAAATGAAAGTTATTTCTATGTTCTTGATATTTCCACAAAAACCTTAACACAAATTAATCCTTCGTCAGAAAAAATTGCTTACGGTAGTTCTTTCTTTTCAAAAGATGGTAAAGGAATTTATTTTACTTCAGATGAGAACAGCGAATTTCAACGGCTTCGTTATTACGATATTGAAAAAAAGTCTATTACAACTCTAACAGCAGACATTAACTGGGATGTTGGTGCAATTACTTTATCCAGACAAGGGGATAAACTGGCTTTCACAGTAAATGATGATGGATTGGATAAACTTTATTTACTCGATACCAAAACAATGAAGCATGATCAGGCGCCGGGAATTCCCGTTGGTCAGGTTTATGGTTTATCATTTCATCCCGATGGAAAAAAACTTGCGTTGGTTCTCAACACTCCGCAGTCTTCAGGAGATGTTTATGTTATGAGCTTGTCTGACTATTCACTTGAGCGTTGGACATACAGTGAAGCCGGCGGTTTGAACACTTCTGATTTTGTTATCC
The DNA here is from genome assembly GCA_963698525.1 of uncultured Ignavibacteriaceae bacterium. Taxonomy (GTDB): domain Bacteria; phylum Bacteroidota; class Ignavibacteria; order Ignavibacteriales; family Ignavibacteriaceae; genus IGN2. The sequence continues at coordinate 63,771 of CAVORE010000007.1, read as the reverse complement.
CTGAATTAATTCACTATCCAACTTTCGATGAAGTTGATGGTAAGCCCAGAACGATTCCTGCCTTCATCTATAACCCAAAAGGTAAAGGTCCTCATCCGGTTGTGATTGATATTCATGGTGGACCCGAAAGCCAAGCTACTCCTTCTTTTAATCCAATTAATCAATACTATATAAATGAAATGGGCATTGCAATTATTGAACCCAACGTGCGCGGTTCATCAGGTTATGGAAAATCTTATCTGCAGTTTGACAACGGATATAACAGGGAAAATTCTGTTATGGATATTGGTGCGCTTTTAGACTGGATCGAAAAACAGCCTGACCTCGATGCAAATCGTGTTGCTGTAAATGGTGGCTCTTATGGTGGTTATATGGTTCTTTCCACTATGTTCAACTACAACGACCGAGTAAAATGCGGAGTTGACATTGTAGGAATAAGCAACTTTGTTACGTTTCTCCAAAACACACAGGATTACAGAAGAGACTTGCGAAGAGTAGAATATGGAGATGAGCAGGATGCCGAGATGAATAAATTTTTGAATAGCATTTCTCCTACAACAAATGCACAAAAAATTACCAAGCCACTTTTTGTAGTTCAGGGTTATAATGATCCACGTGTGCCCTACACTGAAGCGGAACAGATTGTTGACATCGTCAGAAAAAATGGCGTAGAAGTTTGGTATCTGCTTGCAATGGATGAAGGTCATGGTTTCAGAAAAAAAACTAATCGCGATTTTTATATCTGGTCGGAAGTCCTGTTTTACGAAAACTATTTATTGAAGTAGACAATTAAAAATTGTATTTATGGCTGCGGGCATTGTTAATGTCTGCAGCAATATTTATTAAATATTTTCCGATGAATTATTTATTAAAAATATTTCTGTGTCTCTGTTTTCTAGTTGCATCTCTTCTGGCACAGGAAACAGAAAAATATTCGGCTGAGCCCTCAGATTCTTCACACAGGTATCAGGGAATCATTCCACCGGTAGAATTTCAATACAATCTCGAGGAGTTTTTCATCGAACCGCTTTTCAATCAGGTTCCGAAGGATGTTTTATTTGAGGACAATCCAACAAACATCTGGCTGAGAACGGAATTATCTCTCTCCTATAATAATTTAAATTTTGGCAGTAATGATATTAACACTCATTTCACGTCTTCCTTATATGAACAGTATCTAAAGGATTCTGAGTTTGATATGGTGAGTTATGTTTTGGGAATTGCCCAGACAAGCGCAGTAGCTTATATGGCTTACAGACATATTAAAAAATATGGATTCTGGAAATGAGAATGACGAAACAATTTTTGAAATAAAATGATTGTCATTTTATTAATTTAAATGCTTTAATCACTTAACTGTTCTTGGTGAGACTAATTGCCTGCGGCAACTAAAATCTCTTGCCTTTTTAAAAAAATTGTTTAAATTAAATTTACAAATAAATGATTTCTCAATCATTTTAAAGAATGGGTTTATAGCCCTAGCTACGCTACCCCCCTCATATTCTCCAACAACTACTTTCAACCAGGAGGCACAATGAAAATTAAGATACTATCAACTATTCTGTTGACATCCGTTGTAATATTCTCTACTTGTTTCTCATCTTTTTCTCAAACATCCGGATATAGAGATCGACTTAGCCAAGTACGGGATCTTGTAAACTCCAATGAACTTATTATGATCTGGAATGAGGGTATTGATCAAAGCAATCAATTCTGTTATCAGAGAATTTTTGATCTGGACTTAACTCATCCGGGTGGTGTTGATTCTACATTAATCAGAAAACCTCTTAACATTGATTCAACTCTTACCGGACACAAAAAGTTTGCAGTAGCAACAGGCAATTTTCTTGGCGGAAGTTTCAAACATTTTGTGACAGCCTGGGAAGGAGAGGATACATCAATAACTATTGTTGTACCGGAAATAGAATCAGGGACCCTTTCTTGGAGTAATAGTAACAGACTGTCATTACCTGGACGGACACCTTCTAGTACAAAAATAGATATTGAAACGGGTGATTTTTTCGGCAACAGGCAGGATGAATTTGTAATTGGTTTCCGGAGACCGGATTCTACTATTCAGCTTCAACTGTTTTCATTTGACCAGGGAAGCCTCATTCCGCAACAGCAGGGCAGCATACATGATGAGAAAATACAATCTTTTGGCGAGGATGAATGGGATATTGTTATCGGTGATTTTAACAGTGATGGATTTGATGACATTGCCTTACTATTTGTTAAACCATTAGGGTCGGGAAACTGGTCTCTCTCTGTAAAAATTTATTCTGTTGATGAAAACGGTAATTTTATTCCGGGAGTCTCACACGAGGTCTTTCAAAAGCCGACCTGGCAAGTCTCAAGCATAATTGTTGATGGCGCCGCAGGTGCATTTGATTCTGATGCATCAATGGAAATAGCATTTGCATTTTGTTTTAATCAGGAAACTCAGTCTGAACCTGATTCTTATTGTTACTTGATTGATGTAAAAAACAATCTTTCTAGTATAATATCAAATGACGCTCGAAGTGTGGCACGCGAGGAATTGAATGAAAGTGATTTAGAACCAATGAATGTTGCAGCAGGGGATCTAAACAGAGACCACAGAGATGAAATAGTCTTTATGATCGGTCAAACATTATATGTCTACACAACAAACAATTTGCTGGAACCGGAATTCAAATCACAACGAAATGTGAGTATAACCGGAGATTACCAGAACAGTAATGAATTTCTTTCCGTTGAAGATATGGATCTCGATCGGAGTTCTGAAATCGTTGTCGCAAAAAGCTTCTATAATAATGAGGTTGGAGGTATGCAGCATTTTGAATTAAATGTTTTTAGTCTAGATACTTTGCTGACCACCTATACAGTGAAGGCAAGAAGAACAAATGAAAGACCGATATTAACTAATAATGGTATAAGAAATTTCGCAATTGCATTGGGAGATTTTGATGGTGACAGAACAAGATTAGGAGATCCCGTACACTACCAAAGAAGCGGGGTAATGCAACCTACTGTTGTTTTGTATACACCCCCAATTCATTATGATATTTTTGATAATATTAGTTATGACCTCAGCGGCTGCTATCCAAACCAGAACTGTGGTTTCACTTCTTCATATATTCAATCAACAACTTTTGATTCAACAATCACTACCGAGGTTCACGAAGATTGGGGAGGAGATATATCCCAAACATCCTATGGAGTAATTTTACATCAAAAAGTATCAGCTACTTATGGTGACAAGTTCAGTTATAAAGAAACTTCTGGAACCTCTCAGACAATTACAACAGGCAGAGTAGCTGCAGGTGATGATTGGATTTATGCCAATGTGTATGATATCGATTTTTATGAATACCCGGTTTATGACAGCCTTAATACAATTCCGATGGGCTACTTCCTTGTAACTGTTCCTAGCAATACACGCCCTCTTTGGATAGAACTTAAAGATGATGACCTACTTGGTAATCAATTTCGACCGGACCACGAAACAGGAAATATTCTTTCTTACAAGACTTTTAATACATTTGATACGGCGCGTGTGATTGTTGATTTTCCGGAACAAACTGTAGGAGCAACCGGAAATAGTTTTGTCTCTCTACAAATACAGTCTTTTAGGGAAAACAGTATCGATACAAGCTGGGATGCAGGAATAGGACTCGGATATACACTTGATTTGTCCGGTGATGTTGCCGGATTTCAAGGTGGATTAGATGTTGAGGTTAACGGCCAATATAATTATGGTGAAATTTATACTCAAACTGTGAAGATACAAGAATCAATGGAAGTAAAAGGGGAGCTTGGACATTTGGAATCCCAATTTGGAACAAGCGGTACCTACTACGTTCAACCTTATGCATATTGGACATCATATGGAGCTCTTGCATTGGATTACAAAGTATCTACCTTACCAGTAGGTGGTAATTCATTCTGGCAGCAAAGGTATGGAAATAAAACAGACCTGGCATTCAGCTTACCATGGAGATATGATATTGAAAAAGGATTCCCAATGCCCGGAAACGACACAACTTATCGACATCGATCAAGGGATATTGTTCTTTCAAAAATTGATCCGAAGGGTGGTGACTCAGTTATGATAGCAGCTAAGGTTAGAAACTTTGGCTTGCAAGATGTAACATCACCATTCACCGTCAGGTTTTATAACGGTGATCCAATTACTGGTGGGAATCTGATTGCCGAGACAACTGTAGATACGATTATTGCAGCAAGGGGTTACAGAAATGTGGTAGTTCCTTGGGCAATTCCTCTTAACCAGGTTTTTGACGGACTTAGAATATACGCTGTAATAGATCAACAGAATGCCATAACAAATGAAGTTCACGAAAATAATAATATCGGCTGGGCGCCAGCAATTGGTTACGGTTCAATAGTCGGTATAAAACCTGAGATGATAGTGCCAGAGGCATATGTTCTTTATCAATCTTACCCGAACCCGTTTAATCCGTCAACTACAATAAAATATTCAATACCTAATAGTGATATTGTCAGTTTAAAAGTATATGATATTCTTGGAACAGAAGTCGCAGTACTTTTAGATGAATATAAATCTGCAGGAACATATTCCATTGAGTTTAATGCAAGCAGGTTTGCAAGCGGAGTTTATTTCTACCAGATTCATTCAGGAAATTTTGTTGAGACTAAGAAAATGATCCTCCTTCGCTAAGAGCTTCGGAGGACAGGTCTTAATGAAGTGATTCTTTTGAGCTATTATTTAGATAGCTGAGTAAAGCTAAAACTAAAAAGGCGGGCAAAACCTGCCTTCATTTTTCAGATGAATTATTTACTCACGATACCCAAAACCAAGAGATGCCATCTTTTCATAAATTAAGTCGGAATTTAAACTGGAATGTTAATGTTAACTTTGTTTGAAATTTACTAAAATATAAAGATGGCATTTCTATATCGGTTACTTCACTGCTTAATACGAGTTATTCTACTTAAACCAAAATCTTGCGCCAATACCACCATTAAAATCAAAATCTGTTGATGGTGCAAGATCAAGAATCGGAACAAGTTCTACAAAAATATCTACCGGTGCATCCGCAAACATATAATCCAAACCTAACGGAACTCTCACACCAATTGTTGCATCATCTGCAAAAACTACACGACCACCAACTCCAACATAAAATGGTAATTTACCGGATGAAACTGGAATCAGGCGGAAGATATGCCAGACGTAATCGGCTTGAAGTAATAGGTGACCATCTCCCTTAAAAGACCAGGCTGCTGCAAAATCAAATGCATTTTCGCCGCTAGTCCATAGTTTTCCACTAACTCCGGTTGGCTCGCCAAGAATTATTCCAAGTCCAAAACCTCTGTCTTGAGCACTCGTGCTGATTTGTAAAGTAATAAACAAAAGGATTAACAATGCGAATGTTTTTTTCATTGTGTTCTCATATTTATGATTGAAAAATGCTGTGCAAATATAAAACGATAGAGTTCAAAATTTATCTACCAAAAAAAATATCTGCTAATTTAATAGAGCATAAAAATTTATCTTTCATATAAATAGTAAACTGATATTAATTACTCACCTTACACAAAACCAGGAGCTGCCATCATTTCTATTTCCGTATAATTTAGTATATAACCGCATATCATAAATAAAGACACTTTATTGTAATGAGTATATAATTAGGAAACACTTACAGTTAATCGGCGTCTTAATATTCAGCAGACCCTGTCTAAAAGGTCGTAAATATTAATAAAATATAGAGGAGAAATAATGAAAAAATCTACTTCATACTTTCTAATTACACTATTTATATTTGTAGCAGCTACCGTTTCGTGCGCTAAAACACCCACAGGCTCACTAAACAAAGATTCATCTAAATATCTTTCATTCTATGAAACTATTGATGGAGAAAGAATTCACTGGGAAGCTAATTTTTTCGGTGATGAAATAACATCTATTTACAAAAACGGAAAAAGAATTCCCGATGATCTTACCAATGACTATAAAGATAAAATTTACGATGAGCTGGATGACATGAGATTTAGCGGAAAGAAGTTCAGTTTCAGGATGCCCGCAGTAACCGGAGATGAGTTTCATTTTGATATGGACGAACTTCGTAATGAGCTGGAGGAAATGAAGAAAGATTTCCCGAAGCACAAAGAGCATTTCAAGTTTCATCAATTCGATAGTGAAGAATTCGAAAAAGAAATGGAAGGGCTGAAAAAAGAGCTTGAAGAAAATAAATCGCATATTTATAAATTCAAGTTCGATGAAAAAGAATTCAAAGATCAAATGGAAAAACTCCAGAAGGAACTCAAAGAAAATTTACCAAAGCTGAATAAATTTAAGTTTGATTTTGACATAGAGGAAGATGAAGATTCAGAAGTTTAATCGTTCTGTTAATCTTACGCATAAATTTTATCGGGTTAATTTAGATTCAGCACTTCACTTATGATATGAAACACTTTGCCGTCGCACCGACGGCCTTTTTATGTGACATTGCTCAACTAATCACGAAAGACAAATACCTAATTTTGTGGTGAGGAGGTTTAATAATTATGAAAAAAGTAGTTATCATAGGTGCAGGCTTTGGCGGATTGACCGCCGCAAAAGTACTGGCTAAGTATGATTTTGCCATTACAATAATAGACAAGACAAATCATCACCTTTTTCAGCCTTTGCTTTACCAGGTTGCTACGGCAGCACTTTCTCCTGCCGATATTGCAATTCCAATCAGACATGTCTTCAGTGCAAATAAAAATGTTGAAGTTCTGATGGGAGAGGTAAGTGCGATAGATAAAAAAAACAAAAAAGTTTTTTTAAATGGTTTAACCATTGAATTTGATTACCTGATTATAGCTGCAGGTTCAAGGCACTCATATTTTGGTAACAGTGAATGGGAAAAATATGCCCCCGGTCTAAAGACAATGAACGATGCATTGAAGATAAGAGAAAAAATTCTGCTTTCACTTGAAACTGCAGAGAAGGAAAGTAATCCATCAAAAAAACAAAAGTATCTTAACTTTGTAATTATCGGAGGCGGACCAACTGGCGTTGAGCTTGCCGGTGCAATTTCAGAAATAGTTAATAAGAATGTCATCCCGGACTTCAGGAATATAGATGCTTCAATGACAAAAGTATATTTGATAGAAGCTTTACCAAATTTACTTTCATCATATCCCGAAAGACTTTCCAGGCGCGCTCTTGATGATCTAAAGAAACTTGAAGTTGAGGTGATTCTAAACCAGAAAGTATCGGAGATAAATGAAAACGGGGTTACGGTCGGAGGAAGATTTATTGAGACGGGCAATATACTTTGGGCTGCAGGCAACCAGACATCACCTTTAATACAATCTTTAGAAATAGAAAAAGATAAATCGGGCCGGGTTTTTGTTAATAATGACCTGAGTATAAATGGCTGTAATAATATTTTTATAATCGGTGATGCTGCTGCTGTTAAAAATGAGAAAGGAGAACTTCTTCCGGCAATTGCTCCAGTTGCAATTCAGCAGGGAAAGTATGTTGCAAAAATTATCGCGGAAGAATTGATCGGGAAGCCACACAAAAAATTTAAATACAGAGATAAAGGAACTATGGCCACCATAGGTAAAGCAAAAGCTGTTGCAGTAATTAAAGGCATACATCTAAGCGGATTATTTGCATGGTTAACCTGGTCCTTTATTCATATTTTGTTTTTAATAAGTTTCAGAAACAAGCTTCGGGTAATGTCCGAATGGATCTGGCATTATATTACTAATCGTCCGGGCATCAGATTAATTGTAAAGTACAGCGAAGATCAACTGACAAGGTTATAAATCACTTGTAAAAACCCGTTATTTATTCTAACTTTGAGCGTCCGCCAAAAATAAGATACAGCATTTCTCCTAATTGCCGCTTTATCTGTTTTTAAAAAGACAAGCATCAGGCTGCTAAGTAAAAATTGCCTGGATTTTTTTATTTTTTTAAGGAGTTTAAAATGAACATTTACGTCGGCAATCTGTCCTCCGAAGTAAAAGACGAAGATCTCAATGAACTTTTCTCCCAGCACGGGAAGGTAAGCAGCGTAAAAATAATACGCGATATGTTTACACAGGAACCGAGAGGATTTGGCTTTGTTGAAATGCCTGGACAGGCAGAGGCAATGAAAGCAATAGAAACGCTGAACACATTTGAACTAAAAGGAAAAAAACTTGTAGTTAATGAAGCACGTCCTCCGCGTGACAGAAAAGGCGGTGGGGGTGGTGGAAGAGGCGGCGGTGGCGGTGGTCATCGTGGAGGCAGCGGTGGTGGTGGTAGAGGCGGAAGACGATAATAATTTTAGAACTTAAGTTTTATTCAGCCGCAGCATATTGTTGCGGCATTTTAATTTTAAATCTTTAGGCATTTCAATCTGTTGTAAAATGATGTGCATTTCTTATTATTTTTTATCAGGTAATTGTAAAAACTATTTATATTAAATCAACTATTTTTTTGGAGAATATATGAAGCGATTATTAATTCTATTTTTATTTCTCATTTTAATTTCTGTAGCCTGCTCGGTTCTGACACTGCAGCCCGCAAACTTTGCATGGCCTCTTGAGTCTGTTCTGCCAGTTGATAATAGCGGGAATATATCTGAAGACAGGTATTCACTGGAAGTCAACACAGTCGGATTATTTTTTGAAGAGTTCCAGGATTCTCTTGCATATAGCGGTAAAGAAATAAGGATGATCAGAGATAATCAGGGATTTTATTTTATGACAGCATCAAATTTTAAAAACGTCTATGTATTTAAAGTAGATGGAAGGAAAGTTGGTTCAGGAAAATAAAATATTTATTTCAGAGTTTGGATCTGCAAACCCCCGCTTTTAACCAGAGGGATCCATACATTGAATTGGTTGACGGCACAAATAAAATGAATCTAACTCACAAAGGTGTTGACGGAGGTTCCAAATGAAAATAAATTATTTAATTAGAAATTTTATTTTATTGTTGACTGTCGGATTCATCAGTTCTTTAAATGCTCAGTCCGACAAAGAAATAGTTGATAAGTTTAAAACTGAATATGCAGCAATAGAAAAAAGTATAACAGATGCAAGTTCATTGCAGGAACTGCAACCCGTTGCTGAAAAAATTACATCGCTAAAAGAAAACTATGCTGTCCACGCAGAGTTACTTAACAAAAGTCTTTACCCGGATAATTACGATGTTTCAATTAACAAATTGAATAATGCTTACTTACTTCGGCAGGATGATTTTTCCACCATTGATGTTCTTCAATCAGAAGTTGGTGAACTAAAGCAGCAAGTCGAATTTCTCAACAGAAGAAACAACGAATTACTAGCGGAGGTTCAGAAACTCGAAGCTCAGCACGAAAAAGATGCAAAGACAATAAAAAAGCTTGATAAGCTTGTTGCAGATCTTCGCCAATCTATAAGAGAAAGAGATAATCTTGTTCTGTCCATGATTGACAGCCTTATGCCGCCGACTATGAGGAATAAAGAAGTATTGACCACTGAAGATAAAAATATGGTTGCAGCCGGGGAACAGAAAGATAATGTTTTAAATAATGTAAGAACAACGATAAAAGATAACATCCGTTTTATTCAGGCTACTTCACTTAAACCCGATGACCTTGAGCAAATAAAAGAGCAGCAAAAAGATTTTGTTAAGAAGTGGCAGAAAGTCGGAGTGAAACTGGTTGAAGTTTATGGTGAAGACGAGAAGAAATCTGAAGAGCTTAAACAGATTGATGAACTATTTAACGAATGGTATGCCGCAGTTACCCGTGAAGCCTGGGAATCAATCAGCGAGGAATTTTCTATTAACGGGATAGAGTTAAGAAGCTTTAAGAATGGTGATGAGTTCACAACTTCTGTTAAAGTATTCATTACCGATGAACTGAAGAACCTCGGTGTAAAAAGTGAGGAAGAATCAAAAAGGGTTTATGCGCAGTTTGCCGACAGTACCTGGTTTGTGAGCATTCAATCGATCTGGATGAACTACCTGATTGAGAACAAAATGCTCACCGATGAAAACAAGAATAAGATGGAAAGCAAAATAGCTGAATGGAAGAACGCACTCTATCCATCCAACTGGTGGATTTATCTGATTATTGCTATTATAATAATTGGCGGTGGAGCTTTCTTCTTTATGAAGGGGAGAAAAACGAAGCAGATTTCCATTGAGTAATTAGAAAAGTAAAGTACGTTCTATTGAAGCCCCGACCGGCAACGGATTCGGGGCTTTTAATTTTAACTGCGGTAGGTTGAGAAGATGCTTCTATTATTCATTATCAATTCATTTTTTTCAATGGTATGGGAGTACTACTAAGCTTATAAAACATCCACATCTGCCCACCATGAAACTCAACAGTTCTGGGAATATTATTAGTCCAGCTTATTTCCGGTGGGTTATATGTTAGAGGGTCTGTCTGATAAAAAACTGCACCTGAATCAAATGGATGTTGGTAACCAGTAGTAACTATCATAGAATCTTTATTAAAATTATACGTTTGCTCTAGTTTACCAAATTCTTGTGGATCAGAATATTCATGCGTCCAGAAAAACGTGTACCACTCTCCCCATAAACTATCTGTATCATCTCCTGTTCTTGTACATATTTCTAATTGATATGAGTAAAGTAAATTTCTTACAAAAATAATTTTAGAATCGGGGGGCATATATCCTCCGCCCAAATAAGAATTATTAATAATTTCCCATTCTGTTATATTCTTCATTAGAATTCCGTTTTCGATCTCATAGGTTCCCTTTATCAGTTCCGACTGATTAACAATTGTGTCATCGATAGTGTAATCAATACCAATATTCTCTAAAAAATTACCATTTGCATCATAGCTTATGATAGTGTATTCATTAGTCCATGTTCCAAGAATTTTTGCTTTCAGTTCTGAATCAGTGTAAGTAATTGGTTCTGTCAGTTCATTGTCTGAGCAGCTAATTATGATAAACAGGAGAGGAAGAATTAATAAAAATAGGTGTTTCATTTTAACCCCGGGTTTTTATAAAAATATATTTAATAGCCGGTAAAAATTTTTGCCAAAAGAATTTGCTCACCAATAATCTGTTGTAATAAACTAACAAATGAAATATGTTTAATAAACCTACTTTTATCAATGTAATTTTTATTGCTCATATGCTGAATGGCAAACAATGGACGACGACTTTTACTTCTTCAACCTCAACATCAAAACAGTAGAAATCAAACCAAACACAAGACAGCCAATCCACAGATTAAAAGGTCCGTAAAGATCAAGTGTGGTAGTTCCGAGCCAGGGACCGACCATAAATGCAAAGCTGAATGACATCTGAAAATAACCCATATACTCACCGCGTTGTTTTGGCGGGGCAATCTTTGCAACATACTCACCCGAAGAAGGAAAGAAAATCATTTCACCGAAGGTCCAGATTACAATCAGAAATACTATAGGGGGTAATGTATCTGTGAATGCCATCAAACCGAAACCAACTCCGCTCAGCAACGCACCAAGAGCAAGTGATTTCCTGTCATCCCAGTTTCGCATTGAATCATTCAATGGAACTTCAATAAAAATTATTAGGACAGTGTTTACTGCTGTTAAGAATCCGAACACTGCGTTTGAGAATCCTAAATCAGATACAATAAACAACGGTAAAGCACCAACATGCTGAAAGAAAACAATCTCAACCGGGATTAGTGCAAGCAAAAAGTAAAGTAATCTTTTATCTTTGAATACAGTTACTTTTTCATGAGAAATAGTTTGATCACTTAGTTCCGGTTCTGCTGTCTCATGTTTTTCCCAGGGAAATAAAATCAGGAAGACTCCTGCAGCAAGCGATGTTAATCCATCAACATAAAACAGCAGATGAAAGTTTATCGTGCTTAATATTCCTCCGAGCACCGGACCAATGCTCATTCCAAGATTTATTGCAAGCCGGTTAAGTGCGAAAGCAGTCTTTCTTCTCTCCGGACTTATCTCGCCTGAAATAAATGACAAACTTGCCGGACGAAATGCTTCACTTAATATTGCCCAGACAAAAGTGAGAGCCAAAAACAGAAAAAAGTTTGTTATGAATGAATATAAAAAAAGGAAGCTGCCGGTGCAGAAAAGCGATATCTTCATCGTTTTCATAGTTCCAATTTTATCGCTCAACTTGCCCGCAAACGGTGCTGTTATGAATGCACCAATTCCATAAGCAGCAAGCACAAGTCCCGAATCACCTTTGGATACATTGAGTATCTGGTTTGCGTAAAGCGCAATGAAAGGAAGCACCATCGTGCCAGCTCTGTTTATCAGAGTGGCAATGGATAGCATCCAGATATTTTTAGGAATATTTTTTAATCCGCTGTATGGGTTTTTCAAGAAGCCTCACAAGGCAATTAATTACCGATATTATCCCTCAAAGGGATAGCATCGGTGGTTAAATAACATAAACTTAACATTAACTTAATCATTGATTAACATCTGATGAATAATTTTCCATCAGTAAAATACAACAAAAAGGAAAATTATCATGGACGAAACAATAAGATTCTTCATCGGCATTGCATTATTCATTGCAGTGGTAGCCTACGAACGGTTTAAAGACAGACCTGAAAAGCAAGCTTCTTAATTCAAGTTTGAATCTTTACCTGCGCTCTCTTTAATTCCTCTGCTTAATTTCTGCCATTCAATAAGAATAGATTCTTTTAAATCCCTATTTTTCCTCTGGAGAATTTTTCTAATTTTGTTTTGAAGAATTATGAATACGTTCAACAAAAAAGCCTGGGTTGTCTCTGCTGATATGGGATATGGTCACCAGCGTGCAGTTTACCCATTAAAAGATATTGCTGAAGAAGGAATAATTAATGTCGGTTCTTCTGAGGCAGTTTCAAAAAATGAGCAGAAATTATGGAAGAGGTTACTTAATGCTTATGAATTTTTTTCCAGAGCCAAAGGAATTCCTGTAATTGGTCCGCCGCTATTTTCTATGCTTGATGCTTTGATGCACATTCCATCTTTTTACCCGTTGAGAAATTTATCGAATACTACTTTCCAGGTAAACCTTCTTGAATCAACGATTGAGAAAGGGCTGTGCAGGGGAATGCTGGAAAAAATATCAACGAAAAATCTTCCGCTTGTAACCTCATTCTATGCATCGGCTATTGCTGCAGATAAAAAAGGTTTCAACAAAATTTATTGTGTTATTTGCGACGCAGATATAAACCGGGTGTGGGTAGCAAAAGATCCCTGGGAAAGCAGAATAGAATATTTTGCACCGTGCGGAAAGGCTGCACAGAGATTAAAAGCTTATGGTGTGCCTGATGAAAGAATTCATCTCACAGGCTTTCCCCTGCCGATTGAATTGCTTGGAGATGAAGATCTTTCGGTGCTGAAAAAAGATCTTGCACAAAGATTATTTTATCTGGACCCCAATCGAAAATTTTGGGCAAGACACGGAAGGAATGCAGAACATTTTTTGGGAAAAGATAATTGTAACTTCTTAAATGAAAGAAGACTGACGATAACTTACGCCGTCGGTGGAGCCGGTGCTCAAAAAGAGATCGGCGGGAGTATTGCTAAAAGTCTAAAGCAGAAACTCCGGGCTGGCGAAGTAAGTTTAATACTTGTGGCCGGAATCAGAAAAGATGTCAGTGAATATTTTGAATCCCTCAAAAAGGAAATAGATCCTGATGGAACCAGTATTAAAATTATTTTTTCCGAATCACTTCATCAATACTTTGATCTGTTTAACAATGCACTTCATGAAACCGATATACTGTGGACTAAGCCGAGCGAACTATCATTTTATTCTGCGCTGGGCATCCCGATCGTGCTGAGCCCGATAATTGGTTCACAGGAAAAATTTAACAGAAAATGGCTGCGGGAAATTCAGGCAGCAATGAAACAGGAAAATCCTGATTACACAGATCAGTGGCTTTACGATTTGCTGAACCGAGGTACTCTGGCAGAATCTGCATGGGATGGATTTCTGAAAGCAAGAAAACTCGGGACGTTTAAAATTAAACAAGTGCTTGAAAATGGTTATCTTGAAAAAGCATCTGATCCGGTGTTGAGGTAAACATCTTGAATCTAAAGCAAAAATATTTATTTGTTTATTTGAAAACCGGCGGAGGTCATCTTGCCCCGGCGCGAGCAATCTTCAATTATTTAAACAAACACTTTCCTGATAAAGTTGAACCGAAACTAATTTATGGATTTGAAAAAACTCCGCGCTGGGTTCAATACATAATAGAAGATGGTTACCGGATGCTTCAATATACCGGCAAATGGTTTTTTGAATTTCTTTATGCACTCAACAAAATTCCGCTGGTTGCCAGGATAAGCTGCAACCTTCTCGCCCCTTTTATGAGTAAATATCTTGAAGAAGTCATTTTAAATGAAAAACCCGAAAAGATCGTTAACTTCCATTTCTTTTGCATCATTCCAATTTATAAAATTCTCAAAAGGAACAAACTTTCCATTCCGGTTCAGACAGTTATTACAGATCCCTTCACTCCTCATCCGATGTGGTTTCTAAAAAAGAATCAGAATTTTATTGTGTTCAGCAAAAGACTTGAGGAACGAGTTATCAAAAAGAAAAGAGGTTACTCTGTTCAAAGTTTTCCATTTATTCTTGATGAAAAATTTTCGAAATCACTTTCTGCGGACGAAATTACTGCTTTGAAAACGAAATACAATTATAGTAATGAAAAAAAGATGCTTCTGATTCTCGGCGGCGGTGATGGCATTCCGAGAGGAGAAATAATTCTTGGGGAATTACTTAAATCAAAACCGGATTATGAAATTGTAATTGTCTGTGGTAAAAATGATTTATTATTAAAAGGAGCCGAAGGGTTAAAGATAAAATATCAATCTGAAAACCTTAAGATTTACGGTTACGTTGATTTCATCTATGAACTGATAAATATTTCAGATGTGGTACTTACAAAATGCGGCGCTTCAACAATAATGGAAATATTAAATCTGAAAAAAGTACCGGTTGTAAATGATTACATCTGGGAACAGGAACAGGGGAATGTTGATTATCTTATAGAAAAGAAACTTGGTATATATGAGCCGAGAACAAGTAATCTGCCGGCTGTAATTAAAAATCTTTTGGAAGACGAAAAACAGTATTCGTTTTTTAAAGAGAATATCAGGAAAGAAAAAATAGAAAACGGTGTTGCAAAGGTTGCGACGTATATTATTGATTCGAATAATTAATTAAGAAATTAATTCTATTTGACTGTTTTACTCTACTTTTAAAATCCTTTTCCGCTTTTAATAATTTTTGTTGTGTAACTGACAACATCGTTTTTGATTATCAGAATATAAATCCCCGGCGTCAGTTCAGCAAAATTAATTGAAGCAAATGATCCGTTTCTTGTTATTCTGAGATCAAGTTTTTCGCCGAGTATTGAATAAACTGATAGTTCGGCATCATCCAAATCAATATAGCTGCCACTGATATTCAGCAAGCTGCTTACCGGATTCGGATAAGCTTTTACTTCAACGAAGGAAGAATTTTGTTCTTCCTCCACACTCACAACGGTAGTGTTCCTGAAAAAGTAAGTTGTCCCGATTCCAGATCCTACAAACAAATCTTCTTTCTCATCATTGTTAATGTCTGCAAAACTTGGAGCAGCATTATTGCCGACATTGGATAAGCCAAACGGGTTTGTAACCGGAAGTCCAAAGGACGGATCCGTTTTTGTTCCTGTGTTGATGAAGAATATTATATCTCCGTTTTCATTGCCAATAAATAAATCGTAGTCATCATCTTTGTCAATGTCACAGAATGCAGGTATGGATCTTGAACCCGCATCACTTATACCGAACGGGTTAAATATTGAATTTGCAAACGACGGATTGAATCTCGAACCTAAATTTTTAAAATATAAAATATTCCCATCAAGTTGACCGGTGAATAAATCAAAATCACCATCGTCATCAATATCAACTAATGCCGGAGCCACATTGCTTCCCAATCCGGAAATTCCTGCAGGGTTATCAGTTATATAATTAAAATTTGGTACAGTTGAGCTTGTGTTCCGGAAGAATAAAATTCTAAAGCCAACTTCTCCCATATACAAATCAAAATCACCATCAGAATCTATATCAGCAAACACAGGCTTTGCATTATTTCCAACATCAAAAATTCCAAATGCATTAGAATAGTACCAGGAAGCAAAAGCCGGAAAGGTCTGTGTCCCGGTATTTTCATAATATGCTGTAAACCCGACACCAAGTCCGCTAAAACAATCCTGATCTCCATCATTATTTATATCAACAAAGACAGGGCTATTGAAACCACCGGAGTTATCCAGATTATATGGATTTAAAGTCGGGCTTGAAAAACTTTGTGAAAGACTTACACTGAAATAAAACAGAAATATCAAACTTATTTTCATCTTCATAATTGCACCTTTTACATGAAATAATATTTTTAAATAAATATAGCATAAACTTATTAAAGTTGAATCGTAAAGGAATCAATTTTTATACCTAATAAACTTAATCAACAGAATCATAATTGTAAATGAATCAGTAAAATTTTCTTGAGAATAGAGTCGTTTGTAATACTTTCCGCTTTTTTGGTTTTGATTGCCAGAGGTGTTTTAACTAATATTAATTGACGATCTGACGATTCTTTTAAAATTGGGAGCAGCAAAATGAAACCGTTTATTAATCCATTGATTCTAACAGCAATTATTTTTGTTTCAATTATCAATATTAATCCACAAGACTCTTCTGAAATCAACAACCCCGGTAAATATTCGCTTTATAATGCTGTTGAAATAAATATTTATTCGGAATCTGTTTCGGATTCATTTCATATACTGGTAAGTGTCCCGGACGATTACTTATCAGCAGACAAAAGATATCCCGTTCTTTACGTTCTTGATGGAAATATTGCATTTGGTATGGCAGCAAGCATTGCGCGATATCTTCAGATAGGTGAAAACATTCCTGAACTGATTATAATAGGAATAGGTTATGGTGCGCTTAATAAGACTGCCGGAGAAAAGCGGCGAAGAGATTATAGACCAATCGAAACAGGAGGCGCAGAAAATTTTCTTAATTTTCTTTTTGAAGAACTGATACCCAAAATTGATGCAGAGTACAGAACTATTCCCAGTGACAGAACTTTAAATGGATATTCCATCGGAGGTTTGTTTGGTTTATACACACTTTTCACCAGACCAAATACTTTTAATAATTATATTATCGGAAGCCCCAATTTGAGCTGGGATGATTATTCGGTTTTCGATTACGAAGAAAATTCGCCGGAAAAGATTGGTGATAAGCATCTCAATGTTTTTATTTCTGTTGGAAGTGAAGAATCTGAAGAAAGATATTTTGAGCCGGTTGATAGTCTTGTAAAAAATATTCAAAACCACAATTATGCCGGTTTAAAACTCAAAACAAAAGTATTTGATGGCTCAACTCATCTTATGGGTCCACCGGAAGCTTTAACTCACGGATTGATTTCAGTATTTAGCAGATAAGAAAAAATGAACGGACAAAAATGGTTCGATAAAAAGTTCAGATTTGAATTGCCCCAAAATAATTTATATACTATTCTGGATAAGCTGAGTGAAAATCCGGATATAATATCAAAGATTGTTTCGGGTTTACCAAAAGAAATTTTAACAAAAAGAATTGACAACCGCTGGTCAATCCAGGAGAATGTTGGACACCTTATTGATCTTGAAGAATTGCACGATGGCAGAATAGATGATTTTATTTCAGGAAAAGAAATTCTAAGACCTGCCGATTTGAACAACCAGAAAACTGACGAAGCAAAGCATAATGATAAAAATATTAATGAGTTGTTAACTCAGCTAAAAAATGTGAGAGAAAATTTTGTGAAAAGGTTGAAGAATCTTGATGCTAAAATTTTATCAAGAATTTCAATACATCCACGACTTAATCAACCGATGAGACCAATTGATATGGCTCAGTTTATCTTAGAGCACGATGAGCATCACATTCAAACTATCAAAGAACTTATTGAGCAGTTGAGTTAAAGTTATATTCTCCCTCTCCTTAGGAGAGGGTTGGGGTGAGGCCTAATGATTTTTGCCATAAACTTTTTCTCCGGCGGTGATTCTGAGCTTAATGTAATTTTCCTTCGGTGGTAAAGGACAGGTTGCAAATTTTGTAAGCACACAAGGCGGATTGTATGCTTTATTAAAATCAACTATTACCATTCCTGTTGAATCGGCTTTATCGGTGTACAAAAATCTACCTCCACCATAAGTTTCTTCACCGCTTGTTCCGTCAGCCAGGATGAACCAAAATTTATTCCCGGCATCAATTGCGTTTAATCTGTAAGTTTGATTGTCTCTTGAAAATACAATTGCCCCGGGCGAAAGTTCTTCATCAACTTGTCCGAGTACATTTGGAACATTCATTTTCCTTGGGGGATCGTAAGCTTCAAACTTGGCATTTATTCTCCAGTCTTCGTTTACGGGAAATCGTTCAATTCCAGAAAAGCTTTTTACAAATTCTGATTCAAGATCGCGGAAACGGATTCCGTACAATTCATTCCTGACAATCAAATTCCATTTTATAGAACCATACTGAAAAACAGTCATATCTTTTTTTGTATCACCGATCATTACCATTTCTTCAATTGGATTGCCATTGAATAAAACTTCAACCCCATCATTTACTTTCATCGTAACAGTTGAATCCTCAAAAACAAAAACGCCCATATACTCCGGAACTTTATCTGATTCTATTAAAACATCATTATCCTTCGCTGAGCCGAATTTATTTTCGCCGGGTTTGAGCCAGGTTCTGCCGACAAGATTCAGCCAGCCGTCATCAGCTTTAAGTCTTTCTAATCTCTTTTGATCCCACTGTTTTATTTCTTCAAAGTATTCGGGCGAGCCTTTTGTTTCAAGGTTTTCATTCTTGCAGGAATAAATTGAAAATGCTGATAGGGTGGTCAAAACGAGAAATAATATTTTTTTCATCAGGAAATTCCGGTTGTTTTTTTATGTGCAAAGCTACTCCATTGATGAGAAATTTCAAATGAAATAGAAAAGAAATATGTAACTCTGCGGCAATTGATACCACAGAGATACAAAGAAATTATTTGAGGTAAACCATTTTCCTGGTTTGGATAAATGAGCCTGCTTTCAGTTGGTAGAAATAAATTCCACTTGGTAAGTCAGTTGAGTTAAATTCAACTTCATAATTGCCAGCAGGTTTTTCTTCGTTAACGAGTGTAGCGATTTCATTCCCTAAAACATCATAAACTTTTATTTGTACGAACTTCATTAATGAAGTTCCTACAGATGGAACTGTAAATTTTATTTTTGTTGTTGGATTAAACGGATTTGGATAGTTTTGATATAGATAGAAATTGTTAACACTTACAGTTGCTTCATTTACAGAGACAACAATTGGATAAATCAAAGCTGTTCTATTCTTTCCAACTGCTAAACCGGGTCCCCATTCTAAACCTCCTCCGGAAATATGAACAGCTAATAAATCATTTGTAGTAAGTTGATCAGTATCCATAGCCCAGGTTTCTCCCGCGTCAGTCGTTTCGAGAATCAATCCATTATCTCCAACAGCAAAGCCAAAAAAGCTTACGAGATAAACATCATTTAAATTTCTATTAAGTGAATCGGGATTTTGTTTTTGAACCCAAGTATTTCCGCCATCAGTTGTTTTGGCGATGTAGCCTGAATTACCAACAATCAATCCATAATGTTGATTCAAGAAGTAAATGGAATTCAATTTGACATTCGAAGTAAATTTTTTGGAAAATGTCAATCCATCATAAAGATAAACTGAGGAGTCACCAGCAAGCCAGACCTTATCATCAATATATGGAAAACTCATTTTAACAAAATTTGTTGAGTAACCACTTTGTATCACCACCAGACTTGTATCCTCAATTAATCCTATTGTTCCATTATTTCCACAAACATATCCTTTCGGATTATAAATGTCGTTGCCGAAATCAATGTCATTGATCTGTTCTCCAAGCGATCCAATATATTCCCAACTTTCCCCTTCGTCGATTGTCTGATAAAGATTACTATCGGTACCACAAATAAATCCAAATGAATAATACAAAAAATAAAGTGCAGCTACGGGTGACGGTGTTTGGATTGTTTCCCATGCCCATGCCCAGTAATATTGAAAGTAAATTTCGGGATTGGAACTGGAAGAAATGAAACCAACCCATCTGTTTGGAACAGATACGTCGGATAAATTATTTAAACTATCACCCGGAATTTGGTTGCTAATATTTTCCCAGGGAGGGGATTGAGGATGGATGTTACTATTCAATGTAAGTAGCAGAAGTGCGCCAAGTGAGATAAGATATTTTTTCATTTTACTGCTCTCCCTTTTTGTTTTACACTCCTAAATAAATAAAACTTTGTGCCAAAGTCAACGAATACTTATATATTGCTTAGATTCAGTAGAATTTCATAAATGAAATTTCTATAAAATTTATAAAAGCCTCCATTAGGGAAAATTGATAGGATCCATTCCTTTACTTGCTCTTTATCCAATAACTTTCTTGTATTCTGAAGGTTTAATTCGTCTGTTGAGTTCGTGTAAAATATATTTTGAAGGTAAAGAGAAAGCCTTGTAAAAAATCGAAGATCATAAATCGTTAATCAGCAATCTTCAATTATTTAACTTCAGGAAACGGATTGTTCCATTGCCAGCCGGTTTTGCCGGTTTGTCTGTATCGTTCAAGTCTTCTGATTGATAGCTCGGCAAATACCGGATCAATTTCCATCGCATAACATTTTCTTCCAAGAATTTCAGAAGCTAAAAGAGTTACACCGCTGTGACTAAATAAATCTGCAACGAGATTATTTTTTTTACTACTGGCTTCAATTATTCGTGAAATACTTTTCAGAGGTTTCTGTGCATAAGCCCCGGGAACATTTTCTTCCATCCTGTAAAAAACCTGTTGAATATCAACCCAAACATTGCCGGGACGAATAAATGCAGATTTACTTCTTTCGAAGTTGTCAGTCACTTCTCCATTTATTTCTTTGTAATATCCGCCAAGAATTTTTGGAATATCAGTATAAATAACTTTGAAGTGAGGATCGCCTTTTGTGTAGTAAAGCAATTCCTGCCTGACAGCCATCCAGTTTTTTTGTGTGCCGTAGCCTCTCTGGTTTCTCATAGTAATGAAACTTCTGCTTTTCAATTCTTTAAACTCTCGCATCATCATCATAAATTCCGGTAAGGGTTGAAAGCCATCATTCTGGTCAGCACCGAGCCAGATATAAAGTGCAGCATCTTTGTGCAGAATTGAATTTACATTCGAAACCCACTTTCGTGAGAACTCAATGTATTCATCAACATTTATTTTGGAAAGATTTTGAGTGTTTGCACTTCCAACCACAACATTGTACGGAGGATCGTTTATAGCAAGCTGTGCTTTTTCCTTTCCAAATATTTTTTTTGTGTCTTGAATATTTGTTGCATCAAGAACACCAATTTTATGTTTGCCTTTGGGATCCTTCCAGATTTCACCTTTCTTCAACCTGCAAAAGGGAAGAATTTTTTTCCTTAATTCATCATCAATATCGAGACGAGTTAGCTTTTCAGAAGTTTTGCCCTTTGGAGATTTCTTTTTGTGAAGCAAATTATAGTTTCCGGACCGTATCATTTTTAATATTTTTTCAAATCTAATTCGTAAATAATATGATATAAAATTA
Source organism: uncultured Ignavibacteriaceae bacterium (assembly GCA_963698525.1). Taxonomy (GTDB): domain Bacteria; phylum Bacteroidota; class Ignavibacteria; order Ignavibacteriales; family Ignavibacteriaceae; genus IGN2. The sequence goes on along the minus strand of CAVORE010000007.1, from coordinate 42,122 downwards.
ATGAAAAGAGTCGCAAGTTCCAGATAATATTTTAACTAAAATTAGTATTACAAATAATCAATTGTTTGCAAGATTTCAAATAATGGGATTAACTAAATTTCAATTGATATGCTCAGCTATCCGCTTCCGACGAAACTCATTATCTTTGTACAAGTATTTTAAATAATATTTTACAAAATCAATAAGTATGTACGGTTTGTTGTTCTATTGTTATCAACAGTAATTATAGCAATTCTCAATTGTTATAATTTATTTAATGACTCTTTTAAATTCGGGATGTGAAAAATAATTTTGAATAATAATAAAAAGCATCTAAGAATATTAATCACAAGAATTGACCGCATCGGAGATGTAGTCCTTTCAACACCTATTCCCAGGGAAATAAAAAAAACTCACCCAGATAGTTTAGTATCCGTTCTTGTTAGAAATTATACAAAAGATATCTATCTCAACAATCCATATGTTGATGAAATAATATTATTTGATGGAGAAGAAGACAGCCGCCCAAAATCATTTTGGCAATTAGTTAAAGAAATAAGAAAATATAAATTCACTCACGCTTTAATGCTTCTACCCAATGAAAGATTAAACTGGGTTTTGTTCTTCAGTGGAATTACAAATCGCATAGGTGTTGGGCACAAGTTTTATCAGTTTTTAAGTTTCTCAAAATATGTTGATAGGAAAAAATATATTCCACTCAGACACGAAGCAGATTATTGTCTTGATATGGTAAGGAAAATCGGAATTGAACCGAAGAGTATCGAACCCGAAATATTTTTAACTAATGAAGAAATAAAAAAACGTAATGAAATAAAAATCAAACTTGCACCGAATGGTGAACTGTTAGTTGGAATAAATACAACAAGCGGAAAATCATCACCCAACTTAACAGTTGAAGAGTATAAAAAATTAATTTCTCGATTATCTAAAGAAAATAATATTCGTGCTGTTGTTACAGATAATAATCCTCCCGAAGAAATTAATAACATCTCGAATGTTCTTTATCCAAATGTTGGTCGAACATTAAGAGAATCAATAATAAATTTCAGTGCACTGGATGTTCTTGTTTCTGCAAGCACCGGACCAATGCATATTTGTTCAGCTTTGAAAGTACCGACAATTTCAGTGTTTTGTCCGCTGCCAGCATGTTCTCCAAAACTTTGGGGACCGCTTGGTAATAAATCTGAAATAATTCTACCGGAAGAGAATTACTGTTCAAATATTTGTCCCGGCGATCCGCACAATTGTGATTTTAGTGGAGATGAAGGAATTGATTCTGAAAAAGTATATGAAAGAATAAAATCATTTATCATTAAAAGAAATAAATTTTATGAAAGAACAGTATCAGAATAAAAGCTATCTGCAAGGTAGCTTATTACTAATTTTTATTTTCGCTCTTGTAAAATTATTTATTCATCTCTACACCAATACCTTTGCCGGTTATGGGATCTTCCGTGATGAACTATACTATCTGTCCTGTGCCAGCAGACCTGACTTCGGATATGTGGATCAACCAGCGTTTTCTATTTGGATGCTCGGTTTGGTTAGAATAATTATTGGAGACTCAGTTTTTGCAATTAGATTATTGCCTCCCTTTCTGGGCGCAGCAACGGTTTTCTTCACCGGTCTGATGGTGAGGGAAATGGGCGGTGGTAAACTTGCAACAACACTTGCCTCGCTTGCAGTGATATTTGCCCCCATCTATTTAGGAATGTATTCTGTTTTTTCAATGAATTCTTTTGATATACTTCTCTGGGCAATTGCTTTCTATTCGATTACTTTAATTGTTAAAGAGGAAAAACCAATTCAATGGATTTTGTTAGGCATTGTACTTGGAATCGGATTGATGAACAAAATTGGATTTCTCTGGCTTGGCTTTGGTTTAGTCGCAGGAATTTTTCTTACAACAAAAAGATCATCTCTAAAAACAGTCTGGCCTTATACTGCAGCTGGCATCGCACTTTTATTTTTTATCCCCTTCATAATCTGGAATGCTACACACGATTGGGCGCATATCGAGTTTATCCGGAATGCGCAGATGTACAAATATTCCGGCATTACCCGTGTAGATTTTGTTAAATGGATTTTCATTTTAATGAATCCTGCGTCCGCAATTATCTGGTTGATGGGGTTGTACTATCTCTTTTTTCATAAAGATGGAAAACAATTCAAGATTTTAGGGATAATATTTATTGTGACTTTTCTGGTTTTGTTTATTAGTGGAAAAAGTAAATCGGAATATCTTTCACCCGCCTTTACTGCTTTATTTGCAGGCGGCGGAGTTTTGTTAGAAAAAATCAACCTTAAAAAATATTGGAGCTGGTTTAAGTATGCAGTTACAATACCTCTAGTTATAAGTGGAATAATTACAGCACCACTTGCATTACCTATCCTTCCTGTAGAAACGTATATCAATTATGCATCAGCAATTGGATTTGCACCCAATACTGCTGAAAATAAAGAACTTGCTGAACTCCCACAATTTTATGCTGATATGTTTGGATGGGAGGAACTTGCTAAAGATGTATCTATAGTTTATCAAACGATTCCTGATGAAGAAAAACCATTTACAGTTGTTTACGGTAGCAATTATGGAAGAGCAGGAGCTATAGAGTATTTCAGGAATAAATATGATCTACCAAATGCGATCTCTCCCCATAACAGTTTCTGGTTCTGGGCTGATAGAACCATTCAGATAAAAAGTGTTATTATCATCGGCGGTGATAGAGAAGATCATCTTGATTCTTGTGGAGATGTTGAATCTATATTGGTTCATAAAGCAAAATATGCTATGCCATACGAAAATAATCTTCAAATTTTTATTTGTAGAAATATAAATAGACCATTAAATGAAATTTGGGAAAGTAGCAGGCATTTTGAGTAAACGATTTTTTTGTAAAAAAATAGGTACATCAAAAACAGAAAATTCAACTCACATTTTTTTTGATGCGTGAAAAATCATTCACACCTGAAAGCCATTCTGCTTGCACTTCTCGTGACCTTTCTCTGGTCAACATCATTTGTGATAATTAAAATTGGACTTGCCGAAATTCCACCATTAACTTTTGCTGGACTAAGATATTCAATAGCATTTATTTGTCTGCTTCCTTTCGTTTTCACAAAGAAAAATAAATTGGTAATCAAGAATCTTGAAAAGAAAGATTGGACAAAACTTATTCTACTCGGAATTCTTTTTTATGCCTTCACTCAGGGAACTCAGTTCATTGGGCTTTCACTTTTGCCAGCGGTTACTGTTAGCCTATGGTTAAACTTTACTCCACTTATTGTTGCCGTAATGGCAATTTTTCTTTTAAAAGAATTTCCCACATTTCTTCAGTGGTCTGGAGTTGTTCTTTTCATCATTGGGATAACGACTTATTTCTTCCCAGTTAATTTAAGCGAAAATCAATGGACGGGATTAATTGTTATGACGATTGGAGTTCTTGCGAATGCTGCTTCTGCTGTTCTTGGAAGAAATATAAACCGTGAAGCAAGAATAAACCCGGTTGTAATTACGATTGTTAGTATGGGTATTGGCTCCGTAATTCTATTAGTAGCCGGATTGATGATACAGGGATTACCTTCCATCAGCTTACAAAATATTTTATATCTTCTCTGGCTTGCTGTTATTAACACAGCACTCGCTTTTACAATATGGAATCTAACGCTTCAAAAACTTTCAGCGATGGAATCAAGTATAATCAACGGAACAATGCTTATACAGATTGCATTACTTGCATGGATATTTCTTGGCGAAGCTATAACAATGCAGCAGGGAATGGGTATGCTGATAGCTGCGGGTGGGGCTGTGCTTGTGCAGTTGAGAATCAAAAATAAAAAACCCCCATCATTAGATGATGAGGGTTATCGATAAATTTAAAATAAGAACGAATCTTAAAAACGCTCATCTTGTAATTCATTATTATAATACCATATAACCTCAACCCAGGCAGGGTTACCAGGTTGACCACCACCCATATCAACTATTTTTAGTTTTGAGTAATGTCCATCGTGATCATAAAGAAATACATAACTTGTTACAGTATCAGAGATACTATTTGCCCATGTACCGGTATTATATAATGGTGAGTCAGTTCCATCATAAATGTTAGTACTATTGCCTACTCTAAAATCTGTCTCCCTGATCAAACTTGGATAAAGATGTGCACTCTGAACCAGAAATCCGTTACTTGAATAATAAATATCCACAAGATTATTTTGTGCAGATGAAACTCCATGAGCCATTCCACTTGAAAGATCTAATCCACTTGGCTGAGATGGAGTTGTTCCAATTGTTTCCCAAATCCTTACCGGAGTACTGTAAAACGTTTTATTAATATCCGAAGTTAAATTAATAGGTCCAACTACACTCATCTCATCAGCAGTAACACTCAATGAGAAAGTAGTATCTTTATACTCAGTTAGTTTTAGAGTCACACTTCGAAGTCCTTCTTCAACATTTGTAACTGTGTCTGGAGTTGTTAGAGAAGTATTTGTACCGTCTATCCATATTTGTGCTCCTGATGGACTGGATGTCAGATAAATACTTCCTTTGGTGCTAACCGGGGTCATCGGGTCTTCACTCGAATCGCAGGACGATATAAGTAATCCAAGAAATGGAATTATAAGTAAGAAAGTTAGTTTTTTCATTGATGCCTTCCTTTATTTTTTATTTAAGTTAAATGAAAATTTCTTGCCATCAAGATCCATAGTAAAAGTGCCGGAAAAATTATTACCTTCCTCTGATAATTTTCCGTTATACTTTCCCTGGTAACGGCTGTGCAACTGATCCTTCATTGAAATCTCTCCTGTAGACGGACTGATTATTCCTTTAATTTCTTGGTTGATAACTTCTCTGTAATTGATAGTTATTTTACCTGAAAAACTACTGTCAGCCTGTTCTGTTATTTGCAGAGTCGTCGGCCGTTTATCAAAAGTTCCGGTCCATGATCCTTTCACATCCGGAATTGTAATTTTTTCTTCATCTATTGGTTCGACCACCTCAGGTGTTTTAATTGAAGAAGCGGTATCAGTTGATACAATTTCGCTATTAATCTCAGATTGCTGTTGCTCGGTTTTCTTTTCACAACCGATAAAAGCTATTACTGTAAGAAAAATTGTTGCTATAAATAGCGGTTTTAGCAAGGCGTGTTTGCTCATTTGTTTCCTTTAATTTTTGAATCGAATGTGGTATTCTAGGTATTATGTGGAATTAAATTATTCAGCAGGATAATAAATAGTGTATGCTCAAATTAGAGTGCCTTTATATGATTATTAGCTATCATTTCAATGGGGCGAAAGTTAGTATTATTTGACGTTCAAAAAAAGTGAGAAATAAACTACACTAAGTAGTTATGAGTAGTTTGGTATACTTTTAATTTTTACAATAGAATAAGAAGATACATCTTTGTATTAAAATTTAACCCAATCAAGTATGAACCCTGTTAAGGTATACATAACTTAGTATATATTTGATAATTAATATGAGGCTTAATAGTTTTGTTCTATACCTGGGCGAAAGATATGTTCTAATAGTATTCTTTCATTTCTAACTTTCTCCCACTAAGTCATTCCTCTGCCAGATTAGCTCTCGGCCAGGCAAAATAATATTTTTAACTAATTACTAAGGAGGCTTAATGCTTAAATTATTTTTTGCTGCAGTTTTATCTGCAATTTTTTTTGCAGTACTTTTTCTTCAGTTTGGTTGTGCGGGTAAAGGAGAAGCAAAACCAAAATCACAGGAGGAAATGGTTGCTTTGGGGAAATATATTGTTAGTACAAGCGGCTGCGATGATTGCCACACACCAAAAACATTTACTGAAGCAGGTCCGGTTTTTGATACAACCAGATCTCTTTCAGGTCATCCGGGAAATGAAATTCTTCCGCAGCTTGATATCTCTGCATTAGGGCAAAACCAGTGGGCTGCAACTACGATGGGTTTAACGGCTTGGGTTGGTCCTTGGGGAATTTCGTACGCTTCTAATCTCACACCAGATAAAGCTACTGGCATTGGTACTTTGACAGAAGAAATGTTCATCAAAACAATGAGAGAAGGAAAATTTATGGGAGTAGGTAGGCCGCTTCTTCCTCCAATGCCATGGCAGGTTTACGGCATGAAAACAGATGAGGATCTAAAGGCAATTTATGCTTATCTGATGTCCATCAAACCAATTAACAATATGGTTCCCCAGCCAACTCCACCTGACAAAACTGGTGAAATGCTCGCAAATAAATAATAATTTTTATTGGAGGTTAACAAGGCACTCTCGATCTGGTTGAAGAGAGTGCCTTATTTAATTAGTGCGAATGTTCACACAATCTTTGCTGCTATTCTTCTGAAATGATAACCATAAACTGCCATCGTCATTGCAATTGGAAATTTAGTTGGATGTTTGAATATACTAAACGCAAGAAGTTTCCAGAAATATTTTTTCCCCTTCTCAAGAGTTCCGAGCAGCCAGACCAACATAATAAATGCCCGAATCTCTTTAAGTTTAATTTTATTCTTATTCCAGGATGGCAGTTTGTAGTTGTTAAGAAAGTGCTTCACACGTAAATAATATTCTTTTTGAGAATATATAGTTTGTATTATTCTGGAATAGCCAAGCATAAGCTGCTGATAGTTCATCTTCGGAACAAAATTCATATATCCATCCATATTATTTCCGCTCCAGAAATCAAGCAGTCGGTTTTCTGATTGCATCTTCTTGTAAAGTTTGGTTCCGCTGGGTGCATTTAATAATCCAACCATTGCAGATACGATTCCACTTTTCTGTATGAAATCAATTTGATCCTGGAAGACACCCGGTGTATCACTGTCAAACCCAACAATGAAACCAGCCGAAACCATAAAGCCACGTTGTTGGAGTCTTCTTACAGAAAAAACAAGATTCCGTTTTAAATTTTGTGACTTCCCACATTCCTGGAGACCTTCAGTACTTGGTGTTTCAATTCCTACAAAAATGCTATTGAAGCCAGCTTCAATCATTAACTCCATCAACTTATCATCATCTGATAAATTCACACTAACTTCAGTGATAAAGCTGAATGGATATTTTTTTTGCTTCGACCATTCAATCAAACGCGGAAGTATTTCATCTTTTAACTTTCTTTTATTGCCGATGAAGTTATCGTCAACAACTGAAATTGGGCCGCGATATCCGAGATTGTAAATAGTTTCAATCTCGGATATAAACTGAGAACTTGTTTTTGTTCTTGGAGTTCTTCCGTTTAGCATTGTTATGCTGCAGAAGTCGCAATCGTACGGGCATCCTCTTGAATACTGCAATGACAACGACGCATATTTTTTCATATTTAGAAGTTCCCACAATGGAGCGGGTGATTTTGTTATGTCAGGATATTCATTGGAAAAATAAACAGGTTTTAAAGTACCGTTATTTAAATCTTCAAGAAAAAGTGGAAGAGTGCTTTCAGCTTCATTTAAAACGAAATGATCAACACCGGGAAATTCTTTGTGCTGTGTTGTTGCAAGTGGACCACCGGCTACAATCTTTACTCCAAGACTGTTGCATCGCCTGATCACTTCTCTGAAAGAGTTTATCTGAATATTCATCCCACTTAAAAAAACAAAATCTGCCCAGCGGATATGCTTGTCTTCTAACCTGGAAATATTCATATCAATTAGTTTTTTCTCCCATTCCTTTGGAAGCAATGCTGCAACCGTGATTAATCCAAGAGGTGGTTCAGCAACTTTCTTAGCAACGAACTTTAATGCATCTTTGAAACTCCAGAACGAGGCAGGGGTTTCGGGATATACTAATAATATCTTCATACGGTTCTCTTTACAATTATAATTTTAATACAATTGAATTATGCAGAATTTTCAGAACAAGTGCTGTAAAAGAAATGTAAAATGTTAAATCGCTGGTTTGACCTTCTCTTTGGAATAAAGGATATTTACTTTGAATTTAATTTATCATTAAGTGCAGGATGGATGATACGATGAGAGGCAAACACTCTCTGTTTTACCATATTCTGATTTTTATTATAGCTCAGCTTGTTTGGTTATCGCTGCTTGGAATATGGATTTACTGGTACGTTTCGAACTATATCGTTTTTGAAAAAGTTGGTGACCAGGTTTCTCCGCAGCTTGTATACGATGTTCAAAACGCGCTTCCTTTTATTCTTGGCTTGATATTACTCATCGGACTTTCATTTACAACATCACTAATCTTCAGACACCTGAATGTTCAACTTCGTATAACAGAACTCTACGATAGCTTCATCGGCAACGTTACGCACGAGCTTAAATCTCCCCTCGCTTCAATTCAGTTATACCTTGAAACATTAAAGCAAAGAGAAGTTCCTTCCGAAAAGAGAAAAGAGTTTATTGATTTTATGATGAAAGATGCAGATCGCTTACAAAGCCTTATTAATTCTATTCTGGAAATATCGGCACAAGAACAAAGAAAGTTGCTGCAAGACTACAGCGTTTATAAAGCAGAAACCTTAGTGAAAGAATTAATTGATGAATCTTGTGAAAAATTCCGCGTTCCTAAAGAGAATTACCAGGTTACAGGTAATGCATCGTGCGAAATAGTTGCAGGCAGAGAAGCGTTAAAAATAGTATTCGACAACCTTGTTGATAACGCGGTTAAATATTCAAAAAAACCTGCAAATATTATTTCCTCAGTAAACTGTAATTCAAAAAAAGTAACTATCACCTTTACTGATTTCGGTATTGGTATTGCGACCAAAGAAGAGAAAAAAATATTCAATAAGTTTTACAGGATTTACAACAAAGAAATTCCTAATGTTAAAGGAACCGGGCTCGGACTTTACAGGGTGAGAGAAATAGTCAAAGCACACGGTGGTAAAATTACAGTATCGAGTGAAGGTGAAAGTAAAGGCACAACATTCAAAATTGAAATTCCTGCATATAAAGCAATAAGCAAGAGACGGTTAAAAAAACTTTTAAGGAACGAAAAATAAAGTCAGGTGTAAATAATAATGGCAGAAGATTTTAAAGGAAACAGAATATTACTTGTCGAGGATGAAGAAACTCTGGCGGTTGGATTAGAATACAATCTAACAGAAGAAGGTTACATTGTTAAGTGGGCGAAAAACGGAAAGGAAGCGGTTGAGTTTTTTGAAAAGGGAAATTTTAACTTAATAATACTTGATATAATGCTTCCTTATGTAAATGGTTTTGAAGTTGCGGAAAGAGTTCGAAAAACTGATCCGCAAATACCAATACTTATGCTTACCGCAAAAACTGAATCCGGTGATAAAGTAAAGGGATTAGAAAAAGGTGCTGATGATTATATTACAAAACCTTTTCACCTGCAGGAGCTTCTTCTGAGAGTGAAGGGAATGTTAAAACGAAAGAGCTGGTATAAAAAGTCGTTGGAAAATCAGCCGGTTTATAAGTTTGGTGATAACAAAATTAATTTTGAAACGCTTAACTGCCGGCACGGCAAGGAAGAAATACGACTTACACCACAAGAAGCAATGCTTCTTAAATATCTGGTTGAACGTAAAGGTGAAATTGTTACGAGAAAAGAATTACTGGAGAATGTCTGGCATCTCAATCCTGAAGTTGAGACACGGACTGTGGATATTTTTATTGCACGGCTTCGAAAATATTTTGAGCCCGATCCCGCAAACCCGGTTTACTTTAAAAGCGTCCGTGGTGCAGGATATACTTTTGAATAAGGAAATGATCATTTGAAAACGTAATTACAATTTTGGCAGCTTATCTTCTTCTTCCGCTAAAACTTTTTCTGCTGCCGGCACTGTTTCTGTCACGTCCCTGTTTAGCTTCGTTAACAGCCATTTTCTGTCCCTTAAGTTCAAAATCATTTAAAGTCTTTAAAGCTTTTTTGGCATCGACTTTTCTCGGCATATCAACAAATCCAAATCCTCTGGACATTTGATTTGATATATCACGAACGATTTTAACATTGCCCACACTGCCGTGTTCCGAAAACAATGCTGTGAGTTCCTGCTCATTAACTTCAGGTGACAAATTTCCTACGAATATTTTCATTGGCCTCTCCTCATCATTTTTATTCAATTCAAAAAAATGTTCGCTTAATTCCTTTTTTCTTTACAAGGATAGATAGAAAACAAGCTATCAAAATATTACTGATAAAACAGAAGCCGAACTATTCCGCTGCGGCGAACAGCCCGACACGAAAGTAAAATTAATATTTATCTTCTTCTTCCGCCGCCGCCTCTTTCTCTCTGCGGTCTTGCTTCATTAACAATGATCTTTTTTCCCTTAAACTCAAAGGTATTAAGTGCGGTCAAAGCTTTCTGTGCTTCGTTTTTCCCGGGCATTTCAACAAAGCCGAATCCCTTTGATGTCTGAGTGAACATATCACGAATTATTTTAACACTGTCAACTCTTCCGTGCTGTGAAAAAAGATCTTTTAGCTCTTCATCTTTAACATCAGAAGCCAGATTGCCCACATAGATATTCATTTTATACTCCTTTTTATATTGAATGGTTTTGGTAATGACACGGCTTCAGACAATGAATAAATCCTGACCGGCATTTTTTTGCCTCCGTAAATAAATTTAGGATTAAAAGATGGGAACTGTGAGAAGTATGTCTCTAATCTAAGTTTTATTTCGCAGAACAATAGCAACTTAGGCTTATTACCAGACACTTACAAGCCTAATTCATCGTAAGGCAGATCACCGTAAAGAAATATTCAAAGCTACTTTGAGAATCTTTATTTCAGTATATTGCAGAGAGAAGAAATTTAACAGCGAACGCTCGTCTTACCGTTGAATATTTCCTCAGTAATCCATTTATATATAATTAATAAAGAATTTCCAGATTGAAATTAACAAGACAATTAACAAACCGAGAAAATAAATCATTAGATCTCTATTTCCAGGAAATAGGGAAGTATGGACTTTTAAAGCCAGAAGAAGAAATTGATCTGGCAATAAAAATTAAGAAGGGTGATGCTGATGCACAGGACAAATTAGTTAGAGCTAATTTAAGATTTGTGGTCTCCGTTGCAAAAATGTATCAGAACCAGGGACTTTCACTCGGCGATTTAATTAATGAAGGGAACATCGGTCTGGTTAAAGCAGCACAGCGGTTTGATGAAACGAGGGGATTTAAATTTATTTCATATGCAGTTTGGTGGGTGAGACAGGGAATAATGTCAGCTATCGCGGATCAGTCAAGAGTTGTTCGACTTCCGCTTAACCGTGTTGGCAACTTAACAAAACTTGGAAAAGTTTATAGAGAATTAGAACAGGAATTTGAAAGGAAGCCAACGACTGAGGAGCTTGCTAAAATTCTGGAAATTTCATCAGAGGAAGTTGCATATATTCTTCAGATTTCCAGTCGTCAAGTATCAGTAGATGCACCCTTCAATAACAGTGACGAAAATAAAACTACTCTTATGGATGTTCTTCACAATGAAGAACAGCCTATGCCCGATACTGATTTGATGCAGGATTCTCTTAAAAATGAAGTTGCAGATATTCTCTCTACTCTCGATGAGAGGGAAGCCGAAGTTATCAGGCTTTCATTTGGAATTGGTAGTAATCAAAAAGCAACTCTGGAAGAGATTGGCGAGAGATTTAATCTCACAAGAGAACGAATAAGACAGATAAAAGAAAATGCCCTCAGAAAGTTACGAACCTCAAAGAGAAGTAATAAGCTTAAAGATTATTTAGGACAGTAATACTCATTTAAATAAAATTACTTCACATTCTCCTTCCGAAGTTTCAAATTTTTGCATAACGATAGCTTGCCAGACAGATACTTGCCATTCTGTTCAGAATAGATTTGTCTGGTGAATATCCGGAATCAAAACAAAAAACCGACGTCAAAATTGAGGTGATTCTTAATCATCACTTACATATATTGCACCTGTTAATAATGTAATTGATAAAAAGCAAGGTGCAAAAATGAAGACAAAGACTTACTCAAAGGAAATACAACTTCCGGAATTAAAGGAATTTGCAGTAACTTACCCGCAGTTTGCAGGTCTCGCAACTGGCGAAGGAAAATTTCTGTTTGAAATAGTAATGAAACCTGAAACATTCATCCAGGCGATGATTTTAACAGAATACGGAATGCCCGCAGTTACAAGTGTTGCCGAGCTTTGTTTTAATGAAGCAAAGAAGAGAAAAGGTTTTAAGTTCACAGGAAGAGTTAAACAATTTATTGGTGCAATGGTAGCTTCTTTAATGGCTGCTAACGGCTACATGAAAACGGGAAGAAAGAAATCAATAATTCACCGCGCTTATACACGCGGCGAGTTTTATGTTAAAAAGTAATTGCATTTGTTTTTTGATCAGGCAACTTAGGTCCACTCTTATTTTTAAGAGATTTAATATCTGCCAATAGAATTTTTCGAAAATAAAATCATATTTTTTTATATTTAATTCCATAATGAAAGAATACTTTTGACTGTATTTGTTCCTGTCGATTAAATCATAAAAAATAGTCTTTGCATAGGAAAGTATGACTTATTAAAATGAAAAAAATAAGAATACTACTCATAGAAGATAATCGTCTTTTGCGTGAAGGCCTTGCGGCCATGCTCAAAAAGCAAAGAGACATGAATGTTGTTGAAACTGTAGGAAACGGCGAGAATATTTTAGCAATTATGCGAAAATATAAACCCGAAGTAATCCTTCTCGATCTTGGTCTAAGAAACAGAAGCAGTTTGAATTTAGTGAAACTGGTGAAGAAAAATTTTTCTGCCTCTAAAATAATAATGATGGATCTAATCCCGGTTCAGGCTGATGTTTTTGAATTTGTGCAGGTTGGGGTGTCGGGATTTATACTAAAAGATGCAACGGTCAATGATTTTCTTAAGACAATTCGGTCTGTTGCCAAAGGTCTCCAGGTCTTACCTCCAAATTTAACCGGATCACTTTTTTCTCAGATAGTTGAACATGCAATAAACGGATCAAGTCCTTCAGCTCTTGTCGATTCTGTTCGTATGACAAAACGCGAACGCCAGGTAATCGAATTGATTGCGGACGGCCATACAAATAAAGAGATTGCTCAAAAACTTCACCTCTCAACCTATACGATAAAAAGTCATGTTCATAATATTCTTGAAAAACTTGCACTCAGTACGCGGGTTCAGATTGCAAAATACTTGCACGATTCAAAAAGAATAAGCACGGCAACTGATAACATTTCCTTACTCGAAGATTGATAGTTCTCACCTAAAAGATGTAATCCTTTTTTCATCCTTTTGACCGATTGAATTTACATCCAAAGTATTTTCATATTGATTTCAGATAATTGATTAAAGTATTTATACAGTATATATGATACCTTATTATAATACTGTTCATTCGTTAAGATGACATAATGAAAAAAATTAGATTACTACTTATTGAAGATAACCGTCTTTTGCGTGATGGAATCCTTGCGATTCTTAAACCTCAAAAAGATATCGTAATAATAGCCGCATCCGGCGATGGTAAAGACACTCTTGTAAAAATCAAGGAGTTAAAACCGAATGTAGTTCTTCTGGATTTAGGCTTGCGAAGTCAAAATAGTTTACGGGTGGTGGAAATAGTTAAGAAAGATTTTCCGGAAGCAAAAATAATTGTTATGGATCTGGCACCAGTGCAAGCTGATATTTTACAGTATGTAAAAGCAGGTGCCAATGGTTTCATTTTAAAAGATGCATCACTAAATGAATTTTTAATCACTATAAGGACAGTATCAGAAGGCGCAACTGTTCTTCCTCCATTGTTAGTTGATTCCCTCTTCTCCCAGATTGTTGATCACGCTATAAGAGAAGGTAAATTGAAAATGAACGGAGTGGTAAAGATGACTAAACGTGAACGTGAAGTTATAGCATTGCTAGGTGAGGGAATGAGCAACAAAGAGATCGGTCAAAAAATGCACGTTTCTACGTATACTATTAAAAGTCATATCCATAATATTATGGAAAAGCTCGCTTTGCATACAAGACTTGAAATAGCTAATTATTCTTATTCGAGTGACACCCTTAAAACAATTGCAAAAAGTATTTCAACAATTAATAATTAATTCACTGCCTTTACTCCCCCAAAAGGATTAATCCTTTTTCCATCCATTTGATTCATTTTTATTCCAGATGCTTTTGGTACCTTTTTGTAGTGGTGAAAAGGACGAAGAGAATCGCATCCGCCATTATCATTTTAGTTAATTATTCAAAGAAAAGAAATTGTTGAAATGAATGAGAATTCAGAGATCGAAATAATTGGGCATTGCCAATGATAAAGTTAATGCAAAAAAGAACCAGGTGTTTGTTAATACATCCAAAATTTTCACCTTACAGTTTTTGGAACTTTGTTGAAGTAAGTAAAATAGTTGGTGCAAAATACCAGGCAGCACCACTTGGTTTAATGACCGTAGCTGCTTTGCTGCCTCAAGAATGGGAAATAAAATTAATTGATACGAATGTTGAACCTCTGCTGGACAAACATTTCGAATGGGCAGATTTGGTTTTTACTGGCGGAATGCTGCCTCAACAAATTGGGTTACTTGATATAATTAATTTATCTCACCAAAGAAATAAACCAGTTGTAGTTGGCGGTCCTGATCCGACATCTCAGCCGCACCTATATCAGTCTGCTGATTACCTTGTGCTGGGAGAAGGTGAAGTTACAATTCCAGTTTTTTTGAATGACCTGGCGAATGGTAGTAAGAGTGGCGAATACAAAACGTCCGAATATGCTGATATGACCAAAGCAGTTGTTCCAAGATTTGATCTGATAAATTTTGACAATTACATACATCTGAATATTCAGTTTACACGCGGTTGTCCTTTTAATTGCGAGTTCTGCGATATAATTGAATTGTATGGCAGAAAGCCGCGGTCCAAAACTCCCGAACAAATGGTAAAAGAACTTCAAGCTTTATACGATCTGAATTACAAAGGTCATATTGATATTGTCGATGATAATTTTATCGGGAACAAGAAGCAGGTTAAAGAAACCTTACGGGCAATAAAAGAGTGGACAAAGGCAAATAAATATCCTTTCTACTTTGGAACTGAAGCTTCAATTAATTTAGCAGATGATGATGAGCTATTGCAATTGATGAGAGATGTTGACTTCCGACTTGTGTTCACCGGTCTTGAAACTCCTGAGGACGATGTATTAGAAAAAGTAAATAAAAAAATAAATATGAACAGATCAATTGTTGAAGCAACAAAGAAAATCAGTTCATATGGCATGGTAGTTAATGCCGGCTTCATAATTGGTTTTGATAATGAGAATGGTCAAACAGCAAAAAAAATGAATGAGTTTATACAGGATACAGGAATATGCGTAGCAATGCTCGGACTAATGTATGCCTTGCCCAACACAAAGTTAACGAAAAGATTGCAACTGGAAGGAAGATTATTTGAAGAGTTTTCGATTTTTACTGACAATAAAACTCAAATTGACCAGGCTTCAAGCGGCTTAAACTTTATAACGTTAAGACCAAGGAAAGATATTCTAAATGATTTTGTTGACGTCATAAGTTATATATACAAACCCGAACATTATTATGAAAGAGTAATTAACACTTGTCTGAATCTGAAAGTAACCAATAAATACAAACATAATCTTAAAAAGACTTTAAAGAATTTAAGATCCTTTTCAAGGATTCTTAGACGAGTTGGTTTTAATAAGACAACCGGGAAGTCATTTTGGAAAATGTTTTTTACTGTTCTTCTCAAAAATCCCAAAGCAATTGAATGGGGTGTAAGCCTTTCTGCAATGTTTATACACTTTTATAAACACTCAAATTTTGTTATCGATCTTACAAATAAACAAATTGATTGTATCGACGAGTATGGAGAAGATAATTATAATAAGAAGAGAATGAATATGACCGAGGAGAAGGTTGTAAACTTTGCAGAGTGAAATCATTCTGAAAATGACAACCCGGAATAATTTTTAGTTAACGATAAATAACGTATTAAATCAAAAGAGAAAATGAATATACTTTTAGTTTACCCGATGTACCCGGATACTTTTTGGAGTTTTAAACACGCTCTGAAGTTTGTATCTAAGAAAGCAAGCTTTCCTCCTTTAGGATTGCTGACAGTTGCTGCTATGCTTCCTGAAGATTGGAATAAAAAATTAATTGACATGAATGCAGACGAGTTAAAGAATGAAGATATTCTCCGGGCAGATTTTGTCTTCATAAGTGCAATGTCTGTTCAAAGCAAGTCTGCAGATGAAATAATAGATAGATGTAAAAAGCTGAACACAAAAATTGTTGCCGGTGGACCATTATTCACGAGCAGTTCTGAATATTATGAAAATGTTGATCATCTTGTTCTTAATGAAGCTGAAATTACCCTACCTCAATTTTTACAAGATTTGAAAGTTGGAAATCCTAAACACAAATACACATCAGATGAATGGGCAGATATTTCAACTACGCCTTTGCCTCTTTGGAATATTGTCCCGATAAAAAATTACACATCAATGAATCTTCAATATTCACGCGGCTGCCCTTATGACTGCGACTTCTGTGATATAACAGTTCTTTATGGAAGAACTCCACGGACAAAAACTAAGGAACAGGTGATTGACGAACTGGAAGCTTTATATTTTACAGGATGGAGGGGACCTGTTTTTTTTGTTGATGATAATTTCATTGGTAATAAGGGAAAATTGAAGAGAGAAATTCTTCCTGCAATTGCTGAGTGGATGGAGAAAAGAAAAAATCCTTTCTACCTGAACACCGAAGCATCAATAAATCTTGCCGACGATGAACAACTTATGCGCTTGATGGCGAAAGCAGGATTTGAAGCCGTGTTTATAGGTATTGAATCTCCGAATGAAGAGAGTCTTGTTGAGTGTAATAAAAATCAAAACAGAAACCGTGACCTGATTTCAAGCATAAAAAAAATTCAGCAGGCTGGTTTAGAAGTACAAGGAGGATTTATTGTTGGGTTCGATAACGATCCTTCAACCATCTTCGATAAACTGACAAACTTTATTCAGGAAAGCGGAATAGTAACGGCAATGGTTGGTTTACTAAACGCACCAAGAGGCACAAAACTTCAAAAGAGATTAGAGACCGAAGGGAGAATGCTCAAAGATTTTTCAGGCAACAACACCGACTTTTCAATCAACTTCATTCCGCGTATGGATACAAGCACACTAATGGACGGGTACAAATACATTCTTAAAAAAATCTACTCGCCTAAATATTATTACGAACGTGTGATGAGATTTATGAAGGAGTTTGAACCGAAGAAGAAAAAAGTATTTCATTTTAATCCGAATTATATACTTGCTTTATTCAGATCAATATTTAAGTTGGGCGTTATCGGTGAGGAAAGAATATATTACTGGAAATTATTTTTCTGGTCACTCTTTAGAAAACCGCAGTTATTTTCTTTAGCAATCCTGTTTACGATTTACGGTTTTCATTTTAAGAAAATATCGAATGGTGGCTAAATGAATTCATCCTATCGGATCCATAATATTATCCCTCATCTTTTCGTAGTGATGTTGTTCGTATATGAGGGTAACCTAGCAAGAAAATAATAGAATGAAAGAACAAAAAGTCATAATTGGGGAATTTGAAGATGAGCTGTACGCTGAAATTGCCAGAAGAGATCTTGAAGCAGCAGGAATTAGTGCTACCAGGCTTAAAGATAACGGAAGAGTAATTATAAAACTTTTCACAGCAAGATAGCACTGTACAACTAATAATACCTGTTACGCAATTGGATCAAGCTAAAAAAATATTGGAGAGGAAATTTTATTAATTAAATAAGTTTCCATTGAAATGAAAAGTCGTTTTATAAATATCATAGCCCTAATTCTATTATTTACCGCATTGAACGATGCATCACTTAATAAAGAAAAAACTCCTGAATTATCGAATTCATATTTCCCGGCGAATAACAGCACAGAATTGATTTATAACTCCTCATTTGGTGAATGTATTACAACTTATACTCAGGATGGTGAATTAACTATCAGTTCTAGTGAGGCAGATGATTTTGAGTATAAACAGTCGTTAAACATAAAAGAAGATGGAATCTATGTAACAGAAACATATCAGTACTTAAAAATATTTCTGTTTATAAAAAAGGAGGCAACAAGTACTTACGAAAAACCCTTGCTCAGATTTCCTCTACCGCTATTACCTGGTGCAGAGTGGAAATGGGATGGAGAAGAATATTCCGATGATGAAAAATTTAATGTTAATATTTCAGGAAAAGTTCTTGGAACCGAATTTATAACGACAAATGCGGGAACATTCGAAGCAATAAAATTGGAAACCATTGTTGAAAGTTCTTCCGATACCAAAAACATAGTAACTGAATGGTATACTCAAGGTATTGGCTTAATAAAAGCTAATATAATAGTTGAAGGCGGAGGATTTATGGGTTTTATGCGGGATCTTCTTGGATATGGGATCATTGAGTTTGAATTAGAAGAAATAAAAAATCAATAAGCGAAAGCAAAATATTGATCTGCTAACAGTTTTCATTTTAGATAAGCATTATATAAACTCAATCAAAAGATCTAGCTCTTTTTTCATACTAATGCCCGATTGAATTTGTCATCGAAATAAATGCATATTATAATCACTATGAAACATAAAAAATATCAAATAAGAGTAGTAAATAGTTCAAAACGCGATGCTTGGTTTGCTCTCGGCATTTTGTTGTTTGTAGCTACTATTATTACAGCCTTAATAGTAGTTTTGTACGAAGCGCCTGTTAAGTAATTATCCCGAGGGTAAAACTTTGTTTCGAAAGAAATCTAATATGCAGAATAAAAGTGTCTTAATTCAAAGTAATCAAGACAAACGAACTTCTTTTTAGCTTCTTATCTGCGCAAATCATCTAATTGACATAGTCCACTTTTCATCCTTTCGCCGTATTGTGCAAAATGATATTTCTATATATCATCATATGCAGATATTAACATCATTTAAGTAATAAAGCGAAGATGAAGTCTGCAATTAATTTATTCAAGATGGTAAGAGCAGGTAATTATTAATTGTTAAAGAAATGAATTAGATGCCAAAAATAGTTTTACAGAAGTCCGCTATTGAAAAGAAGCAAGCCGAAGTCATTGTAGAAGAATCTCCGGAGATTGAGCCCGATTCAATATTTAAAAAATTCTTTTTAGAAGTAGCCTCACTTACAATTTTTACTTTACGATTTTTCAAAGAAGTTGTTAAACCGCCATATGAATTTAATGAACTGATGAAGCAATCTTTTCTGATTGGTTACAAATCGCTTCCCTTGGTAGCTATTACAGGATTTATTATTGGACTGGTGTTAACTATTCAATCAAGACCTACTCTGGCAAAGTTTGGATCTGAATCGTTGTTGCCTGCGATGGTAGCCATTTCAATTATAAGAGAAATAGGACCTGTTATAACTGCACTGATTTTTGCCGGAAAAGTCGGATCAGGTATTGGAGCCGAGCTGGGGTCAATGAACGTTACCGAACAAATTGATGCTATGCAGGTTTCGGATAATAATCCATTCAAATATCTTGTTGTTACAAGAATCCTTTCCGCAACACTCATGCTTCCATTGTTAGTAATTCTTGCTGATGGCGTTGGTTTATTAGGATCATTTGTCGGTGTAAACATAAAAGGAGATGTAAGTATTTATTTCTTTTTTTCTCAGATATTTCAGAGTCTTGAATTTAGTGATCTGTTCCCTGCGGTTATCAAAACTTTTTTCTTCGGATTTTCAATCGGACTTATCGGAACATACAAAGGATATTATTCAAATAAAGGCACTGAGGGTGTAGGAAAAGCAGCAAACTCAGCCGTTGTGTTCGGATCACTAATGGTTTTTATTATAGATATGATAGCGGTGCAAATAACCAGTGTACTTCAAAACTAATTCGACCAAGTAGAAAAATGCCAGAGAATGCAATAGATATAGAAGTTAATAACAAAACTGAATATAAGAAGCACGGTAATGTTGTTATTAAGATGGAACATCTTAAGAAGTCATTTGGAAATAATCACGTGCTGCGGGATATAAATCTGGAAATTAATAAAGGAGAAAACCTTGCAATACTCGGACAATCCGGAACCGGTAAATCAGTGCTTATTAAATGTATTGTTGGATTAGTTGAGATTGATGATGGTAAGCTTTTTATTCTTGGTAAGAATATATCTGAGCTGAAGGATAAGGAATTGATTGAGACACAAAAAAAAATTGGTTTCCTTTTTCAAAGCGGTGCTCTCTATGATTCAATGACTGTCAGAGAAAATCTTGAATTCCCGCTTAGAAAGCAGTTGCATTTAATACCAAAGGATGAATTAGAATCAATGGTAAAAGAAGCATTGCACGATGTAGGGCTTGATAAAGCAATTGATAAAACGCCCTCAGAGCTTTCCGGTGGTATGCGTAAGCGGTTAGGTTTAGCCCGAACATTAATTTTAAAACCAGAGATAATGCTTTACGATGAACCTACAACCGGGTTGGATCCTATAACATCAAAGGAAATAAGTAATCTTATTCTTGAAGTACAAAGAAAATATGATACAACCTCCATCATTATTACTCATGATATTGAATGTACCAAGCTAACAGCTGACAGAATTTTAGTACTCAAAGATGGAAAATGTGCTGCAGAAGGAACGTTTAACGATCTTGAGAAATCCCCAGACTCATGGATAAGATCATTTTTTGAATAATAGATTAAGCAAATAAGCAGGAGTAGATCAAATGAAAAAAAGCATAAGTCATAAAGTAAGGCTAGGGATGTTTATTACGCTCGGAATAGCTGTGTTCATTTTTGCAATCTATTTTATTGGTGAGCAGCAGCAATTATTCAGAAGCACATTTCGTCTTAGTGGAGTATTTAAAAATGTAGCCGGTCTCCAGGTTGGTAACAATGTAAGGTTATCGGGTATAAATGTTGGCACAATAGATAATATCACCATAATTAGTGATACCTCCGTGAGAGTAGTATTCTTTGTTGATGAAAACACCAGGCAGTTTATTAAGAAGGATGCAGTTGCGAGTATTGGTTCGGAAGGGCTTATGGGCAATAAAGTTTTGATTCTTAGTCCCGGAACAGGTGGAAAAATGAATATAAAAAACGACGATATTGTTACAACATCTCAACCAACTGATATAGATGACATAATGAAATCCTTAAAAACTACCATGGATAATACAGCTAATATCACAGGTAATTTGGCTACGATTTCAGCCAGTATTGAATCAGGAAAAGGAGCTGTTGGTGGGTTAATTATGGATAAAGCATTGAGAAAGGATATTGAATCTACTATTATTAATTTAAAAGAAGGTTCAGATGGATTTAAAGTAGTTATGGATAAAGCAGGTGAGTTAGACAGTATTCTGATTGCTATAAAATCTACAATCCGATCTACAGCCGATATCACTTCTGATTTAGCGACAATTGCCAATAGCTTACAATCAGGAGAAGGAACAATAGGCAGGCTATTAATGAATACATCAGCAGCAGAAAATTTTGATTCTACCATGTTCTATATGAAAGAAAGTTCTGCTGCGCTTAAACTGCTGTTAGAGAAGGCCCAAGGAAGCTGGCTGCTGGGAGGTTTCTAATTAATAACTCACGTTGACCGTTTGGTTGGTAAACCGTTGAAACGGTTGTAATGTTATCTGATTTTTCTTTAACACCGGGATTAATCCCGGTGCTAATAAAAACCAAAATCCGAGTTACTAACCGTTTTAACGGTTTTAAAAGATGTTAAATTTTTGGCAGTAATTAATAAGTCACGTTACGCAAAAAAAGATGTATAGAGATAACATCTTTATATTTTAATAAATTTCAAACAAAGTTAATATTGACATTCCAATTCAAGTTTCGACTCAATTTATGTAAAGATGTCATCTCTCAGGTGTGCGTAAGGTGAATTAATAATAATACTTAGAAGTTATCAGCAGAATGATTAAGCAGGAAAATTTAAATCTTGAGTAGTTTATATCGCGAATAAGTATTAAGCAAACTAACCTAAAAGATGTAGTTCCTTTTTCATCCCTTCGCTCGATTGCACTGCCTCATAACTCTTCATAGATTCATACAGTATTGAAACATTAACAATTTAACCTTAAAGGATACTTACTATGTTATATACAATCGCAGTTGTTCTAATAGTTTTGTGGTTACTTGGATTTGTAACTTCCTACACAATGGGCGGTGTTATTCATATTCTTTTGGTCATTGCAATTATAATGATCTTAGTTAATTTAATTCGTGGACGTCGCGCAATCTAAATATCTTAAAGGCTAAAATATTTAGCAAACTGTAATCATAGTTGAGAGCAAACTTTAAATTTATCCAGTGCTTTTTAATCAGAGCCGAAAGAATAAACACATAATTTTATGACGGAACAAATTAATTCTTCCCGGGGGTTTCGTATTCTCATGAGTGTTGCGGCAATTGTAATAGTTATTGCAGGAGTTAGTCTTTCACAGTCTGTTGTAGTTCTGTTCCTCGTTTCTTTTTTCCTTGCACTGCTTGGAACTCCACCCTTACTCTGGTTAAAGAAAAAAAATATTCCATCAGGATTTGCAGTTCTGATTGTTATGGCGGTAATGATAATTATTATAATTCTGATTAGCGCACAAATTGGCTCATCTTTTAGCAGCTTTTTAGATAACCTGCCTTTATTTCAATCACGTATTCGGGAACAAGTCCTGGAGCTTAGTGCATATTTAAGAAGCAAGGGTTTTTCAGGTACACAAAAATTATTGCTTGATTATATTAACCCGGAAATACTGCTTAAGCTTACTGCTAACTTGTTAACAGGATTGAGTTCAGTGCTTTCTGACCTTATCCTCGTTCTTCTCACCGTAACATTCATCTTGCTTGAAGTTTCAAGCTTTCCTAAAAAACTTCGTGTTGTACTTGGCGACCCGGAACTAAAATTTCCTAAATTCATAAAGTTCGCCAATGATATGAAGCATTATATGATATTTAAAACTATCATCAGTTTAGCTACAGGTACCGTAATTGCGGTTTGGTTATACATTCTTGGTGTTGATTACCCCGTACTTTGGGGTTTCCTCGCTTTTTTACTCAACTACATCCCCAATATAGGATCTATTATTGCTGCTATTCCGGCGGTTATTTTAGCTACTGCTCAGTTGGGAATTGGCAGCGCTATTCTAGTGGCAGCAGGATATATAGTGGTAAATTTTGTAATAGGTAATATTATAGAACCAAGGCTGATGGGTCGGCAACTCAGGCTCTCTACACTAGTCGTCTTTCTATCACTTATTTTTTGGGGAGGTTTGCTTGGATTGGTTGGGGCAATCCTTTCCATACCATTGACGATGACATTAAAATTTGCATTTGAAAGCAATGAAAGAACAAGGTGGATTGCTGTGCTGCTTGGATCTGAAAAGATGGATGAAATATCTGTTCCAATATCGGATAAGGAAAAAGATGAATGATGTAACCGGTTTCTTTTCATCAGTTTTAGTAACATTAGTAACACTTCTTCCTATTATCAACCCGGTTAGTACTGCAATTCTTTTACTTGGTATAAGTGAACATCTGACTAAAAAAGATCTTAATCGCCAGATTATTATGGCTTGCATTTATATGACTGGCATCTTAGTAGTTTTTCTGCTGGCTGGACATTTTATAATGATTTTCTTTGGAATCTCTATTCCCGGTATTCGCATAGCAGGAGGAATGGTAATAGGATTTCTTGGATTTAAAATGTTGTTTCCGAGTGAAGTAAGACTTTCTCAAGCCGAAAAGAAAGAAGCGAATAAAAAAAGCAACATCTCGTTTAGTCCGCTTGGCAATGCCAAGTTTAGCCGGACCGGGAGCTATTGCAACTGTTATTACAATTTCATCGTCGATTGATGGAAGATATGGTTATGATAAAGTGTTTCGCTTTTACCGGTGTAATTCTTGCAATTGTAGTTACCGCGATTATCTCCTGGTTAGTTCTTCGAAGTGCCGGTTTTGTCAGCCGGATTCTTGGTGTAAATGGAGTAGATAGTCTTTCCAGAATAATGGGTTTTCTCCTGATCTGTATAGGAATCCAATTTGCAATTATTGGTGTACAGGATCTGATATCAGATTCTGGTTTTTGGCAAAAATTATAAACTGAAATTTGAACTAATTCAAAAATCAGTTTTTCATATTCTTTAATCGATCACATTCAAACAGGTTCAGCCTGTTCTATCGATTTCAAACTGCTCAAAAGGTGTAGTCCATCTTTCATCCCTTTGTCCGATAGATTTACCATACCTTTCTTTATATCATTGCAATGCATCATAGTTCTCTCCCTCCCAGCTGTAAACTTTATTTTTAATAATTTACGGCTGGGAATTTTTTTGAAAGAGTACGCAAGTAACTGAGAGAGCTTCAGCTATATAAAAATTGAAATGGTTTAACCTCAATTATTCACTTCTCATAAAATTTATATCTCATCCTGAATAACATTCGAAAAAATCACGTAAAAGGTTTAATCCCTTTTTCATCCCTTTGTCCGATTGATTCAACTTACGTCATTCGTTACCTTCATTATAGAATAAGAATCAATTAAGATTTTAAATATAAAATGAAAGGAATTTATTATGTCACGTAAAACTATTAAAGGTTTTCTCGTCGGGTTTTTAGCTGGTGGTACTGTCGGGGCAATAGTTGCATTATTAACTACTCCCAAAAGCGGCAAAGAACTCATAGGAGATATAAAACAAAAGTCCGGGGAATATTTAGATGAAGCTGATAAATATATTACAGAGACGAAAAAGAAAGCCGGTGAAATGTTCAATGAGGGCAAAAGAAAATACACAATGATAATGAATGATGTAAAATCAAAACCCGAAGAGATTCTAAAGGATGCTGAACAGGTATACAATGATACAAAAGTGAAAACAAAAGAAGTCTTAAATTCTGGGAAGGAAAAATTTGAATCAGAAACAGAGAGATTGAAATCTTCAGTAGAAGCCGGGATAGAGACTTATAAAAAAGAAGCTAAAAATTAATAGTTCATCAAAATGGACACAATAGAAATTTTAACCGTTATATTATTAATATCAGCATCAACTCTTAGTCTTGCACTGATTTACTTTGTATATAAGTTTGTTAAATCAGTGCGTTCCATTGGTGCGGATATAAAGGCACTATCGGACAAACTTATCCCGATTTTAAAATCAACTTTTGCCTTTTTAGAAAAACTAACTCACATAACTGATGAAGTTGAATCTCAGCTTCAAATATCAAAATCAATAGTTGGCGACATCAGAGATCACACTGATAAAATTTTGAATGTAGAAACAAAAATTCGAAATGGTATTTCAGATGCTGCAGTTCCTTTGCTAAATAATTTTCAAGCAATAAGTAAAGGCATTAGCTCATTCTGGAAGACTTTAAAAGTAAATAGAAGAAATAATTTAGCTGAATAAAAAGAAATGTTAAGATGAGGTTGCTTTAAAAAGCAAGGAGTTCTGATCTAAATAAAAAAGGAGTTACACTATGCGTTATTATTTTGTACTAATCGTAGCATTATTCTTGTCTGGTATTTCAAGTAATTTGTATGCACAGTTTCGCGTAATCAACCTGGAGAGTCAACCAATATGGGGACCTACCGGATATGATTATGTTGAAAATTATTACTTGCCTGACATAGATGCATATTACAATGTCCCCCAACATCGTTATTACTATTATAATAATGGGGGATGGCGCAACGAATCAAATTTGCCATCGCGTTATAATAATTATGACTTCTATAATTCTTATAAAGTTGTAGTGTATGATAAAGTACCGTGGCAAAATCATAAATTTTACAGAGATAAATACTACTCATATAAAGGTCGTTATGATCAGCAGCTAATTCGAGAGAGCATGGATGAGAAATATTTTGTGATCAAAAATCATCCTCAGCATCAGAAATGGCTTAAGGAGCAAAACCATGATAATGGTAATCACAACGGGTGGTATAAAGAAAATGAAAGTAAGGGAAAACACAAAGATGATAAGCAAAAAGATAAAGACAATAGATGATTATAGTTTATAGATCGAAAAGAAAATTGTATAAAAAAATCTTGTTTAACAGATTAAGAAGGGATTAAAACAATGAATACAAAAACCATAGGTATCATCATAATGGCAGTAGGTTTGTTAATGACTCTTTATACCGGATTTAATTATGTAACGAGAGAAACAGTAATGGACATGGGAGATGTTCATATATCGATGGATGAAAATCATACTGCAAATTGGTCACCATTTATCGGTATAGGTAGTAATAGTAATTGGTGGGGTTGTTTTTTTAGCCGGTAGAAAAAACAGTTCGAGTTAAATTAATCTGATGTGATCATCTCAACCAGTAGATGTAGTTCCTTTTTCATCCCTTTGCCTTATTTACCTGCCTTCTAATTCATTCTATATTGGTCGTTATCAATAATAGACCAATAGAGGTCTTATATATTCACCACAACAAATTATTAAACTTAAAAGAGGTTTTTATGAAAGTCTATACAAAAGATCCGACAACTATTTTAATCAGCTGGAGACGCTTCCTCGGAGCGATGCTGACAGTTGCTCTGATGATGCCTGCCGTTGCCGTGTCTCAATCATCACCGGCACCAGTGGATCTCGGAACATCTGGCAACTTCGTGATTCTGGCAAAAACAGGAATCTCAACCACTGGAACCACATCAATTGTTGGTGATGTTGGAGTTAGTCCAATTGATTTTACTGCAATAACTGGATTTGATTTAATTTTAGATCCCTCGGGTCAATGGTCAGCATCAACTTTAGTTGTTGGGAAAGTATTTGCTGCAGACTATGCAGTCCCAACACCGACTATGTTAATTACGGCTGTGAGTGATATGGAAACCGCGTACACCGACGCAGCTGGACGAACATTGCCTGATTATACTGAACTGTACAGCGGAGATCTTACCGGACAGACCTTCACTCACCGGTACTCTATAAATGGAGTACCGGGGTCCTGATATCTGCTGGTGGTGTTACTATCTCAGGTACCTCAAGTGATGTCTGGATCTTCCAGATAGCACAAGATCTAACCGTGGGCAATGGAGCCATTGTTACCTTGAGCGGCGGTGCACAGGCTTCCAACATCTTCTGGCAGGTTGCCGGTCAAACTACTCTTGGAACGACGGCTGACTTTAAAGGAATTATATTGTGTCAAACGTTGATTGAAATGCAAACCGGTGCAACTTTGAATGGCAGAGCGCTGGCACAGACCGCAGTTACACTTAGACGCAAATTCCGTAACTAGTCCGACGGCTGTAAATAGTGTCGAGGATGGTTTAACGCCTCAAGAATTCGCACTCTTCCAAAACTATCCAAATCCTTTCAACCCGACTACAACAATAAGATTTGGAATAACAGAAAAGAGTATTGTAAAAATCATATTGTTCAATGCTATTGGAGAAGAAGTAGCAATTGTACTAAATGAAGAAAAAGAATCTGGTTATCATCAGGTAGAGTTTAACGCATCAACTTTACCAAGTGGTGTATATTTCTATCAACTACAAGCAGGTTCGTTTGTTGAGACTAAGAAGATGGTCCTCCTTCGCTAAACCTTTGGCGGATAAATGTTGATGAAGTAGTGTAGATAAACATCTTTTTGTTTAAGATCCCTATTAATAAGAACCTGCCTATCAGGTAGGCAAATTGGTAGGGGTTTTTTATATCAAATAAAGCAATACTTAATTACATAATTTCTATGAAATAAAAAAAACAGTCAGCATTAGTTGAATAATAAGTAGTATTTACTATTTTTTATAAGTAACTTTTCAAAATTATCAAAGATAATGAAGAGAGTGAAAAACATCAGGATACTACTTATTGAAGATAATCGACTTCTGCGCGAAGGTATTACTGCCTTGCTTAAAAAGCAGCCTGATATGCATGTTGTTACTACTGTTGGTAATGGCGAAAACATATTGGAGATGATAGGCAAGCACAATCCAAATATAGTGCTTCTCGATCTCGGTTTACGAAGTCAAAACAGTTTGAAAGTTGTAAAATTAGTTAAACAGAATTTTCAGGAAACAAAAATAATTGTTATGGATCTTATACCTCTGCAAGCCGATGTTTTTGAATTTGTGCAAGCCGGGGTTTCTGGATTTATGTTAAAAGATATAAGCGTTAAAGAATTTTTAAAAACGATTCGAACAGTTTATAAAGGCACCCGGGTTTTACCTCCTCACTTAACGGGTTCGCTTTTTTCTCAGATTGTTGAATACGCAGTAAACGGATCAAAAACTTCTGTAATTATTGAATCAACGCGAATGACAAAGCGTGAGCGGCAGGTGATTGAATTGATTGCAGACGGTAGCACAAATAAAGAGATCGCTCAAAAACTTCATCTCTCCACATACACAGTTAAAAGTCATGTTCATAACATCCTTGAAAAGTTAGCGCTTAATACACGAGTGCAAATTGCAAAACACCACCATCTCTCTGAATCTTATAAAACAGCAATAGATACAACTTCATTATTTAACGATTAATTTCTATTCTGGTCTTTAACTCACCAAAAAGATGTAGCTCCTTTTTCATTCCTTTGGACTATTTTTTCTGAGAATAACTTCAACTATTATTTGATGTCGACTTGAGATAGAATAGACACTGTTCTGTTGATGACGATTTACGTTTAAATTTTAAATAAATCGATTAATTAGTAGAAAAGACATTATGAAAAAAAAGGAAACAAAATTTCAGACAAAAACCCTTCCAAAATCTCCCACAAGCATTCAGGGATTTGATGAAATAACAGGCGGCGGATTACCAAAAGGCAGACCAACGCTTGTATGCGGTGGTGCGGGTTGCGGTAAAACACTTTTTGCAATAGAATTTCTCGTTCGCGGCGCAACTGTTTACAATGAACCGGGAGTATTTATTTCTTTCGAGGAAACGGAGAAAGAACTTACTGCAAATGTTACTTCACTTGGTTTTGATTTGTCGGATCTTATAAAGCGCAAAATGATTTGGCTTGAGCACGTTCACCTTGAAAGGGGTGAAATAGAACAGAACGGTGAATATGATTTAAAAGGATTGTTCGTTCATATCCATAATGCTATCGAGAGCATTGGTGCTAAGCGCGTTGTGCTGGATACTATTGAATCACTCTTTTCAGAACTTCCCAATCCTACAGCAGTGCGTACAGAATTACGGCGTTTGTTTAGCTGGTTAAAAAAGAAAAATGTTACAACAATTGTTACCGGAGAAAAAGGAGATGGGGCATTAACGCGCCAGGGTTTGGAAGAGTACGTTTCCGATTGTGTTATTGTCCTGGATCATAGAGTTACTGATCAATCATCCATCAGACGATTACGCATTGTTAAGTATCGGGGCTCAACACACGGAACTAATGAATATCCTTTCTTAATTGATGAAGATGGGTTTTCCGTTCTGCCTGTAACTTCAATTGGATTAAATCACATTTCATCCAAAGAAAGAATTTCCTCAGGTATTCCGCGTCTTGATACAATGTTATCAGGTAGAGGTTACTTTCGCGGTAGTACTGTGTTAGTTTCTGGTACAGCAGGTACAGGCAAGACAAGTCTTGCAGCACAATTTGTTGAAGCTGCATGTAAACGAGGTGAACGGGTTCTGTATTTTGCTTTCGAAGAATCACCGAGTCAGTTTATGCGTAATATGTCATCTATAGGAATTCACTTAGATCATTGGGCAAAAAAAGGATTGCTTAACTTTCATGCAACTCGTCCGACTCTCCATGGATTGGAACATCATTTAACAACAACTATCAAATTAATTAATAAAGTTAAACCGCAAATTGTGGTTCTTGATCCTATTGATGCATTTGTTATGGGAAACAATCAAACTGAAGTTAAAATAATGCTTCTTCGCCTTGTGGATTTTTTAAAGATGAGAAACATTACTGCTTTTTTCGCAAGTCTCTCTACTTCGGGTGATGTTCAGGAACTTACAGATATGGCAATATCTTCGTTAATAGATACCTGGCTTCTGTTGCGTGATATTGAACTTGGTGGTGAGCGTAACAGAGGTTTATACATTCTCAAATCGCGAGGTATGTCGCATTCAAATCAGATTCGTGAATTTTTATTAACAGATCACGGAATAGAATTGCTTGATGTGTATGTTGGTCCTGAAGGTGTATTAACCGGTTCGGCCCGGTTATCACAAGAAGCAAAAAATGATGTAGAACAATTAATGCATCAACAGGAAATTGAAAGGAAACAATCCGGAATAGAATTTAAACGTGCTGCTCTGGAAGCTCAGATTGTAGTTTTAAAATCTGAATTTAAGGAAGAAGAATCTAAAACACTTAAACAGATTCAGATGGAAAAAGCAACTACCAGAAGGTTCTCGGAAAATCAGAAAAAAATGGCAACAAGCAGAAAAGCAGATAAGTCTGTGAGAAAAGCCGTGAAATCTTTAAGAAAAATAAAATGAATTATTTTGCACTAAACTTATAAAGTTTATAACCTGAAATAAATGTGATAAAATAATTCCCTGTGTAAATACCTATCTCAAAGATGTAGTTCCTTTTTCATCCCTTTGCCCGATTGTAGATCCACGAATTACTTCATATCATATTACAGTAATCATTAAACCATTTAATGAAATGTCTTTAGTAGGTGATTAAATCATAAACCGTAAAGAGTTTAATTAAGTAAAAGCAAAGAGAATGTTATGAATATGAAAAGAATTTTTGGAGCAGTACTAACAATACTAGGAGTTGCCGGGCTAATTTATGGTGCAGTATTATTTGTATATAGCGGAGGCGGTTCAACAGATACCAAGGCGCTTATAATTTTCGGCATTATCGGCACAATGTTTTTTATTGCCGGTCTTGGTCTGATACGAACAACAAAAGATGAATCTCAAATTTGAAATAAGCAATCATTCAAAAATTTATAAACTTTTCATGAAAGGAAAATTGCTATGTCATTGATTACATTAGTGCTCGTGTTGGTTATTGTTGGTGTTGTTCTCTGGCTGATTAACAGCTTCATCCCGATGCAGTCTACGATCAAAAAAATCCTGAATGTGGTAGTTATAATCGTTGTTATTTTTTGGTTATTAAGTGCCTTCGGGATAATCAACAATCTCGATACGATCCGTATTGGATAGGTAAGGTCGGTTTTAATTCTTCATTTGTTATTCTATTAATTCCGGCAGGGATTATGAAATCATTAAAGTCTGAGGTTGATTTCAATAATTTATTTAAGCTGAATTAATAAGAAATAAAAAAAATCAATAGTACTGAAATGCATTAAACCCATAAATCTTACTGTTAATAAAGATACAAGGGTCGCCTTATCAATACCATTAAAATGCCTTATTATAATACTGCAAAGCTTCCGGCATATAACTTTTAAGATCAGCAATTCTGGTTTGATCTGAAGGATGTGTACTTAAAAATTCCGGAGGTGAACCACCCGTTTTACTTTGTGACATTCTTGTCCAGAAATCTAGAGCTGCATTCGGATTGTAACCAGCCATTGCCATAAAAATAAGTCCCAGCCTGTCTGCTTCACTTTCCTGCGTTCTGCTGTATGGAAGGATTACACCGATAGTTGATCCTACACCATAAGCTGTCATAAAAATATCCTGTGTTGTTTGAGGTTCATTTTGTATTGCAACAGATAGCGCAACACCACCTAATTCCTGCATTAATCCCTGGCTTAATCTCTCAGCACCGTGATGTGCAACTGCGTGTGCAATTTCGTGACCCATCACTACAGCTAATCCGGTTACATCCTGTGTTATGGGAAGTATTCCTGTATAAACAACTACTTTACCTCCGGGCATGCACCAGGCATTTACTTCAGGGCTTTCTATCAGATTAAACTCCCACTCATATCCATCTAATTCATCAGAAAGATTGTGCTGTGCCAAATATTTTTCAACAGCTTTTTGGATGTTTAAACCCACACCCTTTACCAAGTTAGTGCTTTGAGCATCTGTGCTCAGATTATTCTGTTGCAGAAATTCATTGTACTCCTGGTAACTTAATGCGTTTAAATCTGCAGTGGAAATCAGATTCAGTTGAGATCTTCCTGTTATCGGAACAGTGCTGCAATAATAGAATGTTATTGCAAGCAGAATAATCGGAACAAATAATTTTAAAGATTTCATATTAAACATCTCGTTTTTCGTTGTATTTATGATCTGTTGAAATATATAAATTTGTTTGAAGCGTAACAGTCGGGCAAAGGGATGAAAAAGGGACTACATCCTTTAGGTTAAAAAATCTAATTCTTTTTTCATCCCATTGACTTATTGAACAAACCAGAATTACTTCCTATTATGTAGCAGAAATCCATTAACTAAAACTCATAAAAATTAAAAGAAGGAATCATTATGAAAAACCAATATTTCATCTTAGCAGTTTTCCTGCTATTTGCAGGATCAGTATTTACCAGTTGTAACGACCAGGATAAAGCCAAAGAACAGGTTGAAAAAGCCAATAGGGAAATGATGGAAACGCAAGCTCAGTTTGAAAAGGAATGGCAGCAATTCAAAACTGATGCTGAATTGAAAATTGATGCGAACCAAAAACAAATTGACGATTTAAAAGCGGCAATGAAAACGACCAGTGCAAAATTCCAGGCTAAATATGAAAACCAAGTGTTGACGTTAGAACAAAAAAATATTGAATTGAAGAAACAACTAAATGATTATAAGTATGCAGGAAAAAATAATTGGGAGGAATTCAAAAAAGATTTTAATAGTGAAGTAGATACTGTTGTGGTTGCAATTGACGATATTTTCAAAAACAAAAAATAACTGGCGATTAATTTTTCAGTGGGCAAATATTTGGTAAATACAGAATCAAAGATGGAAGCTGACCATTTTATAATGCTTGATGCAATAAATGCAGTAAGCGGAAATGAATTTGATAGAAGCTTCCCCAAAGCTCAGATTGTTTATCTATCAAATAACTATTAACAGCAATACAAGACTATAAAATGGATTTTACTTTTTTCCTTAAGGGAGTAGCTATAGGTTTTGTAATGGCAATTCCAATCGGACCGATTGGAATAATGTGTATTCGCAAGACACTTACCGAAGGAAGATTAAGCGGGTTAATAATAGGTCTTGGAGCTGCAACGGCAGATTTGTTTTACGGTTGTGTTGCAGCATTTGGGCTTACGGTTATCTCAGATACGCTTAATAGCCAACGAATTTGGATACGAATAGCTGGAGGAGTGCTTCTTTTTTTCCTGGGTATAAAATCTTTTCGAGCCCAGCCAAAAGATCCTAAGTTTAAAATCAGCGGCAGTGGAAGGTTAAGATCATTTCTTACTGTAGTTGTTCTTACACTTACCAATCCCTTAACCATTTTTGCCTTTATTGCAGTTTTTGCCGCATTCGGTTTAGGAGACGGACTCGGTTTTTTTTCTGCAGTAGTTCTTGTTGCCGGAGTTTTTATCGGTTCAAGCTTATGGTTCCTCTTTCTTAGTTCCGGTACAATACTTTTCAGAAAGAAGCTTGATTTGGTTGGGCTTAAATGGGTAAATAAAATTGCCGGTATTTTAATAATCATTTCTGGTTTTATTGTAATCGGGAGTTTGTTATGAAGATTTCTTTTCCCAATATGTAATTAATATTTTGTGAATGATCTAACCGGTTTCTTCACTTGAGTTTAAGTTACAATAATGGGACTTTTTATAATCTGTATTGGAATTCAATTTTAGATCAATGGAATAAAAGATCTGGTATTAGATCCAGGATTCCGGCAAAAATTATAAAGAGATATTTGTACAGATAGATATTTCTAAAATCGACATCGATTGAGTCTTTCTTTAGATCAGCTTAAATTATTTAGTTCTTTCTATCACCCAAAAGATGTAGTTCCCTTTTCAACCCTTTGCCTGATTGGACTATTTTATTAATCTGCATAGTTTATTGATGAATTAAAATCAAATTGAGCCTTACTATGCTGGTCAATGGCGAAGATTGAATAATCCATACGATAATTAAATTAAAAATTGAAAAGACATTGACGATGAAAAATAATTTTATAACAAGCTTCAGAAATCACAAGTCTAAATTTTAGTGTAAATGTAGAAGCGGTAATTTTTTTTAATTAATTTCACAAAAAAAGGAGTAGTTATGAGTAAACACATTAGTGAAGGCGCAGTAAAAGTAATTGAAATCATTGGTATTTCATCAAAAAGTTTTGATGATGCAATTTCTCAGGCATTAAAGAAAGCTTCAAAGACGGTGAAGGGTATAACCGGGTTTGAAGTTACAAATCATATGGCAAGTGTGGAAGACGGCAAGATAAAGCAGTACAAAGTAAATCTTAAACTTGCTTTCCCTGTTGTATAAAAATTGAAAAGTTTAATTATATCTTTTCAAATTAAATATAATCCTGTTTACCATTATTTTCAGGAGGAATGATGAAACACACAGTATATTATCTATTAATGATTTTTCTATTACCTGTCACATCAATTTTATCCCAGAGTGGCAACATCTATGTAGGTGTTGAAACTTGTGGCAAGTGTCATAAAACTGAGAAGCAGGGCAGTCAACTTTCAATCTGGCAAAACAGTGCCCATTCAAAAGCATTTGAAACTTTGGAGACTGATACAGCAAATCAAATTGCTATGGAAAAAGGATTTTAAAGAACCTGCAGCTAAAACCTGGGAATGTTTAAAGTGTCATGTAACCGGGTATAATCTGGATGTAACAATGTTAGGTGAAAAATTTAATATTGAAGATGGTGTGCAATGTGAGACTTGCCATGGAGCCGGATCAGCTTATAAAGATATGAAGGTAATGAAGGATAAAAAGTTAGCAATTGAAAAGGGGTTAATTGTCCACGAAAGCCTTGAAGAATTTTGTTCAAGCTGTCATAATAATGAAAGTCCGACTTTCGTAAAGATGGACTTTAATGAAGCCTGGAATAAAATCTAAGCATAGTATTCCAGAAGAATAGAAATAATTTTATTAAACATAAATAATATTAAATCCTGGTAGATAACTATCAGGGTTTATATTTTATTCTAGTCCAGTCCCACCCCGCTTACTTAAATCGTTTATATCGATATTCCTCAATGAGAGAAAATAATTACCGGGAAAAATGAACAGTAAATCACACCAAAATTAGTAACTAAAAACAAGCATTATGAGATAATAGGATTAACTATTTTTTCATCCCTCCGCTCTATATGATATAGAATTTATCATCGATACTTTATATAAAAATTAAAAGGTGATTTTCTATTCTTAAAAAACAGGAATTGAAAATAATGTTAATAATAAATAAAAAGGAGTATTCAATGAATCATATAAAGATGATCACACTAGTAGGGAGTTTTCTCTTCGGCTTATTGATTGCAGGGTGCGGAAGCAGCCCGGTTGTGGTTGATGAAGAATCGTCCACATCATCAATTCGTGCGGCTGAGGAAGTCGGTGCGTCTGATATTTCGAACGCATCTCTCTATTTACAACTGGCAAAAGAGGAACTGGTGAAAGCCCAGGCCTTTGCAGAAAATGGTGATAAGGAAGAAGCTGAATCAATGCTTTTGCGTGCCACTGCGGACGGCGAACTTGCTGTAGCTCTATCCCGAAGTGATGCTGACAAAAAGGAAGCAACAGAAGCAATAGAGAGGGTAAATCAGCTTAGACAAGAAAACAATTTATCTCAAGAAAGGAATTAACCTATGAAACTTATAATATATTTTATCATTATCGGATTTGCCGCATTGTTAATTGGCTGCAGCGCAAGTTTGCCCCCACAGGAATTAGTCGATGCGCGTCTGGCTTACCAGCATGCTAGCACAGGGCAAGCAGAACAATTAGTGCCGGCAGAAGTGCACAAAGCAAAAACAGCTCTGGATCTTGCCGAAAAATCTTTTCTGGAAGATCCTGATTCTTATAAGACAATCGATCTCGCATATATAGCGGATCGCAAAGCAATGATTGCTGATGCGCTTGCTGTTACATTTGCTGAAAATTTAGCAATTGAAAAAGCAAAAAAAGATTACGAACTGACTCAGGCAACGATAATGAAGAACACATCAGAGCAACTTTCTGTTGAGCAACAAGCACGCATCGATGCAGAAAAGCTTGCAGCCGACGCACAAGCAGATCTTGCCAAACTTGTAGCAATTAAGGAAGAAGAGCGGGGTCTTGTACTTACTCTTTCGGGTAGCGTTTTATTCGCATCAAACGAATCTTCACTTTTGCCTGCGGCGCAGGATCGGCTAAACAAAGTAGCTGACGCACTCCTGGTGACCAAAGAGAGAAACCTCACTGTTGAGGGTTTCACTGACTCACAGGGATCTTACGATTACAACATGATGCTGTCTCAAAGGCGTGCGGATGTAGTGCGTTCATACTTAATTTCACGCGGTTATCCGGGTAATCTTATTCAAGCTCAGGGAATCGGTGAAGATAGGCCGGTTTCAGACAATAACAGCGCTGAAGGTCGGGCTAACAATCGTCGGGTAGAGATTGTAATTGATCAAAGAACAGCAAAGTTGTGAACAAGCAACATTAAAAATTCACAAAACTGGACCCGGAAATTATTCGGGTCCCTTATATTTTTTCAACGACATTTTCTTTCACAAATTTTATCGCAAACTCCAGCATAAAAAATAGTGTTAAAACCATTCCATAGGCTTTATGATGCAAAAAGTTCTCAATTTTATTAATCATTAGATAAGCTCATCAAAAAGGTGTAGTTCCTTTTTCATCCCTTTGTCCGATTGATATTGTTATCTGAATCATTGTATTCTTTCATGTAGTTAAAAAGGAAAAAATCATTTAGAAATTTTATTGTGACATTACAATTTTATAATAAACATAAAGGATAAACACATGAAAAAAATCAATTCATTCAATTTGGTTTTTACTGTATTGCTGATTCTTTCAGTAGTGGCTTATTTCGGCTGTGAGAAGAAGACTGAGGAAAACGGTAATAAGGATGATCCAAAAATTGAAACAGAAACACCTGACATAACCGGCAAATGGACCGGGATATTCGATGGAAAGACAGCGGTACTGAACATAACCGAACAGACGGACAGCACCTTCTCCGGAAAAATAAACATCAGTTACAGGCAGGCAATTAGTCAGGAAGTAAACGGTTCTTTCAGCCCAGCCACTCTAAAGATGACAATGACTGATCAATTGCATAGCCGCTTTCAGGGAGAATACATAGGCAGTTTATCAAAGGATGCTGAAAACTTTTCCGGTACTTTTGCGTTGAATCGTGACGGTACAAAATATTCATTTAACCTAAACAAAAATAAAGGAAGCTAACAATGAAAAAATTAATTTTATTACTTATCATTCCAATAATGATGTTGGTAACATCCTGTAATTCAGAGGATGACCCGATTACTCCCACTCCAACGGGCGGTATTTATCTAACGACAATCCCTGCTGGCGCGGCAATATGGATAGATGGTTCTAACACTTTTAACATAACCCCTGACACTACTGCTAATGTTAATGAAGGTGTGCGAAGTATAACACTAAAGCTGCAAGATTTTAATGACACCACTTTTACAATAAGTATAACCGGCGGACAGACAAGTATCGTTACAAATATTGTACTTGTAACAGATATCAACACTACATTGTATAGTCCTTTGAGAATTTATGAGACATATGGCACATCGACATTACAACCAAGCGGTCTAGATCTTTCAAGCGGAATGGCATATGCGGTTTCTTCTCCGGAAGCGAACCTTGTAGATATCTATTTTTATAGTGATGCTGCAGGCTTTTCTTATTTAATTCAGAGCGCTGATCTTTATGCAGGGCTTATAAGAAGAACGGACTTCTTCGTTAGTTCTAATACCAATCTTTTTGATGAGGTGGATTCACCATTGAGAACTAATGCCTGGACAAACAAAATTAACGACACAGAAAATCATTATGTGTTTCTTTATGATCATGACGGTCATTACTCAAAGATGAAAATAGTTAACAGGGGTGGTGGTGGTGGTCCTGGTGATCCTTCCTGGGTTGATATTCAGTGGTACTATAATGATAGAACTCTGGATAAACGGTTTTAATTTTTAAGTATTCAGGGTAGAAGTCTAATTACAGATTCTTTAGTGTTCCTCATCTTATGATGGGGAACACTTATTTTAAAGTAATAGCACATTCAGGAAGGCAAGGTTTTTTTTTAATCAAGGAACATTAATCTATTCTAATAACAGCATAAAGCAGAATAAGAACTGCAACCAATCAGTAATCAACCAATAATTCAAACCAAGGAGTTAATCCCCTTTTCATCCCTTTGGTCTATTTATTTGTAATAAGTAATTAAATAACTTCATTCAGATTAGTTGAAGTATTAATACTTTTAATAAAGATTTGAACAAAATATGCTTGCAACTATTAAGTGGTTATAAAAGAATTTATTAATTTCTGAAAGGAACTACAATGAAAGCACTAATAGCTTTTGGATTTTTCTTCCTGATGTTTGTGCTGGCTAACCCGGTAAATGCGGATGCTAAAGACGAGCTCAAACAATACTTCAACTCGGTAGCGAGCAAAGTGAAGGCAACAGAAAATGCGGACGAGAAGCGTGAAATTCTCAACGAATCATTTCAGAGTTTGTCTAATGCCTTAGACAAGGTTTTAAGTTCAGGTTTACTTTCAGCAGATGATCTTGTCGGAATTGAAAGCTTCAAAGCTACTCTCCAAGAGAAACAAAATGAGCTTGAAGGTATCAATGGCTATCAGTACGTACAGGATGCACAACTTAATGCCTTTGCTGATTACGTCGTGCAGGATATGGAACAAGCGTCAGCCCTTTGGACAATTCTTGTTGTAGTCCTGATTGTACTCCTTGTTTTGCTAATAATATAATTGACTTTATCTGATCTGACATACATATGCAAAACCCTAACAGTTTGTCTGTCAGGAGTGCCTCGAACTCTATGTTTTTCTTGAGTATTGGATGTGTGATACTTACTGTGTTTCTAATTT
Organism: uncultured Ignavibacteriaceae bacterium; assembly: GCA_963698525.1. GTDB lineage: Bacteria > Bacteroidota > Ignavibacteria > Ignavibacteriales > Ignavibacteriaceae > IGN2. The sequence continues at coordinate 3,239 of CAVORE010000007.1, read as the reverse complement.
CATGTAGTGCAGGTATACCTGTTCAAAAGGAGCCTCGGAAAGTTGAGAATGATACCCTTGTTGTACGATTCTCAATCTTATTTATAATCCATGGTGATGGCAACTATCTTTATCACGATACATCCGGGAACAAACACATCGCAGATGAAGAAATTCTTGCAAGCGCAAAAAAAGTTGCCGAGAAAAATCCATTAGCCGAGGTATTCATCTTTCACCAAAAACCCAGAAGTCATTTTCTATTCTTTTTCCCTCTTCGTGATGGAGAATTCTATTATTTCCAAAACGGACGACTCATAGCAAATGAATTGTATTGGCGTGATCAGGTTCAATCAAATTTAGATATTGAAGCGGAATTCTATGAGCATTTCCGTGCCGAGAATATACACGATAAAGTGAAAATGCTCCTTTACTTTGGTCACGAAATTCCAGAGTTTGACGGTGCTGGCTACGACGCATCATATCCGGACCGGACCTTTACTGTTCATGATCTTGCAAACGGAATGAAAGCCTTCACAAGCGACTCAACAAAATTCGATCTTTTGGTACTTTCAACTTGTTATGGTGGTACACCTTACACTATTGGTATCGCTTGGACCTTATGCACGAACTATAATTGCTTCTCCTGACAATCTTCATTTGTCATACTTTGATATCAATTATCTGGAAAACCTGGAAGTCAGTATTGCAGGATGGTGATGTACCTGCTTTTGCAAATAGATTCGCTCACCAATCATTTGACCGGCTGACAGGGGAAATCCAAACTACAGTTAGTGTTGCAGTGTACGATGTTGACAGCGTACAGGAATACTTGGAGTCAGTCTCCACCACTTATGAGAACACATTGGACACTTTAAATGAAAAGACACAAGCATTCCTGGCAACAATCGAGCACTGTGATTGCGCAGATATTCCTGCGTACGTACTACCAACGATGAACAAAGGAGTAAATGTATTCTATAGATCAGCATTATTCGGAAGATCAAAAAACAAACTGAACCATTCTGGATGGGAATGTTGGAAATATTAGGGCTAAAGTTTTATAGCTTTTCAAAAAACTGAAGAAGTTATTAATCAGTTGAGTTGTCTTATTGTTGCCAATAAATGAGTAGAAAAACATACGCTCTATATAAGATATCAACTTACAATATGAATAAAGTTTTGTTTAGTTGTTATTCCCCCAAAAAGCTGTAGTTCTTTTTTCATCCCTTTGCACTATTGAAACACTTCATCTCTCAGAATAGATTCACATAAATTAAAGATTGAAATTTAAATTGAAAGGATACTTATTTTGTTTATTACACTAATGGCTATTCTGGTAGTTTTGTTGCTAATTACTGCCTGGTCGAAAAAAGCACATTGAGCAATATTATTCAACTATATTTTCTTTGACCAATCGAATAATCAATGCTAACCTAGGACCTTTACCAAAGTTAAAAACTAATCTGTATAAACAACCACTCCTTCACTCAAAAGATGTAGTCCCTTTTTCATCCCTTTGCCTGATAGATTTGACAGCCATCTTATAGTAGTTTGTTGTGTGTTTAATGAGGTATTATTTACGTAGAAATCCCAACACAGACGCTAATGTAAAAGCGATGAACACATTTAACGATTTTAATAAATTTATAAAAAGAGGAATAAAAAACAATGAGATTCACAAAAGAAAAAATAATTCATTTAGCGGTTCTTTTGATTTTTTTTACAGCAGGGTTCTTAATTTTTAGCTGTACGGATTCAACTTCGCCAGAAACCAGCGGGCAGGGACAAATAAAAATAACAATGGTTGATTCACCTGCAAGTTATGATGAGGTGAACATAGTTGTTACAAGAGTTGAGGTTCACAGATCCGGCTCTGATTCAAGCAGCGGCTGGTTCGTGATAAATGATAATACGGCTACTTATGATCTGCTATTATTAAGGAACGGTGCAAGTGTTGTCCTTGGTAACCATTCGCTTGATGTTGGGCACTATACACAAATAAGATTAATAATTGGTACAGGAAGTAACATAGTCGTTAATGGAGTTACTTATCCTCTTGAAGTTCCAAGTGGAGCGCAAACTGGTGTAAAACTTAATCACGCCTTTGTTATTGAGGATGGATTGTATACGAGTTATTACTTGATTTTGATGCTGAGCGTTCAATAGTAGTTACCGGTAATGGAACGTATAAGTTGAAACCTGTTATTAGAGTAACACCTGTTGTAATCTCCGGAACCATTTCAGGTAAAATAAACCCGTTAAGCTCTGCAGGTTTTGTTTATGCAATAAGCGGAACAGATACTGCACTTACAATTGCGGAACCGATCACCGGCTCATTCATGTTAATGGCATTATTACAGCAGACTTACAGAGTAGAAGTATTCTCAGCAGATCCTGCTTATAACGATACAACTATTACTAATGTAATCGTTATTGCAAAACAGAATACGAATTTAGGAACGATCAATTTGAGTATTAAATAAATTTAGAAAACAATAAAAGGAGTTATAGTTATGAAAAAAAATATATTATTCATGTACGGTTTTAGGTTTGATGATGATATTTGCAAAACCAATTACAGCGCAGGACCACGGATTTGGACTGGGAATTATTTTGGGAGAACCAACCGGCTTTAGTGCAAAAGCGTGGACAAGTACTGACAATGCATTTGACTTTGCATTAGCTTGGTCATTCGATAATTATCATCATAATGATAATCATAATGACGGCAGTATACTTCTCCAGGCTGATTATGTTTGGCATTTTTTCAATGCGATTTCAGTATCAAAAGGTAAGTTGCCTATTTATGTTGGCATTGGCGCAAGAGTAGTTTTTGCGAATGACGCTGACTTTGGTATTAGAATTCCGGTAGGCATAGACTATCTGTTTTCTGATGCACCGATCGATATTTTTCTGGAACTCGTACCAATTATGGATTTATCTCCTGAAACAGACTTTGGAGTCGGTGGAGGTATAGGGATAAGATATTGGTTTAATTAAATAAAAAATTGGGTGGGAAAATTATGGGCGGGTTAATCCCCGCCCTTAATTATTGTTTTGAAAATGGTTTGTGAATATTACTATCAGTAATGATATAGTCCACTTTTCATCCTTTTGCCCTATTGAATACACTTAGATCTCTCCATACTTTAACCTACTTGAAGAATAGCGTTTAATAGCTCGGACACAGAATTTTATTTTAGTATTAGATTGGTTTATAATTTTGAAACAAGAGATCAATAATTCAACACTCAACCGTA
>CAVORE010000006.1:0-31734 GCA_963698525.1 uncultured Ignavibacteriaceae bacterium | reverse complement strand
AGAAAGACCACGACAAACCAACTCCAACTGATACATAATTCAAATCAACAGAAGTGCTGACATAATTAATTTCGATGTCTCTGGATAATGAACGATATCTAACGCTCGGCAGCAAAGAAAATTTTTCACTCAAATGAATCACAAATCCTGCTTCAGCCTGCCATCCTAATCCATGTCCAGAATCAATAATAATATCACCATCATTGTTTTCTATTTCGATATGGTTATAAGTTCCTCCAGCCCTAACGAGATAACTTATATCTGATTCTCCGATTGGATGAATAAATTGAAAACCAAAAGTGTAGCCCGTTTCCTCGAAACTTGCATCAGTTCCTGCAAAAGATTGATCAACTCCAAAATGATTCCAGCTCCATCCGGCATAAGCTGCAAGATGAGGCATAAAACGATAAGCTATGGTTCCTTCAAAACCGAAACCTTTTCCGAGATCTGCATCGGCGATATCCCTGGTGGCGAAATCAATTCCAAGTCTGAATTCAAGGCTCCAGCGATCTTGTGCCTGTGCTTCGGTTTGATAGAGAGCGAAGAAAGCTAAAAGTACAGCGATTGTTAAAATTGATCTTTTCATTTTTATATCTCCTTTTGTTTGTTTAGTTGAAATCAATTTTTGATCTCTGTTCCAAACTTAAACTGTAGTTTAAGCGTAGAAAAAAATAAGGCGACGAGTGCGATTAAATGATGTATGAACTTGTTCTTAAGGGGGATGAAAATACTGTTAGCAGCTACCGTTCTTTTCGTCCGTTGTTATTCTTTGTCAATGTTGTCTTTTTCTGTTAATAGTTTTTCCGTTATTGAAATTAGTTTTTGAACTAATTTTTTATCGGGTTCATTTGATTTATAACCGTGGACAATTTGATTTCTTATTTGAAATAGTTTCTCTAAATTCTCATAATCAGTCCGTGTCACATAGCCAAAAGAAAACAAAGTCTTGATAAGAGCCAATGGCATTTTATTGCTTAATTTCTTCTTGTCTTCTAACAGTACTTGTCTTGATAAACTCTCTAAGTTTGCCAAACGTGATTAATGCATATGGGTTTTACACCCGATAGTCCTCCTAAAATAAATTTGCCTTCCTTTTCACAATTGTTTAACTCTCCTAAGAGATTGTTAGGCAGGATATTTATTACTATTTTAAACATAAATAGACCATTAAAAATTTATCACTAATCCTTTTTATTATGAAAATGAAATCTCTCTCGGTTATTCTTGCGGCATTCATTTTAGCCGTGTTCTTCTTTTCATCCTGTAAAACCCAGTCTCCTGGTAATGAGATACCTATCACCACGTCATCAAAAGAAGCATTGAAGTTCTTTATTGATGGTAGAGATAAATTCGAGGATATGGGATTTATTTCAGCAGCTTCACTTTTTGATAAAGCTATCCAAGCAGATACCAACTTTGCAATGGCATATTTGTATCGTTCTCGATCGGGAGGTGGACCTGAGATTTTTCGACAAAACCTGGATAAAGCCGTAAGCCTTATCGACAAAGTATCTGATGGAGAAAAAAATGAGATACTGTACAATCTGGCACAGGCTGATAACAACGGCCAGAAACAGAAAGAATATCTCGATCAGCTATTAATTTCATTCCCATCTGATAAAAGAGTTCATATGATGGCAGGTCAGTATTATTACAACCTTGGAGATTCTACTGCTCTTATCCATTATTATAAAGTTACGGAACTGGATAAGGACTTTGCTTCGGCTTATAATAGGATAGGTTATTTTCAATCTGAACTCAACAATTACGAGGAAGCAGAAAAGGCATTTCTAACATATATAAAATTAATCCCTGATAAAGCAAATCCTTACGATTCTTATGCTGAGTTTCTTTTAAAAATAGGGAAATATGATAAATCTATTGAACAATATAAAAAGGCAGTTGAAATAGATCCGGTTAACTTTATTGCTTCACTTTATGGAATCGGCAATAATTATATCTTTAAAGGTGATTATGAGTCAGCAAGGAAATATTATCAGGATTATTTTGACCAAGCCAGTGGAATTGGCGGAAAATTGGGCGCTTTGCATTTAATAGCAACATCTTTTGTACATGAAGGCAAAACAGAAAATGCTCTGAAGACTTTTGAAGAACAGCGTGCTTTAGCAGAAAAGGAAAATCTTGCTACAGTTGTTGTATTTTCATATATTGATCAGGCCTCCATTCTCAGAGAATCCGGGAATCCTGCCGAAGGATTGAAATATAGTGAAAAAGCAATTGATTTAGCTGGAAAATTACCTGTTTCGGAACCTCTCAAAGAGCTTCTAATTACCATAACAACAACAATAAACCTTGATGTTTTAGCAGCTAATAATGAGCTCGATAAGGCAACAGTTGAAGCTGAAAAATGCAAGTTAAGAGTCGAAAGCAGAAAAAATCCTGCTGAAGAAAAGCAACTAAATTCTTTTCTCGCAAGGCTTGAGTTTAAAAAAAGAAATTATGATAAGGCGATTGAATACTTTAACAAATTTGATTCTGATGACCCAGGGAACTGGTACTACACTGCGCTGGCCTATAAAAATATGGGTGAAAAGCAAAAGGCGTTAAATTTATTTGAAAAGATAACACAGTGCAACGAAAACAGTTTTGCTCTTGCCTTTGTTCGAAAACGTGCGATGGAAGAATTGAAAAAAATAGAATAACTACATACTCGTAATTTCTATAAGCCTGATAATTGTCTTTACAGGTATTATTCTAGTCCGTTGATTACGCTTTTAATTTTAGCTTGAGACAGTTTCTCTTTCAATCGCGACACAATTTAACCAGCTAAATGTTGTCAATGATATTGCAACATTAAACTGGACACTCCGTTAAGCAACTAATTGTTGATTTGAATTTCTTTCTGTAAAATCTTTCACTGACATTTGTAATGTTGTGTGAATCCTTCCAGTGTTGTACCATGATTCAATGTATTCAAAGATAGAGAGTGCTGCATGTTCACGGGTTTTATATTTATTCTTTTCCAGTTTGATTGTCATTATGTTTCTGTCATTTTTCATTTATCGTGTCGTTGTCTTTTTTTACCGATTGTATATAACTCATTGTTTACTGAAATATAAATTATTTAAAGGCTTTTCTTGTTTTTGCTGCGTGTAGTCCAACAAAAAAAACAAGATTATGCAAATGGAAATTAGTAAAATTAATCTCTTGCGGGAATTCCTAACCGTAAGAAATTAAGCAACTAAAACCATATTTACTTAAAACTTATCGCAATTTTTTTGATTTACCAGACCACTTTTTCTTAGTGTCTTTTCCATAACGTCTCGGTCTTGTGTGACCAGAGCTTCCTCTGCCTTGCTGCCGAGTGGGGGCTTTCACCGGATTATGATCAATCAATGGAAAAGGATGATTATCAACAACAGAAATCTTTTTAGCAATCAGTTTTTCTATCTCGCGCAAGTATGCTTTTTCTTCCGCATCACAGAATGAAATAGCAGTTCCTATAGCGCCGGCTCTTCCCGTTCTTCCAATACGATGAACGTATGTTTCAGCAATGTTAGACATTTCATAATTGATAACATATTCTAAATCATCAACATCAATTCCGCGTGATGCAATATCTGTTGCCACCAATATACGTGTGGTTTGTGCTTTAAAATTTGTTAAGGCACGCTGTCTGGCATTTTGTGATTTATTACTATGTATTGCCTCTGCTTTGATATTATGCTTTAACAGAAACCTTACAACTTTATCTGCACCATGCTTTGTCCGCGTAAAAACCAGGGCGGTTTTAATTTTTTTATCTTTTAATATTTCTACCAATAACGCGTTTTTATTTCCCTTATCAACAAAGTAAATATATTGTTCAATAATATCTACCGTTAATGACTCAGGCGTTACCGAAACCTTTGAAGGGTTGTGTAATATTGTATTTGCAAGCTTAACTATTTCGGGTAGTATGGTTGCTGAAAAGAAAAGCGATTGTCTTTTTTTCGGAAGCGCTTTCAATATTTTTTTTACATCGTGAATAAAACCCATATCCAGCATGCGATCTGCTTCATCCAAAACAAAAATTTCTACATCACGTAATGTTAGATGTCCTTGATTCATAAGATCCAGCAACCTGCCCGGTGTTGCGACTACTATGTCCACACCGCCGCCCAATGCTGATGTTTGCGGGTTTTGATTAACACCGCCAAAAATTACCGTATAGGTTAATCCTGTATGTCTTCCATATGCTTTAAAACTTTCCCCAATTTGAATTGCCAACTCACGTGTTGGTGTTACAATTAAACTTCTAACTTTTCTTTTTTTATGATAAGTTTTATTTGCGCTTAATAATTGCAGGATAGGAATGGCAAACGCAGCCGTTTTTCCTGTTCCTGTTTGTGCGCAGCCTAGCAAGTCGGTGCCTTGTAAAACAATAGGAATTGATTGTACTTGTATGGGCGTTGGGGTGATATAGCCGTCTTCTTTTACGGCTTTTAAAATGGGCTCAATGATATTTAATGATTGGAATTGTATGTCCGATTTTCGTGTTAAGTCGTTATTTTCTGTTTTGGTCAAGTTAGTAATCCTCTATCTTTTTTCAGTGCGTTGCTAACAAATTTCTCTATGTAATATTGTGTATAATTTTTTTAAAGACAAGAATTCTTCCTGTTGAAAACTCCTCTATGCAAAGAAATTTCAAGCAATTCTGGTCAAAAACAAGAATTTTGTCTTTTTTTTGATTTCCCTATTGACTTTTTGCTATCAAAGTGATATCATTACGATAGCATTTTTAATAAGGAGTGTGAAATGGAAAATATAGTTGAAAAGCCCGCAAATAAAATTAATGGGTTTTTAATGTTGTTTTTGTCACTTGCATTATTAGCAATTGATATTTATCTGCTAGTATTGGGAATCAAAGCGGATAACCCTCAAATTCTTTGGATTTTTATTCCACTTTTTCTAATTGCTATTCTGATTTTAGCTGGATTTATGGCTGTCCAGCCGAACGATTCCCGTGTTCTAATATTATTTGGTAAATATACCGGCGTTGTCCGCCAATCTGGATTCTGGTGGGTAAATCCCTTTACAATTCGAAAAAAGGTTTCATTAAGAATAAGAAACTTCAACAGCCAGAAAATTAAAGTAAATGATCTTCACGGAAATCCAATTGAAATTGGTGCAGTAATAGTTTGGAAGGTTGTTGATTCTGCAAAAGCTGTTTTTGATGTGGACAATTACGAGCAGTTCGTAGATATTCAAAGTGAAACAGCAATTCGTACTCTTGCTTCGGAGTATCCTTATGATGTTGAGGATGAAGACAAATCTTCTTTGCGGGGAAGTCCGCTTGAAATTGCAGAGAGTTTACAAAGAACCGTTCAGTCAAGACTTGAAGTTGCAGGCGTTGACATAATCGAAGCACGAATTTCACATCTTGCATATGCACAGGAAATCGCCCAGGCAATGTTGCGCAGACAGCAGGCTCAGGCAATCATTGCTGCAAGAGTAAAAATAGTTGAGGGTGCTGTTGGAATGGTTGAAATGGCACTGAAAGCATTAAGCGAGAACAACATCGTTAACCTGGATGAAGATAAAAAAGCAACAATGGTAAACAACTTAATGGTTGCACTTGTATCTGAGTCAGAAGTTCAACCTGTAATAAACACAGGAACATTATATCAATAATGAAAAATCTTTCTTACTATCGTAATCAGGAGTTAACACTGGTTCAGCCTTCTCTGATGAAAAGAGAATGTGAACTTGTTTCTCCGGATGGTGTGCTAATTAAAGCGTACTTTCCAAAATGGCATAAGGGTGAGGCCGTAATTGAGGGTTTTGGTGGAAAATGGATTGTAAGAAAACCAAGCATCTGGAGATCGGATATCGAAGTTATCAAAGAGGGTTATAACTATCCGGTTGCCAAATATGTTGGGCGCGCTTTTATAACCGAAGGAACAATTGAATTGCCGCGAGGTGTTCGCCTTAAATTTGAATATAGAGTTTTTAAAGGCCTATACACTATTTTCACTGACACCTCTGAGGAACTATTGGTTATAAAGCATAAAAGGAGTTTGAAAAAGAAGGCTGTGCTAACTATGGGTAGAAAGACAGACATTCTTGACGAATATCCATGGCTTCCATTACTGGTTTGGTATATAATGATTCAAAATCAAAATCAATCAATTGCCGGTATCTCCTACTAATAGCGACTTAATGTGTAATAAAAGAATATGTTAAAATAATGTCTGAAAAGAAAAAGTTTTTGTTGAGAATAGATGATAAGATTTACGCCGCCCTTGAAAAATGGGCGGCTGATGATCTGAGAAGTATTAATGCACAGATTGAGTTTCTTTTGAAGGAAACATTAAAGAAGTCCGGCAGATTAAACCAGCCCATAGAAAATTTAGATACTAACGAATCCGAAGAGCCGAAAGAATAATTATCGGACACACTTGATCCAGGTTACCCTTCTGTCTTTTTTAAACCCAAGTCTTGTTACAAGCTTAATAGCTTTTTCATTTGTTTCTTCTATTTGTGCATACGGAATTTTTCCAAGTTCCCGGCATTGATTGATTAATGAAATTGCAATTTCTGTTCCGTATTTCTTTCCGCGGTATTCATCAAGAACATGAAGAGAGCCCAGAGCACCGTCATCGTGAGTTAATCCCCAGGCAATAAGTTTGTCCCCATCATAAATACATGCACTAATTGATTTTTTTATCCTTTCTTTAACATAACGAGGTGTAAGAAATTGTTTATATCTGGATTGTGCTATTATAAATCCTATGTGTTCCGTCGATATCGGGTATGTTTTGCATTTGTTCTCTGGAATTTCAACGTCATCAGGTAAATACCATCTCATTGTTGAAAGTGTCCATTCAATGTTTTTCTTTTCTTTGATAATTGGAAGCATCCAATCTTCAACAGAAGCAAAGTAAATATCTTTTTCACCAAGTCGATCAAAGAGATCTCTTAATTCCCTTTCATCTTTGCTGCTGATGTATATCCATTCTTCATCACTAATTCCTTTTACTAAAACAGTTTCACCTTGCTGTAAAACTTCCGTTACAGGATTATCAGAAATAAATCCTATTATGCTCATATTCATTATTTCATCCGAAAGAAGATGTTGAATAATCTCACTTATATCAGATTGATTCATTTTGTTTCTCCTTAACGAATAACACTAAAATCGCTGTTATCAATCCCATTACAAGAGCTCCCGTCCATAAAATAACAGAGCCAAATTTTTCATAAACAACTGTTCCCAGCCAGGGACCGGCAGAAAAAGCAAAACTGAATGTCATTTGATAATATCCCATATACTCTCCGCGCCTTTTTGCCGGAGCAATTTCCGAAGCATAAGCGGCAGTAACGGGAAAGAAAATCATTTCGCCGAATGTCCAGATAATTATTGTAATTATCAACGGTGCTGTTTCTCTTGCTAAAGCCATTGCCCCGAAACCTATTGCTGCAAGTAAAGCCCCGATGAACATTGATCTGCTGTATGATATATTTGACATCATATTGTTAAGAGGAACTTCCGCAATAATTATTAACACTGTGTTAATTGCTGAAAGCAATCCGAATGCTGCTGTTGAATATTTCAAATCATCAACAACGTAAAGAGGAACTCCTCCAAGATGCTGAAAGAATACAAGGTTTGCCGGAATAACAGCAAACAGAAAAAATAGAAATTTCTTATCGCCAAGAACCGTTGAGTTTAATTTCTTATGTGTTATCTCCAGATCTGATGATTCACTTTCACTCAATGATGTCCAGGGTGTTATTATCAAATAAGCTCCCGCTGCAAGTGAAGCAAAAGCATTTACATAAAACAAAAGTTGATAATCTATAAGTGTAAGAAATCCGCCAAGAACAGGACCAATACTCATACCGATATTTATTCCAAGTCGGTTTAACGCAATTGAAATTCTTCTTTGAGATGGAGCAACTATTTCTGAAATTAAAGAAAGATTGGCGGGGCGAAAGGCTTCGTTAACAATAGAAAGCACAAACGAAAAGAAAAGTATGAGATAATAATCTGTAATAAATCCATATACAACCATTAACAAACTTGTTCCAACCAGTGAGGCTTTCATTACTTTAAGTGCACCGATTTTATCAGCAAGTCTTCCTGCTAACGGAGCAGAAACAAAGGCGCCAATTCCGTAAACAAGCAATGCAGTTCCTGCTTCGGATGCGGTTACTCCTATTTTTTGAGTAAGATAAAGTACAAGAAAAGGGATAACCATTGTCCCTGATCGATTGATTAATGTAGTGTAAAACAACACCCACATATCAGACGGGAGATCTTTAACGCTTCGCCATGGATTAAATTTTAATAACAGTTTATACTTTCTATCAGCTTTGTTTTTGAATATTATAAAATCGTAGTAATAAATTAATTAAAGTTATTATAAATAGTATTAATTACTGCTTATTCTTTGAATGAATAATTGATGATTCAAAGTGAATTTTAAAAAAATTACTCACATTTGTTTTTTCTGAAATATTTTCTCTTTATTATTATACAACACTTTCACAAAATTTGTTATTATATATTATTTACGGCATTAAAATTCTACAAATCCAATCAACATCATTCATCAACACTAATTAAAGGTTCAATTTATGAAAAAGTCCGTTCTCTTGATCCTTGCTGCTATTCTATTAGCCCTAATCGGGTGTCAACAAGAAGATAGCAATATTGTCACTCCTTCCTCAGATGATCTTTCCCTCTATAAATCCGGGGATATTATTCCCGGTCAGTACGTTGTTATTTTTAACGAGGAAGTAAAAGGCCTTAAATCTAAAGGAGCTACTTACAAGGCAAATCTCGATAAAGTATCCAAGAAGGGTTCTGATATCTTAGCAAAGGCAAACATTAAACCACGAAAATTTCTTCAGACCTATGCTTCTGCTCTTGAAGGATTTGCCTTAAATTTAAGTGATTCAGAAGTTGCTGCACTTAGAAAACAACCCGGCATAAATATTTATCCTGATAAAATGGTTATGCTTGGAAAACCAATTCCTGATCCGGTGTATCCACCGGAAACCATTCCTTATGGAATTACCCGTGTTGGTGGTGGAGAAACTTATAGTGGAAGTAATAAAGCCTGGATTATTGATACAGGAATTGATCTTGATCATCCAGATTTAAATGTAAATGTAACATTAGGCAAAACATTTGTGTTGAAAACAACAACACCCGAAGATGACAATGGGCATGGAACGCACTGCGCAGGAACTGTTGCTGCTATAGATAATGACTTTGGTGTTGTTGGTGTGGCAGCAAATGCTGTCGTTGTACCTGTTAAGGTTCTTGATAAAAGAGGTTCTGGTGCTTACTCTATAGTAATTGCCGGCGTAGATTATGTCGCTGCAAATGCAACTGCGGGTGATGCTGCTAATTTAAGTCTTAGTGGCGGAGTTTATGATCCGATGGATCAAGCTGTAATTAATCTTGGTGAAGAAGGGGTTTTTGTAGCAATGGCAGCAGGAAACAAAAGTGGTGATGCAAATAACTATTCACCAGCAAGAGCAAATGGTGAAAATCTTTATACTGTTTCTGCCTGCGATATAAATGATAACTGGGCATATTTTTCAAACTATGGCAATCCACCAATAGATTATTGTGCCCCAGGTGTAAGTGTTTACTCTACCTATAAAAACGGTGGATATACAACTATGAGCGGAACCTCTATGTCTTCTCCGCATGTTTGTGGTTTGTTATTAATTACAAATGGCAATTTAAATTCCGATGGATATGTAATTAACGATCCCGACGGATCCCCCGATCCAATTGCTCACAAATAAGTTTACTCTATCTTTTTAAAAGAGAGGTTTTTTAACCTCTCTTTCTTATTTTAAACAAACATATCTTTAATGCAGTATAAAAAAATAATTACCAGAAGAATCTTGTTTTATTAAGAGAAAACTAATGATCAAACACATTGTGTTCTGGCGTTTAAATGAAAGTGCCTACGGCAACGATAAGCAAACCAATGCACAAATCTTAAAAGAAAAACTTCTTGCAATGCAAGGCAAAGTAAATGGTTTGATAAAAATTGAAGTGGGATTTGATTTCAGCAATGAAAAAGATTCCTCAGATGTTATGCTTTACTCAGAGTTTGAAAGTAAAGAGGCATTACATCAATATCAAATTCATCCCGACCATGAAGCAATCAAGGTTTGGCTGAGTGAAGTGAGATATGAAAGACGAGTTGTGGATTATAAGACAACTTAATGTTGCTTTGATATTGTGGCAATATCAACACATTCCAATATTTTCTTATCAGAACCAAGTAGCACAACATTAATCATTGCTTTTCCAACTTCTTCAAGAGTAACAACATATTTAGTAAAAAGTGTTTTCCAAACAGGATAAAACGGTGCAAATATTTTATAAATCTTGTATGCGTTCTTTAATCCTTTTGTCGGCTGAATATAGCCGGGCCTGAACATAAAAGCAGCTTTAAATGGAAGTTTTAGTAAATCGTTTTCTGTTTTACCTTTTACACGAGCCCACATTGTTCTTGCCTTTTTCTGTACTGTCTGTTCCTACACCGGAAACATAACAGAAAGTCATTTCCGGATTTAGCTTTAACAAAGTGTTCGCAAAGTTTAATGTTAAGTCGTAAGTAATTTGCTTATACTGTTCTTTCGTTTTTCCCATTGAAGAAACACCAGCACAAAAATAACACGCATTGTAACCAGCAAGTTCATTTTCAATTGAGGATAAATCAAAAAAATCTTTGTGGATAATTTCTTTTATCTTTTTGTGTTTTACTCCACAAGGTTTTCTATTTATTACCAATACTGATTCTACATCAGGATGCAGAAGGCATTCATGCAGGACACCTTCTCCAACCATTCCGGTTACACCAGTTATTATTGCTTTTATTTTCAATTTTCTTCCGTTTCAAATTTTATCTTTACTTCGTTACCAAACTGTTTTGCAACTTTTTCACAAAACTCTTTTAGAAAGTCCATCGTTTTTTCGGGTGATTCAAATTTATTTGGAATAGAAAGTTTCATCACTTCTTTCTGTTGAGAAAATTTTATAAAATCCTTGTGTTCATCCATAATGAATCGCATCAGCACTATGAATTGATGTTTATAGTAATCTTCTTTTTCGCCCCGTGGGAGAATAACAAAAATATTCTTTCTTTGTATAATAATTCTTTCAAACATGGCATACGAAGCATAGAAACGTAACCTTGCTGTTTCAATAAGCCGTTGGACAATAGATGGCAACGGTCCGAAACGATCCTTTAATTCATTAATAATTTCGGTTATCTCGTTCAGATTTTCAATTGAGTATAATTCTGTGTAATAGTTTAATCGCTCTGCCTGTTCCGGCACATAGGTGTCGGGAATACCAATATCGAAGAAAGTATCAACTGTGGGTTCGGTTCTTTCTTTTTGCTTTGGTAACGATTTAAACACTTCCTGAAATTCCTGGTATTTTAATTCTTCGACAGCCTGATTAATCATCTTAACATAAAGATCGAAACCAACATCATTTATAAATCCTGTTTGTTCTGTTCCCAGCAAATTTCCTGCACCACGGATTTCGAGATCGCGCATAGATAGATTAAAACCCGCACCTATTTCTGTAAACTCTTCAATTGCCTGAAGCCGCCTCAAAGCTTTCTTTGTTATTCCACTCATTGAAGGAACAATAAAATATGCATACGCTTGCCTGTCCGATCTTCCAACACGCCCGCGTAATTGATGAAGCTCAGCAAGTCCGAATCTATCGGCACGATTAACAATTATTGTGTTGACGTTTGGTATGTCTATTCCCGACTCAATAATTTTTGTCGAAAGCAGAACATCATATTTTCTGTTGAGAAAACCATGTATTACATCTTCAAGCTGTGATGGTTTCATTTGTCCATGCGCAATTGCAAGTTTAACCTCGGGAATGTATTTACGAATGTATCCCGCAAGTCTGTCAATAGAGTGGACTCTGTCATGAACGACATAAACCTGCCCGCCGCGCTTCAATTCATTTAGAATCCATTCTCTCATTTTGCCAATATCAAAAGTTGAAACTGTCGTATAAATCGGCTGGCGGTTTAGAGGCGGTGTTGCAATTATTGAAAGATCACGAGCACCGAGTAAAGACATATTTAAAGTTCTTGGAATTGGTGTTGCTGTAAGCGTAAGCGTATCAACATTAACTTTTAATGATTTTAATTTCTCCTTGGATTTTACACCGAAACGATGCTCTTCATCTATTATAAGCAGACCAAGATCTTTGAACCGAATATCTTTAGAAAGCATTCTGTGGGTTCCTATAAGGATATCAACCTGACCTTCATCAAGCCTTTTAACAATTTCAGTTTGTTCTTTCCTTGTTTGAAATCTTGAAAGTGCTGCAACTCTTACCGGAAATTGTGATAGCCTGTCAGAAAAAGTATTGTAATGCTGTTCTGCAAGAATTGTAGTTGGAACAAGAACAGCCGCCTGTTTCCCGTCCTGCACTGCTTTAAATGCAGCACGAACGGCAACTTCTGTTTTACCGAAACCTACATCGCCGCAAACTAACCGATCCATTGGATTTTCAGCTTCCATATCGAGCTTAACATCATCTGTAGCTTTTGCCTGATCATGTGTATCTTCATAAAAGAAGGACGCTTCAAGCTCTTTCTGCCAAACCGTGTCATTGCTGAACTGAAATCCCCTCGAAGCCTTTCGTTTCGCATAAAGCTCAATCAATTCGCGGGCAGCTTCTTTTATTTTCTTTTTTGTTTTGGCTTTTTTGTTTTGCCACTCACCGGTTCCAAGAGTTGAAAGTGTTGGGGCAAGATTCTCATTTGAAGAATATTTTTTTACCAGTCCAAGATAATTGAGATTGATATAAACAACCCCGCCCTCTGCATAAAGAATCTTCATTGATTCCTGGTTGGTTTCGCCAATCTTAATAGTCTCTAAGCCAACGTACTTCCCAATTCCATAATCTTCGTGAACTACAAAATCACCTTTTTTTATTGAAGAAAATGTCTTTGATTTTGCTCTCTTAAACTTTCGGGATGCGGAAATTTTTGTTCTATATGGTTTGTTAAATATCTGGTAATCGGTGAGCATAAGAAGTTTATCGTTTTTATCAAGGAAGCCTTCTTTGACGGCTAGTGTTGCGATTCTAATCTTGCCCGATTGAATCATATCTGCAAGTTCTTCTTTATACTCAGAAAGTAAATCACGAAGACGAGTTTCCTGAAGCTCGTTTTCAACAGTTATTACAACAGAAAAACTCTGTGCTGTGTATCCGGAAAGAGTATTAAACAAAACCTCATAATTAGAATTTATAGTTGGTGCAGGTGTGAAACCAAGTTCTATACGATTATTGTTTGATAAAATTTCTTCCTCAATAATCCATTTAACTTTAAATTTATTTATGTAATCGATACCACTAAAAGCATCTTTTTCATTTTCAACGGGCGCCTGAATATTTTCAATTTCGGGAATATCTAATTCATCATCTGAATTTCGAAATAGTTTCTCTTCCTGTTGAAAATCAACCTCTGCAAAAGGATTAATTCTCTCATTCGCTAATTGGTTCAAATCATAAGATGAAGCAATAATGCATGGATTTATTAAATAATCAAAAATTGTTGAGTGTTTTTCTGATAAAAGACCCGGATGTATTTGTGCAGCTAATGTTACTGAATCAACTTTATCAATTGACCTCTGACTTTCCGGATCAAAGTACCTTATTGACTCAAGAAAATCGCCATCGAACTCTAAACGAACAGGATTTTTTTCACTGTATGACCAGAAATCAATGATTGATCCGCGCTGTGAATAATATCCCGGAGCTTCAACAAATTTGTCTTTTGTATAAATGAGAAGATTCAGGTATTCAACTAAATCATCGTAGGGTAGATCTCCGCCAACCTGAATTTTTGTCGTTTTCTGTTCAACTTTATCTCTATCGGGCAATAAACAGGAAAGAATTTCATACGTTGATATAAGAATGAATTTTTGACGAGCATTTATTTCAGTAAGTTTTTCCTGGAGAAGTTCCGGTTTTATTTCATCAATTAGAAGTACATCTTTAGATAAGCCGAGAACATCCAACTCAACATTAAATTCGGCAGCAGATTTTTCATCCGGAGTAAGAACAAGAATTATTTTTTCTTTTTCAAATAATCTTTTTACAAAGAAACTTTTTGTGCAGCCATAAAGCGGACTAATGTATATGGGAAAATCTTTTTCAACAGAAGCGGATAATTTATTGATGATCTTATCGAAAGAATCAACCGAAAGAATTGTATTTGTTAAAGTTTCTTTTGTCATTTATAATCAAAGCGGAATTTTAAAAGATATAACTGGCTGTGGAACTAGCAATTTCATCATTCTGAATTTTCTGGTTCGATTTATGGTTATTTACAAATTCACCTATGAAATATCCAAGTGCTGCACCAAGAAACACATCAGAAAACCAGTGTTGGTTGTTATAAATTCTTGCATAGCCGACTAATCCCGCAAGTGAATACCATCCGAATTTCCAGAAAAAATTATTGTATTCGTTTGCCATTACTGTAGAATATGCAAAGGACAGAGTTGTATGTCCCGAAGGTAATGCAGTGTTTTCGAATGAGAAACTAAATGGTTGAAAAACATATTGGTTATCAATATTGGTTGGTCTTCTTCTTCCAATAAGAACTTTTGCGGTTAAATCTATTATCCCCGAGTAAACAGTGGCTTCAGTTAGTTTTAAACCAAGGTTTTTCAACTTGTCGTTATTATTCAAAGCGCCGTAGCCGTAAATAACTGCAATGCTGATTGCCATTCCTTCTATATGATAATATTTGTCGATAGAGAAAAGATGATTTGCAAAATTGTTTTTATTTGCTTGCGAAAATTCTTTTATATGAAGATCAATTAGAGTTGCGAGTCCTGTTACACCAAGAGTAGCTGAGAATTTTATCCAATCTTCTGAAGTGAATTTTGCGGGTTGGGTAATAACATCCCCACCGACTTTAAAGAATTTCTCAAAGTCGTTATCGGTTTCAGAAGCGGTTTGAGCGAATCCGACAAAATGTAATGTTAAAAGAATAACGAAAGTCAGTGACCTGTTCACCAAATACCAAGGTTAAGAAAATAAAATATCAGGGGATTATTATCACTACTTATTCAATTCAATCAGCACCAACCTCTTGCCTTTTTTGTTGCGGATGTTGGATGGTTTGTAGTGGAGTTCATAAATGGTTGACTTCTTTATAAAGGATTTGTATTTGATCTCCGCTTTCTTGAACTCCTCATCCAGATTCCCGCCCTTCATTGCCATTATGTATGCTTTATCTTTAACCAGCGGCAGTGAATAACGAAAGAGAATAATTAGCGGAACAGTTCCGCGGCTAACAATAATATCAAACGAGTCTTTGTGTTGTTCTATAAATTCAGGACTTTCAACTCTGTCATTCTCCGCAACCACATTGCTGAGTTTGAGTTTATCAATAAACTCTTTTACAGCTTCTATTTTCTTTCCGGTTGAATCGGCAAGAACACCGCGCATCTCCGGACGCATAATTGCAAGCGGAATACCTGGAAAACCTCCCCCGGTTCCTATATCCAGAAATTTTATTGATTTATCCGGAACATATTGAGAAATGTATGCAGAGATAAAAACATGATTTTCAATTATAGAATTAACATCTCTTCTTGAAATAAGATTTACTGATTTATTTTTATCAGCAACAAGCTGTGCAAAGAAGGCGAGCCGTTCTGTTCGCATCGGCTCAGGGTTAAATCCGTTTTCCCAACAAAGGTTTTGTAGTTCTTTAAGGTAGAGTTCCTGCTTAGAGGACGGCATGCATGTCCTTAAAAATTAGTTTTTCAAATATACCAATAAAACAGAAATATCTGAAGGTGTAACACCCGAGATACGCGACGCTTGCCCTATAGAACGGGGCTTAACTTTATGAAGTTTTTCTCTTCCTTCGGCAGACAATTGTTTTAAGTTCAAATAATTCAATGTCGAAGGAATGCTGGTTTCTTCATATCTCTCAAACCGACTAACGGTTTCATGTTGACGTTGAATATAACCCTCATATTTCAATTCAATTTCTACTTGCTCTAAAGCTGCCGGATCTGCAAGTAGATTCTGTATCAAAGAATTCTCTGCATATCCATTCAAAGATAAAATCTGCTGAAGATTTAGTTCCGGTCGCTTACAAAGTTTTGAGATTGTTTCTGTTGAATCAATTTTTGACGATCCAACTGATTCCAAAAACACATTGATCTCTCTGGCATGAAGTTTTGTATTGCTACAGAAATGAATACTCCTTGTTAATTAATTCTTCCCTGCTGCTCACAGTATTCGCTAATTCCGAACCAATCAAACCAAACTCAAAACCATATTTCATTAATCTTCTATCAGCATTATCTTGCCGCAGAAGTAATCTATGTTCGGCACGTGATGTAAACATTCGGTATGGTTCATCGGTTGATTTATTAACAAGATCATCTATCATAACTCCGATATAAGCTTCGCTTCTCTTTAACACAAATTCTGGTTTGCCTTGAATCTTTAGTGCGGCATTTATACCAGCAACCAAACCTTGAGCGGCAGCTTCTTCATATCCGGATGTTCCATTTATTTGCCCGGCGAAGTATAAGCCTTTAATTAATTTCGTTTCTAAAGTTAAATCAACTTGATGAGGAGGAAAGAAATCATATTCAACAGCATAAGCGGGACGAACCATTTCAACTTCTTCTAATCCTACAATTTTACGAAGTGCCTCAAGTTGAATTTCGGCAGCTAAAGAAGATGAAAATCCATTAAGATAAATCTGATCAGAATCTAAACCTTCCGGTTCAAGAAAAAGCTGGTGGTGATCTCTATCCGCAAAGCGAACAATCTTATCTTCAATCGATGGACAATAGCGAGGACCGACACCCTTTATCACGCCTGTAAACAAAGGTGATTCTGCAAATCCTTTCTCTAAAATTTTGTGCACCGTTTGATCCGTATAAGTAATGTGGCAACTTACTTGAGGAAGAAAAGGAAACTGAGAAAGATCTGTTTGATGAGAAAATGGCTGTGGATTTTCATCTCCTGGCTGTTCTTCAAGAATATCCCAATTGATAGAATCCTTTTTTAAGCGAGGTGGAGTTCCGGTTTTCAATCTACCATATTCAAATCCAAGAGTTGCTAGTGATTCAGTTATTCCGGTTGCTGGCGGTTCACCAAATCTTCCGCCGCTGGTTTTGTTCAAACCTGTGTGCATTAAAGCATTTAAAAAGGTTCCCGAGGAAAGAATCAAAGCTTTGCAAAGAATCTCTTCCCCGCTCGCAGTTCGTATACCGATAACCTTTCCATTATCAGCTAGAACTTCAGTTGCCGAGGCCTCAACAATTTCAATATTCCCGGTAGATGCGATTACACGATATGCTTCCTTAGAATATAATTCTCTATCGGATTGACAACGGGAAGACCAAACAGCGGGACCTTTAGAACGATTTAACATTCTGAATTGAATTCCCGTCCGATCAGCAATTTGTCCCATAATTCCACCAAGAGCATCTATTTCGCGGACTAAATGACCTTTTGCCGTTCCGCCAATTGCAGGATTACAAGACATTCTTCCAAGCGCATATTTGTCCATGGTGATGAGACCAACAGAACATCCCATTCGTGCACCAGCAGAAGCCGCTTCAATTCCGGCATGTCCGCCGCCAACCACAAGAATATCAAAATTCTTCATTTTTTAAGCTTTTTTGTTTTCACGTGAAACAAGAATATTTGCCAATTACGAAACAATTCCGTTTCACGTGAAACTAAAGCACTACTTTCCTATGCAAAATTTCATAAAAATGTTATTTAGAATATCGTCTGAAGTAACCTCTCCAATAATTTCGGCAAGATTCATCTCGGCGTTTCTTAGATCAACAGAAATAAATTCGCCACTCATTTTTTTCAAAATTGATTCTCTTGCATTTATCAAATTTTCCCTTGATCTCTTAAGGCAGTTGTGGTGCCTTAGATTGGTAACAACGGCTGTCTTTTCGGTATAGTTTTCTGTTCCAATCGCCTTTTCCTTAAGGGCTTTAAAGAGTTGATCAATTCCCTGCCCTGTTTTTGCCGATATTTTAACCTCGGCGTTTCCAGGATAGTTTTCGTTCAAATCAATTTTGTTTATAACCCGGATGATCTTATCCGGACTGGCTAAGCTCAATAAATCTTTAAAAAGCTCTTTGGACTCGCCCTGTTGAACATCTTCTAAAAAAATGATAACATCTGCATTTCTTACTGTTTCCTGGCTTCTTAGAATTCCTTCTTTTTCGAGGAAATCTTCAGAAATTCTTATTCCGGCGGTATCAAACAACCTGCATAAAATTCCATCAATTGATACTTCTTCACGAATGACATCCCTGGTAGTTCCGGGAATTTCACTAACAATAGCCCTGGATTCTTTGAGAATGTAGTTTAATAATGATGACTTCCCTACATTTGGTTTTCCTACAATTGCAACGTTAACGCCATCTCTTATAATTCTTCCGAAAGAATATGATTCTAAAAGAGTGTCTATTTCGATAATTATGGAATCTATTCTTTTCAGCAGCTCATCCTGATTGACGAGCTCAATATCTTCCTCGGCAAAATCCAGCTCTAACTCAATTAAAGACGAAGAATTTATTAGCTTTTCGCGTAATTCAGTAACTTTTTTAGATAATAATCCATCCAATTGATTTCTCGCACCACGGAAAGATGCCTCTGTCCTGGAGCTTATTATATCTGCAACTGCTTCGGCTTTTGCTAAATCAATACGATTGTTAAGGAAAGCTCTTTTTGTAAATTCACCGGGTTCAGCTAACCTGACATTTTCATCATTAACAAATAACTCAATAATCTTTTGGATTATTAGTGGATTTCCATGCGAACTTATTTCAACACTGTCCTCTCCGGTATATGAGTTTGGAGCCCTGAAAACAGATATCAAAACGTCATCTATGTGAACATCGTCTAAGTTGAAAATATCTCCATAATGAATAGTGTGGGACGCTGCTTCCGATATATTGCTTTTCCCTCTAAAAAATTTATCCGAAATAGAAAAAGCGTGTGGACCGCTGATCCGTATTACCGAAATTGCTCCAACCCCTGCGGGCGTTGCGAGTGCTATTATTGTATCTTCTTTCACTTGGAATAATCGCTCATTTTAAGGATGCAAAAATAACTAATTGTAAAAGGTTTACCAATTATATGCCCTAAAAGATTAGATTGCCACTGTTTTACCCAAACCAGCAAAATTGTAGTTTTGGCAGATTATTGTGTCGACTATGTGCAATAATTAGAATTATTGACATATGTGCGCCATATTGTCACAAACCAAAGAGTGATCACATATTCCCGCAAGTTATTGTATTACAATGTGTTACGGGTGGTCTCGGCTATCGGCACACTGATTGAAATAAACAGACAGATACAAAATAGAAATTTAAAAACAACAAATATAAAAGGAGAGGATACAATGACACTAGTAAAATTCAACCCGGTTAGAGATCTTTTTGATTTCGAAAGAGAGTTTAACAAAATGTTTAACTCACTTGAAAACCGATTTGGCATTTCTAAAAGCAAAGAAGTTGATGCTGAATATGAGAACGCTGTATGGATGCCGCTAACGGACATCTACGAAAACAATGACAACTTCACTTTGAAGGTTGACTTACCCGGAATTAAAAAAGAAGATGTCAAAATTTCGTTCACAAATGGAAGACTAAACATCAGCGGAGAAAGAGCTCAGGAATCTGAAACTAAAGATGCAAAGTGCCATCGCATCGAAAAATCTTACGGCAAATATTTCAGATCATTTAATCTTCCTGAATTAATTCAGGCAGAAAAAATAAATGCTGACTTTGACAATGGACAGTTAACCATAACTATCCCAAAAGCTGAAGAAGCAAAACCAAAAGAAATTGAGATCAAGGTGAAATAATTCAGAGTAGATGGTGAGAATATAGAAGGGTAGCTTAACGGTTACCCTTTTCTTTTGTTTAAATTTGCATAAGCGATTATATATGATGCCTAAAAATGGAATTTAAAGATTACTATAAAATACTCGGTGTTGATAAATCTGCCTCGCGGGATGAAATCAAAAAAGCTTATCGAAAGCTAGCAATGAAATATCATCCTGACCGGAATCCCAACAACAAAGCTGCCGAAGATAAATTTAAAGCGATCACCGAAGCTAATGAAGTTTTGAGTGATCCGGACAAAAGAAAGAAGTACGATACACTCGGCGCCAACTGGAAACAGTATCAGCATGCGGGCGGCGGATTTGATGATTTCTTTTCTCAGTTTGGCGGTGCACAAAGAGGTGGTGGAACAACTTATGAATTTTCCGGAAACCTTGGTGATATTTTCGGAGACATGGATGGTGGCTTTTCAGATTTCTTTGAATCTTTTTTTGGTGGTAGTGGAAGAGGATTTGGCGGAAGAACTCAACAACAGAAAACAGCGATTGATGTTGAAGCAAACATGAATGTTACGCTTGAAGATGTGTTTAATGGAAGCGAAAGACAAATTAATATTGATGGAAAGAAATTAAAAATAAAAATTAATCCGGGGACAAAAGATGGACAGAAGCTTAGACTAAAAAGAATGGGACGATCTAAAATTGCAGGCGGTGAAAAAGGCGATTTATATTTAAACCTTCACATACTTCGTCATCCATTTTATGAAATAAAAGAAAATGATTTATACTATAATCTGGATGTTGATCTATTTACTGCTGTGCTTGGTGGGAAAGAAAATATCAAAACTTTGGATGGAAAAACAATTAGCATTTCAATTCCCGAGGGAACAGAATCAGGAAAAACTTTAAGACTGAAAAATCTTGGGATGAATAATGATTCCGGTCGAGGAGATTTGTTTGTAAAGATACTTGTTACAATTCCTAAGGGACTGAGCAAAGAAGAGAAAGAATTATTTAATAAACTTAAAACATTGCGGTCCGAATAATGCTTTGGTGTCATTCCGCACTTGATGCGGAATCTAATTTATTACTAATGGATTCCTGCTTTCGCAGGAATGACAATTTGGTCATCGCGTGTAACAATGCAATCGAAGGGTGAAAATAACACATAGAAAATTATAAGGAGAAATAAATGACCGAACATCATAAAACAAAATTTGAATTTAAAGCAGAAACTAAAAAACTGCTGGATATTTTAGTCCATTCGCTTTACACAAGCAGAGAAATATTTCTGCGTGAGTTAATTTCCAACTCTTCGGATGCGCTAGATAAGTTGAGATTCGAGTCTACTAAAGGAACCGACTTTGCTGATAAAGATTTACCACTTGAAATTAAAATCGGGTTTGATGAAAAGAAAAATATCATAACGATATCAGATACAGGAATTGGGATGACCCGCGATGAAATTATTGCAAATATTGGAACAATTGCTAAATCAGGCTCGGAAGAATTTTTAAAACAGCTTTCTGAGAGTAAAGAAGCGATGAACAATATTATTGGAAGGTTTGGAATCGGATTTTATTCGGTGTTTATGGTTGCAAAGGAAGTTATAATTAAAACAAAATCTTATAAGAAAGATGAGTCTGCTGTTGAATGGAAATCCGATGGAGCCGGTGATTATGAAGTCTCTGATATTGATGAAAAAATAAACCGCGGAACCACAGTTGAAATTCACCTTAAAGATGATGCAAAAGAATTTGCAGATAAATATCGTTTAGAGGGAATAATTAAAAAACATTCTAACTTTATTTCTTCCCCTATTTACCTGGAAAAAGATAAAGTAAACACTATTGCTGCTATCTGGCGTGAACCAAAATCATCAATTAAAAAAGAACAATATGATGAGTTCTACAAGTTTTTAACTTACGATAACGAAGGTCCATTTGAAACAATCCATACTTCCGTAGATGCGCCTATTCAGTTTAACACATTATTGTTTATTCCAAAGAAAAGCTATGAATATTGGCGTTTCAATCGGGATGATTACGGATTGGATTTATACGTACGAAGAGTTTTGATCCAGCATCAAAATAAAGATTTGCTGCCCGAATATTTAAGTTTTGTTAAGGGTGTTGTTGATTCTGAAGATCTGCCGTTAAATATCTCCCGCGAAACGCTGCAGGAAAACATTATCTTTACAAAAATTGCACAAAGTGTTACAAGTAATATTCTTTCACAATTAATTAAGATTGCTAAAGATACCCCCGAACATTACGCTGAATTCTGGAAAGAGCATGGAAAGATTTTTAAGCTTGGCTATATGGATTTTTCAAATGCTGATAAATATCAACAGCTCTTACGATTTAATTCATCTGCAAGCAAAGATGAGAAAGAGCTTGTTTCTCTGGAAGAATATACTTCAAGATTGAAAAAAGATCAGAAAGAAATTTATTATGCGTTAGGTGCAAGCAGGGAAGCGATAGATCTTAATCCGCATCTTGAAATTTTTAAAGCAAAAGGCCTGGAAGTACTTTATCTGTACGATCCGGTTGATGAATTTGTTGTTACATCAATTCGCAAGCATAAAGATTTTGAATTCAAATCTGTTGATGGTGCTGAGTTAAAAGAACTTGATAAGCTTGAAGATGTTGAAAAGAAAGAAGACTCTGCAGAAATTCTAACCAAAGAAGATGAAAAACATTTCGATTCTTTGCTTTCCAGAATGAAAGATATTCTTGGAGACAAAGTTACAGAAGTGAAAGAATCAACCCGCCTGAAGGGAAGTCCATCTTGCTTAATAAATCCCGATGATACAATGTCATCAACAATGCAGAAGATTCTTAAAATGTCTAACCAGGGGATGACACTTCCGGCACAGAAAAGACTGATGGAAATAAATAAAGACCACAAGCTTATTAGAAATTTATTGAATGTATTTAAGAAAGACTCAAGCGATCAATTCATTGTGGATACAACCGAGCAGCTTTATGAATCGGCATTGCTGCTTGAGGGAAATCTTGATGATCCGCATAAGCTTGTAAACAGATTAAATAAAATGTTAACCGAAGCAAGTGAACTTTATGCTTCTTCGAAGAGTGATAAATGATCAAGGCTTAATGTTCGGTGTTTGATTGTCACACTGAGCGAAGCTTGCCTACCGGCAGGAAGGTCGAAGTGTGAAGTGTTTATAAGGATATATTATGTCGTTTAATTTTAATAGACTAACAGTAAAAGCACAGGAAGTTGTGCAAAGTGCAATTGAGATTGCACAAAATTATAATAACCAGATTGTTGAACCGGAACACGTTCTTGCTTCAATCGTACAGGAAAGTGGAAATGTTGCTGAGAATGTCATAAAGAAAACAGTCGGAAACTTTAATGCAGTTAAATTAAAAGTTGTAGAGCTTCTCGAAACACTTCCCAAAGTAAGTGGGACAGGTTTGGGCAATCAGCAAATGTCTCAACCCTTAGGTAAAGTATTTGATGTTGCTGCTGAAGAAGCCCGCAACTTAAAAGATGATTACGTTTCAACGGAACATATTCTTGCTTGCCTTATCCAACGATAAAGGAAAAGCAGGACAACTTTTACGTGACAATGGAATTAATTATAAAGATACTCTTACTGCCCTAAAAGAAATTCGCGGAACACAACGGGTAACATCTCAAAATCCAGAAGATACTTATCAATCTTTAGAAAAGTATGGAAGAGATTTAAATGAATTAGTTAAAGAGGGAAAACTTGATCCTGTTATTGGCAGAGATGAAGAAATTCGCAGAGTGCTTCAAGTTTTATCACGACGAACAAAAAATAATCCTGTTTTAATCGGTGAACCCGGAGTCGGTAAAACAGCTATTGCTGAAGGAATAGCACACAGGATAGTAACAGGAGATGTTCCTGAAAATTTAAAAACAAAAAGAATTGTTGCTTTAGATATGGGAGCTCTTGTTGCGGGAACACAGTTCCGAGGACAGTTTGAAGAAAGATTGAAAGCTGTAATTAAAGAAGTTCAGGAATCAAATGGAGAAATTATTCTTTTCATTGATGAGCTTCATACTCTTGTTGGTGCAGGTGCAACACAAGGTGCAATGGATGCAGCAAATATTTTAAAACCAGCTTTAGCTCGCGGTGAGTTACATGCAATTGGTGCAACAACCCTTGATGAATATAGAAAACATATCGAAAAAGATGCTGCACTTGAAAGACGTTTTCAACCTGTGCTTGTTAGCTGAACCATCAGAAGAAGATACGATTTCTATTTTGCGTGGACTTAAAGAACGCTACGAAGTTCATCACGGTGTTAGAATAACGGATGGTGCGATTGTTGCAGCAGCTCAGCTTTCTGACAGATATATAACAGACAGATTTCTTCCGGATAAAGCAATTGATCTGATTGACGAAGCAGCTTCTAAACTAAGAATTGAAATTGATTCTATGCCGGAAGAGCTTGATGCGCTTGAACGAAAAGTAAAACAACTCGAAATAGAGCGGGAAGCATTAAAACGAGAGAAAGATGATGCATCTGCAAAAAGACTTGAAGAATTGCAAGATGAACTGAGCGAACTTAACTCCGAACGATCAACACTTCGTACTCATTGGGATATTGAAAAAGAGAAGATTCAGAAAATCCGAACGATGAAAAGCGAGATTGAAAATCTTAAGCTTGAAGCAGAAAAGTATGAACGCGAAGGTGATCTTGGAAAAGTTGCAGAGATACGTTACGGCAGAATTGTAAATCTCGAAAAGCAAATGAAAGAAGAGACACAGCGTCTTACTGACACTCAAAAAGATAAAAAAATGCTAAAGGAAGAAGTTGATGCTGAGGATATTGCCGAAGTTGTTGCAAAGTGGACGGGAATTCCTGTCAGCAGAATGTTGGAAAGTGAAAGAAGCAAACTTCTAAAATTGGAAGATGAATTACATAAACGGGTGATAGGACAGGATGAAGCTGTTTCTGCAGTTTCAAATGCTATCCGACGTTCGCGTTCGGGATTGCAGGATGCTAACCGGCCTATCGGCTCCTTTATATTTCTTGGTACGACTGGTGTAGGAAAAACAGAACTTGCACGCGCACTTGCAGAAATTCTTTTTGATGATGAACACGCAATGATACAGAATTGATATGAGCGAGTATATGGAAAAGTTTTCTGTATCACGATTGATCGGCGCACCTCCAGGATATGTTGGATATGAAGAAGGCGGGCAGTTAACAGAAGCCGTGCGAAGAAGACCTTATTCTGTTGTATTGCTTGATGAAATTGAAAAAGCACATTCGGATGTTTTTAATGTTTTGCTCCAGGTTCTGGATGACGGAAGATTAACCGATAACCAGGGACGAACTGTCAAATTTTAAAAACGCAATTATAATAATGACTTCAAACCTTGGCTCTCATATTATTCAGGATAGACTTGAAGCATTTGATGAAGATAACGTTGAAACTTTTATGGGTGAGCTGAGACAGCAGATGCACGACTTGTTGAGAAAAACAATACGTCCTGAGTTTTTAAACAGGATAGATGAAATCGTTCTCTTCAAACCTTTATCAAGATTAGAGATTAGAAAAATTGTTGATATACAACTTGAGCGTGTACAGAAAATGCTGAACGCTAAAGAAATTACTCTTGATGTTTCCGATGAAGCAAAAGACTGGCTTGCACATCTTGGCTACGATGTGACTTACGGCGCACGACCATTAAAAAGAGTAATACAAAAATATCTTATCAATCCCCTTTCACAGGAATTGCTTGCAAGTAATTTTGTTGATGGCGATACAATTAAAGTAAATGTTGGCGAAAAATCCGGATTAGTGTTTAGCAAATAGAGCCGGCATTCTTAACAGTAATAATGAAAAGTAATTTAACCGCCTGAAAGAACTTCTACTGTGTTACAAATTTGAAATTAACTAAAGAAATCCTCATCCTTGATTAATCCCTCTTGATTTTTATCATTAGTTTAACGAGGTTTGATTCAAGATTCTTCTGCCGCGATTTATTGTTTCAGATAAGTATTTTTTCTAAACTACAATAGCTTCAGCATTACAATTTAGTTGGAATCGGAAAATCGGATTCCATCCTGAATGGCATATCGTTCCGCATCATATGGTAAAATCTTAGCAAAACTTGGAAAAATAATTTTGTTTTATGGATATTTTAAACTATCATTGATTTTTTAATTAGCAAAATTACTTAAACCGCAGGACAAAACTTCTGCGGTTTTTTCATTGATGATAGAATTACGCTTAATTATATTTTGAATAATAATTTCAGGTTTTATCATGATAAAAATTAAACTTATCCTCTTATCTCTCCTTTGTATTTCTGTTAATATTAAAGCTCAGGTTATTGAAAAAACTTATTATTTTGATAACTACAAGATAGTTCAAACAGCTAATCACGAGACAATCAATTTTAATAATACCTTACTTACAGGAAGACTGGGCGAACCCGTTCTCCCTTATCATTCTGTATTGTTATTATTGCCACCAGGTGAAATTGCAGAATCAATTGAAATGATTGGGGAAGATGAAGTTACCATTCCCGGAAATTTTACAATTTACCCGCAGCAGTACTTTCGTCCAATCTCAGAAAATACTAGTGGTGAATTTGTTAAGAACGAACTCATATATTCTATGACGAACGCTTATCCATCATCACAAACAGGGGAATTAATAACACAATATATGAATGGATACTCAATTGCTCTTTCTACCTTTACTCCTTTAAAATATTTTCCAGCATCAGGAAAGGTTTCGTTTTATAAAAAGATAACAATAAGAATTCATTCGCTAAAAGATTCAAAAGCTAATGATGCACTGACAAAATTAACTTCAAATAACGAAGTGTTAAAAAGAGTTGAGAGGTTTGTACAAAATCCCGATTTGATTAATCTTTATCCCAAAAAAATTCTTAACAACAATGGCTACCAACTATTAATAATTTCACCATCACAATTTGAAGATGATTTTTTAGATCTTATATATTTATATCGCATTAGGGGACTTAAGGCAAAAATTGTTTCAACAGATTCAATTTACGCATCATCAACAGGACAAGACGCCCAGGAAAAAATTCGAAGTTTCATATTACAGGAATATCAAAACAATAATATAGAGTATGTACTTCTCGGTGGAGACGTTGAGTACATTCCATATCGCGGATTCTATTGTCAGGTTCAATCTTCTATTGTATATGAAGACAATGATATACCCGCAGATTTATATTACTCAGCTTTAGATGGAACATGGAATGATAATGGCAACAATTTATGGGGAGAAATTGGTGAAGATGATCTACTGCCAGAAATTTCTATTGCCCGTATACCGGTAAGCAATTTATCTGAATTAAATAACATGATAAATAAAATTAAATCTTACCAGGAAAGCCCTGTGTTAAATGAATTGGATATGCCTTTATTAGCTGGTGAAGATTTATGGTCTTCTCCACAAACCTGGGGTGGTGATTATTTAGACTTACTAATTGGATATCATGATGATAACGGCTATACAACTATTGGCATTCCTATCGAAGACAATATTCAAAAACTGTATGACAGGGATTTAGGTTATTGGTCAGCAAGTACATTAATTTCAAAAATCAATGAAGGAAAATCTTTTATCCACCACGCCGGGCATTCAAATTATAATTATGTGATGAGATTATCTGATGGCGATATTACAAATGAAAATTTTTCACAAGTTAATGGTGTTATTCACAATTACACCTTGGTAAATACAACCGGCTGCAATTGTGGTGGCTTTGATCATTCCGATTGCATCGCCGAAAGAATGGTAAATATTTCAAATTTTGCAGTGGCGTTTATAGGAAATTCGCGGTATGGTTGGTTTAATGAAGGTCAAACCGAAGGACCTTCTACCCACCTGCAGCGTGAGTTTGCAGATGCCTTGTATCATGATAAATTATACAGAATTGGTGAGGCCTTTTTAGAATCTAAAATTGAAACCGCCCCCTGGGTAACAGCATCAGGGCAATGGGAAGAAGGAGCTTTGCGATGGTGCTTCTACTGTAATAATGTTTTGGGTGATCCTGCAATGGGAATATGGACAGCCGACCCGATTAATATTCAAACGAGTTATCAATCTTCAATTCAACCCGGGACATCTTCTATTGATGTATCGGTTACTTCCGAGGGAACACCTGTGGAGGGATTAACTTGTGTGATCTTGAAAGACAGCATATTGTATGGCGTTAGTAATACAGACATACTGGGTAACTCCAATATTACTTTAGATCCGCCAATTACAGAAATTGGAAATGCTGAATTGATAATATCCGGCTACAATTGTTTGCCTTCATCATTCCCATTAGTTATTACCTCAACTGAAGACGACAGAAATAAAGTAGTTCCATACGAAACAAAATTATATGATAATTATCCCAATCCCTTTAATCCAACAACAAATATTGGATTTTCAATATCAGTAGAAAGTAACGTTTACATAGAAATAATTAACTTGTTAGGGAAAAGAGTTAAGATATTAGAAAATAATATTTACTCGTCAGGAAATTATTCTCTTATTTGGGATGGTACGGATGATTATGGTATCCAGGTTCCATCTGGAATATATTTTTATCAAATAATTGCCGGATCTTTTATTCAAACAAAAAAGATGATTCTGTTACGCTAATTTCTGCCACAGTGCGACCCTGTCAGTCATCAATAGTCTGGCTTGTTATAAACCGCAGGAAATAACTTCTGCGGTTTTTTTTATATTTTAACCGTTGTTTTCTTTGGAAAGGATTATCATATTTTAGTAAGAAACTGAAAGGTATTTGTGAGCAATTTTTTAAACTATTTCAACACGAACATATCAGCAAATGAAAAAGGACAAAATAAAAAGAAAAGACCACGAACCGCCTCTTGCCGTTTCTAAAAAGGGAATGCGTTTTCATCATATCGGTATACCTACAACTGAGCATAAACCAAATGAAAAATATTTGGAACAATATAAATTTTATGTTTCAGGATTTGATACAAGTGAATTTGGAATTGAATGGATGCGTTTTGAAAAAGACAGTCCGATTTCTGAAATAATCCAGAAAGTTCCGCACATAGCTTTCGAAGTAGATGATCTTGATAATGCTATTAAAGGAAAACAGTTAATCGGGGAAATTGCAACTCCATCAAAAGGAGTACGAACCGCAATGATAATTGAAAACGGTGCCCCTGTAGAATTTATTGAATTTAATAAAGACTGAAAAAGAATTATGAAAAATTACCTCTCCACCAATTTTAACCTACACGAATTAGTAACCGTATTCGATGAGCTATCTCTTTGGTCTGCTCCGTTTAAATTATAGCTTTTACAATTAGTCTAATCATCAACGCAAATCAAAAATTTTATTCCAGTATTTCTTTAACACGCCCAACTTCGCCTGTTTCAAGTCGAACCTTTATTCCGTGTGGGTGCTTGGGAGATTTAGTGAGGATATCTTTTACAAATCCTTCGGTAAGTTCTCCTGTCCGTTGATTTTCTTTTATTACTACTTTTACATGCATACCGGTTTTCACATCAGCGCGTTTAATTTTATTCATTAATCAATATCCTGTTTGAGTAAATTAAATAACTTTTTATTCTCCTAACAATTATATGTTAAATTAAAGTTATAGAATACTAACTCAAATAAATTATGGTGATGCTTACTTATAACGCTTACAGTATATTTGCTCCTCAATTTATTATCGGAATTATTAGAACGTATGCCGGATAATGTTACTCCAGTTATTTTAACCGCTTTGGAATTAGAAGTTCACTTCGGTGAACAGATCATTCTTGATAAAGCTTCATTAAGTGTTCACGAAGGCGACCGCATAGGATTAGTAGGAAAAAACGGTGCCGGGAAATCCACATTTCTAAAAATTATTTCCGGAATAATGCCTCCGGATTCAGGTGAAGTAGCGAAGAAAAAAAATCTCGTTACAGGATTTCTGCGGCAGGAGTTTAGTCTTGATGAATCATTAAACGTTTATGAAAATATTCTTGCCGGGGCACTAGCTGAAACAAATTTAATTAAAGAATACGAGAGCACTCCATTTGACGCTCCCAACAAACATCATCTTGAAGTAATGATTATGCAAATGGACTCGTGGAATCTTGATAAACGAATTAATTCTCTTATCCAGGCATTAAATGCACCCGAAGCAACTAGAAATATTACAACGCTTTCTGGTGGAGAAAAGCGGCGTGTTGCACTTTGCCAGGCATTGATTTCAAAACCCGACCTGTTAATACTGGATGAACCGACAAATCATCTTGATACAAAAGCCATCGAATGGCTCGAAAATTTTCTTGCCGGGTACAATGGCACATGCATCTTTGTAACTCACGACCGCTACTTTCTTGATAGAATTGCAAACAGGATTGTTGAATTAGCATCAGGTACTTTCTATTCACACCAGGGCAACTATACAGAATATCTCATCAACAAAGCCGAACGGCAGGCAGTTAAAGAAGTTGAAGAACGTAAGAGACAAATGTTTTTGAAACGCGAACTTGAATGGGTAAGGCGTGGACCAAAAGCCAGAAGAACAAAATCGAAAAGCAGGCTTGATAATTTTTATGACGTGTCTTCTCAATCGAATGATGAAGTTGAGTTGAATGTTGAACTTATTATTCCGCCAGCTGAACGTTTGGGAAAGAAAGTTGTTGAATTAAAGAATGTCGGGATTCAGCTTGGCGGGAAAATTCTTTTCGAAAACTTTGATTTCATTTTTGAGGCCGGAAAGAAAATTGGGGTCGTTGGGCAAAATGGCACGGGGAAAACAACTCTTCTTAAAATAATTTTAGGAGAATTAAATCCTTCAAAAGGAAAAATTGAAGTTGGTGAAACCACCCAGTTTAATTATGTCGATCAGGCAAGGCTTTTATTGAATGACGAAGACTCTGTTATTAATGCAATTGGTGAAGGAAGTGAAACAATCAAATTCGGTAAATATCAATTAAGTGTCTGGACATACTTAAGAAGGTTTCTTTTTACCGACGACAGAATCAACACACAAGTAAGCAGACTTTCAGGCGGAGAAAAAAGCAGGCTAACGCTTGCTAAAATTTTATGTGCCGGCGGGAATTTTCTGATGCTTGATGAACCAACGAATGATCTTGATCTTCCGACATTAAGAATTCTTGAAGAGGCATTAATAGCTTTTGAAGGATGTGTTATAGTTGTTAGTCACGACAGATATTTTCTCAACCGTGTATGCAACGGCATACTTGCTTTAGAAGGTAATGGAGAAATTTATTACAGCGAAGGTGACTATGATTATTATAGAGAAAAAAGAAATCTGCGGGTCA
The DNA here is from genome assembly GCA_963698525.1 of uncultured Ignavibacteriaceae bacterium. Taxonomy (GTDB): domain Bacteria; phylum Bacteroidota; class Ignavibacteria; order Ignavibacteriales; family Ignavibacteriaceae; genus IGN2. Next base: position 547 of record CAVORE010000006.1, on the reverse strand, counting down.
GAGAAGAAGAACCGTCAAGACCAAAACAGAAAAAAGAAGACTTACGGGTTAAACCAAAACAAAAAAAATTAAGCTATAAGGATGCTCTTGAGTTCGAATCGATTGAAGAAAAAATAATTGAGGCTGAATCAGAAGTTGAGAGAATTGAAAAAATATTTGCCTCGCCGGAATTTTATGAAAAGTATGCAGCTCAAACAAATCAACTTAATCTTCAGCGTGATGTAGCAAAAGAAAAGGTAAGGAGGCTTTATGTGAGATGGGAGGAATTGGAGAGGAAGAAAGAGGAGCTTTCTTAGGTATAAATGTTCCTCCTTCTTTTTGCAGGTATCTCTGTGAATGGAGATTAAATTAAGTCCAATGTTGCCAGAGAGTTGTGCTGTTGTTTACTAAGTAGATACCTGATGCTGGATTCTTGGTGCGGAAAATAAAAATTTTCTCTAAATCGTTGGGGGTTTCTACTGCGGTTTTTTGTTTTGTGTAAACATCGGGGGCTTGGATAAAGCCCCCTTCTTTTACTTTGTTTCGGTGGTTGTTTGTCCTTTCAGCA
>CAVORE010000005.1:0-149231 GCA_963698525.1 uncultured Ignavibacteriaceae bacterium | reverse complement strand
TAATTATTTACTATTTAGTGAGATATTTTTATTATAATAATCCAGACTTTCATTTATGATTTTATATGCTTCCTTCTTCCCAAGAAAATCTTTTACTTTTACCTTTTTATTCTCCAACTTTTTATAATCTTCAAAAAATCTTTGAAGTTCAACCATGGTATGCGGTGGAAGTTCGTCTAATTCATTTATATAATTAAGTGCTATATCATTTTTTGCAACACCAATAATTTTATCATCTTTCATATCTTCATCAACCATATGCATAACACCTAGAACTTTTGTCTCAATAATACAAAGCGGATCAACATCAATTGAACAAATGACAAGAATATCGAGTGGATCATTATCTTCGCAATATGTTTGCGGGATGAATCCGTAATTTGCAGGGTAATGCACTGCTGAAAAAAGAACACGGTCAAGTTTCAGTAATCCGCTTTTTTTATCGAGCTCATATTTTGCTTTCGATCCTTTGGGAATTTCAATAATACTATTGACTATATCAGGCGACTTGTCGCCAGGAGAGACAAGATGCCAGGGATTCAAATTTTCCAGTTTCATAAATGCCAACGTTTTCTACAAAATTATTAATTGAACGATAATGAATACGGGTAAAAGGATGATCAATGAAAATTTTATCATATAACTAAAGAAGTCAGGCATCTTAATATTATTTTCTTCAGCTACAGTTTTAACCATAAAATTTGGTCCATTGCCGATATAAGTCATGCTGCCAAAAAAAACGGCACCAACACAGATAGCTTTTAAAATTTCCTCCGGAATTCCTGCTATTAAGAGACCATAGTTAGCTCCCAATCCCTTTGCCAGTGAATGGAAAGTTACGGCGGTCGGCGTGTTATCTAAAAAACTACTTAACAGACCTGTGTAATAATAAAATTGAGATGCTGTTGTTAATCCAAGAGATTTTGCATTTTCTTCAAGATACAGTAGACAGGGTACCATGGTTATAAATATTCCCAGGAACAAATAAGCAACTTCCTCTATTGGCTTCCAGGTAAAATTATTCGAAACTCTTAATAATTTTGGAGTTACCAGTATAGATAAATATGCAGCTAACAGTATCACAGCTTCCCGAATAAACTTTAATAAATGATTTGAATGAATAACGGTTAAATACTCTTCATTCAAAAAAGCAACAGCAAAAATTACAATTAAAAGAAAAATAAAATTTCTTTTACCTTGAAGTTTTAAAGGACGAATTGAGGATTTGTCGATTCGAATAGAGTTCAAGTCTTCCTTTTTGTAATAATAGGTATCGAATAAAAAATATATAATCAACAAGATTACATTTACGAATAACCACTCCGGAAGTAAATTGAAAAACCATTCAAATGGGGCTCCTCGCAAGTACATCATAAATAATGGCGGATCACCCAACGGTGTTAACAATCCTCCACAGTTTGCTACAATCCCAATGAAAAATAGAATTGTGTGAACTTTGAATTTCCTCTGTTTATTTGTTTGAATAACTGGTCTGATAAGAAGCATTGCTGCACCCGTAGTTCCAACGAATGATGCAATTACAGCACCAATAGTTAAAAACAACGTGTTAATCCATGGTTTAGCCTCAATATCTCCTGACAAATAAATTCCACCAGTTATGGTAAAGAGTGCACCAAGAAGTATTATAAAAGGTATATAGTCGAATACTATGGTATCAATAAGTTTTTCAGTTAAGCCGTTAATAAGTAGATAAATAATCACGGGGATGCTTAGAAAGACGGCGATCAATAATTTATTTTTGTTCTTTTCCCAAAAGTGATTCCAGAAAAGTGGAAACAATGCAATCACTAACAACATTATTATAAATGGTATCAGCATAAAAATAGGTATCTGTATTAGGTCTGTTTGCATAATATCATTCTAATAATTTATCAAATAATAATTCTATTAATTTGTAACTAAGATTTTATAATTCATGTCTGGTCACAACTCCGTGAAGTTTGTTGTATGGAAAATTATAAAAATTAGCAAATGACGGGGTGACTTTTTTAATAAATGCATAAATTTTATAGAATATTTTATCTGTTTTGATGTCGTCTACACCATAAAATATTACTTTTTCTGAAATACCCTGTGTTTTAAATAATTTGGGCAAATCAGGAATTTCCATATATCCAACTGAAACAGAAAGTCCAAATAATCCATTGGTAATTTCTTTCATTTCAGAAAATTTAATCCCGTACGGAACATCTGCCGTTTCAACTGCAAAAAGGATATTCTTCTCATAGATTATTCCGCTTCTCAGAGTGACGTGAACTACATAAGGTGGAACTTTGTCCAGAACTCTTGCAAAATAAACTGCTTCTCCTTTTAAAATACTTTGCGATGAATACAATTGTTCAAAGCTTGTGATAAATATATCTAAATCTAGAGAACGAAATTTTCTTCTTAAAGTGTCTGATCCTTTAAGCCATATCTGTATCAGTAATGTGATGAAGAAAGCAATAATAAGTGACCAGTAACCACCAGCCGGAATTTTTGTAAATACCGAAATAAGGTAAATAAGATCGAAACACAGTACAAAAACTGCAAGTGAGAATTTTACTTTTTTTCCTTTGTTCCAAAATATCCAAACCATAAATATCGCACTTATAGTCATGGTAGCAGTAACTGCCAGGCCATAAGCTGCTGATAAATTCTCGGATGATTTGAAAATGAAAATCATTATTAAAACAGCAATTAATAATAACCAGTTAACTGAACCAATATAAATCTGAGAACGGAGTTCAGTAGAAGTATATTTTATTTTCATCATAGGAAAGATTCTGAGATTGATGCCTTGAAAAATAAGTGACATCACTGCACTGATCATCGCCTGCGATGCTATTATGGTTGCTAGTAAAGCTAGGATTAAAAAAGGGATATAAAGTAAATGAGATAAATTATTAATTGAAGAAAATAATAGCTGAAAGCTGTTACCAGTTTTTAATAAATATGCCCCTTGTCCCAAATAGTTTACAACTAACGCAATAAATACAAATACCCAGGCAACTTTAATTGATTTTCCACCGAGATGTCCCATATCAGCATAAAGAGCTTCTCCTCCGGTTGCACATAGTATTACATCACTCAGAATTAAAAATGAAACGAGACCATTACCAAAAAGAAAGTCAATTCCGTATAAAGGATTTACTGCGATCAAAATAGATGGATCAATAATTAAATAATAAGCTCCTGAAATGAAGAGGGCAAAAAACCAAATCAGCATTATTGGTCCGAACGATTTTGCTATTTTATCCACTCCCCTTGTCTGGATTAAGAATAATAAAATTGTGATAATGCCTGTAATAACGACAATAAGATGTAAAGGAATATCTCCAAAAAAAGGAATTAGTTCCATTCCTTCAACGGCTGAAAGTATGCTTATTGCAGGTGTAATTATTCCATCGCCGATCAGTAATGAAATTCCAACATAAGCTAATACAGAAGCAAATCCGAGTTTTTTTCCATTTTTTAAAGTGCTTACCAACGCTTCTTTCAAAACTATTATTCCACCTTCACCTTTAATGCTTAATGACATGCCAAGCCACGCATACTGAATTGTAACAATGATAATAAGTGTCCAGAAAATTATAGATAGGACACCAATAATATTTTCACGTGTTGGTGAAATCAGAAAGAAAATTATCGTCAGTGTATAAATTGGACTTGTACCAATATCACCAAAAACGATTCCCATTGCTCTAACAACTTCTTTACCGGAAGTTGCGGTATACTTCAGATTCATAATGCATACGTATTCATTAATATCTCATTACTAAAACTAAATAATTATGTACTCGGTTTATTTGAGTACGATTTCTTCTTCCAGGCTTTCTTAATCATAAATAAAATTCCTAAAGAAATAAGAAGCATCAAAATTCTTGCAGCCCAGATATAAGGGACCTTTTCCGAATCCACATCAACCAGTAATAGCGTTGGGATAGCATCTTGAAGAGCCCACCAAATCATGATGCAAAGTAAAAGGATTGGAGTTATATATTTCATAATAAAGAAAAAGAGTGCAGGAATTTTTATATCACCACCCTCATTCATTTCGTCCCATGCCTTTTTGGATCCGAAAACCCACATGAATAAAACAGTTTCAAGGAAGGCAAAAACAACCAACCCAAAAGTACCTGCCCAGTAATCCATTTCATCCAGGAATCCGTCTCTCAAAAAGAAAATAACAAACTGAATTGAGACGAAGACAATAACAGCCAGCACAGTTGTTGCTTTTTTTCTTGAGTAGCCAAATTCATCTTCAAGAAATGCTATGAATGGCTGACCCATCGCAACTGATGAGGTGATTCCAGCTAGAAACAATAGAAGAAACCATAGTGTACCAAATACAAATCCAAGGGGAATTTGTTCAAAGATTAAAGGCATTGATACAAAACCTAAATCAAAAGCCCCAGCTGATGCAATTTGTGTCGTAAGTGTTATTCCAAAGAAAGCTGCTGCTGCTGGAATAGCTATTGAACCTCCAATTCCAATTTCAGCAAATTCATTTAATGTAGCAGTAGAAAGTCCATTAACCACAATGTCATCCTTTGGTTTCAGGTAACTAGCATATGCATGAATTGAGCCCATACCAACTGACAAAGTAAAAAATATTTGTCCGGCTGCTGCTAACCAAATTTTTGGTTCGTTCAGGCGATCAAAATTTAAATTCCATATAAAGCTGAAACCGTTAGCAACATTATTTTCCGGGTGAGAAGGGTCAGGGGTTCCAAGCATTATCACTCTTATCGCCAAAATAATTCCAAAGATAAAAAGAAGTGGTATAGCAATTTTGGCAAGTCGTTCAATTCCTTTGGATATTCCCTTATATAATATCCAGAAATTAAGAGTAAACGTAATTAACATAAATCCATATGCAGGTAATATAGAAGAAAAAAACTCACCAGATTCTTTTCCCTGAAAACTATAAAGAAATCCGCGCATGGTGTCGTGGCTGGTTTGTCCAAAGTATGTTTGTTGAACAGAAAAAAAACTGAAAGCAAGTGTCCACGATTCGATGTATGTATAATAAATCATAATTATCATGGAGATGATCAATCCAAGTGCACCGATATATTTGGCTAAAGAATTTTTCCACAAAACATCAAACATTCCGGGGGTACTGCCGTGATTGTACTTACCGCCATATCTCCCGATTCCCCATTCAATCCACATCAATGGAATTCCGAGTAAAAGAAAGAAGATAAAATACGGAATCATAAAAGAGCCCCCGCCATTTTGTGCAGCCTGAACAGGAAATCTTAGAAAGTTTCCCAGACCAACTGCATTACCGGCAACAGCGAGGATTAACCCAAGCCTGCTACCCCATTGTTCCCTTGCTGGAATCGAATTATCACTACTCATAACATGATTTATTTTTTCAGCTAAATCCTACCCGATTATATACCAGTAAATTAAATAACCAACTACTGCCAGCATACCCAGAGCTACCTGAGCAATAAAAAAGTAAAATAAGAATGATGTTGTCTTGTCCGTTTTTTCAGGAGTTTCCATGTAATTATTCCTTTCAGAGTTTGAAAAATTAAATAATAGAATTTTTAAAGATCTAAACTGAAAGGTCTTAGGTGCTGGTCGTTAATTCCGCTATTAGAAAGGAAGAGTTTCGTGAGTTTGATTCAGAAATGGTTTCAGATATTATAGTTATTAATTTGGTGTGACTGCCTGGTTTTGTCAGACAATATTCACAAGAATAAAATTTTTCTGTAAATGATGCAGTAAGATGCTTAAGATTTGAGTGAGTTAAGTTTGCTTCTGGTAGATAATTAATTGCCTGATTCAAAATATAAGAAGAAGTGTTTCCTTCAACATTTTGGGTTGATGTCTCTTGTGAAAACACTAAAACACTATTCATCAACGTAATTAGGATGAAAAGTATTTTGAATCCTTCTTTAAGTCTATTTATTAAAAGAATAATAATATTCATGTGTTATAAATATCTTAAATTCTGATTAAAAACAATTGCAGGATTTTATCCAAATATTTGAATTAATTCTAATTTAGAGCAATCCAGCTACCCAAAAAAGCAGCGAGGAGACTAATGCTATTGAAATAGCATAAGGTAGCTGGGTTCTTACATGATCAATATGATCGCAGGCAGAAGCCATTGATGATACAATCGTTGTATCCGATATTGGAGAACAGTGATCTCCGAAAACACTACCGCTTAAAACTGCAGCAATTGAAAGTGAAAGAGAAGCATCGGCATAAACTGCAGTCGGTGCAGCAATCGGAATCATTATTGCAAATGTTCCCCAGCTCGTTCCTGTCGAAAATGAAATGAATGCAGCCGTAATAAATAATATCGGAGCAATTACGGATGGACTTAAAAAATCCTTCGATAATGAAGCAACATAAATTCCTGTACCAAGTGTTCGGCATGTTTCACCGATTGAAAAAGCTAATACCATCAAAATTGCTAATGGAACTAATCCCGATATTCCTTTTAATGTGTAATCCATTACTTCTTTAAGCGTTAATATTCTTTGAAGGAGAGAAATTAATCCAGCAACAATAATAGCAACTAAGACTGACCACAAGACAGAAGTTGAACCTGATCCTGATGTAATATTTCCGTTTCCTGTAATAAATAAGCTAACAGGCATCATAATTATCATAACACCGATTGGAATAATCATATTTACTGAACTATGTTTAATTCCCTTTTTAGGTTTAAGTGAAGCCACATCCTCCGAGATCATCGGAACAGCACTATCTGCAATTGTTTTGCCCAATTCTTCGGATCTTTTCTCCGCTTTTCTCATTGAAGCAAAATCTTTATAACTAATCGCTATAAATCCTGCAAATAACACTGAAAGTATTGCATAAAAATTTAACGGAATTGTATTTAGAAAAAGCGAAACCGGATCACTCAAACCAGGTAATGCAGATTCTTTTTCAAGTAGCGAGACAACATAAGCTCCCCACGCATTTAAAGGAATAAGAATACAAATAGGTGAAGATGTAGTATCGCAGATATATGCGAGTTTTTCTCTTGAGATTTTGAACTTCTCAAATATCGGATGAAATATCGTTCCGGTTACCAGACAAGAAATGGATGATTCAATAAAAACCACACATCCAACTAAAAACGAAAATATTGTTGCACGTCTTCTATTCGTGACAATATTTTTTTTCTGAATTAAATCTACAAACCCCTGCACTCCCCCGTTTGCTTGAGTCAATGAAATTAATGCTCCAACTAATGCACAGAAAATTATAACCCGTGTATTCCCTGCATCTTTAAAAACATCAATAATTGATTGAATAGAAAGCTCAAACCCATTGAAAACATTTCCGCCAGAGATGATTATCCATCCAACTAAAATTCCAAGAAATAGCGAGAGAAAAACCTGTCTGGTTTTAATTGCCAAAAGAATTGCAAACAGCGGCGGAATAACTGACAGCCATCCAAATTCCATAATCAATTCCACTCGACTAATGCTTGAAATACTATTTTGCTACTTGTTTCAGTTCTTTGCTTCGATATAATGTGTGAATGGATTTTCTTTTTCCGTTCCTTTGTACAATTGAATTTCATCGCCGAATTTTGATTCAGCATTAAATGATACAACTAATGATTTAACCGTATGCTCTTTGTGGAATTCCTTTTCAAAGCAATCGAGCATTAGTTCGATATATTTTGCGTTATTAGCGTGCTGGTTCAAATCAATATCTGAATATCGGATCTTTGTTGTATAAATTAAATCTGGTTTAATTGAGGGAACAATTTTTTGAGGAAGATCAGGTAATGCATTTTTAGAGTCGTGCATTTTGATTTCAGGAAAAAGCTGAGGTAAAATCTTTGGTCGAAGACTTTTTGAATCAAGCAGTAACCAGGCCGAAGTTCCGCGACAAATGATTTCATTCTTTCGAATTAAGCATCAGATAATCTCTGATTGAATAAAGTTTATGCTGTTTTTTCCCCCACGTTTGAATTTTTATTTCTTCGATAAATTTTGGGTAAGTTGAATAAACTCAAACTTTGCCCAGGATAAAACCCACGTCAATCCTCTCGGGACAAAATTAGAATAACCAAAATTTAATCTTTCTGCATCGTTGGAGGCTGCATCCTGGAAGTAATCAAGAATAGTATTGACTTTTAATCTGTCATTAGCATCGACATCGAAAGCTCTAACCTTCGTAGTTGTTTCCCAGATTGGATTTATATTCAAAATTGTAATCGTAAGATTAATTGTTAAGGATATCAGGAATAAACTTAATTAATCTTTGGATTGTAGTAAAATGGAAATTGTAAATTATCTTGACTTGAACACGTAATGGATTAATTATTTGTCAGAATAATTCCCTTGCAGTTCAGGTAAAAGACGTTTTAAGTAGCGGAAGCTTATTAGTTTTTTTTCTTTTTCATACCAAAGTCTTAAAAACATACTTCGGAAACTTGAGCGAAGTGTTAATACAGGCGACTTTTGAAAATCCGGATTTTCCTTATAACATTTTTCAAGAAGGTAGTTCGGTATTTTCGGACTTAAGTGATGGATATGATGAAACCCGATATTTCCAGTAAACCATTGTAAAATTTTTGGGAGTTTATAGTATGAACTTCCACGCATTGCTGCTGATGTATAATCCCATCCATTACTTTCACTCCAGTATGTATCTTCAAACTGATGTTGAACATAGAACAACCAGGTTCCTGTAGTGGAAGCAATAAAAGTAATTGGAAGTTGAATCATCAAATAACTTTGCCATCCGATAAGCCAGATAAGACCGACAACAATCAATGCTATTACAATACTAGTAATATAAACACTAGGTTGAAATTTTTTAAAATCTTTAGTATCGGAAATTGGCAATCTGTACAAAACCACAAATAAAATAACCGGAATAAATACAAATAAAATTAAAGGGTTTCTGTAAAGTCTATATTTCAATTTTCCCCATTTCGATTGCTGTAAATACTCCTCAACCGTCATTGTGTAAATGTCTCCAATACCTCTCTGATCAAGTTTTCCTGCACTGGCGTGATGAATAGCATGATTTTTTCGCCAGTAGTGATATGGAGTAAAAGAAATTATACTGCCAGCCATTCCCCAAAAATCATTCGCCCGCTTCGATTTGAAGAATGAACCGTGTCCGCAATCATGCTGAATAATAAATATTCTTACCACAAAACCGGCTGCCGGGAACGCCAAGAGCAGAGTGAGCCAGTAACTTACATCCAGGCTAAGGAACATTAAATACCAAATAACTAAGAACGGAATGAATGAATTACACAACTGCCAGATGCTTTTACGGTTAGGCGCATTTTGATATTTTTTAACAAGTTCTTCCCAGGAAGGTAATTTTGAAACGGTTTCTTTTGCAGACATTATATTTTGATTTTGTTGTATTCTAAAATTTAACGGATAAAGATAGTGATAAATCTCATAGGAGGGAAAAAGTTTTTACTTACAGCATACTGCTATTCTTATAAAACTCAAATCCTGCTTTTGTAAAATTAGTTAATTCAATCCTCTGTTCGTTACTGAGTCTTTGGTAAACGTTAAAAGTAAATTTAATCATTACAACTGCCTTCTTTTTAATAATTGTCTGAATTCATTAATAATCTACAAAGTATTCTGATATTACGCCCCATCTTCACTTATTATAATTTAAACTTACACGGCAAATAGTTATTTTCAATCATTCAATTCTCAATAAAAAAGTTATTATGAAAAATAAATCATTTGTAATTGTTGATGCCATGGCGATGGCTTATAGGGCATACTTTGCATTCATCAACAGGCCTTTAACCACAAAAACCGGTGAACCAACTTCTGCAGTTTTTGGATTTATGAACCAACTCGTCAAGGTACTTGAAGACCATAAACCGGACTATATAGCCGTTGCAACAGATTCTAAAGAAAAAACTTTTCGTCACGAAATGTATAAAGAATACAAGGCAACACGCGAAGCGATGCCTGAAGATATGATTCCCCAGATAGGTAGAATAAAAGAAATTGTTGAATTGATGAACATCCCACTTTACATCAAACCTGGTTATGAAGCAGATGATATTATCGGAACTGCTTTGAAACTTGCAGAGAAAAAGGGTATGATTTCATACGCAGTTACTCCCGATAAAGATTATATGCAACTTGTGACAGAAAAAAGTATAATTGCAAGACCCGGTCGTGGTTCAGACGAAGTAGTTTTTTATGATGTAGAAAAAGTTAAACAGGATTACAGTTTCGAACCAAAGCAAATGATAGATTATCTTGCCTTGATTGGTGATAGCTCGGATAATATTCCCGGTGTTAGAGGAATTGGACCTAAAACAGCTTTGCCGCTAATTCAGGAATTTGGTTCAATTGAAAATATATACAAGAATATTGATAAGATTGACAAGCCCGGTACAAAGAAAAAGCTTGAAGAAAATAAAGAGAATGCATTCCTCTCGAAAGAACTTGCAACAATAAATTGCAGTGTTCCGATGGAGTTTGATTTTGATCAGGCAAAATTTTCAAAACCTGATTTTGATAAACTCCGTGAACTTTTTATTGAATTGGAGTTTAAAAATTTATTTACAAGACTTCTGAAAGTTTATGACCATGATAATGATCAAAAAGAAATAACTACAGAAGAACTTTCGTCTGCGGAGCAGTTTGACAAATCTAATTCAAAGTACGAGCTAATCACTTCAAAAAAAGATGTTGAAAGTCTTGCTGAAAAACTGGCTAAAAGCGATTTAATTGTTTTCGACACAGAAACCGATTCACTCGATCCATTTGATCTGAATATTCTCGGAGCCTCCTTCTCGACAAAGAAAAGTGAAGGTCATTTTGTTGCAATTGATCCCGGAAGTAAGATATTTTCAGACGGAAAGAAGAGATTGCCGGTGGATGATTTCAAAAAAATATTCAAGCCTCTCTTCGAAAATAAAAAGATTAAAAAAGTTTGTCAGAACGGTAAATTTGATATTTCGGTGATGCGTGGTTTAGGAATCAAAGTTGAAAATTTTTATTTCGATACAATGGTTGCAAGTTATATCATTGATCCTGATCAGAAACACGGAATGGATGACCTCTCCCAAAAATATTTGAGCTACCAGCCTATTCCCCTTTCCAATTTAATTGGTGAGAAAAAAGATGCTTCCAAACTTTATGACGTTGAACTTGAAAAACTTTCTGACTATGCAGCCGAAGATGCTGATATTACATTTCAACTTTTTGAAATACTAAGTAAAGAAATAAAAAAAGAAAAGCTCGAAAAAGTTTCTTATGATGTTGACTTCCCTCTTATTCCAGTTCTTGAAGATATGGAATACCAAGGTGTAAAAATTGATAAGTTGGCTCTCGATAGTTTTAGTAAAGAATTGAAGAAACTTATCTCAGGTTATACAAAAAAAATACATAAAACTGCTGGCGAGGAATTCAACATTAGTTCACCTAAACAATTACAGGTAATTCTTTTTGAAAAACTCGGATTGGCTTCTGGCAGAAAAACAAAAACTGGATTCTCAACTGATGCACGCTCTCTCGAAAATCTTCGTGGTGAACATCAAATTATTGAAACAATTTTAGATTATCGCCAGGCAACAAAACTTAAATCAACTTATGCAGATGCTCTTCCAAATCTGATCAATCCAAAAACCGGGAGGGTTCACACAGATTTTAATCAGGTTGTTGCGGCAACTGGCAGACTATCCAGTTTGAATCCTAATCTTCAAAATATTCCGATCAGAACAGAAATGGGTAGAGAGATTCGTAAAGCGTTCGTTCCGAGAGGTAAAGATTATGTTTTAATTAGCGCAGATTACAGTCAGATTGAACTTCGTTTACTGGCTGCTATATGTAAAGATAAAGCGCTTATGAAAGCATTTAAAAGTGGTGAGGATATTCATCGAAGCACTGCAGCGCTTGTGTTTATGGTTGATCCGAAAGATGTCACTCCTGATATGAGAAGAAAAGCTAAAGAAGTAAACTTTGGAATACTTTATGGCATTGGACCATTTGGATTAAAAACAAGATTGGGAATTCCACAATCACATGCTAAAGAAATAATTGAACTATATTTTAAGACATTTAAGAATGTTAGAAATTATATGGATGACTCTGTGAAAAAAGCACAGGAAAATGGTTATTCTGAAACCTTAGTTGGAAGAAGAAGATTTCTTAGAAATATAAATAGTAATAACCGGGTTATCCGTCAATTTGAGGAAAGAGTTGCCATCAATATGCCAATTCAGGGAACAGCTGCAGATATGATAAAGCTTGCGATGATAAAAATTTATAACGAACTTGAAAAGCGAAAAGCAAAAACGAAAATGGTTTTACAAGTTCACGATGAACTTGTGTTTGATGCTCATAAAGATGAGGTTGATGATCTTCGTCCAATAATAAAAGAAATTATGGAAACAGCTATGCCCGTTGACGTTCCAATCGTGGTTGATACAGGTGTTGGTGATAATTGGTTGGATGCTCACTAAACAAAGTTGTTTATGATTAAAAGGGAAGAAATAAAAAAAATTCTTTGTATCAAACCGCGTGGGATTGGGGATATTCTTCTCTCAACAATTGTTTTGGAAAATTTGAAAGCCGCATTCCCCCACTCCAAAATTCATTATCTCACAGAAGAATTCGCAAAGCGTGCAGTTGAGAATAATTCATTTGTTTCAAAGATTTTAACTTTCAATCAAAATGATTTTGTCCTCTCGATAATTAAAAAAGTCAGAAAAGAAAAATATGATTTGGTGTTCGACTTCTGGTCTAATCCGAAAACTGCTCAGGTTACTTTTTTCTCAGGTGCCAAATACAGAGTTGGATATGATAAACGAGGCAGAAAATATGCATACAATTTTCTTGGTAAAAATGGAACATTTGGTGAGCACGCCGCTGAAGATAATCTGGTGCTACTGAAAGCTTTTGATATTACTGTCATTTCAAAGAAAATAATTTATCAAACAAAAAAAGAAGAGAAACAGTTTGCTGAAAAATTCATGAATGGATTATGTATTCAAAGTGGAAGTTTGCTGATAGGGATTATTCCTTCGGGAGGTTGGGAATCGAAAAGATGCGATCCTGTTAAGTGGATAGAAATTTGTGATGCAATCAAGAGAAAATATAATGCGCAATTTTTAATTCTGTGGGGTCCTGGTGATGAAGATGAAACAAAACTAATTGCAGAAGGATTAACACCAGCTCCGATCGTTGCTCCGAAATCAACTTTCGGTGAACTATCTGCACTGATTGAAAAATGTGATTTGGTTATTGCAAATGATTCCGGACCGATGCACGCATCAGCGGCACTTGGTACACCAACTCTTGGTATTTTTGGTCCAACTAATCCAATAGCTCATAGACCATACTCAGAAAATTCTGATTTTGTAATTCATTCCGAACTACACTGTATTAAATGTAATAAACTAAAATGTCCTTATGGGCACGAATGTATGCTCGAGCTTCCAATCAATAATTTCATGATCCACATAAGTAAATTATTAATGAAAAGATGATTGAACTTGAAGGAAAAAAAAATATTCTGATTTTGAGGTTAGGCAAGATTGGCGACATAATTATTGCTTCATCCACCTTTAGTGCCTGGAAAAAAATATTTCCCGAAAACCAGTTGCACCTGGTAACACTCCATAAAAATAAAGAAGTGCTTAAATACAATAAAGATTTGGACAAAATTTATTTTGTAAAATATAAGTCACTCTTATTCTTAAAACTAATTACACTTAGACTGTTTACATTTGATTTACTTATTGATTTAAATGATGATGCATCCATAACTTCAACATTGATAAGAAAATTAGTAAAGCCTAAAGCAACGGCTGGTTTTAAATTTTCGGCCCGAGATGTTTTGGATATTTCCTTAGAACAACCATCAAAAAAAGAAACTCATATTATTGAAAGATTGTCTCAACTTATAAAGAAAATTCATCCAAAATTTCTTGAGGAGAACCTCAGTCCCATTATTTATTTAGGGAAAAAGGAAACTGAGGATATAAAATTTGAGCTTCATCCGGGAGTTAAGGATAAGAAGATTATTGCAATAAACTTATCAGCCGGAGCACCAATTAGGTATTGGCCTGAAAAAAACTGGATAGAATTAATTGATAGGATATGCGAACAATCAAATATCTGGAATTTCATTTTACTATCGGAAAAAAGAGATAAGGAAATAAAAGATAGAATTATAAAATTGGTTGATAATAGTCGAATCATTCCAACCCAGTACAATTCATTTCAACATTATGCAGCTTACATACAGAACTCAGATTTTGTTATTACCGCAGATACTGCCGCTGTGCATATTGCTTCTGCGTTTAATGTTCCGGTTGTAGCAATTTATCCTAACTATGAATGGAATTTCGTAAGCTGGCAACCTTTGTCTAAATATTTTAGATCAATAAGAGCTGAAGAAGAAAATATTTTTAATGTCAGTGTTGAAAATGTTTATGAATCATTTCTAAATTTAGCAAACGAAATACAGGAAAATATTAATGAAAAATAATTCTAAAGTTCTTTCTTGTAAAAGATTCTCTGGTTATAAGCCTTGTTTTCCTGATCACAATTGCTGGGAAGATGGGTGTAAGGATTACATTCCAATTGGAGTAAAAATTCTTATTATAAATCTTGATGCAATGGGTGATGTGCTCATGACTACAGCTCAACTCCCGGCTTTAAAAAGAAAGTTTCCTGAGTCAACGGTATATTGGGTAACTCTAAAAAACGCTGCTCCATTGTTATTTGGCAATTCTCTTGTTGACCATATTTATATATTCGATACAGCTTCAATTTTGATTCTTCAACAAATGAAATTTGATTTTGTTTTAAACGTTGACAAGTCTCAACAATCCTGTGCATTACTAAATATCATATCCAGTGAACAAAAATTAGGATTTGGATTAGATCCGAACGGGAAAATCATTCCTGTAAATAAAGGAGCAGAGTACAACTTTCGTCTTGGAATGGACGACAATTTTAAGTTCAAAGTAAATCAAAGAACCGGACAAGAATATCTAGCGGAAACATTCGAAGTAGATTATAGAAGAGATGAATACTTTTTTCAATTGACTGAAGCAGAAAAGTCTTTGGCTGAAAAGTTTAAGAAGAAAGTTGGTATAAGAAATAAGGACAAGGTAGTTGGATTCAATACGGGTTGCTCCGAACTTTTTCCAAATAAAAAAATGACAATAGATCAACATGTTTATTTGATTAAACAACTTCTGAAAAAGAAATATAAAATAACATTGCTGGGTGGACCTGAAGATACAGAACGAAACAAGGAAATTTATTCACACTTCAAAGGGAAGATAATCAATACTCCAACCAACGAAGGATTAAGGCGAGGTATTTGCTACGTAAGTATTCCAGATATAATAGTTACAGGTGATTCTCTGGGAATGCACATTGCTATAGCACTAAAGAAATATGTGATTGTTTGGTTTGGTGTTAGTTGTTGGACAGAGATTGATCTCTATGAAAGAGGAATAAAATTATTCCAGAAAGATTTGTTCTGCTCTCCTTGCTGGAAGAAACAGTGTCCTTATGATCTTGAATGTATTAAGATGATTGATCTGGATAGAATAATATCAGAAATTGATATCCAGTTTAAAACGTAAATTACAGTAAGATAGTTCTAATATGATAATGACTAATCCTTTTGAAGATGTCAAATTAAAATCAAAACCTTTGTTGCTGGATGGAGCAGTAGGAAGTTATCTTCAACAGCAAGGTTTTGCAACTGATGATTTAATTTGGACAACGAATATAAATCTATCTAACCCGGAAGCTGTCGTTCATGTTCATGAGGAATATATTACAGCGGGAGCAGATATAATCACCACAAATACATTTCGAACCAATCCTTCGTCATTGATTAAGTTTGGTATCAACAATGTGTCGAGTTATGTTGCTCATGCTGTCAAGCTTGCCAAACAAGCATTGGATGGCAGAAGAATTTATATTGCAGGATCAAATGCACCAGCTGAAGATTGTTATCAGATAGTGCGTAATCTTAGTGATAAAGAATTGCAGACGAATCATTATAAACACGTTGATTTACTTATAGATAATGGTGTTGACTTTATATTAAATGAAACCCAAAGTCATTTTGATGAAATAAAAATAATATGCGAACATTGTGATAGAATGAATATTCCATATGCAATCAGTTTGTACCTGGATGAAGAATGTAATTTACTATCAGGTGAAAGCTTAAGAAATACTCTACTGTTTCTCAATGATCATAATCCATTGGCGATTGGGTTCAATTGTATAAGATACGAATTATTGAAATCCATTATCGGGAGCACAGTATTACCAGTCAATTGGGGCTTTTATCTAAATTGTGG
The DNA here is from genome assembly GCA_963698525.1 of uncultured Ignavibacteriaceae bacterium. Taxonomy (GTDB): domain Bacteria; phylum Bacteroidota; class Ignavibacteria; order Ignavibacteriales; family Ignavibacteriaceae; genus IGN2. The sequence goes on along the minus strand of CAVORE010000005.1, from coordinate 132,907 downwards.
TAGTGGAAATCCAACAGATCAGATAATCGAATGTGGAGTTGAGCCTGAAGTATATTCACAGTATGTAGAAACATTTCTAATTCATAAACCAATCTTCGTTGGTTCATGTTGTGGATCAAGCCCAAAGCATACTAAAAGAATTCGGGAGTTACTGGATGAACGAAATTATAATTGAATCCCCGTCTAAAATAAACCTCGGTCTGAATGTAGTTCACAGAAGGGATGATGGATATCATAATCTCGAGACTGTCTTTTTCCCTCTTATGTTATCAGATATGCTAAGTTTTAAGAGATCAGAACAACTAATTATTAAAACAGACTCCGACATTCTTAATTCAATGTCTGATAATATAATTTTGAAAGCAATTACGCTACTTGAAACTTATACTGAAAGAAAAATTTTACTGGATATTTTCGTTAAAAAAATGATTCCAATTGGTGGTGGTTTGGGCGGTGGAAGTTCTAATGCAGCAATTACTTTAAAAACAATTAACAAAATTTTTAAGCTTGGACTTAATTTGGATGTACTATCTAAGTTGGCATTGAAACTTGGATCAGATGTACCATATTTTTTAAATCCAATCCCATGTTATGCAGAATCAAGAGGTGAAGAAATTTATCCACTTAACCTGAAAATGCCCTATCCTATTCTGGTGGTCAATCCGAAGATAAAGATAAATACGGGTTGGGCCTTCACTAAAATAATTCCGTTAAAACCTGTCATGAATTTAAGAGTCATTCTTGGAGATGATATAACTGATTTTGAAAAATTAAAAAGATATGTTAAAAATGACTTTGAAGAAACGGTTTTCGCGGAATACCCGGAGATTAAACAAATTAAAGATGATTTGTATAATCAAGGGGCACAATTCGCATTGATGAGTGGAACTGGCTCAACGGTTTATGGTATTTATTTAAATCTACAAAAGGCGAAGTGGGCCCAGGAATTCTTTAACCAGAAATACTTCACATATCTTAATAATCCTTTTACAAAGGGTTCAATTACCTGACTGCACTTTCTGTAAATTCTATAAAGCTTTTAGAAACATTCAAATTAATATTTATTCCAAATGGAACAGTAATGAAATCTTTGATGTGACCATGAGGAAAATTATAAACCGAAGGTAATTTTGTTCCTTTTAAATAATCATTGAGTATTTCTTCAAGAGATAAGGTCTTTTTCCTTTTATCATTTTCAATACAATCTATAAATTGTCCAAGAATTACTCCATTTATTTTATCAAAGATCCCGTTCAATTTTAACTGATTCATCATTCTGTCAATTTTATATGGCGGCTCATCGATATCTTCAATTATAAGAATTTTATTTTTTATATCAGGAAAATATTTAGTGCCAAGTAATGATGAAAAAACAGCAAGATTTCCTCCAACAATTCTACCAGAAGTTTTCCCCTGGTTTATTTTATTTAACCCTCCCATTTCAAATTGTTTGAGTTTTCCAGCTTTCTTTGTTGATGTAATAATTCTCCAAAAACTTTCTTCAGTAAATGAGCTTACATCTTTTGAAAAATTTGGGACAACCATTGGTCCTGCAAATGTGATTAAGCCAGCCTTTTTTAGAAAGGCCATTTGAAGAGATGTGATTTCACTGAATCCAACAAATATTTTAGGATTACTTTTTATTAATTTGTAATTAATTTTATCAAGTAACCTCACTGCTCCATATCCACCTCGAAGACAAATAATTGCTTTGACTTTTTTATTGCTAAACATAGAATGAATGTCTTCTATCCTGTCCTCGTCCGTTCCAGCCAGGTAGCCTCGGCTTTTACCAACATTCATCCCGATGATAGTTCTGTAACCTAAGCTCTCAATATATTTTATACCACTTTCAATTAGTGAAAGGCTATCTGGTGAAGATGCGGGAGAAATAATTCCTATAAGATCTCCCTTTTTTAATTTTTTCGGTTTTATATAATCCACTATTGACAACTATTTATTTTCAAAAATGTAATTCACTTGAGTAAAACTCAATTATTGTTAAGCAAATTAAGTAGACTTAACTTTATGAAAAAATTTTAGATATGCCTGATCAAATTGTGATTTCTATCATAGTTAAAATTTAACAAGGAGTTAACACTTGAATCCATCGCAAAATGAACTTTAATTTTATATATTTCGTTATCTAAATGTGGTCATTTCAATTAAAATCTGATGAAAAATAAGAAAATCCTTTTTGTTTGTGGTTCGATGAATCAAACAACACAAATGCATAAAATTTCTCTCGAATTGCCTGAGTACGAGGCTTACTTTTCTCCCTTTTTTGCTACCGGCTTTTTAGGTTTTCTGAACCGGTTGAAATTAGTTGAATATACGATTTTAGGTGGTGTGGTTAAGCGAAACGCACACAACTATATTCGAGAAAATAAATTGAAATTAGATTATAGAGGCAAACGGGATGATTATGATTTAGTTATCACTTCTCAGGATATAACATTTCCCAGCAATCTGAAAAAATTTAAAACCATTCTTGTTCAGGAAGGAATGACTGATCCTCCGGACTGGAGATATCACGTTACCAGGTTTTTACATCTTTACAGGTGGTGTGCAAGTACTTCCATGACAGGATTATCTCATCAGTACGATTACTTTTGTGTTGCATCCGAAGGTTTCAGGAAACAATTTATTGAGAGAGGTATAAGTCCAAATAAAATTCGTGTAACAGGGATACCTAACTTTGATAATATTGTTCATGAGATGAAAGAACTTAAGTTTGAACATAAAAATTTTGTTTTAGTAGCAACTTCAGACATTAGAGAAACTTTAAAATATGAAAACAGAAAAAAACTTATTGAGTACGCTCTTAAAATAGCTAATGGAAGGAAGCTTATCTTTAAACTTCATCCAAATGAAAATGTAAAAAAGCGAATTGCTGAAATAAAAAAATACGCTCCTGATGCATTAGTCTATCACGGTGTAAGTATTGAGCCACTACTTGCTAATTGCGATGTTTTTATAACTAAGTTTTCAAGTACCTTATTTCCAGCCTTTGTATTGGGAAAAGAAGTGCATTGTGCCATTTATAATGATGAATTACAGAAATTAGTTCCGATACAAAATGACGGTACATCGGTAAAAAACATTGCTGTAGTAGCGAAAGAATTATTAGAATTATCTCCGTCTGATATTAGGAAAAGAGAAAAAAATAAATACTATTCTTATCTATTCCAGAGTGCTAAGTATCCTTTAAATCGCAAAATTGTTCGCGCTAATACCGGGCATTAGTGTTTTCAAAGTGAATACAAATTCAAAAATTGTAACGATTATCCAGGCTCGAATGGGTTCATTCCGATTAGCCGGGAAAGTAATGCTTCCACTTGCAGACAAACCATTGATATTAAGAATGTGCGAACGTGTTTCACTTGCAAAATACTCTGGTAAAATTGTTGTCGCTATTACTGAGGATGACCAGGATAATAAATTGTTCAAGATTTGTGAGACAAATGATATTGAAGTTTTCAGAGGTAGTACATTTGATTTGCTTGACAGACATTATCAAACTGCAAAAAAGTCTGAGGCTGAACTGGTCATCAAAATTCCATCTGACTGTCCATTAATTGATCCATCCATAATCGATAAAGTTATCTTGTATTATATTAACAACATAAAAAAATATGACTTCGTGAGCAATTTGCATCCGCCATCATATCCAGACGGAAATGATGTGGAAATAATGAGTTTTAAAACACTTGAACAATCATGGTTAAATGCAAAAAAAGAGTTCGAACGTGAGCATACTACGCCATATATATGGGAAAATCCAGATAAGTTTAGAATTGGGAATGTTGGCTGGGAAACAGGACTCGATTATTCAATGACGCATAGATTTACAATTGATTATAAAGAAGATTACGAGTTTGTTAAAAGAGTTTATGATGAGTTGTATCACCAAAATGACAGATTTGGATTAAATGAAATTTTAGATCTGCTTGAAAAGAAACCAGAACTAAAGAAAATAAATCAAATGTATGCCGGAGTGAATTGGTACAGAAATCATCTTAGTGAGCTGAAGACAATTTCACCCGAACAAACAAAAAATATTTAGTCATTTATGCCAAACAAAATAGAATTCAATAAAGATTATCCTTCAATAAAAAAATCTGACGAACTTTATCAAAAAGCATTGGAACTAATTCCCTGCACAACACAAACGCTTGCCAAAGGTCCACAGCAAAACATAAAAGGAATTGCTCCCAAATATTTAGTAAAGGGAAAAGGTTCTCATGTTTGGGATGTTGATGGAAATGAATATATTGATTTTAATATGGCTATCGGTCCCCTCTCTCTCGGTTATGCTTATGATAACGTTGATGAAGCAATTAAAAAACAACTTGAAGATGGAATTACATTTTCACTTATGCATCCGTTGGAAGTTGAAGTTGCTGAAATTTTATCTGAAATAATTCCGAATGCTGAGTCTATAAGGTACAGTAAGTCAGGTGCAGATGTTACTTCTGCTGCTATTCGTGTTGCAAGGGCGTATACGAAAAGAGAAAAGATTTTATGCTGCGGTTATCACGGCTGGCACGATTGGTACATTTCAGTAACTGATAGAAATGCAGGTATTCCTAAATCTACTCAAGATTTAACTTTTACATTCAACTATAATGATATTCAATCTGTTTTGGATTCAATTGATCAGGACACTGCGGCAGTAATCTTAGAGCCATTTGTTTTCGAATCACCCAAAGACAATTTTCTACAAAAACTGAGAGAAGTATGTGATAAAAACGGAACTCTTTTAATATTTGATGAAATGTGGACAGGATTCAGAATTGCTCTTGGCGGTGCACAGGAATATTTTGGTGTCAAAGCTGACCTCGCAACATTTTCAAAAGCAGTCGCCAATGGAATGCCAATCGCAATTCTTACAGGAAAAAAAGAAGTAATGAAAGTTCTTGAAAAAGATGTCTTCTTTTTCACAACATTTGGTGGAGAAGCGCTATCGTTAGCAGCGGCAAAAGCAACAATTAAGGAACTGCGAGAAAAAAATGTTCCGGAATATCTGGCGAAGCAAGGAAAAAAATTGAAAGATGGCTACAATAAAATTGCAGAAGAATTAAATATGCCTTACACAAAATGCATTGGTTATGAATGTCGTTCACTAATCACATTTGATGCTTCTGCCGGAAATCCTTTGGAAATGAAATCACTTGTTCAGCAGGAAATGATCAAGCGAGGAATCCTTTGGGGCGGCTTTCATAACATGAGTTTTTCACACACAGATGAAGATGTTGAGTATACATTAAAAGCGTACAGGGATGTTCTTCCGATTTTAAAGCAAGCCGTTAATGAAAAAAATGTGCGGGGATACCTTAAAGGAGAACCTGTTGAGCCAGTTTTTAGAAAAGTAACTAACTTTAATTCTAAACCAAAGAAAAAATAAATTGACTGACGAAAAGAAAATACACGAGCTTTTTTCGCTTAAAGAGAAAGTTGCCATTGTAACGGGCGCGCTTGGTTTAATCGGTAAGAATCATTGCTATGCACTTGCAGAAGCTGGTGCAAGCGTTGTTGTCTGTGATCTAAATGAAAACGATTGTGCTAAATTTGCTTCCACGCTTCCTGCATTATCTTTGGGTATTTCGGCAGACATTACAAATAAAAAGTCTGTTAAAGATTTGAAGAATAAAGTAATCAGCAACTACGGCAAGATTGATATCTTGGTTAATAATGCTGCTATCAATGATAAATTTGAAGATCCTCTTTCGGCACTGGAAGAATCTAAATTTGAAAACTATCCTGTTGAAATGTTCAGGAAATCTCTTGACGTTAATGTTACAGGAATGTTTCTTTGTTCACAGGTTCTTGGAACTGAAATGGCGGAAAAAGGTCATGGAAGTATAATCAATGTTGCTTCTACCTATGGTATAGTTGCACCTGACCAATCAATTTACATTAATGAAAAAGGCGAACAAACATTTTACAAGTCGGCTGCATATCCTGTTACAAAAGGAGCTGTAATTTCTTTTACAAAATTCCTTGCCGCGTATTGGGGAAACAAAGGAGTTAGAGTTAATACTCTTTCGCCCGGTGGAGTCAGAGATAACCAGGACGAATTCTTTGTGAAAAATTATTCTGCTAAAACTCCTCTCGGAAGAATGGCTCATCCTGCTGATTATAAAGGTGCTCTAATATTTCTTGCAAGTGATGCATCAGGTTATATGACTGGTGCAAATTTAGTAGTTGACGGAGGATGGACAGCATGGTAATTGATAATTATTTGAAACAAAAAAATCTTCACCTGAAAGAAAAACTGGAAAAAATTAAAATCGTTTTGACTGACAATGATGGTGTGCTGACTGATACTGGTGTTTATTTTTCTGCAAAAGGAGAAGAGTTTAAAAGATTTTCAATCCGTGATGGAATGGGTATCGAAAGACTCAGGAAATATGTCGGGGTTGAAACAATTATAATTACAGGTGAAGAATCTGGCTCAGTCCGGGCCAGAGCGGAAAAATTAAATATTAAAGAGTATTATCTCGGAGTAAAGAAAAAAGCAGAATTGCTTGCTGAAATAATTAAAAAAAATAATGTGTCTCCGGATGAAATTGCCTTTGTTGGCGATGACTCAAATGATTTCGAAATAATGAAACTTGTCGGTTTCAAAGCAACTCCGGCCGATGGGATGAGTTTTATAAAAGAAATTGCTGATTATATCTGTGAGAATAAAGGCGGAAACGGTGCATTCAGAGAGGTGGCTGAATTAATTATTGCTTTCCAAAAAAAATAAAATAATTATTCTTTAACTGAGAATATGAGATCAATTAAAGTTGGAAATATTAATATCGGTGATGGGCATCCCGTTTTTGTAACTGCAGAAATAGGAGTCAACCACAATGGTTCTCTTGACATTGCTAAGAAATTAATTGAGGGTGCAAAAGCCGCGGGTTGTAATGCTGTAAAATTTCAGAAAAGAACTCCTGAGATCTGCGTTCCAAAAGATCAATGGTACGTTGAAAGAGATACTCCGTGGGGAAGAATTACTTATATAGATTACCGGTATAAAGTTGAGTTTGGCAAAGATGACTATGCTGAAATAGCCAGATTCTGCAAAGAGAAGAATATTATTTGGTTTGCTTCATGCTGGGATGAAGTTGCCGTTGATTTTATCGAACAGTTTAACCTTCCACTATATAAAACTGCATCCGCTTCCTTGACAGATAAGAACCTTTTACAAAAGCACAAGAAGTTAAATAAACCAACTATAGTATCAACCGGTATGTCAACAATGGAAGAAATTGAAGAAGCGGTAAAAATATTTGAGAATAAAAATATTTTAATTGCACATTCAACCTCTGCATACCCCTGCCCTAATGAAGAACTAAATCTGAAAATGATAACTACTTTACGAGAAAAATATCCTGAAGTACCAATTGGATACTCGGGACATGAAACAGGTCTGTCGCCGACATGGGCTGCGGTTGCTTTAGGTGCAAGTTATGTTGAAAGACACATTACTCTGAACCGTGCTATGTGGGGAAGCGACCAGGCAGCTTCTGTTGAAGTTGATGGATATCATCGTCTGATAAGGAACATACGTGATATTGAAATTGCTTTAGGTGATGGAATTAAACGTGTTTACCAAAGTGAAATTAGTGCACGGACCAAATTGAGAAGAATTAAATAGATCACTTTCTATATATGAACAACATTTTCGGAGAGATAATTAATTGGATTCAAAATTATTTTTTGAATATGTCCAATCCGGAACTTTATTCTACACTAACCATCGTTGGATCGGCTATTTTCTTCATTATAGCTGAACGAATTTGGCCTTACACAAAAGGTCAAAAGGTTTTGCGTGAAGGCTTCTTCGATGATCTCGCATTATATACTATTGCGCAAAGTTACATACTCGGTATACTGATATTCACTTACATCATTAATTTTATTGATACATCAACCGGTCTATCTCGATTAGCTTTTTTTAAAAATGTACCTGTTTGGCTTCAATTACTTTTCTTCCTGATAACTCACGATATTTATATTTACTGGATGCATCGCTGGCAGCATAAGAATAAATTTCTATGGCGTATACATGAAGCACATCATTCGCCAAAAAAAGTTGACTGGCTTTCCGGTTCGCGTTCTCATGCATTGGAGATTCTTGATAAATCAGACAATTGAGTTCCTTCCGATTGTCTTACTGGGTTCACCACCCGAAGTGATTGCATATAAAGGTGTGATATCTGCTATTTGGGGAATGTACATTCACTCTAATCTTGATGTCCGAACTGGTAAACTGCAAAAATTTATTAACGGACCTGAAATGCATCGCTGGCATCACTCAACCGGAAAAGGCAGGAATAGGAACTTTGCTACAAAACTTGCCATCTGGGATTGGTTATTTGATACCGCATTTCTTCCCGAAACAAAACCAGATGAATACGGTTTGAAAACTTTTTTTCCACAGCATTATTTAATGCAGACTTTATATGCGTTCCGGACTTTCAAAAAGTTGGGGAAATCTGCTCAAGTCGAAACTGATAACTAAGCCGATACTTAAATTGAATCATTAACTATGAATTTATTTCTCTAAAACATAAGATAAATAAATCAACTCATACTCCTGGTTCCATTCATTAGAATTCAAATACTCATAGTCATTTTTATCTTTGGATAAAATATCTTTTTCCAGAGCAGTTGAGTTCTCCCTTTCTGATTTATCCAGTTTTATTTTATGCATCAAGTTGTTGAAATGAAATATTTCTTTCAAAGTCATTTTTTTTCCTTAATAATTACGATCAAAGGTAAAAAAAACAATTCTCTGGTAGATGAACAAATGGTTAACATTACTTTAAATTATTGTTAACATCATGAATAATGGAGTAAATAAGTAAGCAGTATCAGTAGCTGATTTTCCAAAGAGGAATATATCCCGATCGTTCAACAACCTGTTGCCCTTCTGGAGAAAGAACCCAGTCAACAAAATTTTTAACTGCACCTCTTGCCACATGGGCTGTAAAAAAGTGGAGATACCTTGTAACAGGGTATGTGTCATTCTGAGCATTACCTTCTGAAGGTTCAATGCCATTTAATTTTAGATAATCAATGCTTCCTTCAAATCCTATGCTTCCGTAACCGATTGCATTTTCATTTTGTTCTATGTATTCAATTACATCTCTTGTTGTTGATTTGGTCAAAGCATTGTCACAGTATTCTGCACCCTCAAGCACGTGATCCTTGAAGTATAAATGTGTGCCCGAGTTAAGGTTTCGGATAACTGTAATTATATTTTGATGCTTGCCCCCCAGCTGACTCCAATTTGTAATTTCACAATTAAAAACTTTTTTTAATTCTTCCATGGATAAATTCTTTACCGGATTGTATGGGTTGATGTAAACACATAATGCATCCTTGGCTACCAAATAGAATAATCCAACCGACCCATAATAATCAGCAAGAGCTTTGGTTTCTTCAGGCTGCAAATTTCTTGAAGCAGTGCAAATATCAATTTCATTCCTGATCAAGGCCCTTACACCCTCTGCGGTACCCCCTCCGTAAACATATATTGAAATCTCGGGATTCTTCTTCATATATTCTTCCGCAAGTTTTTCTGTTAATGGAAGCATAGAATCCGAACCTTTTATTATTATGCGGGTTGCTTCGATTGGTTTAAAACTGCAACCAAAATAAAACGGAATAACCAATAGAAAAGCAAATAATAATTTCATTTATATATTTCTTCTAAAGGTTAATAAACAATTAATAACTAATCATCTTCATCATCTTTATCATCAGCAAATAAATATTTTTCGTATTTATGTTTTACGCGATGCGCCTCGACAATAAAAAAAACATCTTCAGCAATATTAGTGCAATGGTCGCCTAATCTCTCCATCTGTCTCGACATTACAAGGAGCGCAATAGCTGGTTCGATGTTATCAGGATTTTGTTTCATAATTTCTATTAAGATCTTGTGATTATCAAAATTCATCTGATCCAAATTAGTATCAGCTTCAATCACTGATCTTGCAAGAGTTTCGTTGCCACCAATATATGAATCAATTGCATCTTTAAGCATTTGCTTTCCTACTTTGAACATTTCCTCAAGTTTTGTCTGATTGTAGAATGTCGGTTTCTTACTTATCATAATAATATATTCTGCAATATTAACTGCTATATCTCCGATACGCTCAAGATTATTATTAATCGTCATAGAAGACATAATTAAGCGCAAGTCCATAGCGACAGGTTGAGTCAATGCAAAAATCTTCTGGCAAATTTTATCAATTTTATTATCGAATTTGTCAACCCGACTATCTTTTTCAATTACCTCTTTCGCAAGTTCTAAATTTTCGGTTTGAACCGCCTGTATTGATGCTTGCACCTGATCATCTACAAGGCTGCACATTTTTGTAACTCTTCGCTTTAGTTTTTCAATGTGCTCGTCTAATAATCTTTCCATCTTATCTCCTTAAGATTTATCAATTTAAAATATAGGTTAACCAAACCTTCCGGTTACATAATCCTCAGTTTGCTTTTTTGAAGGATTTGTAAAAATTGTAGTTGTGCGGTCAAACTCAATGAGTTCACCGAGATAGAAGAATGCTGTCTGATCGCTTACTCTTGCAGCCTGCTGCATATTATGAGTTACGATAACTATTGTATACTGTTTTTTCAGATCGTGGATAAGCTCTTCAATTTTTGCTGTTGAAATAGGATCTAATGCACTCGCAGGTTCATCCATTAAAATTATTTCAGGTTCAACAGCCAGTGCACGGGCAATGCAAAGTCTTTGCTGCTGACCGCCGGAAAGGCTTAAAGCATTTTCATTAAGACGATCCTTTGCTTCATCCCAGATAGCTGCCTGGTTTAAAGTTCTCTCAACAATTTCATCCAGAATTTTTTTCTCTCTTATACCATTTATCCTTGGACCGTAAACAATATTTTCATAGACAGTTTTAGGAAATAGATTAGATTTTTGAAATACCATCCCAACATTTTTTCTAAGATTTACAACATCAAGTGATTTATCGTAAATATTAACTCCATCTACGTAAACTTCCCCTTCAATCTTAACATGGTCTATCAGGTCATTCATTCTGTTAAGTACTCTGAGGAAAGTAGATTTGCCACATCCGGATGGGCCAATAAATGCAGTGACTCTCTTTTCAAGAATATTCATTGATATATCACGCAGCGCCTGCTTATTTCCGTAAAAAAGATTAAGATTTTTTACAGCTATCTTTATTTCTTTCATAAGCTACTTAGTTTAATAATTATAATTTTCCTAAAATTTTTCTAAAACGATATCTGAAGATAATCGCCGTTATATTTAATAAAAATGTAAGCACGATCAACACCAGAGTTGATCCGTACTGCAGAGGTAATGTTTTAGTTGGATTTGATGATTGTGTTGCCATTATAAAGATATGATAAGCCAGGTACATAAAGTGTTCGGTTGGATTTATCATTGGAATGCAGTAATCACCAATACATAAATCTGCCACCGGAAGAGTTGGAAGAAAAAATGCTGCACCAAGAAACAGTATTGGTGCCGTTTCACCTGCTCCCCTGCTTATTGCGAGAATAGTACCGGTTAAAATACCAGGTCTGGCTTGGGGCAGAACTACACTCTTTATTGTTTGCCATTTTGTAGCACCCAATCCATAAGAAGCATCCCTGTGTGATTTAGGAACCGAGTTTAAAGCTTCAAGAGTTGAAACTATTACTATCGGCAATACCAACACAGCTAATGTTGCAGAGGCCCAAAGCAATGCCGGTTGACCAAAAAGTAAACCGGTTTGCAATACGTCATCAAGACCTTTACCAATAAACAAAATAAAAAAGCCAAGACCAAATAAACCGAAAACAATTGATGGAACACCTGCAAGATTATTTATTGATGTTCTTATTATTCTTGTAAAAAAAGTATCCTTAGCGTACTCATTAAGGTAAATTGCTGAGCAAACTCCTAATGGAACAGTGATTATTACCATAAGCAGTGTAACTGCAACCGTTCCAAATATCGCTGGTCCAATTCCTCCTCCGGTCATATTATCACGCGGTTCGTCAAAGAGAAATTCAGGAGAAATAACTCCAATACCTTCAATAAATATTTTGCCCAAAAGTAATATTAAAATTGAAACGAGGAAGAAGAACATTAGCCTTACGGTTGTAAGTGAGAGTGTCCCGGATATATCTCTTTTTCTTTTCTTTACTTCCATTTGATTAAACTAAAAAGCGTTTTTCTTTCTCATCTTGTTGATGATTATTTCTGCTAAAAGGTTTAAGAAAAAAGTTATTGTAAAAAGAACAATACCTATAAAGAATAAAGCATAATAATGGTCAGAACCCTGTGATACTTCACCCATTTCTGCTGCTATTGTGGCGGTCATTGTTCGTACACTAAGAAAAATATCTGATGTGAGATTTGCAGCATTACCGGAAGCCATAAGCACAATCATAGTTTCTCCGATTGCACGCCCAAAACCTAAAATAATGCTTGCAGATACTCCACTGAATGCTGCCGGAAGAATTACTTTGCTTATCGTTTGCCATTTAGTGGCACCTAATCCGTAAGAAGCCATTCGCAATTCATTTGGAATTGAATGAAGAGCATCTTCAGTTAATGAAGCAATAATCGGAATTATAACAAAGGATAATCCAAGCGATGCAACAAATGCATTTAACCGGTTTGCCGGATTTAAAAGATCATTAAAAAATGATGCACCGATTACCAGCATAATAAAGCCAAGAACTACAGTCGGAATTCCGGCAAATAATTCGATCATCGGTTTAAGAAATTCTTTCCATTTCGGATTAGCCACTTCAGATAAATAAATTCCTGCGGCAACTCCCAATATTGTTGAGACTATGGTAGCCGGGATTGCTGTTAATAAAGTTCCGATAATTAGAGGTATTAAAGAATATCTGGGCTCGGTTGAAGTAGGATACCACTGGTATACAGTTTCAGTTAATCCATCGGAAGTCATTCTATCAGTGAATACAAAATCAAGCAAACCAATATGATCTAACGCTCTGAATCCTTCCTTAAAAAGGAAAACAAAAATTAGAATAATAAAAATCAGTGCCATGGTTCCATTTACAGCAAAAAAGAACTTGATTGCTGATTCTTTTACCCTGGTGATTTTTTTGATTTTCCTGGCGTATTTTGAGTCAACTGACTTTGAAAAAAAAATTTTCTCATCCATATCAGTGGTAAAAATTAATAATTCAAATAATTCTAGAGAAATTCATAGTAAAATGTTATTCTACCTGTAAGTGAAGGATCAATTGCTACACCGTTTTCTGGCTGCTCATAAGTTTCTAACTGGAAGTTAGGTGTAATTGTTACTTTCTCATGTAAAATAAAACTTAAACCTAAAATAAAGTAATTCCTTGAATCACCCTTATAATCTTCTGAAATATTAGGATCGAAATAATCGTAACGGCCAATTCCCACAAGAAATTCTGTAAATTTCAACCATCCAAACAAAGATACACCTAACGCGTTTCGGTTAGATATGGTATAGTCTTCAGAATCAGAATTAAGCAAATCATTATAATTAATTTGCAAGAATGATTCTACCCCAACACTGAAATTATTTTTTTTCTGATAGCCCAAAAACAAATCTGAAGTTAAAGCATCATTATTATAACTTTCTACGATCTGCGAATATTCTTTTTTCGGTTTAAACCTGTAATCGCCATAAAGTGTCAATCTCAGATCTTCTGCCGGCTGCAAATCTATATGTGCATAGGCTCTTTTAAATTTATCACCTTCAGCCTCAAATACACTTCCATTACCATACATTAACCAGTATTTAACGCTTCCGGATGAATTTAATCTACCTTTAAGTGAAGCGCCAAAATCCCTTGAGGATGCAATTCTTCTAAGATCCAAAATTGTTCTGTCCAGAGAGCGGTAATTCCAAAATTCTTCAGAAACTGTGAACGAAGGAGGCGGTTGAATACCAAAAATAAAATTGCTTCCTTCAAAAATGTCCTTCCAATTCAAATACGCATCTTTAACAAAAGCAGTAAAAATAGTATTGTCCACACCAATTAATGTTTGTGATTCTAATCTGAATCTTGTACTGAACTTGTCCGAGATTTTATAGTCGTAGGTAAAATAAATTCTTCTGAACTCAAAACCATTTAAATCTTTTTCACCAAACTGAGCTTTGTTGTTTATGTCCTCAATCGTTGAGTCTCTCAGAATATTGTAGAAATAGTCTCCGAACATATAACCGGAAAACTTTCCCCCATTTTCCCCTTGAGCAAAATAAGTTGATGCCATTAACAGGCAAAGCAATCCTGTAATAAAAATTCTTTTCATTTTTCTCTCTCTTTTTGTTTCGACTGGTTTATTTACAAATAAAAAAGCTTCCTGCTCTCTCTTTCAGGAAGCTCTAAATTTAAGCTTATCCTTTTGGCGGTAATGGAATGTACTCCATAGACTCAACCAGTTTTTGTCCTTCGGGGGACAAAATAAAATCTATATAGTTTTTTAATTCACCGGCTGCTTCACCATTAGTAAAACAATACAAATACCTGGATATTGAATAATCACCATTCCAGATTGCCTCATAGTTTACTTTTCCATTTTCTGAAGGTGAAATAGCTAATGAGGAATCATCTTTTTTAACGTGCAGAATTTTTACATCCTTTCGCTCTGCAAAATAACCAACACCGCCATAACCAATTCCCTTAACATCACGGGCAACAGCTTCACCAAGTGCAGCAGTTCCCTGAAGTACTTGCGTAGAAGGTGAATAGTCAACCTGTTTGCCGGCTTCATCTTTTCCGAGAACGTGTTCTTTAAAAAATTCATACGTGCCGCTGCTGTTTTCTCTGCCATAAAGAGTTATAATCATATCGGAACCACCAAGCTGCTTCCAGTTGGTAATCTTTCCGCTGAATATATCGCTGATTTGTTTTATAGTAAGATTATCAATTTTATTATCCGGGTGAACGATCAATGCAATTCCATCCAATGCAACATTATGTACTATTGGAGTAACACCTTTTTGTTTTGCAGTTTCGAATTCACTTTCTTTTAATTCTCTTGAAGAGTTTGCCAGGTCGGTTGTGCCATTTAATAAAGAAGCCACTCCGGTTCCTGATCCACCACCGGTAACCTGAATAGATACATTCGGATTTTTCTGCATGTAAACCTCAGCCCATTTCTGAGCAAGATTAACCATTGTATCAGAACCTTTGATAGAAATAGTTGTTTTTTCTTCACCACCTTCTTTCTTTTTACATCCTATAAACAAAACTGATCCAATCATTAACATTGAAACCAGCAGATAAATGGATTGTCTGTTAAGCATTTTCTCTCCTTTAAATATGATTAAAAATTTCGTTAAGAAATATATAAGTAGTAATCAAAGCAATTAATCTTTTAATGTTAAGAAAATGTTAAATTTTTGATGTGCTTAAAAAAGCTTCAAATATTACCTTTTTTCTGCAATTGATCTTAATCTTGCACTTATAAAAGGAGATCCGGATTTCCATTCAGGAGTAGTTTCAGAGTTCATCAATGAAATTGCCAGATCAAATAATACTTCAGTATGCTGAGCTGCTGCTAAGTAATCAATTTCCTGGGAAAGATCATCAAATGGTGTGTGATAGCGATTGACCATATAGTCGATAAATGAGTACAGCACTTCCTCTTTGCTCCTATGCTTATTTTTTAATCCTTCCAAAACTAGAATAGATGGAATGCCTGCTGATGCAAAACTGATTTGGTCTGACTGGTTAAATGCTTCGAACACTTTGAACTGATGCGGTATGCTGTCAACCTGTAATTCAAATCTGGAAGCGGATTCGAGTAAATTATTTTCAAGTGTGGAATATTCAGATCCGACCCCGATGATTGATTGAAAATCTCTGAAAAAAGCAATACCATCAATATTAATATTTGCTATCGTTTTGTACAAAGGAACGAGTGGATTATCGGTGTAGTAGGATGAGCCTAACAATCCTTTTTCCTCACCTGTCAAAGCAAGAAAAATAATCGATCTTGCGGGAGGAAGGTTAGCTAGAGAAATTAGTTTAGCTAGTTCAAGAAGAACTGAAACTCCTATGGCATTATCGAGAGCGCCGTTATATATTGAATCACCATCTACTTGAGGACCAATACCAAGATGGTCGTAATGAGCAGATATAATTAAGTGTGAATCTTTCAATTCTGAATCACTTCCATCTAGTAAACCGATGACATTTTGTTCAAGAAAATCTCTCTGAATGTATTCACCTCTAAAAGTCAATTCAGCATTCAGTGGAAAGCTTTTTAATCTATGCTCTTCTTTCATTTGAAGAATCTGGCTAAACGAAAACTCCGCATTTTGAAAAAAGTAATCAATTGCTTCAGGATTTATTAAAATGCTCAGATTGTTTGATGCAGAATAAGCAAGATTAGCATCTTCAAACGAAAATTCATTTACTCGCTTCTGCCACTCTGAATTATCAAGATCAGGGATTAAAATGCTTCCTGCCGCACCTCGCGATAATGCAATCCTCTGCTTGGAAACCGGATAACTATAAACAGTCGGGATTTCACCGTCAAAATATTCCGGATCATCTGACTCTGGCTCACCACCAAGAAATAAAACTATCTTGCCTTCCACATTAACTGATTGATAATCGTTATAATCAAATTCAGGAGCAACGATACCATAGCCAACGAATATAATTTGTAACGGAACGGGAGTAAATGTTTGCTGACCTGACTTATATAGCAAATAGTCTTCATCTAATTGAAGAGCGAATTCTTCACCGCCAGAATAAATTTTTAATTCAGAAGATTTCAAAGGATAACTTCCATGCATTGGAATATTCTGATAAAATGAATTGTTTTCTCCAACTGGTTTTAATCCATATTTCGCAAATTCTGAAGCGATGTATTTTGCAGCCAGACTTCCACCGGTTGTTCCTGTTCCTCTTCCCTCAAAAATATCGCTTGCTAATGTCTTCAGGTGTCTTTCAATTGATAAGGATGAATTACTGATGTTAATTCCAGATAAATCATCTTGAATCTGTGAAAGAGAGAAAGAAAAGAGAAGCAGAACAAGCGAGATAATTTTTATTAGTTTATTTTTCATCAATTTAAATCTACGTACAACACTGAAAATAATAAAGGCGCTACAAGTAGCAGCGCCTTAGTCGAAGGAGAGAGCGAGAGAGAAAATCGGCCCCTCTAAATCTCCCCTAAGGGGAGACTTAAAGTCATATAATTTAATTGTTCAATGTTCAAACCTCCGAAGTTTTTAAAAACCTCGGAGATTTCTGTTGTATTATTTAAGTAAAGTCATTTTCTTTATAATTCTGGTCGAACCAGCTTCGAATGTATAGAGATACAATCCACTTGGTAAATTCTCTGCATTAAAAGTAACTTCATAAGTTCCCACATTCTTGAAGTCATTTACAAGTTGAGCAACTTGCTGACCAAGAATATTGAAAACAGTTAAGTTAATATTAGTTGCTTCAGAAACTGTATATACAATCTTTGTTGACGGATTGAACGGATTAGGATAGTTCTGGCTAAGTTCAAATGAAACAGGAATATTGTTAACATATGATTCATTAACATCTGTTATACCATACACTGATAAAGCTGTCCAACCTTCCGTCCATAAAAATGAATTTGGATCAAATGCACCATGATAAGGAACCACTGTAAAGAAAGGATCAGTCGGCTGAACTGCACCAGTAGCAGCCGGACTTGAAGGGCTTGGCCTTGGGTCTAGTGTTGAATTTTCATCTCTGCTAATATTATTCAGTTGCGGATTCTGGACAAAATTATTATTTGCAGTTAAGTGAGTTCTTACAAAATCCTGAGCAGCAATTGCATCGAGTGTGTTTCCATTTCCAAATCCCCACCAGTAATTATTAGCAAGCATTAATTGTCCGGCTTCGAGTCTTGCTCTGCTATCCTCACCAGAAGCTAAATCTTCAATGTTAACTCCCGTCTGAGAAAAATCTGTGATTATGCTGCTATAATAATAGCCGCCTGAATTATCCCTGAAATATAAAGCGCGATCGTTTCCATCACCTGCTGGAAGTGGAGAAGTTGTTTCTCCGGCACCAATATAAGTTGCATTAACAACGTAAGGAGTTGCGTAAGGAGTACCGGTTTCATTATCATCACCACCATCCATTTCAGCACCACGACCAGCTTCATCAGTTCCCTGAATTAAAAACCAGAACTGACCTTTACCTCTGAAACCCATATCCCAGTCGAAACCATCATCACCGCAAAATGCAGATACTAAATATTTAGTATTAACAGTTCCACCAAACCATTCATATCCATCATCGAAATTAGCAATTACTTCTATATGCTCAATTATAGTCTGATCTCCTACAGCACCTAATGTAAGACCATTTATTTCGTCACCGGGAATACCGCTGATAGAGAAACCACCATGTCTGATTGAAATATATCGTAATATTCCCGAGTCATCATTATCATTAGTTCCACCAAATTTTGCATCCTCAGTTACTGGAATACCTTCAATCTGGTTTTCTGTTGTTGGCTGATTTGTTACAGCTTTTCCTAAAAGAATTACACCACCCCAGAGCCCTCTATCGTCTTTAGTAAGGTCATTAGGATTATTTACATCATCCAATTCACTTGTGAATATGATCGGATTATTCTGTGATCCTTCCGCAAGTATTTTACCGCCTCGTCTTACAATTAAAGCACTTGCACCATCACCTGTTGTAATGTTTGCCTGTAATTTTCCTTTTATTACTGTTCCTTCCTCAATGGTTAATGTTGCGCCATCGTTTACGAAGATTAAGCCATCTAAAGTATATACATTAGCAGCGGACCACATTGTATTTGAAGTGATGTCCGCAGTTACGTTTACCTGTGCAAACATCGTAGATGTAAGCAAGATAGCAGTAATTAAAATGAAGATTTTTTTCATAGGGAAATTCCCTCCTTATATTATTTATGATTGTTAGTTAATTATAAACTATATGTTAATCCTACTGAATAGCTGATGCCTAACTTGTACGATTGGAATATGTAATCCTTATCGTTATATCTGTAAACTTCCTGGTACTCAGAATTAAGAATATTTTTTACACCTACATTAAGAGTTAAAAGTTCAAACAACTTTTGACTTGCTGTAAAGTTCAATAGTGGTGCTGGCTTCTCAAAAACATCGGGTGTTGCGTTTGCTGAAACTTTTGATAATCTCTCTCCGAATGAGTTAAAAAAGATGCCGGCAATAGTTCCTGATTCAACATTGTTATAAGAAAGATCAATATTCAATACGTAAGGTGATTGTCCCTGAAGTTGTCTTGTATCGCTCGTATTTGGATCGATTGCCCTCCTCTGTTCTAGTTCAGATGGTGCAATATCTACTGTTGAGCTGACCAGTGATAAATTAAACCCAAGACTGAAATTTTTAACTGCTTCTGTCAGGTAAGACATTCCTAATCGTGCTTCGAGCTCTACCCCTAAAAGTTTAGCTCGGTCTACATTAGTGTAGTTTACTATTGGATTTGATCTTGTAGAACCTTCGACGAACGCAATTTCGATTGGATCCTTCAGATTTTTGTAAAATGCGCTTACAGCAAATATTTCGCCCGGTCTTAAAAACCATTCCCATCTTATATCATAATTTTCAATAAGTGTCCGCTGTAAATTCGGATTCCCTGACAGTTCAACATCATTAACGAATTCTTTGGAAGAGAAAGGTGCAATTTCTCTGAAAGTTGGACGGGCAAGTGTCTGAGTACCTGCTACTCTCAAATTCATATTCCCGGATAGATTATAAATAAAAGTAACAGAAGGCAGCCAATCCTGTTCATCAATTTTTCCTTCAGGAATGTTAGGATCAAGGCTCAATACAGATAAGTCGGTTGTTTCAAATCTCACACCGCCAACAAATTTAAGATCGGTGAATATCGGCATCTCAAACATTCCGTATACCGCATAGATTGATTGATCACCTGTGTAATTATTTTTTGCGAATGATCTGTCAAAAACGGTATTTCCGAAAGTGTAACGTGTCGTTCCGCCAATGTTTGAAGTATCTGTAATTCCATTATTTTCATTTTCAAATAAAGTGGTTAAATCGCCGCCAGTCTCATTAAATAAAGTATTCTTTGGTGAATACGTAATTATTGTTTCATTGAAGTTTCTATCCGATAGTTGTAAGTACCCGCCGAATTTGAATTTACTTAAGTAGCCATTCCATTGTGCGAATGGAATTGCCAGGTTAGCATTGAAAGTTTTATTGTTATCAGCTAGTGTTCTAAAATATCTTGACGGATCATCGAAGTTTGAACCGGTAATGGTATATGTAGTATCCTGTGGTCTTATTCTGGTATAAGATGTTACAAGTCTGAAATCGGGCTCATCCTGCTTTGTTTCTGAAAACGAAGCTGACCAATCTGCATGAGTGTTTAACAATCCACTGATAAGATGATCACCTCTTAATTGATAAGAGGAAATATCTCTTTCCATCCAATGCAATACTCTGTTTGTATAATCGGGAGAATCTTCACCAAGCCCGAATTCCTGCGGCCATTTTCCGAACATATATCTTGTTGTTGCAATACCGCTTCGTGAGTAGAAATAATTTCCTGAGATCTGTTGTTCCGGATTTATATTGAATGCTGCGGTTACCAGTCCTCCCCAATTTGCTTCACCAACTCCTTTCGAATCATTTAACAGAAGTTGAGGGTTCAATTCTTCGGAACCAATATCTGAAAGGATGTAACGACCTACTTCACCGCCCTCATAAAAACTATAATCTCTTCTATAGGTTAAGCTAGCAAGGTAACCGAATTTGGAAGTTTCACCAACGGGTATGTTATCACCAACAGATAAAGAAAAATTACTGTTTACAGGAACAGTTCCTCTCGAAACGTCCATAACATTATTAAAAGATTTGGATACTTCATTAAGAGTAGCTGCTTGTTGATCATCAAAACGTGCTCCTTGTTCAGTTGGAATTGCAAGATTCGGATCATTAAATATTTCAGGTAAACCTCTGGTTCCATCGTCAATTCCAAGCCAATCGGTTTCACCTCCCTGATAAGTTAAAAACTCTGCATTGCCGGTAGTCTGTGAATTGTATGACGTTCCTCCCGATAACTTTAAAGTGAATCTTTCAGGAAATGATTTTGTTCCGATGTCAACTATTCCACCACTAAAATTTCCTGGCTTATCAGGTGTGAAGGTTTTAAGAGTTACAATGTTATCAAGAAGATTTGAAGGGATAAGATCCATCTGAAATGATTTTCTGTTCGGGTCAGTGCTCGGTAATTCTGCACCGTTCAGTTGAGTGCTGCTGTATCTGTCGCCTAAACCTCTTACAAAAACATATTTACCGTCAACCACAGAAGTGCCAACAACTTTCTTCAGAGCATCGCCTGCGTTATCTGAACCACTTTGCTTTATCATATCGGAGCCAATAGCGTCACTTACAGTTATAGATTTTTGTCTGTTCTTCAGAAGTGCAGCGTCATTATCCAGAATCATCCGTGCAGTAATTACAACCTCTTCAGTTTGATAGGCTTCTGAAACTAAGCTAAGATCAAGTTTCTTCTGCTCTCCGGGTTTAATTTCTAAATCAGTAACTGTGAACTTGGAGTACCCAATCATTGAAGCGATTAAAGTATAAGTTCCTGCTGGAACTGTGCCGATTTTGAAATTACCTTCTAT
Source organism: uncultured Ignavibacteriaceae bacterium (assembly GCA_963698525.1). GTDB lineage: Bacteria > Bacteroidota > Ignavibacteria > Ignavibacteriales > Ignavibacteriaceae > IGN2. The sequence continues at coordinate 111,246 of CAVORE010000005.1, read as the reverse complement.
GTCTGTGGCAGCTCCTATCGTAGTTCCTTCAAGAAAAATATTAGCACCAATTAATTCCTCACCTGTAGCGGAGTCAACAACTTTACCGAAAATAGTTCCGCTTTCCTGTGCATACGTTGATGACAGAACCATCGGATAAATCGATAAAACAAATATTAAAAGCTGTATAAATTTTTTCATTCTTTGTTGCTTAGTGAGCTTTTGCTCAATGTGCGGGATTGTTAGAAATCCTTCCATTTCTCTTTCTCTCTCTTTGATGAATAAATTGGTTAACTTCGACGTGCGAAACTTAGTTTTCGTATGTTAAGAAATTGTTAAGATAGGGTTAAGAGTATGTTAAGTTTAAAATGAAAAAGCCCCGTTGGTGTACGGGGCTGAAGTCTGAAAATTTGTGTATACCACAATTACTTCAGAAGGATCATCTTTTTAGTTTCTACAAATGATCCTGCTTGTATTCTGTAAAAATAAATTCCACTCGGCAATCCACTTAAATAAAAATCAACTTCGTACAAGCCCGCATTTTTTAATTCATTCACAATCGTATCTACTTCTTGTCCGAGTATATCAAAGATTGTAATTATCACTACTCCATCCTGAGGTAGTTCATATCTTATTGTTGTGAAGGGATTAAACGGGTTTGGGTAGTTTTGATATAAGGTATAATCTAATTCCTGCTTAATTCCTGCAATTTTATATGTGTATGAAGTTTTGTAGTTATTCGACAAATTGGCACCATCCCATGTTTGGAACAATTCTTCAATCATATTATTATCAGCATCATACGCGTATATATACTTATAATCACTTACCCAATTCCCATACCATTTTTGGAATACCTCTTCAATCAAATTATTCTTCACATCATAACTGAATGAAAACTTCATTGTATTTTCCCAAAATGTATCATACCAGCGTTGTCTCAACTCTTCAATCATATTATTATTCTCATCATAAGTATATGCATAATTAGTCAATTTATTCCAACTAGCTGAAGACCAATACTGCCATAAAAATTCAATCAAATTATTATCCTCATCATAGTTGTAGGTATATTTATATTCATTTTCCCAATTGGAATAAAGCATAAATTGCACTAACTTTTCAATCATATTATTGTTCACATCATATCTATATATATGCTTCCCAGAACTCGTCCAATTAGAATCAAACCAATGGCTAGATAACCTTTCAATCATATTATTATTGCCATCGTAGGTATACGTATCCCTCTTACTATTCGTCCAGTTAAAATTATTACCATCTGAGAATTGCTCCAACTGTTCAATCATATTATTATTTTCATCATAGGTATAAGTAAATTTTCTGTTATTCATCCAATTAGAACCACCCCAATTTTGAAAGACCCTTTCATTCATATTATTGTTATCATCATAGATGTAAGTATTCTTATATTCATTTGTCCAATTAGAACCATTCCAATTTTGGGACAACTCTTCAATAATATTCGCTCTCCAGTCAACGGTGTATACCCACTTCTGAAAATTCCTCCAATTAGAACCATCCCAGTTTTGAGAAGTTTTCTTAAACATATTATCATTATTATTATATGAATACATTTCCTTCCGGATATTCACCCATCCGGATCCTTCCCAGAGTTGGAGTAACTCCTCGACCAAGAGAAATCCATCAGTCAGAAATGATTTGCCTACTAAGATTCTGGATTCTTTATCCTGAAAAATATTTGAGTCTGATTTAGCACTGAATGGTTTGTCTGAAATAACTTTCTCTTGTAGTACATTTTCTGGATTCAATTTCAATCTATTGAGAGTTTGAGAGAATATCTGATTTGTAAAAACACAGATTACTAGAATTGTAAATAGTATAATAGATTTCATAAATAGTATATCTCTATAAAGATGTGTTATTATTTGTGAATTCTATTTCAATAGAGTCATCTTCTTATTAACTGCCCTGTCACCAACACGAATCGAATAAATATAAACTCCGCTGCTAACTTTACTTCCGCTTGCATTATCCCCTTCCCACTTTGTTAAATAATTTCCTGCAGGAAGATTTTCACTTAACAAGTGTATTGACTAATCTTCCATTAATATCATAAATCTTCAACTCAACAAAAGAGTTTGTCAAATCATAAGGTACAGAGAAGGAGATAATAGTATATGGATTAAATGGATTCGGATAGTTATCGAGTAAAATTTGTGATTGCGGAATTATCTGGCTTTCATCTTTCTCAACAGAAGTAATTAAAGATGGTCCGCTGCCTCTTGATTCACCGAGAGAATCAGCGAGATAAATATTAACCCACTCAGGTCTCAATGCCGATTGCAGATATGTTGATGCCCATTCTTCATCAGTTAATCTTAAGAAGTTGGTTGTCCTGTATTCGTAATAACTCATAACCGGTCCGACAAAAGCTGTTTGGTCACCGAGATGATTTTTAGTTATGAATACACCAAGGTTAACAGAACCAGTTCCGACGTGAGATATTGCACCTAAATAACCACCTCCACAATAAGTTGGTGTAGTGTGAATATCAGCAACAATATGATCACTTTCCATCAAACCTTCATATCCCCACTCTCCACGGAAAATGGATCGTCATAGAAAAGATTTGGATACCAGCCATCAAGAGAAACTCCACTTTGTCCGGTTTCGTATATCATTCCTTCTAAGAAAGCAAGCTCTGCACCATCAAAAGGAATTCCGGCAAGTTCTTTTTCACAAATTGTTTTAAGCGTATCTGTAATACCTTTACAGCTTCCAAAGTAATTAATTATTTTATTTTTGATCCCCGGAACAGGAAAATTCAAACTGGTAAAATAATTATATGCTTCAGTTGAATACTCATTAAGTGCTGAATAAAATTCCGGGAACGGTTCAACAAAGCTGTACGGATATGAACAGACTGATCCCCCAGTGTATGATTGTTTTGCATAAAGTAAATTGTCATGTCGCAGCTCAGTCCAGGATGCTAATTGAGTATTCATCTTCTGCTGCCAGAAAGCTGCCGTTCTCATAAATTCAGGAAAGCCGCTTCTATCTTCGGGCGGATTTAATTTTCTAATTGAGTTCAGCCAGTAATTATAAATAGAACTCCCCCAGAAATCAGGATCGTAATGATCAATTAAATATCTGAGTGCAGCAAGATTTGTCGAATAGTGATACTCATCCAACTCATCAATGAGCAACTGGGCAGAAGCACTGTTACCAAGTGAAAACAGAACATCGAGAGTTGAGGGATACAGTCTGCAGACTTTTTCTCCAAAGTATAAAATTCTGTCAAACACTACAGTAGATGTGACGTACGAATCTATCACAAATCTTTGCCCGAACATCATAAAAGCTGATGCAGGTCTGATGCTGTCGGGGCTCATTGGGTCGCTAAAAAGTATTTGTGAAAGAATCAACTGGTAAGCGAATGCCTGATTCGCAAGAGTATCCTGGAATTCCACCATCTTCAAACTATCAAGCAACTCAGCAGGATCATTTAATGATATTGCCTGCTTCAAATAGTCAAGATGATCAAGTCGAACATTATCAGATTCTCCGACAAAAAACTTAATCACATTTTCCATCTCCTCATAAATTGGAGATGCGTTTGCAAGACCGAATAATTCATCAATAAGAAAAGCATCAATTGCCTGTCTCTGGATATCTTGAAAATTTTGATTAGCGCATTGCACAGGAGAAGATGCAGGTGCAATCAAGTATAATTCAATTCTGCCAAGCCACATCATTGCTCTGAAATATCCCTCAAGATTAATTTGTGTTAAAGGATTGTTAACGTAATGTCCTCTCGGTTTAAATTGGCTCCAATCCATTACTCTGCAGGTAGATGAAAAGATTGTTGAAGAAATACCTCCCTGCTCATCGTAAATCCAGTTTAAAATTGTATCTATCATCGCACTGTTTTCCGGATAGTATGGAGTAGCATTTTCATCCAATAATAAAAGTGGCACTGTCACATAAATATCAACATCCTTAAGCATCGTAATCATCGCAGGATTACTGCCGTAAATATTATGCAGCTGCCCTACTGAATTTCTTAAGCTCCAAAGAAGTTCAATTAATCTATCCTCGAGCAGACCGACTTCCATATCAGTTAAAATTCTGTCATAAGAAACATGAAAGGCATGCAATATTGCATCAGTGGAAACAAAGACAGGAAAATCCTGATGAAATATTTGAAGTAAAGCATCCCCGAAAGCAATTTTCTTCAACCTTTCACTCACCATAAACCCATGATCTTCAATCAAAGATTTTTCATATCCAGTAAAATTGTAATAAGCATCAAGAGTATCGAAGTAAAGAGCATCATCATAATTTGTGTTGATCTGGTCTGTGAAAAATCCGGCAGGATGCAATTGCAGAAGTTCTTCCGGTACTCATATTCTGGTGAGATTGGAGAAACTGAATATAGTCTTCTATGTTAAATACCTGGGAGTAAGAGAAAGATGAGATTAGAATTGAAAGAGAAATATACCAACTGCAATATGATTGAAGTTTCATTTTGTACCTCTTTTTTTTCAAACTTAACAAATGCTTTTCAGATAATCAATTAGCAATTATCAAGCATTAATTAAAAAAGCCCCAACAATTTGGGGCAATTGAAAATAAATTTGCAGGTTATTAAAATCTTAAAGATAAACTGGCAAGTATATTCTGACTTATTATCTCCTGATAAATTGGCTGAATGCTAGCACCATAATCTTCAGCCGTTTGATCCCAGAATCCATAAACATATGCAACATTAAAATCCATTGCGCCTTCACCGGATCGTATGCCCAATCCTGCTGTCAAAAATTTCCTATCAAATTCTGTAGGTGCATCCGCGATGGGATAAGGAATATACATGGCTCCAGCTCTTGCGCTAAGCCCTGTAAAAGGTAACCTGAATTCCGCACCAATTTTTACGTTAAATGTCTGTGTATAAGTGTCAATGATTTTTTTGTTTAATGCAGATTGCTCAGGTACTTCCAGATCTCCGGAGAATTTCATTTGAGTATAATCGATGTAAGTAATTTCTGCAGTGCCTGTGATAAACCAAAGATTCACATCTCCGGCAACGGAGAATTCGTAAGGTGTTTGGATTGTGAATTTATTTTCGATTACAGTATCAATCTCTGCAAAATAATTTGTAGCAAATTCACTCTTCCCCCGGAAGTATTGATTTGAAGTAACTGAAATTATAGATGGAGTCTTTACTGAACCACCAATAGCTATAAAATTAAAAAATTTATAGAGAACACCGACTCTCAAATCATAGCCATTAAACACCCAATCTTTAATATCGTTTATATAAAACGATTGAAAGCCTGCTGTTAAAGGATTATTACCAATAGTTTGAATTGAATCGGGGTATGAATTCCTGGGGTCAGATTCAGTAAATTCACCATCACGCAGGTAGTTGCCAACATTATAATTAAAGCTTGCACCAAAGAAAATATTAGAAGCCAGTTCGCCGGCAATTCCAAATGACCAATGATTTATTCCACCTTCTTCCAGAACATAACCTTCCTGGTTCAGATTACCAGTAAAGATTGTTCTATCACCAAGATATTCATTACTGCCCGGATCAAATTCGGGATAACTCAGCAGCAACTCGCGGGGAATGTAATTGTTTATTGAAGTAAGATCTTGAATTAAAGAGCTGTTTTCCGAATTGAAAGCATTAAACTTTAAAATCCTGTTAAAATCCTTTGATCTGTTGTATCCGAGAGAAATAGCAAAATTGTTGGAACTTGAATCACTTACTAAAGGAATTACAATTCCAAGTTGATTAAGTACCGTTTCAGTTCGTTTGCTTAGCATTGAATCACTGATAAACTTTGCTTCATTGTTGTACAGATTAGCTCCAACCGAAGTATTTATTGTGAATTTCCTGGCTAGTGCTAATGTAGCTGGATTGAGAAGAGTTGCTGTATAAGTATCGTTGAAAACTGAATTTGAGTTACCCATGCTAAGTGTGCGTGCATCGTATATTTGTCCGCTAATGGAAAGTCTTAAAGCATCACCAATATTAGGTTTGAAATAATCCTGAGCTTTTAGCAGGGAATTGAAACTTATCTGTGAAAGAACGAGAATCAAAACAAAAATATTCTTTTTCAAAGTAGAGTATTCCGCATTATGAGTAATTACTATTAATATCCTGGTAAAAATATAGGCAAAATAGAAGAATTAACAGTGTAGAAATTTGGGTCTTAGCTAAGGCAATTGCTATAATATGTTTATTAGATGATAATAACACGAGAAGCATATTACTTTTAATTCAAGGCTTTGTGATCCCCAATGGGAATCCTCCAAAGAAGTCTCTTTGGGAGAACCCATATTTCAGCCAGTGAAAATAACTCAATTATAAAAATAAAAGAGCCTCGATAATTTCTACCGAGGCTTTGTGACCCCAAGGGGATTCGAACCCCTATTACCGCCGTGAAAGGGCGAGGTCCTAACCATTAGACGATGGGGCCAATTTCATATTCTAATTTAGATTGTTAAATCGAAATTTACTTGGGTGAGCGATGGGGATTGAACCCACGACCCCCAGGGCCACAACCTGGTGCTCTAACCAACTGAGCTACGCTCACCATCATTGTGTACGCCCGAGTGGACTCGAACCACTAACCTCCAGCTTAGAAGGCTGATGCTCTATCCGATTGAGCTACGGGCGCTCCAAGCAATTATCAATAAACAATGAACAATTCAGAATTAAAAATGAACAATTATTTTGCGTGACTAGTAATTGTTCATTTAACTTTTGATCCATTTTAATTTTGCGGCTATCCGCATTAGGCGTAGAACACGCAATCATAAAATACAAAACGTTTGGGCGGCATCCCGAATCATCGGGAGAACCTGCAACCTTTGCGACAAAAGTCGGAACGCGATAACCGGTCTACATTCAGCAAAACATTTTTATCTAAGATAGATTTCTTTTCAGTCGGGGCGGCAGGATTCGAACCTGCGACCTCCTGCTCCCAAAGCAGGCGCGATAACCGGACTACGCTACGCCCCGTTCTTTTATTTAGAACAAAAATAATACTTATTACCTGGTGATAATAAGTATCTAAAAAATTGAGTGACAAATATATCTATCGAATTTTGAAAAAAAAAGTAATTTTACTTTATTCTTCGATTATTACTCCCGACTAAGATATCTGAAAATATAGTTTTCACATCTTTTCATTGTTCACTAAATTTAGTTTGAATTTTCAACTCACTAGCTATTGTATGAATGTTTCGTGGTATATCGCTAAAAATTTTATTTTATCAAGGAAAGATTCCCGTTTTATTAGTTTAATTTCCACTATTTCCATTATAGGAATTGCACTTGGTGTTACAACTCTGATAATTGCCATAAGTGTTTTAAAAGGATTTGAACAGACTATTACAAATAAAATAATAGATTTTGATTCTCATATTAAAATTACCTCGTATAGAAATATTCTACCCGATTACCATCAATCACTTCCGTGGTTGCAAACTCAACTAAAATCATTCAACCCGATCATAACACCTTTTGCTTCAAAATTGGTAATTGTCAGTCATAAAAAGAAAAAAGATGGAATCAATTTAATCGGAATAGAACCGAATGATGAGAAGCCATTCTTAGTAAAAAACATAGTTGAGGGAGAATTTAAATTATCCCATAACGGAATATTGATCGGTAGAAAACTTGCGGAAAAACTTTTTGTTAAGGTTGGAGATAAATTAACAGTGTTTGCGTTAACGAATGATAAAATTCCTTCGTATGAAAACTTACCAAGTATTGAGAGGTTTGTTGTTACCGGAATTTTTGAAAGCGGAATGAGCGAATATGATGACACATACGCTTACACTTCCCTTTCAACTACACAAAAGTTATATGACATCGGTGATAATATAACAGGTTACAACATTAAGCTTTCTGATATTTCCAAAATTGATAGCCTGACAATTTTTCTTGGTAAAAGTCTTCGATATCCTTATATGGTTAGATCAGTTTATCAACTTCATAGAAATATTTTTACATGGATTGAGTTACAAAAAGAACCAATTCCTATTGTCTTAGCTTTGATAATTCTTGTAGCTGTTTTCAACATTGTGGGAACCTTGCTTATGATCGTCCTGGAAAAGACAAATGCTGTTGGTGTTTTAAAAACTTTGGGATCAAGCCGTAGACAAATAATTAGCATCTTCCTGATCCACGGTTTAATACTCGGTTGGGCAGGGATTTTTCTCGGCAGTGTATTCGGATATTTGTTAATTTTTATTCAGCAGAAGTTTGATATCATCACCCTTCCATCATCTGTTTACTTTATGTCCGAAGTTCCATTTCTTGTAACACCTGATACTTTCATCGGTATTGCCATAATCACATTGCTGCTCTGCTTAGTTGCATCCTTAATACCAAGCTTTATTGCTTCGAGGATAAAACCGGTAAATGCATTGAGGTTTAGCTGATGAATTTTGAAACCTTTATAGCAAAACGTTATTTAGCCTCAAAACACAAAATTAATTTCATTACAATTATTTCTATTATTTCAATAATAGGAATAAGCGTTGGAGTTGCTGCTTTGATTGTTGTACTATCGGTATTCAATGGATTTGGCAGCCTCGTTACTGGTTATCTTATGAGTCTTGAACCACATTTAAGAATAACGGCTATTTCTACCGAGGGAGAAAAACAAATACTTCAATTAGAAGAACTATTAAAAAATCAGAAAAATATTAAATCATATTCACCTTATGTCGAAGGAAAAGTTTTAGCTTATAATAAAGGCATAACACAAGTATTAAATCTAAAAGGAATTTCAGAACAATCGGTTAATAGTATTTATATGCTTGATGAAAATATTATTGATGGTGATGATAAATTCCTGATTGAAGGCACATCTAAAATAGTTGTCGGATTACAACTCGCTGATAAGCTTCAAGTATTAACCGGCGATACACTGCATTTGATATCTCCGACAAATTTAGAACAAGCAATTACTCAACTATCAATCCCCATTTCAAAAAAAGTGGATGTCGCCGGTATTTTCAGCTCAAGAAATAATGATTACGATGCCGGCTATATATTTTGTTCACTCAGGGATGCACAGTACTTATTTGGTTATAAAAATAATTTTCAAGGTTATGACATCAGGTTAGATGATATCAGAAATTCGGAAATGGTAAAATCATTACTTGAAGCAAAGCTGGATCAAAATAATTTTAGTGTTAATACCTGGTATGATTTTCACCAGGAACTGTATTCAGTCATGCAAGTTGAACGGTGGACTGCTTATATTATTCTTTCTTTAATAATTGCAGTTGCATCTTTCAATATTCTTGGTTCACTATCTATGTCAGTTATAGAAAAGAAGAGAGACATTGGAATACTAAGATCAATGGGAGTAACAGAGAAGTCTGTTCTTAAAATATTTATGTTTGAAGGTTTGTTGATTGGAATTATTGGAACATTTCTAGGAGTGGTTATCGGATATTTCATTTGTTACATACAAATTAAGTTTAATATTTATCCTCTTGACCCTTCTCAATATAAAATTGATTCTCTTCCGATTGAATTAAGGTTTTCAGATTTCTTTTATATTAGTGGCGCTTCGATGATATTATCATTTCTTGCTTCTCTCTATCCTGCAAAAAGAGCAGCAAAAGTAAATCCGATAAGTGCAATTAAATGGGAGTGATAATCACGGCAATATGTAGTCAGTTAGCAAAAACAATCAAGTAATCAGATAATTAAACATTAGAATAAAATGAACGATCAGGTAATCCTAAAAGCTGAAAGTATTTACAAATCTTTTCACACTACAAAAAAAGTAAAATTGGAAGTTTTAAAAGGTATTTCACTTGCAATTGATAAAGAAAAGATCACCATCATTGTTGGTGCATCAGGTGCAGGTAAAAGCACTCTTCTTCATTTACTTGGTGGATTAGACAGACCAGATTCTGGCGGGATTTATTATGATTCGGATGACATTTTCAAACTTTCGGAGGACAGACTTGCGAAGTTTAGAAATAGAAATGTTGGATTTGTATTTCAATTTCATCACTTGCTGCCTGAATTTACAGCACTTGAGAACGTTATGATTCCACAGATGATCAATGGAGTTAGTTTAACACAGGCAAAATCTAAAAGCGAAGATCTGCTAAATACTGTTGGTTTGACTGAAAGATTAGACCATAAACCAGCAGAATTATCCGGGGGCGAACAACAGCGCGTGGCTGTTGCTCGTGCGTTGGCTAATAATCCAAAAATAATTTTTGCTGATGAACCAACTGGAAATCTTGATTCAGTAAATAGTGAAGAAATTCACAAGCTCATTCTTGATCTGAGAACTAATCTCGGAGTAACATTTGTAATAGTTACTCATAATCAAAACCTTGTTAACCTGGCAGATAAGATCTATGAAATTAAAGACGGAAAAATTGTAATTATAGAATAGAGAGTTTAGTCCAACTTTTCATCTGCACTGATTTCTGATAAATATTCAAACATCAATCTTACTCCGAACCCGGTCATATAATTTTTGTTGTAATTAGTAAGTTCATTTGCTATTGCGGGTCCGGCAATATCCAAATGGGCCCACGGAATTTTTTTATCCACAAAATTTTCCAAGAATTTTGCTGCTACCACTGCCCCCCCCCATTTTCCGCCATCATTATTAAGGTCAGCAATTTTACTTTCATTTTCTTTGTGATACTCATCCCACATTGGTAAACGCCAGACTCTATCATTCGTTTTCATTCCGACTTTATATAAATCTTCAGCGAGTTTATCATTTTTTGTAAATAACCCAGCAGCATTTAAGCCAAGTGCAACAACACAAGCACCTGTTAAAGTTGCAAAATCAATTATCTCATCCGGTTTTTGCTTCGAAGCATAGTCCAATGCATCAGCAAGAATTATTCTACCCTCAGCGTCAGTATGACCGACTTCAATAGTTTTTCCAGAGGCAGTTTTTATTACATCTCCAGGTCTCATTGCTTCACCATTAATCATGTTTTCAGCTGCAGGAATAATTCCAAGAATTTCCACCGGCAAATTCATTTTGGCCGCTGCCAATATAGTTCCGGCTACGACGGCGGCACCAGACATATCAGCTTTCATTTCCAACATTCCCTGCCATGGTTTTATACAATAACCACCAGTATCAAACGTTACACCTTTACCAACAAGGGCAACTTTTTTAATGTTATGATTATTGACTTTTGGCTTATACTCAATAACAATGAATCGTGGTTTGGCATCGCTTCCCTGTCCGACAGCAATCAATCCGCCCATATTTCTTTTCTTAATTTCTTTTTCATCAAAGACCGTCACCTTAATTCCAGAACGGGATAACTTTTCCCTAATGCTATCAGCTAATTCAAAAGGTCTCAATGATGATGGTGGTTCATTTTGAAGATCTTTGGTGAAGAAGATTCCTTCAATAACTGAATTATTTTTATTGATCGCAGATTTAATAACTTTTTCATCGTCAGCATAAATGAATACTGAAAGATTGCGAGTTTTGTCCCTTTCCTTTTTATACTTGTCAAATGTATAATTTCCTAAAGATAAGCCTTCAATAAATGAGCGATAGAAGTATTCTCTATCATCAAAATATTTCTTAACTAAATTAAAGTCAGGAATGAAAATATGTAATGATTGCACTTCATCATTTTTTAACTCTTTAATAAAACCAGCTAGATGATTTCTATAATAGTCAACCGTAAACTTTTCGTCTAATTTGAATTTATGAATGACTAATTGTTCTTGCTTTCTTTTACTATTAAAAAATTTAAGCTGCTTGTTCTTTTTGGCGAGCAGATTCTTTTTTTGAAGTTCAGATAGTTTTATTCTAAACTTCTTTTCAAATGCTTCTAAATTACTTTTTATGTTTTTATCATCTTGAATGTAAATCATTGCAACCGATAAACTATCAAATCCTAATTTTACACCAGTTTTGTAATTCAATTTGAACATCTTAACCTGCTGAATAGTTTTTGAAAAATTTTTCTGCTTCGTTTAATATCCTGGGCATCATTGCTTTCAAGCGAGCATTCCTGAATCGTGCTCCTGAGGCATTAGTATGACCTCCTCCACCAAATATTCCTGCCAATTCGTTTACGGGTAATTTTCCCTTTGATCTGAAACTAACTTTGAATCCATTTTTCAATTCAATAAAAAGGATACCAAGTTTAACTTCTTCAACTGAAATTATAAAATTAACAAAGTTCTCAGTGTCACTCTCGAGAGCACCTAATTCATTCAAGTCATTTTGAGTTATGACCATATAACCTATTTGATTATCAGTAATTAGCTTTAATGAACTTAAACATCTTCCAAGTAAAATAATTTTACTTAATTTGCTTTCATCATACAGTTGACTATAAATCTCTGTTGGGTTTATTCCTGTTTCCAATAGATCAGCGATTAATCTGTGAAGATTAGCATTTGTCCTTTCAAAACGGAAGGAGCCGGTGTCGGTCATAATAGCAGCATACAGTGGAGCAGCAATTTTTATATCAATGTTTATTATTCCAGTGTTCCTCATAAAATCAAGAAGTATGTGTCCGGTTGCTGAATAATCAGAGTCAATGAATAAATGATCAACAAATTTTTCCGGATCTTGATGATGATCAATACAAATCTTCAATTGATCAGACTTCAAAAAGCTGTTCTTCATACTAACCATTCTGTCGGCTCTGTTGAAATCCAAAGCAACCAAAACATCTGATGAGTTAATTAAAGATATATGTTTTGACTCATCAAATTTTTCAATCACATTTTCTGAGTCCAGAAATTTTAAATTATAAGGGGTTTCACTATGATTAATAACTACTGACCTCTTACCTAGAGCTTCTAACATTCGTCGAAAAGCTATCTCAGATCCAATAGCATCCGCATCCGGATTAACGTGGGTTGTAATCAGAAATGAATTATGTTTAACTAATATTTCTTTTAGTTTTTGAAAATCTATCATTAATAATAAAAGGGGCTTTTGATTAAGCCCCGTTGTGTGCAGAATAATTTACTTAACTAATTAACTTACTTCCCAGGTATTAGCACCAAAGAGTACTTTTTCCAGATCTCCTTTACCCTTCTTTTCTATAATCTTATTAATCTGGGTTCTAATTCCTTCGTCATAAGTTTCTTTAAAATACTGTCTTAATACTCCAATTGGAGTAGGAAAATCAGCTCTTTCGTTCATATGTGCTAAAATCATCGCGTGAACTGGTGTATCCGCAAATTCATCGTGTACCCACAGATCATCTTTAGAATATTTTCCATTTGAAATATCTACAACAATTGGATGTGGTCCGTCAAGCTTAATTCCCTTATCCTGGTTCTTACCAAATACCATTGGTTTTTTATGCTCTAAAATAAGAAGGTTATCATCCTTCGTATCTTTTTCAGTCATAATAGAAAAAGCGCCATCATTAAATATGTTACAGTTTTGGAAAATTTCCAAAAGTGCTAAACCTTTATGCTGACCAACTCGTCTTATCATCTCTTGCATATGTTTAGGATTTCTATCAATTGACCGAGCAACAAAAGTCGCATCGGATCCAAGTGCTAAAGAAATCGGGTTGAACGGATAATCAACACTACCAAAAGGAGTGGTCTTTGTTACTTTTCCTTTTTCTGAAGTTGGTGAATACTGACCTTTTGTTAATCCATAAATTCTGTTATTGAAAAGTAAAACTTTAAGATCAATATTCTTTCTGCAGGCATGAATAAAATGATTTCCACCAATGCTTAAAAGATCACCATCACCTGTTGCAACCCAAACAGATAAATCAGGATTAGCAACTTTAACTCCACTGGCAATTATTGGTGCTCGCCCGTGAATGCCATGGAAACCGTAAGTATCCATATAGTATGGAAATCGGCTTGAGCATCCAATACCGGATACCCAAACAATTTTTTCTTTTTCTGTTTCAATTATATCAGGAAAAGTTCTCTGAACCTGAGCAAGGATTGAGTAATCGCCGCAACCAGGACACCATCGAACATCCTGATCGCTAGTGAAATCTTTTGCAGTATATTTTTTTGCTCCCGATGCTGTCGGGATTGTTTCAGTGCTATTTGCCATTTCCACCTCCGAGTAATACAGTTATCTTTTCTAAAATATCATTTACTTTTAATGGTAATCCTCTTACCATGTTTAATTGCTCAACCGGAATTAAATATTCACTCCTGATCAATCTTGCAAGTTGACCAAGATTAATTTCAGGTATTAATATTTTGTTAAAATTCCTGAGAACCGATTCAGTGTTTTTTGGGAAAGGATTCAAATATCTAAGATGAGCCTGAGATACTTTCAATCCGCTGTTTCTTGCTTTTATAACAGCATCTTTTATTGAACCGTAAGTGCTGCCCCATCCTAACACAAGTAACTCACCTTTTTCTTCTCCGTCAACTTCAAGATCAGGAATATCATTAACTATTCTTTTTACTTTTTCAGTTCTCAACTTAACCATTTTATCATGATTATCAGGATCATAGTTGACTGTACCATAGACATCGGCTTTCTCTAGTCCACCTATTCTATGTTCCAATCCCGGGGTACCAGGAATTGCCCATGGTCTGGCGAGGTTATTATCTCTTAAGTATGGGTAAAATCCATCAGTGTCGGTATGAAATTTTACAGGTATCTCCGGCAATTCATTAACGTGCGGAATGCGCCAGGGCTCAGAACCGTTTGCAAGGTAACCATCCGTTAATAAAATGACTGGAGTCATATATTTCAGAGCTATTCTTGAAGCTTCAATTGCCATATAGAAACAATCTCGCGGTGTTCTTGCAGCGATAACACAAACAGGTGCTTCACCATTTCTGCCATAAATCGCTTGTAAAAGATCAGCTTGTTCTGTTTTAGTTGGTAAGCCTGTGCTTGGACCACCCCTCTGAACATCTATAATAACAAGAGGAAGTTCTGTCATCACCGCCAAACCAATGGCCTCAGTTTTTAATGATAGCCCTGGCCCACTGGTGTTAGTTATTGCAAGATGTCCTGCAAATGCCGCTCCAATAGCAGATGTGATTCCTGCGATCTCATCTTCAGCTTGCACAGTTTTTACTCCAAAATTTTTATAAGTGCTTAAATATTGTAGAATTTCTGAAGCAGGCGTTATTGGATAAGAGCCCAGAAACAATGGAAGTCCACTTTTTACAGATGCAGCAAGAAAACCAAGTGCGGTAGCTTCGTTACCCGAAATATTTCTGTAAGTGCCTTTAGGAAGTTTGGCGGCTTCAACTTTGTAACGTGTGGTAAATACTTCTGTGACATCACCAAAATTATAGCCAGCTTGTAATGCTTTAGTATTCGCTTCAACATACTCTGGATTCTTTTTAAATTTATCTTTAATCCATTCTTCTGTGTTTTTAAGCGGACGATCGTACAACCAGTACATCAAGCCAAGAGCAAAAAAGTTTTTACATCTTGATACTTCTTTCGGACTTAATGGTAACCCTTCAAGAGCATTTGCTGTTAATGATGTGATCGGAACCTGGTGAAGTTCATAACCGCTAAGTGTATCATCTTCCAACGGGTTTGAAGTGTAATTGACAAGTTTAAGATTTTTTTGATCAAACGCATCAGAATTTACTATAAGAACTCCGCCTCGTTTGAGTTCCTTAAAATTCTTTTTCAAAGCCGCAGGGTTCATAGCCACAAGAACATCCGGAACATCACCCGGAGTATTAACATCTTCACTACCAAAATGAAGTTGAAAACCGCTGACACCGTAAATAGTTCCTGCGGGCGCTCTAATTTCAGCCGGATAATCAGGAAGTGTGTTTAAATCGTTTCCAATCCAGGCTGTTGTATCACTAAATTGTGAACCAGTTAATTGCATACCATCACCCGAATCACCTGCAAAACGAACGGTAACGCTTGTTAAAACTCTAAAATCCTTCTCTTTTATTTCTGCCATTTTAAATTTATCCTAAATATTATTTATTCGTTCAAAGTTACTAAGTACTATCTGATTTATCAATGTATAAAATATTAAATGTCAGTTCACTGCGGATAGAATTTCGTAGAATTCTTTTGCATTTACAAAGCCTGTGATTCTTTCAACTTCTTCACCTTTTGAATTCAATAGAAGCACCGTTGGAACTCCCACAATTTTAAACCTTTCTCTTATGCTTTCAACTTCAGGAGAAAGTGATTTAGTCATATCAGCTTTATATGTTTCAAACTCTTCAGATAATGCAATTACATCCGGATCCGAAAATGTCAATGCATCTAATTCTTTGCAGGGAATACACCAGTCTGCGTAGAAATCAATTACGACTCCTCTTCCGGTAACTTCTGTTAAGGAATCTTCGGTGAAAGGTTTCCATTCTACAGAATTGGTATCAGATGGAATAAGAGTATAAACTCCTAAAGCCATTATCAAAACGGAAAAAACAATTTTAAAGATTCTAAATCCCTTAACAGAGTTTGCAAGCTTTTCAAAAAATAATAAATAAATTGCAGTGAGAATCATAAAGACTGGCAGCACATATCCGGAAATACTTTTAGGAAGTAAAGGAAGTAAAAAGTAAAGTGCCATACCGATAAGAATGAATCCGAAAATATGTTTGACAGCATCCATCCACTCACCCGCTCTTGGAAGTTTTTTAATCTTGCCGGAGAAAACAGCGAGAAACAAATATGGAGTTCCAAGACCAACAGCGAGAACGAAGAAAAGTAAAAATCCAAAGAATGGATCTTGCTTAGTTGCAACATAAGTTACAAGTCCTAAAACAAATGGACCGATGCACGGAGCTGCAACTATTCCCATCGTTAAACCCATGAAGAACGCGCCATACAAACCGGCTTTTGCACCACCAGCTTTGTTTACAAAACTATCAGGAAGTTTAAACTCGTAAACACCAAACATACTTAGCGAGAGACCTAACATAACTGCAACAATTATCAGAATAACAATTGGGCTTTGTAATAAGGCTCCAAAGACAGCACCTGTCAATGATGTAACAACTCCAATTGCTGAATAAGTAACTGACAAGCCAAGTATGAAAAGAACTCCCATAAAGAAAAGTTTAGTTGTGCTGCCTTCACTCTGTCCTCCAAAATAACCAACGGTAATTGGAATTAAAGGATAAACACAAGGAGTTAGGTTTAATGCTAATCCTCCAAGAAAAACAAAAAGCAAACCGATCAGAAGACCGCTGTCTTCAAGTGCATCAGAAATTGGATCAGATTCTACTTTTTCTTCTGAAGTATTTTCTGTGTAGCTGAGATCAATATTTACGAATTTTTCTTCATTGATGGAATTCACAGGAGAAGTTTTATCGGCAACTACAACATTTATAGTGTCAGAAATATAAGTGGGTGCCTGGCAGCTAATATCATTGCACGCCTGATACTCTAATTCAATGATAAGTGAATAATTACCGGGTGCTGTATTCAAATCAACATCAATCAATGCACCTTTATGAACTGTTCCTTCCCACACCGATAAAGGAGATTCTGAAAAAGAAAATTTAAAATCGTGAGACTTAGGATAGGCAATTTTCTTTAATTTAAAATTTGGATTCTCAACTATGCTTAAAGATGTCGGGATCAAATATTCGTCATAAGGTTTATCAGAATTTATATGCCAGCCTTCTGCAACACTTACTTCAAGTGCTATTTTAAATTCACTTCCCTGATAAACTTTATCAAAGGATTGATAAGTTTTAACTTTTACTAAATCTTTTCGAACTCCAAATTGTGCAAATGTAGTCAGTGATATTAGCAAAGTAATGATCGTAATAAAATTAATCTGTTTCATATCGCGCATCATATTATTGTTACAAAGTTTTATTGTCGTTTTGTTTTAGTTGCCTGATCGTATAATATTTTCGAAGTCCTTTTCGACTCCTATCGTATAATTTCTGCTTATTAAATAAATGTATGTATTGTTCTCTCAAATCCTGAAGGATACTTAATTTTTCTTCCGGAGCAATATTTTTCCAGTATTCTATTTCATCCTCATACTGCGCAGGATCATTAATATTATATATTTTAATTTTCTTATTCATACTCATTTATGTTCTCCAGCCCTGAACTATCGGGTATCTTCTTCCATATCCAAATGCTTTCTTTGAAACTCTCAAAGCAGGTGCAGCCTGCCTTCTTTTGAATTCGTTTAAGTCAACTAATCTCAAAATTTTCTTTACGACTGCTTCATCTTTAATTATAGAGTTGATTTCATCGAACTCTTTATTTTCTTCAAGATACATTTTGAGAATTTTATCGAGAAGCTCATAAGGAGGAAGATCATCCTGGTCTTTTTGATTCGGACTCAATTCTGCTGATGGAGGTTTTGTAATTATTTCTTCAGGAATAATTTCTTCTTTTTTATTAATGAATTTTGCAATCCTGTAAAGATCACTTTTATAAACATCCGCAATCACAGCAAGACTTCCGCTCATATCACCATAAAGCGTACAATAACCAACTGCCAGTTCTGATTTATTTCCAGTGGTTAAAACTAAGCAGTTTTCATTATTTGAAAAAGCCATTAAGTAAACACCCCTGATTCTTGCCTGAATATTTTCTTCTGTTAGTTTGCCCGGCTTTTTCTTTAATACTGATGTAAGCTGTGTAATAGACTCATCTACAACCGGTTGAATTGAAACATTATTTGAGGAAAGAGCTAATTTCTTTATCAGCTTCTCTGAATCTTTTACACTTCCTTCGCTGGAATACTTTGATGGCATTAAAACAACGTGAACATTTTCCTTGCCCAAAGATTTTACTGCTATGTAAGTCACCATTGCTGAATCCAGACCACCGCTCAAACCAACAACAGCTTTTTTGAATTTCATTTTTTCAAAATATTCTCTTACTCCATAAATCAGTGATGATAAAACTTCTTCTTCAAATGTTTTTTCAACTTCACTTTTTATTTCAAAATTATTTTCAGTATCGAATAAAATAAAATCCTCTTCATAAGTGTTTCCAAGTTGAACAAGTTTTCCTTGTCTATTCAGACACATACTCCCGCCATCGAAAATCAGATCGGTCTGAACTCCGACACAGCAGACGTAAGCGAGTGATAACTTATCTACTCTGCAAATTGTTGAAAGCATTTCCAAACGTTCTTTTCTTTTGCCAAAGGAATATGGACTTGCGGAAATATTTATAAGAACCGTTGCACCTTTTTTCTTCAGTTCTTCAACCGGATCAATTTCATATCTTCTTCGGTACCAGTAATCAGCATCGTTCCAGATATCTTCGCAAACCGAAATGCCAAGTTTCTCACCTTTGAACTCATGAACCAAAACTTCTTTTGCAGGCTCAAAGTATCTCATCTCATCAAACACATCGTAATTAGGGATTAAAGATTTTGGCTGGATAAACTGAACTTTACCGTTGTAGCAAAGCACAGCAGAATTGTGAATATTTGTTCCGATTAAATCATTGTCCTCAGTAATAGCTCCGAACAATAATCCAACATTACCTGAAATCCCGGCAATCTCTTTAATTTTTTCGTTTACTGCTTTTCTGAATTCTTCTTTCTCAACAAGATCAAGTGGCGGGTAACCAACAAGTGATAGCTCAGGAAATATTACCAGATCGGCTTTTTCCTTAACGCCTCTCTCATATCCTTTTAAAATTTTAGATTTATTATAATCAAGATTGCCGATAATCGGGTTTATCTGGCAAAGTGCAATTTTCATTTCATTCAGCGATTTTAATGCGAAATATACGACTACACCTATACTCGGCAAAATCAAAAATCTAAAGAATGATTGCATGAATGCACGACTGCATTGAAGAATCAATCAATTATTATAACAAGGAGCCATGCAATCATACATCCATTCATTGAGTTGGTAGCATTGACCGACAAATCTCCCGCAATCACCGATACATTCTTACCATACTTACCAAAACAAGTGCAAATCAATAAAAATCTTATTAATTAGCATCAGGGAATTAAAAGAATAATTTCAACCGGAGGAAAAAATGGCAAAGAAACTATATAGATCAACTACAGACAAAATGCTTGGCGGAGTCGCCGGAGGTCTGGCAGAATATTTTGATATTGACTCAACTCTTGTGAGAGTATTATTTATCGTTGTGGTTTTCCTCGGAGGCGGGGGAATAATTGCATATATAATTTTGTGGATTGTTGTTCCACAAAAGCCATACGAATTACCAAAGTATCAATTTGAACAATCTCCACCGGAATCAGGAAGTGGCTCTGATTTCTCATCAGCCGAAAACAAATCTGATTCATTCAATGTAAGTAATGGAAGCATTGCCGGGTCGATGGTTCGATCAGGCAACAAACAAATCTGGGTTGCGATTGTTTTAATGGTAATCGGTGGTTTGCTACTGCTTGATAATATTTTTCCTCGATTCGATTTTGACCACTACTGGCCAGTTATTCTTATTGGAATTGGTGTTGGTCTTTTATTAAAGGCGAAGAATTAAAAGGAGAATTTAAAATGAAACCTTCACATATTTTCTGGGGTTTACTTTTTGTGGGACTTGGATTACTCGTCCTCATAAACAATTTTACAAACATTTTAATGGATTGGGCAACGATCTGGAAACTTTGGCCGCTAACCATTGTTCTTATTGGTTTGTCAATACTGGTAAAACACAATTATGGAAAAAGTGTCATTGCCGGACTCGCAGCTATCGTACTTGCTCTTGCAATCTTTGCAAGCTTCAAAACAGCTACACATTTTTTCAGCAATGATATAAATATAGATTTTGGCGATGGTTCAAATCAATCATATGGAACAACAGAGTTTACTGAGACTTATGACTCAACTTTGGCATTTGCCAAACTTAATTTCGATGCCGGTGCCGGAACATTTAATATTTCAGATGAATCTGAAAATTTAATTTATGCACTAACGGAGGGTCATTTAAATAATTACAAATTGAAAAGGCTGGATAGTGACAGCAGTTCAATTATTGATTTTGATATGGGAGATAAAGCAATATTCAGATTCGGAAAGGATTATAAAAATAAAGTGGATATTTCGCTTAACAGCAAACCTATTTGGGATATGAATTTTAATGTTGGTGCTGCATCTATGGATTTTGACTTAACTGAATTCAAGACAAGAAATGTTGATATTGATATGGGTGCGGCATCAATTAAAATTAAATTGGGAAGTTTATACTCTGAAACAAATGTAAGTGTTGACGCCGGTGCTTCCGACATAAACATATTTGTTCCGAGAGAATCTGGCTGCAAGATTGTTTTAGACGGGGCACTTTCTTCAAAACATTTCAATGAATTTGATAAGCTTGATTCAGATAATTATCAGACTGAAAATTATGATAAGGCGACCAACAAAATCTACATTGATATCGAGTGTGGTGTTTCTTCTATAAGTGTGGAGAGGTATTGAAATTATTCAGAGTGTAATTCAATGTCAGTCTGAGCACGTCGAAGACTGACACTTTAAAACATAGTTCACAATCGCGCAAACTCAATCAGGAGTGAGTAATCATTTTGATCCGCTACTCGTAGTGCGTCCAAATATTTTTTTCTTGATTCGCCTTGTTTTGTAAGATTAACACTTCCCCAGGTAAAATAAGGTCTCCCAAAACCTTTGTTAATTAATACGTCTCCAATTAAACGGGAATGTCTTCCATTGCCATTTGCAAAAGGATGAATAAGCACTATCCTATGACTTAATCTTACTGCAATTTCATCTTCCTGAAATACTTTATTTTCAATCCAGAAGTTACAATCATCAAGAAGTTTTTTTAATTCTATTAGAATCAAAGTTTTATCAACTCCGATATTCTTATTCGTCTTTCTGAATTCACCTGCCCATTTCCAGATATCACCGAACATCCTTTTGTGCAGATCTCTTACAAATTCTTCAGTAAGAATCTTAGTGATTGATAGCTTCTTAGCTAGTAACCATTCATTCGCCTTTTCTACACCAAGCTGTTCGAATTCATCCAGCTCACCACGTGTAGTTATTGTTGGAATTAATAATCCTTCTTTTTCATCTTCATCGAGTGGTGTTTGTCCATCTGAAAAATCTAAATCTAATCCCATAAATACTTAGGTAATTCGTTTTTAATTTTTTCTGCCCGGTCTTTAATTGCTTTTTTAATTCTCTCTTCAGAATTTTCCTGGTCTTCAAGTTTCATTGAGTGAGATGTTCTCAATACGATTTCTCTTGCAACTTCGAGTGCACGTTCTTCGATCTTTTTTTTCAATGAACCTTCTTCAGGAATAAATGCATATACAAACCTGCAGCCGAGAGCTTCTGCTGCATCTTTTAGTTTTTGAATGGAGATTGATCCGTCTTTCTCACGCTGTTCAAGTTGATTTATATTTTGTGAAGTTACCTTTAATTTTTTACCCAATTGTTTGAGGGACATATTTAGAGATTTACGGATAGAATTTATCCAGCCGTTTGCAGGAATGTTCAATGCTGTAGATACTTTTTGAATTGATTCAAATTTTTTATCAAGTTGATCTATTACCAGGTTTTGCTTCTCATTTTTCATATTTTTACCATTTTTGAAACAAATATAAAGCTATAACTTGATAAATCAAAAAATTTTATCAAACTATAACTTGATTATAATAAATATACATCAAGCTATAAATTGAACAAAACGCATAAAAGCAGAAAGATATTCCAGAATTAATAACATTTGGAACGCCAAGATCAAGATTAAAAACTACACTTATCGTTTAGGAATCCAGAGATGTTTTTCGAGATTTACACACCCATTTTTATCGAACTCAACCCCTTCATTTCGTAAAAGTTCTTCCATTATTGTTGGATCTCCAAAATGAATTTTGCCTGTCAATGCACCAAATCTGTTAACAACTCTGTGCGCTGGAATATCTGCTCCGCATCCATTTAAAGCCCAGCCAACAGTTCTTGCAGCGGATTTAATTCCACAAGCTTCGGCGATGTGTCCGTAAGTTGTAACTTTTCCGTAAGGAATTATTTTTGTTACATCATAAACTTTGTTGAAGAAATCTTTTCGGATTTTAAGTATAGATTTATTCGTAATAACTTTTTTGTTGGAGTTATTTTTCAAGAAATCACAAATTAATTCTTACTAAACTTGGATAGATATGCCTTAATAAATCTATCAATATCACCATCCATAACTTTCTGCACATCAGAAGTTTCTTCATCCGTTCTGTGATCTTTAACCATATTGTATGGATGAAATACATAAGAACGAATCTGGCTGCCCCATTCTATTTTCATTTTATTCTTCTCAACTTCATCAAGTTCTGCTTGCTGTTTTTCAACTTCGAGTTGATAGAGTTTTGATTTAAGCATTTTCATTGCAGTAGCTTTATTTTGTCCCTGCGATCTCTCGCTTTGACAAGCCGCAACTGTGTTGGTTGGGATGTGAGTTACTCTAACCGCTGTCTCAACTTTGTTTACATTCTGCCCGCCTTTACCACCGGCACGATATGTATCAATTCTTAAATCAGCCGGATTAATTTCGATTTCAATTGTATCATCAATCTCAGGAATAACAAACACAGAAGCAAATGAAGTATGTCTTCTTTTATTTGAATCGAACGGTGAAATTCGGACCAGACGATGAACACCGTTTTCTGCTTTAAGATAACCATACGCAAATTCACCGGTAACTTCCACAGTTGCAGATTTAATTCCAGCTCCATCACCATCCAGTATATCAAGAATGCTCATCTGATATTCGTTCTGCTCTCCCCAACGCAAGTACATTCGTAAAAGCATATCAGCCCAATCCTGTGCTTCGGTTCCTCCCGCACCTGAATGAATTGTTAGCAAACAATTTTTATCATCATCCTTTCCACTAAGCATATTTTTGAATTCAGCATCTTCAATAGCTGAAATTAAAGAATCTAATTCTTTTCGCAGTTCATCATAATAAGAATCATCTTCCTCCATTGCAGCGAGCTCGATTGTATCCTTCGCGTCATTGACTTTTTTATCGACACTTTTGTAAAGATTAATCCACTGTTCGAGAGATTTTATTTCCTGAAGTATTTTTTGTGCAGCTATCTGGTCATTCCAGAAGGACGGTTCACCCGATTTGGTACGGAGTTCTTCTACCTTCGATATCTTCTTATCAACATCAAAGATACCCCCGTAAATTCTCGATTCTTTTCTGGTAGGTTTTAAGTTCCTTTAATTCTTCTTCGTACATCGTTCTTTCTTTCGTTTACCTTTTATTAAAATTTGGTGAGTAAAAATATTCTATCTTTTCATTTAATGCATGGTTGTATGAATGCATTGTTGCATGGTTTTACCACTCATGCATCCATGCAATCATGCATTCAAACTTCCAGTTCCAGTCGTAACAATGCAGCAGCCAAAGTTTTTCCCTGAGCATCGTGTTTAAGTGAAACAGTTCCTCCTCCACCCAAAGTATTGTGAAGTAAAAAATTCAATGCTCTGATATTCGGCATTTCGTAGCGCTCAACTTTACCGTGACAAATTCCTTCAAAATGCTTTTTTACTTTTTCAGCAGTAAGATGCTTTGCAATAATCTCATACCCTTTTTGATCATTAGCGATGATACCAATGTTGGCAGCGTCGCCTTTATCACCGCTTCTGCCATGGGCAATTTTTCGTAATTGAATTTTCATCATTCTTTCTCTTTTTATGCTGTCCCGATTTTTCGGGATCAGCATCTTTCTATATTTATTATAATTTCTAATAAAATAAGTAGTTGATTCTAAAGACCCTGAAACAAGCCTGCCTGCCGGACAGGCAGGTTCAGGGTAAAGAGTTATTTTAACTCCAGTATCCTTACTTTCGGTTCTACCATAGTCTTCCTAATTAATGCCGGCCAATATGCAACTACATCTTTAGGTTTTGGGCGACCACCTGCAAAGCCTGTAACACTTGGCGGACCTGTGAGAATTAACGGTGCAATTTCCTGCCCGAATCGATTAACCGTATTTCTATCCTGTGCTCTAACTGAAAACCGCAAAACTATTTCATTTATTTTATCTTCATCTAATTCTGGCGCTAAATTTTCGTGAGTGGCATTATAGCCAACGAATTCTGAACGGATTTCATCAAACTTAAGATCTAGCTTTTCCAATCTTTTTCGAAGAATTCTGTCAGCTTTTCTTGCTTTTGTAAGTGCTTGCGGCCAGGAATAAGTTAAGGTTCCCGTTGCACTGTAGCCATCCTTGTATGAGCAAGATACTTTATAGAATTCGGTCTCAGGTTTTCCTTTTACATTGTAAACTTTGACTCTGTCCTTTCCTACATCTTCTAGTTTGATAGAAGTGAAATCCGCGACACAATCAGGAGTTATATAATCTTTTGGATCTCCGATTTCGTATACTAATTGTTCGGCAATTGTTTCGAAGGAAACTTTTCCTCCAGTATTCTCGTGTTTAGTGATTATCACTTCACCATTTGGATAAGCTTCAGCAATCGGAAAACCTATCTCAGTAAAATTCTCAATTGATTCCCAGTCACCTAAAAAATTACCACCAGTTGATTGTGCTCCACATTCTAAAATATGACCTGCTACAGTTCCTGCAGCCATCAGATCATAATCTTTCATATCCCAACCAAACTCATAAATCATCGGTGCAAGAGTTAATCCGGTATCGGTAACTCTTCCGGTAATTACAATATCAGCTCCGCGTTTTAATGCCTCAACAATTGGGGCCGCGCCAAAGTAAACATTTGCACTTAACAGTTTATCTTTAACTAATTTGATCGGTTCACCTGTCTCCATATTCTTTAGTTCGCAGCCTTTTTGAATTATATCATCTATACAATCTTTAATATCATCACCAAGTACAACGGCAACATCAAGCTTTCCAATATCAAGATTCATGGCTGCCTCAAGAATTGCATCTGCACAAGCGATCGGATTTACCCCGCCGCCATTTGTGATTACTTTAATTCTTTTTTTAGATGTGATGGGAAGAATCTTTTTCATCAGATCAATTAAGTCGGTTGCATAACCAAGATTCGGATTTCTGTTCTTCTGCTTCTGAAGAATTGACATAGTAACCTCTGCAAGGTAATCCATAACGAGATAATCAATATCTCCTTTGGTAACCTGGTGATAAGGTGCATCAATTAAATCTCCCCAAAACCCCTGACCTGAAGCTATACGAATTTTGTCTTTCAATTTGAACTCAATAAATGAAAAAATTAGAAACTAAATCTTGATGAGTAATTTATTAAGAAATGCTGTAAGTATGAAAGGATAATGGAAATGCCATACCTTTAAAAGATATGGCACATCTTAATAATAATTAGATTAATATTGCTTTATACCCATAGCAGTGAAGCCCTGACTTACCCTCATCTTGTATTTTACGGAATACCAGTTTTACTTTTAGTCCAATCTTCAGTTGATCAAAATTAACATCTGCAATTTGGGTGGTCAGTTTAACACCATCTTTCAGTTCAACAATTCCAACTGCAAAAGGAGTAGTTCCAAAAAATTTATCGGATGCAACTCTGATGATAGTATAAGTTAATAGTTTTCCTTCATCATTTAAGCGAACCATTTCAAATTCATTCTTTCCACATTCCGGACAAACTAATCGAGGTGGAAAGCTAACATTTCCGCAGGCTTTGCATTTACCTGCTTCCAAACGGTAACGTTGTGGAATTTCTCTGTGATATTTTGGACTAATCATTTTGCCTCCAGAATATTTATTACACAACTTGCACCGGAACCACCCATATTCTGGGCTAATCCGATGTGCGCATTCTTAACTTGACGCTTTCCTGCTTGTCCGGTTAGCTGTTCGTAAAGTTCAATTATTTGTGCTATGCCTGTTGCACCAACAGGATGACCTTTTGATTTTAAACCGCCGCTAGTGTTCAACGGAGTTTTTCCGTCAATTGAGGTTCTTCCCTCTTCTGCCGCTGGACCACCGCAGCCTTTTTCACAGAAACCTAAATCTTCATAGACAACTGCTTCTGCAATTGTGAAGCAATCATGCACTTCTGCGAAGTTGATATCCTTAGGAGTTACTCCAGCCATTTTGTAAGCCTTCTGAGCTGCTGTTACAACTGAGTTTAAAGTTGTCAGACTTTTTCTTGAATGAAGTGCAATTGTATCTGATGCCTGTGCTGTTCCTTTAATTTTAATTATTGTATCAGTATACTTCTTTGCAATATCCATTGAGCAAAGAATTACTGCAGCACCTCCATCACTTACCGGTGAACAATCTAATAATCTTAATGGGTCAGCAACTAAGGTCGCATTCATCACCTGTTCTAATGTTACAGGATTTCTGAATTGTGCATTTGGATTGTGAGCACCATTTCTGTGATTCTTTACTGCTATTGCTGCAAGCTGTTCTCTTGTAGTTCCATATTGGTGCATATGAGCATTCGCGATCATTGCATACAAACCGGGGAAAGTTACACCCTGGTAAACTTCATACTCCTGGTCAGCGGCTGTTGCAAGTGCATCTGTTACATCAGCACCGTCAGTCATCTTTTCAACTCCACCTGCAAGAACAATATCGCTAGCGCCTGAGGCTACTTCAAAATAAGCTGCACGAAAAGCTGCACCACCTGAAGCACAAGCTGATTCAACTCTTGTTGAGGGAATGGGTGTTTGTCCCAGATAATCTGCGAGTATAGCACCGAGATGTTCCTGACCAACAAACAATCCACTGCTCATTGAACCAACATACATCGAATCAATGTGATCAACTCCGGCATTCTTAATTGCTTTTGTTGCAGCTTCCACAAAAATATCTTTGATGGATTTTCCCCACAGTTCACCAAACTGTGTCATCCCTATTCCAATTACTGCTACTTCTCTCATAATAAATTCCTTTTTTGTTTTTGAGTATAATCGTAGCTCAGATTTCCAAATCTGAGCAAACAAAATTCAGGACTGGAGTCCTGAACTACAAGATTTTATTAAATTCTACTCATTTAAAATTATTTTGCCTCGATACTTGGCATACTGCCCATAATCGAGATAGATTTTATCTTTATCAAGTTGATCTCTTAACTTGGGCGCTTTGTTTTGAATGTCTTTTATTTTATCTGTTACACGATAAACGAATCCATCGCTACCTGCACCAGAACCAAACGAAACCATAAAGATCAAATCGCCTGGATTCGCAACATCAAGAATTGCTGCTAATCCTGTTGGAGATGAACCTGAATAAGTATTTCCCATCCAGGGAACAATCCAGCCAACTTCCATTTGCTCTTTTGTAAATCCTAATTTCTTAGCAGCCATTTGTGGAAATTTTCCATTCGGCATATGAAAAACAGAATATTTAAAATCTGAAGGTTTCATTTTAGATTTTTCAAGAAGTGCTTCACCGGCACTTACAAGATGTTTGAAGTAAGCTGGCTCACCAGTAAATCTTCCTGCATGTCTCGGATAAAATTCGTGCTCTCTTCTCCAGAAATCTGGTGTATCGGAAGTATAAGAATTTGTGAATAATATTTCGGCGACAACATTTTCAGTTCCCATAATGAAAGCGGCACCACCTGCTGACGCTGAATATTCAAGTGCATCACCCGGTGCTCCTTGAGAAGTATCAGCACCAATACCCATTGCGTATTTCATTTCCCCGGCTTTCACAAGACTGTATGCAACATACATTGCTTCTGTTCCAGCTTTACAGGCAAACTCGTAACTTGCAACATGAACGTGTGGCCCGATACCGAGCGCGTCAATTAAAATTGTTGCAGAAGGTTTAACTGCATAAGGATGTGATTCTGATCCGATATAAACTGCACCGATATCCTGCGGATTTATTCCTGCTCTCTTCAAAGCATTTCTTGCAGCTTCAACTGAAATGGTTATTGTATCTTCATCAAGACCGGGAACAGTTTTTTCATACAACTGTAAACCTCGTTTGATTACTTCAGGATCCGAGCCCCATTCATTGGCGATGTTTTCTACTTTGATGCGGTAACGCGGAAGGTATGAACCGTATCCTACTATTCCGACCATTTAATCCTCCATTTTTATTGGAATGTTTGGTACTATTAGTTAGAGATAAGTTACTATGCGAATATATTGAAAATTGTAATTGGATTAAAGAATAATTTTTAACATTACTAAAACTAATTCAGAGATTGTATGATTTTCTTGGCTATTTGGTCAAGCCCACTCAAATCATTTACATCAAACCATTGAATCCTATTATCTTTCCTGAACCAGGTAAGCTGCCGTTTTGCATAATGCCTTGTATTTCGTTTAATCAAATCCACTGCCCTATCTAAAGAAATTTCCCCTTCGAGGCATTGAATGATTTCTTTGTAACCAACCGTATTTAGAGAATTTAATTTTTTATTGAAATTCCGGCTGCGAATATTCTTCACCTCATCAACAAAACCATTCTTAAACATTTCATCAACTCTATCATTAATATTTTTATATAGAGTTTCTCTTTCCCAATTCAAACCAAACTGTTTATACGAATACTTTTTTTCTTTTTGTAATGATTGATCCTGATGATGTTTCCAGATGGGTTTTCCTGTTGTATGAAATACCTCAAGTGCGCGAATAACTCTTTTCCAATTCTGCGGTAACATCTTAACTGTACTTTCAGGATCAACTTTTTTTAATTCATCATACAAAAACTCATTTCCAAGTTCCTTTCTTTTTTGAAGAAGGACTTTTCGGTATTCATCATCTTTATCTGCCGTATCAAAAATTCCATCAATAAGTGCCTTGATGTATAATCCGCTTCCGCCAACTACAATTGGAGTTTTGTTCTTGTTAAGAATTCCATCAATAATTTTCTTAGCATCTTTCTCAAATTTGCTGACGTCATAATTTTCTGAGGGATCAAGAATATCAATTAAATGATGAGGAATTTTTTTAAATTCATCTTTGGATGGCTTTGCAGTTCCGATGTCGAGAAGTTTATAAATCTGTCTGCTGTCTGCTGAAATTATTTCGGAAGGAATTGATTGAGCAAGTTTTAGACTTAAATTTGTTTTACCGGAACAAGTTGGCCCAACAATAACAATAACAGTTTTTTTAATTATGCTTCCATCTTCTCCGCCAAAGGCTGATTTCGCTTTGCTCAACATCAACCATCGTACATAGCATTATTTTTCTTTCCAACCTTCTCTTCCAATGAGAGGAACAAAAGCGAATTGTGGAATATCCTCAATCTCAAATTCATCTGCTGCAGTTTTGCTGAGAACTTTAAGAGTTTGTGAGCTCATATTTCCAACAGGAATTACCATTCTACCATTAACAGCTAATTGCTTTTTCAAAGTTTCCGGAATACTCGGAGAACCGGCTGTAACAATTATTTTATCAAACGGTGCGTATGCATCCCAGCCGAGAGTTCCATCTCCGCATTTACAATGAACTCTTATTCCAAGTTTTTCAAATCGTTTTAAAACTTCGTTAAAAATATCAATGTTTCTTTCTATACTGAATACCTTAGTTCCCATTTGAAATAGTATTGCCGCTTGGTAACCTGAACCGGTACCAATTTCCAGAACTTTATCACCCTTCTTAATTTGCAATGCCTCACTCATTATTGCTATTGTGTACGGCTGAGAAATTGTTTGTCCGTAACCAATAGGTAGTGCAATATCCTTATAAGCATTTGGCTTCAAGGCAGGTGAAACAAATTTTTCCCTTTCAACTTTGGACAAAGCCTGAAGAAAAAGTTCGTCAGTTATGCCTTTTTGTTTTAGACTCTCAACCAGTTCATATCTTTGCAGTTTATACATTTATCTCTGTTTTCACTCATTATTCAATAAAATAATATTTAATGTATCAAAAAGTAAAAAATAAATTAAATAATCTTATTAAGAATTTTTTTCAGCGATAGTTGATTTTTTGTAGAATTTTCTTAATATAGGGTTAGAATTTTATGAAAATTCATATCCGTTTATCAGGGCTGACTGTTTCAACTGAAAGTTATTCATATTTAAAGAGGTTCTGTTAGTCAAAATGTTTACAGAAAATCTAAAAGTAATTTTCTCTCTCTTAAGTTATAAAACTTCACTAAGTTTCTTTTTCTTAATTAACACTCTCATTAATCATAAACATGGAGGTATCTATGTCTAAGAAGATTATTACTCTTCTTTTCGCTCTCCTTTGGTGCTCTACTTTATTCGCTCAGGATTTCGCTGAAGTAAGCCCAACTTTGACCCCTGTAAACCACGATCCTGCACTTGAAGCAACGTGGGACGTTGAATTTAATTATGACGCAGTTGCTGTAACGGGTGCTGCAGGTAATGCAGGAGTTGTTTACATCCCTACAATAGATAAGTTCTGGACAAGCAGATGGGCTAGCGGTGTTGCTCATCAATGGAACTCAAATGGTACTTTAGATGTCCAATTCACATTGCCATTTACCGGAACACGAGGAATGTGTTTTGATGGACAATATGTTTACCATTCAACAGCAACAACTACGGTTCAAATAGTTGATCCGGTAACCAAGCTCGTTGTTGGTACTGTTCCTGTTGTTGGTGCACCAAATGGTTTCAGATTCATAACCTACAATCCTGATGGAAATTCAGGAGCTGGTTCAATAATTGGTGGAAACTGGACTGCACCAAATTTGAATTTTTATGAATTCAGTTTGTCAGGTATGTTATTAAGAACAATTACCAATGCAGTCACAGGCACTTACGGACTTGCTTATGATAATTGGTCCCCAGGCGGTCCTTTCCTATGGGTTTGGAGTCAAGGTGCAGGTGCAGGAACACCTCAGCTTATCCAACAAATGAATTGGACATCAGGAACCTACACTGGTGTTACTCATGATGTAATGACTGATATTGCTACTGGGATTGCCGGCGGATTATTTATTACCGATGAGCTTATTCCTGGTGAAGTTACTTTAGGCGGAATGTTACAGGGAAATCCGGATACCGATAGATTATTTGGATACGAACTAACTACAGTTAGCACTGGAAATACATACTTCGAAGATTTCGAAGGATTCGTAGCTGCTCAGCAAGTTGCTTGTCAGGATCCTGTAAACTGGACAACCTGGAGCAACGCACCTTGCGGTAATGAAGATGCAATAATTTCAACTAACTATGCATTCAGTGGTACAAAATCAGCTTTAATTGACTGGGTAGCACCACGTTATGTTGACCTTGTAAAACCATTGGGTGGTAAAACAGCAGGAACATGGTATGTTGATTTTTGGGCATATATTCCAACCGGAAAATTTGGTTACTACAATATTCTGGCTGATTTTGCCGGGGCTTCTTCTCTATGGGCATTCCAGGCATATTTTAATGCAGGTGGAACCGGTACCATTGATGCTGGCGGCGCAAGTGCAGCCACATTTACTTTCCCAAACAATGCTTGGTTCGCAGTTCAATTCAAAGTTGATTTAGATGCTGATCTAGCTCAGTTTTGGGTAAATGGTGTTTCTGTTTATACCTGGCAGTATACTCTTGGTACATTTGGTACTCCTGTTCCAAAAGTTCTGGATGCATCTGATATATTTGCACCAGATCCTGTAGCAGCTAATAATGAAATGTACATTGATGATTTTCGCTTCTCTGATACACCTATCCCGGTAGAACTAACATCATTTACAGGAAGTGTTAACAATCTTGGTCAGGTTGTTCTCAATTGGGAAACTGCTTCTGAACTTAACAACCAGGGATTTGAAGTTGAAAGAAGAACTGCAACTTCTGAATACAGAACCATTGGTTTTGTTGAAGGTCACGGCACAACTACAGAAGCAAGAAGCTACATTTACAAAGATGTAACTGCAGATAATGGAATCAATTACTACAGACTGAAACAGGTAGATTTCAATGGAACATATGAATATTCATCGGAAATTGAAATTGATGTAAATGGTCCATTAACATTTGACTTAGCTCAAAACTATCCTAACCCATTCAACCCATCAACAAGCATTAAATACAGCGTTCCGGAATCTGGTTCGATCAGACTTTCTGTATTCAACATTGTTGGTGAAGAAGTTGCTGTTCTGGTAGATGGTTTTAGCCAGGCTGGATTCTTTGAAGTAACATTTGATGCTTCAAATCTTTCAACAGGTGTATACATCTACAAACTGCAATCAGCAAATTCAGTTCAGACAAAGAAGATGATGTTACTAAAGTAATTTCATTTCTCTTTTGTGTTATTAAAGTCCGGCAATTGCCGGACTTTTTTTTATCAACCTGATTTGATTAGAAGAAACGCCGATATTATATTTGTTTCCCGAATTTGAGCATATAATCGTACTTAAATAAATTGATTTTATGCGGGAATAGCTCAGTTGGTAGAGCATCACGTTGCCAACGTGAATGTCGCGGGTTCGAGTCCCGTTTCCCGCTCTAATCCCGATTTAGTCGGGATTATTTTTTGGCGGCGTTGCCAAGTGGTCCAAGGCGAAGGTCTGCAAAACCTTTATTCGTCGGTTCGAATCCGACCGCCGCCTCTGTTAAATAAAAGATAAATCTTTAAGCAATCAACCCGGAATTTATGTTTCGGGATGAAATTATTTAAATTATCACAAATCTCAATAGCTTCTCTTCTAAAAATTCTTCTCCAAAATCAGTAAATTTATCCAGCTAATCGCTAAAAATTTATGGAATATCTTTTCAGTTCAATAATTGGTTATTTGATGGGCTCATTCCCAACTGCCTATATCTTTCTAAAAACTACAAAGGGATTGGATATAACGAAAGCAGGCTCAGGAAATGTTGGTGCAATGAATTCTTTTGAAGTATCAAATTCTAAAATTATTGGCTACTCTGTTTTCCTGATTGATTTCCTGAAAGGAGTCGCAAGTGTAGTCATCCCAACGATTCTCTTCCCTGATCAATTTATTTTCCCGGCTTTATCATTATTGTTTGCCGTATTCAGTCATTGTTATAATCCGTGGCTGAGTTTCAAAGGCGGGCGAGGACTTTCAACTGCTGCTGGTGGAGCCGCTTTTTTATTGCCTTTCCTGTTAGCAGTATGGGCAGTTCTTTGGGTAATATTTTTTATGATGAGAAAAGGGATCATATTTGCTAATATTAGTTCAACTATTTTTTCGGTATTTGTGTTGTTTGGAACTTCAAAGATCGCTATGAAGTATGCATATCCTGAACCTGAAAGCATTTCTGCTTTATTGCTGATAAGCACCGCAGTGTTAATAGTTATTTTCATAAGACATATAGAACCATTAAGAGAATTTATTTCAGAACAAAAAAATAAATGGAAGCTTAAAAATGATTGAAAGCAAAAAATCAATAATTGCTGCAGTATTTATTATCATAATTCTGCTCGCTGCGGTTTATATCAGCGGCAAATTAAATCTCATCACCATATCCGGTATTTCGGATCAAAGCAACAATGTTGCTCTTGCACAGTTTCAAAATCAAAATGAAAAAAATAATGATGAGATCACTTCATCAAGAAGAAATATTATTACTGAAACAGTAAAAATCGTAAGTCCGTCAATAGTCGGAATCAACGTAATTGAGATAAGAGAATATAAAGATCCATTTTCTTCATTTTTTGACGATCCTTTCTTTCAAAAATTTTTTGGTAACAGAGGAACTTATAGTCAGGAAGTTAAAGGACTTGGATCAGGTTATATAATTTCTCCCGATGGCTACATTGTTACAAATGATCACGTAGCAGGCAATGCAACTAAAATTACTGTTACTTTAACAGATGGGCGTTCGTTCGATGCAAAAGTAATTGGAAGTGATAATGCAAGTGACATTTGTCTTATTAAAATTGATGGCGAAGATTTACCTTTTGTCACTTTAGGAAATTCAGATGATATAATCATCGGTGAGTGGGTAATTGCGCTCGGCAATCCTTTCGGACTTTTTGAGTTGAACGATAAGCCTACTGTAACCGTTGGCGTCGTAAGTGCTACCGGAATGAATCTCGATGCAATCAATAACCGATATTATTTAAATATGATTCAAACCGATGCCTCAATTAACGGAGGAAATAGCGGCGGACCATTAGTTAATAGTGAAGGTAATGTAATCGGAATGAATACACTTATTTTTACGGCAGGTGGCAACACAGGAAATATCGGACTTGGCTTTGCAATTCCGATAAACAAGGTCAAACGAATTATTGATGAGTTAAAAGAAAAAGGCAGCATTGACAGAAATTTTGAAATCGGAATGAGGATTCAAACTATTGATGAAGGGATCGCAAAATACTATCATCTGAAAAATGCAAAAGGAGTCATTGTAACAAAAATCTATCCCGGCACTCCTGCTGAAAAAGCCGGCATTGAAGTGGGCGATATAATAGTTGATGTTGGCGGTTATAAAATAAACAATGAAAATACAATCTTCAGTGTTTTCCATGAATTTAGAGCCGGGCAGACAGTTGCTGTTAAAATTATCAGGGATGAAAAAGAAATCACTAAACAAATGAAATTGGTAAAAGGATGATCAGCCGATATACATTACCCGATATGGGAAAAATCTGGGAAGATGAATTTAAATTTTCTACCTGGTTGAAAATTGAAATACTTGCTTGCGAAGCACGTCATGAGATGGGGGAAATTTCGGAAGAAGATTTGAAAACAATCAGAGAAAAATCAGCTTTCGATGTTAAACGAATTCTTGAAATTGAAGAAACAACTAAACACGATGTTATCGCGTTCCTTACAAATGTTGCTGAATACGTTGGGCCTGCCTCGCGGCACATTCATTATGGAATGACCTCATCAGATATTCTGGATACTACCCTCGCGTACCAGATGAAGTCCGCCGGCGAACTATTAATGAAACAAATGTATGACCTGAAAGAAACTTTAAAGACGAGAGCTATCGAGCATAAAAATACGATTTGTATCGGAAGGTCTCATGGAATTCATGCAGAACCAACAACGATGGGTCTGAAGTTCGCGCTCTGGTTTGAAGAAACAAAAAGAAATATTAAACGGCTTCAAAGTGCAATTGATACAATTAGTGTTGGTCAAATTTCAGGAGCAGTTGGAACTTTCGATCATCTCTCACCTAAAGTTGAGGAATACGTTTGTGAGAAGATGAATCTTAAACCTGCAAGTGTCTCAACGCAGGTTATTCAGAGGGACAGGCATGCTGAATTTATGAATACATTGGCTGTAATTGGTGCAACACTCGAAAAAATATCTGTTGAAATACGGCATCTGCAAAGAACTGAAGTACTTGAAGCTGAGGAATATTTTTCAAAGGGGCAGAAAGGTTCTTCGGCAATGCCTCATAAAAGAAATCCTGTTATCAGCGAACGTATCTCCGGACTTGCAAGAATATTGCGTGCTAATGCTATTGCTTCACTGGAAAATGTTGCGCTCTGGCATGAACGTGATATTTCTCATTCATCCGTTGAGAGAATAGTTATTCCTGACAGTTGTATCGCATTGAATTATATGCTCGACCTGATGATAAAGCTGACGAAGAATCTTCTCATCTATCCTGAAAATATGATTAGGAACCTTAATCTTACGCGGGGATTAATATTCTCTCAGACAATTCTGTTAAAGCTAATTGATAAAGGATTGGCAAGAGAAGATGCTTACAGAATTGTTCAAACCACAGCAATGGACGTTTGGGCAAATAAAGATAAGTTTCTCAAAGATGAACTTATGAAATCAAAAGAAGTGATGAATTACCTCACTGAAAAAGAGCTCAGCAAGATTTTTAATACAGATAAAATTCTAACAAACGTCGATTACATATTCAAACGAAGTATATATTCTGAGGAATAACAAAAGCGGTTTTCAATCTGAATTGCTGCACTCTGCAAAAGCCACACATCAATTTTGCATTGATATTTAATTTTTCCCTGAGTAACTAACACCATGTTAAAGTAAAATAATTTATGAATAAAAAATTAATAAATACTATGAAAGCCATCCCGATAATAATTTTAATAATTCTTACTGCAAATTTCTTTCTGGCAGAATCTAAAAAGAATGTTAACGAAGAACAGATAATTTCCGATACTCTAAGAACTATAGAGCCGAAGAATCATTTTACCATTGAAAACCAGCTTGTGACAACGATGCTCTCGCGTTATCATTTTAAAGATTTTAATCTTGATGATTCTTTATCTTCATTAATGTTTGATAAATATTTGAAGAGTCTGGATTACAGCAAAGTTTATTTCTATGAATCTGATATCAGTTCATTTGAAAAACTAAGATATTCTTTTGATGATTTCTTGCTGGCTGGGGATATTCAACCATTCTTTGAAATATTTAATGTCTATGAGGAAAGAATGTTAGAAAGAATGGAATACGTGGACACAATTTTATCAAAAGGCTTTAACTTCACGCTTAGTGATTCTGCTGAGATTAATCGTGATAAATCAGGATGGGCAGCTTCTGTTGAGGAAATGAATGAATTATGGAAAGGAAGACTCAAAAGTGATGCTCTCAATTTACACCTTGCCGGACGCAGTGATGAGGAAATAAAGACAAACCTGAAAAAACGATACGATAATTTTACCCGTGCATTGAATCAATACAATAGCGAGGATGTATTTCAGATAGCAATGGACGCATATACAAGTTCAATTGACCCGCACACAAATTATTTATCACCTGCAACATCGGAGAACTTCAAAATTGACATGAGTCTCTCACTGGAAGGTATCGGTGCAAGATTGATGAGTGAAGATGGATATACAAAGATAGTCGAAGTAATTCCAGGCGGACCGGCTTTCAAATCAAAAGAACTGGCAGTGGATGATAGAATTATTGCGGTTGCCCAGGGAGATACCGGACAATTTGTAGATGTTATAGGCTGGAGAATAACTGAGGTTGTAAAATTAATCAGAGGACCGAAAGAAACTTCAGTCCGTTTGCAAATCCTGAGAGCAAAAGATGGTGTAACTGCAAAACCGGAAGAGATAAGTATTGTTAGGGAGAAAGTTAAGCTTGAAGACCAGGCTGCCAAGCAAAAAATCATTGAGGTCAATAATAACGGAGTAGCATATCGCATTGGTGTTATCACCATTCCAAATTTCTATACGGACTTTGAAGGTTCACGTAATGGTGAAAACAATACAAAGAGTACGGTTGTGGATGTAAAAAAACTTCTCGGCGAACTTAAGCAGGAAAAAGTTGATGGAGTAGTAATTGATCTCAGGAACAATGGCGGAGGTGCTCTATCCGAAGCAATTGATGTTACAGGACTTTTCATTGAAAACGGACCTGTCGTACAGGTTAAAAATGCAGAAGGTATTGTAGAAGTTGGTGAAGACATGGATCCGGCAATAATATATGATGGACCGCTGGCTGTTATGGTAAACCGTTTCAGTGCATCAGCTTCAGAAATTTTTGCTGCTGCAATCCAGGATTACGGACGGGGTGTTGTTGTCGGTGAACAAACTTATGGTAAAGGTACAGTTCAAAATCTTATTGATCTTAATAGAATTTCAAGAAGCTCAACAAATAAATTTGGTCAATTGAAATTAACAATAGCAAAGTATTACAGAATTAATGGTGGAAGCACTCAAAATCTGGGTGTTATTCCTGATATTACTTTCCCCTCTTATATAGATCCTCAGGAATTCGGTGAGAGTTCTCAAACATCTGCTCTTCCATGGGATCAGATAGATGCGTCTGACTACAAGTTATTCGGAAATCTTAATAAGATTTTTCCTGACCTGAAATCAACTTCAGAAAAGCGGAGGGATTCTGATATTGAATTCCGCTACCTTTACGAAGATATAGAAGAATATAAAGACACAAAAAATCAAAGGTATATATCTCTGAACGAAGATGTTCGAAAACAGAAAAAAGAAGCTGAAGATGAATTGGAATTTCAGCGTGAGAATGAACGACGGCAGATAAAAGGTTTAAAGCTGCTTAATAAAGGTGAAGTTCCGGATAAAAATGATGAAGAGAATGACATCTTCCTGACTGAGACTGCAATGATTGTTACTGATATGATAGGATTGTCTGGAGGGCTAACGCAGGTACGTTAACTACATAAGTGCTTAAGAAGTTTTTCTTCTGCAATCGGGTAAATCGTTTCTTCAAATGCGAAGTCCAGTTCAGTTTCAAAAATGTAAGCTACTGGTTCATGTAAATCCTGCGAAAAATTAATGAAGTTCATTATCAATTCTTCTACAGTGTTGTCCATCGCCTGAAACCGGACAGATTTAACAAGGTTTGAGTTTATTCGTTGATACAAACTTTCCTGCGACCAATCCCACATTATTTCATAGAGGTAGATATTCAAGATTTCATTCTTGTTATCCGGCAAACTAAAATATCCCTTGCCATGATAATTTTTTTCAACGCTTGAAATTCTTTTAATACTAAGATTCTCTTCTACAAAATTTTTTATGATTCGCCCTTCTTCAAGCACCGGTCTGTTAAGCTGAAGAGCCCAGTTAATAAAATTAAGCAGCTTGTCGAGCTGATTGCCAACCTGGTGAGCTTTTTCATAAACGACTATCCGCTCATTAATTTTTCTTCCTTTTATTTCATTATCAAACCAAAGTTTGCACTCAATATTTTCACGGAGAAGATCTTCCAGCGCAAGGTTAAGCTGAATTGCTTCCTCAATTGATGGAAAGAGTTTACTCTTATGAAAATTTAATAACCACTCTCTGGTTTTAATTAATATTTTATATTGGTTGGATTCCCAATCGGAACCGCATGATGTTAGTTTCTTTAAATCGAGAGTAGTCATTTTATTATTTAATTGTTTATCTGTCACTTTATGTTTGATAATTACCAAAAGCCTGCCAAAGGCTCATCGCAAAGAAGTGTTACAGGGTATTATTGAATTGATACAGTCTTAAGAAAGAATTGCAGGTGTGATTAAATAATTCAGGTAATTTTTCCTTAATTATTCTCGTATTGATATATGAAAGTAAGAATGTAAAGTCGGGATGGAATAATTACATAAAAAAAGGAACGGAAAAATATTCCCGTTCCTTACAAAAATACCTCGAGAGAAATATTTTAGATGTCGAATTTAATACCCTGCGCCAAAGGTAACTGTGAACCGAAATTTATTGTATTGGTTTGTCTACGCATATATGCTTTCCAGGAATCAGAACCGGATTCTCTTCCACCGCCGGTTTCTTTTTCTCCACCAAAAGCACCGCCAATTTCAGCGCCCGAAGTTCCAATGTTCACATTTGCAATACCGCAGTCGGATCCTGCACAAGAAAGAAATCTTTCAGCTTCCTTTAAATTATTGGTAAATATTGATGAGGATAATCCCTGAACAACTCCATTTTGAACAGCAATTGCTTCGTCAATATCTTTCTTATATTTCATTAAATAAAGTATTGGTGCAAAAGTTTCTTCCTGCACTATTTCATAATGATTCAGAGCTTCAACGATGGCAGGAGAAACATAACAACCAGATTCATAACCCTTTCCGCTTAATTGTTCTCCTCCAAAAATTATCTTTCCACCTTCTTTCTTTACACGATTTAAAGCGTTTGTAAAATCATTTATGGCATTTTTATCTATCAGCGGACCCATATGATTTTTTTGATCGAGTGGATTTCCAATCTTCAGGCTTTTATAAGCTTTAAGCAAAGAATCCTTCACTTTATTATAGATGGATTCATGAATTATCAATCTCCTTGTTGATGTACACCTCTGCCCTGCCGTTCCAACTGCACCAAAAACGACCGCAGGTATGGCTATTTTGAGATCAGCATCTGGTGTAATAATGATTGCATTGTTTCCCCCCAATTCAAGAATCGTTTTTCCAAATCTTGCTGAAACTACTTCGGCAGCATGCTTGCCGACTCGTGTTGAACCTGTCACCGAAACCATCGCAACTCGTTTGTCATTTAATATTCTTTCTCCAACTGTTGAACCTTTACCAATAATCAATGTGAAGATACCTTCCGGCAGATTATTTTCTTTCAGAACTTTTGCTATTATATTTTGTGTGGCAATTGCACTCAGCGGAACTTTTGATGACGGCTTCCAAAGATTAACATCACCGCAAACTGCAGCCAGCATAGCATTCCATGCATAAACAGCTACCGGAAAATTGAAAGCTGAGATTGTGCATACAACACCCAAAGGATGATATTGGTCATACATTCTATGCATTGGTCTTTCTGACTGCATTGTAAATCCATAAAGCTGACGTGACTGACCGACAGCAAAGTCACAAATGTCAATCATCTCCTGAACTTCACCCAAACCTTCCTGAAGCGATTTACCCATTTCATAGGAAACTAATTTTCCTAATGGCTCTTTATATTCACGTAACTTTATTCCTATTTGCCGAACGATCTCTCCCCTTTGTGGTGCAGGAACCATACGCCAATAATTGAATGCTTCTTCCAGACTTTTCATAACTTTTGCATAATCTTTTTCAGAGCCCTGATAAACTGATGCAATGTATTTTCCATCAACCGGTGAATGAACTTTTAATTCACCTTCAGTCTTTGTTTGTATCCACTTTTGTCCTGTTGAGGATCCAAAGTTCGTTTTATTTATTCCAAGTTGCTTTAAGAATTCCATTTTAACTCCGGTTTATTTGTTTTAATAAGTTTTTATTTTATTGATGATTGTCTCTAATGTTATCTTTTTCATTTTATCTTCAATATCTATCTGAATTTCAGAGAACATATCCAGGAAATAAAAATTTAATTTATCAGGCAGACTATTTTTTTTAATTGACTCTTTCCTGACATTCAGATGAAAAGCTTTACGATCTTCTATCGCACAATAAACTTCCTGAAGATGAATATCTGAAACATTTTTTTTTAGTTTAAATCCTCCTGCTGTCCCGGAATTACTTTCAACTATACCGTTTTTTGCAGAGCATAGAAAGTATCATTCTAAGTTTTGAAGAATTTATTCCAATAGCTGCTGCAATTTCAGAACTGGCAGCAGGATTTGGATGAACTTGCTGCAGATAGCAAAGTGCTTTTACAGAGGTTGATAATTTTGTGGAAGCTGACATATTTATTTTAATTGTTACGGTAAGTGTAACAAATTAAAAGGTAAAAACCAAGCCGACCAATCATCATAAATGACAATTATTTTTTACAAAACCTGTAATTGCCAATTGAATTTATTTTAATGCTTTCTTATTTTTGCTATGTAATTAAAAACTTATGAAAAAGTCATATTTACATACAATCCTTACTTTATTTCTACTAAGACACAATAGCTATTTTGTCTCAGCCTACGAATCCGTGTTTTAAGACTCTCCTTTTCTACTCCAACAGGTATTGATGCCTGTTGCACAGTTCTTGCAATAAATATTTATTCATTTTTAAGTTTTAAGGTGATTATATGTTCACAGAAACTATTAACCCCGCAGAAAAAGTAAGAGAAGTTATCAGCAAACATATGCTTGCCGATGGGTTTAATTTAGTTCTCGATTTAAATAATAGTTATAGAAACAAGATAGTTGATGAAAAAAACGGTGACGAGTATATAGATTTTTTCACTTTTTTTGCTTCTTCCCCATTAGGATTGAACCATCCAAAATTAAATTCAGATGAGGTAAAAGAAAAGTTAGCAATTGCTGCCGTTAACAAACCTTCCAACTCTGATATTTACACAACACAAATGGCAGATTTTGTTGAAACATTCGGCCGAATTGCCAAACCGGATTACATGAAGCATTTATTTTTTGTGGATGGTGGTGCTCTCGCAGTCGCTAATGGTTTGAAGGTTGCATTTGATTGGAAAGTCAGAAAGAATTTTGCGAAGGGTTATAAGGAAGAAAAAGGACAGCAGGTTATACACTTCAGGGAAGCATTCCATGGTAGAAGCGGATACACTATGTCATTAACCAATACTGATGTGAATAAAGTTAAATACTTCCCGAAATTTAACTGGCCACGGATCGTGAATCCAAAAATTAGATTTCCAATGGAACAGCATCTCGATGAAGTGATGAAGCTTGAAAGGCAATCACTGGAAGAAATCAAATCTGCAATAAAAAATTATCCTGATGATTTAGCTCTTTTGATAATTGAACCAATCCAGTGCGAAGGTGGGGATAATTTCTTTAGAAAAGAATTTTTTCAGGAATTGAGAACAATCACACTTGAAAATGATATTATGCTGATGTTTGATGAAGTTCAGACCGGCTTTGGAATAACAGGAAAGTTTTGGGCTGCGGATCATTATGTCAAACCTGATATTATAGCCTTTGGAAAAAAATCACAGCAATGTGGAATAATGGTTTCAGAAAGAGTGGATGAAGTAGAAGAAAATTGTTTTACTGTTTCCGGAAGAATAAATTCAACCTGGGGAGGAAATCTTGTTGATATGGTTCGTTCAACCCACATAATGAATATTATGGAAGCTGATAATATTATAGGGAATGTTATGCACAGAGGTAAATATTTAATGAATAGATTAAATGAAATTCAGTCAAAGTTACCAGATTTAGTCAGCAATGTTCGTGGTCTTGGACTTCTCTGTTCATTCGATTTGCCAAGTACTGAATTCAGAAACGAATTCAGAAAAATGGCAGAAAAAGAAAAACTTCTCATACTCGGCTGCGGAGTAAGGTCAATCAGGTTCAGACCAATGCTGAATATTACAGATGATGAACTTGAAGAGGGCTTGCAGATTATTGAGAAAGTTATTAGAATTATGGCGTCCAATAAATAAAAATAGGATTAACTACTTGCCAGGAACGGCTCCAATTACGGAGCCGTTCTTGTTTTAAATTCACTTTGATATATTAGATATGACAGATTTTTGAAATCTGTCAAATCTAAAACTTAAGAAGAAAATCATATAATGACAGGCAAACTTTATATTGTAAGTACACCTATTGGTAATCTCAAAGACATTACACTCAGAGCAATTGAAACTTTAAACGAAGTTGACTTTATTCTTTGTGAAGATACTCGTGTGAGTTCGATTCTTCTGAAACAATACAATGTCATTAAGCAGCTTATTTCTTTTAATGCAGTTAGTGAGATAAAAAAAATACCTGCGATAATTGAGCGCTTACTGCAAGGACAAAGTTATGCACTTATCTCAGACTCCGGTACACCTGCGATATCCGATCCAGGCATTCGTTTAATCTCAGAATCAATCAAAAATGGAATTGAAGTTATTTCAATTCCCGGTGCAACTGCTCTGATTGCTGCATTAACTATTAGTGGACTTCCAACAGATTCATTTGTATTTGAAGGGTTCCTTCCTCAAAAAAAAGGAAGACAAAAAAAATTACTTGAGCTCGCGGAGGAAGAGAGAACAATCGTTCTTTATGAATCTTCTCACAGAATTACAAAGTTAATTGATCAATTGGTTGAATATTTTCCTGAAAGATATGTGGTCGTTTGTAGAGAACTGACAAAAAAGTTTGAAGAAAGCTGGCGTGGTTATCCTGCTGAGTTGAAAGAGAAGTTAAATGAGAAAATAATTAAAGGTGAATTTGTGGTGGTTATCGCAAATTCAGATTGGAAGAATTAGTTTATCGCTTTCTCACTCACTCAATAAATAATTATAATCTTTCAGCACCGTATCTAAAAAAGTGAGCGGGTGCAATTCTGTATTCACACCGATTTTCTTTTCAATTGCTTCTTTAGTTTTATTCAAAATATTTGCATAGACAAGTAAATCTGGTTTCTTATAGTTTAGATCTAATACTTCTTTTACTAATGAAACATCTTTGTCAGTTAGTATACTTACTTGTGGATATTTAACTTCGTAGTTTGCAGGA
Source organism: uncultured Ignavibacteriaceae bacterium (assembly GCA_963698525.1). Taxonomy (GTDB): domain Bacteria; phylum Bacteroidota; class Ignavibacteria; order Ignavibacteriales; family Ignavibacteriaceae; genus IGN2. The sequence goes on along the minus strand of CAVORE010000005.1, from coordinate 66,740 downwards.
GTTATGCGAAGGATTGTATCATCAAGCCTGGTCTCGGCTTTTAATTTTACAACTGTTGTATGTGCAGCAAGGTCGCCCAACCTCTGCCCTTTTCCATTAATTATCATAGTAACTAATCCCACCGAACCATAAGTGAAATAAATATCTATTGGTGCCAATATCCATCTCATAAAATAACTTCCGATTCCTGCCTGAGTTCCATCAAGCTTAACAACTCGCATCTTCATCATCTTTTTTCCAAAAGACTGACCATTTAAAAAAGTTTCACACAGTAGTTGATAAAAGAAAACAGGTAGAAACCAAATCACGAAGTAAGCAACGGGAAAATACATTGAGGTGCCTTCTGTAATATTTAATATCCAGATATACAGAAAAATCATTGCAATAATGTATCCCACCATTATCAACTGATCAATAAGAGCAGCTACTACCCTTTCACCAACACTTGCCACCGGGTATTCAATATTTACGTTCTGTGTGGTTTGAATTTCTATCGTTTGCATAGCTAAAACTAAATCAATCCGCGTGCCTTTAATTCAAGATATTTGTTTATTGTATTTACAGAAAGATTTTGAGGAGTTGTAAGAATAGATTGAATGCTGTATCGGGCAAGTTCCTTTACAATTAACCGTTTTTCAAACGCAAATTTTTCCGCTATCGTCTTGTGATAAATATCTTCAACATTTTTAGCAGGTTTATCTATCAATGTAAAAAGTTCGGTATTAATGAAAAAGATCACAAGCACTAAATGAGCCTGTGAAAGTCTTCTTAAAAAAGCAAGTTGTCTTTGAAGTGCATTCAGTGTTTCAAAATTTGTATATAAAATAATGAGACTTCTGTGACTTATCTTTTGGAGAATTGTCCTTGTTAATATTTCAAAATCAGATTCAAGAAAATCAGTTTTTTGATTGTAAAGAATTTCAAGAATATTTTGCATTTGCCGCGCTTGCCTGTCGGCTGGTAAAATATTGCTGACTTTATTAGAGAATGTAATTAGTCCGGATTTATCCTGTTTGTGTATTGCTATACTCGAAATAACCAGTGAAGAATTTATTGCATAATCCAGCAAAGTCATTCCTTCAAACGGCATTTTCATCACACGACCAATATCAATTACACTATAAATCTGCTGAGATTTTTCATCATCAAAATGATTAACCATCAACCGTGTTTTTCTTGCTGTTGCTTTCCAGTTAATTGTCCGGTAATCATCTCCCCTAACGTATTCTTTTATGTGGTCGAATTCCATTGAGTGCCCGATACGTCGAATTCTTTTTACTCCGGCTTCAGTTAGTCTGTCGGAGATTGCCATCAGTTCGTACTTTTTCATCTGGATGTAGGAAGGATAAACCGGAACTATCTTCGTTCCTTCAAAACTAAATCTTCGTCTCACAAAACCAATAGGAGATGCGGCAAAAATATTTGTGCTTCCAAAATTATACTCTCCTCTTTTAACTGGTCTTAATATGTAAGTGAATATTTTGTTCGTTCCTGGTTCAACTAAAATCTTGAAATAAAGATCACGTATCTGGAATTCAAAAGGAATCTCATCAATTATTTCACAACGAACTCTGAAAACATACCGGTTTTCAAGAATGATTTTAATTTCATTATCATCACCGTTCGATAAACGATTCGGAGCGATTCTGTATGAATAAATTCCTTTCTTGTTTATGAAAAGAATCAGCGCATCAGAAATAAGCAAAAATATTACAGCCGCAAAAAGAAGATTGGTTATAATCAGCAATTGAGGCCAGAAGTATGACATGGTGAATAAGAACACCAATGCTGCTACTATACTAAAAAATCTTGACGACAGATAGAAAGACTTAAGTACTTTCACTATCTCGGAACCTCAACTCTTTCCAAAATTGTTTTGATAATGTCATCAGGAGTTTTTCCTTCCATTTCCTTTTCAGGAGTAAGAAGAATTCTGTGTCTGAGAGTCGGATAGACAACCATCTTCACATCGTCAGGAGTTACAAAGTCTCTGCCGCTGATTGCAGCAATTGCTTTTGCTCCAATCATAATTGAGATTGAAGCTCTCGGCGAACCGCCAAGATAAAGATCACTGTTATTACGTGTTTTGTTTACAATTTGAGTAATGTAATGGGCAACTTTTTCATCGAGATGTGAAGTTCTAACTTTTTCTCTGAATTGTTTGAGAGTCTCTTTTGTAAAAACAGGCTGGATCAAATTCAAATCGTTTATATTTTTTCTGCTGTGCAGATCAAGCAATATTTTTATTTCCTCTTCGGCAGTTGGATAATCCATTTCGACTTTGAACAGGAAACGATCAAGTTGTGCTTCAGGTAGTTTATATGTTCCTTCGTGCTCAATCGGATTTTGAGTTGCAAATACGGTAAATGGAATATCCAATTTGTATGTAGTTCCATCTATTGTTACCTGCCTTTCTTCCATTGCTTCAAATAAAGCTGACTGAGTTTTAGCCGGTGCACGGTTTATTTCATCTATTAAAATAATGTTTGAAAATATTGGTCCGCTATTAAACTCGAATTCAGAAGTCTTCATATTAAATACCGAAGTTCCAAGAATATCTGAAGGCATAAGATCAGGTGTAAATTGAATTCTCGAAAAATCTGCCGATATTGTTCGTGCAATAATTTTCGCCAACAAAGTTTTTGCAATACCGGGAACTCCTTCAATCAATACGTGACCATCAGCCAGAACTGCTGCAATCATCATATCAATTGTTTTATCCTGCCCAACAATAATTTTTTTAACTTCTTCCCGAACTTTTCCAATTGCATCTTTGAGTTCAGTTAAGTCTGTTCGCGTAGTGAAATTTGTTTCTTCCATATTATTTAGCTCTTTCATAAAATTTTTCGATTTGATAGTTGATGTTTTCTAAATCTTCTTCCGTTATTTTTTGACTGTTATTAATTTTCTCAATTTCTCTCAAAAGTGATTTTATATTTCCTGTTGATATTGAGGACTTATCCGCAATTTTCTGAATTGTCTCTGCATCCAAACTACTGGTTTTAATAAAATATTTATTCCTGATATGGTCAAGGAAAAAGGATATTTTCTTCTCAGCAATATTCTTGTAATCTCTCTGCTGATAATAAAGGTTGCCAATGGTTTCAACAAATTCCACAGTAGTGTTTGTCAGTGGTGGAATAACTGGTATTATCCTTTGCTTTCTTCTTCCATAAAAGAAGATAAAAAGCACCACAGAAACCAGTATAATAAAATAAGCCCACTTGAGTGATTGTTGAGAAATTATAAATTGTAATGTGGAAGCAGAATACTTATTTCCGTCTTTGTAATAATCATCCCAGAAAGTTTGCTGAACCGGCAAGTGAGATAATGCTTTATAAACGTATTTACAATTATTGGAATTGAGCAGATGATAATTTGTAAAAGCAAGAGGAACGGTATTCAAAAAGAAATTTCCGTCTCCATACTTTATCCTCAAAAAATTCACATTTCCGGCTTCATTTTTTCCAAGCACCTGAACTAAAGTAGTATCAAACTCGCTGATATAATTTTCAAAATTACCTGTGAAGTATGAATAACCTTTTTCAGATTTCAATTCCGGCAGGCTAAAATTTATTTTCACCGAATCCTGGCTGAAAAATTCATCAATGGTTTTTATCCTGAGTGAATCAGCCAGATCGCCGTAAATTCCAAAGGCTGAAACAAAGACATTATTTCCTTCAGCTACAAAATCAAGAAGATATTCTGTATCAAGTCTGTCAGGAGAAAAGTAGCTATTTATGAAGACATAATTCGTACTGTAGTAATAATTGTCTTTAAGAATGTTATAAATCGGAAGTTCTTTAAGTATAACTTTCTGATCAGGAAATAATTCAGTTGAAATGTCATCAATTATATAACCGCCATAAGGAATTTTATCTTTTCTTGCAAAACTTCTTGACCAATCAATTTCCTCCGGCTCAAGAATTTTAATAATAGTAAGTATTATCAATGTGACAATAAAAGGAATTAAAAATTTTAGATTTTTTCTTTTCATTATGAAGCTATCAATCCAAATAACTCATTAAATTTATTCTGCGAAGATTTCATAACGTTTTCATCAACTGGAAAATCACCATACCAGATCCACTCAAAACTTAATGTAGTATTCTGAAATGCATTTGCAATCTGACTGTTTCTGATTTCAGAAAGATATTGATGATTGGTTTTATTATTTCGCAACTCAATTATTTCTTTTTCAGAAAGAAGTTTGAGCGACTTTAAAAACAAATATCTCACTGCAAGTTTATAATCTTTTCTTTCGATAGCAGCAATTATGAGAACATCAAAATTAAGCTGACTCATATCCTCATCGCTTTCAATCATCCTGATTTCATTTGATTTAATTTTACCGAACAATAATCCTCTTCGATCGGCTTTAATTAGTCCCCGGATGATGAGTATAAGTGCCGCAATCATTATTCCGTAATAAAGATAATCAAGAAGAGTTGAGTAAGCTTTGGATGACCAAATTACAGCAAGCTGTTGATTGACCCAGTTTTTTATTTTAGTAATCCAATCGTCGGCTTCTTTTGGTCCACCTTCATAATCAAAGTCTGGATCGTTCTTATATTTTTCCAGGACACTATCTGACAATATCCTGATTTCAACTATGAATTCTTTATCAGTAGCCGGCAGTATTTTCTTTGTTGAATCTGAATAATAATAATCCGTTTTAACAGGAGTCGAGGCTCTTTGTCCAAAACAAAATTGTGCAATTACTAAAATGCAAAAGATAGAGCTAACTAAAGCGCGAAATACACTAATCATTATTTTATTTCATCGATTTGTTGCAAGAGCCCCGGAGCTTCTTTACGTTCAACAAGATTATAATACTGAAATGCAATAGCTATTGTACTGATTACATAAAGTAAAACACTGAGTGAAGTTAATATGGATGAAATGATGTATAGTATTCGGTTGAAACTGCCGGATTCCGAATCTGCACCCGTGAAAGCAATAAAAATTGTTACAATGTAATTTGGGATATAAAGAATTCCACCAAGAAATCCCTGGATAAATCCAACGACTAATATCACACCAAATGTAAACCACCAGTTACCTGATATTAATTTGGTACACCTGCGAACTGCTTCAAAGAATCCCAGTCCCTCCTCAAGCCTGACAATAAAAATTAATGAAAGAGCAATTGAAAGATATACTCCCGGAATAATCAGAAAAAGAAATCCAAGACCGGCAATCGTCATAAAGCCTATGCCAGTAAATAAAATCGTAAAAAAGTTTTTCTTAGTCATGCGCCAAACATCATTAATATCAAAAGAACTTATTTCAGATTGCTTGTATAACATTAAATGCGAATACGTAACAACTGAGATTATCAAATATGACAGCATCATAAAAAACATTGAGAATAAAAATGGAATGCCTATCTGTTGTAAATCATAATTAACAGTAAAGTTGAACATTGAAGACTGATAAATACCCATAAACACACCGGCAAGTAGAATTGCAGGAGCACTAATAAGCAGATTTGATTTGAATAAAACTTTAAAGTTCTTTTTAATATAATCGAAGGTTACGTTTAGCAGTCCTCCGAAATCTCTCACCTTTCTGAATTCAATTTTATCCTGATTCATTTTCGTTTTCAATTTTGTTATAAATTTTTATTGGATAGATGATGAAATACCAAATCACAAAAACCAATGATCCCAGAATAATAGTCAAACTTAAAAATACAGGCATTCCTGTGTGCCTTGTAACAAATGATTCAAGAAAACCTGCTATGATGAATATCGGGACAAGACTTACTACCATCTTCAAACCTTCTTTTGAGCCTATTCTAAAAGATTGTATGCGTGAATAAGTTCCGGGAAAAAGAATGCTGTTACCAAGAACTAATCCGGCAGCACCAGCAATAATTATTGCTGAGATTTCAAGTGTGCCATGTATCCAGATTACAAGTACGGATTCAAAAAGAAGATCGTGAATGTGAAAAAAATATTGAAATGCTCCGAGCATAATCCCATTCGACATTAAAACCCACGCAGTTCCAAACGACATTAGCAAGCCAAACATAAAAGCAATAAAAGAAACTCTGACATTATTAAAAGTTATTCCGAGGAACATATCCACTCCGTTCATCTGTTTGTAAACAGCTAACGGATCACCTTTATCAATATTCTCAAGAGTCATATTAACATAGCTGTCGCCCATTATTAACCTTACAAAACCGGAATCACCTGCTGACGATACGACGCCAATGAGCATGGAAATAAAAAATATTGAAATGGCCACAATGATTTTCATCCGGTGTTTATAAAAAAGTAACGGAGTTTCATATTTCCAGAACTGAATGAATCTCTCCTTTCTTTCCTTTTTACTTTTATAAATTGATTGATGAACTTTGGCAGTAAGCGAATTCAGGTATTGAGTTGTTTTGCTGTTTGGGTAAAATGTTCTCGAATAGGAAAGATCGTCTGTAAGTTCAATAAAAAGATCGGCAAGCTTGTCGGGATTAATTTTATCCTTTGAAGAAAGAAATGATTCAACTTCTTTCCATTTCTCGGCATTCTTCTGAAGGAATGAAACTTCTCTCAAATGATTTCTTTCAGCTAATTTTCATCTTCATAAGTGATGAGGGAATCTACTTTATAATTCCTGATCTTTTCCCTGCCGTTAAGGAAAGCAAGTTCAATGATAAAAGAAATTTGAACTACTTTTCCACCAAGTTTTTCAACCAGTTTGCATGCAGCTTCAGCAGTTCCACCTGTTGCTAACAGGTCATCGTGGATCAAAACTTTATCACCTTCGCTTATTGCATCTTTATGAATTTCAATTTTATCCAGCCCATATTCGAGTTGATATGTTTGTGATTCTCGTTCTGCAGGAAGTTTACCTGGTTTTCTGAGAGGAATAAACCCGGCATTCAATTCATTTGCCAGCATAGCCCCGAAAATGAAACCGCGAGATTCAATTCCAATCACTTTATCAATACTCTTTCCATCAGTAAAAGAAGTAAGCTGTCGGAGTGTTTCTTTAACTGCATCAGGATCTTTTAATAATGTGGTAATATCTCTGAACATAATTCCTTTAATTGGAAAATCCCTTATGCTCCTGATGTATTTTTTGAGATCGGCAGGCATAATAGTTCCTACTTTTTAATGAGAAAATTATTTAATCCATCTTTTGAAATCTTTTGTAGTTCTGCTAATTGTATTCAAACCAATGCAGTATTCAACAGCATCTTCGCACTGACAAACCAGATACTTTTCTGATCATATCCTTCGTCAGTTCCATACTTTGTTGAGAGTTAATTTTTAATTTAGACGCAACATCCATTGCAACCTCTAAAGTATTATTACACAAATAGTTAACAAAACCGATCTCATAAGCTCGTTTGGCTACAATTATTTCTCCTGATAATAACAATTGCTTTGCCATTCCTTCACCTAATCTTCTAATCAGAAATGTAGATACTATGGCGGGTATAAATCCAATTTTTACTTCCGAGTAACCAAATTTTGCATTCGATTCATCAGCCACGATTATGTCACATACTGAAGCTAATCCACAACCTCCAGCAATTGCTGCTCCGTTGACAGCAACAATCACAGGTTTTGGGAAATTGTATATCATCACAAATAATTCAGCTAATTCTCTTGAGTCCTTTTCGCTTTCAAGAGATGAATAGTCTTTCATTTCGTTCAGGTATTCAAGATCGGCACCTGCACAGAATGCTTTTCCCTCACCAGTGATGATTAAAACTTTAACTGAATTATCCTTCTCAGCCTCTCTAATCTTTGCCTTCATTTGCTTGACTAATTCTGGATGAAGTGAATTTCGTTTTTCAGGACGGTTGAGAGTCAAGATTCCTATTTCATTTTTGATTTCATATTTAATCATAATTCAAACTCTGAGAAATTCAATAAAACCATTTAACTATAATTAAAATTTGTAAATAAGTGGAAGCAAAAGCAAATAAAATTCCGGCTATTACCTGGGAGAACGTATGGACTTTCAACTGAATCCTTGACCATCCGACTAAAATAATTATTATTGAAAAGACTAATACTATTGGACCAAATGCATATGTAATAGCAGCAAGTGGTCCGGCTGCACCCATTGCGTGAGCGCTAATTTTCCAATACTTGTTTATTACTATTGTTACTAATGTGTTTGAAACATAACAAAACCAGAAAGCGATTGAGATCGGATTAACTTTGAACACAATTAGAATGATCAACCCTACCAGATAAAATCCAACCGAAATTAAGAATGGATACGTTCTTTCTTCTTTAACTGATGCATCAAGGTCAACAATCTTACCTCGTTTTCGAAGAACTACAAAAAGTATAATCTGTGCAGCAAATCCAAATGTGAAGGCAACAAGAATTGTAATGATTGTTTTCAGAGATTCTGTTTCAAGTATAAAAGCAAAGAGTGTAAATACGATAATAGTAAATGAAGGTGGGACGAAGAGTGTTGAGACTATTCTAGCGAGTTTGTCAGTTTTGTTTTGCAATTATTTATCTTTAATTAGAATAGAACGCTGATGACACTGATCTTGCATATCTGCGCAGATCAGTTACATCTGTATTACTTGCCTACCGTCAGGTAGGTCTGTATGCTATTAAATTCCTTAGTTAAATTCTTGACAATTCTTCAACATCTTTTTTCACTGAATCAAGATATTTCAGTAGTGCATCTTCAACAGGATTGTATTCGGTTAATTTCATAAGTTCAGCTCTGATTCGTGCAGCACCATACATTCCTCTCTGATAACCTGCATAAAACTTTCGATGCTCTAACACTCCCCTTCTCTCACCTTTTACTTGTACTGCAAGTTTAAGATGTTTGAGACACGTTTTTATTCTCATCTCTTCATCAACTACAGTAGAAATTTGTCCTGTTGAAAGAAGTTCTTTTGCTTCTTTGAATATCCACGGATTACCAATTGCACCACGAGCTATCATAATTCCATCTGCACCGGTTTCATCAAATGCTCTTTTTACATCGTGTGCAGTAAGCACATTTCCATTAAGAAATACAGGAATCTTGACAACATCTTTAACTCTGGGAATCCAACTCCAGTCTGCCTCGCCGTTGTGACCGACTTTTCTCGTTCTGCAATGGACGGTTAAAGCAACAGCGCCTGCATCTTCCATTCTTTTGGCTACTTCGAGGATTTGTATGCTGTTCTCATCCCAGCCAAGCCTTGTCTTAACTGTAACTGGTAATGAAGTTGAATTAACAACAGCCTTTACTAGCTCTTGCATATAAGGAGGATCTTTCAGCAGCGCAGAACCAGCACCGCAACCGACAACTCCCTTAACCCAGCATCCTGCATTGATGTCTATTAAATCAGGATTTTCTGTTTCTGCAATTTTAGCAGCACCAACCATTGATTTAATGTTTGCACCGTAAATCTGAATCCCGACAGGTCTTTCTTCTTCAATGATTTTTAATTTCTCGTGAGTCTTCTTATTTGCCCGTACTAATCCCTCAGAGTTTACAAATTCAGTGTAAACAATATCTGCACCCAATTCTCTGCAAACCAAACGGAAGGAAATATCCGTTACATCTTCCATTGGTGCAAGAAGGATTGCGTTTTGTATTTCTATGTTGCCAATTTTGAGCATTTGTTAAATTTTTATCGTGTGCGAGACAAAGATAATTATTTGCGGGATAATTGGGAAAGAAGTTTGGAATCTCCCTTTTGGCCTGATTTTATATTTTCCAAAGCTGTAACACTTCCAATGCAGAAAAGGTACACAATATATGTCCCTTTTTTATTTAGTATCTGAGCTTTCATAAATGCCTTATAACATCCAAAGCATTCTTCACGCTATCTAACCACACCGGCATTTAATTGTATCACACCATTTTGATTTGCTTTAATCCAATAACCTTTTCCAGGCAATAATATAGTAGGTATAATATATCCACCTTCATATCCATAAAATGGCGATGAAAGAATATTTGGTGGAACCGTTGTTATACCGGATACAACTACATTATACGCAAATGGACCTATTAAATTCCAATCCTGAACAACTGATATTTCAGTTACAGGCACATAATAACCGGTGATAGTTACAAACTGACTGCTGTCAAACTTTGCCCAATAACCTTTACCATTTTCTAAAGTTATGACCTGGTTGTAACCAGCATTGTAATCATAGAAAGGTGAAATTGCAGTTGGGAACAGAGTAGTTCCCGTCATATCACTTGCAGCTAATGGAACAGACAGAATATTCCAACCGTTGTTTATTGAAACCGATGATTGAGTAGTTACACCTGGAATAATATTATTGTACTCCATTTTTAATAAGGCTCTGTTAAAAATTGCAGTATAAGTTCCAGGTATCGTCGCAGTTCCTTGCCCAGTAAATGGACCAATATTTAAGAATGAACCTCCATATGGATCGGTTATTGACATTATAGTGCCTGCTGGAAGATTGTAGGTTAAATGGATAGATAAACCAACTGTACTTGTCTGAAACCATAAAGTATGTTCTATAAGCCCTGTAAATGGAAAAGCTGGTGGATTTCCGGGTGCTCTGTAATCTTTTCTCGACGCTAAATTAGGACATCCGTATGGTTCTAAATCAAACACAACATCAAAAACTCCAGGTGGTGGAATAATTGGAATATTATATTCGCCAAGTATGGAGTCAATACAATTTGTGGCAAGCATATCTAAGCCAACTGCTAATTGTATATTAAAAGTCCCATCGGTTGCTGATAATGGAATATCAAGCGCAGCTTGCCCAAAATTGTTTCCAACAATGAGTAGAGTGAAAACAAACGATAGAAATAGTTTATTCGATTTCATTTTACACCTCCACATAAATTATTTCATCAGGATCATTTTATTTGTTTGGACAAATTCACCCGCTTGAATTCTGTATAAGTAAATACCTTAATCTAGATAGAAGCATCAAAATTTACTTCATAATATCCTGGTTTCATAACTTCATTTTTTAGCTCTTTAACTTTTTCTCCAAGTATGCTATATATACTCAGATTAACTTGAGTTTCTTTGGGTATTGCAAAATTAATAGTTGTATTTGGATTGAAAGGATTAGGGTAATTTTGTTCAAGTACAAAGTCAGCAGGCAAAGGAACCCGGGCACTCATTTTATCTACTTTGGCAAAAAGCTTAATTTTGTTTTCGAACAAATGATTAAATGTTTTTTTACCAATAGGATTATTAATATTAGTAAACTTACCTATAGTACTATCTGAAATAAATGAATAGCTAATTCCATTTTCAGAGATTTCCCAGGATAAATTATCGGATACGGAATTGTTTGAACGAGGATATTTAAATCCATAAGACAGCTATCTGGTGATGCTCCTTTACAAAATCATTGTGCCAAAGCTTTACTGAAATCCATTTCAGGAAACATTGGTGGAAGATTTATCTCAATGCTTTCTATTAAGTATCTAACTCATTGATAGAAACATAAAGACTTTGCGAATAACCTTCTGAATCTGTAGTAATAAACTTATCCATTTCTGCCAAGTTCTGTGGTTGAGAAGTAATTTCTGGCAATTCACAAGGTTTGCATTCTTCGTTCAATATTAATCACCCGGGTGAGTTGGTTTTCCCAATATCCTTCACCAGGCTTGAGAGTACTATCAATTCCCATAAAGACGTAACCGCCTTTATAACCATAGATAATGTCAATTATACCAGGCGGTTCTGTACAAACGTTGGCTACAGGATTATCAAAGTTTATTGAACCAACTATGTTCCATCCCGAATCTACAGGTATTTCCAGGTATTTTAAGTAATCGCCAAACATAGTTACAGTTCGGCTGCTGTCAAACTTTGCCCAATATCCTGGGCCATTTTCAAGTGTGTCAACCTGGATATATGTTCCATCAAATTTATAAGCGACCTCGCATCCTGGAAATACCGTTTCTATTGAATAGTCCCCTAAAACGAGTGGAACGCTTAACAATTGCCATCCACTGAATTTATTAAAAGTTGATAATCCGTACAATAATTTTAAACTTTCAATAAGCGTATTTCCATTTGTAAGTTTTTGTATTCCATTTAATGCAAAATGTGCCGGATCACCAGGTAGACTTAAAAGAGGATGTGTATCGTTTATTGTTGTTGCAGGAGCAGTAGTATCATTAAAATCCTGATAATTATTTAAGTCAAGTGTAGCCGGAAAGAAATCACTTAATTGTGTTGAGTCTCCATAAATATAATCCGCTGATTTGACTCTTATTCTATCTTGATAATCTGAAATTGGATAGTTACTGTGTGTATAATGCTGCCAAACTAAAAGTGTACCCGCTTGATTAACTGTATCTGCAGGATCACCAGGGATATATAGATCAAATCCTTCACGATTTTTTGTTTCAATAATGTAATGCTCATCGCTGGATGCATAAATAGGATCTATTCGGTATAGTTTTGGATTTGCAAAATCATATTCGACAATAAAATCAAGAGTATCTTTATCAATTGTAACTGAATTAGCCCAATCATACAAAATTCTATAAAATGGTGAAAGGGTAGCTGGACAAGCGGCTTTTCTATCTGGAACATTATACATACCACCTGCCATTAAACAAAAATTAAATAAATGAGTATGACCATCCTCACCTCTTCCATCATATTCATCATTGAGTCCAATGGTGTGGCCAAATTCATGTAGATAAACTCCTATGTGTGTGAATGATTTCTCTTCCAAGGTACCACCAACTAAATTAGGTCCACTTCTTTCAGCCAAATAAAAAATTTTACCGTCTAAGTCACCACCTGCAACATAATAGCCTGTTGCTGGGGCTTCTAATGCATATATTACTGCACATTTATCATAATAATTTGTATCTGCTGAATCCTCACTTATATAACCAGAATCAAGAGCTAACTGATAAGCTTCAACCGCCAAATCCCATCCAGAAACTTCATCAAAATAATATTCACGTGTTCCGCTTGCTTTTAACCATTCAGGTACGCCATCCTGGTCTCTATCAGGATTTACTACTTTGCCGGTAATTAATAATTTACCTCTTGACATTTGATCCCAATAATCTCTGAAGCTGCCAAAGACAGCCTCGTTTTCAGGATGGGGTGTACCAAATTGTGGATCGGGTTCATACCAATAATTGTATGAGAACATCAGACTATCAAAATCTGCTGTAGTATAACCGTCAGGTCTATACTGAGAGGTAAAGTGAGTTGTATCGGAAAATTCTATTAAGATAATCCCAACTTTTAAAGTTGTAACTTGACCTTGAGCTTCTTCTTGTTTTTGTGCAAACCACTGCCGATTAATTTCAAGCTGCTCTTTGAAATCTTCTATCTGCTGATTTATGTCATCAATGCGGGATTGAGTACCATCTAACTGATATGAAAATTCAGGTGGAGAGTCGATCCCGACTTTATATTTGCTTGGTGAAAATTCTCCATCTTCATTCAATTGTGCATAATAATACCAACCATCGCCGGATTGAATGAAACGGTAGCCATCTTCTGTTTCTGCCCAGAAAAAGAATTCATCTCCCCATATTCTTCCGGTAAATTCTGTTCTATCCGGTTGCTGAAGTGTGATCATCCCCGTGTCAAACGGGGCAGCGTTCAAACTGCTATCGTTTGAAAAAAGAAGTAATGCTACAACTGTAAAACTCAATACACTTTTTCATCTTCTCCTCCTGTTATTTTATGATTGTTAGTTTTTTAATTTGTCTAGTTGATACTGTTTCAAGACTATAAAAATAATTTCCTGATGGTATTTCATTTGATGATAAGCTAATCTGATGTTCTCCCGCTTCTTGTTCATTTTCTAACAGTGTTAATATTTTTTCTCCAAGGATATTATAAAGGTTTAATCTTACTTTCTCTTCATGTGGCAATTGATATCTTATTATTGTAGAAGAATTGAATGGATTGGGGAAATTCTGATAAAGGACAAAATTATTAGGGGTAAAATCAATCGCAACTTCTATTTCCTCAGAGTAAGTGAATGCTCCATTAAAATCAATCTGCTTGAGCCGATATTTGTAAATTCCAATTTTTACTTCCTTATCATCGAATGAATATGATTTAGGTTCTGTGGTAGTTCCAAATCCAGCAACAAATCCAATCTTCTTCCATTTGGCTACTGCGATCTGAGTATTGCCTACTTGCTTTTCAACTTCAAATCCATTGTTATTCAATTCTGTAGCAGTAACCCAACTAAGAATTATTTTATATTTGTCAGAAACACCTGTAAATGAAATAAGTTCTACTGGGATAGGGATTAATTCACCTAAATTACCATTTCTACTAACCTGTTGTGCAACTATTGTAAATTGATTTATTGGACCACTGGTTATAAAACCACCCTGTCCATCGGTGGTATTTTGATAAGCTATTGCAGGATAAGAAACGACAACTCCATTTTCATTCCACAAATTATTACCAAGTGTATCATACATTTGCGAAATTGTAGGACGATGAAATTGTTGCATCATTCCATATAAAGATCGTTTTGCCAGAATCAGACGGAATAATATAGGGACTACCTATAGGTGTATATTCACTAATTTGAATGCTACTATTAGAAAATAATTTACTGCCATTTAATCTTAACGCTTGAAATTGAGCTACTCTATCAATTCCATTTTTCATTCCGCTCCAACTGAAAAAATACAATCCATCATTATTAATCATTTGATCTCTTGCGTTGAAAATAAAGACTCTCTGCAACAACAATATGTGGTTCTTGCCATAAGCTATTTCCAAGTGAATCTTTCCTTTGTGCTCTCAACTGCCAGTTCTGAGGCCATTGTCCTCCTCTGCTGGAGATGATAATTCCTCCATATCCGTCTGTAAATATGTTCTCTAACCATTCAACATTCCCAGTGTAAAACACATTTCCGTTTTCATCAAAGTATTTATAAGTGTTCCTTTCAACACTTGCTACATATTTATTGTTTGTAGTTCTTACAAGAAGCAAAGGATCACCGTATCCATTAATACCTAATACAATTCCGCTATCACCCCACATCCGCTCACCATTTCTGTTTATCCAATTAACTGTGCGCTCAGCTAATGTATTCCCCCAGATAACAACTGCTCCGCCAGCACCATCTGAAACAACTTTTTGACCCCCCTGATTAATTTCTTCTAAAGATACTCTAAGGCCGGTTTGTCCCCATAAAAAATTTCCATTGCTGTCAACTTTCTGAACTCTCACTCTGGTTGTGTAATAAGAACCAATTACCTCGTTATCCTGGTAGCTTACAATAACTCCACCTTCACCATCTTCTACTATTTCTGCCTGCCATTGTTCGGGCAGTTCACCAAGTATTTGCTTTTTTGTTCCCCAGGGCTTGTAACCATATTTATCCAATCTTTCAACCGCAAGTTTTTGCGGGATAGTACAGTTGTTTCATAATTATATGTTATATAACATCCACCCGCACTGTCACTGCAAATGTGCGGATCTAATCCATAGCCAACAATTAAATTGTTATTGGGATCATTTGGACCATTGTGCTGAGAGTTTAAGACTGGCGACAATTAGAAGTGTGATGAAAAGTATAAAATTTTTCATCTCAATTACTCACTTCTTTAAGTCTGAAAATATTATAAGGTAGGTATCAATCCATACATTATTGTCGAATGGACTATGATATTTTCTCCCTAAAGGTTCGAAGTTAATTAGTGGGGTCGGAAGAAATTCAGATTCAATTTTTATTCTCATCAGAACTTTTCCTTTTTACTACTTATAATTTAGCAGAATAATGCAAAAAGTCAAGTTACCAGATTGTTAAACATAGTTGCTGATCAACAAATAATTATGTGCAGTTGGTTGTTGATTCATGGGATTATAACAGATATTTCAGGCGATATTTCTCTTCGGCAGGTAGAAAATTGTAAAGAGAAAAACCCTAAACATAAACGCTGCGCCTGTCAAAAACGGACAGTTCTCTTGATTATTCGTTTGCAGCTAGCCAATGGACAGCTTCTTTAGCATCACCGAAATATTTAAAATTGCTCCATTTAACATTCGCGTCGGTTGCTTCACTAAAACGCAGATCATCACGGCCACGGGAGATAACAATTGCTACTTTATCGGTGCTCTTAAATCCAAACTTTTCCAGTGCATCTCCATCGGTGTGTATCTTGTAGATATTTGCCTCCAGCGAAGTCTTTGAATGATTAATTAAATATTTTTTGCAATCATATTCGTGAGCGAGTTTTCTTGCCTCCATAGAATATTGCTCGGCAAGTTGATAACTCACTCTTCCTTTAACTTTTATCTGTATGATTTTTTTATCTTCCAGATAATCTATCGTGTATTCCATCACAAATCTCCTTTATCTTATCATTTAATAACCCTAATTAAAGCTTAACTGCAACTAACTCTATAAATCCCCCCCTCAATTTCATCAATAATTAAATCTATTACAATACAAAAATTAATAATGGTTGGGTTTCGGCAAGTGAACAATGATAATGAAACTCAGTGAGTAAGCTTTAACTTCTTCGGTTATAAATTTGCCACAATCACAATGAAAAAAAGAAATGCAGCCACTGCAAGATGGTAAGGATGAGTATTAAATTTATCTTTTGGCAATCCTTTTTCGTTTATCAGCTTTTTAAATAATGCTAATGTTTTTCCACTCGTATCATATTTATTAATATAGTTTTCAAAATCATCCATGGTCATAATTTTTCCAATGAAATTCTTATATAAATCTATTAAAAATAATTTGCAGGTTTCAATTCCCATTTCTTGCGCTACCATATTTAAAACGTACGGTCCTTTTGCATAGAGTATCAGTCCCTTTTCTTTTGTATTTGGCATATCAACATTGATAATAGGAATATCATTCTCGCTTCCGGCAAATTCTTTATATTTATCGAGTGGTTTTAGCAAAGCATTGTTAAAAGCTGCTTCTCCTTCCTTATCCCTGATATACATAAGCTTAAGGTAATGAGGCAAAGAAATTGTGAAAAAGAAAAAGCCAGGCTCGGTAAAATCTGCAAAAACATTTGCACCAAACCACTGTTGAGCTATCGTTAGCATCAACCCATCTCTGTACCCTTTATTTATCATTTCGACAGATTGTGTCCCAATCGTTAATAAACCACTGCCGACATTTATTCCTCCAAAATCAGATACTTCAAAGTAAACTAATCTCACTCTTGAGTAAGGTCCAATCGTTTTACTAAAGTAACTTAGAATACTATCTGCTTGATTTAAGATTCTATTTATTGAAGTAGAATCTATCTCTTGTGAATAATAATCTAAATTGTTTTCATCAGATATCAACTCAATATGCTGATATAATTCTCTTTTGAAAACTATCAGAGGCATTTTGAAAACCGGTTTATCACAGTCATATATAAAAACAGAATTATCGGTATCCAATTTCTCAATTAGATTACCGGATGATAATACACTATAACTCTCTGGTACTTCGCATTTCATCTTATACGTAAATATCTGGTTATAAATTAATGGATACCACCTGTGACCACGATCAAGAAGTAACAGTGTATCATTCATCTCTTCGATTTCAAATGTGTAGTTGAATTTTATTTGTGACTCGCTATTTGTTGGTAATATTGCTCCGGTTGTTAACAGCAGAGAATCTTTCCCATTAAAGCTAAAATGAAGAGGAAGCCAGTCATTTCCATCGTAATATGATATTGAATTCATTTTATAGGATGAATTAAGAAGAAATTGAATATGATCTGAATCGTCATTCTTTTGTAAGCTACAGATCAAATCGACTTTAACCGATTGTTCGCTGAACGAAATTTTTGTTTCAATGAAATAATTTTTGACGATGATGTCTGATGCAATAGTAAAATCTGAAAAGATTGATGCAGAGAAGAACAACAGTAGGAGTGTAAAATTTTTCATAATAGAACCCCCAAAAGTTATTTATAAATAGCAGAACATATTTCTCTATTTAGTAATTCTACATCAACTAAATAGATTATAGTATATTTGTCAATTGGAAAGTAGCCCCAGTCAGGGTAATTAGTTACTTAGAACGATCTTTCTGGGAATATAAAATATAGCAGCCAACACAATTAAAAACATAAATGCCGAGCCTGTTAAGAACGGAAAGGGGTAACCGAGAAATTCGAATGCAAATCCACCCCACAAAGGACCAAACATTCTTGCCAAAGCTGAAAGCGATTGATTTACGCCAAGTGTAATTCCCTGCTCTGCATCAGATGTTACTTCTGAAATAAGGCTCAACAATGTCGGCTGAAGCATACCCGTTCCTAATGAAAGAAAAATTGAATCAACAGCTAGCCAGAGAAAGCTACCTGCGTAAGGAATTAGAGCAAGTGTAACCATAATAATAGCTGAACCGATATAAAGTATCCGCTTTTTTCCAAGTAATTTGGTAATCGGTCCAATTAGTCCACCCTGAACCATAGCAGATGAGAGTCCAACAATACCAAACATGTATCCATTCTGAAGGTCAGTAAAGCCGTAAACCTGCAAACCAAGAAGAGCAAACGTTCCATAGATATTCGCGAAAGAAAATGTAAGTATAAAAAAGAGCGAAATTAAAATTGCCAGACTTGGATTCTTAAAAGTCTTTAAGATTGCATCAATGTTTAATATTCTTCTTTTAGTTTCTACAAACCCACTTCTGTCGGTAAGGGATTCAGGAAGTAAAATGATAGTCACAATAAATGCAATAAACGAAAAAGCCGCAGCAGCAAGTCCAGTTTCCATATAACCAAGTTTGGATAGAAATCCACCGATGAGAGGTCCGAACACAAATCCTAATCCAAAAGCCGAACCAATGAGTCCCATTCCTTTTGAGCGGGTTTCTTTTGTAGTGACATCGGCTATGTATGCCTGTGCAACAGCAATGCTGCTTCCACCAACACCAGCCACAACCCTTGAAACTAATAGAATAATGTATGAGCTTGTAAATGCAAAGATCACGTAACCTAATGCGTTTATAAAAAGGCAGAGAACTATGACTGGTTTTCGTCCATGCTTATCTGACAACCTGCCGAGAATTGGATTAAAAATAAACTGCACCAGCGAATAAATTGCAATTGCAATTCCTACCGCTGCTTCGTCAACACCAAGCTCCTTGATTGCAAACGATGGCAAAATTGGAATGAGTATCCCAAATCCCAACAGGTCAATAAATACAGTGAGAAAGATTAATGGGAGTGCAGATTTGTTTTTCAATAGTTAGTAATTCTAAAAAAATTGTAAATATTTACTTGGTAAATATACGAAGGTCGGAAATTGTGATTGATAAAAAAAGATCACCTATTAATCCAATTTATCCATGTTTGATAAGCCAGTCGCGGATTGCCATCCTGATCATACAGACCAGTATCACGCCAAAGTTTGTATACGTCATCCGGTGAGCCGACATAGACCCAGAGTGCATCGTAATCGCGAAGAACAAAATTGATTACAAATTTTAGATCGTGCTGCTCAGCTTCATTTAAAAGAAGTGTTATGTAATTATTCTGCTTTTCCGGGGAACCATCAAATACAATTGAACCGCCGAGAACTGTAAAATGTTCTGCGGGATAACCAGTTTCTGTAATGCATATCGGTTTTGTTGATAGAGGAAATATTTTATTGAACATATCTGTTGGGAGTGAATCGCAGGTAAAATTACTGATATAAGGATAAACAGAAACTCCGAAGTAATCAGTAAAAGAGATTACATCATTAAATGCCTGCATCACATTTGAATGATTAGCATCTGTGTAACCATCAACTAAATCCATCCCAGTAAAAGAAATAAAAATCGGAAAGATGGGGTCAATAGTTTTAAGCTGTTGGTAAACGTATTTGTGAAGTTCCAAATATTCATCCCACTTGTGTGGACTAAATTTCATCAATAGATTTACCTCAATTCCAATTATAAAATAATCGGGGTTAAAAAAATCCATTATGCGTATGCAGTAGTTTAAATATGCTTCTTTCACATCCGGATGATTAAAACAAATTGTATCCCACGGTGTCGGTAAGGGAAGATTCCCACTTTCAGATTTGTACCTTGCTAGTGAATCCCTTAATCCACTCATTGGTGTAACTGAAAGTAAAATTTTATGTGAGGCAGGAGTTCGAGATAATCTGAATTGCCATTCCGCTATAATGTTTGGATGAAATTCATCTCCATTTAATGCTTCGTTCCAAGGAACTCCGTCATCAAAATGATGTGAAATAATATCTGCATCCGTTAAAAGCTTATCGTAAACATAATTAACAGCTTCTGAAGTTACATCGTACGGAAATGGTGTAAATCCCATATAAAAATTCCGCTGTGAAGGTTCAGGATCTTTAACGGGATTTTCTTCTTTGCTGCAATTAATTAGCAGTAGTATCAGGCAGATGTTCAGTATTACTAAAAGTAATTTCTTCATCTTTTTTAATTGAAATTAAGTTTGGCATTTTGTTGTACTTTGTAATTATTTCTTTTGTGTCTTCGAATGCTTTACGCATTAATTTTCTATCATCATCCGTTAAAAATGTGTAAACAGAATCTTTATCAGAAATTTGTGATGGGAGAATTATGTATTCCCTTCCCTTCGCTGTATTCCCTTTGAATACCCAGGTGGGCAAATAGCTAATCTCACTTATATAAACGAAATCTGTAAATATATTTTTTGAAATTTGAATATTGAGAATTACGCCAGCATCCGAATAACGCCATCTTTGATTCGAAATGAAATTCCCCATTGAATAGGCAACAAACCCTGAGTCTATTTTGGTGTTATTTGTTTTAAAATAATCAAAGGGTTGAACAACGTGTGGATGTCCTCCAATAATAATATCGGCACCGAATTCAATAATTTTCTGTACGATTTCTTTTTGAGAATCACTTGGCTCTCTGTTATACTCAGGTCCATAATGAAGATGAACCAAAACAACATCAATATTTCTAGCTCTTGCTCTTTTGATGTCTTGCTTAATCTTTTCTTCATCAATTAAATTGATGACAAAATCTTTTCCCTTTGGAAGAGGGATGCCGTTTGTGTTTTCACTGTAAGCAAGAAACGCAATTTTAATTGAATTCACCAGAAATATTCTTATCGAATCTCTATCTTCCTGGGAAATAAACGTTCCTGTTCTATGAATTTTATAATCGTTGATTACATCGATAGTTTTTTTAACACCATCCCATCCTTGATCGAGAGCATGGTTGTTTGCAGTAATTAACAGATCAAAACCAGTGGCTTTCAGAGCATAAATAAAATCATCAGGAGCATTGAAGTAAGGATAACCGGTGTAACCACTTTCTTTTCCAGCAATAACGGTTTCAAGATTTCCAATGGTTAAATCAGGGGTGGATAAATATTGTTTTACTTCTCCGTAAACACCGGTAAAATCAAAACTATCCGCATCAACTTTTGCATAATTAAATTGAGTTGAGTGACACATTAAATCGCCAACAAAGCAAAGAGTTGCGGTAATAACAGAGTCCTTTACAAATGGAACAATTGATTTTTCTAACTGCGAAGAATTAAAGAAAAAATATTGAATTGTTATTGTTACAATGAAAGCTGCGATTGCTAAAATACTTTTCATAAACTTATAGTTGGCTA
Organism: uncultured Ignavibacteriaceae bacterium; assembly: GCA_963698525.1. Lineage (GTDB taxonomy): Bacteria > Bacteroidota > Ignavibacteria > Ignavibacteriales > Ignavibacteriaceae > IGN2. The sequence goes on along the minus strand of CAVORE010000005.1, from coordinate 45,211 downwards.
TCGAATAATAAACAGGGCTGGATTAATTGCTTAACCCAGCCCTCAACATCATCAGAAAGTTGATGCTAAATTAACCTTTAGCTTCTTTCCTTTGAGCTTTTACATCCTGCACGTCCTTACGCACATCCTGGCAAAGTTTTCTAAGATCACTTAAACCTTTTCTTACGCGTGTACCTGCAGCGGATTGACCTTTCTCATAAAATTTATGAAAATCGGTTTCCAATCCTTGTACGAACTGAACCAATTGATTGAATTTATCCATGTTTTCCTCCATCATTTAGTGATTGATATTGTTAATTAGAATCTACCAATGTCTTTTAATTACAAATTAAATCTGTGTGCTACGAGACTTCAGCAGACAAGTTTTCCAGAATAATTTCTGCAATGTCTTTTACTTTTACTTCTTCAGTTTTCTCAAAGTGTTTTACTCCATCTGTCATCATCGTCATACAAAACGGGCATGCTGAAGCAATTGTATCCGCACCTGTCGCAAGAGCTTCTTTTGTTCGCTCTTCATTAATTCTTCCACCTTCATCATCTTCTAAGAACATTCTTCCACCACCGGCACCGCAGCAGAAGCCTCTATCTTTATTCCTTTTCATTTCAAGAAGATTTATTCCTTCTACGGCTTTTAGGCTTTTTCTTGGCTCATCATAGACTTCATTATATCTTCCAAGGTAACAAGAATCGTGATATGTAACTTCAGATTTTCCATTCTGCTTCAAACTTATTTTTCCGGATGAAACCATTTCATTAATTAATTCTGTATGATGATAGACCTCATAGTTTCCGCCGAATTGTTTGTATTCATTTTTTAATGAATGATAACAATGCGGACAAGCTGTAACAATTTTTTGAACTTTGTAATGATTCAAAGTTTCGACGTTTTCCATCATAAACATTTGAGCTAAATATTCGTTGCCGAGTCTTCGTGCAGTATCTCCATTACATTTTTCCTGCGTTCCAAGAATTCTAAATTCAACGCCTCCCTTTTGCATTAACTTTGCAAATGATTGAGAAACTTTTTTATACCTGTCATCATAAGAACCCGCACAACCAACCCAGAATAAATATTCACAGTTTGAATCTTCAGCCATTGTTTTAATTCCAAGACCTTCAGCCCAGTTGGCTCTGTCTGCCGGATTGAACGCCCAGGGTGAGTAATTTGTCTCAAGACTCTTGAAAACATTATTTAATTCTGATGGAAATTGTGATTCGGTCAAAACAAGATTTCGTCGCATATCAACTATGCTGTCAAGATGCTCAATCATCACCGGACATTCCTGAACACAAGCCATACAGGTTGTACATTGCCACAGAACTTTATCATTCACATACTCGTGAACAAGAGTTTTTTGAAATGTTTCACCTTCAGTAATTCCATTTGCCAATAAAGGCGCTTTATCTTTTGTCCTCTTTCTTATGTTAACAATTATTTCCTTTGGTGAAAGTGATTTGCCTGCTGTGTGTGCCGGACAAGCATCCGTACATCTTCCGCACTCAGTGCAGGTATAACCATCAAGAATCTGTTTCCATGAAAGCTGTTCAATATCCGATGCACCGAATGATTCAACATTTTCATCTTCAAGATTTAAATGCTTGATCGTATTTCTGACAGGATCAAGATTTGCGAAATAGGTATTTGGAATTGAAGTAAATACATGCAAATGTTTTGAATACGGAAGCAAGTTCATAAATCCGAATATTGTCAGGATATGAATCCACCAATATACTTCATAAGCTACAGCGGCTCCGGTAGAAGGATTATCAAAAAACAAAGGTGCAAGCGAAGCAGATATCGGGCGAACTTCGAAACTGTGTAAAATAAAATCGCTATTTGCAATGCTTGCCATATTCTGCAACATCATTGAGACAACTACAATTAAAATCAAAGATAATATTACTGTTGCGTCCAAAGAGGCAGCTTTATCTACCTGAAGTCTTGGAATTGAAAAAACATATCGTCTCAATAGCGCCATAATAACTGCAAGAATTACAAGCACTCCAAAAACATCCTGTACCAAAGTTATCAATGAATAAACCGGACCTAAAAATGAAAGATTAAATTGTGAATAAAATCCTTGAAAGATTGCTTCAACTACGGCAAGGATGAAAAGCATGAATCCCCAGAAAATTAAAAAATGAACCATACCTGCAACGGGATCCCGGAGAAGCTTTGACTGACCGAATGCAATTTTAATTACATTGCCAATCCTTCTTCCAACTTCATTAAATCTGTCATCCTTCTTTTTAGCAACTTTCATATAAAGGAACAGATTTCTCAAACTCCAGAAAAGAAATCCGAAAGATGAAAGAAAGACTACAATGAATATGATATTTTTAATCGTCATCCGAAATAAAATCAATTCAAAAAATAATGTTAAGGTAGTCTTGGCTGCTTTCTTTGAAACTGCAAAATAAATAGTAGCAGCAGCGAAAACTTTAACTGCCATCCAGACTGTAAATATTGCTGCACCAGCTTTGACTGCATCAACAAAATTATGAAGATAAGCTGCGTACAGATAAAGTGTTCCGGTAATGATTACTACAAGTTCAGCAACGATCATTGAAATAACGACAAAGGAATACTTTTGACTCTTCGATGTTAAGTAACCAACAAGATAAGCTGCTATTGGAAATGCTAAAAGATATCCTCCCGTCGGACTGACCAAACGTGCAAAGCCCATCGTTCCGTCAGCAGTTTGAGCAAAAACCGGTAACCCAATTGCTCCAAGAAAAATGTAAAGAACCTGACTGTATGCACCGTTCTTTGCACCGAGAAAAGCTCCTGCTAAAAGAACTACCATTGTCTGCAATGTAAATGGCACAGGTTTGATTGGAATAGAAACTTGCGCAGATATTGCAGTCAGAACTGAAAATGATACGATCCAGAACAGCTCCGATTCTTTTACAGAACTTAGCAATTGTGTGATCGTCAAACTCTTAGAAGATGTCTTCATATGTTCCTCAATTTAAGTTTTTGTTAAAAAAGTTTAATGTTTTCTCTAATACTAAATCGAACTTTGGATTACTCTCATTAAAAGGATGAGCTATATCAAAAGTATGACCAGTAGCTTTAATTTTATAAAATTCCGTTAATCCTTTATTTGACCAGTTATAAATTTGTTCACCTTCTTTAATAGGAACAGACAGATCCTGTTCTCCATGAATAATCAGTAAAGGTTTGTCGAGACTCCTGGCTGCTTTTTCAAGATTCAGAAGATCATCCTTATTCTTTTCGATATCCTCAAGCAATGAAACATTTAATCGCATCATTTGATTCGTCCTCGAATTCAAAACTTCAAACACACCTTTTTTTCTCCATTCACTTGCCTGCCTCTCACTGTATCTGTTAAAATTGGCAACTGAAGCCCATAAGGCAACTGAAGTAATTTCTTTTCTTCTCGCAGAAAAAATCAAAGAATCGCCGCCGCCTCTGCTATGTCCAATTAATCCAATCGGCTTGTTACTTTTCGCGCCAAAGAAACCATCTAAAAGAGCATCAAGAATTTCGTTCATTTCATCAAGTTCAAGCGAAAAGGTATTGCTTGCAAATTTATCAAGCTCGGTGAACTCAGTTAGTTTATCTCCGATGCCATTATGAGAAAAATTAAATGAAAGAACAAAAAATCCTTTATTGGCAAAATAATTTCCTGAATATGGCCAAAAACCCCAATCTTTAAATCCCTTGAATCCGTGAATGAAAATAAGGCTTGGTGCTGATTCTATATTTTCGTAACCATAAGAAGTGATTCTGATTTTTTCGTTATTCTTTGTATTTAACACAAAATCTTTGTTCATCCGAAACAAATATGCCGAATATCGTTAGAAAAGTCAATATTTAGAAAAAATATAATATTTTGGTAAATAATTAACTTTTTGATGTATTTAGCTCCTTTTTTAACTTTCAGGTGAATTACATAAGAATATTCTTCATCCAAAAACAGTTGATATTATGAATTTTACCTTATCAGAAGAGTTGTAGATGCTAAAAGGATTAGCCAGAGAATTTACTAACGGCGAAATAAAACCCCTTGCACAAAAGATTGATGAAGAAGAAAGTATACCAAATGACCTGATAAAAAAACTTGCTGAGGTTGGATTTTTCGGTACTTCATTTCCTGAGAAATATGGCGGAGGTGGATTTGGTAAAGTAGGTTACTGTGTAATGATGGAAGAAATTGCACGCGGTTGTTCATCAACTGCCACAATGGTTGGTGCACATCAATCAATCGGAACGAATGCAATTTTTGTCGGTGGTTCAGAAGAATTGAAAGAAGAAATATTTGCCAAGACTTTGTTCCGGAGAAATGATTGCATCTTTTGCGCTAACCGAACCTGAAGCTGGATCAGATACATTCAATTTGAAAACTGAAGCGAAAAAAATGGGCAATAAATGGATTTTAAATGGATCGAAAATTTGGATTACGAATGCTGGAATAGCAAATCTAATTTCAGTATTTGCCCGAACTGAAGAAAGGTATAACAGGATTTGCAGTTGAAGCAGATACTCCGGGAATTACCATTGGTCCACCAGAAAAAAAACTTGGAATAAAAGGCAGCACAACAAATTCCATTACTTTTGAAAATGTTGAAGTTCCGGAAGAGAATATGATTGGCAGAGAAGGTCGTGGATTTCTAACCGCGATGAAAACAGTTGAAGGTGGAAGATTAACAATCGGTGCTTGCTGTTTGGGTGCTTCAAGAGAATTGTTAGAACTTTCTACAGTTTATGCAAAACACAGAAAGCAATTTGGTGAAAGTATTTCTAAATTTCAGGCAGTACAATTTATGCTTGCGGAAATGGCTGCAAAAATTTATCCGATGGAAAGTATTGTTTATCGATGTGCGTATGATTTTGATCAGGGAAAAGATGTTTCATTTCAAGCAGCAATTGTTAAACTTTTCGCATCTGAAGCTATGACAGAAGTTGCCGACAAAGCTTTGCAGGTTCATGGTGGTATGGGTTTTAGTCGTGAACTTCCGATGGAAAGATATTATCGTGATGCAAGAATTTTAAGAATTTTTGAAGGCACAACTGAAATTCAAAAAATGATAATTGGCAGACATGTAATTAAATCAAATGGAAAAATTTGAATTATGGCACAGCAGAAACTTTTAGTAATACCATCAATCGATATTAAAAACGGAAAATGTGTTCGTACAGTTCAGGGAATACCTGAACTGGATTGCTATGAGTATGGAAATAATCCGGTTGAGATGGCAAAAATATGGCGAGCTGAAAATGCAAAGATGATTCACGTTGTAGATTTTGATGGTGCACATGAACATTCAAAAAGAAACTATAAAGTAATAGAAGAAATATGTTCATCTGTTGTAATTCCTGTAGAATTTGCAGGTGGAATTCGTTCTGTGCAGGATGCTGATGAAATAATGAAAACTGGTGTTATCAGGATTGCAGTCAACACAATGGCAATTGAAAATAGAAATGAATTTATAAAATTCTTGAAAAATATGGACCATCAAAAATAGTGGTAACACTTGATATTCTCGGTGAAGAATTGTTAATTAAAGGAAGGAGTACAAAAATCAGGAATTAATTTCAAAACATTTTCAAAAGAAATGGTGTAAACTTGGTGTTAACAGATTTATTGTTTGTGATATTTCAAGAAACGGAACACAATTTGGTCCAAATATTTATCTATCAAAAGAAATTGCAGAACTGACGGTGCAAAAGTTACTCACGCAGGCGGAATAAGAAACAAAGATGAATTGATGGATATTCAAAATCTAATTCCGATTGGAGTTGATTCCGTAATTGTTGGCCGTGCTCTTTATGAAAACAGATTCCCTTGCCAGAAACTCTGGCGTGTTGCTGAATCAGGAATATTTAATAAATGACTGAGGTAAAAATGTCTGAGGAAATAAAAAAACCTATTCACAGTAGTTTTTGGACAAATATTTTTTATCCTTCAACTGAAAGTGATGAACTTTTACAATCATTACAGGGAATTCCACTATTCAGATCATTATCAAAAAAAGATCTCATAAACCTGATAAACATAGTTCATAAACGTAATTATCTTGCTGGAGAAATTATTTTTTATCAGGGCGATCCCGGGATTGGTTTATATATTATAAGAGAAGGTGAAGTAATGATCAGCCGTGAAAGTGATGAACGGTGATAAAATTACTCTTGCTGTTTTCAAAAAAGGAGATTTCTTTGGTGAACTTGCTCTTGTTGATAATGAAAAACGATCTGCCTCTGCAATAGCCAAAATTGATACAAAACTTTCTGTTATCTTTAAGCCTGACCTTGATGAATTCATAGAAAAGTATCCTAAAAAAGGAATAAAAATTTTAGAGGGAATTGCAGAAATTACTGCTGTGAGATTAAGAACTTTAAATGAAGATTATTTTAATCTTCGAAAAGAAAAAAAATAAGGGAGGTTAATTATGAACCCTGATATAAAAAAAATACTCGTTCCAATTGATTTTTCAGATTACTCAAAAAGTGCTTTGAAGTATGCAGTAAACTTTTGTAAAAATTGCAGTGCTGAAATGATTCTAATATATGTTGTTGAACCTGTTATTTATCCACCTGATTTCAGTATGGGGCAAATTGCAATTCCATCAGTAAATGCCGAGTGGGATGAAAGAGCAAAACAAGAACTCGAAAAACTTGCCAAAGAAGAAATTCCATCCGGTGTTCCGGTTAAAACAATAATCAAAACCGGAAAACCATTTGTTGAAATAATTGAAACTGCCGGTGAGCTTGATGTTGATTTAATAATTATTGCTACTCACGGTCGTTCTGGGGTTGAACATATTCTTTTCGGAAGCACTGCAGAAAAAGTTGTTAGAAAAGCACCCTGCCCTGTTCTAACATTAAGGGAACCTGTAAAAGGTTTTAAATACAAAGATGGAATGAAAAAAGAAAATAGTAAGTAAAAGAATTGTTTAGTTTTTTCTATCAACCACAAAATCAACAAGTGCTTCAAGCGCAAGTTTGCTTTGTGAGTCAGGAAGTTTTTTGAGAGCTTCTTTGCAGTTTTGAGAATAAATTCTGGCCTGACCAACAGCATACTCAATCCCTTTATTCTCTCTAACAAAATTAATTACATCATCAACTTTTGATTTTTCTTTTCCATTCTTTATTATTTTTCGGATTTTTGCTGCCTGATTAGCTGAGACCTGATTCAAGAGAATAAATTAATGGAAGAGTAATTTTCTTTTCTTTTATATCTCCACCAGCTCTTTTGCCCGTAATTGAAAGACTTCCTTCGTAATCCAGAATATCATCACGAATCTGAAAGAAATTCCAAGATTCTTTCCGAAATCTCTCATAGCTGAAATATGTTCATCGGATTCGATGTTGCACTCATTGCACCAATTGTGCAGCAAGTTTCAATCAGTGATGCTGTCTTATCAGATATAACCCTGAAATAAGTTTCTTCATCAATATCAAGCTTACGTGTTTTTTGTATTTGAAGAAGTTCTCCTTCAGACATTCGTTTTACAGTATTCGTTATAACTTCCAGAAAATCGTAATCCTTCCCTTCCATAGCAATCAACAATCCTTTGGATAAAAGATAATCACCCATCAATACTGCAATTTTATTTTTAAAAACTTTGTTGATTGACCAAAGCCCTCTTCTTTTATCAGCATTATCAACAACATCATCATGAACAAGAGTTGCAGTATGAAGAAGTTCAACCAAAACAGCACCGCGGTAACTTCGCTCATTTATTCCTCCTGCAACCTTTGCTGAAAGCAAAACAAGCAGAGGTCTAATCTTCTTACCCTTTTGTCTGATGATATATCTTGTGACGAGATCAACAAGTCCTACACGTGAATCGAAGAGAATCCCTGAAAGATTTGATTGAAAGTCTCAAGTTCGTTTTTAATTGGCTGAGTTATTTCGGAAAGCTGACTTTTAAGCACTTTTCTTTGAAGATATTTTTGATATAAAAATACTTATTTCGTATAACAGTACCAACGGAACTGCAAGTATTACCTGCGAAACCGGGTCTGCTCCTGGTGTTAAAAACGCTGCAAGAACAAGAATAATTACAATTGCATGACGCCTGTACTTTCGCATAAATTTTGGTGTCAGAATTCCAAGCTTCGAAAGGAAAAATGATATCATCGGTAATTCAAAAACAAGTCCTGCTGCCAACATAACACTAATAATGATAGACATATATTCATCTATTGCAAACTCATTTGCAATTTCCGCTGTGCCGAATTGGGCAGCAAATTTCATTGTAAGTGGAAGCATAACAAAGTAAGCAAATGCAATTCCTGCGAGGAAACAAAATGTAGAAAAAAAGACTATCCAAATAATATATTTTTGTTCTCGTTTCTTTAAAGCTGGTGCAATAAATTTCCAAAGCTGATAAAAAATATTTGGAAGGCTTACAACAATACCTACAATAATAGCAACCTGAACATAAAGAAAAAGTTGTCCGAATGGTCGTAAGTTTTGAAGAGAAGCATTTGCATCGCGAGCAGGTTTTAAAAGAACAACTTCAATAATTGGATCAATAAAAATCCAGGCTATAATTGTAAAAACTAAAATACCAATCAGAGAATAAATAATTCGCCAGCGCAGTTCTTCAATATGATCAAGAAATGACATTTCAACATCACCACCATCCTGATCTTCCCCATTATTCAGAGTTGTTTCTTCTGCTGCCAATATCATCAACTCAATATTTTAAATTATTTCTTTGTATAAAGGAAATCCGGAACAAAAGTCTTTAACATCCTTAACAAAAGCATCAAGTTTTGATTCATTCTCGGCATTATTAATTGCAGTATTAATAATTTTTGCAATCTTCTTCATTTCATTTTCTTTCATTCCACGAGTTGTAACTGCAGGAGTTCCGATTCTGATTCCGCTTGTGACAAAAGGACTTTTCGTATCGAATGGAACCATATTTTTATTTACAGTAATACCAGCTCGTCTCAAGAGCATTTTCTGCTTTCTTACCGGAAATATTTTTATTTGAAAGATCAATTAGCATAAGGTGATTATCCGTTCCATTTGAAACAACATCAAATCCAAATTTCATAAGTTCATCAGCTAATGTTTTTGCATTTTTAATTACCTGCTGAGCATAAACTTTAAAACCATCATCCAGAACTTCTGCAAAAGCAACAGCTTTAGCCATAATAATGTGCATCAATGGTCCGCCCTGAATTCCCGGCATTACTGTACTATCATAAAGTTCTGACATCAATTTTAATACGATCTCCTTTGGGTGTTTTTATTCCAAAAGAATTTTCTTTGTCTTTACCCATTAAAATAATTCCACCTCTCGGACCGCGAAGTGTTTTATGAGTTGTTGAAGTAACAACATCACAATATGGAAGAGGATTGTCAAGCAATCCTTTTGCAATTAATCCTGCAGGATGAGCCATATCGCACATCAGAAAAGCACCAACTTTGTCAGCAATTTCTCTTAATTTTTTGTAGTCCCACTCACGAGAATATGCACTTGCACCAGCAATTATTACTTTTGGTTTTTCTTTCTTGGCCAGGTCTTCAATGATATTATAATCAAGAAGCTTGTATCTTTATTTAATTCATATCCAACTGCCTGATACAATTTTCCAGAAAAATTAACAGGTGAACCGTGAGTTAGGTGTCCACCGTGTGCAAGACTCAATCCTAAAAATTTATCACCCGGCTGCATCAAAGTCATCAACACAGCCATATTTGCCTGAGAACCACTATGAGGCTGAACATTTGCATATTCAGCATTAAAAATTTTCTTCAATCTTTCCCGTGCAAGATCTTCAGCCATATCAACAAATTCACAACCACCGTAATATCTTTTACCGGGATAACCTTCTGCATATTTATTTGTTAGTGGTGAGCCAGCAGCTTCTAAAACAGCAGGACTTACAAAATTTTCCGAAGCAATCAGCTCAAGCTTGTTTTGTTGTCTTTCAATTTCATTGTTTTAATATTTGAAATACTTCTGAATCAGTTTTTAAATTGGAATACATATAAAATTTAAATTTTGTTTTTGATGATTAAATTTAACAAAAAAATCCGGCAGTTGCCGGACTTTTAAAAAGAGAATCCTTTATAGGCTTAAGATTTATTTACTTAAGGAACAGTTACGCTCTTACCAATCCAGGTAAAACAATCACCGGAAATTGGAATTACATCACCTGATTTTTTCTTATGAAAGAACCAATCTTCCTGAGTTGGAATTGAACTGGAAAATGCACCTATTCTATCACGAGCTTGTGAAAGTGAAGGATCAATGCTTACTGCTCTTCTATAAGTATCCTGAGCAAGCAGATAAACCAGCTTTGTTTTGAAGTCGAACTATACAATCTCTTGCTGATTGCTCATAGAGTAAACCAATTGAAAATATTGCCATTCCCCAGCCGCCTGCTTTATCATTTGCTGATTCAAAATACTGACGGGCTTTGCTTAGTTTACCTTGTTCCTTATAAATTAAACCAAGATTAAAATAGAAATCCTTAGTTACTCGGATCTAATTTGAATAAGTTTTTGATATGCAGCTTCTGCATCACTTAATCGTCCAACTTTGTTATAAGCAGTTGCTAATTGATTCCAGTAATTTAAAGTTTCCGGAGATTTTTGAGTTAAAAATTCCAGTGGTTCAATTGCTCTTTCATAATCCTGAGCCCTTATACATTCTGAAGCATAAGACCAGGCTTTTTCAAGGTTATCTTTATCAAGTTCCCAATTCTTTTTACGAATATCCAACAATTGTCCAACATCATCAACAAGAGTAGATAATATTCTTGGCCATTCACGATTATCAGGTTCTCTGACAGCAAGCATTGAATAAATATCAATCGCTTTAATTTTATAATCATTTTCATCGCTCATATTGGCAATATAAATCTGACCAAACCTGCTATAATAATATGAATCCATTTCCGGATTATATTCTGCAGCTTTCTTGTATTCAGCAATACATGGTTTCAGCATCGAGTTTCAGCCAGGTTTCAGAAACAAAAGCTTTCCTTACCTGGAAGTAAGCCATTCCATCAGGATAATATTGAATTGCTGTGTTGTAAAAATTCAGAATTGAATCTTCAATTGCTTTTACTTCCTCTGATGCCAACTGCCGAGGAATCGTGAAGATACCAGAGACAATCTTCCATTTTGTAATAAATCCATTTTGCAAATTTAGTTTTATCACATGCCAGTACCTGCCATCCGTATGGAAGTGCGCTCTGGAAATCTTTGTTCTTATGATACTCAGAAAATAAGCTATAAAGTTTAAGTGTTTCTAAGGAATCACAATCTGCCATCTTGATTCGGGAATTTATTACTTCCTGCAACTGCACAGGAGGTATGAGATAATTGCAGAGATAGAATTATTCCAAAAATTTTGATTTTAGTTTTCACGGTGGTACCCTTTATGATATTATTTTTCATAACGGATAAACCAGATATCGCCAAAGCTGATACCAAAGTCAATTCGTAAAAAATTTTCTTGTAATAAATCATTTTCTTTGGTTCCTCTCATGGAATACTCAAATCCAACATCCAATGTATTTTCAGGACTAAGAGGAAGTGCAAATCCGCCAAATACTGAATATTGATTTAAATTATATCCATTAAATTCATATTGTGACATTTCATAACTTAAACCTGCCCGCAACATTATTTGTTCCCAATAGTTAATTCACCGGTAACACGTTGTCGGTCTATATTCAAATCCAAGACTAAACTTATTTACATCGCTTAAATTAAGTCTGATTTATATCCACTTAATTTAAATTCAGTCCATGGTTGATAAAAATAATCTAAAGCAAAATTGTAGACATTATTAAAAGTAATATGAATACCTGCATTTAACCGCATTGGTACAACCATTTTAGTTTCTCCGCTGATAAAGAGAATCAATAACTGAAGATGAAGTGCTTACAAATTTGTATCTGTTTCAAATCACTAATGATATTTGCACTAAGTCCAAATCGAAAATTAGAAATTGAACTGCTATTAAATATGTCGGACATATCTGGTGTAATTAGTCCAAGAGTTGTACCAAAGCCTGTTGGTGCAAATTGCAATTCATATTGAGAGGAAAATATTGAACTGTTCTCAAATTCAATTTGAGAAGTGTAATTAATGTTACCAAAATAATAATCAAATGTAGCACCAGATAAAATTTCGTACGGAAGTTGATAAGTTGCAACCAATAAAAATTCTTGACAGCCCTCCACTTCCTAAATACGTGGATTTATAATTTCCGGATATTGATTCATCCTGAACATTTTGAGTGACTTCATAATTAATTCTACTGTAAGGAACCAAACCGAATGCAACTCCAATTTTATGAATTTCGCTTACAGGAAAAGCAAATGTAAATCCTTTAAATATTCCATCACCATAATATTTTGTTTCTTTAGAATTTGATAATTTTAATTCATCATAAGAAAAATTTAATTCAATTCTTACACGGCTAAGCGCTGACCATGAAGCAGGATTAAGAATTTCAACATAATCACTATTAAGCATAGCAGATCCCGAATGGCCCATTGATATAGTTCTGGCTGAGTAACCATAATAAAGATCCCCAATACCATATCTGGTGTAAGTTGAAGTGTTCTGAGCAATTGCAGCAGTGGACATCAACAACGTCAGAAACAAATAATATTTTAAAATTTTATTAATCACAATTTTTCTTTAACTAGTATAAGTTATTATTATTCGTGGTCTTTCTGCAATTTCAATAATAATCGCTTCCTTTTAATGCAAATAGATTCTAAACCCGAAGTATCGATTTCCTGGTTCTATCAACATTCCGAAGTTTTCATTTTTGCTAACCCAAGTTCTGACGAATAACGTAATGTCTCCTGAATACTTGATTATCCTTATATGACAATGATATGAGGATTTCCTTCCGTTTTTATTGAATCATTTAATTGAGATAAGACAACTTTAATAGATATTGAGTATAGCTTGAACCATAAATTGAGGATAGAGTATCGGATGTGATGAATATTTCAGCTTTGTTTATTACAACCCTACTGGAGAACATTTTCCAAGTCAAAAATTAATTTTGAATTAATTGTAACACTGCTTTGAACAGCAATAATCCCCTGAGGCAAATTTGGAATATCCGGTCTATCAATTACACTTACATCTGAAGAAATAAATCCATTTATCGTATCAACATAAAAACCAGGTTTTTCTATCACCACAAATAATTTTGCTGCCTGGCTGAAGATGTGAAGTTAAAGCCTGGAAACCAATAATTTTATTTGAAGCGTCATGTTGGTTTAAGATAAATTCCATAATTGTTTTCCAGAGTATTATCTGCTGTATTTTTCATCCAGCTAAAGACAATACATCATCAAGATGAAATGTGTACAATGTATCTGATGCTGAAAATTCTGAACTTACATCATCTGGATCATAATGAAGTTTTGGTAAATCTATCAATTGTAAAAGTATTTGAATTCCAATATGAATTCACTTTGTGAGTTGTAAAATTCATTGCAGCCATTGTATCACCATAGACATAAGCGTTCGTAAAATTATCCAGGAATCTAAAACATTAATATTATTATCCTTCAGGTCATTCTTTCAATACTATCAGGTAATCCAAAGATAAATTTCATAAGAGGAAGAGGCTTTTGATATGTCTGATATCTGCCCAATAAAAACCAAGCAGAATTTCCAAGAGGAATCACTCTTTTGAAAAATGATGAATTCTGCTCGGTTGTATCAGTTGATGAATCAAATATTTTAGCTAAAATGTTCTCGCTTTCAAGAATTTCAATACCAAGAGATGAAGGTTCATCAGAACACGAATAAAATAAAGCAGTAATAAAAAGAATTGCTAATAAAATAAGATATAATTGAAATTTCAAAAAATGTCTCCGCTAAATATCGCCAAGAATGAAATTACAAGCATTTAATAAATTATCGGCTACAAAAGTTGGAAAATTATTTTCCTTTTGCAAGATAGAAAGACTCTCCTCTCCTTTTCCGGTTTTTACGAGAATAGTCTTTATTCCTGCATTTTTTCCACATTGTACGTCTGCAACAGTATCTCCAATAAAATATGACTTTTCAAGATCTACATTAAATTCTTTGGCTGCTTCAAATAAAAGCTTTGCGAGAGGTTTTCTGCATACAGATTCTTCTCAGCGTACTGTAATTCAGGATGAGCAGGACAATAATAAAATGCATCTATTTTTATTTTATATTCCGAGAGAAGATTATTGATTTTATCATTTACAGCATCAACATCCTTGCTTGTCATCAGTCCTCTTGCAATTCCTGATTGGTTTGAAATCACGATAAGCAAAAAACCGTATTTTTTCAGTAAAGCAAGTGCATCACCTGTATCAGGAAATAAAACAACTTTTTCCGGATCACTTATATAACCGGGGTCTTCATTTAGTGTTCCGTCCCTATCAAGAAAGACTGCGTGGTTGGGCATTAACTTTCGTTGAGAATTGTCTTATAAAGTTCGATGTATTTTTTTGCGGAAGAGTGCCAGCTAAAATCTTCCTTCATTGCGGCTTTAACTAATTTGTTCCAGGTTTCTTTATCCTTATAAAGTTTAAGTGCTCTTTTTATTTCACTCAGGAGCTCGTCGGCACTATATTTTTTGAAAACGAAACCATTTCCCTCTTTTGTTTTTTCATTGAACTTTTTAACAGTATCAGCAAGTCCACCTGTTTCACGAACAATCGGAATTGTTCCATAATTTAAGCTGTACATCTGGTTAAGACCGCAAGGCTCATATTTTGACGGCATCAGAAGAATATCAGCGCCGCCTTCAATTAAATGAGCAAGGTCATCGTTAAAGCCGAGATAGCAAGCAAATTTTTTGTGATGCTTTCTTGCCATCTGATCAAAAAATGTGTGATAATTTTTTTCACCTGTTCCGAGAATTATCATCTGAACATCTTCTTTTAATAAATTCGGAAGTATTTTTTCAACAAGGTCAATTCCTTTTGAATCGTATAAACGTGAAATTAAACCGATGATTGGAATATCTTCATTAAATTCAAATCCAAACTTTTCAGCAAGTGCCTGTTTATTAACAACTTTCTGCTCAATATTTTTCAGACTGTATTTTTTCGGAAGATGTTTGTCTTTATCAGGATTCCAGACTTTTGTATCAATTCCATTAATAATTCCATAGAGATCTTCTTTTCTTTTCGCCAGGATATCTTTCAGTCCGCTGCCAATTTCATTATCCGTTCTTATTTCATTTGCATAGGTTTCACTAACCGTGTTTATAGTATCTGCGAAAAGAAGTCCGCTCTTCATATAATTCAGCTTACCTTTGTGAAGAATTCCTTTATCAGAATTAAGATTATCTGGTAATCCGGTTTTCTTGAAAGATGATTTTGGAAATTCTCCCTGGTATGAAAGATTGTGAATTGTAAAAAATGTTTTAAACTTGTCAAAATTTGGTTCATCCTGATAAACTGTTTTAAGGTATGCTGGAATCAAACCACACTGCCAATCGTTGCAATGAATAATATCCGGTATCCATCCAAGTTTTATTATCAGTTCAAAAACTGCACGGCTTAAAATTATAAATCTTTCATCATTATCAGGATAATCTATTCCCTGTCATCGGATCGGAGTAAAGACTATTTCTGCTTCCAAAATATTCCTGATTATCAAGAAAATAAATCTGCACTCTGATTTTCTGACCGGGTAAAAAACAAGATTTCAAAGAAAATATAACTTCTTTTCCAGCGATATCTATTTTAATATCCTTTAATCCTACAACCTCGTGAATTTTAAATTTACGGTCATCAACAGCCCCATATTTTGGAACAACAATCCGAACCTCGTGTCCCAGTTCAGCTAATGTTTGAGGCAACGCTGCTGAAACATCCGCAAGACCTCCGGTTTTAACAAATGGAACAACTTCTGACGTTACAAATAGTATTTTTAGCTTTTTTGTAGACATTTTCTTTGAAATTTTGTGGAATGAACAATGCAAAATTACTAAAATAAGCCTTCTTTAACAAAAGCTTAAGTAATTATTCTTATTTCAAGATATATCAACTCAAATAAAATCTTTAACCGAAATGAATATAGTTTTATATTAAGAAGGAAATAAAAACAAATTTAGTACTAATGAAACTGTTATTTACAATTGCATCCATCTCTTTGTTGCTCTTAAGCTGCAGTGCATCTACTGGTTCACGTTATGAAACCAAAAACAAAACCGAGGAAACTGAGAATAAAGTTGAGGTAAGTAACGAGGTTGCTGAAGATTTTGATATAACTCCATATGAAACTGAAATTGAAATTGAAGCTCCTCCAATAGGCACAGATAATCTGCCACCGGATGTTTGGTATGGATATTCCGACAGTTCAACTGAAAGTGAAAGAAAAATTATTGGCACAGCAGAAGGTTACAGAGTGCAGGTATTATCAACCGATGATATTGATGAAGCAAATATTGTTCGCACAGAAATTTATGAAAAGACCACAAGTAAAGAAGTTTATATTATTTTCGAGCCGCCGTTTTATAAAGTAAAAGTTGGCGATTTCACTTCGAAAACTGAAGCAGAAAATCTCAGATTTAAGTTAAATCAACTTGGTTACACTGAATCAAAAATTGTTCAGGAAACCATAAATATTTTTGAATGATGAAAACACTACTCTTTAATCCCTCTTCAGTAGTAACTGTTAACACTTCAGGTAAAAATTATAAACGGGGAAAGGAACTTTCTGAGATAGGATGTTTGTATGAACATTCAATTGTTATTGAAGATGATTTAATTAAGGATATCATTCCGAATTCTTCATTTCAGAAAAATAAATTTGAAAAAATTATTGATGTGACGGGAAAAACCGTTCTACCGGGTTTAGTTGAATGTCACACGCACACAGCATTTGCCGGTTCACGTGCTGATGAATTCAGACAGAAGTTGAGCGGAGTTGGATATGAAGAAATTGCAAAAAAAGGTGGTGGAATAAATACAACTGTTAAAGCGGTTCGTTCATCTTCTTTTGAAGAATTAGTAAACATAATTAAACCGAGAATTGAGAATTTTATTTCTCAGGGAATAACAACTCTCGAAATTAAAAGTGGTTACGGACTGAATTTTGAGAATGAAAGAAAACTACTGCAAGTAATTAATTTCTTAAATGAAATCTATCCGATAGATATTGTTCCAACATTTCTCGGTGCACACACATTCCCTCCTGAATACAAAAATGATCATCAAGCTTATGTTGATGAAATAATTAATAAAATGATACCTCACTTTGCTGAACAAAAACTTGCTGAGTTCTGTGATGGATTTTGTGAAGCAACAGCATTTTCTGCAAATGAAATTGATGAAATATTTTCCGCTGCAACTAAATACGGACTAAAACTTAAACTCCACACTGAACAGTTCAATTCAATTGGTGGATTAGATGTTGCTTTGAAACACAAAGCTGTTTCTGTTGATCATCTTGAAGTAATTAAAGATGAAGATATTCCAAAACTTGGTAAAGCAGATACCGTTGCTGTTCTTCTTCCCGGAGTTTCTTTCTTCTTAAATCATACTTATGCACCAGCCAGAAAATTGATTGAACAAAATGCAATTGTTGCACTTGCTACAGATTATAATCCTGGTTCATCTCATATTTCAAGTTTGAGTTTGATTATGAGTCTTGCTGCATTAAAAATGAAGATGACAATTGAAGAAACTATAAGTGCTGTAACAATTAATTCAGCAAAAGCTTTGTGCAGAGAAAAAAATATTGGCTCAATAGAGATTGGAAAGAAGGCCGACTTTGCTGTGTTTGATACTTCAGATTATTCTGATATTGTTTATTCAATTGGAAGTAATTTGAATTGTATGACGATTAAGAATGGGAAAGTAATTTATAAGAAATAATGTTATTGCATTGATATTATTATTTAAACTTAAAAATCAAATCAGTAACTTCCCATCGTGGACGTAAATTTAATGTATCAGGATAAAAAGAAAATCTCTCTGAATATTCAATTGGTTCAGGCCATCCATAATTATATTTTCCATCACCATTTTCATCAAGGATAACACCAGAGCAAATATTTTCCCGGTTCAATACGATTAAATTCAAATTTGTCTGAATTTATTTTCTGCTCATACTTTAGCGGAGGTGTTGCAGTCATTTTCTAAAATCAATACAGGCATTTTTGTGTAGTCCAGATTAATGACATTACCTGATAGTCCTGTAAAGTCTAAACCAGAAATTGTTCTGAATCTTAAAGTAAAAAGTGAGTCCATTTTGTTCCCGGCAATATCAACAAATCTTCCAAGCTGAAGCTTTATAATATAATCTTTATCAGGTTTCAAATTTTCAACCGGTTTGATAACAAGAGTAGCGTCATCTTCAAAATCAAGATCAAAAGCAACTGGTTTGTTGAATGTATCCGTAAATGCAATAGCGGAAATATTGAAATCCGGGTTGAATGCTTCATCAAATAATATTTTGATTTTAGTCTTCTCAAAATCAACTAAACCACCTGCTGGAGGTTCGGTTGACACAATTTTTATTGAGTTTGTGTCTGACCTGTCACTCACCACTATTTTAGTAAAATCATTAATGATAAAATTACGCTTCAGGTCAATCAGTGTATCAGCAATAAGATAAACTTGATTAGCAGGATTCAAATTTTCATCAAATATTAAAATAAAATCTTCAGGTTTTGTTTTACCTTTAAAGGCATATCTCACATCATACATTTTATTTTCCGTCGAATCTACAATCGAAAAATTCTTTGCCGTAATTGATTCTTTGTCAATCGGCTTATTACAGCTAACGAGCAAATGATTTCTATCGGTCATAATTCCACTGATCAGCCTCGGTTGACTTACATCAGCACTGAACAAAAGAAAGTGAACATCAGTAAATATTGAATCTGTTTCACTTAATGTAATATCTTTGTCAGCAATGCCGATTTCATCCTGATCCTGCTGATATAAATAATCTCTGAACTGATCATTGACTGCAAATACTCTGTAATTGCCTCCAGCAAGTCCCTGAATACTAAATTTACCATCATTACCGGTTTGTGAGACATAATCAGGTTTTCGTTTTAGTAATGAATCAGAATATTCATTCATTTTATAAGCATAAACGAATATGCCTTCGTTCTCCTTACCATAAACTTTGCCGGAAATAATTTTGCGGTCGATCTTATCACCTGTGGAGAATGAAAACGTAAAAGCCTGAGCCATTCTATTTTTATTATTCAAATCGACGACATCCGTTCCTATTGTAATTGTATAAGTCACATCATCCTTTAATTTTTCCGGGAAAGTAACTTCTAGCGATGTTCCGCTCCAGCTATATTCAAATACGCCTTCAATAAATGGTGAAATGAATATTGCATCTCTAACTGATCTTTTATCTACATATTCAGAAAAATTAATTTCGAAATATTTTTCACTATACTTTATGGTTCCGTCGGGTGGATAAACTTCTACAATTTCAGGTGGAACTTTATCTATGTCACCTCCACCCGGAGGCAATTGATTTGCACACCTTACCAGGATAAAAGATAAAAGTAAAAAGATAAGTGCGTTTTTACTATTTATTTGTTTTTGTAACAATTGATCCTAATTTTTTTTAAGTTGACTCGATTCATAATCTATTTACTTAGAGTTTTGCTTTCTTAAAAACTCCCGATATTTCTTAACATTTCTGTTGTGTTCAGAAAGTGTCTTTCCGAAGAGATGACCACCGGTGCCATCAGCAACAAAGTAAAGATAGTTATTTTTTTCTGGATATAATGCTGCGAGTATTGCAGCTTTACCAGGACTGTTAATCGGTCCTGGTGGCAATCCAAAATATTTGTAAGTATTATAAGGCGAATCTAATTCAAGATCTTTATAAGTTAATCTTTTCCATCCCCCCGGAATTACATACTGAATTGTAGGATCAGCCTGTAGTTTCATGCCAATTCGCAACCTGTTATGATAAACTCCGGATATTCTGGTCATCTCTTCTTCTTTATTAGTTTCACCTTTGATGATAGAAGCCAAAGTAATAATCTCGTGGACATTAAATCCAATCTGTTTTGTTCTATTCAACAGACTATCATTATAAAATTCCTTAAATCCATTATAGAAGATACCGAGCGCTTCTGCGGGTGAACTTCGCTCGTATAATTCATAATCGGTTGCGAATACATATCCTTCAAAAGAATTTTGATTCAATCCAAGTGAATCGGCAAAAAATTTATTGTTGGCAAGGCTAACAAATTCTGTTGAATCAATGTAAACATATTTTTGAAGACGGTGAGCAAGCCACTTAATAGTTTGTCCCGGTCGTATGGTTAATGTTCTCTGAAAATCACATTCACCGGAGATGAATAAATCAAGCAAATCAAGATAACTTAATCCATTAGGGATATGATATCTTGCTGCCCTGACTTTTCTTTCCGCACCGTAAATGAAGCCGGCAATTTTAAAATTTGTTTTACTTGGAATAACTCCCTGCTCAAATAAGCGGTCAACAATTGATGAAAAACTTTCTCCCTTTCTTACATCAAATCTGATAACAGTATCTGAGGGATAAAAATTCGGTGTAAAAAAAGTAGAATAAGAAAAAATCAATACAAGGATGAATACACCGATAACAGCCAAAATATCCCATCTTGTAAATAATTTTTTGAAATTGTTTTGCATCAGAAGTTATTTCATTTTAAGAAAATGATTTTCCGGAATAGCCGGATAAGGCTTAACATTTAAATTATCTATTACTCCGGTTTGATAAAGTTGGAACCCTCTTAAGGCAATCATTGCAGCATTATCACCACAATATTGCATTGAGGGAACTATAAATGGAATTTCATAGCGTTCAGCAAGAATTCCGCATTCGTAACGTAGTTTTTTATTTGCAGCAACGCCACCGACAAGTGACAATGATTTGACTTTATGAATTTTCAATGCAAGATTTAATTTTTGAGCTAACGCATCCACTAATGCTTTCTGAAAAGATGCTGAAATATTATTCAATTCATTTTCCGGAATTTTTCTATCCGGAAAATTATTTTGAACAAAACGAAGTACCGATGTCTTTAATCCACTGAAGGAAAAATTAAATTCATTTTTTAAATGTGCTACAGGAAACTTAATACTTTTTTCATCTCCTTTGGTTGCACTAATTTCTATTTGAGGACCACCAGGATAGCCAAATCCTAAGAGCTTCGACACTTTATCAAATGCTTCACCAGCTGCATCGTCTTCGGTTGTTCCCAATAGAAAAATTTTTGTAAACCTTTCAACATAAAGTAAAAGAGTATGTCCTCCGGAAACAACAAGAACAAGCATCGGAAATTCAGGTTTCTGATCCATTAAAAAACCGGAAAAGATATGTCCCTCAATATGGTTAACGGCTACAAAAGGTTTGTAAAGTGAATACGATAATCCTTTTGCGAAAGTAAGACCAACTAATAAGGCTCCAATAAGTCCCGGTCCGGCTGTGGCAGCTATCAAATCAATATCATTGATTTTTAAATTAGCTGATTGAAGTGCAGAATCGACGAGAGGTTTAACTATTTGTAAATGCGCACGGCTCGATAATTCTGGCACAACTCCGCCGAATGCTTTGTGAAAATGTTGGGATGAGATTAAATTAATTATTACTTCTTCATTGGAAAGAATTGCAACTGAGGTTTCATCACAGGAGCTTTCAATTCCCAGGATATTTAACTTCCGGGAATCAGCCATCAACGGAAAGCAAAAAATTCTTTAACAATGTGTCCTGCAAGTTGTGGATTTTCCTGCAGCCGTCTGACTGAATATTTGTACCAATCTTCACCGAATGGAACATATATTCTGATTTTATATCCATCTTTATTGATCTTATCTCTCAAATCCTCTCTTACTCCAAGCAGCATCTGAAACTCAAACATATCCTTTGGTATGTTTAAATCTTTTACCATCTCATAAGATTTATCAATTAGATATTTATCGTGAGTAGCAATTCCAACATAATTACCATTCTTCAATATCAATTCAAGACACTTCATAAAATTATCTCTGATTGCTTGTTTGTCCTTGTAGGCAATAGTAGCAGGTTCAACATAAATTCCCTTACAAAGCCTATAGTTTGTTCCGAGCTTGTTTAGTACGATAGTGTCGTTGTATGTTCTTTTTAAATATGCCTGAAGAACCACACCAACATTGCTGTACTCTTCATAAATTCTTCTGTATACGTTCAAAGTTGAATCAGTGTATGGAGAATCTTCCATATCAATCCTGACAAAATTATCAATCTCCTTTGCTCTTTTGACTAGTTCAAGAATTTGTTGATAAGCTAATTCCTTATCAATTGCCAGGCCCATTTGTGTCGGTTTGATCGAAAGATTAGCAAGCAATTTATTCTTAACAATAGCATCAAATACTTCGAAGGCTTTATTTTTAGCTTCAATGGCTTCCTCTTTTGTTGTTACCGACTCACCGAGTACGTCAAGTGTTGCAAGAATACCATTCGCATTAAGTTCTTTGACTGTATTAACTGCTGATTGGAGAGTTTTACCTGCGATATATTTTTTTGAAAACAACCATACAATATTCTCAGGCATTACCTTAACTGTTTTAACAAGAAGATTATGAAATATAGACACTACATTCTCCGCAAAAATTTGAGTACAAAATTACGGCATTTTTAGTACTGTAAAAAGTGCGAACGATAAGTTATGCTCATTGGTTGGTGTTTACAGAGTTGCTTCTAAAAGTTTGATCAGCAGGACAGCTTTTTGCTTTAATTCATCTTTTGAACCATTGTTGCTAAAAACGAAGTCCGCTTTCTTTTTTTTGGTATCCTGATCCAACTGATTGCTGTCACGTTTTCTAAATTCAGATTCTGAAATCTTTTTGGATTTTGTTGAGCGCCTCATTCTTAAATCATTATCAGCGGTGATAAGCACAGTAAAGTCATACATTTTTTCAATTTTTGATTCAAAGATTAATGCAGCCTCTACAAATACAATGGTATTTGAATTAAAATACTCTTTTGAAAGGATTTCGATCTTTGATCTTACTCTTGGATGAAGAATGGAATTTATTTTTTTGAGCTTTTTGGGATTGGAAAACACCTGGTCGGCAAGAAACTTATTGTTGATATTTTTACCCAGGAAGGATTGTGCTCCGAAAGTCTTTATTATTTCAGTCCTGACTTCTGAATCATGTGCAAGAATCTCTTTAGAAATATCATCTGCATATAAAACGGGATAGCCAAAATCTGAAATAAATTTTGAAAAAGTAGATTTACCGGAACCAATATTTCCGGTAATTGCTACTAAAATTTTCTTCTCTTTAGCCATCACAAAAAGTTCTTAACAAAGTTTTATTTAGCGTAACTGATTTTTCTTACTTCACGGATAACAGTAACTTTAATTTGTCCCGGGTATTCCATTTCATTTTCTATCTTTGCAGCGATTTCTTTAGCAAGTTTATCAGCAAGTAAATCATCTATCTTTTCATGCTCGACAACTACTCTTACTTCCCTGCCCGCCTGAATGGCGTACGTCTTTGCCACTCCTTCAAAAGATTTAGCTAGTATCTCCAAATTCTCTAATCGTTTCACATAGCTTTCAAGTGGTTCGCGTCTTGCACCCGGTCGTGCTCCACTTATTGCATCTGCTGCCTGAACAAGTGCAGCAATCGGGTGTTCCATTTCAATATCTTCGTGGTGAGAACCAACGGCATTTACAACAATTGCATTCTCGTTAAATTTCTTTGTGAACTCGTAGCCAATCAATGCGTGCGGACCTTCAACACTTTTATCTACAGTTTTTCCGATATCGTGAAGTAGACCCGCCCTCTTTGCTAGATTAGCTTCCAGACCGAGTTCAGCTGCCATTATTCCTGTAAGATATGCAACTTCAATACTGTGCTGCATTAAGTTTTGCCCAAAGCTCGATCTATATTTCATTTTTCCGATATGTTTGATCAACTCGTTGTGCATATTGTGTAAACCTAACTGCAAAACGACATTTTCACCATCACGGATTAATTCTTCTTCAAGTTCCTGCTTAACTTTTTCTACCACCTCTTCAATTCTGGCTGGATGAATTCTTCCATCAGAAATTAATCTTTCTAATGAAACTCTTGCCACTTCTCTTCTAAACTGATCGAATGAAGAAAGGATAACTGCTTCTGGGGTATCATCAACAATAACATCAACACCGGTACTTGATTCAAAGGCACGGATATTTCTTCCTTCTTTACCAATGATTCTTCCTTTCATTTCGTCACTTTGAATCTGTACGACTGAAACTGTACTTTCAATTGAATGGTCTGCGGCAGTTCTTTGAATTGATTGGACGATGATTTTCTGGGCTTCTCTTTTACCTTCGGCTTTGGCTTTATCGGTAATGTCCTTGATGATAGAAGTGGATTGCATTTTTGCTTCATTCACAAGGTTTTCCATCAGAATCTTTTTTGCTTCTTCTGAAGAAAGTCCTGATATTTTTTCGAGCTTTGCGTTTTGTTCCTGCTCGAGGCGGTTTATTTCCTCAAGTTTCTTTTCAGTATGCTTGCGCTGCTCATTTAACTCCAGTTCAAACTTTTTATTTTCTCTTTCTTTCTGTAAAACAAGATCAAACTTTTTCTCGCTGTTCTCTTCCCTGATCTGAATCTGTTTTTCAAGAGCACTTACTTTTTGTCTTTTTTGTTGAACTTCTTTATCAAACTCGGTTTTCTTCTTATACCATTCATCTTTTACTTCTAAAAGTTTTTCTCTTTTAATATTTTTTGCATCTTTATCTGCATCATCTAAAATTTTCCTGGCTTGTTCTTCAGCATTGGTAATACTTTTTTTGCCAATCCTGGAATTCATCATCCAACCAAGGTAAAAGAACACAATAATAACAACAACGAGCATCGGTATTAACAACAGTACGTCCATTTTTCCTCCACGCTTAAGTTTTATTTTTTAAGACCGCATCCGCTGCCCCGTAATCAATAGGAAAAACCCTATTAATCACAGTGGGAATGTTCCCAGTCGCTTTTTACTTCCACTGCTATCCCAAAAATGGGAGAGTCTTCAATACAAGCTTGAAGATGAGGCCTGTAATACACGCCGGAGTAATACTCCCAATTAGTTTATGTTAGTTTTTCACTAATTATTAGGAGCAGCGTAGCGGTGATACTTAAGATGGGTCAGATGCTGGAGTTTCCGATAGAAGCAATTTTATTCGCTTAACTTTATCCGAAGCCTGAATTAGAAATTCCCTATTCTTATTCTTCTCGATAAAAAGATCGTATGCAATATTCAAACAAGCGATAATTGCTATTGTTTGAGCTGGTTGATCAGGTAACTCGTCTTTAGTTTCTTCCATTACTTTATTTACATATATAGCAAGTTCTTTTGCTATTTCTTCATTTTCAACCAGTAAAGAATATTCTTTATCAAATATTTTTATTTTCAGCTTCTTTTTTTCCATCAGTCTTTCTGCACTAACCCACTAACAAATTATTTAAGAACTATTTATTTTTTTTCCTGTACGATATAAATTCACTTATGTTAATCTGCGGACAGGTGTTTATCTATTCTTGAAATTAAATCTCTAATTTTAGTTTTTATCTCTTCCCGTTCTTCTAAGTTTAGTTTTGATTTTTCCTCCGATTTAAGTTTTGTTTCCTCTAATTCAGATTCCATTTCGGAAATTTTTTGATGAAGAATGTTTTTGTCCTGTTGTATTTCACTCAATGATACCTCAAGCTCTTTATTTCTGACAACAGTATCGCTGTATTTATTTTTAAGTATCTCCACCTGGGACTCAAGCTTGCCTAAGTCACTTATCAGAGTTTCGTATTTAGCCAGGTCTACCAATTATTTTCCTCTTAGAATAGCATTAAAGTTTTTTGTTACTTTGTTAATTAAGTTCTGAAAATCCTTATCAACTTCTTCATCTGTCAAAGTCTTGCTAAAATCATAATACTCTAAATTAAATGCCATACTCCTCCTGTCATCACTTAAATCTTTATTCTCAAAAAGATCGAATAATTCAACAGATTTCAGAATATCGTTGCTTTCCTTTACAATAAAATCCTTTACTACCTCATAATTTATCGATTTATCAAACAAAAACGCAAAATCACGATTTACTTTTGGGTATTTGAGAAGATCTTTGAATGCTCTTTTCTTGTAAGCTGATTCTTTAAGAATTCCTAAATCACATTCAAAAGTAAACACTGATTGATTAATATCGAATGACTTTAATACATTTTTATTCAATTTACCACCTACTCCAATAACAGAATCTTTAAAGTTTATGGTGAATTGATAATCGTAAATCTTATTCTGTATGGAATTATAAGAATCATTTAAAACATTGTCAAGAGAAATTTTATATAAAAATGAACTTACAATCCCTTTCAGATCAAATATATCGTAATCTTTTTCCTCTGCGTAGTATTGCCTGGTTTGTTTTTTACCACTAATAATCAGTAATAATTTCTTCTTTTCACTAAAATCTGCAAAAGAATTCAGGCAGTTATTCAGTTTCTCGAATACATTACCAATTTCGAAAACCGCAATATCCTTCTCACCATTTTTTATATTTTTTGAGATTACCGGAAGTGCTGAAACTATCATTGAAGTTCTCAGAAAAGCCATATCCTGACTTTGTGGGTTAGAAATTTCAATTGGGCTGCCGGTAATGCCTGCATGAGATTTTGGGATAAGTGGGTTATTAACCATCTCATGGAGACCTAAAGCTATTGCACTTTCCCGAACATTTTCTTCAAAGTTGAAGTCATCTTTTCTTTTATGCAGAGTGATGCTTACTTTTTCAATCACCGGTATTTTATCATAACCTGCAATCCTGGCAACTTCTTCTATCAAGTCCACTTCTCTTTCGATATCAGGTCGTGATGTTGGAATAATTACTTCAAGAGAATCACCCATATCTTTTAACAGATTAATTCCAAGCCTTTGAAATATTCTCATAACATCTGCTTTCGGAACTTCATAACCGAGCAATTTTTTCATACGAGATATTCGGAAGGTTATTTCCTTCTGTTTTATTCTTACCGGATATACGTCAATAACACCTTTAGCAATTTCTCCATCCGCAATTGACGCAATTAGTTGAGCTGCCCTCTGTGCTGCATAAACCGAATTAGATGGGTCAATGCCTCTTTCAAATCGGTATGATGAATCAGTTGCTAATTGTAGTTGTTTGGATGTTTTTCTGATTGATGTCGGATTGAAATAAGCAGATTCAATTAAAATATTTTTTGTAGAACTACTTACTTCAGAATTTTCACCACCCATCACTCCTGCAATAGCAACTTCCCGTTTGCTATCAGCGATCATTAGTGTATTCTTAGGTAAAGTTCTTTCTTTCGAATCAAGAGTTGTAAATTTCATTTCCTCAGATAGACTTTTCACTACTATCTTCCTTCCTGCAAGTGTATCAAGATCGAAAGCATGTAATGGTTGACCGATTTCGTGAAGGATGAAATTTGTAACATCTACTACATTATTGATAGGTCGAAGTCCAATCTTGTTTAATTTATTTTGGAGCCACTGAGGTGATTCTTTAATTTTAAGTCCGGTAACAATTTTAGCTGAATATCTTGGACAATTTACTATGTCTTCAATCTCAACACTTGCAAGCTGATTAATATCCTGCTGTGATTCCTGAAAATCAAGTTTTGGAATTCTTAAATCACGGTTGAAAATTGCCGATAAATCCCTGGCTACACCTATATGTGAAAGTGCATCAGGCCGATTAGGTGTTATTGCTACTTCAAAAATGACATCATTAAGTTTTAAAGATTCACTAATTGAAGTTCCGGTTGTAAGACCATCCTCTAAAATCATGATTCCTGAATGATCGTTGCTCAATTCCAATTCATCTTCGGCACAGATCATACCGAAAGATTCTACACCACGAATTTTAACTTTTTTCATTTCCATATTCTCTTTCGGAATTATGGAACCGATAGGTGCAAAGACAATGTTTTGTCCGGCTTTAATATTTGGCGCACCACAAACTACTTGTAAATCAGTCTTGCCATCATAAACAGTACAAACTGTAAGTTTATCGGCATCAGGATGCTTCATTACATCCTTTACTAATCCAACTACAATTCCGGAATATTTTTTATTCTGATCAACATAGTCTTCTACTTCAAGTCCGGACATAGTTAACTTTTCAATAATCTCTTCAGTGGAGATTTCATCCAGGTTAACGTATTCTTTTATCCAGTTGAGTGAAAGCTTCAAGAAAAATCCGGTTAAAATTGTTTAAGAAATCTTAAATCGTTTTCAAAAAATATTCTAATATCATCAATTCCATATTTAAGCATCGCAATTCTTTCTATTCCCATGCCGAATGCATAACCAGTATATTTCTCCGGATCATAGTTGACATATTTGAATACATTCGGATCAACCATTCCACAGCCAAGTATTTCGAGCCAACCAGATTGTTTACAGACTCTACATCCTTTTCCTTTACAGATGTAACAGGTTATATCCATTTCTGCACTTGGTTCAGTGAACGGAAAAAAACTTGGCCTGAATCTGTACTTCAGTCCCTCGCCATAAAATTGTTCTGCAAATGAAACCAGAGTGCCTTTAAGTTCAGCAAAAGAAACATCGGTATCAACATAAATTCCATCTACCTGATGAAACATGCAGTAGCTACGCGAACTTATTGCCTCATTGCGATAAACACGACCGGGCATTATTGCCCTTATTGGAGGCTGCTCTTTTTCCATAATTCTGATTTGTACAGGTGTCGTATGCGTTCGAAGCAGAAATTTATCGCTGACAAAAAAAGTATCCTGCATATCTCTTGCAGGATGATCAGGTGGGAAGTTAAGTGCTTCGAAATTGTAGTAATCGGATTCCAGTTCAGGTCCATCGTAAACCGAAAAACCTAATCCTTTAAAAATTGATTTTATTTCAAAAAGGGTCTGAGTAAGGATATGCTGACTGCCAATTTTTATACTTTTGCCGGGAAGAGTCAGATCTATTTTTGCTGAATCGGAAGTTTGGTTCGAATCAAGAAATATTTTTTTACTATTGAATGATTCTGTTACTTCATTTCGAAGATTATTGAGAAGTTTTCCGAAGATAGGTTTTTCTTCGGTTGATACAGTTTTCAGTTCATCAAATAACTTTGTAATACGACCATTCCGACCTAAATACTTAATCCGGATATTCTCAAGATCACTAAGCGTAGTTACTTTCTCAATTTCCTGATCAAAATCTTTCTTGATGCTTTCTATTTCTGAACTATGCATAAGTGTATTGCTGAATATTTAAAATAATACCCTCATAAAAATAATCTTTCGATGAGGGTTTGAATTAGTTAGCTGCGAATTTGGCAAGTTCAGCAAAAGCATCCGGATTATCAACAGCAAGGTTAGCAAGAACCTTACGATTAATAACAACTCCTTTAGTATCAAGAGCGTTTATGAACTTTGAGTAACTCAATCCATGCGGTCTGACGGCGGCATTAATTCTCGTAATCCATAATTGCCTGTAAATTCTTTTTTTTGTTTTTCTATCTCTGTATGCATGAACGAGACCTTTTTCAACAGCATTTTTTGCAATAGTAAGAACATTACCACGACTACCCCAGTAGCCTTTTGACTGCTTTAAAATTTTACGTCTTCTTTTTCTGGAAGCAACGTTATTCTTTGCTTTTGGCATATTAGTTTTCCTTTATCATTATTGAACCATTAAACTTACTCTTTTTTGGTCAGCTTTAGAGACCGTCGTAGCTTTCCTCAATTGTCTTTTATTCTTCGTAGACTTTGAGGTAAGTATATGACTCTTATAAGCTTTATGTCTTTTGAATTTTCCCGAAGCGGTCTTTCTAAAAGTTTTTGACGCACCGCGGTTACTCTTCATCTTTGGCATAATTTAATCCTAGTTTTGTTGTTGTTTTTTCTTTCCTTTTTTCAAATTCGGAACCACTATCAGGCTCATATTTCTGCCTTCCATTTTGGGTTCCACTTCAACTTTAGCTACATCCTGAACTCTGTCTAAAAATCTTTTAAGCAGGTTTTCACCAAGTTCAACGTAGGCCATTTCTCTTCCTTTGAATACGACTGTTGCCTTTACTTTATCCCCTTCTTCTAAAAAATTAATTGCGTGTCTTGTCTTAAAGTCGAAATCATGAACATCGGTATTTGGATGAAATCTTATTTCCTTGAGTACAGAAACCTGCTGATTTTTCTTTTGAATTTTTTCTTTCTTTTGCTGTTCGTATCTGAATTTTCCAAAATCAATTATTTTACAAACAGGTGGTTTTGCCTGCGGAGCAATTTCCACGAGATCTTTTCCTCTATCACTCGCCAGTCTCCTGGCATCTTTAATTAAAAAAACTCCAAGCTGTTTTCCCTCTAAATCAATTACTCTAACTTTGGGAGCTTGAATCTCCTCATTGATGCGAATATTATCTACTTGAGCGATGTATGACCTCTTTAAGTTGTTGTGTAATCTTTATTTTTAATTTCAGTAGTAAGTTTATCAATAAAATCGGATAAATTAAATGTCCCCAGGTCACCTTTTTTATGCTGACGAACAGAAATATTATCGGCACTTTGCTCCTTTTCCCCTACAATTAGCATATAAGGAACCTTCTGCGTTTCCCAATCTCTTATTTTATACCCGATTTTTTCATTTCTTTCGTCCATTTGAGTCCGGATTCCAGCCGCAATTAATTTATCATTAACTGAACGAGCATAATCAAAAAAGTTTTGTGAGACCGGAATAATTGCAGCCTGAACTGGTGCCAGCCAAAGTGGAAAATCGCCTGCAAAGTGCTCAATTAAAATTCCAAAGAATCTTTCAATTGAACCAAGCAACGCACGATGAACCATAAATGGTCTGTGTTCTTTTCCATCTTCGCCAATATAATTGATGTCAAATCTTTCAGGCAAATTAAAATCGAATTGGATTGTACTCAATTGCCATTCTCTTCCAAGCGCATCTTTAATTTTGATATCGATCTTTGGACCATAGAAAGCACCGCCACCTTCGTCCATTTCGTAATTTAGTTTTTCTGCTTCAAGTGCTTTCCTTAAAGATTCAACTGCTTTATCCCAAAGTTCATTTTCACCGACAGCCTCTTCAGGTTTTGTTGCTAGATAAAAATTCATCTGCTCAAATCCAAAAGTTCCAAGAATCATTCTCGCAAAGTTTAATGTTCTGCGTATTTCTGATTCAATCTGTTCGTGAGCACAAAATATATGAGCATCATCCTGAGTAAAACCTCTCACTCTCAACAAACCATGAAGCACACCACTTTTTTCATATCTGTAAACGGTTCCGAGTTCTGCCCAACGTAAAGGTAAATCTCTATATGAACGAAGATGAGATTTGTAAATCAAAATATGAAAAGGACAATTCATCGGTTTGATGTAATAATCCTGCTCATCTATCTTCATTCCGGAATACATACTATCTTTGTAAAAATCTAAATGTCCACTGGTTTCCCAGAGCCAGCTCTTTCCCATATGAGGTGAGAATAATAATTCGTAACCGTTTTTTAAATGTGCCTCGCGCCAGTAGTTTTCAATTTCCATTCTGATGCGTGCACCTTTCGGATGCCAATATACTAAACCGGCTCCAGCTTCTTCGTGTACACTGAATAAATCAAGCTGCTTACCAAGTTTCCGGTGATCCCTTCTCTTTGCTTCTTCGAGAAAGTGAATATAATCATCGAGCATCTTTTTCTTTGGGAAAGAGATGCCATAAATTCTTTGCATCTGTTTGTTGTGTTCATCACCACGCCAGTATGAACCAGAAACACTTAGCAATTTTACAAATTTTATTTTTCCAGCCGATGGAAGATGTGGACCTGTACACAAATCTGTAAATGTACCTTCATTATAAATGCTAATAACTTCACTGTTACCATCGAGCTCACTTAAAATCTCGAGTTTGTATTGATCGTCCTGTTTCTTAAAGAAATCAACAGCTTTCTCTTTTGATAATTCAGTTCTTTCAAATGTCTGATCTTCTTTAGCAATGACTTCCATTGTCTGTTCAATTTTACGAAGATCTTCTTCATCAAGTTTTTTGTTGATATCGAAGTCATAGTAAAATCCATTTTCAATTGCAGGTCCAACGCCAAACTTTGCCTCAGGATACAACGACTTAATTGCGTGTGCCATCAGGTGCGATGTGGAATGCCAGTAAACTTCTTTTCCTTCCTCATCATCAAACATTAGAAACTTAATTTCTGCATCTGTGTTCAAAGGTCGGTGAATATCAAAGACAGAGTCATTTACTTTAGCAGCAAGCGCTTCGCTGGCAAGTCTTTCCGAAATTGATTGAGCAACCTGAAAAGGAGTTACACCTTTTTCAAATTCCTTCTCCTTGCCATCTGGAAATTTTATCTTAATGTTATTCATAATCTTTATAAAAAAACCTGCCGGAATATTTGAAAATTCATAACCACAAAATTTTTCCGGAAGGCGTTGTGGGCTCTATAGGATTCGAACCTATGACCTTCTGCACGTCAAGCAGACGCTCTAACCAACTGAGCTAAGAACCCGGTTATTTATATTATCAAAACCTTTGACCTCCCCGACAAGTCGGGGCTCTAACCAACTGAGCTAAGAACCCGGTTATTTATATTTCAAAACCTCCCCGACAAAGTCGGGGCGCTCTAACCAACTGAGTCAAACCTTTGACCTCCCCGACAAGTCGGGGCGCTCTAACCAACTGAGCTAAGAGCCGGATTTAATTGTAGAATATAAAATGTATAATGAATTCAAGTATAAATCATACATTCTAAATTATTCATTGAACAAAGTACCGAGGACCGGACTCGAACCGGTACGGGAACAAGTTCCCACAGGATTTTAAGTCCTGTGCGTCTACCAAATTCCGCCACCCCGGCATTTTATTTATTCAATTTTTTCAAAAATTCTTTGCCAGCACCACTCTTTAAAAACTTTTCTCGAAGCCTGGCTTCTCTTCTTGTCTTGTAATTTTCAGTTAAGATCAGTCCAAATGGTCTATAAGGTTTCGTAGTCTTATTATAGCCACGATTATGTTCATCAAATCTTCGGTCAACATCATCAGTTAATCCAACATAGATATAATTTCTTGTCTGACTCGATATCGCATATACATAATACATACTCTGTGCGTCTACCAAACCTGTCCGCCTTAGGCGGATTCCGCCACCCCGGCAAAAGCTTCTGAAAAGCAAAATTCTTTGGTTTTGAGCGTGTAAAAATAATATATGCTACCCCATTTTGCAAAATATACATTGTTTTAATTAGGGTAATTCAAATGTGATGATACTTTAGTTAAGATTCTCCCTAAAACAGTTGATTTGTTAAAGAGTTGAACCTTTTCAAAATCAAGAATAAATATATTCATTTTCTCCTGATTGAGCGAAAATATTTATCTGACATAATAAATATTCAGCTTAAATATGATAGGTTTAATATGCTAATTTCTTATACGTGGCATCTACTTTGCCGAGTTCCTATTTGCCAAACTGAATTACTGCAAATAAATTTGTTTATTAAAGAAATTTTGAAAATGAATATGACAAATAATCTGAAAGGAGTTTGGATTGTTACAGAAATACACTGATTGGTTGAACAACACTTATAATAAGTTCAAATCAAAAAATCCTGAAAGAAAAAAAGAATTTACTACAGCTTCTTTTTCACCAGTAAAGGAACTCTACCATCCTGAAGATATTTCCGGAAATTATGATGAGAAATTAAACTACCCCGGTGAATATCCTTTTACAAGAGGCATTCAACCCACAATGTATCGTGGACGATTCTGGACTATGCGTCAATACGCTGGTTTTGGAAATGCAAAAGAATCTAACGAACGATATCGGTATCTACTTGAACAAGGTCAATCGGGACTATCAGTAGCATTTGATCTTCCCACTCAAATCGGATACGATAGCGATGACCCGATTGCTTACGGTGAAGTTGGAAAAGTTGGTGTTGCCATTGATACACTCGCAGATATGGAAATTCTTTTTGATAAAATACCTCTCGATAAAGTTTCAACATCGATGACCATAAACGCACCTGCTTCTGTTTTACTTGCAATGTATATCGCGGTAGCTGAGAAACAAGGTGTATCTAAAGAAAAAATTAGCGGAACAATTCAGAACGATATTCTCAAAGAATACATAGCCAGAGGAACATATATTTATCCACCAAAACCTTCGATGAGACTGATAACAAATATTTTTGAATATTGCTCGAAGGAAATTCCAAAGTGGAATACAATTTCAATAAGTGGTTATCATATTCGTGAAGCTGGTTCGACAGCAGCACAGGAGGTTGGATTTACTCTTGCAAATGGAATTGCTTACGTTGAAGCTGCAATTAAAGCCGGGCTTGATGTTGATACTTTCGGTCAGCGCCTTTCATTTTTCTTTAACTCTCATAATGATCTGCTGGAAGAAGTAGCAAAGTTCAGGGCAGCCCGCAGACTATGGGCAAAAATTATGAAAGAAAGATTCGGCGCTAAAAATCCGAAGTCATTGATGTTAAGATTTCATACTCAAACTGCAGGTTCAACATTAACAGCTCAGCAAGTTGATAACAACATCGTTCGTGTTACAATTCAAACACTCGCTGCTGTTCTTGGAGGAACTCAAAGTCTTCATACAAATTCCCGTGATGAAGCACTTGCTCTTCCCTCGGAAGATTCAGTAATGATAGCTCTCAGAACTCAACAAATTGTTGCTGAAGAGAGTGGCGTTACTAATACAATTGATCCACTTGCCGGTTCGTACTATGTTGAAGCAATGACCGATCTGATTGAAAAAGAAGCGAATGTATATATTGATAAGATAGATTCAATTGGTGGAATGACTGAGGCAATTGAAGCAGGTTTTGTTCAAACAGAAATTCAAAAGTCTGCTTATAAATATGAAATGGAAATTGAAGAGCAAGAGAGAATAATAGTTGGTGTTAATAAATACCAGGTTAAAGAAGGTGAACATAAAGATCTGTTAAAGATTGATATAAAAGTGCAGGAAGATCAGATTAAATTTCTGAAAAAAATCAAAGCTGAAAGAAACAATGAAGATGTTGCTAAAAAATTATCCGCTTTAAAAAATGCAGCTGAGGGAACAGACAATCTGATGCCGTATATAATTGAAGCAGTAAGAGCTTATGCAAGCATTGGAGAAATATGTAACTCAATGCGCTCTGTCTTTGGAGAATATAAAGAACACGTTGTAATTTAATTAAAAATTAAGAATGAAAAATTAAAAGGTTTGAAATGAATTTAACTCACATTGAACATATCGGAATTGCAGTAAAAAGTCTGGATGAATCAATTAAATTTTATGAAGAAATTCTCGGACTAAAATGTTATGCTGTTGAAGAAGTAACAGATCAAAAAGTTAAAACAGCATTTTTCCAGATTGGGCAGACTAAAATCGAATTACTTGAATCAACTGATCCTGAAGGACCGATAGGAAAATTTATTGAGAAAAGAGGTGAAGGAATTCATCACATTGCATTTGCTGCAAAAGATCTTTCTACATCATTAAATGAATTGACAAGCAAAGGAATAAAACTCATTGATGAAAAACCTCGTCCGGGTGCGGAAGGATTGAACATCGCTTTCCTCCATCCGAAAAATACATATGGAGTCTTAATCGAGTTGTGTGCAAAACCTGAATGAGAAAAATATCTCATCAGAAAATTATCTACGCTTTCGCTTCCGGACGTGAGTAGTAGTAATAGTATTTGTAGTAAGATCCGTAACCGGATTTATAGCTAAAGTTATTTAGAACTGTTCCAAGGAACTGAGTGTTCTCTCTTCTGATCAACTCAACTGATCTTTCCATCATTTCGATCTCAGTATTTTCCGAAGAAACAACAAGCAAAGTTCCATCAACCATACTGGTAAGAATTTCACTATCTGTTACGGCAATAATTGGTGGTGAATCGAGAATTATAAGATCGAATTGATCGCGTAATTTTTTCAGGAATGTTCTCATCTCCTGGGAATCCAGCATTTCCGCCGGATTCGGAGGTATTGTTCCTGAAGGAATAAAACTTAGGTTTGAAATTGCCGATTTGTTTAAAACTTCATCCAGTTTTGCATTTCCAATAAGATAATCTATTAATCCCGGCACTTTATCTTTATTAAATAATTTATGAACAGAGGGTTTTCTCAAATCACAATCAATCAAAAGAATTTTCTTTTTTGAATGTGCAAAACTTCCGGCAAGGTTTACAGCAATTGTTGTCTTCCCTTCCTGCGGTGCAGATGATGTGATTAAAAGAGTTTTTAGAGATTCTGTGTTAATTCTTGAAAACTGAATCCTGGTTCGCAGAGCTCTGAATGCCTCACTCGGAATTGAATCAGGAACTTTATCAACAATAAATTGCACTGAAGGATCTCCTGCAATACTGCTTTCAAAGTGAGGTATCCATGCAAGCACATTTATTTTTCTGCTTTCAATATCATCCGGAGACTTCACTGTATCATCAAAATAATTTTTAACAAATACGTAACCAACAGCTAAACCTGCCCCGAGAAGAAGTCCGATGATAACAATCAAAGTACGATTTGGTTTAGAAGGTTTTAGAGGAACCCGTGCTTCATCAATGATCAATACATTCCCCGGCTGCGATTGCTCATTAATAAGTGCTTCCTGGTATCTCTGTTCAACGAGAAGGTATAGTTTTTCCAATGCTTCAGAATTTCTTTTTAATCTTGCAAGCTCTATAGCATTTTTAGGCAGCTTCATAAATCTTGCTTCATAACCCTGAACTATTTTATCCAGTTCCTTGATTGAAGTTTCGAGGGATTGGTTTCGTACTTCTTCTGCAATGATCTTCTGAGTTAATTCTTTTACTTCCTCCGGACTGCTGGCAAATATTCCTGCTTTTAATACTTCAAGTTCTTTATCCAGTTGTTTTCTTAACTCATTAATTTTTCTATCATATTCCTGTATTACCGGTGATTCATCTGTTAAGCCATCTTTCCGTGAAATTGCAACCTGTTTATTCACTTCAAGTTTTGCAATTTCCTCCTGGATTGCTGTAATATATTTCTGTGATGTAAGGCTGGTAAGATAATCTGCCATCCTGGGGTTTTGAGCCTTTAATTCTTTCCTCAGATTTTCGAGAACTTTATTTGAAGCCATAAGGTCCACCTGTGTTGCACTTTTTTGTGCTTCAAACTGTGCAAGAACACTTATTAAAGTTGAGGCTCTTTCATCCAGAGCGATCAGTCCCCCTCTTTCCTGAAAATCTCTTAAAGTTTCTTCAGCGGCATTCAATTCATCATATTTTTCTTTTCTTTGTTCATCAAGAAAATTTGTTACGAGCGTAAGCTGGTTTCTGTTCTGGTCAAGGTTTAAAGTTTTATACTGCTGAGCATAAACATTTGCAATTAAGGTTGCTTCAAACGGAGAAGGTGAAAGAGCACTTATTTCAATTATATCCAGACCCCGCTTCTGGTCAATTGAAACATCACTTAATGTATTTGCAAGTGCATCTGCAGATTTTACATTATTATCAACTTCACTTCTATCTTCTTTTTTATCCCTGAGAATAAAATAACGTGATTTATCTGTATCCCTGAAAAAGCTGTCAATTAAAGTAACAGCAACCATTTGCCTTGCAGTAAAAGATCTCATTATTTCAATTTCGTTAGCAATAAAACGGTCGTTACCCCATTCCTGGAATTCCGGCAGAAGCGGCGAAGTTAAAACACTGCCTCCCTGAGGCCGGGATATTTTTAATGCTGCTGTGGATTTGTAAATATCAATTGCGTTGGTTGCGTAAATAAGCGCTACTATCAAACCGGCAAGAGTGATCAGTGAAACCGGTATCCAGTTAGCCCTGATTATCCTCAGGTAATCTTTGAATGTATTGGTTTGATGAACGCCGTAAGAATCTTGTTGTTCGTCTGCCATATTAATTATTTGCTGTTACGATTAAAGTTGTTAAAGAAAGTAAAACTCCAACTATCGAAAGACCTAACGTAAGATAGTTCTCCCAGTAAAGCCTTGGTCTTCCCGGAATAACAAGTACATCCCCCGCTTCCATTTTGTAAAGGGCAAGATCCTTGTGAAGCTCTTCATTCCACCAGAGATCTTCGTAATCGAATTGAAGCATTTGCTGAGTGGAATCGGGTAGTATTTTATAAACACGAATTTCATCAAGATATGAATCATCTGATATTCCGCCGGCATAGGAAATCAAATCCCTGATATCACTTCTTTGAGGGATTACATATCTGCCGGGATATTTCACATAACCCCAAAGAGATACTTTTATATTTAAGCCGTCAGGATCGGAGTAATCAAAATAAGCTCCCTGACTCTGAGTCATATATCTTTGGCTTAATCCTAACTGATAATCTTCCTGCTGCGGATAGCCGGTTACAATGGATAAAATGACAAGGAAAGAAAGTAGAAGAAATTTTTGCATCACAATATTAATTTTTTGTTTTTATAAATTTATGTAATAAATAAACTCAATCAAATTCTTAAGCAATTTAAGAATTGTAAAAAATAATTAGCGGGAAAATTAATATTTATTCATCTATTTCAATATATTAAGCCCCTCAATTTGAAATTGGTTGAAACACACTCGCGAATGGATGAAGGTAAATTTGTCTTAACTATGCAATAATACTCCACCAGTGTAAATCCTTACTGCAATTTTCGCTTCTAACAAAATCAATTTCTGGTATAATTATCGTTATAAAATAAACTTCAATCTGAAAACAAAATAACTTAATGATGAGAAAACTGCTTTTAATATTACTTACTACAATTTTATTTTTATCTCTGCCCGTTTCGCTATTTGGACAGGATGAACAGGAACCTGTAAATTATTACCAGATGGAACCGCTGGATGACAGCCTTTTTATTAAAATTCAGGAACAACTTTTTATTGATCCACCAGATCCGAAAGCAGAAATTGTTGTTGATGTTCGTGATCCTAATAACCAGACGATATCTATCAAAGGAGCACTTTATCCCTTTCTGGCACTGAAGCCGGAGTTACGGGCACAAATAATAAACTATCCATTTAAACTCAATCTTGAGGAATCTGTTAACTTCGGCAGTGTTTACACGAATGTGATCAACCGGCTCCGGTTTGAAAAAATTTTAGTTCCACCGACAGTTTTCCAGATATCACCAACACTTGGTTACATTAATCCATACATCCAGTTTATGGGAGGCGAACGATTTGGAATTCCTATTAAAAAAGATTTGGGTCTGTCAATTGGTTTTGGCACTCCATATTCCGGTGCTCTTGAAACAAATTTTGTTGAAGCAAACTTCCATATACTCGGTTTCAGAGGCGGACTTTTTACTGCTGTAGATGCATTTGTCGAATTAAAAGAGTTCCGAGAACCATAACAATCTTTTTGTAACAAATGGATATCAATTTTCTTACGTCATCCCATTCGGTAATTTTTTTGAAATAGGCTACCTTGGCGTTTCTGAGGACTTCTCTGAAACTCAAATTCTTAAATACACACAGCAAACAGTCAATAAAGACAATATTGTTTACAATCCCGATGGAACTATAAAATACCAGCCGTATCTGTTAACCGGTTCATACTTAAACTGGGAATTGAGATATCCGGTAAAAGTATTAGCTGCCTCACGAGGGAAATTTTATGTTGCCCAGTTTATTGATGAATGGCATATCGGATATACCGGACGCGAACTTTCAATAGCCGGCAGCGTCTTTGATTTACGTTTTGATGCTATGTTTAACAGCCCGGTCCGTCAGACCCCAGTATGTTCTGGATATTCTTGTTCAGAAAATTTTTGATTACTGGGCGTTCAGCACAATTTCAATCGGTCCGAGTATAATTATGTCCAACACAAAAAGCGGAAGCTTTGGCTTTACATCTCTCTTTGCTAATGTCAGGATTAAGGTTGGTTCATCCCTCTGATCGCTGATAAATTCTTCTAAAAAAATTTATTAGCTATTTTTACTACTGTTATTTAATCTACAATATCAGACCAAACCCGATTTTTGAATATCGAATAAAGATTAACGAATTTTGATTTTAGAAGTTATAGAAATACAGATGCAGGAGGATTCACTATTCGCTTCGCTAAAAGGTGAGCCCACTTTTGTAATTCTTGACTGAAACTTATATGCTTAAACAATTCGCAAATATTAAAAAGCTGTTTTTTCTTGGAATTGCAGTCGCTTCAACAAAAGTAATGCTCCTTTTGTTTGCATATTTTTTTGATGCGGAGAGTTATAACCAGTTCAACCAGATTTATGATTAGTCAGTTTATAAACCATTGAAATTTGAACAACTATTAAAATACTTCGTACCAATTTTTATAGCATTGAATGTTTTAAGAATGTTCAGAGGTATAGAATGGTTGTATTATGGGACACAGCTAATGTTACTGCTTTTTATTTTAATGGCAATTATGGAAGTATGGCAGAAAAAATTAGTACTAAATAAAAATACGATTCAATTGTTTGGTCTTTTTCTACTTTTTCCAGTATGGGCAACCCTAACGGCTTTTTGGTCTCTTTATCCCCTATCCTCTTTTTTAAAAGGAATGAACTTTATTTTTGTCGTCACAGGAATATTTTCAGCACTTCTGCTTTGGATTAAATACGTGAATGGAAATTTCTTCAGTCTGTTTTTACCTGCTAATTTGTTAGTTGTTTCAACTTCTATATTTTCATTGGTAACAGGAATTCCAACTGATGCCTGGGATGTTGGACACGGTTTGAGTTTTGCTGGTTTTTTCGCGCATCAGAATTCAATGGCTATGGCAATTATGTTTACACTTCCGGGGGTATTTAGCTTGGTAAAAGACAAGAAAATCAATTTTAATAATGATAATAATTCCACGTCATTTAGAGGAGCAGACACTGAGAAAACTAAAAAAGCAAAACAAAAGTATTTCTTCTTAATCCTTCTAACATTGAATTTATTTCTAATTGCAATCACTTATTCCCGTTCGGTAATACGTTGGTCATTATTTGCAGGATTGATTTTCTATTTGATAATTACTCAGGCCTATAAATTTCTAATCGGAATAAGCGGGCATATTTGCAGTGCGTACTATTATACATAACAATTTCACCGATCAATCAGACGATATACAAAGTATTATCGAAGCACGGCTGGGATATTTTAGCAACACGTGCAATTCTTTGGGAACCTTCATATGAAGCTGCAAAGCTTGGGGGAGTTACTGGAATTGGT
This sequence comes from uncultured Ignavibacteriaceae bacterium, assembly GCA_963698525.1. Classification (GTDB taxonomy): domain Bacteria; phylum Bacteroidota; class Ignavibacteria; order Ignavibacteriales; family Ignavibacteriaceae; genus IGN2. Next base: position 4,076 of record CAVORE010000005.1, on the reverse strand, counting down.
TATGGTATGTCTGCATCAGGAATTTATGTATATGAGGCTGAAGATTTATCGAAAGACCAAGAAAATTATTACAGGGAAAAAGGTAATAGCACGTTAGCTATTATTGAAGAGACAGGACTTATCGGTATAGTAATTGTTTTTTCTTTATTCTTTGTCTGGTTTAGAAAAACATTTGAGTGTAAGCAAAATATTGCAGATTTAATATTATTAAGTCTTACATTTGGTTTTATTGTACAAAGTAATTTTGAAGGATGGATAGGTGGTGGTTCACCTATATTACAATTATTTATTCCCCTTATTATTTATACAGTGCTTATAAAATCCATAATAATTAATCCTTTAGACTCTTCAGTTAAATAAGAAAAATAGATGTGCGGAATATTCGGCGTAATTAATTTTGATGGAAGACCTGTGGATAAAGAAATGGTTTTATCTGCAAGGGATGTACTCGCTCACCGCGGACCTGATGACTCCGGTGCTTCAGCACTAACATGTCACTCTGAATCCTGTCGCAGATCACCCATGCATTTTGATCAGCGCCATCCTTAAACTGCTATCGACTCTCGTGCGTTCATCCTGCGCGCCTAGTTCGAAGAATGGTGGGTTGGAGTTGGAAGTGTTCACGCTTCTCGCCGTTTTTTATTGTTCGATTTAATCGTTCAAAGTTTAGAATTAGCAAAAATTGAATACACTAAAAAAATACGTGGCACGAGCCTATAAATTTAATTTTACTTGGCTTTTTTACTCTATATTATGGAATCGGACTAACAGGATATGGAATTGATGATGATACATATTTAATGCTAAAAGCTGGACAGGAATTACTATTGAATGGTAAATATTTTCCTTCAAAACCCCCAGGCTATCTTATTCCTGAGATGTAATAGGGTCAAGCATCACTTATCGGAGGATTTTTCCTCACAAATCTAATTTCAGCAGCATTAGGTACTGGCACAGTTATATCTGCATTCTGGAAAATTATTAAAAATATTTTCAAACCGTTAGAATCAATATTACTAACTATAATATATTGGAATTAATCCATACTTCATCATTGCATCTTCTTCTGCAATCGACTATAACTACAGTTTGTTTTTTATTTTTGGAGGTATAACTCTTTTTATGCGTGGCAAATATCTTATAGGCTGCACTGCCATTTTCACTTGCTGTGTCATCATCGCCTATCAGGTATCCTAATAATTTTTTCTTTTTTTGTTTATTACTTAATAAGCACATAAAGAAACTTGACAAGCAAAAAGTTTTTCTATCTTTCCTTATGGTTTTAATTTTTAGCTCTATTTTTTTTCTACCCTCTTTTCTGGCATTTAATAATAGTTTTGGTTTTCTGACATATTATATTGGTGACTGGAGTTTCTTCGGCCACCTTTCTCGATTCATTTATAAGAATATTTATCTAGCTTGGGTTATTACCAACCATAATTACTTTACACAACACTCTTTTACTATTTGATAAGGAAAAGAAACGTACTTTTCAAAAGTAGAGTATTATCATCCGGTATGGTTCTGATTTTATTACATACAGTTATCTTTTTTTAAACTTCCTATAGAGATTTCCTATCTTTACCAGTGCTGTTCTTAGTATATTACCCTATGGTCATTACTTACTGAATGTAAAAAGTAAACCTATTCTCGTTTGGGCTGTATTAGTTTTATGTATTTTTTTTAACTTCATTAAAATTGATAATCTAGATATTGATCATCCCGGTCTAGAAGCGGTAGGAGCGAAAATAAGTGAAATCTTAGAAAAGGAGTATTGCTTGAAGATATCAACAACAGAACTTCAGCTCAAAAAAAGTTTTATGATTATTTAAAATTAAATATTAATAAACACTGCCATAAACAAAAAAACGAAGTATTTAAACAGCTGTATTGCACTCATAAAATAAATAAAATTTTATTTCTAGTGCTACGGGCAAACAGTTGTTGGAATAATTTGAAGAAAGAAAAATTCATTGGTCGAGAGTTGGACAATGAACGTAATTTCACAATTCTAAATACAGAGTAATAATTGCATACAAGTAATTTTCAATATGTTTAAAAAAATAATTAAAGATCTATTATCAAAAACTGGTTATGAATTAGTTAACAAGAAAAAACTTACAACGACTGATTTATTAGGACTAAAGCATTTAGATATAAATACTATAATAGATGTTGGAGCTAATCATGGTCAGTTTTTAAGCTGAGTATATAAAACATTTTCCGAATGCTCATTACTTCTGCTTTGAACCATTAAGTGAAGAATTTAGAATATTGCAGAACCTGGCTCTTAAGCTTGGGAAAAAATTGTGATTGTTAATAGTGCATTAGGAAATGAAGAAGGTAAGATAATATTTCATCAACATAAGCACTCATCATCCTCAAGCATTTTAAATACTACTGACGATTGCAATGAATTATTTCCACAGACAAAGGATCAAAAGGATATTGAAGTTAGGATAACAACAATAGATAACTACTTTGGAAATATTTTGAACGAAGGTCATAAAAATATATTGTTAAAAATAGACGTTCAGGGATTTGAGTTAGAAGTTTTAAAAGGCGCACAAAAAACATTGAATATGATTAGTGCCTGTCTTCTTGAAATAAACTTTACAAACCTATATAAAAACCAGGCGAGCTTTAATGAGTTATATGAATTTTTGCATAGAATGGGATTCGAATATGCAGGCGCAATGGATCAGAATTTCAATAAAGAAGGTAAATTAGTTTTTAGTGATATATTGTTTACACGGGGAATGATATGAAATGAATATAAATAGTTATCAAAAAGAACTTTACATTAAGAGGATAATAAAAACCACGGGTAGAAACTCAACTAACAGGTTAAGGGGGTGGGTTAATAATTTTTACAAAATAATATATTATAAGTCTCTGATGTTTTTGAATAAGGCTTCTGAAATTAAAGTTAAAACATTCTGGGGTGGTAAAATTCAAGTGATTCTACCTGAAATGGTTTCGATCAGTATCTGGAGAAACGGTTTTGTAGAGAGTGATGTTACAATCTACCTACTAAAATATTTAAATAATGGTGAAACATTTATTGATATTGGTGCTCATTTTGGATTTTATTCATTACTTGCGTCAAGCATTGTTGGGCGGGAAGGACAAGTATTATCATTCGAACCGACTGCTTCTACTTTCAGACAATTATCAAAGAACATCAAGTACCACTGAAAATAATAATCTTAAAATTTTTAATCTAGCTGCATTTAATATTAAAACAGAAATGGAATTCAACGATTATGGAATAATCAACTCTGCTTTCAATTCTTTTTTTGATAATAGAGGAAATAATAAACTAGCAGGTGAAAAAATAAAAGTAAATACAATTGTGCTCGACGATTTCTTGAAGGAGAATTATTCAGATAGAAGAATCAGCATCATTAAAATTGACGCTGAATCTTCGGAGTTTCAAGTTTTGACTGGAATGCAAAACACAATCCATAAATATCATCCGGTAATTATTCTTGAAGTTGGTGATTTTTCGATAAGCGGGGCTAAAAATTCCAGAGAGTTGATAGAACTGGTAGAAAGCTATGGTTATCAGAGCTTCGAACTAGATAAAACGTCTTTCCAAATAATTCCCTACATCAAGAAAAATATTGAAAGACATAACAACATATTATTCATCCCTTATTAGAGAATAGATTAATTTTTGTTCTCATTTAATATAAATAATAAGAATAGTATTGAAATCTAAAGTTCACATTAACGCTACGTCTTCTTTAATTCAGGTAATTATATCATCTATAATAATTTTTATATCCTATAAATATCTAATAACTATTCTCGGAATAGAAAAATTAGGTGTTTGGTCACTAATTGTAGCTTCTGTGTCAATACTAAATATTGGCAATTTAGGATTATCGTCCACTATAGTTAAATATATTGCAAAATATTTAGTCTATGATAATCTTGAAAAAATATCTTCCATTATTCAGACAGCACTTATAACAGTATTAATTATTTCAGTAATATTATTAGGCATAGTTTTTATACTTGCAAATATTTTACTAAAAGCTATTGTACCTGAAAACCAATTAATGCTTGCC
>CAVORE010000004.1:0-35236 GCA_963698525.1 uncultured Ignavibacteriaceae bacterium | reverse complement strand
ATAAAAAAGTCCGGCAGTTGCCGGACTTCAATATTAATTATTTTCAGTATTCTTTATCCCAGGTAAGATTTTAATCTGCCGCTTCTCTTTGAGTGTCTAAGGTTTCTCAAAGCTTTCTCTTTAATCTGTCTTACTCTTTCGCGGGTGAGATTAAATCTTTCGCCAATCTCTTCAAGTGTTGCAGAATGGTCGCCTTCAATTCCAAAGTAAAGTTTAATTACTTCTGCTTCTCTTTCAGTAAGAGTAGAAAGCACATTATGAACTTCTTTCTTTAAAGATTCTTTCATCAACTCTTTATCGGGCAATGGCTGTTCATCATTTGGAAGAACATCAATAAGAGTGTTTTTATTTTCGTCACCGGTTTTTAACGGTGCATCCATCGAAACGTGACGACCGGAAATCTGAAGTGCATAAGCAACTTCATCAGCAGTCATATCAAGAATTTTTGCAAGCTCATCAGTAGTTGGCTTTCTTTCAAATTCCTGTTCAAGATCTCTGTAAGCTTTACTGATCTTTGTAAGGTTACCAACTCTGTTAAGAGGCAAACGAACAACTCTCGATTGATCTGCAATTGCCTGCATGATTGACTGTCTTACCCACCAAACAGCGTAAGAGATAAATTTAAATCCTCGTGTTTCGTCAAATCGCTGAGCAGCTTTTATCAGTCCGATATTTCCTTCATTAATTAAATCGCCGAGGGAAAGACCCTGGTTCTGAAACTGCTTTGCAACTGAAACAACGAATCTTAGATTAGCTTTTATTAATTTTTCCTGGGCAAGCATATCGCCCTTCTTAATAAGTATAGCTAACGTAATCTCCATATCAGGAGTTAATAAATCAACCTTGCCGATTTCCTGCAAGTATTGATCAAGAGATTTACTTTCGCGATTGGTAAATTGCTTAGTTATTTTCAAGCTTATCGCTCTCCTTCATAGGATTTTTAAGTGATTAGAAAAAATTGTGGTATTTAACGGGTAATGTTTTTTACTCCGTTAAATTCAAGGGCACAAATATAATACTGTAATAAGATGAATGGAAGAGTAAAAGGTTCCCTAAATCACAAATTTTTCTCCGGAGATGGGATAATCTGCGTTTTTATAGCCTTTTTGAAGGATTTTTTCTCTCAAAGGTAATGCCTGCTCTTCTTCCCCATGCACCAGAAAGATATTTTTTAATCTGCTTGAAGGATTCAGACGAAGGTATTCAAGCAGTTCTTTTTGGTCAGCATGACCACTAAAATAGTCCATAGTTTTAATTTTACTTTTAACGGAATATTCTTCGCCGAGAATATTAACTTTTTCCATTCCGTCCATAATTTTTCTTGCCAATGTGTGTTGAGCAGCATAACCAACGAATAAAATTAAGTTTTTAGGATTGCCAATATTGTTTGCAAGATGATGAAGTACTCTTCCTCCCTCTGCCATTCCTGATGCAGAAATAATTATCATTGGGTCTTTTGTTTCGTTTAGCTCCTTAGATTCATCAACTGTTGTAATGTATTTAAGCCTCTTGAATCCGAAAGGATCATCACCGCTTTCTAAAAATATTCTGTTTGTCTCTCTGTCAAAACATTCAGGATGTTCTTTAAAAACTTCAGTTGCTTTAAGTGCTAACGGACTATCAACATAAATTGGAATTTCAGGAATTCTGTTTTGGTCAAATAATTTATGAAGCACGTAAACCAGCAATTGAGTTCTGCCGACCGCGAAAGAAGGGATAATTATTTTTCCTCTTCTATCAAAAACTTCTCTCACAACCTTGGCGACTTCTTCTTCAACTTCATCTGTTTGAGTGTGGAGACGATTGCCGTAAGTGCTTTCCATTATTAATAAATCGAGGTCACGAAATATATCTGGATTACGAATGATCGGCATTTCTGGTCTGCCAATATCTCCGGAAAATCCAAAGCGAAGTTTCTTTCCTTCTTCTTCTATCTCAAGTAAAATACCTGCTGAGCCAAGTATGTGTCCCGCATCCTGAAAGTATGCAACGACACCCGGAAAAATTTCTGTTGCAGTATTGTATTCAACCGGGACAAAATTATTCATAGCATCATCAACATCCTCAATTGAATAAAGTGGTTCTTCAGGTATGTGTTTTTTCTTTCTTTTATTTAACCATTCGATATCCCGCTGCTGAAGATGTGCCGAATCTTCAAGCATAATTTTGCAGAGATCTTTTGTAGCAGATGTAGAGTAGATCGGTCCGTTAAAACCGTCTTTTACAAGATGAGGAATATTTCCACTGTGATCAATGTGAGCGTGTGACAATATCATCGCATCAATTTCTTTGGGATCGAATTTGAAGTTCTTGTTCTTTTCGTAAGTATCTTTTCTTCTTCCCTGGAATAAACCGCAGTCAAGAAGAATTTTTTTATCATTAATTGTAAGAAGATGCTGTGAGCCGGTAACAGTTTGGGCTGCACCGAAGAATTGAATTTTCAAGGTGATTTCCTCTTAGATTTGAACAAACGTATTACAAAGATAATAATAACTCATCATACGCATAGTTTGTGTTTCAATGAACTTTCATTTTGTGCAACTTAGTGACTTGGTGCCTTCGTGGCTTAAGTTCTTAGTTATTTGTTTGCCACAATGTCACAAAGCCACAAAGAATTCAACAAGTGCGTAAAGCGAGTTAAAAAAGTTAAAAGAAACTTAACTGATCGGACTGAACAATAGAATCAAATGACTCACCAAGCAATCTTAGAACTGAATCAGCAATTGGCTTCATTTGTTTTTCTATGTAATGGTCATAGTCAATATCGGAATGTTTTAATTCGAGTGGAATTGGACCTCGTTTTGTTATTACATAGTAAACCGTTCCGGTTGTTCCAGGTAACATTCGTGCTGCTTTTACATGCTGCGGAATATTCTTTGTGTATTCGTCAACATCTTTTCTTAATCTTTTTCTGTAAACAAGCTTATCATCATACTCACCATCTTTTACTTTTTTAACAAATTCTCTCAGCCAGTTTTCAATTTCAGCATTATTAAAAATTCTATTGTAAAGTTCAACTTGAAATTCTTTTGCGAGTCGTGTCCAATCTGAGCGAACAGATTCCATTCCTACAAACTCAATTGTTTCTTTACCTTCGTTTGATAGTAGCCCGGCATATCGTTTCTTTGCACCAGTTTCACTTCCCCTTGCCTGAGTTAAAATAAATTTGCGGTAATACTTTTCAAATTCTATTTCCAGATAAGATTTTAAACTATATTCTTTCCTAATTTTTTCTGACCAGTAATTGTTCAAATCATTTGCGATTCTTTGTCCGTTAGCTTCGGCTTTTTCCCCTTCACCTTCTTTTCCCGAGGGGATCCCGCTTTCGCGGGGTAATTTTACAAAGAGTGAATCTGTGTCACCATAAATTACTTCGTATCCACTTTCAGCAAGAAATGTTTTGCTGTCTATTAATAATTTTTGTCCTGTGCCTGTAATTGCTGTTGGCAAATTCGGATGATAGAATCTGCAACCAAATGAACCCATCACTCCGTAAAAACTATTCATCAGAATTTTGATGGCTTGCGAAAGCTGCTTGTCATTTTTTTTCTTAGCAAAATTTCGTTGTTCTAGTAAATGATCAATAAACTCCGGCAGGAAATGTTGTGTTGAAGAAAATTTATATCCATTGAGAGTTTCAATCGTATCGATGTTTGATTTTAAATTTGAGTATGGATCAATCTTGAAAGTCTGAATAATTGATGGGTACAGACTTTTGAAGTCGAGCACAATAACGTCATCATAAATTCCCGGAACAGGATCCATCACATAACCACCTGCTGCGTGCTCGGATGTTTCAAGGTCTTTCACATTCGGCGCAACATATCCAACTCGATGAAGTTTTGGCAAAAAGAAATGGTCAAAAGCAGCAGTCATCATTCCTAATTCGTCCATTAGCATTCCTGAGAGTTGCGAACGACGAATTGAAAGTTCTATCAACCCTGCTTTTTTGAAAATGTTTGTGACAAGCACTGCGTCGTTGAGGTTGTATTCGGCGAGGCTGGCTTTATCTTCCTTAAACATTCTTTCAATTTCTTCCACTTTATCATGATCTTGTGAAATTGTTTTCCCTTCTTCAAGCATTTCTTGTGCAACAGTTTCGAGCCTGTAATCCTCAAAAGTAAAAAAGGAGGTACGCAAAGCTACCGGTCCATCAATAATTACTCTTCCAGTAACTGAAGCAAAATATCCACGTGGTTTTCTTTGTCGCAGCGACACTCTGCCGTTGGCTCTTGCTATATCAAATGGAATCATCAATTCATTACACTTGCTTTCAAGAAACATCAAATCGAATCCGATAACGTGCCAACCAATTATTACATCGGGATCTTTTTCTTTGAACCAGTTAAGAAATTTTTGAAGAAGTTCTTTTTCATCTTTACATTCCTCAATGTAATCCTCGCCTTTTATTTTTTCTTCCGAAACAACAAACACTTTCTTCTCTTCTTCTTTACCTGATAGATAAATTGCAATTGAATAAAGTTGTCCATTTTGTGCGCCGGTTTCAATATCAATTGAAGCAATTAATAATTTTGGTGTAAACTCACAGGGTTCAATTTTTGGATTTGAAAAAGAAGTGAGATTTTTTTTCTTTGTGAATGTTCCTTCAATCTGAACCTGGGCATTTATGAATCTTTCCATTAAAAATCTTCTTGAGGGATCAATGTCAGATTCAAAAGTTTTAACACCCATTCCTTCTAACGCTTCTGCTGCTGTTTTTAAATCCCGCTGGCTGTTAAAGTATAGTGCATCAACTTTTTTCTCTTCAAGATTTTTAAGGTCAACTTCTTTTCTATTGTAGGGAACGGAAAGGCTTGTAATAATTGATTTGTTTTCAATAAAGAAAACAGGGTTGTTGGTAAAAGTCAATTCAACAATTCCCAGATCATCTGAGGTTCCGATATATTTAAGAACATTTTTACCACGAACATCCTGCCATTCGCCGGTAAGAATGAATGCTTTAATAATTTTTGGCGATGATTCAGGCATCAGTGGTCTTCGGTAATCTTTTTAAAAACAAACTGCAAGGATTTTGTAATCTTTCCCGGTTCTCCCTGGTTGATTGTCCAGTAATCAATTTCTGTCACAGGAGTGATTTCCTTTGTTGTGCTGGTGATAAAAAATTCGGTATAGTTTTTTAGATCATCTTTCTTAATAAATTCTTCACGGCACTCGATTTTAAATTTTTCACAAAATTCCAGAACAACCTTACGAGTAATACCTTCCAGTATTAATCTTGACTTTGGTGCAGTGAAAACAGTTTCATCTTTAACTGCGAAAAAATTTGTGTGAGTCCCTTCAGTAATTAAACCATCACGCACTAATATTGCTTCGATTGCATTTTCCTCAGTTGCTTTTTGACTGGCAAGAACAACAGGAAGCAGGGAAGTTGATTTAATATCACATCTCAACCAGCGAATATCTTCCTGAAGAATTACTTTAACTCCTTTTTCCTGCTCATCGAGATCTTCTTTGAATTCCTTAACGGAAATGAATAGGGTTGGTGAAATTTTTTCTTTGGAAAAGCTATGTGTCCGCGGAATTGCTGATCCACGCGTAATCTGAAGATAGACTAATGCTTCGGTTTCAATTTTATTTTTTTTGATGAGATCGTAAATAATTTTTTCAAGCGAGTCGATCTCTTTGAAATCAATTCTTGTTTCTTTCAAACTTCTTTTCAATCTGTCAATATGGTCTTTGTATCTGAAGAGTTTACCGTTGTAAGTACGGATTGACTCGTAAACTCCATCAGCAAAGAGAAATCCTCTATCGAATGGGGATATTGCCGCATCCTTCAAGGAAAGAATTTTATTGTTAATGAAAACAAACATGCTTAAAAATACCAATTTTATAACGAAACCCCGACCTGTTTAATATTACTTGAATGGATGAAAAAGTTTATTTTAAAGCAACATGTTTATTAAACATCGAATCAATTTAGATATTATGAATATTGAACAAATCCGCGAACATTGTCTTAAGAACAAAGGAGTAAACGAAGAGTTTCCATTTGATGAAGAAACACTTGCCTTCAAAGTCACAGGTAAAATATTTTTACTAGCTTCACTTGAAAGCATTCCTTTACAAATTAATCTAAAGTGCGATCCCGAAAAAGCTCTTGAGCTGAGGGAAGAATACGAAAGTGTTCAGCCCGGATATCATACCTGCCTGCCGGCAGGCAGGTGAATAAAAAGCATTGGAATACTATTATAATTGATGGAACTGTTCCTGAAAGGAAATTATTTGAATGGATTGACGATTCTTACAATCTTGTTGTTGCCGGATTAAAAAAATCTGAGCGGAGAAGGCTATACGAATGATATTAAATAGACCAGAAAATAAATATTTTTTAAATGGTAGAATATTTATATTTCAACAGGATATTTACAGAACTAATAACTAATCCATAAACAAATCAAATCGGAGGTCGAAATGAAAAATTTCTTATTAACCTTAGGGTTATTTTTAATGGTTTCCGCCGTTGCTTTCAGTCAGGCACAAGTGTTAAGCGGTACCTGGGGCGGCAATTCGGAAACAAAATACTACACACTTCACGAAAATTCTGGCGAAAGAAAATTTACTGTTGAAGTAAATTTCCTGAAACCTTTTGAAAACAAACCTGATGTTGTTTGCGGTATTACAATGGTTGATGTTGATAAAAGTACTGCTGTTAAATATGCAGTAAAGCCATTATCGATATCGAGGGACGGGTTTACAGTTGAAGTAAAAACCTGGGGTGATACAAAAGTATTGAGTATCGGCGGTTTCTGGGTAGCTCATGCCGACATGGGCTCTGAGTAATCGTATTATTATTTCTTAGATTATAAGGCCGTTATTCTGGAAAATGAATAACGGCTTTTTAATTTTAAAAAACTATTAAGACTATGTATTTGATACCTAAATTGTTTCTTTATTTATTCGGTATTATTGAATAATTTATGGTGTGCGATATTTAAAAATGTCGTCATGAATTGACTCTCGTTATTCTAGATTAAAGGGATTAAAATTATGGTAAAACCGATTGTTCTCTTTACAGCAATTGCACTATTTATTCTTAGCTGCAAAACAAATCCTCCAACATCTCCGGAAGTAGTCCCAACCGGGAACATAGTTTTAAAATTAAATGTTGATAATACAACAGCTGTTTCCGCTGCAAGCAAGATTGTTATCATTGAGGATTTTGCTAATGTTAGTTGTAATCCATGTGTCATCTCTAACAAAATACTTGAAAATCTTACAGAAGTAACATACGGCAGAAGTAAGTTGGTTGCTGTAAAATTCCCAACAAATTTTCCCGCACCAAATGATCTTTTCTATATGGCTGCTAAAGAAATTTGTGATACCAGGATCAGCTATTACAATGTGTTCTTTGCACCAACAACTATTATAGATGGAATAATTAAACCGATCTCAACTGATTCCAACAGCGTAAAAACAGCAGTAGACACCAGGCTTGCAGTAACTCCAAGATTTAACATTAATGTTTCAGGCAGCCTTGAAGGGGATTACTCTGTTAATGCTGGCATAAAATTTATCGATACGTCATCTATTAATCTTAGTGATCTTGTAATACATACTGTTCTTACTGAAACCGATATTGAGTTTGAGCAGCCTCCGGGATCGAATGGTGAAACAAAGTTTTATGATGTAACCCGATTAATGCTTCCGGGTAAAGAAGGAACAGCAATTCGGGAATTAATTGATCAGGGAGAATTAACATTTTCATTTGAGGATGCTCTGCTATCGTCCTGGAATCCCGACAAATTAAATTTTGTTGTTTACATTCAAAATAAAATCACCAAGGAAGTATACCAGACAGGTTCAACCTTTGAGTAATTAAAAATTTTTTTCATATTAATTTCTTCCAAAATCAGCATTTATTTGCACATGCCAATTATTTTTGTTGATACTTAAATCTTCGTTTAGTAGTTTATACCCCCAGTGGGGTAAAATTATTAATTGTTAACCCTTTTATAGGTAATTGAATAGAAATCACACCTATGGATACTTCAAAATATCTGCAATCTTTCATCGAAATCGGGCTTACCGAAAGAGAAGCGAAAGTATATATGACACTTCTAAGTGGAAAGATGTTTACCGTTTTAGAACTCCAGGAAGCAGTCAATATTCCAAGAACTAAAATCTATGAAGTTCTGAACAAGCTTGTAAGCAGAAATATCTGCATCGAAAAAAAGCTTGGCAGGAACAAGCTTTATGAGGCGGTTGAACCACAAATTGCACTTGATCGAGTTGTTGATTCATACAAAAAAGAACTTGAAAGAAAAGAAGCGCTCATAAACCAGGTTTCAGAAGTCTTCACTCCTATTTTTAAAAACAGCAAGTCAATAGTTAATCCTCTCGAGTTTATCGATGTTATGACTGAGAAAGTACAAATTCACAGAAGATATGCAGCTTGTGTAAGAAGCACAAAAAGAGAGATGCTAACTTTTAACAAAGGACCTTATGCGTGTGATACATCGGATAGATTGGAAGAACAGGAAGATGAAGAATTTAAATTATTGAAACGTGGCGGTTCCTGTAAAGATATATATGAGTTGAAAGAACTTAAAGAAGTTGATTGGCTCTTAAGCTCGGTTAAAAAATCACTCAAGCTTGGGCAGCAAGCGAGAGTAGTTAAAAAACTACCAATTAAAATGCTTGTCTTTGACCAGGAGAAAGTAATGTTTGCCCTTGAGCAGCCGGTACCGATATCGAATGAATTGACAATGATCTACATTGAACACAAACAGCTTGCAGAAGCATGCAGCATTTTATTTTACCATTTGTGGGATCAGGGAATTGATATCAACGAATTTGGAGAAGATTCGGTGGAAAAGATCGAATCATTTGAATTGGTATCGAATTAATTATTTGTTCTATAAAAGAATCAGTTATTCATTAAAAGAAAATGTTCATTATATCTAAAAAAATATTTTGGTTAATTATTTCATAACTATAAATCATTAAACCAACGGAGTCCCTATGAAAAAACTGTTACTTTATCTTTTTCTACTGCCATCTATTTTGATGGGGCAAACCTACTTCAATATAGATTTCAGTGGAACCTTTCCGCCAACTGGTTGGACGATTGATGCTCATGCATCAAACTGGTCAGCAGTTTCTACAAATAATGCTGGCGGCGTGGCCCCGGAAGCAAGATTAAATTGGACCCCTTCTTTTATTGGTGATTCGCGATTGATAAGTCCGGCAATTAATACTACGGGAAATACTGTGGTGACAGCTGAATTCAAATTTAATCTTGACCATTATGGTGGTCCTTATACAATTGGTGTTGCAACAAGATCTGGTGGAGGTGCTTGGAATATTGTTTGGCAGATAGTAAACCCGACCGGGTCAATCCCCGCAACAACTGAGGTAGTAACAATCAACAATGCTAATGTGGGTGCGGCTGATTTTCAAATTTGCTGGTTCTTCTCCGGGGATTCTTACAATCTTAATTACTGGTATCTTGATGATTTAAAGCTTTTTGTTCCACTTGCACACGATGTGATGGTAAAAGATATTTTAGTCGATCAAACTTACCCGCCGGCAACTAATTTTACACCGCAAGCGATCTTGAAAAACTTTGGATTAAACTCCGAGACTTTTGACGCAACCTGCACAATTAAGCTGGGAGGAAGCCAGGTTTATTCACAAAATTGTACACCAATAACTTTATCTGCAGGTGCTGAACAGACAGTTTCTTTTCCATCTTATGTACTAAATGCCGCGAACGATTTGTATGAGATAACAGTAAAAACAAATCTTGCTGGTGACATGAATCCGTTAAATGATTTGAGGACAGAATACTTTAACACTTACACAACAGATAGAGAAATGGTTATTCTTGAAATTGGAACGGGGACCTGGTGTGTTTATTGTCCTGGAGCTCAGATGGGTGGAGAAGATCTCGTTAACAATGGACATTTTGTAGCTGTTATTGAACATCATAATGGTGATACATATACGAACTCTTATTCGAATGCAAGAAATACTTACTATGGAATAACCGGGTTTCCAACTGCTGTATTTGATGGTGTAGAATATTACGTGGGTGGAAGTAACACTCAAAGTATGTATCAAAATTATCTGCCGATATATCAAGACAGAAAAGCACTAATGTCAGCATTCTCAGTCGATATTTTTGGTACAAATACAGGATCAGACTATAATATTCTTTTAAGACTTAATAAAATTGCTGCAATTCCCCCAACCTGGAATAATCTGGTGGTTCACCTAGTATTAACAGAAACAGATATTCCTTTCAGCTGGCAAGGGCAAACACAAGTTGATTATTGTCAGAGATTAATGATACCAAATGAAAATGGAACTCCAGTTGATTTGATTAATAATAACTTCATTGATGTTCCTTTATCATTTACTCTTAACCCATCCTGGGTTACTGATAAGTGTCAGCTCTCCGCATTTATCCAAAACCTCGATACTAAGGAAATATTACAAGGTGATAAAGTATGGGTAACTGATTTGCAGGCAGTTCCGGTAGAATTAACTTCATTCACAGCTGAAACCGTTAGTGATGGTGTCCTTCTGAAATGGACAACAGCTTCGGAGTTGAATAACCAGGGTTTTGAGATAGAAAAATCTTCGGACGGAATCAAATTTTTTATTATCGCATTTGTTGAGGGTGCCGGCACATCAACCGAAACCAAAGAATATTCTTACACTGACGATGTTGAATTCAAAGGTGGTGAATCTTTCTTCTACAGGTTGAAGCAGGTTGATCTTGATGGAACGGTTCAATACAGCAGTATTGTTGAAGCTGAATTTGATATCCCTAAAGATTTTGTATTGCAACAGAATTATCCGAATCCATTCAATCCGTCAACAACTATTAAGTTTGCTGTTCCTAAAACTAGTCATGTTAATATAAAAATTTATGATTTGACCGGACAGGAAGTTTCAACGCTGGTTAATGAGATGAAGGATGCTGGCACATACGAAATAAAATTTGATGCACGTACACTTGCGTCAGGTATTTATTTGTATAGAATGGTCGCGGATAACTTTTCATCGGTTAGAAAATTTAATGTGTTAAAATAAGGTTTCTTAAAAAATTAGATGAGGTGTGTCAAATGCGCACCTCAATTATGAAACAATATATATTATTATAGGAGATTGAGTAATATGAAAAAAATATTGCTGATTATTATTCTAACGGGCTTTGCTTTTTTCACTAATGGTTATGACAAGCTAACATTAGTTGAAAGGTTCACAAATGCTTCCTGTGTTCCATGTGCACAAATGAATACTGCCTGGTATACTGCAACTACCGGCAATTATGTTAATTCAGGTTTAATGTCTCACATCGTGTATAATGTTTGGTGGCCCGGAGCTGGTGACCCGATGTACTTACTAAATCAAACAGACAATACAACAAGAACAAATTACTATGGCTGCAACTATGTGCCATGGATTGATGTTAATGGCACGCAGATTTCGGAGACCCAGGGTGCATTTACATCCGCTGTAACAAATGGAAATTCTCAGTTTGCACCTTTTAATATCGTCATAACGCAAGGTGTTATCTCAAATAATCTTATTGAAATAGGGATAAAAATAATCAGAGATCCTACTGACGTTACCACATTCGGCAATGTTAAATTAAGAGTAGCTCTAACGGAAAAAACGGTTACTTATAGCTCACCACCAGGTGGAAATGGCGAAAGGGTATTTTATAGTATTTGCCGGAAGATGATGCCTAATTCTGTTGGTACTACATTTACGATACCCGCTCCGGGCGATTCAACGATGATCAGCTTGCAATATGTTCCGACTGCAGCATTTTTACAATCAGTTAATATGGATAGCTTAAGAGTTGTAGCTTTTATACAAGACGACAATTCGAGAATGATTTACCAGTCAAAAATGCGAGACGTAAACCAAAATTATCTGGCAACTATCTCTACTCCGGATGAATATTATTTTGGTGCTTCCGCCGGAACGGGGGTTTACAGAGCATATATAAAAAATATCGGACTATTCCCGGACACGTATAATGTTAATATAGATTTCGATGGCCCTGCCGGGTGGTCGCAGACATTCACAACGATTAATGGAACTTTTAATTTGGGGGAAACAGATACAGTAACTCTTAGTCCTGGTGATTCAACTGAAATTCAGGTTAGTGTTAATGGTAATTCAATCAACGGGTTTGGAAAAACAACAGTTGAATTTGTTTCAAACCAGGGATCGTTCGGTTTAGCTGAATTCAGATATACAACTTTTGGATTAGATGTTCTTGTTGTTGATGATGACGGGGGAGGAAATTATGAAGAATATTTTCAGAGTGAGTTGATCACTCTCAGTGCCGAGTATGGCATTATAACAAGCGATTTTATTCCTGCTAATTCCGATAGTATAAATACCTTCGATATTATTTTTTGGAATACCGGAGTTACTGAACCCGGAATCTCAACTGATGAAATGAATGTAATTAAAACTTATCTTGATAATGGAGGCAATCTCTATTTGAACGGTGTGGATATTGCATTTCAAATGGCCGATCCTGCAAGTCCTTATTACACTTCAGGAACGATGGAATTTTTTACTAATTATTTACACAGCAGCTATGTCCTTCGGGAACATTCCGCCATCATAACCCAGGGTATTAGTGGAGATCCCATCACTGATGGATTGGGGATGATGAATCTTGCAGGTGGAACAGGTGCCAATACGATCAATCATCTGCAGGATCATTATGCTAATCAAATAAGTGCGATAGGTCCAGAGAATGCAAATATACTCTCGTTCTGGTTGAAGCCTGATGAACATCCCGGAATAAGAGCTTATCATGGTTTAAATGGCAAAGTTGTTTTTACAACATTTGGTTTTGAAACGATTGCACTTGCAGAAAGAAGAGCACTTTTAGCTCAACGCATTGTAGATTGGCTAAGCATACCGGTAAGTGTTGAAGATCCAAATGAAGATATGTTGCCTGCCTCATTTAGTTTGAAGCAAAATTACCCGAATCCGTTTAACCCCGTAACAACTATTGAATATCAGATATCATTATCAACTAATATTTCAATTAAAGTGTACGATGTAATAGGTCGGGAAATTGCTGTGCTCGTAAATGAAGTTAAGCAGCCCGGTGTTTACCAGGTTTCCTTTGATAGTGAAGATCTTGCATCGGGAGTTTATTTCTATAAAATGATTGCAGGAGAATTTTCATCAGTTAAAAAGATGAATTTGTTGAAGTAAAAAATGAAAAATAATAGGGATGTATATCCAAATAATTAATCAATCATATAATAATTAAGAGGTAGTTATGAAAACAAAACTACGTAACCTTGCGATAGCTGTTAGCATAGTAATCACTGCGATTGCTTTCTCACAAGATCTATCAGCTCAAACACAAAGAAATCCTGTATTAGAAGAATGCACAGGAACCTGGTGTCAATGGTGCCCTTGCGGTCATGATATCATGGAACAAATAAAAGTATCTATGCCAAATGCCATTTTAATAGGCTATCATGGTCCGGCAAACAGTGGAAACGACCCATTCTCTTTTTTCTCAGGTAATACTATTCTTTCATCAATGGGTTATTCCGGATACCCTACCGCCACAATAGATAGAGTTTCAGGACTTCAGAGCAGGAATGTCTGGGCAAGTTTGATGAATACACGTAACTCCGTTCCTGCCACAGTTGCCATAGAAGTTGATCGTAGTTTTAACGAACTTACGAGAGAGTTTATCGCATCAATCAATTTTACTGCTCTTACAAATTTGAGCGGTCAATATAAATTTAATGTTATCCTTCAGGAAGATGGAATAGTCTGGAGCCAAACAGGAAATAGTTCATGTCCGGGCGATCCGAATTATGTGCATAATCATCTTGTTAGAGACATGATGAACGGAGCCCTTGGAGAAGAAATCATTAACGGTACCTGGAATGCAAACGATGTAATTACGAAGACAGTAAATCGCATCGTTCCTGTTCCAACTACTTCAGTACCAGATATGGTATGGGATAATTGTCATGTTGTTGTATTAGTTTATAAAGTGGGCAGCCCTCTTTCAAGTGCTGCTGAAATCCAGCAAGCTGTAGAAATGGTATTAAAATCTCCCAACTATGTTGCAACATTTGCATCAACAAGCCCGGATATAATAGGTGATAAAAATGCACCCGGAGAATTCAGCACAATAATTCAGAATATTGGTTTGCTGGAAGATACATATGATATTAGCTGCACTTTTGATGGTCCCGGTGGTTGGACGGGAGAGTTCACTACAATCAATGGTACGGTTCCTTTCGGTGAAACCGATTCGGTTCAAGTTGCCCCAGGTGATTCTACTGAAATTGGAATTACAATTAATCCGAATGGATTTTCAGGCAGCGGTGAAGCAACTCTAAGTTTTCAATCAAAGAATAACCCTGGAAATGTTGGGAGTCTAACCGTAAGATTTGTCACTACATCAGGAAATAATATTCTTGTAATAGATGCAAGTGGTGAAGGTTATGGTGAGCTCGTTGAAAATTCTGTTACAAATGTTTTCACCGGTACTACGGGTTTAGTTTCGCGCAGTGCATTAAATGCTTCAGTAGTTTTATATGAATTTCAAATGGTTGCCTGGACAACTGGCACTGTTTTACCGGTGTTTTACCCGGATGAAGTTGATCTGCTTCAGGATTATCTTGATGGCGGCGGAAAATTATTTATCAATGGTCAGGATATAGGTGCGGATATTTTTGGTGCAGGTGGGCAGAGTCAGTTTGCTCAGGGCTTCTACAATAATTATATGCACGCTTCTTATATAGGAAATGGAAACAGCTATTTAATAAATGGTTATGCTGGTGATCCAATTACTGATGGAGTTCAATTTGTTATAAACGATATTTACCCAAGATCGCCTGATAATATTGCTCCTTTCGATAATTTTGCTTCGCCTATATTCAAATATTTAAACGGTCCAAACATAGCCGGAATAAAAACATCAACCCCCGTATTTCAGGTAGTCTATTTTGGTTTTGGTTTTGAACAGATAACAGATTCAGCCATTCGGGATACTTTGGTTTCAAGGATAATTGACTGGACGGGAGTAATACCGACAGATGTTGCAAACGAGAATAGCCTTCCATATGAATTTTCTCTTGGTCAAAATTATCCTAATCCATTTAATCCTGCTACAAGAATAAGCTATTCACTTAACAATGAAGTACAGGTAAACTTGAGTGTGTATGATATGTTAGGCAGAAAAGTAGCTGAACTTGTAAATACTAAACAACCAGCAGGTTCTTATGATATCCAGTTCGATGCCTCTACTATGGCTTCAGGAACTTACTTCTACAAGCTTACTGCAGGTGATTTGGTGTCTGCTAAAAAGATGGTGCTGCTCAAGTAGAAGTTTAATTAACCGAAAAAGGTATATCCGCCTGATGTACCTTTTTCTTTTATTAATATTTTTTATGAAGAATACTAATTTGCAAGGTGTATTTATGAAATATGTTTATATGTTTTTTATAACATTTACTTTACTTTTTTCTTCGCTCATTAATGCCCAGGAAATACAAATCATTACACATGGTTTGACGAAATACGAACCCCTTGGCACACTTGAGATAGTAATTGATTTTGAAGTTGTTAATATCTCACAATTTGAACAAACGGTATTTGAAGTCAGAACTATTGATGATTTACCGGCAGGATGGTCCTCCTCGATGTGCTTTGGTGATTTATGTTTTGCACCATTCATTGATAGTGTGGCAACAACTCCGGATTTTCAAACTCCACCCGTTGCACCGGGAGATACTCTTAAAACATCTCTCCATGTTTTTACTGATTTAAGCACGGTAGGCACTGCTCACGTTCAGATTGAAGTGGGAACGTTTAGAAATCCCGCAGACAGGTATGTACTCGATTTCACAGCTACAACAGATCCTTCAGTTAGTGTCAATGATAATGGCATTATTAATTCATATGAACTAGCACAGAACTATCCCAATCCGTTTAACCCATCAACAATAATTGGTTATAATGTAGGAGAACCGGGATTAGTTCAACTAAAAGTTTATAATATTCTTGGAGTCGAGGTTTCAACTCTCGTGAATGAACAGCAGTATTCAGGGAATTATACAGTAAATTTCGATGCTGCTAAACTTTCCAGCGGAGTATATTTTTACACACTTTCTGTTAACAACTTTACACAAACCAGAAAAATGATACTGGAGAAATAAATGAAAATATTATCAGCTCTGCTGTTGGTTGCTCTCTTTTCTTTCCCTTTATTCTCGCAGGGTGAATCAGAGGGTATTCGTAAAGGACCCAATTTCAAAACACAAAACCTTGAAGACGAAACCTTTGAGCTTAATGCTGAATTAGGAGATGGTCCGATACTATTGAGCTTCTGGGCTACCTGGTGCAAACCCTGTCTTGATGAACTTAATGAATACAAAAAGATTTATAAGGAGTACAAGGATAAAGGATTTAAAATGTTTGCTATCTCCACTGATGATGAAAGAACGGTTGCAAAAGTTAAACCTCTGGTTAAGTCCAAAGGTTACGATTTTCCGGTTTTGTTCGATACAAACCTGGATATATCAAGATTGTATTATGCACAGTCGGTTCCGTACTCAGTCATACTTGATAAAAAGGGGATGATTATATATTCTCATCTTGGATATATGAGAGGTGATGAAATTAAAGTGAAAGAAATCATTTCCGCTGAAATTAATAAGTAATTTAAATCCCCGGATGTTTGCCGGGGATTTTTTATCTAACTATTCTTGAAAAAATGTTTAACTGCAAACAAAGTTAATGCTGCATTTCATTAAAATTAAAACAAATTTTGTCGGCTTAAATAAAATGAAAAATTTTTCTGGCACTTTACTGCATTCAATTATTGCAATTATATTTTTAGTTACCAACTCACAGGTTTTGTTCGCGCAATCAGAATCATCCGGCCTGACCTGGCCTCAAGGTTTAGGTTTTGCTAATCGTCTTGAATACTCTTACAACGTAGAGAATGAAACGGAGATATTTGAAAACTGGCTTAACCTGGATTATTCATTAGGAATGTTTTCAGCAGGATTAAGGCTTGAAGTATTTCAGCCAAACGATCCTGATCCATCCATCAGCCGGGGAAAAGAAAATTATGCGGCTATTGATTACAAATATTTTAAAGCGGATATAGGCGAAAGGAATGAGGGCATAGAAATTATCGGTGGAAATTACTATACCTTATTTGGAAGAGGTATGGTACTGAAAAGTTATGAAGATCGTTCAATCAGAGTTGATAATAATTTATTAGGCATAAGAGTAGCCGGAAAGTATGCAGGGTTTGTTCTTACCGGGTTAAGCGGCAGTGCTGCAAATTCAAATAACGAAAGGATTGATATTCTCCACGCAGCAGATCTGCAATACAGCGGATGGAAACCACTAAAAGCCGGAGTTACTGTTGCCTCTAATCTTCCACCTGGTGATGATGTGGCAAGAACAACAATGGCATCATTAAGACTGCTTCCAAGTTTCTGGAACATTGATATCTATGGGGAATATACCGCAAAATTTAATGAGGATATTAAACAAAATATATTTAACGGATCCAAATCAATAGCTGGTCAGGGTTTTTATGGCAATATGAATTTTTATTTCGGTGATCTCTCACTGCTTGGTGAATATAAATATTATGATAACATAGCTTTCACATCATCGGATGGAACAATCTACTATAATACACCACCTTCAGTAAGACTTGAATACACTTACGTTTTACCAAACAGACACCCATCTCCTTTAAATCAGGCTAATGAAGAAGGTTTCCAGGCTGTTGCCGGTTATCAGTTAAGCGATCAAACATATTTTACAGGTGCTTATACACAAACAAAATCTTTGCCGTCAAGTTCTTATTATCAGAGAGTTAACCAGATTGACATTCCCGTGAGTACTCAGCTTCAGGAAGTTTACTTTACAGGTCAGCACGATTGGAATGAAGACTTAACTACTGTTGCAGCATTTGCGTACAATGAAGAGCTTGCAACAAACACAAAAAATATAACACCAATTCTTGAAAACAGATTTTATTTTGGTGATATAAATACCATAAAATTGGTTCTTGAACACCAGCATGTTACAGATAGAACAACAACTGAAGAATATTATTCTGATGTAATCAACATTGAATATTTAAGATCTCCCAATTTCAGTATTGCAACAGTAATGGAAATTCAAACAAAAGAACCAGAGCCAGGAAGAACTGTAAGAAAATTTTGGGGGTTTGTTCAGGCCGGATATAAAATAGGCGGACATACCGATATCAGTTTGCTTGTGGGAACTCGTCAGGCGGGTAATATTTGTATAGGTGGTGTTTGCAGATATGAACCTGCCTTTCAAGGTGTTGAGCTAAAATTATTAACCAGATTATAACAAGATCTTAAATAAGAGTGACTAAAAATAGTTGGTACAGCATAATTATTGTATGAGTAGATATTTTAAAAACAAGTTGACTTTTTTGTTAATTTTTATAAGGTTACAGCCGACAATTAAAATTATTAAAAATAATGGAGGTATATGAAGGTTTTTTACACTTTCCTTAACACAAAGGTGTCTTTCTCTTTATCAAATAACGGGTTGCGATGATTTTGCTGGTGTTGTCCGCCGGTGGAATTTATCATTTATCCGCATACGTGAAAACTAATTTAAATATGTATGCAAAATACATTATTAATTAAGATCAGGACTTAAAATGAAATTATTAATTCAAACAACATTATCCACTAATTTAGGAGAGAGAAATGATTAAACGAATCACCATGTTGCTGCTGTTTTTATCGTTACCATCTCTGTTGCTGGCCCAAGGAAGAATCAGCGGAAAGGTGACTGACCTTGAAACGGGTGAACCACTCATCGGTGCAAACGTGCTCGTGGTTGGAACATCTTCCGGTGCAGCCACAGATATTAACGGTGAATACTTAATTATTAACCTTCCAGCAGGAACTGTTGAAGTTAAGTGCTCCTATATCGGGTATCAGACAATTACGATCTCCGATGTTAGGGTAACTACAGGCTTAACCAACGAAGTTGATTTTCAATTACCTGCTGAAGGAGTTTCAGTTGCAGATGTTGTAGTTATCGCTGAGAAGCCACTGATTCAAAAAGATAATACAAATAAAATCAGAACTACAACCAGCGAAGATATAGACATTTTACCTATAAGAGGTGTAGACAATATTATATCTCTTACCGCAGGTGTTGTTCAGGAAGCTGATGCACTCTTCATCCGAGGCGGAAGACAGGATGAAGTTGGTTTCTACCTTGAAGGTGCCAACATAAAAAATCCTGAGCAAGGCGGCCGGGCCGTAACAATTCCACAGGATGCACTTGAGGAAATTCAGGTACAAGCCGGTGGTTATACTGCCGAGTTTGGCGGAGCTAACTCTGGTATTATTCGCCAGCAATTAAAAAGCGGCTCAAATCAATTTAACGCAAGTTTTGAATTCATCACAGATAATATCACATTCAAAAACAAGGATGATATCTTTGATGGAGAAGATAGACTTGGCACTACATGGTATGGCTATAACGAAATGAGCGGCGTGATAAGCGGACCAATTGTAGACCCTCGCTATCGTTTCTTCTTAAACTTGAATTACATTTATAACAGAGATTTAAATCCCCAGCCATTTCCCGGAATCAATCTTGGGAATGTCGTTGATGCAGTATCTAAAGACTCTGTAATGCTCAATTATGCTGCTGGTCCGGTTAAGAACAATTCCAGCGACGTATTGTCTTATGCAGGAACTTTGACATTCGACTTTAGCCCGGTATCATTACGTTTGGCCGGCACATATTCAGATTTACGACAGGATTTAATAAACAACGCAGAGTCCAGAAACACAACTCCGATTTTAAGTTTTCTCAATCCAAGAGTTGGACAAAGAGATATTAGTAACGGAAGTTTCAGTGCCAAGGTAACACACGTTGTTTCACCGCAAGTATTTTATGAAGTACTTGGCGGATACTATCTGGAAGACCAGGAAGACTTTGATCAATACCTGAAAGAAGATTACTGGAGTTATGGAGATAGCCTTGCTAATGCAAACGCAGGATGGGTTTGGGAAAGGTCTGTTAAAGACGTTACCGGAAATAAATTAGGAAGATATCAAACACCAACCATACGAAACGTTTTAGGTTTTGGATTTAATGGTTACGGTGAAGTGCCGGTTAATTATCAGAAAAGAAATAGAACAGGCTTTAACTTTAGTGCCGCTATGACTTATTTTGCAGGTAAACATCATACCTTAAAATTAGGCGGCGAGTATCAGCAATATACATTGCGAAGATGGACTGTTGCAGGACAGGATGACCTTGCAAGCTTACTGGCTTCAAGGCTTGAAGCAAATCCAAATGCAGACGCTGAACAGATTAAAAGAGATTTGCTGATTACTGCTGGTGTTAATAACTATGGATACGATATTTATGGCAATGAGGTTGATAGTGATTTTGATGATCCTTATACGGATTTTCAGGACGGTGAATATTTCGGCCCGCATCAACCAACATTTATAGGCGCTTATGTACAGGATAGAATTGATTTCAATGACATCATTATTAATGCCGGATTAAGGTTCGACTATTTTGATGTTGATAATTATCAGTTGGTTGATCCAGCGTTTCCGGATGCAGGAATGGATCCAACTAGCGGAGAGTTTATTCCAGAGGGCTGGGAAAAATCTGCTTCAACACAATACCTAAGTCCTCGTCTTGGTATTTCGTTCCCGGTTACTGATAACACTGTTTTTCATGCTCAGTATGGTCAGTTTGTTCAACAAACCAGATTACTCGACATTTACCAGGGTTATTACAGAACCAGCTATGAGATTAAGGGCGGATTCTTTATTCCAAACCCGGTTGGTAAAAACATCAATCCTTCCAGAACAACTCAGTATGAAATTGGTTTTACACAGTTAGTTGCCGATTTCCTATCGGTTGACATTACAATGTATTATAAAGATGTTAAAGATCAGGTAGTATTCATATCACAGGATACAGATCCGAATTCAGCTTTTCAATCTTATAGCACACTTGCAAATGGTGACTTTGCTACAACAAAAGGTATAGAGCTTACCTTCAACATGCGCAGATTTGAACGAATAGCCGGAAATGCTACATTTGCTTTCCAGGATGCTCGTGGAACAGGTTCGTTCCCAAATTCAAACCGAGGTATTGTTGGAGCACCGCTTGAAAACAGAACTTTTGTTCCGTCATACGTATCACCGCTGGTTTACAACAACTCTTTAAGAGGAAATTTCAACATAGATTACAGATTCGGTTCTAACGATGGCCCGGCTGCTCTTCATGATTTCGGAGTGTCTCTGCTTGCCACATTTACTACCGGACATCCATACACCAAGGGTACAGGAGGATCTGACCTGGAAGGTGATGCTCGTAACAGAAGTCCTGTAGAGCCATTGAATTCTTCCAGCACTCCTTCTACTTTCCAGGTAGACCTTAGCGTTGATAAAACTTTTACGATCTATGATAGGCTGGCTGCTAATATTTATATACGTGTTCAGAATTTATTTGATACAAAAAATGTTGAGAACGTATTTTTAAGAACCGGCTCAGCTACAGATGATGGATTTATTTCGGATCCTGCATTGAGAGCACAATTGTTGGAAACTTACGGATCTCAATATGTAGATGTTTATAGAGCTATAAATATTGATTATGCAGAGCAGTGGCGTAACGCTCAAGGCGGCGGAATTCTCGGAGACCTCAATCCATATCTTTATGGTCCGCCGAGATCAATAGTGCTTGGCTTAAAATTGTCATACTAACTTAATATGTTTTATTTATTAAGAAGGAGTTTAGAAATATGAATCTCAAATCAATTAAATACCTGAGTATATTTTTGTTACTCTTTGCTTTCGCATTTATGGATGCAAGAGCTGAGGGGGGCGACAAAAAGAATAATACTCTGAACAAGATTACAGGTTCTCCTGTATACAAACATTTCAATATAAACCGAATATCCACCTGGTTTAAAAATGATGGTGAGTCGGATATTAACCCCAACGGTAATTCCGGATTTGAATATCCAAGAAGAAGTGGTAAAACTGCGATATTTCAAGCAGGATTGGTGTGGGGCGGAAAAGTAGGCGGTCAAATTCGTGTTGGTGGTTCTTCATACCGCCAGGGAACAGTTCCCGGCAAGATCCTTAATAGTGGAGTACCTGCCGGCCAACTAATTGGTGAAGATCCAAACCTGGATAATGTTCGTTGTTTCCGGGTACGTCCGGATTATCTCACCGGTAGCGTACAAGCTGAGATTGACGATGATGAAGGAAGTGAATCCGAAGTTCGTGAAGCTTATGCAAGAGACTGGGCAGACTGGCCCGCAGCAGACGGCGCACCATTCGAAGATGTTGATGGCGATGGTCTTTATGATCCTGCTGTTGATATTCCAGGTGTTCCCGGTGCTGACCAGACTATCTGGTTCGTATGTAATGATACTGATCCCAATCAAACCCAGTTTATGTATGGCTCTTTGCCGATGGGTATCGAAGAACAGGTTACTGTTTGGGGATACAATTTTGCAGGGCCGCTGGGAAGTATGTTGTTTAGAAAATTTAAACTTATTAACAAAAGCAGCGAAAATATTACAGATATGTATGTTTCGATGTGGAATGACCCGGACCTTGGTGATGCAACAGATGACTACGCCGGTTGCGATACAGTCCTGAGTATGACTTTTGTTTACAACGCAAACCCTACTGACTTAATTTATGGAAGCAATCCTGCTGCGGCTGGTTTTGACTTCTTCCAGGGTCCAATTGTTGCCGGTGAACCAACCGATACAGCAATATTTAATGGTCAATATGTAATTGGAAAGAAAAATCTTCCAATGACTGCTCATTATTTCTATATAAATCCTGATGCAATTTACAGAGATCCAACCCAGGGTCAGTATCAGGGAACTCAGGAGTGGTATAACTTTATGCAAGGAAGAGTTGGTACCACGGGTGATATTTTCCCCGATCCTACGACAGGGGGTTCTACTGTATTCGCTTTATACGGTGATCCTGTTGCAGGTACCGGATGGTTAGATGGAGATCAGCATCCAGCGGGCGACCGCAGAGCAGGTATGGCCTCCGGTCCATTTACCATGGCTGCTGGTGATACTCAGGAAGTTGTAGTTGCAGAAATTGCTGCACAAGGCTCTAACAACATAAATTCGGTTTCTTTATTAAAAGCTTACGATAAAGTTGCCCAGGATGCTTATGATAAATTCTTCGTGCTTCCGTCTCCACCGGCAACTCCGCGCGTAAGTGCAACCGGACTTGATCAGCAAGTTGTACTTAATTGGGGTTTTGATCTTGAAAGAGTGGATGAGACAGAAACACTTAACAAAGAACGATTCACCTTCCAGGGTTATAATATTTATCAATTACCCGACCCAACCGCAACAAAAGAAGAAGCTGTGCGTATAGCTACTTATGATCTTGTTGATGGAATAAAAGCTGTCAGGGATAGAACAGTTGATCCGGTTTCAGGTGAAGAAGAAATAGTTGTTCAGCAGTTTGGCGGTGACTATAGTATTATAAGATCAATTATTATTGATAAGAATTATTTAAATAATTTACCACTTAATAATGGCTCAAGATATTATTTTGCCGTAACGTCTTATGCCGTCTTTAATCAATCAGGCGAGCCTGATCCTGTTCAGGTTCCTAACAATTTAGAAAATCCATTTATTGTTCTGACGGTTGTGCCACAATCTACAGACCCCGGTGTTCAGTACGGAGAAGATCCCGGTTCTGAACTCGAAGTAGCACATACCACTGGCTTAGCTGATGGTGCACCCGTTGTTTCGGTTGTTGATCCTAGCGCAACCACTGGTCATGAATATGAATTGTTTTTTACATCACGTCAGGAAATAAGAGATCCAAACGGAGATTGGGTCCCTTCCTCAACCGTGGACAGAGGAATGAACCCAAATGATCCAGACACACTTACCGGTACAACAATTGACATCGCAGGTCTCTATGGACCCGTTGCTGGTAAAGTTGATTTAGCATTTCATCTGGACATTGTTCATCACGACGGTGGCTGGGGTGATGGTGTAAGGCTTAAATTCCCGGGTGGAATTAATATTGTTTCAGCTCCTCCATTCGAAGCCGGCGGCGGTACAGTGACTCCAGTGGTTATGACCTATGGAACCGATAGTACTATCGTAAATATGGGTAATGTAAACCA
The DNA here is from genome assembly GCA_963698525.1 of uncultured Ignavibacteriaceae bacterium. Taxonomy (GTDB): domain Bacteria; phylum Bacteroidota; class Ignavibacteria; order Ignavibacteriales; family Ignavibacteriaceae; genus IGN2. The sequence continues at coordinate 11,020 of CAVORE010000004.1, read as the reverse complement.
TGAGTATACTCAGAATGGTGTCTTTCATGAAGGCGGTGAGGACTGGGTGATAACGGTATCTAGTTTTACACCTCCAATGTCAGTGGAATGGATCGTATTCGATGATGGTTATCCGGATCCAGCAGAAGCACTAGATGCTTTTGGTACAACAACGGTTATGGAGATTGGCTTTGCATCAAGAACAGCATTGTATTGGAACGTGAAGGATCTTGATGCCGGTTTAATAAAACTGGAAAACCAGCCTGTTGTAAGCGGAGTATCTTTGTATCCGCGCAGGGATGACATACCAACAGGATTTGGTGATAACACAGCTACAGTTGTGGATGGAATCGGTGTTAGTCTCCTTGGAAGTTATGATGCACCGATAACTCCATTTGATTATGCTATAGAAACAACGGCAGATTCACGAATCACCGTTGGTAGTTCAACATCAAAAACTGTAACTGTATTTAATGATTATACGCTGTTTGGCTTACCAACTAGCTGGGCAATCGATGGCTTTGGTTTTGGCACCACAGATTTAAATAAATTACAGCAGGATTATGAACTAAGGTATACAGGAGTACTTGATACGGTGGTTAATGGAACTGATACGTTAATTATTGTCGGAAGCGGTGGGCAAATGGCAACTATATTCTCTACACATCCGAGCCTTGGTCTTGCAAATCATCCTCTAAATCCTAATCCAGGAACCAATGCCCCATTCCTTATAAGAATACCGTTTGAGGTATGGAATAAAGATACTGGTGAGCAGGTGAATCTTATATTCAGAGATCGTGAACAATTGCCTGGTGCAAATCCTTTCTGGGCCTGGAATCCAAACAACAGAATGTATGCGATTATTATTAATACTGAATACGATTCTAATGTCATTATTGGAACCGGACATCCTATGAGAGCCGAAGCAACCTGGATTGTTGTATTCTATTCAACACGCTTGGTTCTTGGTGATGTTGTTACAATTTTTTACGCTAATCCATTCCAAATTGGAGTGGACACTTATAGGTTTGAGTCAACTGCTTCTGCCTATTCAAGTGATATGGCAGCGGATGACGTGAACAGCATAAATGTTTTCCCGAATCCTTATTATGGAGTTAACCCTCAGGAAATAAATAAATATGAGAGATTTGTAACGATCAATCATTTACCTGATTATGCTAAAATCAGAATATTTAATCTTGCAGGGCAACTGGTTAGGACAATAGAAAAAACAGATCCTGGTCAGTTCCAGAGGTGGGATCTCTTAACAGATTCCGGACTTCCTGTAGCAAGTGGACTTTATATCATTTATGTAGACATGCCAGAACTTGGCAGAACTAAGATATTGAAGGCCGCAATAATTCAGGAACAGCAGATTCTGGATAGATACTAAACTAAAAAGTAAGGAGATAAAAAATGAAAAAAATAATATTAAGTGTAAGTTTCATAATACTACTATTTCTTCTTGCTGCTAGCGAAATTTTTGCCGGTGGCGGCAGAAGAAATGGATCCGGCGGAGCTTCTGAATTATTAATTCCGGTTGGTGCCCGAGGTATTGCTCTGGGCGGTTCAACTTTGGCTAATTCTTATGGATTAGAAGCTCTCTTCTGGAACCCGGCTAATATTGCCAGACTGGGTAACTATTCCACCAATGTCATGATATCCCACATGGAGCATATTGCAGATATTGGTGTTGAGTATGGCGCGATATCAACAGATATAGAATCGTTTGGTTCAATCGCCTTTAGCATTAAATCATTGTCTATCGGCGAAATCCCCGTTACAACTGTCAGTAACCCGGATGGAACAGGCGCTCTGTTTTCACCAACATTCCTGACAATGGGGTTAACCTATGCAAGAATGCTGAGTGACAGAATAGCAGTTGGCTTGACCGCTAATTTAATATCTGAAGAAATAGACAGAGTAAGTGCAACCGGTGTTGCTTTCAACGTTGGTGTATCTTATTCTGATTTTGCTGATGTCACAGGTTTGAGCATTGCTTTCGTAATGAAGAACATCGGTCCGGAAATGAAATTTGATGGATCGGGTTTGTTGATCGAGGCTCAGACTCCGGATTTAACTCGTTCCGGGGAATTGTATAAAATAGACGCTGCACCTTTTGAGCTGCCATCAATTTTAGAGCTGGGAGTAAGTTACCAGTATAATATTGATGACCAAAATATGCTTCAATTTGGTGGTGTCTTTTCAAACAACAATTTCTACGGCGATGAGTGGAAAGGTGGTCTGGAATATGGCTATAATAACCTCTTCTTTTTAAGAGCAGGTTACTTTGCCGCCACAAATATGGGAACCGAATTCAGTACCAGCGAAGATTATAATACATATGGTTTCAATGCTGGTTTTGGTCTTAATTACGATTTAGGCGGTGTTGAACTTAAGTTGGATTATGCCTATCGAGCAGTGCAGTATGATGGCTTAGGCGACAACCATGCTTTCTCACTCGGATTCGGACTTTAGTGTTTGAAACTCGATTGAGTTAGTAACTTTATGAATCCGTGCAGTCAATATGGCTGCACGGATTTTTATTTTAAACCCAAATAATGAAATAGACTTTTCGTAGTTCAGGACTCCAGTCCTGAAGGTATTTCATACTTAAAATAAGCTCAGATTTGGAAATCTGAGCTACGGATCTTGGATAGTGATCATTTACTTTAAACGAACGCCGTTCTCATTAAATATCGAAAGCCCTCCTTTTAACATTCCTATCCATTTGTTATCAAACTTATCAACGGCTATCCAGAAAGTATAATTATCCGTTAATTTAGAATTTGCTATGTCATATACTGTCCAATTCAGTCCATCGAACTTTGCAATACCGGATCCATTTGTAGCAACCCACAAATTGTTTGAGCTATCAACAGCAACCGAGTAAACTGTATTTGATGGCAAATCAGAATTCTCATAAGTGAAATGTGTCCAGGATCTGCCATCAAATTTTGCTACACCATCAAATTTAAATCCTACCCAGAGATTATCATCGTTATCTGTAGTGATTGAATAAACTGCCCATCTGCCGAGCGGAGAAATATTTTCATCATATAGTGTCCACGTTGAGTCGTCAAAACTTAGCAGCCCGGCTGCAGAACCAATCCATTTTACATTTTTACTATCAATAAAAATATCAGGAATTTTTACGTTTGGTATAATTGTATTATCACGGCTGTAATTAGTCCAGTTTGCCCCATCAAATTTAATGGCACCGCTGCCCCAGGTTCCAATCCATTTATTATTACTGTTGTCAAAAGCAATAGCATAAATAGTATTGTGTTGAATACCGGAATTTGAAGTGTCATAAACAACCCAGGATGTGTCATCAAAAACAGCTATTCCACCGCCTTGAGTAGCAATCCATTTTCTGTTCTGATTATCAAGTACAACTTCATAAATAATATCGTTTGGTAACGGGGAGTTATGAGTATTATAGATTGTCCAATTCAAGCCATCAAACCTTACTAATCCACCACCCCAGGTTCCAATCCACCTTACTGAATCGTTCTCAAAGGTAATTGAGTGGACTGAATTTGTGGGCAGTGGTGAGTTATCAGTATTATAATTACTCCATTGCTGTGATTGTGCAAAAATCATTTTTGCAATGATGCATGAGAATATGATGGTAATAGTTTTAACTGACATTTCTAAAATTCATTTTTTGTGAATTAAAACTCAGGAATATCTCGGGTAAAATCAACATAGTTTAAACTAGAGTTTAATAAATAGAATAATTATTTTTTTATTGAACGAAAGGTAGCACGCATCAAATAAATATTTGCTGCCAGCCTTCCGGCAATAATTGCAATCACTGCTGCCACTGCACCAACAATATCCCAACTGCTTATTAAAAGCATAAGCATAATTACTATCGTAACAAACTCCACTATAGTTCCCATAGTAATTGGCTTTGTTGTTTTATCTGCAACGAGTACACCTCTTTGAATGCTTATTAAAACAGTTAGCGCAGGAAAGAAAAACATGATCATCAGCGGAGGGTGAGCAAATTCCGCAAGTGGTGCACTTAATCCGGATACAGTTATAAACCAAAAATCAGAAAGTGGAGTGAAAGCAAACAGTGCAAGCACCATTACAAGAATTGAAGCAAGTGCAGTTGCAAATTTTAATAACGGCTGAAAACCGTTCTTGTCTTCTCCAATGAGTGCAATGATCACTTCCTGATATGACAACCCGAGTGCTCTGAAAATAAATACGAATGATGTTACAACAGGAAGTACTGCCAGAGATTCGAGTGCCATTCTGCTTTGCCCAACAAAAAAAGTAACCAGCGGCTGAACACCCAATCCGATAAGCGAAGTTAGTGCAAGAGGGTAGTAAAATTTATTTATCTCCCCGTAAGTTAAAATTTGTTGGGAGGAAGTATCTTCCGATTTAATTTTCTTTACGGTATCTCCAACCATAAATCTGACAGCAATTGCTTCCATAATTACAGCAAAAGATAAAGATGTTGCCCCGATAACAACTCCCTCAACAATGTCCGAGAGAAACAAAGCAGCCGCACAGATTGCCATAGATAACAGCCGCACTACAGTTCCATATGCAACTCTTCTGGTTAAGTTGTTATTAATTAATATTCCCTGGTAGAATCTGCGGTAACCAATTGCAGCCGGCCAGGGAAGCAAAATTATTGTTGCGATATGAGTTAACCGGGATACTTCATCCGGCAGACCGATGAGACCTTCTGCAATAAAATAAAAAACCGGGGGTGTTACAACTATCAGCATTATCACAGAAATCAAACCATTCGCAGCATAAGTAAAATTTCTCAACTTATAAAATGATTGTTTGTTTTTTACTAATGCGATTGAAGCACTCATCATCATAATAATCGGCGCCTCAATTATTAGTGCCAGTGAATAAGCAACACCATAAGCAGCGAGATTAAATATTGGTTCCGTGGAGCGGGCAATAAGTGCAGCAAGAAAAGGACCTTCAACGGACATCATAATCCATGTTGCAGCAAGCGGCAGCCAGAAGTAAATTATTTTTTTATTTGTGAGTTGAGTTGAAGTGCTGATCACTATTTTGATTATTTTTGTTCAAATCAAAGTTAAGGATATTCCTGAAAACATATTTTTCTTCCTAAAAAATTGAATTGAATAAATACACTGATTATGTTTGTAAAAACAAGAGGAGTCAACAATGCTAAAATCTTTTATTACAGTCGCAGTTTTATTTTCAATTCTGATTATTAGCTGTTCGGAGAATAAAGTTGAGATAAACGAAAATCAGGTTTCCGGAATGAGAACAACCTCCATGGAGTTTATGAAGAATCTAAAAGGAATTCTCATTCACCAAATCCAGACAAATGGAATTTTGCAAGCTGTCTCCGTATGTTCGGATACAGCTCAGGTTCTAACGAATAATTTTGGTGTTCAAAAAGGTGTCTACATTAAAAGAGTATCATTCAAAAACAGGAACGTGAATAATATACCCGATGATTTTGAAAAAAAGACTCTGAATAAATTTGAATTACTTCATCAGAACAATGAATTAAACAGTGAAACAGAATATGCCGAAATTGTTGAGGAAGGAGACTATAAATATTTACGTTATCTTAAACCAATTCTGGTGCAGGCGGAGTGTCTTAATTGTCATGGCAGCGAAACAGATCTAATGCCTGAGGTCAAACAGCTTATAGCACAGCAATATACTGAGGATAAAGCTGTTGGCTATCAAATCGGGGAACTGCGTGGTGCAGTTTCAATTAAGAAAGTTATAGAATAAAAAAAGGCGATCCGTTTTTAGATCGCCTTAAATTGTAATAACAGTCAGGCTTACTTTAACAACAGCATTTTGATTGTATTTACAAACCCATCTGCATTCATTGTGCAGAAATAAGTTCCGCTCGGCAGGTTAGTTGCATCAAAAGAGAATTCATAACTTCCGGTTGATTTTGTTTCGTTGACAAGTGTAATTACTTCTCTTCCAAGGAAATCATAAACTTTTACACTTACAAAACTTTCTTTTGGCACAAAATAACTTATTCTCGTTGAAGGATTAAACGGGTTAGGATAGTTTTGGCTAAGTACAAATTTAGCAGGAACATCGTAACTTACATTTACAATATCACCGTAACTGAATGATCCATCAAAATCAATCTGCTTCAGACGGTAATACAATTGGTTAACACCATTTACCTGAGGATTGTCTGTAAAAGAATAATAATTTATCACTGTTGAAGTTCCCTTTCCATCAACAAATCCAACAGTAACAAAGTTATCCGGGTTACTAATGGAGCGCTCAATTTCAAAACCCATATTATTTAATTCAGAAGCAGTGGACCAGAGTAGATGAACTTCAGAGTTTCTAACTGATGCATTGAAGGCCAATAATTCAACTGGAACAATATCTGTTAATTGAGCCAATGTTGCCAAGGTACCCAAAGTCAATCTGCTCATTTTCAGGAAGTATGGCAGGTTGAAATGTGTAATCAAATCATTCACTGTATGGTAATAGGCATTAAAGTCACCGCCATAATATTCTTCTATTAGTAAAAGTGCGCCATAACCATTATTCCAGAACGAGGCCTGATCGCTTGCTGTAGTTCCCGGATTGATAATACTTGGCACTACTCCAATTGCATAAGTATTATTTACCAGCACCATTTCATCTTTTAAAGCAACCGAGTTTCCAAAATTTCTGATATGAATTTCTCCAACACCATCGTTATCATTATCATAAGCGATCATATCCATATTTAGTACACCCATAATCGAATCACCAGCATTGAAAGCTTGCTGAGCATAATAAGCACTACCAATTAAACCCTGTTCTTCTTCATCCCAAAGAGCATAAATGATAGTGTACTTTGAATTGTATTGAGTGAATATTCTTGCAGCTTCAATTACTGCCGCAGTTCCGCTTGCATTATCATCCGCACCTGGGGCAATTGTTCCGGAAGGCATATCGTCATAGTGAGCACAGATGATATATTTTTTATTAGGATAAAGAGAACCGAGCTGAACACCGTAAACATTTCTTCCGGTTGAACTGAAGTTTTGATCATAAGTTACCAAACCGTAGCTGTTCAATTTTTGCTTGATGTAATTAGCTGCCATATTATTGCTGGGTTGGTTTTTATTTCTCGAAACAATCGTGTATGGCGAACCGCCGATAATTGTTGGAACCTCTCCCGACAGTTCTTCAACAAAGTAAAGAAGTGAATCAATATTAGTTTCGTTGATTACTGCCTGAACAGTTGGAGACTGAGAATACAATGCAGATTGTATCCCCAGTAGTATTATCAACAGCAGAAAAGATTTTTTCATAGTGAAATCCTTTTTGTTTTATTTTTTATAAAAGACAAAGGACTTGAAGAAATATTACCACAAGTCCCTTAATTTATTAAACTACTTAAGAATTATCATTTTCTTTGTTGCAGAATAATTATCAGCAATCAAAGTATAAAAATAAGTTCCGCTTGGTAAACCGGTTGCATCGAACGATAGCTCGTAACTTCCGGTTGATTTTGTTTCGTTGACAAGTGTATTTACTTCTCTTCCAAGAAAATCATAAACTTTTATGCTGACAAAACTTTCATTTAGCACAAAATAACTTATTCTCGTCGTCGGGTTAAATGGATTTGGATAGTTTTGACTAAGTACAAATTCAGCAGGAGCGTCATAACTTAAATTCACAATGTTACTGTAACTGAATGATCCATCGAAGTCAATCTGTTTAAGACGATAACAAATTTTATTTGCACCACTAATTTGAGGACTATCGTTAAATGAGTAATAATTTATTTCTGTTGAACTTCCTTTTCCATCAACAAATCCAATAGTAACAAAATTATCAAGATCATTAATAGATCGTTCAATCTCAAAGCCGCTGTTATTGAGTTCGGAACCAGTTGACCATAGTAGTTGAACCTCAGAATTTCTTACAGAAGCAGTGAAAGCTAAAAGTTCAACAGGAACTATATCTGTTAATTGTGCCAGTGCTGCTACAGTTCCAAATGCAGCCTTACTCATCTTTAGAAAATATGGCATATTAAAATATTGGATCCGATCGTTAGTTGTATGATAATATGCATTGAAGTCGCCATCTAACTCTATTAAACAAACTGCTCCAAAATTCCTGTTCCAGAAAGATGCGTGATCGCTCCAGGTCGCGCCTGGATTTATCGTTGATAAGGTTAATCCTATTCCATAAAGAGAATTTATTTGCAGCATATTATCTTTTAACGAAATTGAATTAGCTATTGGTCGTGTGTGAATCTCTGCCTTGCTATCACTGTTTGAATCGTACGCAATCATATCCAGATTGATTACGCCCATAATCGAATCACCGGCATTGAAAGCCTGCTGAGCATAATAAGCACTACCAATTAAACCCTGTTCTTCTTCATCCCAAAGAGCATAAATGATAGTGTACTTTGAATTGTATTGAGTGAATATTCTTGCAGCTTCAATTACTGCCGCAGTTCCGCTTGCATTATCATCCGCACCTGGGGCAATTGTTCCGGAAGGCATATCATCGTAGTGAGCACATATGATATATTTTTTATTAGGATAAAGAGAACCGAGCTGAACACCATAAACATTTCTTCCGGTTGAACTGAAGTTTTGATCATAAGTTACCAAACCGTAGCTGTTCAATTTTTGCTTGATGTAATTAGCTGCCATATTATTTGAGGGCTGGTTTTTGTGTCTTGAAACAATAGTGTAAGGTGATCCACCAATTATTGTTTGCACATCCCCGGATAATTCTCTTACGAAATAAGTAAGTGAATCAATATTTGTTTGGTTAATGATCATCTGGATTGTTGGATTCTGACTAAACGCTATGCATTGAAGTGTAAGAACAACAATAACAGTTTGTATCAGTTTTCTCATTTCTAATTCCTTTCCGTGCTTCTTGAATAGTTAGTTCAAAATAATTTATTGCGAATTTGGATAATAACAGCAACAATTATGCTAATGTGACGTTTAGCAATCAGTCCCATATCGGTCTAAAATCGTATGGTATTTTGAGATGTTTGCTAATATACAAGTAATAACGGAGCCCTTTTGCCATTCTTGATAATAACTTCTTCATTTTGGGTAATTTATTGAAACCTTATTAAGAGATGAAATTGATACTTAATTATTAAACTTTTTTTAAATAAGGAATGTTATAATATTGTATACAGAAATTATTAATGATAATAGATGACTACTGAACTAAAATATTTTACGCCTGCTGAAGCCAAAAAAACTTTGCCCCTGGTAAGAAAAATTGTAAAAGATATTCTCGATACCAGCAGGGAAATGCGAATGATTGCCGATGACATTGAAAGTGGTGTTGAGAATGATCCCCGCATTCAAAAACTTGCTGACGATATTGAGGAATTTATGCGGGAACTGGAAGAGATTGGATGCTTCTTCAAAGACTGGAATTTCTCCATTGGATTAATTGACTTTCCGGCTATCATCGAAGGCAAGGAAGTTTTCCTTTGCTGGAGAAGTGATGAAGATGATATTATGTATTACCACGGAGTTGAAGCCGGTTTTGCGGGAAGAAAACTTATACCTCCTGAAGAGCTTACAGACTAATTCTTCCTATTATTTTTTCAATTCAAATTCAGTTTGCGCTGAAGTCACTTCCTCTGAATTTATATCAGTAATATTAAAATTGATTTTATATAAACCTTCGGGAGAGTTATAATCAAGCTCAAATTGTGCCTCGAGCTGTACATCAATAAGTTCATTACTGGTCACATCTTTTGAATCGCCGAAAATGTTTGTCACTTCCAAACTATCAGGACCAATCATATCAATTGTAAATTCAAGAGAAGCAGTAAATTCATCACCCACTTCTTTTTTCACAAATCCTTTTACGTTAACTGTCGCATTAATTTCCCAGCTGTCGCCAATATCGTAGGCAAATGCTTCGGGACTGAAAGCTTCGAATTTTACTTCCTCCTTTTTGTTGCAACCTGCAATTAAAAAAAATAAAATAATTGAACCGATAATAATTTTCATAATTCCTTTGAGTTGTTTTCAGTTCTACTTACTTAGGTATATGGGTATAATGGTATAAGGCTATATAATGAAGAACTATATACCTCTATACCTAATTAATTTAACCGTTCTTCTTTTGGAAATCTTTCATAAATGTTACAAGATCTTCCACTCCCTTTGTTGGGAATGCATTATAAATTGACGCACGTAATCCACCAACTGAACGATGTCCTTTCAATCCATTGAAACCGGCTTTAGTTGCTTCATCAATAAGCTTCTTTTCCATTTCAGGAGTCGTGAGATTAAATGTAACATTCATTAATGATCTACTGTCTTTTTCTGCATGTCCCTTGTAATAACCACCGCTTTCATCGATACATTTATAAAGAAGATCAGCTTTATGTTTATTGATATCAAACATTTTATCAAGCCCGCCAAGCTTTAATAAGTGTCGGGTTATCAACATTATAAAATAAATACCAAATGTATTAGGAGTATTATACAATGAGTCGTTCTCAACCTGAATTTTATAGTTAAGCATTGTGTGCAAGGTATCCTGGCTTCTCTCAACAAGATCTTTTCTGATTATAACCAGGGTTACACCAGAAGGTCCAATATTTTTCTGCGCGCCTGCATAAATTACACCATATTTCTTCACATCAATTTTTTTATGAAGTATGTCTGATGATGCATCACAAATAAGTGGAACATTCCCCACTTCAGGTTCCTTTTGCCATTGTGTACCGAAGATGGTATTGTTAGATGTAAAATGAACATAAGCGGCATCAGGATCAAGCTTGAGCTCGCTCTGCTTTGGAATCCGTTTGAAGAATTTATTATCTCCTTCACCCTCTTCTGTAGTCGCAGCAACATTTACAGTTCCGACTCTCTTTGCTTCTTTAATTGCTTTCTTTGACCAGCTTCCGGTTGAGATATAATCTGCTTTATTTATAGGAGGCATCAGGTTCAACGGAACCATTGAGAATTGCAGGCTGGCTCCGCCCTGAAGAAACAATATTGAATAATCCTCAGGAATATTAAGTAGCTTTTTCAGTCCTTCCTTT
>CAVORE010000003.1:0-154989 GCA_963698525.1 uncultured Ignavibacteriaceae bacterium | reverse complement strand
TTTAATTAAAAAAAAAATTGGGTGGGAAAATTATGGGCGGGTTAATCCCGCATTTCTCCTGTTTTGAGACTTAAAAAATAAGCTTTATAAATAATTAATCTTACGAGGAACAAAATGAAAAAAATAAAAAGTATAATATTAATTGCTGTACTAGTAGGCCTGACAGTTTTTAGTTATAGCTGCAGCACAAGCAACGCTGTTAAAGGCGGAGTTATTGGCGGTGCTGGAGGTGCTGTGGTTGGAGGAATTGTCGGCAATGAATTAGGTAATACTGCAGTTGGTGCTATAATAGGTGCAGCAGTTGGTGGTACCGCAGGAGCTTTGATAGGGAATTATATGGATGAGCAAGCTGAAGAAATGGATAATGATATTGCAGGTGCAAAAATTGAAAGAGTTGGCGAAGGTATAAAAATTACTTTCGATTCTGGAATTTTATTTGAAACTAATTCATCCACACTTCAATATCAGGCCAAAAAAAATATTGCTGACCTCTCTGTCATTCTTAACAAATATCCAGATACAAATATTCTGGTTACAGGTCATACTGATTTTGATGGTACAGAGCAATACAATCTGGATTTATCTGAAAGAAGGGCGAAGTCAGTTTCAGATTATACTATGGGACAAGGTGTTATTTCTTCCAGGCTTTCAGTACTTGGACTGGGTGAACTTGAACCAGTTGCAACAAATGAAACCCCCGAAGGGAAGCAGCTTAACAGAAGAGTTGAGATAGCAATTTTTGCAAATGAAGATCTTAAAAATGCTGCGGAAAGAGGTCAGCTTTAATTAAGGGTCAATCTTAATTCCTGGTGTTCAAAAAAGACTAGCCGGTATTGATTATCAGATGAAGATGAATAGATCGACTAAGTAAGTGATGAACAGAACTAATTAAATGGATATGTCTTTACAGCAGTAACAGTTGAATTGTATAAAGAAACTCTCTTCGAAGATATTTATGACGCAACGTTGGATCTTAAAAAAATAAAAACTTGCTGATTAATTAAACGACTTGATTTTATGCATAGCATTATACTCTTGTCTTTCAATTTTACTGCTGTTTTTATAATGCACCATTTCAAAAAAACATTTATGGCAGTTTCTGGCTTTAATATGTAGTCCACTTTTCATCCTTTTGCCCTATTGAACAACACTAAACTTCTACCTATCATATTATATAGTTCAGGAAACCATTACTTTAATATTTAGTACAGAGTATCTGACATACTTGAATAAAGCATATAAATGTTTTTAAACAATTTATGAGGAGCATTATGAAAAACAAATATTTCATCTTAACAGTTTTCCTGCTATTTGCAGGATCAGTGTTTACCAGGTTGTGAAAACAATCGAGAGAATGCCAAAGAGGATGTTAAACAGGCAAATCAAGCTATGATAGAAGAACAGGCACAATTTGAAAAGGAATGGAAGCAATTCAAAAACGATGCTGAATTAAAAATTGAAGCTAACCAAAAGAAAATTGATGATTTCAACGAGGCAATGAAAACGACGAGTGAAAATTTCAAAGATAAATACGAAAATAAAGTTCTAACATTGGAACAAAATAATATCGAGTTGAAGAAGAAACTAAATGATTATAAGTACGAAGGAAAAGATAATTGGGAAAACTTTAAACGAAAGTTTAATAATGATGTGGACAGTATTGAAATCGCAATTACTGGTTTATTCAAAGAAAAAGATTAATCAGTAATTGACTATTATATGAGCCTGATAAATCCTGAGTCAGCTGCAATTATTTATAAGGTAAATATAGGATGAAACCAAAAACAATTTTTATCATTGCAATGCTTTTACTATTTGGAATAATAATTATTCAAAATACTGAAGTGGCTGGCGTTCAACTTTTATTTTGGAAGGTTGAAATGTCAACGGCTATACTGCTGCCAATAATTTTTATTGCTGGATTAATCATTGGCTTTCTTGGTTGTTTAATTATTACCAAAAAGAAATAGTAATACTTTGAACAACGAAAAAGCAGTAATTGATTTGGAACAAAACATTAAAAATTCAACACTCAACCGGATTGCCTTCATTGGAAATTATCTGCCGCGTCAGTGTGGAATTGCTACATTTACCACCGATTTGTGTGAAGCCATTGCAGATCAATACAAGAGTACAACATGTATTGCATTACCTGTCAATGATGTAGTAGCCGGTTATTCTTATCCAACCCGGGTTCGGTTTGAACTCACAGAAAAAGATATAGATTCTTACCTGAGAGCCTCAGATTTTTTAAATATTAATAATGTTGATCTGGTGTGTCTGCAATTCGAGTATGGAATATTCGGTGGAAAAGCAGGAAGTCACATCCTGACATTGCTGCGTGGGTTACGCATGCCAATTGTTACAACTTTACATACAATACTAAAAAACCCTGATCCTGATCAGCGACGAGTATTAGAAGAAGTTGCTGCATTATCAGATCGTTTGGTTGTAATGAGTGAACGTGGTTCTGAATTTTTACATGATATCTATAATGTGCCTTTGGAAAAAATTGATCTGATTCCACACGGTATCCCGGATGTACCATTTGTTGATCCAAGTTTTAATAAAGATTTGTTTGGAGTAGAGGGTAAAATTGTTTTACTAAGTTTTGGTTTACTCTCGTCCAACAAAGGAATCGAAACTGTTATATCTGCATTGCCAGATATAATTGCCCGCTATCCCGACATCGTTTATATCGTTGTTGGAGCTACACATCCTCATGTTATTCAACAAGAAGGCGAAGCCTACCGATTGTCTTTGCAATGGCTGGCTCAACAGAAAGGTGTGGAAAGCAATGTTATTTTTTACAATCGCTTTGTGAGTCTGGAAGAACTTGTTGAGTTCATAAGTGCTGCAGATATTTATATTACACCTTACTTCAACGAAGCTCAGATTACTTCCGGAACTTTAGCTTATACGTTGGGAGCTGGTAAAGCTGTTATTTCCACACCATATTGGTATGCACAGGAAGTTCTTTCTGAAGGAAGAGGTGTGTTGTTTCCCTTTCGTGATTCTTCAGCTTTGGCTGAACAGGTTATCAACTTATTGGAAAACGAATCCGAAAGACATGCAATGCGTAAACGGGCTTACAAGTTTGGACGAGCAATGATTTGGTCAGAAGTAGCACAACGGTATATGGAAAGTTTTAAACGTGCACGGACGGAACGCAGACATTACATTCCTCCAAACTTCAGTGTTAAAGCATTGGATAAACATCCATGGGAGCTGCCTCTTATTAAGCTCGATCATTTACAAAAGATGACCGACGATACCGGTATGTTTCAACATGCTCTTTTTACGGTACCTGATTATTCTCATGGATATACCACTGACGACAATGCACGGGCTCTTTTAGTAAGTATTCTTCTAAACGAATTAGGTAATCCTGAAAGTTTGGGATTAGCTTCCCGCTATCTTGCCTTCCTCGGATTTGCATTCAACACTCAGACTAAACGATTTCGAAATTTCATGGACTATCAACGCAACTGGCTGGAAGAGACTGGTTCAGATGACAGTCATGGCCGCGCAATTTTGGCATTGGGAACAGTATTAAGTCATTCTCATTTACCGGCATTTAATAGTATGGCAGGTTGGCTATTCGAGCAATCTTTACCCGCAATCATAAAAACTACAAGCCCACGGGCCTGGGCTTTTGCACTCTTAGGTATTCATGAGTATTCACAAAAATTTGCGGGTGACCGCAGGGCAAGCAATGTGCAGGATGAACTTGCAGGACGACTTCTTACTCTATATCAAAATAATCGAACTGATGAGTGGCGATGGTACGAAAATGAACTTTCATATTGTAACGCTACTCTGCCACATGCATTACTTACATGCGGTAAATCAATTCCTAATAAAGAAATGATAGATGCAGGATTGGAGTCATTAAATTGGCTTGCTGAATTGCAGCGCTCTACTGCTGGTCATTTTGTCCCGATAGGATCAAACGGATTTTATCAGAAGGGTGGAGAGAGAGCTCGTTTTGATCAACAGCCGGTTGAAGCACAGGCAATGGTATCAGCATGCCTTGAAGCGTACCGGATTACAACAGACAAACGCTGGCATAAAGAAGCTCGAAGAGCATTTGAATGGTTTCTCGGACGTAACGATTTGAATCTTTCTATTTATGATCCTACAACCGGCGGATGTCGTGATGGTTTGCATCCTGACCGTCCAAACAATAATCAAGGAGCCGAATCAACATTAGCTTTTCTCCAATCACTGTTGGAATTGCGTTTATCTGAACAGACACATTTATCTACAGAGGTATTAGTAAAATGAACAATAAGCATACGGAAATTTTTCATCGACATAAACTTAATCCTATTCTTACAGCAGAAGATTGGCCGTACCCCATCAATAGTGTATTCAATGCAGGGGCAACATTACTACCTGACGGGACAACATTGCTTCTCTGTCGTGTGGAAGATCGACGAGGACTTTCTCATCTTTGTGCTGCCCGTTCAGCAAATGGTGTCGATGACTGGAAGATTGACCCAAAGCCAACTCTGTTACCTGATCCGGATAATTTTCCGGAAGAATTGTGGGGCATAGAAGATCCGCGCATTACTTTTGTACCGGAATTAAAAAAGTATGTTGTCGTTTATACTGCATTTACTCGCGATGGACCAGGTGTTGCTTTGGCACTAACAGAAGATTTCAAAAAATTTGAGCGTTATGGTGTGATAATGCCACCGGAAGATAAAGATGCAGCTCTTTTACCAAATCGAATTGACGGTAACTGGGCTATGATTCACAGACCTGTGAGTGCAGCGAGAGCACATATGTGGATTTCTTATTCACCGGATTTAAAAAATTGGGGCAAACACGTTTTAATGATGAATGCACGTAAGGGGGCATGGTGGGACGCAAATAAAATCGGCCTTTCACCTCCACCGATTGAAACTCCGGAAGGTTGGCTGGTGATTTATCACGGTGTTAAACAATCCTGCAGCGGCTGTATTTACAGATTAGGTCTTGCATTGTTTGATTTGAAAAAACCCGAACTTTGTCTTAAGCGAGGTAGCGAATGGATCTTTGCACCAGTGGAACCTTACGAGCAGCATGGTGATGTTGGAAATGTTGTGTTTCCATGTGGACACACCGTCGCCCCGGATGGCGATACGATTAATATTTATTATGGTGCAGCGGATACATGCATTGCCTTAGCTGCCGGCAGTATTAAAAAGATGCTTGAATGGCTTGAGCAAAATAAAGAATAAGAAATGACAATAATTAATATTATAATTCAGGTAGTTATTTCTAATCAAAAGGAGAAAGTAAAATGAGCAAAGGACTTGTCCAAAAAAAATCAGAAAAGAAAAAACCCCAGATGTCGAAAGCAGAAAAGAAGGCAGCCAAAAGAGCTAAACAAGATGAAAAAAATCGGCAGGGGATGATTAAATAAAAATTAGAAGGGTGTCACAGTCCGACAGTGACACCCAGTTGATTTAACTTTTTGCTTTAAACTTGCGGAAGCTTCTGCCTGAACGGTTTCTCGAACTTTTCCCAAATCCGAAAGACTTTGACCTTCCTTCAAATCTATTTTGCATAGCTGGATTCTCACCATCTTTAATATCAAGCATTTTATAAGGATGATCAGCTATTACTGATATGGGCTGCTTTATCATCCTGTTGATAGAGCTAAGGTAACTCAGCTCTTCGGGATCGCAGAATGAAAGTGCTGTTCCTCCAAGACCGGCTCTTGCAGTTCGACCTATACGGTGAATGTAAGCTTCGGCAAATTCCGGAATATCATAATTAAATACGTGAGATAATTTCTCAATGTCAATTCCACGTGCTGCTATATCAGTTGCAACGAGAACCTTTGTCCTGTTCAATTTGAAATTATTTAATGCTCGCTGTCTTGCCTGTTGTGATTTATTTCCGTGAATTGAATCTGCATGGATTTTGGCATCATTTAAAACTCGTGTGATTACATCAGCACCACGTTTAGTTCTTGTGAAGACTAGCGCTGATTCGATGTTTTCATTTTTCAGAATATGAAGAAGCAGTTTCTTCTTATCCGATTTAGTAACAAAGTAAACCGCCTGCTTAACAGCCTCGACTGTCTTTTGCTGCGGTGAAACTTCAATCTTTACCGGGTTGGTCAGAATTGAATTTGCAAGCTTTGTAATTTCCGAAGGCATTGTTGCAGAGAATAACAAAGTCTGTCTCTGCGAAGGCAGCTTTTCGATTATTTTTTTAACGTCATTAATAAATCCCATATCCAGCATACGGTCAGCCTCATCAAGAACAAATATTTTTATGCTGTTGAGATTTATGTGTCTTTGGTTCATCAAGTCGAGAAGTCTACCCGGAGTTGCAATTAGAATATCAACTCCTTCTCTCAGCTTCATAGTTTGTGCTCTTTGAGAAACTCCGCCAAACACAACTGCATTCTTCAAGCTAGTGTGTTTTCCATATGCTTTAAAGCTTTCACTTATTTGAAGAGCAAGCTCTCTCGTTGGAGTAAGTATTAATGATTTAATTATCCTTTTTGATTTGTGTGATCCTTTTTCTTCACTAAGAATTTGTAAAATGGGAACGGCGAATGCTGCAGTTTTACCTGTGCCTGTTTGTGCGCAGCCGATCAGGTCTTTTCTATCAAGAATTACAGGAATTGCCTGTGCCTGGATAGGCGTTGGTATTGTATACCCTTCATTGGATAGAGCCGTTTGCAACGGCTGAATGAGATTCAGTTTTTCGAATGACATATAACTTTCTGTTTTAATTTGCCGTAAGTAAACTATTTCACGGTCTAATTAGAACAGAAATGTTTTTACAGCGGGTTAATAAATTAAGATTTGTAAAACGGAGCGATCAGATATGTATGAACGAAGGCCAATTTTAAAAATCAACTGTGTTAAGTTACCTTAATTAACTCACAACTCAAACTAATGCAGTTGCAGGTTGATAGTTGCGTTGGTGAATTAAAGAATCTCCACCTAGATAAACAGCAACTAAGACTGTCATCAGGTAGTTGATGACAGCCGCGAAATGCTATAGATCAAAAACACTTACAAACAGTTAAGTATTAATATCTTCTGTCGCTGCTTCCTCTGGACTTCTGAGGTTTTGCTTCATTGACAACAATTCTTTTACCTTTAAGCTCGTGTGTGTTCAGTGTGTCAAGTGCTTTTTGAGCTTCTTCATTTGCGGGCATTTCAATAAAACCGAATCCCTTCGATGTTTTGGTATACATATCCTGGATAATCTTAACACTTTCAACCTTTCCATGCTGGGAAAAGAGAGCGTCCAGATCTGATTCTTGAACATTTGAGGCTAAGTTGCCGACATATAATTTCATTTGGTTCTCCTTGGAAATTTAATAATGATAACCCGGTTGCAAACAATGAATTAATCTGAACCGGTTTGTCTTACACTGAATAAAAAGTTAGGACTAGATGAAGAGGTTTTTAGGAAGTTCACTTTTATCTTAATTTTCTTTTGCAGGACAACCTTAAGGTAGACTAATAAAATCGTAGTTGCAAGCTGTAAATTTATTTTGGTTGGCAGATTGATTTTATAGGCGATAATAGAATTATTGAATTAAGGGAAGTGCTGATTAAATAAACCGTAAAGAGTAATGAAGTTGAATTCTCAACCATTAAAAGTCAATGGGATTCTTTATTTTTGACTATCAACCAGATATTTATATCTGAATCTGCTTGTTAAATATTTAAGGTGACTCATGAAATCCTTCTCTACAATTATTTTTACATTTATAATTAGTGTAACAATCTTCGCGCAGACATTTCCGGATAGTGAAACTGATGGAAAATATTTTGAAATTAATGGTGCAAAATTATGGACTGTCAGCTTTGGTGAAGGTGAGCCTTTATTTTTTATTGCAGGAGGTCCCGGTGGTACACATTATGGTTTAAGAAGATTCGACTCTCTTTCAACGACAAATACTTTGGTTTATTATGATGCTTTTGGAAGAGGGAAATCCGACACAGCAAAAACCCTTACCGAGTATACAATTGAAAGAGACATTGATGATCTTGAACGATTACGCATAGCCATGGGTTTTGATAAAATAAATATTCTCGGTCATTCTTATGGCGGAGTAGTTGCACAGGGTTATGCAATTAAATATCCTGAAAATGTTTCGCACCTGATACTTGCTAATTCATTCCACAGTTATCTAATGTGGCAGGAGAACTGCGATAATTCCAATCACGAAATAAAAACAAATTACCCTGAAGTCTGGGAAGAGTTGATGGAAGTCAGATTGCAGGGTGCTGTCTCCAGCGATCCTGTTCATTATGAAATTTATGACCGTGTTCCTTATGGATTTTTGTACGGTTACAATCCAGAGAATTTTAAACCAAGCGGAAGGAAACCGTATCCATATCCAACAAACAAAAAATTATATTATCAACTGGTTGGCAAAGATGGGGACTTTGAACTTACAAGCGATATCGGGACGTTTGATTATAGGAAAAAGTTAAAAGATTTAGAAATGCCTATTCTGATTTACGGTGGGCGATATGATCGTGTTGCGGTTCCCCGGATGATGATTGAGTTTAAAATGTATTGTCCGCAAGCTGAGTTTGTTATGTTTGAAGAAAGCGGGCATAACCCGCAGGTAGAAGAACCCTCGAAGCTTTTTGATTTGATAAGAGAGTTTTTGAGTAAATGAAATTTGACATATCAAAAAATATTACGTAAGTTGCGTTACGCAATAAACGTAACGTAATATATGAAACCACAAAACCCATTCATAGTCTCAGGCTATTATTCTCCCGAATTTTTCTGTAACAGGGAAAAGGAAACCGAAAGAATAATTAATGCTCTCAGAAATGGAAGAAATATTACCCTGTTTTCTTTAAGAAGACTCGGTAAAACCGGACTGATTGAACATACGTTGAACAAGTTTAAATCAGATAAGAAGTCACACATTTTCTATCTGGACATTCTGTCAACTACAGACCTGAGCAGTTTTATAAATTTATTTGCTTCTACAGTGCTGGGCAAGCTGGAATCATCTCCGGAAAAATTCATAAAAAAGGTCGGGGAGATATTTGCTGGCATAAGACCGGTGATTTCCTTTGATCCTTACAGCGGGATGCCGACGTTTCAAATTAATATTCAATCTTCAGAAGATGCGGATAAATCTCTGCAAAAAATATTTAGCTATTTAAAAAAGAGCGAAAGAAATATAATTATTGCGATTGATGAATTTCAGCAGATAGCAAACTATCCTGAAAAAAATGTTGAAGCTGTACTTAGAACAAATATTCAACGAGCAACGGGTGTCAATTTTATTTTCTCGGGAAGTCAGAAGCATATCCTTCTTTCTATCTTTAGTCAATATGGAAACCCGTTCTATCAGAGCACCGAAATGATGCAGCTTGAGCGTATTCCCGAAGGTGAATACCGTGAGTTCATTATTTCAAAACTCGGAAACGGTAAGAAAAAAATAAGCGAATCGACTGCAGCAAGAATACTTGAAATCTGCCGGCTTCATACATTCTATGTCCAGTTTTTATGCAATCGGTTGTACGGATTAAAAGACCGCACAATTACTGAATCGCTTGTGCGGGAAACTCTAGAAGGGATATTAAAAGAAAACGAAGCAGTTTATATAAATTACAGGAATCTGTTAACAGAATATCAATGGAAAGTATTGATTGCAATTGCCAACGAGGGAAACGCAAATTTCATTACATCAAAAGACTTTATAGCAAAGCATAAGCTGGGAACGCCAAGCTCTGTTCATACTGCTATAAAATCTTTATTGAATAAAGAAATGATTTACAAAGAGAAGAATGATTATTTTATTTATGATGTTTTCCTTGAAAGATGGCTCGAAGGCAATGCTATGTAATCTCTGTTGAACTAATTTAGTGTGAACTGATAAATTGTACTGTCCGCAAGCTGAGTTTGTAATGTTTGAACAGAGCGGACACAATCCGCAGGTAGAAGAACCCTCGAAGCTTTTTGATTTGATAAGAGAGTTTTTGAGCAAATAAGGAAACAACTTCTTTGGAATTATTTTATTAACCTATATTAGGCATATTAGTCTTAATTTTATCTCGTTTCCAACAAATTATTTTTAATTATGCAGAATCAATTTACAATTAGGGGTGAAAATCCAACGAGACTTGAGAATTTCAGCGATGCAGTGTTCGCTTTTTCAATCACGCTTCTTATGATCTCTCTTGAAGTTCCCAAAACTTTTTCAGGCATACTCAGCTTAACTGATGAATTAATTGCATTTGCTGTTACAATAATTCCGCTTTTTATTATCTGGAATCAACACAGAATATTTTTTAGACGTTATGGACTGGATGATAAAACAATGTTTAAATGGAATACTATCCTGCTATTTATCGTTTTAATATTCATTTTTCCTTTAAAATTTCTTTCTTTATTCCTTATAAGATTTATTGGGTACCTATTCTTTAGAGGAGAAAATGTTTTTTTTACAATGATTGAAGGTGTGCAGGTGCCCTGGCTGATGGTTTATTACGGCATTGCTTTGATCGGGATTTTATTTGTCTTTTCACGTTTTTATAGTCACGCACTTTATATGAATGATGAGCTTCAATTAAGCGATTATGAAAAAACTCTTACTCACTACTATAAAAGATTGTTCACTCATTTATGTTTTGTTCCCATAACATCAATTGCTTTTGTACTTGTATTTATGAATGTTAATGTTACACTTGCAAGCATAATATCAGGAACTCTTTATGCTCTGACAGGAATAGTCTTTATTATTAACCAAAGATGGTTGAAAAAGGTAAGCAGTTGATTTTTACAGAAGTAGTCGTAGATAATATTAAACCTCCAAGTTTAGGTTTGATATTATCATTATACAAAAAACCTCATCAATTCAGCTTCGCTTAATACTTCTTATATTTGTAATAATTAAAAAAATAATTTTCCGGGTATTGCCATGAAACAAATATTATTTTCCGTTTTTTCTTTTCATCTTATCTTTACATTTTCCCACTCAATCTTCCCGCAAACATCTTCGGATGATGTAAAATCATTTACACTGGGAAATGGAATGAAAATTTTAGTTCTTGAGAACAGTGCAATCCCAAATGCAAATATGTATTTGTTCTACAAAGTCGGTTCGCGTAATGAGCACGTTGGAATTACAGGCATCTCTCATTTCTTTGAACATATGATGTTCAACGGCGCAAAGAAATATGGACCAAAACAATTCGATCGCACAATGGAAGCAAACGGTGGCGCCAACAATGCTTACACTTCCGAAAATATTACAGCCTACACAAACTGGTTTCCAAGTTCTTCCATCGAAGTAATATTTGATCTTGAAGCTGATAGAATCGCTCATCTTAATTTTGATTCTTCAATGATTGAAAGTGAACGCGGAGTTATACTTTCTGAGCGATCAACTGGACTTGAGAATAATCCAATGGAGGAACTCTGGCAGGAAGTTCAGGCAACTGCTTTTATTGCCCATCCGTATATGTGGCCTGTGATCGGTTGGGAGTCAGATATTAAAAACTGGACCAAGCAGGACCTTGAAAATTATTTTCACACTTACTATGCACCGAACAATTGTCTTGTTGTAATTTCAGGCGATGTAACACTTGATGAAGTAAAGAAGCTCGCAGAAAAATATTGGGAACCAATTCCCGCAGCACCTGCACCAAGAAAAATTCATACAATTGAACCGGAACAAACGGGAGAGAGAAGAGTATTTGTAGAAAGGGAAGTTCCTTCTCCAAATTTGATGATCACTTATCACGTTCCGCAATCCGGAAGCGCAGATTATTATGCTCTCGATCTTCTCGGTTCGATTTTATCGCAAGGAAGATCATCAAGACTTTATAGCTCACTCGTTGAAGAAAATCAGCTTGCACTTGAAGTGGATACATATTACGGCGATGCGTTTGATCCGACACTGTTTTATTTCTTTGGAGTTTGTAATGATGGAGTTAAAGCTTCTGAACTTGAGGATGCAATAATTGTGCAAATTCAAAAAATTGTTAATGATGGAGTAAGTGAAAATGAATTGCAGAAAGTTAAAAATCAAAAACTAATGGGATTTTACAAAACACTGGAAACAATAAATGGTATGTCAAACACTATCGGCACTTATGAACTTTTCTTCGGAGATTACAAAAAACTTTTTTCTGCTCCGGATGATTATAAAAAAGTTACGGTTGATGATATAAAAAGAGTTGCAGGAGAATATTTCACAAAAGAAAACAGAACAGTAGGAATACTGAATACGGAGGAAACGCAATGAAACGAACATCAGCGCATTCAAGAAATATGCATGGATGCATGGTTGCAAGTTTGCATGCAATCATGCGGTCATGCAATCATGCAATCGTCCTTGGTCTTTTATTGAGTTCCATTTCTTTTGCTCAATTCAAACTACCTGCATACGAAACATTTACTTTAGATAACGGATTGACTGTTTATTTAATGGAAAAAAAAGATGTCCCGTTGATTTCTTTCTCTGCTGTATTTGATGGGGGTGTTATAAAAGATGGTGAAACTTCTGGTTTGGCGTCATTCACTGCAGAAGCACTGAGATTCGGAACAACAAATTATTCAAAGTCACAGATTGATTCTTTGTTCAACTTTTACGGAAGCAACGTCAGCACTTATGCCAACTCAGATTATTCTGGTTTATACACACAGTTCATGAAGGAAAATACAGAAACACTTTTATCTGTAGTAAAAGAAATCATTTTAAATCCAACCTTTCCTGATGAAGAAATTCAAAAAAGAAAACAAAGATGGATTGCTGAAATTGATCAGGCTAAGGAAAGTCCGAGATCAGTAATTGGGAGTTATTTTAATAAGGATATCTTTGGTGACTCACCTTATGGAAATCCGGGACGAGGAACTAAAGCAGGAATCGAAAGCATTTCATTTGAAAAAGTGAAAGAGTTTTATCAAACTAATTACAGACCTGAAAGTTCAGCAATTGCTGTTGTTGGAGATTTTAATTCGTCAGAGATGAAACAAATTATCGAGGAATATTTCGGCGAATGGAAAAATGAATCAACCAAAATGATAGTTGATATGAAGATGTTGAATACGCCATTTGTAAGCCCTTCAGTTTATCTCATCAACAAAGACAACGCAACGGAAACAACTTTTATGATTGGTGGATTTGGCATTGCTATGAATAATACGGATCAGATTCAGCTTGATGTTATTAACACAATTCTTGGCGGAAGATTTACTTCCTGGCTGAATGATGAACTGCGTGTTAATGCTGGTCTAACGTACGGAGCAAGAAGCAGATTTGCTCAATATAAATATTCAGGTACGTTTTATATCAGCACATTTACGGCAACAAAAAATACAGAAGCAGCAATTGATCTGGCTTTGAAAACTTATGACCGGTTATTTGAGAATGGGGTTGATGAGGAAACTTTGTCATCAGCAAAAAATTATGTCAAAGGACAGTTTCCTCCTGATTATGAAACGGCAGGAGCTTTAGCTGGTTTCCTTGCTCAAAAATATGTTTACGGGCTTGATGATTCGATTATTAATAATTTTGAAGATGAAGTAAACAGTCTGACAATTGATAAAGCGAATGAGTTGATAAAAAAATATTTCCCCAAAACTAATTTGCAGTTTGTTCTGATTGGCAAAGCGATGATATCAGAGAACAGGTTGCAAAGTATGGAAAGGTAACGGAGAAAAGCATTGATGAGGATGAGTATTAAGTTTGATTAAAGTAGAGACGCATCAAATTGCGTCTCTAACTTTTAAGATATATTAATTTAATTCATTTACCTAAAATGCATAACAATGCCGACCTGGACGGCCACAAAGTTTAATTGAGTTTCTTTTACAGAATCATAAAACCTGTCATTCGCATAACGAATTGAATTACGATCAAGCATGTTTACATCTGAACTCATTAAATATCTTCCTTTTAAATCAAGATACATTGAGCCACCTCCATTTTCATCAGCTCCTAATAGAATTTTAAATCCTCCTCCGACACCGTAAGTCCATGCCCAATCATCAACATAAAGATTAACGGAATTATAATCTAAAGTAATTATCTCGGTGTTCGAGAAAAGATAACCTCCACCGAAAAATGTTTCCAGATAAGGTTTGACCGTTCCGCCAGTCGGAGCAATCTGAAAAATCATATTTAGATTGATAAAATTATTTGCACGGTTGTTGCCAACGTATGTTTCACAGTTACAGGGATCCTCATAAAAGTAAAGGCCCTGCCCGATATAAGATAAGCTGATTCCCACCCCAACAGGTTTTTCTTTGGTTGGCGAGATGAATAAAAATTCAAGATTACCGCCATATCCTACTTCATTATCAAAATCCTGATATTCGTTGACAGGAATTGCCGTTGTGAAATAGAAACTGGCGGAAGGCTGTGCTGATAAATATTTTGTTGTTGATAAGAGAATTAAAGCGAATAGTATTGTAAAGTGTGATTTCATTTTTGATTCATTGATTTTAGTACTATCACTGACAAAGTTCTTGCCAGGTTTTATCAATTTATCAGGAAAAGAATTTTGTGGAAAAATTCTCATCAATTGAAGAAATGAAATTTGATCTGTGATTTATATCAAACAACGATCGTCATAGGTGTATAAAGAATAGTTCAATCGAACTAAGAAAATTCGACAGTTGAATATCAAGAAAGAATGAAGATATATAGCGCAGATTATTTAATATAAATCCTGTATTCCCACGGATTTAGTTTGAAAGTTTCCTTTGAGATAAAAGATTCCAGCTTACCGGTGAAAAAGTTTTTATATGAACCCTGAAGTGATTCTCCTGTCAGGTCAAATGTGAGTGGTTTATCCGAAAGATTAAAGACAGTAAGAATCTTATCACCTTCAGAACTTCTGGTGAATGCAAAAATATTTTCTTTGTTAGAGCTTTGAAGAAAAATCATTTCTCCACCCTGATCACCATTGAATAGAGACTTGTTTTTTTTTAATTTGAAAAGTTTTGAATAAATATCGAAGAGTTCATATTCTTTCCATTCAACCAAATCTTTCTCAAAAAATGAAAGTCTTTTGTTGTTGCCTGCTTCCTGCCCGGTATAAACAAGAGGCATATCGGGAATAACACAGGTTAAAACGGCAAACGTTTCAACACCGTCACCCAATCTTTCAAACACAGTTCCGTTCCAGCTATTCTCATCATGATTTGAAATGAACTGCATTCTGAAACCATTAGCGGGGAACACCTCATCATTTTTATTCAAGTGAACGATTAAATCTTTGGCTGTTTTTTCTTCTTTTGCTATTCCATTTAAAATATGGTGAAGATCCCAATCGTATGTCATATCAAAAGCAAGATGAACTTCCGGAGTATCCCATTCAGCAAGCATAAAAACATTTTTATTTTTTTCTAATTCAGTTCTTGCTTCGATCCAGAATTCTATTGGGACCATTCCGGCAACATCACAACGATAACCGTCAATATCACATTCTTCAACCCAGAATTTTAAAGCTTCAATCATTTCTTTCCAGAGTTCTTTATTTTCATAATCTAAATCCGCAACATCAGTCCAATCAGGATTTGGCGGAATAATATTCCCGAGCGAATCTGTTGTGTAGAAATCGGGATGATCAATAATCCACTCATTATCCCAGGCAGTGTGATTAGCCACCCAATCAATAATTACATACATCCCCATTTTATGAATCATCTTTACCATCGCCTTAAATTCATCAAGAGTCCCGAACTCAGGATTGACAGCTTTATAATCTTTTACCGAGTAGTAACTTCCGAGAGTTCCCTTTCTGTTTTTATCTCCGATTGGATGAATAGGCATAAGCCAAAGAATATCAGCGCCCAACTCTTTCAACCTTGGTAAGTGCTTTTCAAATGCATTGAAATTACCTTCATCAGTGTACTGCCTTATATTAACCTCATAGATTGCTTTGTTGTAGCTCCACTTCGGTGGTTCAAATTTTTGTGCGGTTGTTGTAATTAAGATGAACGAAAGGAATATTAAAGTGGCAGTGAACTGAAAATATCTTTTTAGCATAAAATGTCTTCCGGGTAATTGGGCTAATAAAATTTTCTTAATGCAGATGAGTTTAAATTAAAAGGTTTGCAAAGAAATAATAAAGATCGAATAAATCAGAGTTTAATCCATTTGGGATTATGTGGTTCAAAGACCTTCTCGGCAGCCCCGGCAGTCTTTGTCTCTTTACCTGATGTACCAATCTCTCTTTTCATTTTGATGAGTTCCTGTTCCTGCCGGATCATATCTTTAATCTTAGCATACTTATCTACCACCATTTGATGTTTACTGATCTCGACTTCAAGTTTATTTTTAAGTGCGGCCAGTTTGTTAATATCAAGCCGATGTTCTTCGTGTTCATTTTTTATTTTATCTATTGAGTTGCGCAAAGCCCGAAGCTCAGCTAGTGAATCAACAATATCCTCTTTCAGACCACTCAATGTGGTTTTATTGACTTCGACTTCGTTCTCAAGCCCGATTCTCTCATTTATAATTTCGGTTGAATAATCCACAGTATTATGCAGCATTTCTTTAAGAGCATTTTCATATTCCAATAATTTCTGTTCAGTTACCTTCGGACTTACATCAGCATTTACATTTTGTTTATAATCTTCAAAAATATTTTTACCGTTTTTTAGCAGCCTTCTTTGCTCACTTATTGAATGCATAAGTTCTTCGAAGAGATTGAACCTGTTCTTTCCAATCATCACCGAGTTTTCTAATTCTTCTAAAACAGATTGTCTTTCTTCAATCAATTGATCTTTTTCCCTGATCTCTTTTTCTCTATTTGTGAGTTCCTTTTCAATATCAGATTTTTTGTGATACATCTCATTAATCATCTTGCTGAAATATTGAATAATTCCGGTGAAACGTTTTGCGGACTGACCATTTCCTTTCTCGATATCATTTTTCAATTGTGCTAAAAAGGTAGTTGTTTCCTTCAACTCTTTAATAACCATTTCAAGATCAACTTTTTCCTTTAATCTGTTTTCAATCTGTGAATCAATATCGGTCTTTAAAATTCTATTGCTCTCAACATTCCTGTTTAATTTATCGAACTCTTCATCGAGAATATTCAGACTGAAATCCAAATCCGACAGCCTTGCGGTTGAAATTTCTATTGATTCATTTAACCGCTTAAGCTTTTCGTTTTCAGAGTGTAACTGCTCAAGCAATTCGCTGTTTTCAAATTTTAATCTGTTTAAAGACCCCGCAGTTGATTCACAACTCTCTGTTAATAAACTGAGTTTAGCCTGCTGTGCTTCAATTTTAATGTCAAGCTCAAGGATGAGTTCTTTCTTTAAAGATTCTTCTTCTATTAATTTATCAAGTGACTTTTTGTTTTTGGATTCATTATTAATAAGAAGATTTTTTTTCTCTATCTCCCGGTTCAACCTTTCAAGAGTTACTCTTTGATCACTTAATTTTTCTAACAGACCGGCTTCCTGATTGCGCAATTGATTTATTCTTGCCTGGATATCTTCAGCGTATTTTAAATTTTCCTCGTTTTGCTGATTTAAAACAGAATTAATGTCTTCCAGTTGTTCACGTGGAAATATATTCCGTCTATCAATAAGACTGCTGATTTCTTCTTTCTTTTTTTCAATCTCAGTGATCAGGGCTGTTTTGACTTTATTCACCTCAGCAATTTTATTATTAAACTCATCCATTTTTTTCTTAAGTCTGAATGTCTCCAAAGCAATATCATTTTTTTTCTTTTCGGCCAGTTCAATTTCTTTATGGATGATATTTTTAGTGAGCAGGAGATTTTCCCCGTTATTTTCAGAGTTCTTATCGGATTCGGAAAGCAGGGCATCAATTGCCAAAAGCTGATTTTGCTCGGATAATTTTATATCTCTTAATTGTTTTATTTCGCCGGAGATCTTGTGAACTTCATTGTTGAGTCTGACTTTCTGATTTTCGAGCAGCTCTAATGTTTTAGCGGTTTGATCTTTTTTTAGTGCGATGTTCGCATATTCAATCCGGCTTTTTTTAATGAGTTCTTCAAAACGTTTAAGCCGCTCATCTTTCTCCATTAAACTTTCAACAAGTCTTTTCAACTCTTCGTTTTCGGTTTGAAGCTCTTTAAGCCTTTTACTATTTAAAATCAAAACCTTTCGCCCTCCAGTATATAGCAAAAAAAGTTCCGCCCGATTGAATCGTTGGAATCAATAATCAAGGATAAAGGTACATTATTCAGTGTGGATATCATTTAGATAAATTAGTTTAAGCGTTATTTTAAACCTAAATACTAATTTGATTATAAGCAATTATGATAAATTAATTGATGTGAAGAAAAAATTATACCAATAAGCTGAGATGTGTAGCGAATAACCTGATGAGCAATCTGTATTAAAGTTTTCCTTCCTTGTAAAGCTTTCTTAGCCTGATTTTTTCAAGCTGTCGCTCAATTATCAAGTCTGCAAGTTCGGATGGAATAGATTCCCGTTTATTTCCGGAAAAGAGGTGACTTAGTTTTTTTTCACTTATATCTATCCGGTAAAGGATATTAACCAGGGTATCAAATTTTTCATCGAGCAGGAACTTAAGTTTGCTGATAAGGTATTTCTTGAAATCTTCCAATGATTGCATTTCAGCGGACGGAATGAGCGAGTTGTTTTCATTAATTAAAAAATCTTTTTCCACAAATC
Organism: uncultured Ignavibacteriaceae bacterium; assembly: GCA_963698525.1. Lineage (GTDB taxonomy): Bacteria > Bacteroidota > Ignavibacteria > Ignavibacteriales > Ignavibacteriaceae > IGN2. The sequence goes on along the minus strand of CAVORE010000003.1, from coordinate 136,365 downwards.
GTGTAATTTCTGCTATTTGAATCTTGTCTTCTTCCATGGCTTCAAAAAGTTTATTTATTATCCCGAATAATTCTGATGTGTAAATTTTTAATTATCCTGTAAGCGCCGTAAGCAATAAACGGAGCTATAAAAACATCAACAGAGTAATGCACGTGTTGAAGCAGAACGGCTGAGCCAACAAGGATTGTCGAGATTAAAAAAATGATTTTAAGTTTTTTATTTTCTGTGAGCAGAAATAGCAGAAACAGCGTGCCTGTGTGTCCTGAGAAAAATAGATCCTTAGTTAAGATTTCTCCTTTGCCAAAAATCTGAACAAATGGATCATCAAGCAATAAAAGTTTCTCCGGTGCATCAAATGGAGTTAAGTACATAGCAATTACTCTGAAGATCACCATAAGACCGTAAGCTTGCAATGCGATCAGAATCTTGTTGGGGTCCCTGATTATATTGAAGAGAAAAAGGATTATGGATATATAAATAAGAGCAAAAGTCAGCCAGGTAAGGCTAATAGGATTAAATGTGTTCAGTAAAGGATCATTAAGAACTACTCCTTCTCTCTGTTCAACAAAACTTATGAATTGCGAAAAGGATAACATAAGAACGATAAGAAAAACAACTGTTATAAGAAATTCCAGCTTGTTGTTCTTGTGTTGAAAATAAGATTTCCAGCTCATTTTTTTAGGATTTAAGTAAGAATAGATTAATTAAACTTGCTCAAAAAATAAGGAAGCATTTGCAACCAGGTTGGCCATTCATGTTTTATATCGTTACCCCACAGGTCAAGCCAGTGGTTTACACTTTTTGAGTGAAGAATGTCTGACAGTCGTTTAGAAGCATTAGGATCTTCATAATCACCCTGACCGGAGGCAATTATGATTTTTCCTTTTCTCATTTTCTGGAGCATGTAATCATCTCCCCAGTGCGGAATATAATCAACAGGTGAGTTGAAATAGACATTGTCGTCGTAGTAACCTTTGCTGTAAGTTTTAAGATCGTAACTGCCGCTCATTGCAATTGTCCCTGAAAAAATATCAGGACGACGGAAAAAATTATTTGCAGCGTGCAGTGCACCAAGAGATGCACCGGTAGTAATAATCGGTACCAGCCCTTTTGAATGATTGTGAATAAAAGGAACAACTTCTTCAACAATGTACCTGTTGTATTGCTGATGACGAATTGCTTTATCAGCCGGGTGCATATGGTTGTTCAGCCAGCTTTCCATATTTATACTGTTAATCGAGTAAGCTTTAATTTTTCCTTCACCTAAAAACCAGCCGATAGAATCAATCAATTTAAATCTTTCGTATCTCTAAAAAATCTGCTGCTGCTGTTGGAAACATAAGTAATGCAAAACCGTAATGTCCGTAAACAACAATTTCCATTTCTTTATTTAGGTTGGGGCTGTACCAGCGGTGTATTTCTCTGCTCAAAGGATCTCCGGTTTGTAATTATAAAAAATGATAATTCTTTCTCAGAAAAGTAAATAAATTGAACTCGTTTTTGAAAATTCCATAATGGATTCTTACAATTCTTTCACCAAACCAGAATATTTCTTCTCAACCTTAAACCCGAATTTGTAAAAATATTCAGGTCTGAAGAATCCTGTTGTCACATACCTGATATGCTCACTTTTTAATCTTTTCAGGAATTCACTCATCAGGCTTTCGCTAATACCCGTTCTCCTATATCGTGTAGCGACAACTATTTTTTCCATATGAACAGTTTGTTCATCAATCATCTCATAAAACAACCCACCGATAATAAATCCTCTTTCAGAAAGTGCAACAAGAAATCTATGCTCAGGTCTGAAGTTGACAATTAAATTGGAATCTAAAAACAAAGAATGAAGTCTTGATATTTCTTTTGGTGAAATAGGACTCCGAATCATAAACGGATTGCCGTCTTCATCTGTAAGTTGAACCACAAGATTGGATGCATCACCTCCAAAACTTTCTGCACGTATTAATGCCGCAGTATCTTTTGGTCTCAGGTGTGGATAGCTTAATCTGGTCAAGAAATATTTTTCTTCATCAGTCAGACCTGCAAGCGAGTGCAGTTCTGAATAAAGCTGCTGCGATTTTTCTGCGTTGACTTCACTGGATCGCTGTTTTTGTATAATATTCTTCAATGCAGTTTTAAGTGTTGATGACGATTCATTGAAAGCTGTGTTTAAAAAGAATATTGGTCGTGTTGTGATGTAATCTTTTTCAAAATCAAATAGCTGATAAGTTTCGTAAAGTTCATAGAGCATCTGCGATTGTGCACTTGTATCAGCATTCTCGTTCAATGTTCTCCACCGGTGAAATCTTTTTATGGCAAAGAATAAATTTTTTGGAATGAAGCCGGAATCTTTAATGCTTTTTACGAACTCTTCGGCTCTGAAAAGTATCTCATCTTTATTCTCCATTTCGGTATCAGATCTCATTTCGTCAATAAATTTCCTTATCAATTCGATTGCTTTTATTTCTCCTTCGCATTCAGTAACTCCGGAAAAAATATAATTCCAGATTGATTTCTTATCGAGGAAAGAATATCTATCCAGAGTTTCCCCGATAAAAAGTTTATAGAATGAAATGAAGAAATCTTTTGGTGAAGCCGAATAAATTCTTTTTGAAACCGAGTATAACAAAGTTCCTGTTTGATAATCGTGAGTTGGGACCGTAATATTCTCGGGACGCGGATTTGCAAGTTGTGTCTTATAATTTGTAACAGCCCAAAAGTTCATATAAGCAGATGAACTATTCCAGACAAAGTGAGGCCACAGTTCACGCAGACGTTGTTTTGCTTCATTGTCGTTTTTCTTGTTTTCTTTTTCGAGGAATCGCGCAATACTATCTCTTGAAACAAATGCTTCAGTCCACAGTTCATATTCTTCCCAGTAACCACCAAAGTGAGGAAGAAGTCTTTCTCCCCGTTTGTTCATTCCGCCGAGTATGAGCCATTTTATTTCTTCTTTAACTTTTGCCGGCGGAAGATTTTTACTCAACTGAATTGTTAAATCGAACGCACCCTGGAATCTTGTCTGAACTGTAATTCTATAAATTGATTTATCTGATCTTGATTCAAGCTTGCTAATCCATATCCCCCCCGGTAAAATATCATCAAGCCTTATCAAAAAACCTTTTGAAAACATAAACACTGCTTCTTTTAAAACAGCAGTCTTTGAAATTGCATTTTTAATTCTCTGCCTGTCATCAGGATTTATTCCCTCTTCAAATGAGATCACATCCTGCCAGGTATATTCTTCACTCGTTTCAAGATCAACAGCTATTTTCTGGTTTTCGCCAAGCCATTCTCTAAATCCTAAAGTAAGGGAATCCAAACTTGATTCAGCGAATTTTTTAATACCCGGATTTTCAGATAGTGCAGTAAAATGCATTAGAAATCTTCTTATTCTTCTGAATAACTGCGGATGAGTAACACCGTATGCAGTAATCAATTCAAAGTAATGAACAAAATTTGTTTTGTCTATTAATTCGTTATCATTCAGTTGACTTACCTCATCAGCAATAAATTTTTCGATGAAGTCCAGTCTTTTTTCTCCTTTAGAATTAACAGCAATGTGATGCGCAAGTTCTGAGTTGAGTATGAAATTATCATTCCCGATGAATGAGTTGAACAGCTCACCGAATTTTCTCTCATCAGCTCCTTTTGTAATGAGAGCAAACTGTCTTCGTCTTGTTTCAATACCGGAAGTTGTTGAAGGTCTTGCAAGAAGATTGAAAACTAAACGGTAGTGTAAGTTCTTCGGATCATCCAATATCTTATTAAAATACTCAAGCGGTGAATTGATAGTAGCTTCTTCATCAGATAAGAATATCATATAAGCCAGATGTATGCCTTGAAGCGAGTGTTCTGATGAAGCTATTATTTTTTTGTACTGCCTCTGCTCACTTTCACTCAATGTTATTTTTGAAACAGCAGAATCAAATTTGATTTGTTGTGATTCTCTTACCTGCCTGTGCCATTGGATAATTGAATTCCCGGTAAACTCGGTCAACTCATTATTGCCGAGCCAGAGCAGCGGATCAATTATAAGAAGTTGAAAATCTATGAACGGCGTAGTTACTGAATAATTAAAACTACCGATCCGGAAAATATTTTTTTTGTTGGTCTTATTAAGTGCCAGGCTAAGATTTAATTTTGGTATCGCAATTCCGTTTTCGTCCGCACTAATATCTCTGCCAAGACAACCCTTCTCTCTTAAAAACCAATTTGGAATTTTAATTTCAGTTGTGCCCACAAATACACTCGTATCATTTTTAACATACATCGAATCAATCAGCCCGGAGAAGTTTTCTTCGATTACTTTGCGTTTATATGTATGCTTTGGAGTTAACTCACCATGTTCATCATCGAATGATCTGTCGATAAGTTTGAAGTCGAGGATTCTCTCAAACGGTGCAAGAAATTTATTTACAGTAACTATAAGTGAAGAAAAATATTCCTGTTTTTGCTTTTCATCCATTTCATTTAAAACAGAATCGGCATCATAATTAGGATAGATAAGAACGGTGTTGAACTGGCGATGATCACCAGCGAGAAAAACCTGTTTAATATTTTCAAAATCGCGAAAGAGATTTTCTATCTTTTGCGGAGCTATGGTTTCACCTTTAATGTTCTTGTAGATTTCTTTTTTTCTGTCAATGATCTGAATAAAACCATCCTCATCCATTTTCATCACATCGCCGGTTGGTAGCCACCCGTCTTCAGTAAACGTTTCCGAATTTTCTGTGTCGTAGTAGCCAAGCATAACGTAAGGACCCCTTACGAGAATTTCACCATCATCACCAAGCTTTATTTCAATTCCGGGCAAAGCCTTACCGAGAGAATTCGGTTTGTATCTTTTCCATGGAGTCATTGTTATTCCGCCGGTTGCTTCTGTCATTCCAAAGCCGCTCATCAACTCAACACCATATTTCTGGAAGAACTGGAAAATATCCGGCGGCAAATATCCGGCAGCAGACAATCCCCATTTCAATTCACCGCCGGTTGCTTTATCAAGTTCATTTTTTATTTTTTCATGTTCATCAACTTCAACATCAACTTTGCTTGTAATGTATTCGTAAAGCTGCATCCACTTTTTTGGAATGCTGATAAAGACTGTCGGTCTTACAAGATTCATATTTGAAATCATGGCTTCCACAGATGGATTTTCAAGGAAACAATATTCTGCTGCCCAGAATACGCAGCCGGTCATTTCAAGATACCGGCCAAAAGTATGATACAGAGGAAGAAAGCAAATGAATCTATCTTCATCACCGATTTCCGGAATTGCCATTGCACGGCAGAATCTTTTGTAAACGATATTCATCTGTGAGAACATTATGCCTTTCGGTTCGCCGGTTGTTCCCGACGTGTACATAATCGTGGCGAGTTCGTTCATTCCCGGTTCAAATTTATTTTGAGATACTTTGCCGGACTTTATAAATTCCTCGAAGTTTATTACCCAGCTCTCACTTGAATTTCCTTCCAGAAGAACTACAGTTTTAAGTTCGGGCAGTTCACCTTTTATTGTTTTTATTTTTGCAAGCTGCTTTTCATCGTGAGCAATCAGAAAAGAAGCTTTGCTTTGTTTAAGAATAAACCGGATATGTTCAGTAACGGAATTTCCCGGTATCATCACGTTAACTATACCGCCGGTAAGGCAAGCCAGATCGAGCAATGCCATTTCAAGACAGTTCTCTAAAAGGAATGCTACCTTAGTTTCCTTCGGGGCGAGAGAATAAAATGCATTGCGGTAGCTCTCTACCAGGTTTGCAGATTTCTCCCAGCTATATTCAGTAACAACATTTCCGTTGATCACTTTAAAAAGAGTTTTCTTAGGATAATCTCTTAATCTCTGGTTGAATAGAATGTTAGGGTTGTAATTGCTTTTTAAAATCAATTCGTGAATTAGTGGCTCCCACTTTTGTTCTTCATAAATTCTTCTCAGTAGAGAAGAAAAGCGGAATAGATTTAAATATTCGTGAACGAGTCTTTCTGCATTTTCGCTTTTTGTTAACTGTTCATTAAGGAAAGTTCCGAAAGAAAAATAAACTTCTTTATCAACTTCGTGCATGAATCGTTTTGCAAATGCAGGCTGGGCGGCGGCGATAAAAATATTTAACAAAGCTTCAGACTCATCACCTGATAAGCTTCTCTTCTGCTGCGGAATTTGCTTCAGCGTTTCAGCTAATGTATTAAGCTGCTCGCTGATATCTTTTTTCCCGAACGAGGTTAATCCTGTTATGAACTTTTCAGCCACGGAAATAATGTTATCAAGAATTCCTTCGGCTATAGTAAATGGTGTGCGTTTTTCTTCCATTATAATCGCTTAATTTAATTGGTTGAAATGACGTTGTTAAAATAGGAATTTGCGGGGAATACTTTTGATTAATGTTGTTTCATTATTTTAAAACAACAGGTTGAGAGGTAATTCCCCGCTTAAATAAAATATTGCGATTGTTTAGCATCCGGTAATTAATTCTTTGTACCTGTAAGAATTGTTTCAAAGCTTAATGAAGAGGGATAAATACTGGCTAAAATCAGATTATAAATCCTGGTTCCCTTGCACAATATTTGAAGTTATAATCTTCAAAAGGGAAAAAAGAGGATAGAACAATGATGCACAGATTAATAATAACCTTCAGCGTAATTTTAGGTTTTACGAACATATCGGTAGCGCAAAATGCACCCCCGGTATCAGCAGCTACAAAATATTATCTCGATATTCAGACCGGTTACGCAAATTACTTCAGTATGAGTACGGCAGCAACGATTGCAGATTTTACATATGATTTACCACTCGCAATAAAATTCGGAGTAAGCTATAACTTACGTGATGCAGGAGATCCCTGGGCTGCAAGAAAAGTTTTTATTAATGATAACACAGACGGTGATCCTGAAAAGTCCGGGCATAGCTTTGACCTGAGACTCGATTTTGCATATCCGGTAAATTGGTTTCCTGTACGAAGAACATATCTTTATGCCGGACCGAGGCTTTCATTCTATACTGCAACTTTTGAATTCGTTGGCGGCAATGAATTTTTTGATATACAAACTACCCAGTTTGGTTTAGGTACCGGATTAGAAACACATCTTGGAATAAGCCAGAATTTAAGTTTTGTCATAGCGGGCGCATTCGATTATTATTTCGATAGTGAGATTGGCGGACACGATACATTTTATAATCCTGATGGTACTGATATTAGCGGCAGACTTGATTACACTTATGATGATGCTGATGAAGCTATTAGTCAACCTCAATACGATCTCAGGCTTATGATTGGTTTAAATTTCGGGTTGTAAGAAATTATTTACTTGCTGAGGTGAGACTTTCCTCAATGGTGAGTCTAACTTATAAAACATCCACCCGTCAATTCTTTCCGACATTTTTGTGTTTTCCCGACAAAATTTTTGCAACTGAAAACCAACGTGTAAAATGGATGTTTCCTGCGAAATAATTACGGGCTAATAACTTAGACATCTTTCCCGAGTCTCACTTGTTGCCATTTAACAACAATTTTTTTGTGGCATATTATTTACAGATATTCCCTCAACTTCCGAAGAAAAATTTAACTTAACTAAGCGAGGCACCATGGTTAAAAGCAATGACAATTTTAACAAAATCAGTGAATGGGATGAAGCCGCAGCCCGGCACATTCTCGCGCGAACACTTCTCGGCTATAACAAGCAGGATGTTGAGTTTGCTCTCTCACAAACACTCGATAATTTTGTTGACAACTACATGCTTGCTGATCAACCGGAACCTGCTCAACCCGGTTACTGGGTAAATGACCCGACGAATGAAAACAATACCGAGCGAACAAGAGAATTAATTTATTGGTGGTATAATCTGATGCTCACTCAGGGCTATTCTCTTCGCGAAAGAATGGTTTTGTTCTGGCATAACCACTACGTAAGCGAAGTTTCAAAAGTTGGTCTTGCACAAAATATGTACTGGCAGAATAAACTATTTCGTGATTTTGCTATGGGTAATATTAAAGATTTAACAAAAGCAATCACGATTAATCCTGCGATGCTTATTTACCTTGATGGAACAAGAAACAGGAAAGGTGCGCCCAACGAAAATTATGCAAGAGAACTAATGGAACTTTTTACGCTCGGAATTGGCAACTACACTGAAGTGGATATCCAGGAAGCGGCAAGAGCTTTAACAGGATGGAGAGTTGACGGGATAACTCCTTACTTTACAGAAAGCAGATTTGATGAAGGAACAAAATCAATTTTTGGTCAGACGGGTAACTTCAATCATAATGATGTTGTTGATATAATATTTACACAGCCTGCTGCTGCTCCATACTTTTGCAGAGAATTATATCGTGAGTTTATGCACGTTGCAGTTGATGAGACGAGCGTTGAAACTATGGCGGAAATACTTCGTGAGAATAATTATGAACTGAAACCGGTGCTTTCCACACTTTTAAAATCAGTAATGTTTCATACTAATGAGGTGAGGGGAGCTAAAATAAAAAATCCGATTGAATTGTTGATTGGAACAATGCGTCAGTTTAATGTTGAATCTCCGGATTATGTTTATATGCGGCAGGTTGCTGCTCAAATAAAACAGGAACTATTCGCTCCTCCGAATGTCAGCGGATGGGATGGTGATAAAGTCTGGATTAATACAACTACACTTCCCGCAAGAAATATTTTCACAGATGCAGTGGTTAATGGAAAAAAACCCGGCGGCGGCAACTTAACATTCCAATTAAATCTTGTTGATTATGCCAGAACTTTTCCAAGTGCCGAAGACGCTATTCAGCTTATTGATGACATTTCAAAAATTTTCCTTCAATTTCCGTTAAGTGAAAACCGGAGAGAATATTTACTCAGCACTTTGCTTGATGGTGCTGAAGTATATGACTGGTCAACAAGCGACCCGCTGGCAGAAGACAGACTTAAGCTGTTCTTCAAAGCGTTAATGAGATTATCAGAATATCAACTTTCATAATCAGGAAGGAAGTTATGGACAGAAGATCATTTTTACGAAATTTAGGAATGATTGCCGGTGCCGGCTCAGTTTCAATGGCACTTGGTAATATTCCGATAAGAGCTTTTTCAAGATCCTTCCTGAATATTCAGGCAGTAAATGGAAAAGTAATTGTACTTCTTCAATTAAGCGGAGGCAATGACGGATTAAATACGATCATTCCGTTTGAGGATAGTTTGTATTATAATGCACGTCCTTCACTTGGAATAAAAAAAGAAGATGCAATTCAACTGAATTATCTTACAGGAATGCATCCATCACTACAGCCTTTAAAAGGTTTGTATGATGACGGAATGGTTGCCGTTGTTCAAAGTGTTGGTTATCCAAGTCCTGACAGATCACATTTCAGATCAACGGATATCTGGCTCAGTGCTTCGGATTCAAATGTAGTTATTGATGACGGATGGGTGGGAAGATATCTTGCAAAAGTTTTGCCGGATCATAATCCAATTAATCCTGAACATCCATTGGCAATTCAGATTGGTTCAACACAATCATCTTTACTTGAATGTACTTGCCAGGGTACGATGGGAATTTCATTTGAAAGTCCGAACCAGTTTTATCAGTTGATAAACGGAAGTACTGCAGATAATGATCCACCTCCGGATACAGTTGCAGGTAATCAATTAAAATATATTAAAGAAATTGCTGCACTATCAATCCGGTATGCAGAAGTTATTAAGGAGAAAGCTGATCTGGTTGAGAATAAAGCATCATATCCTAACACGCGTTTGGGAAGCCAGCTTGCAATCGTAGCAGAATTAATTGCGGGTGGACTCGAAACTCCGGTTTATCTTACTTCGATCGGTGGTTTCGATACTCACGCTAACCAGGCTGGTGGTCATGCAAATCTGCTAACTGGCGTTGCACAAGCTATCGAAGCTTTTCAGACAGATTTAAGATTGCTGGGTATTGCCGATAAAGTTGTACTTATGACCTTTTCTGAATTTGGAAGAAGAGTAAATCAGAATGGAAGTGCCGGAACTGATCACGGAACCGCAGCACCTTTATTTATAATCGGAAGAAATGTTTACGGAGGTGTTTACGGTGCAAACCCTGATCTTTCTGATCTTGATAACAACGGAGATATAAAGTACAGGTATGATTTCAGACAGCTTTATGCAACTCTTCTGACTCAGCAATTGGGAATGCCTCTTAACAGAATGTCCGATGTGCTTATGAAAGATTTTGAAACCTTACCGCTGATTTCAGAAAACGCAGGCTCATTGAACGGACCAACAGCTTTTCAGCTTGAACAGAATTATCCCAACCCGTTTAATCCTTCTACAACGATCAGCTATTTTCTTAGAATTCCGCAGGCAGTAAAACTGGAAGTGTTTTCAACGTCAGGTGATATTGTTACAACACTTGTAAATGGGTACCAGGATGTTGGAAATTATTCTGTGCAGTTTGATGGAAGTAAGTATTCAAGCGGAGTATATTTTGCGCGGCTTGATTCAGGTGCTTATCGTAAGACGATAAAGATGATGCTGGTTAAGTAGGCCCCATCCCAACTCTTCCCCCAAGGGGAAGGGAGTTTGGAATTTCAAAGGCGATTCTTATGAGTCGCCTTTTTTATTTTAAAGACTTGCACCTTCAGAACATTACAACTAAAATCAAAATGCCATCCCGATAAAATCGGAATGGCATTTATTTTATAATCGGTTGCACAGATTATTAATCTGTGCAACAAATAATATTGGACGAGGCCCTTATTTCTTTATTCCTGCAGCTTCTTCAAGCATTTCAGTTGTAACAGATTTTGGTCTTTCGATTGGATATCCAAGTCCGCGATCCCAGATAATATTTGCAACAACACCGAGTGCTCTTCCAACAGCAAACAGAACTGTGTAGAAATCATATTCCTTTAATCCATAATACCACTGAATAACACCTGACTGTGCATCAACATTTGGCCACGGATTTTTTGCTTTGCCCTGTTCAAGCAATATTGGCGGAACAACTTTAAATAAAAGATCAACGTAAATAAATAATGGATCTTTTGGTAAATGCTTCAGGCAAAATTCTCTTTGTGCCATATAACGTGGATCCGTCTTTCTTAAAACTGCGTGTCCGAAACCTGGAATAACCTGTCCGCCTTTAAGTGTATCCCAAACAAACTTTTTCATCTCTTCTTCAGTTGGAATTTTACCACCCATCTTATCATGAACTCCCTGCAGCCAGCTAAGAACTTCCTGGTTTGCAAGTCCGTGTAATGGACCGGCAAGCCCATTCGTCATTGCTGAAATTGAATAGTAACATATCTGAAAGTGCACTTGCAACAAGATGTCCCGTATGTGCACTAACATTTCCACTTTCGTGATCGCTGTGTAGAATAAAATACATTCTTGCAACATCGTCATATGGTTTTTTAATTCCCATCATATGAGCAAAGTTACCGCCAAGATCAAGTTTTGGATCTGCATCAATTATCTGCCCGTTTTTGTATTTCAGTCTATAAATGAAAGCTGCAATTCCCGGAAGCTTTGCAAGAAGCTGTAATCCATCTTCAAGAGTTGGTATCCAGTAATCATTTTTCTTCAGCTTACCTGAATTGTATTCCTGAACAAATACTGATTCGCGCTGCATAGCAAGCACCGCGGTTGAAAACATTACCATTGGATGAGAATCATTCGGCATTGCTTTCAGAATATCAAAAACGTATTTCGGGACAGCACTCCTTTTATTAAATTCGGCTGCAACTTCTTTTACATCTGCTTCAGATGGAATATCTCCGGTTAGTAAGAAATGGAAGAACCCTTCTACATAAGGCATTTCTCCGCCGGGAACTTTCGGAAGTTTTTCCATTACTTCAGGAATCGTTAATCCTCTGAATCTAATTCCTTCAAATGGATCGAGATAAGAGATATCTGTAACCAGACTTTTTATATCTCTTGCACCGCCGATGACCTGACCAATGTCAACCTCATCAATTTTTACGCTGCCAAATTCTTTTAGCAGGCGAGTTGTACGAGGTCGCCAGTCCTCAATTTTTTTTCCTAGTTTTTCTTTTAATCCAGACATATTTACTCCTGTGATTTTAGTTATAATTCAATGAATAATGGATTTATTTGATTGGTTAAAATTATTTTGATCAATTGATATCTTGTACCAATAGACTTCAGATAAAAAGAAAAGCGAGATTGTCTATTAAGAGGTTTCAAAAAGACCCCTTTTTTGAAAAAATGAAAAATTACTTAGTTCAATATAGCAACAATTCGTGCCATTAATCAAATTCTATCGTATTGAAATTCTCTGCTGCATAAACTTTTTTACCCGGGAATTGTTTAAGAATTGAAGCCCCAATCCAATTAATTGCTTCCTTATCACCGTGAACGAGAACGACATACTCAGGTTTTAGTTTATTCACAAGAGATGTTATTTCCTCCCGTTTTGAGTGAGCAGAGAACCTGAAATTCTTAATTTCACATTTAACTTCAACTTTCCTGTCTCTTTCTGTTAGCTGGATTTTATCTCCTCTTCTTGCATTTGCGATGATATGTCCGGGAGTTGATGGATCCATATATCCAACGGTGAAAATTGCAGAATCTTTTTTATTAAGCCATCTCTTGGCAAGCATAAATGAATAAGTGGATTCAACCATCATTCCGCTGGAAGCAAGAGCGATGGATGGAAATTTGAATAGATCATCTAAGTCTTTCAACTCATTTAAGTTTTTTTGCGGAATGTCGGAAAGCATAATTTCTTTTTCATTCATGTTAACAACGTAACGATTGTAATCATAAATTCTGTTTATTTTATTTCCAATCCCGCCTGTAAAAATATCAACAAGGGTGATTTTATTCCTCTGCATCTGCAGCCAGATAGTTGCCAGAATTTCCTGAAGTTTTCCCAGAGCAAAAACCGGAATGAGTACAGAACCTCCGTTATTGATTACTTTATTAATTGAAGATGAAAACCGCTCGATTTCTTTTTCCCAGCCGGATATACCAGATGAATCTGTAGCACCGTAAGTTGTTTCCGTAATGAGTATGTCAACTTTTTCTGTTGGTAAATTTGCACCGGAAAGGAGAGTCTGAGCTGATAAATTAATATCACCGGTGAAAAATATATTTTTTCCATCGAATCTTAACATAATTCCTGCGGAACCAATAATATGTCCGGCATCAAAAAACTCAACCTCAATTTCCTGATTACTATTCATAGAACTAATAATAAATTTTTCATTGTATGATTTATAGTTGATGGATTTTATAAGCAGGTCAACTTCGTCACGTGAATAAATTTCAAATTCGGTTTCATCTACTTGTCTTTTTAGAATTGAAATTGCATTGTGGAGAGTTAACTCAGCAACAGCACGCGTTTGTGGAGTTGTAAAGATTTTAAGATGAGGAAATTTTTTTATGAGGAATGGAAGAGCATTCAAATGATCCTGGTGAGCATGTGAAATTAGAACATAATCTGTTGGTTTATCTTCAAGCAGACCAAACTTCGGAAGCGAATCCAATCCTGTTTTTTGCGGATGCATTCCGCAATCGAGAATGATTCCTATTCCATTAATATTAAGATAGTAGCAGTTTGCACCGATTTCACCGGCACCACCAAGTGGAAGAAATTGAATCATATAAAAACAAAAATATTATCTTGAGGGCAAATTAGTTCTTTGTTGAACTAACGAAAAGAAATAAAAAAATGACAGACCCTTTTTGATCTGGCATAATTTTTTAATTTCTAATTCAATAAAGATTAACGAAGTAGAGTCATTTTAATTGTTTTTGAAAAATTTCCTGCTCTTAACTGTGCAACATAAAAACCGCTGGCAAGATTCTCTGCATTAAAGTCTGCTCTGTAAGTTCCGGCAGATTGTTCTTCATTAACAAGTTCCGCAACTTCATTTCCAAGAATATCATACACCTTTAACTGAACAAATGAAGCTTCAGGAATGCTGTATTCAATATTTGTAGATGGATTAAAAGGATTTGGATAGTTTTGCATTAATATATATGTATTAGGAATTTCTGATGATATATCTTCAACGTCTGTAACTGGCTCTATTGTTTTGAATATGCCTCCAATAACTGTTGGGTCCAATGGTGTTACCGCCGCCCATATAAATCCATCAGAGTCAATATCTATGTCAATTACATCAATATATCCGGCATTATCTTCTGGTAGCCCATCTGAATAATCCGCCCACACACCGAAAATATCTTTCTGAACTACTCCGAATCCTAATGAAGCAGCAAAAACCTTATCGTCATTTGCAATTTCGATATCCCGACCGGCGGGATGGTAGTACTCTGTCCCCCATTGAAAGTTTAATAAATTAGCGCTTAGTATATTGTCTCCCGAATACATATATAAATTACCCTCTGAATCACCTGCTATGGCAGGATTATATAAAGTACTATTCCCCTGGTTTATTTGCTCCCATATTTGATCAGTCCAATTATATTTCCAGGCACCGCCGCCAATAGTAGTTGCAAATAGATCGTTGTTATAAAGACTATTCGCATTTATATCAAGAACAGTTTGATCTTCCATTCCATTATTAAATGGCTCCCAGCTAACTCCACCATTCCACGATCTGTAGATTCCATGACCAGAAGTTCCTATATATATCTCCTTATCCAAAGGATCATTAAGTGGATTTGCGATGTCAGTAATATACAACCCTTCTATGCCAGCGGTATAGTTTGTCCAGGTTGCTCCATAATCGGTTGATGTATGTATACCATTTTCAGCCGAGACAAGGTATACACCACCTTGAAGTCCATATTTTATCATCCCCGTTAATTCTAAACCTGTAAGACCAATGCTTACCCAGTTTACGCCACCATCAGTGGATTTAAATAAACCTGCACCGTCTGTAGCAACGCTATATTGAACTTTTTGACCATTTTCAACAAAGTTAAATATTTTAAACTCCGTAACACCCGGGGGAGTATCTGAAATTTTTTCCCATTGAAATCCTCGTTCTTGTGAAAAAGAAGTGGAACTTACAAGCAATTGGAACATAAGCACGGTTGAAAGTAATTTTATAAATTTCATAGTTTAGTATTCCTTTATTATTGAGTGCTGTAAACAACATTTAGTTTGTGTACATTACTTTAATAAACTCATCTTAATTATTTTTACAAAGTTTCTAGTGGTCAATTGAGCAATGTATAAACCACTTGCTAATCCTTCACCACTAAAGTTTGCTCTATAGGTACCTGCCGATTGATCCTCGTTAACTAAGGTTGCAACTTCATTCCCAAGAACATCATATACTTTTAATTGAACGAAAGATGCTTCTGAAATGCTGTACTCAATTTTTGTGGAAGGGTTAAATGGGTTTGGATAATTTTGACTTAAAAAATATTCATTTGGAATTTCATTTGAAACCTGTTCGACACTGACAATGCTAAGATTCTCATACCAATTTATTTCGCTATCAAGTGCAGAAGCAGAAAGCACATCCATATCGCCATCGCCATCAACATCACCCGCAAAAACAGATTTTGCCTTTACGGCATTTGTGGAGATTATATGAGTTGTAAAATTTTCATTGCCATCGTTTTCATACCAGGCAATTTTATTATCGTCCTCGGAAGCAGAAAGAACATCTATATCACTATCGTCATCTATATCCGCTGCATAAACCGAGTTTGCATAATTTGCGTCAGTTGTTATAATGTGTGTTGTAAAATTTTCATTGCCGTCGTTCTCATACCAGGCTATTTTATCATGTAAAGAGGAAGCTGAAAGTACATCAACATCACCATCACTATCCACATCTATGGCAAAAACTTGCTTCGCGGCATTTACATCCGTGGCAATAACATGTTCCGTGAAGTTTTGAGCACCATCATTTTCATACCAGGCTATTTTTGCATCACTTGAAGAGGCTGAAAGCACATCTACATCCCCATCAGTATCTACATCTATAGCAAAAACTGATTGCGGGTTATTTACATTTGTTGAAATAGTGTGAGAAGTAAAATTCTCACTGCCATCATTTTCATACCAGTAAAATCTATCGTTGAATTGAGAAGTAGCAAGCACATCTCCATCTCCATCTCCATCAACATCAATAGCAAATACACAGGAAGCCTGGAGAACAGTTGTGGCTATTGAGTGGTACGTAAAATTCTCACTGCCATCATTTTCATACCACGCAACTTCATTATCTCTCAATGATGCTGAAAGCACATCCATATCTCCATCAGTATCCATATCAAATGCATAAACTGACCTTGGTCCATCTGCTTCTTCAGAAATTAAAATTTCAGAGAAATTTCCATTACCGTCATTCTCATACCAGTAAATTTTATTTGTCACAAAAAGTGCAGATACTACATCCATATCTCCATCTCCATCAATATCCTCTACACACATTCCTTCCACATTAGTGGCATTAAAAGTTATCGTATGCGATGTAAATTGAATCTGAGAAAATAAGTGTGTTGTTATGCTAAAAACAGTTATTAATAAAATTGAAAAGAATTTCATTTTTTGCTCCTTTAATTATTATATTAAATTGTTATAAACTCTACCCGCCGATTATTTGCTTTTCCTTCCGGTGTTGAGTTGTCGTCAATCGGAGTGCTTTCACCATATCCTTTTGAATCCAGACGTGAGGCATCAATTCCTGATTGAATCAATAATTTTTTTACAGCCGCTGCTCGTTCTTCGGAAAGTTTTTGATTGTGTGATTCGTCTCCATCACCGTCAGTGTGTCCTTCAACGCTGAATTTTAATTCCGGATATTCCATCATCATTTCAACAATTTCATTCACTGTCCCCATTGATTCACCTTTAATAGTAGATTTGTTAACATCAAATAAAATTCCGCGGGTAACAAACTTGCCTTCAGACATTACTCTGTCATATAATTTTTTGCCACCTTCGTTGACTCTTATATTTTTAATCGAACTCATTTTTATGTATCGATCATCAAAATGTCCGCCTATAGAAAACATTTTTGGCTGAAAACCAAGATTAGGAATATTTAAGAGTCTCTCTTCGTTCATATATAGTTTTAAAGATCTTTCATTAAATGAAATAGCAATGTGCTTCCACTTCGGTTGCCAGTTTTTCTTCTCATCAACATAATTTTCAGTCTTTCCACCAAACTGTCCCATTTTTATTTCGTTCCAACTTATTATTATAGGTGTAACGCTATTTCCATTTATTTGGGCTGAGTTAGCTATTCCATCATAAAACCTGATTTTATAAATGTCGGACCACTGAGCCCCACCATCTTCAAAAAAAACATCAAACTCTATAGTAAAAACTTCGGGAAGAAAATCTTTCTTATCCATTAAAGGAATTACAATAGTATTATTGTTGGCTAAATGAATAACATTGTCTTTGCCCAGGGATGCAACTTCAGCGCTCCCACTGAGTAAATCCCATCGGGAAGGAAACTCACCACTTTCTTCTCTTGAAAGATCATCTTCAAAAATTATTTTATCACCTGCAACAAAATCATATTTTGACCAGATTACCATGTCTGACTTAATCACATTAGTAGTTGTTGTATTTTCAGAAGAGGTCTCAACTTTGGTGTCAGGAGTTTCTTTTGATTCAGAGGTTGTTGATTTGGTTTCTTCAGTCTTCTTCTCTTCACTCTGACCGCCGCTTTTAATAGTTTCAGCAGTTTCATCTATAGCATCATCAGTTGCTTTGTTAACTTCTTTGTTCACCTTGTTCGTAACTTTTTTTTCAAGGTCAATATTGAATTGTGCAAAGACAGAAACGGTAAAAACTAAGCTGATAATAAATGTCATAATCAGGTTACTCTTTTTCATTTAAATTCCTCCAATTCTAATTTTGAATGTTTATTTACCGAATAAATTTTCTAAACCACCCAGGTTCATCAGATCCATTTTCTGATATGATGAAGGCACTACAAATAAATCATCACTAAGTTCCATAGGGGTGACTTCTTTTACATCATAAATACTCGTTACATTTTTTCTTGTGTTATGCTGAGTTACATGCAGCGGGAAATATCCTGCATCCAGCACTTCACTTTGCCAGTCCGGCATATCTTGCTGTGATTCCATAAAGAACATAAAAGCACCAAGCTCTTTTGTCATCCAGGCTTCCCCTTTCATATCCTTTTGTGTGAACAGGAATTTCTCGCAGTCATAACCGAGTATATTTTTTGTTTCACCTGTTTTACTAATGCTGCCTCCGGCACCCGCAGTCATAGGCATCATGGAATTTTCCATATACATTTTTTGTTCATCCATAATCACATACATTTTAAATTTTTGACTATCGAACAGTATTGAACCTCCCTTTTCAGGCATATCCATTCGAAACTTTTTATCTTTTGCATAATAATCCATCACTTGTTTTTTGTCTTTCTCCTGCACTTCAAATATTACTTTACCTTCAAATGCTTCCTGTGCAAAAGTTATTCCTGCTAAAAAAAATAGTATTAAAGCGATTGTTATGTTGAGTAATTTCATTTATAGCTCCATATTAAATTATTATTTGAGTAAAACCTGTTCTTCGTAGCCAACCTTCACTAAAGTTACGGTTGATAAATTTTAACGAAGGAGGATTCCCGCAAAGGCAGGATTTCCGATCAACTGACTCCGTCATTTGATCATCAACATTTTTTTCGATTCACTAAAAGAATCTGTCTTCAGTCTGTAGAAATAAGTCCCACTGGTCAGATCAGTGCCACTAAAATCAGCACGATAAAAGCCAGCAGTTTGTTCTTCGTTCACAAGTATTGCAACTTCATTACCCAAAACGTCATATATTTTTAATTGAACAAATGATGCTTCAGGAATACTGTAATCAATATTTGTTGACGGATTAAATGGGTTTGGGTAATTTTGTGCAAGATGAAAGTTGACCGGCAATTCATCAGAAGTTGAAATCACATCCGTCAAATAATCTGTTAATGGACGTTCCCACGCACCCTGGAATAAAGTTCCGGCGTACAAAGTTGCACTTGACATTGAAAGTGCATGTATTTCAGCAAAGGAGGAAGGAAGCCCATCATCACTTTCTTCCCATGTTGTCCCATTGTTTGTGGAAACGTATATTCCATATCCACCAGTACCTGCAATAATGTTCACTTGATGAATTGCAATGGAATGCACAGTTTTATCCGACAGAGTTGCTGAACTAATATCCGTCCAGCTTGCCCCATTATTACTGGAGAAAAATACTCCGGCACTAGTTCCAGCATAAAGATTATTGTTTGAAACTGTGAGTGCATAAATATCATCCTCAGTGAGTCCAGAATTAACTGCCGTCCAGTTCCCGCCGTTGTTGGTTGTAAGAAAAACTCCTCCATCTGTTCCGGCAAAAAGATTATTTCCAATGATAGCAAGAGAATAAACCTCGTAATCTGTTAAGCCAATGTATGTCCAATTATCACCATTATTAGTGGATAGAAATACTCCTCCTCCAGCTACTGCAAGTCGAGCACCTGCATAAATATTAGAGCCAGAAACAGCTAAAGTATTCATGAATGAAACTGATAATCCCGAATTCACTTCTGTCCAATTTGTACCATAATCGGTTGAACGAAAAATGCCTGCAATGGAAGTGCCTGCAAATAAAGTCGAACCTGAAAATGCCAGAGCTTTAATTCCTAACCAGGTTAAGCCATTATTTTCCTGCGACCAGTTCGCACCATTATCAGTAGAACGATATACGCCAGCCTGATCAGTCCCAACAAATATTTGTGGCTCATCTATAACAATTGCATATACATATCCGCCGAAAGGACAGCCGGTATCAACCCATTGGGCTTTTATATTATTGCTTATCAGAACGATATAAAATAAAACTGCAATTGAGGTATAAATTGATTTCATTTCTTTCTCCTTTAATTATTATAAATAGTTTATGATGCTTTTTATTATTTAATTAGAAGCATCTTTTTATTCTGTACAAAGCCATCTGCACGCAGAGTGTAGAAATAAATTCCACTTGAAAGTCCGGCGGCATTAAAGTTAACCGTGTAAACTCCCTGCGTTTTTTCTTCATTAACAAGAACTGCAACTTCATTTCCAAGTATATCATATACTTTTAATGTTACATTGCTACTTTGTGGTATCGAGTACTGGATTGTGGTTGCAGGGTTAAATGGATTGGGGAAATTTTGAAGGAGTAAAAAATTAACCGGCACTCCATCAAAGTCCTCTTCTTCAGCAAAGGTGACACCTCCATTTGTTGTTCTAAGAATTGTGCCTTGAACGCCAACAGCCACGCCATTATTTAAGTCGGCGAAGGAAATACCCTGTAAATAGTTTGATGTTCCGCTTGTCTGGGAAGTCCATGTGTTTCCGCCGTCTGTAGTTTTGAGAATAGTGCCGTCACTTCCTGAAGCGGTAACATTATTAGCATCTATATGAGTAATATTCCATAAAGCATTTGTTGTTCCGCTTGATTGTGAACTCCAGGTTGTTCCCCCATTAGTTGTCCTCAATATCATTCCATTAAAGCCTATTACAATCCCATTATTCTCGTCGTAAAAAGAAACATCAGAAAGAAAATTTGTTGTTCCGCTTGTTTGGGGGACCCAGTTAATTCCACCGTCAGTAGTTCTTAGAATCGTACCGGATTCACCAACAGCTGTTCCATGATCTACATCAGAAAAGGATACTCCATTTAAAAGGTTTGTTGTTCCACTTGTTTGAGGGCTCCAGCTTAATCCACTATTTGTTGTATTAAGTATTAAACCATTGGTGCCCACAATAGTACCGTTATTGATATCGTAAAACGAAATACTACGCAACGAGTTTGATGTTCCGCTTGATTGTGGAGTCCAGTTGATCCCGCCATTTGTGGTTCTTAGGATTGTACCGCCATTACCCACTGCCGTTCCGTTATCGGCATCTGTAAAAGTAACATTTAACAAAGCACTTGTGACTCCGCTTAAAGTTGAATCCCAGGTTGTTCCACCGTTTGTAGTCCTAAGTATTGTTCCATTATTACCCACAACTATTCCATTATTTAAATCTATTAAATAGACATGCTGTAAAGAGTTGGTTGTTCCACTATTTTGACCGAACCATTGAGCGTGTGTAACAATGTTAAACAATATAAATGTGATCAGTATATATTTTCTGTTCATAAATCTTTTACCTTTCCTCATAGTAGATAAGTTTAATATTTATTAGCTCTTCTTTAATCCAGACTTTATTTCAACAGAAGCATCTTCTTAGTTTCGACGAAACTTCCTGAATGTAATTTGTAGAAGTAGATACCGCTTGATAAATGAGATGCATCAAAAGTTACTGTATAAACACCCTGCGCTTTTTCTTCATTAACCAGACTTGCTACTTCGTTTCCAAGAATGTCATATACTTTTAATGTTACATTGCTTCTCATAGGAATCGAGTATCGAATTGATGTTGTCGGGTTAAACGGATTTGGGAAATTTTGTGCAAGATCATATTTATTCGGAGTTAGTAGTGATCCTTCATCTTCAATATTAGTTGCCTGATTCTTTATAAAAATTGAATCGTCAATAGTCTCGTCATTTCCTAAATCAATCAGAATTTTTACCGGTTCATTCTGAAGATTATTCCAGTCAGGTACAATCTGATGGCCGGCATTTTGTGATAATGAGACTAAACTATTTTCAAAAACAAATTGTCCATTTGCGGTTAGAGCTATAATGCGAAGCTCATAATTTTTTGCAGAACCGAAATTGTTAAGAACTAACTCACTTCTATCTTTTTCCTTGATGTTGATTGAGTCGCCTGTTTGCATCTCAATGTTATTAGTGAAGAAAACTTTTTCAGAAACGGTGTCTTCAAGGATGACTGTTATCAGATCAATGCTCTTTGTTTCATTATCAGGATTTATAATCTTCATTCCATTTCCTGAATAGCGGATTAAATCTGTCTCATTGTTGCTAGCATTAAATCTACTATAATCGTACATAGTGAATTCGTCATCAAATAAAACTCTGGATGAGGAATCAGTAAAGTGATTTATTTCCAAAGTGTAACTGTTCTCCGGTAGGTCATATCCGATTGGCGGATGAAAATATCCTGTTAATGGAATAATGGGAATAGCATCACTCATATTATCAAAAGCAATACTATCCTGGTAACCAATTTGTTCGCCGGTCGAAGATGTAATCGTTATTTCAGCCTCAATCGTGTTATAAAATGTTAACCTAGAAGCACCAGTTGAATTTTCGCCAACATTTTTTTCTTTAGATGGTTTTAAATTAGGTGGATAAATAAAACTCTCACTTATTCTTTCGAGGACACATCCAGTTGTTCCAGTCCCAAAACCTAAGCTGGTACTGTCACTCCAAGTGTTTGCGACTGAATCAATATATATAAACTCATTAGTGCTGTCCGGTCTATTTGGATTATACACACTGGCATTAAATTTGGATGTGCCGGTAGCTCTCTGAAGCTTGTAAGGTACTACGGCATGTCCACCAGAGCCATTATTATTCCAGTAAGCAAGTACTCTTCCATCACCATTTTCCTTAATCAGCATTTCTTTAAGTTCGGCTAACAAATCACGCGCTGTTTTATTACTATTATTTCTTCTTTCAGCTCTGTACTCCTTATCCTTTTGATAGATCTGAAAAGAATTGACCACGTAACTTATATCTGTGCTTAGTGGAACAGAGTTTAAGTCTCCAAAATTTCCAATCATCTGAATAAGATGTTGTTTGTGATAAAATCCAAGTAAACTCGAGACTGCAAATCCAAAACACGAACCACCCCACGGACTTACAGTTGCTATCCAGAAAACCAATGGCCTTGTTCTGTACATTTTACCCATAGGTGTTTGCATATAACAAGCCGATTCTGTAAAAACATCTACATAAAGAGGCCAGTCAGGAAAAGCTATACTGGAAGTTGTATAAAAATAAGGCAGATAGGGTAATCCAGTATAAGGATCGGTTCCTGACTGATAGTTAAACTGTTGCCACCAGGATTGAGGCCACATATTTGCTGTGCAATTACAGAAGTTCCAGCCGTCTTGGTCGGGTTCGTAAAGTTCAAAATCTTCGTTGGCATCTAACCGTGTTAATTGCCATGGTTTAATTTTAAAAACTCCACTCTCAGCAGAGTCAGGGGAAGAATCAACTATTTTTATTTTTGCCTTAGTAGTTAACAGAGAATCTGGGACATCCCAATAATAAGTGCCTCCGATTTCGTTATAGTTACTATCAATCAATACATAGTTTGTTCCCTCATCCAGGCTATAGTACAGGTCAACATCTCCCTCATAGAACATATATTTAATTGAATCAATTTCACCAGCAATTACAATATCGTTTGAGCCAGGATGAGTAATAACTAGATCTAAACTTCCACCACCGGAAAAATCAAAATTCCAACTGTAGCCTTCGGTGGATATATAACCAGTATCGGGTGGATTAGAATCGGATGCAAACACCCCAACCTGAGCCCCGTTTTTTGACAGAAATTGATATGTAACACTAGTAGTTCCATTTATAGTCATAGTTTCTCTCATCCTTAAGGCTTCATAACTTTCTCCCCCGGGTAAAGTCATTATTCCGTAAGCATCTACAACCACACTAAAATTAACTTGAGATGAAATGAATGGCATTCCATTTATATATAGTGTCTGCGTATATGAATGTGACCAGGAGGAATTAATAGTTAAAGGTAATTCGACTTCAATTCGAGCAGGATTATTTATTACAGCCAGGGTATCAAGGGGTTGTGAACTTATAACGGCCCCATAACCAAAATTATCAAAACTACCATTCACTGAAGAATGATTCCATAACTCGCCCTGATCTCCTTCAAAATCACCAACACTGTATGTTACAATATTAGCATCAGGAAATTCGTCAATAAATGGAGAAGTCGCCGGATCTATACTAACCATATCCAATTGTAAATTTCCCTGGAACCATGAAAAATCCCAGATGTTGTCACCTCCTAGTTGACCTATATTAACTGTACCTCCACTTTCGTTCTCCCTGATGGTTATTTCATTTCCAACAGCTAACATATTTGAGATATCATTGTTAGTAATAGTTATCTGAGCAAATACTTGTAGTGAGAGCAATAGAAATAAAAGTATCGTGAATTTCATTATAACTTCTCCATTTTTTTTTGTTCCATTTTCTGTTTTTGAATTCGAATATAACGTCCTATTTATAAGTGGTTCTCTCATCTTTCTTATAAATAATTACAACCCGAATTTTGCACCAGCCCATAGTTGAATATTATTAAAGTCACTCATCAAATTAAAAGTGCCATTGAAATCCAAATAGACATTTGAACCGACCGGTAGTTGGTAACCAGCACCTATTACAAATGTAAATTCTGTTGAGGTTGCACTGGCTGATCCACCACTATAACCGGGGACTGAAGGAACCTCAACACTAGTTGAAAAGAAATTGAGTCCTATTTGTCCTATTCCATAAAAACCAACACCCGGTACGAAGTAATATTTTACTCCAACCAACAAGGGAACGGTACTAAAATCTACTTCGTCAGCTTCGGTACCATAAACTATGTAACCAATGTTAGCGACTCCGACAAGCTGCGGCATAAAGCCTAATTCAAAAATTGCTGTACCTCCAAAACCGGTATTTGCGGCGTCACCAAAATCACCCATTGGAAGCGATACAACTAAACCTGCACCAAGAGACATTTTATTTTGGGCGTTAAGACTGGTAAATGAAAAAAGAACGACTATGAGAAGTGAAAGAATGGTTTTCATGAAAGTTACTCCTAAGTTAGATATTGAATAATATGATTTTATGATATTCATTGATTGACTTTTAGTTAATAAAATCCAGTATTCCTGTAATTAAAAATGTTATTAGTATCCCAATGGAAATTGATATGATAATTATCAGCCTGGTAACCAGTTTTTCCTTTTTTTGAATTTGCTCTGTACTATTTTCCATGCTGATTTTCTTTTTCAACTGAACTTCGACTGAATTTCTGAGCGAAATCGTTAACTGATACAAATGTAGATTATTGAAAGGCGGGTTGCTGTCTGATTTGTTACAGAATTTTGCTGTTTTGTTACAACACGTAAAAAGTTTTGAAAAGAGACTCTATTTTTACTTTTTTTGCTTTGATGGATACTCTGATGGGACGCAATTAAATTGCTTTGAGAATGCTCTGGTAAATTGTGCGGGACTTGAAAAACCAATTTCATACGCAACTTGTGTTACTGACAACTTTCCGTCAAGCAATAATTTTGCAGCCTTTTTTAGTTTAATTATCCTTATAAATTCTCCCGGTGCTTGTCCGGTTATTGTTAGGATTTTCCTGTGAAGCTGTGTACGGCTTACGAATAATTCTTTTGATAATTGTTCTGTGCCGAAATTAGTTTTATCAAGATTATTTTCTATTAACTCTAAAAATTTATTAAGAAAATCCTGATCAGCTTTATTTAAATTAACTCGTTTCAGTTATTGCGTCCGGATCTTTATTGTATTTATCCCTTAATCTTTTTCTCTGTTCAAGAAGATTTTTAATCCGGGTAAAGAGTTCTTTCGAATCAAAAGGTTTGGTAAGATAATCATCGGCACCAATTTCCAGTCCTTCAATTTTACTTTCTGCAGATGCTTTTGCGGTTAAAAGAATAACCGGAATATCGCTTGTTTGCCACTCCGATTTTATTCTCCTGCAAAATTCTATCCCATCCATCGATGGCATCATTACATCGCTGATAATTAAGTCAGGCATATTCTCGGTTGCAGAAATAATTCCTTCTTCACCATTTTCCGCTTCGGAAATTTTATAATTACTTTCGAGCAAGCCTGATAAATATATTCTAACATCTTCAGAATCATCTACAATTAGAATCGAAGGTTTATTATTTGCATCGGCAAATCCATCTTGTTTTATGATACGAGTGGACGGTTCAAAGTATTTTTCTTCTGTAATCTTTTTAAATCTATAATTCCGGTTTCACTCAGACATTCAGTTTGAATTTTTTCATCAGCATTCAAATAATCATCCCACATCGGAATTTGAATATTAAATTCAGTTCCTTTTCCTTTTTCACTTTCCACAAATATTTCCCATCTATGCAAATCAACAAATTCTTTAACCAAAGCCAAACCTATTCCTGATCCTCCGTGAGAGCGTTGAGTGGAATCATCCACCTGGAAAAAACGATCGAAGACTTTATCAATCTTATCTTTTGGAATGCTAACACCGGTATCTGAGATTTTAATTTCGGCAAACTGTTTTCCTTCTGAAGATGATTCTTTAACATCTATACTTACACTTCCTCCATCTGGTGTAAATTTAAAAGCATTTGACAAGAGGTTGTTAATAATTTTTTCAAATTTATCCCTGTCAATCCAGCACACTTTAGAGTCGGTATCGCTTTCAAATTTTATTGAAATATTTTTTTGTATAGCTAAGGATTCAAATGAGGATATTAAACCTTTCAACATTGCAATTACATTTCCCTGTTTTGCCTTTAAAGGAATAGCTGCTTTTTCCAACTGCGATAATTCGAGTAGTTGATCTATAAGCTCTTTAAGTCGGTCACTGTTTCGTTGAATCAGATCAATGTTTTCAGAATAGTTGCTTTTCCCTATTTTTAATTGTTCAAGCGGTCCTTTTATAAGCATAAGAGGAGTTCGGAATTCATGAGAAAGATTTGCAAAAAACCGAGACTTAACCTCTTCAAGTTCAGTTTTCTTTCTTACTTCAAATTCTCTGAGTTTTAATTCGTTGCGCAATTTTGCACGGTTTAATTCAAATCGTCTTATACCTACTAATCCAAGTAAAATTAAAACAACATACAAACCGTAAGCCCATAAAGTTTTCCACCAGGGTGGGTTGATTAAAATATTTAAAGAGGTAAACTGGTCATTCCAGATACCATCTGCGTTGGTAGATTTCACTTTAAATTCATACTTGCCGGGATCAAGATTAGTATATGTGACAAATCTTCTCTTTCCACTTTCGATCCAATCTTTATCAAATCCTTCCATCTTGTAAGCGTATTCAATTGACTGAGAAGAATTATAATCCAACGCAGCAAACTCAAACGAAAAAACATTTTGATTATTTGAAAGTATTATTTCATCTGTTGTCTGGATACTTTTTTTGAGCGGGGAATTATTACCTATCTCTAAAGATTTGTTGAATATCTGGAAATCTGTAATTACAACATTTGGTTTATAGGGCGAGAGCTGAATATTTTGTGGATTAAAAATGTTCAACCCTTTTGTACTTCCAAATAACATAAGACCATTATCAAGCCTTAAAGCAGATTCAGGATTCATCAGAGTACCGTTAATTCCATCTGAGGAAGAAAAATTTGTGAATGTTTTTGTATTCACATCAAAGAAAGAAATTCCGGAACCGGTACCAAGCCAGAGATTTCCCTCATCACTTTCGATTATGCTGTTAACGGAATTGTCTGGTAATCCATCCTTTACTGTATAAAAAAGATTTTCAATTTCGATGTCGTACAATTCCGTACTCACACTATTTTTTATTGTAAATTTATTTAAACCATCGCTTGTGCCTATCCATAAAACAGTTTCAGAATTGGCGGGATCCATTATGTTTTTTGCTTCGCAAATTGCACTTATATTATTGCTGCTTAAGCCGTTCTCTTCATTTTGATTTTGTAACCAGTGATGAAATATTCCTCCATCTTTGTCTTCAAATAAGTTTAAACCACCACCCCTGGTGCCAAGCCATATTCTGCCGAATCTATCTTCTGTTATCACCCACACATCATTATGACTAATGCTTTTGGGATTTCCCGGCTCATTTAACCAAACTTCTGATTTGCCTGTTCGTGGATTTATTTGTGAAGCACCAACTCCCCAATAACCAACCCAAATATTTTTTTTACTATCTGTAAGAAGTGCTCTGTTATAAAAAACTGACTGAGTTCGGATTTTAGGATCTTTTAAATCCCAATTAACAATTTTGTTTTCGTCATATTTAAACTGCTTCAAACCTTTACCGAAAGTCCCAACCCAAATTTCATTTTCATTCATTGATGTAAGCGACCAGATGTGGTCATTACTAAACTCAGATAGTTTTTTGATCCTAGGATTAAACCCTATATCATCTAGTAAGTACAATCCATTTGCGGTCCCAATCCAAATCTTATTATCATCGAACTTAGAAATTGCTGTTATGTTTTTCTTCTTTAACGCTGAAATAATATTGGACCCATCGTTACCCAAAGTAATTGAATTAAACGAAGTTGATTTAGGAGTACTATAGCTTACGCCGTTTTCTGTAGCAACCCAAAGTACTCCGGTCCGGTCCCTAATTATATGATTAATTTGATTGCTGCTAAGACTTTGAACACTTTGTTCATTATGCACAATCCTTTTAGTAACACCTGTGGAAAGATTGATCCGAACCAATCCTGAATAAGAGCCTAACCATAAAATATTTTCACCGTTTACATTTTCTTCAACTACAGAATTAATGCTCTTCCCATATTGTAAATTTTTTGGATTAGCAATTTCTATCCTTTCCAATATTGATTTTGTCGAGTTAAATTTTGTGAGATTATTTAAAGTGCACACCCACATGTTATCGAGAAAGAGAGTTGATTTTGAGATTCCCCATATTAAATCATTACTTAGACTTTTTTGACTATCAGGATTATAAAAAAATTTTTCAAATCCATCTTGAGGTGAGTCGGGATTAAATTTGTTTAAACCCTTGTGTGTACCGATAAGTATATTACCATCATTGTCTTCGCTGATATCATGAACATAATTATGACTTAGACTTTTATCATCAGTCGTTGGACTCCAATGATCGATTTTATTTGTTGAAGGATTCAATCTGTACAAGCCATCTTTATAGGTGCCAATCCAGATATTTCCTTTACTGCCTTCATAAATTGAAGTTATACTATTTTCTTCGGTGAGATCAGATTTGATTTCCCAATGATTGAACTTTTCACTTTCAGGATTATACTTGTCCAAAATACCTGCCTTTGTTCCGATCCAAATGTTCCCTTGTCTATCCTCACTCAAAGCCCATACACTGTTATCTGAAATGCTGTTTTGATTTTCAGGATCGTGGCGAAATATTTTAAAACCGTAACCATCATAGCGGTTTAATCCATCTTCGGTGGCAAACCACATAAATCCGATCTGATCCTGAATGACTGTGTTTACAATGTTATTAGAGAGTCCATTTTCTACAGTGAGGTGATTAAATGTAATTGATTGAGCGAAGTTATTCGATAAGGTGAACTCTAAAAGTAAAATCAGACAAATTTTTGAAGAATTCCGATATGATAATGACATAAGTCAAATATAAGTAAGCATTTGGTTTAAGCAAATATCCATTAACAGTTACATACGTTTAAATCAAAATAAAAGGATTAAAGAGATTTTAAACTGTCATTGTTCCCCTCAGGCTTAATAGACTATATTATTTCTTAATAGCCCAGATTACGTCAGAAATTGTTTCCTGATTTTTTTCAAGTTGGAACTTTAAAAGATAGTGTGGATTAAACCCGATCATATATTTTTCAATTCTTTCTTTCAGCCAGAAAATTTCAGCTTTCAATTTCCAGTGTTCACCATCTGCGGAATACAAAACAATAAACAACCTGTTTTTCAAATGTTTTCTTTGTTGTTGGGATTGATTTTTATAAAGCCATTTTATTAATTCCTCCGTTTTTTTAATTGCTTCGCTAATCGGGTGGGGAAAGTTTTTAGGGAAGACAGAAGTTTTATGATCGAAGGTTACACCATCAATTGAAAAGTCAACCAACCTGTCTTTTGAATCCAGTGCGGGCTTAACATTCGGAAGTGAGCAGAATATTTTTTCCACTGCTTGTGCAGACCAGAAATTATACCACCTGTTCAGTGCATAGTTTGCAATGTTTTCATGCTCTTTATCTTTTTTAAACCTGATTTCAATTTCTTTCAGCACTTCTTCAAATAAAGAAATTCTGTAAACAAAATTTGTGAGTTTATCAAAGTCATCATTCTGTTTTCTTCCCCACTTATACGGGGAGGCTAACCTTTTTTTTAATTCTTTTTCAATTGTTACTAAATCAGATTTCATCGAAACAAATATCAGTCAATTTTTTGAAAAATCATTATTTCGTTTTCATCTTCATATAAATACAATTTCATTTTTTCAACTTTGTAATTGTTAACCTTTCGAAGGGCGGAAAGAAATTTTTTTTCCAGATCTCCGGGACAAGCCATTTCGGTTGTTATGATGTCAGAAAATTTAATATTGTTTTTATTTATGACAACTTTACCATCAATAGTATTACAACTTGTGTTGCCGTGTACTCTTTCTTCTTCGACATAAATTTCCAACACCGGCAAATTTTTGATGGTTTCATCAATTATTATTTTTTCTCCCTGAATAGATTCTAGTGCCCAGATATCATGTAATAAGTTTATCTTCATTTTTTCTGCTTCACTTGTTGAGCAATTGACATTAATTAATATTAAAAATAAGAATAAAGGAAATAGAAAAATTCTCATTGTGCTATCACTTTATTTTTGAAATAAGAAAATGTATTCGTGTTTAAAAATATAAAATCCGCCAGCCAGAGCTCTGTATCTCCAAAGTTCCTTCTGGTTTCTCTTTGCGGTTGTTTGATCAAAATTTTTTACGATGGTTGATTTAAGCTTGAATCCTCTTTTCATCATTTCCTGCATAACATAAAAACCGAGCGGTATCCATTCACCGGATTCGTACTTGTCTCCAATAATAACCGCACAATATCTTTTCTGATCGAGCAGTGGATAAATATTCTCAACAACATTGCCGAACATCTTAATGAATGACTGAACAGAATTAGCATTTGATAAATCATCCTTCTTACTACTGAACTTAATGATGTCCCAGTATGGAGGGTGCATAATTGCAAACTGGAATGATTTCGTTTTTAGTGATTTTAGTTCAGTATTAAAATTGACTTTGCTGCTGTCTGCCACGATTATTTTTGTTTTAATCTTATCAGTATTTTTTTCTTTTTTAAGAAGTAACTCAGTTGATTTAGCAACAGATGGATTCAATTCAACACCAATTCCATTTCTTCCAAGACGTTTACATTCGATGAGAGTTGTTCCACTTCCAAGGAAAGGATCCAGAACCCACTCTCCTTTTTTTGTAAATCTTCTCAAAAGTTGATTTGGAATTTGCGGAATGAAGTTGCCCCAGTATCCAGCCTTATGAGTTCCTGATGTGTCTCGCTTGTCAAAAATCCATAAACTATCCGTTATTATATCTTCATATTCTTTCCATCGGTTTAAGTTCAGATCATTTATCTTGCCTTCTTTTTGAACCGATAGCGCTTTGATAAGCCTGTTCAGATAATATCTTGTCCTCTCAATTGTTTTAGTATCAAGAATCTGCTTTAACTCTTTTAAAAGAAATTCTTTTTTGATTGACTGATCATTCCCATCAAGTTTGTATGTGATCTCGTCATTCGACTGACTTTCTAAATCTTTAAAAAGTTTTTGGACAGCACTTTTTATTAGCATCAAATTTTTTATTGAAATGATTTTTCCAAGAATTAAAATTATGTCCATCTTCAACGCTTAACCTCTTTTTCAAATTTTCTTTTTACAAGATCTGAGATAGTATTGCCAATGCTAAGTGACGCAGTTGCTGCCGGTGATGGTGCATTAAGCACGTGTACCATTTTGCCAGCTTCCACAACGCGGAAATCATCAACAAGTTTTCCATCCAGGTCTAAAGCTTGAGCCCGGACACCGGCACCACCTGATTCAATGTCACTTTCCTGAATTTCAGGAATTAATTTTTGTAATGCTTTTACAAATGCTTTCTTACTGAATGAACGATGAAATTCCTCAAACCCCATCTTATAATATTTTGAAGCCATTTTCCAGAATCCTGAATATAAAAGCATCTGTGAGACATCAGCAAAAGAAAAACTTTTTTTAGTGTAACCTTCTCTCTTGAATGCAAGAACGGCGTTCGGTCCTGCTTCAACACCACCTTTGATCATTCTTGTAAAGTGAACTCCTAGAAACGGAAAGCGAGGATCCGGAACGGGATAAATTAAATTTTTAACCAAATATTCTTTTTCTTTTTTCAATTTGTAATATTCTCCCCGGAAAGGAATAATCTGCAAGCCGGGATTAACACCACAAAGTTTTGCTATTCTGTCGCACTGTAACCCGGCGCAGTTCACGAGGAATTTAGTTTTAAATTCACCTTTTCTGGTTGACACAATTATTTCACCATTGTAATTATTAAATGAAAGGAACTCACAACTTGTTTCGATATAACCACCTTCATCTAAAAATTTTTTAGCATAAGTATTAGTAACAAGAGAGTAATCTACTATTCCGGTTTGAGGAACAAATAAACCTGCAATGCCTGCTGTGTACGGCTCATAATTTTTAATTTCTTCCGCACTTAATTTTTTAATTCCTATCAAACCATTTGCAACTCCTCTTTTAAAGAGTTCATCGAGAGCATCCATCTCGGCATCAGAAGTTGCCACCACTAATTTACCGCATTTTTCAAAAGGAATATTGTGCTCATCACAGAATCTGTAGAGCATTTCGCTTCCGTGTGTGCAATTTTTAGCTTTTAATGATCCCGGCTTATAATAAAGTCCGGAATGAATCACCCCGCTGTTATTTCCCGTCTGATGAAATGCTAATGATTTTTCGGCTTCAATTAGTAAAACATTCAATTTCAACTTATTTTGAAGAGAAAGGGCGGTCGCTGTCCCGATTATTCCTCCACCTATTACTATTATGTCGAAACTTTTTCCTGTCATTATATGTTTACCTT
The DNA here is from genome assembly GCA_963698525.1 of uncultured Ignavibacteriaceae bacterium. GTDB lineage: Bacteria > Bacteroidota > Ignavibacteria > Ignavibacteriales > Ignavibacteriaceae > IGN2. The sequence goes on along the minus strand of CAVORE010000003.1, from coordinate 103,674 downwards.
AATATGAAAAGAAATATCTTGAACTTTAGGAATATATGTTGTAACATAAAACAGTAATTTGGTAAAATCATTTGCGCCTTCCCGCGCTCAATAATAAAAAGTAATTAGATTTTATTAAAACCTTATTGAAAATTTAGACAATTTAATATTTATAACAATCTAGGTTCATTATGAACAGCAAACAAAAGTCCGTAATACTTTTTGCATTATTAATCATTGCCGCTGCTCTTGTTTGGTGGCTTGCGAGCGGAGCTGAGATTTTATCTAAAGATGGAATCTGGGTAGAACAGGAAATATCAGAACTCGATAGAGCATTAGGCTTAGAACCGCAAAAAGAGTATCAGGAAAAATTTATTCCGGGTCTTTTGCCGCACACAGCTGTTTTTTCAGGAGTCGTTGTATTAATATCAGCGATTTTATTTTTTACATTCAAATCAAAAAAACAAAGGAGAAGAAATGAAAACACTAATTAAAACTATAATTGTGCTGTTTGCCGCAGTTTCAATTTCCCTTGCACAGGGCTTTAAAGTTAAAGCAACCGGTGAACAAAACTTTAACTTTGAAGATAAAAGAAACCAGGTTAAGTTCTTCAGTACTACACCGCTTGAAGATATCACTGGTATATCCAATGATGTTAAGGGAAAGGTGTCTCTTAATTTGGCAGATATTAAAACTATGAAAGGCTCAATCATAATTTCAGCTGCTTCAATTAAAACGGCAATTGATTTAAGAGATGAGCATCTCAGAAGTGAAAACTGGCTGGATGCAGATAATTATCCTGAGATTATTTTTTCAATAAAAAAAGTCGGAGATGTAAAGCTAGTTGAAGATAATAGAATTGAAGCAAAAGTAACCGGAGATTTTTCAGTACACGGTGTTACGAAAGAAGTTGTTTCTGATGTTACTTTGACTTACCTGGATGCCAGTGAGCAAACAAAACAATTTGCCCCCGGTGACCTATTGGGTGTAATGGCGAAATTCAACATTTCTTTATCTGACTATGATGTTGAAAATATGCTTGTTGGTCAGAAGGTTGCCGAAAGCATAGAAATCACTGCAACACTTCGTGGCTCAAACGCTAAATAATTTTTTTGGAAATATTTTTGTCGGAAAATCCGTAACCTGCCAAGGGGTGCGGATTTTTTTATTGCATATATTTCTGATGGCAATTAAATATTTTATCTATGAAAAAAACAATAACCATTTTTGGAAGCTCGAAACCGTTAAATAACGATGAGCAATATGTAACCGCATATAGACTTGCAAAAGAATTAGCATTATGTGGTTTTGATATCTGTACGGGCGGATTCAGTGGAATTATGGAAGCTGCATCCAAAGGTGCGGTTGAGGGTGGGGCTGAAGCTATTGGTGTTACGGTTAATTTATGGAACAGTAGAACAAACAAATATGTAACTAAAGAAATAGTTTGTGATACTTTGTTTGAAAGAATAAACAAGCTCATAGATTTAGGAGATGGGTTTGTTGTTTTGCAGGGAGGAACAGGAACTTTCCTCGAATTAGCGGCTGTGTGGGAATATTGTAATAAAGACATTATGAAAGTAAAACCAATTGCATGTCACTCAAAGCTTTGGAAGACGATCGTTTCCGAAATGAACCAGCAAATGAAACTTGAAGGAAGAAATTTTGAAATGGTAAAGACATTCGATTCTATAGAAGAGATTGCTAATTACTTCAAGGCAAACCTGCAGGGATGATCTTCCGCATTATCGTTCACTTGAAAATTAAAAGTTTCACTCTCTTCTTAATCTTCACCTAATGCCGGCTTCAAACCAATCTAAACCATTAGGAAATCTCGTCAGCCAGTTCCAAAAATCTTTTGTATGGAATTGCAGATAAACTCTCTGCCTGGAATGCACCACTTGACAAACTAATCATTGAAACTTTTGCAGCAGTTTCTTCATCAGGAGCTTCATAAATGTCAAGGAAATCGTAGTGCCCGAGCAAAGCATAATGTGCAATAAATTTTACTTCGGGGCATTTGGTTTTTACAGTATCAAGCCACTGCCTGCCGAGCTTCGCACGGTCTTTCATTTGCTTGGAAGATTCAGGAGATAGTTTTGTGAGCATAACGTATGTTTTCATTGCTTAATCCTTTCCGAATAGTTTTTGTAATCGATTTTTAATTAAGCAGAACAACCAAACTTTTACAGTTTAAGTTGTAATCTTTAGTTAAATGTAATAAGTGAATGGTTAATTATCAAAAGCAATTTGATTGATTCGATTGGTGATTAGCAAAAGTTAACTTACAAACGCCTGATTATCGCTTACAAAATATACTTAATGGCTACAAAGCCGCCAATCAGAAGAACGGTAAATGCAATTGCCAGCCAGTTGAAATATTTATCAATAAATAATTTTATCTGCGGACCAAATTTCCAGATCAAAGCAGCAACTAAAAAGAAGCGCGCACCACGACTGATAATAGAAGCTATGATGAACATTACCAAATTAATATTAAAAGCTCCCGAAGAAATTGTGATCAGCTTGTATGGAAGCGGTGTGAATCCTGCAGTAAAAATTATCCAGAAATCATATTCCACATACAGTTTCTGAATGTCGTAAAATGATTGCGAAGTGAAACTTGGAATATTGTTGAAGAAAAAATTTGCTATTCCTGTAAATTCATTTGAGGGAGTCCACCATAGATAATGACCGATTGCATATCCAAACAAAGCACCGGCTACTGAACCTATCAGGCAAACAGTTGCAAATTTAAAAGCCTTCTTACTTGAGCCAAGAACGAGGGCAATAAGAAGAGCATCCGGTGGGATGGGAAAGAATGATGATTCAGCAAATGCTAAAATGAAAAGTGCAGTTGTGCCGTACCTGGTTTCAGACCAGTGAAGAACCCAGTTGTAAAGATTTCTAAGTAGTTTCATTAATTCCTTTGAATGTAAGCTTAAGTTAGTGAAAAGGATACTTTTTTAATAATTTTTCTGGCGTAATTGTTGACCTAACCGTTTCGCTAATATTGAAAATGAAAAATCAACCTTTAAGATTTTCAATAGTTTTTCTCAAAAAAAATACTAACAAATTAGGAGAGTTCTTATGAAAACATTCATTCGTTCATTTGTGTTTATTCTTCTTGTGAGCTGCACTACTCTTTTCTCACAGATGAATTCAAATTATGATGGACCAAAGCCTGAAGTACACAAAGGTGCTCAGTCCTTTGTTTTCCAGTATACTCCATTTCAAAGTAATCTTGAACCGGTTTATATTGGCACAATTAGTATACCTGATGCTGACTTATCTGATGCAAATCTCTTTGGTGCAGGATATCGCTATTTTATTACTGACAGGATAGCTCTTGTTGGTGGACTTAATTTTGCAACAAGTTCCAGCACTCTTGAGGATGATAATGGAAAATCAGAGAGTAGTTTAACCACTTTCGGAATTAGTGTTGATGCAAATTATCATCTAAAATCACTTTACAGTGTTTCGCCATACATCGGACTACGTGTTAATTACGGTCGTCTTTCCGGAAGTATGGACTTTACACCTGATGGTGGAGAAACTGCCACAACTGAATACTCCGGAAATGGTATAGGTATTGCCGCTCAATTCGGATTTGATTGGTATTTTACTGAAGGATTATCTCTCGGCGGAAAGTATACACTCGGTTTCCAGAGCCTGGGAAAACCTGAAATCACCACTGAAGATGGCACCGAAGAAGGTCCAAGCAGCAGCTCGTTCGGAATAAGTACATTCAGTGTGATATTAAATGTACATTTATAATTAATTTTAATTTATTCAAATCCTCTGAGACTACTTACCCAGAGGATTTTCTTTTTTATATCATAAATAACTTAAGTTTGAAAGGCTATTTTAATTAATTTATTATTAACAATACGGGAGAGAATAATGAAGAATTTTGCATTGTTTTACTTTTTCTTGTTTGTGTTCTTATCGTCCGGGTTATCATTTTCCCAGGTTTATTTTAAAATTGGTGGAGGATACAATTTAGATTTCAACTCTTTCAATGTAGGTACTAACGTCACTGGCTCAACCTCAGAAGATTATAGCTATGAAGCTGTTAATGGATCGTTTGGTAAAGGTCCAAACATTGCCGGTGCCATTGGGTATAACTTTTCTTCTTACCTTTCTGGCGAATTAGGTGTGGTCTACAAACTGTCAACTGAATTTGAAGAAAATTACGAATTTGGTACTGCAACTCAGACGAATACAATTAAAGGTTCTTTTTTGGGATTTGCACCGACCCTTGTTGTAAATGTTCCTGTAGAGAATGTAAAACCATTTATGAAGTTCGGTTTATTGATTGCACTTCCAGCCACAGAATTAGAATCTGTTAATAGTAATGACGATACAGAAACAGGAACTTTCGGTGGTGGAGTGGATTTTGGTTTGACAGGCGGAGTAGGAATTCTTGTTCCAATTAATACTCAAATTAATTTTATTGCAGAACTTGATTTTGTAAGCTTAACCTGGAAACCAGATGAAATTGAAGTAACAGATTCTGAAGGTATGACAGAGACTATCAAATTTGAAGATGAATGGACTTCGAATGATGAGAATACTCAGGGGCCAGTTTTCCTTCCATTTAGTAATGTGGGACTGAATGTTGGAATTCAAATAAGCCTATAAATTTATTAATGAATGTAATTATTTTCACGAGGCTGTCAGAAAATGACAGCCTTTTTTGTTATCATTTACCCTTCTGATTGGTATATACAATTACTATTTTTCCTCTCTAAAATTTCAAAGGATATTATATTATATGCAATTCGAACGCAGTGCCGGCATTCTTCTTCATCCAACATCTTTACCTGGCAATTATGGTATTGGAGATTTTGGCAGGGAAGCTTACAAGTTTATTGATTTCTTAAATGAAGCCGGGCAAAATTTATGGCAGGTTTTTCCGCTCGGTCCCACCGGTTACGGCGATTCACCTTACCAATGTTTTTCTGCATTTGCCGGAAATCCATTATTAATCAGTCCTGAAAAATTAAAAGAAGATGGTTTCCTTTCTGAGAATGATTTGGAAACTCCATTTCAATCTGATCCGAACCGAATAGATTATGGACAGGCTATTGATTATAAAAAATCAATTCTTAAAAAGGCTTACATAAACTTTAAGAATAACTCGAACCACATAGAAAAAGAATTTAAAAAGTTTTGTGAAACTCATAAAGAATGGCTGGATGACTTTGCACTTTTTATGGCTTTAAAAGATCACCACGGCGGTGCAGTTTGGAGCAGTTGGGAGAAGGGGCTTGTTCAAAGAGATAAAAAAGTTTTAGTTGAATGGGAGAAAAAACTTGGTGACGAAATTCAGTATCAGAAATTTGTTCAGTTCAACTTTTTCACACAGTGGAATTCTTTAAGAAAATACGCAAACGAAAAAGGAATAAAAATTATTGGCGACATGCCCATCTTCATTGCATATGATAGCTCTGATCTCTGGGCAAACAAAGAACTTTTTACTGTGGATGAAGAAGGAAATTTAACTTTCATTGCAGGAGTTCCTCCTGATTATTTTAGCGAAACCGGGCAGCTCTGGGGAAACCCGCTTTACAAATGGGATGAAATGGAGAAAGATGATTTTCTCTGGTGGCGAAAAAGATTTTCAAGTTTATTTGATCTTGTTGATATTGTTAGAATAGATCACTTCCGTGGTTTCGAAGCTTACTGGAAAATTCCCGGTGGTGAAATAACCGCGCAGAAAGGCAAGTGGACCAAAGCACCGGGCGAAAAATTATTTACTACTTTAAAAAAATATCTTGGCGAACTGCCGATTCTTGCCGAAGATCTTGGTGTGATTACTCCACCCGTTGAAGCTCTGCGGGATAAGTTTGGGTTCCCCGGAATGAAAGTTTTACAATTTGCTTTCGGTACGAAGATGGAAACTAAATTCTTACCTCACAACTTCATTCCAAATTGTGTCGTCTATACAGGTACACACGATAACGATACAACGCGTGCTTATTTCGAAAAAGAAAAATTAAATAAAGGTAAGAATGATATTTACGAACATGCTCAGGTTTACCTTAATTATTTCGGCGAGGATTTTCTTGCAGAGTTAATAAGAGTTTCTTATGCATCGGTTGCAAATATTGTAATTATTCCGATGCAGGATATTTTGAATCTTGGAACCGAAGCCCGAATGAATTTCCCAAGTACTACCGGTGGTAATTGGAGCTGGAGGTTTACATGGGATCAGATTGGTGAAAATCTTTCAAAACATTATAATGGACTTGCCCAACTTTATGAGCGTCCGCCAAAACCAAAAGAAATTGAGGAAATTGATGTTGAGGAAATATAATTGCACTGATTAATTTATTAAACATCTGAATCTTCTAATTAGTTATTGTATCAAATAAACACGAATTAATATTTTTAGATCACCCAAAAAACAGGAGACCTAATTTGAAACAAATATCAGCCCTTTTTGTATTATTTATTTTTTTATTCACTTCTTGTAACAACGGTCAGTCAGCATCATCTGGCAATCTGGAATGGAGTGGAAATCTGGAAAAGGCTATTGAACAGGCAAAGAAAGAAAACAAAGCAGTCCTGGTTAACTTCACAGGTAGCGACTGGTGTATCTGGTGTAAAAGACTCAGTGCCGAGGTGTTTCAGCAAAAAGAATTTGAAGAATATGCAAAGAAAAGTTTAGTTCTTGTTATGCTTGACTTCCCTAAAAGCATTGAACAAACAGAGGAAACAAAATCTTATAATAATATGTTAGCTCAGAAATATGGTATCCAGGGATTTCCAACCATTTTAATTTTTGACAATCTAGGTAAGTTAGTGGCTCAAACTGGTTATCAACAGGGTGGTGCTGCTAAGTACGTAGAACACATTAAATCTTATTTATAAAAGTTTGAAAGGTGATCGGAAGGTCGCCTTTTTTATATTAAAGATGACATTTTTCTAAAAGATGTTTTCTCTTATGTAAGAATAGTTTTTAATTTATACACAACAGTAAAAATTCCTTCCTGCTCTGGAAATAATTTCTTCATTTTTTTTTTTTTGAGTTAATTTTTTGGTGAAAACGCAGTTAGGTTTATAGCACTATTTTGCAGTTAAATATTTAGCTTTGCCTGTGCGTGTGGGAAACTCTAAACTCAAATAAGTAAATTTCTGCTAAATTAAAATTAGCTATTTACGGAGGAATGAATAATGAAGAAGTTTATTGTTAGCGCATTGATTATTACTTTAGGTTTTTTACTAAAGCACTGCAACACAACTGAACCGCCGCCGCCAAACGGAGAAGAGCCAACACTTGAATTAACTCTTGAAGATGTATCCTGTATTGAAGCGTGGATAAAACTTACAACAACTAACCTTGCACTACCAGCAACTTTAATTCTGTATCAAGACAGTGTGGCACAGAATAATATTCTGTGCTACGGAGACACATTACTCTACGTTGACTCGCTTTTACCAAACAAAAACTACCAGTATCAAGTATCCAGCATCGAGAATCCAGCAACCAGCAATGAGCTGACCGTTACAACCCTGGACACCACGAGCCACAACTTTACTTTTGAAACTTTTACTTTTGGCGGAACGGCAGGAAGTTGTGCTCTTTATGATGTTTCGATAATAAATGAGAATTACATAATTGCTGTTGGTACTGTATTCTTGAATGACTCGCTTGGTCAGCCCGATCCACAACCATATGGAATTGCAAAATGGGATGGACAGAATTGGGAGTTAAAGAAAATCTTTCACAGCACAAATATCCCAGTAACACCAAGGGGTATTCTAGTAATAAGTCCGAATGAAATATATCTGGCAGCGGGAAGCATATTTCGATGGGATGGTGTTTCATCTACAGTTCAAATGGTTTTCTCACGGCTTAGTCTGCCTGATCCTAATGCAACAATAGAAAAATTGTGGGGAAATTCAAGCGCATCAATCTATGGAGTGGGAAATGTGGGTAGTATCGTTTTCTACAACGGTACTTTGTGGAGCCGAATAGAAAGCGGAACGGAAGTAAATATAAATGATGTATTCGGAGTTATAAACCAAAAGAATGATAATAAGCAAATATTTTGTGCGACATCGTTCGTGCTTGAGTTAGGTGATCATAAAATTTTAACCATTGATCAAAATAATAATGTTGATTCACTGCATTGGGATACAGGAAGAAGAGTAAATTCGACCTGGTCAAAGAATGGTTGGATAGTTTACACAAGTGGTGGAGGAGTGTTCAATAATAAATCAGGTAGATGGAAAGAGGAAATATCAATACCATTGTACTATACAAACAGAATAAGAGGTAATGGGCTAAATGACATATTTGCAGTGGGGGACTTTGCCTTATTAGCACATTTTAACGGAGCAGACTGGAGAATTTACCAAGATCTTCTTCAACTGCCATTAACGTCGTTTAACTCAATAACTGTAAAGGAGAATATTATATCTATTGTGGGATATAGCGGCGAGAAGGCTTTAGTAATTATTGGTAACAGGAACTAATAAAATAAACAAGGAGAAATAAAACCAAGATATAAAACGGGGCGATTGCACCGCCCCGCTTTAAGTGGAAGTAAAAACCTTCATGGCTGGTAACCATTTGCAAACTGCTGACCTAAAATTCAGGAATTATCCAGATTTATATTTTCATAATAATTTAAAAGCTGGTTTTAGACGAATAAATGTTAATAAAATTTTAGCAGAGGGTTGATATTTCTTGAAATTATAAGCAATTTTATTTTTGAAATCAGAATCCCTAACTCCAAAAAATGTGAGGTAATAAATGAACAAAACATTCACTTTAATTTGCCTGATACTTCTAATGTTGAGTGTAACAATTGACTCCAGAGCACAGTCAGGTAATTCAGTAATCCATCCTTATCTTCAGACAATTTTACTTGATGCTGCAAGTAACGAGATGATTGATGTTTACGCAACACTTCGCGATCAGTATTCATTTGAGGATCTAAGACAACAGACGGCTTTTCTTCCGAAAAAAGAACGGCAGAAAGAAGTTGTAAGGATATTAAGAGAATACGCAAATGTAAAACAGCAGGATGTTCGCAATTTCCTTGAAAGTGCAAAGCAACAAAATCTTGTGAGCAAAATTGATATCCTCTGGGCAGCTAATACAATTATTTTTTCTGCTGTACCCGAAGTTGTTTATTCGCTCGCGGAAGATTTTGATGAGATTGCCGTAATAAGATACGATCCCGTGTTTGATGAAAGCCTGGTAACCGATCCAACAGAAGTCGTTCAAACATTTTATCCTCCACAACCGGGTGATAATCCACCTCCACCACAGATAGGATTAACTTTGATTAATGCACCCGCAGTTTGGGCCGCCGGTGATAGCGGACAAGGAGTAATTACTGCAAACCACGATTCCGGTTGTGATTGGGACCATCCCGATCTCGTTAATAACATTTGGAATAATTTAGGTGAAGATTTTGATAATGATGGACATACCTTAGAATATAATGGTTCGGCATGGGTATTTGATCCCGGCGATGTAAATGGTGTTGATGATGATGCCAATGGCTATATTGATGATTTTATAGGCTGGGATTTTCTAGGCAATGATAATAATGTTGGACCGAGCGGTACACATGGAACACAAACTGCAGGTATCATATGCGGTGATGGAACAAACGGTACGCAAACCGGAGTAGCACCTCGCGCGAAATTAATAAATTGTAAACTTAGTGGCGAATCAACTTCGTGGCTTGCTATTCAATACTCTGTTGCAGTTGGTGTAGATGTTATCACAAGTTCACATAGTTATAAATGGTATTTCTCTCCGCAGCCAGACTATGCAATGCACAGACAGTTGAATGATTTTGAATTAGCTGCAGGAGTTGTTCATACTAATTCAACAAGCAACGATGGTAATTCAGTGGGAATTCCTTTTAATATATCCGCACCCGGAAACACTCCGCCGGCATGGATTCATCCTGATCAAACACTTGTTGGTGGAATGAGTTCAGTCATTGGAGTTGGAAATGTTACTGCTTCAACAGATATAATTGCCAGTAGCTCACCGTGGGGTCCAACAGTGTGGGAAGATTTTCAAATCAATCATCCAAGTTACCCTTATCCAATGCCGATAAATTATCAGGATTATCCTTATGAAACCGTACCCGGTTCAATGGGCTTGATTAAGCCGGATGTTTCAGCACCCGGTAATGGAACTACTTCCACAGCAGATGGAGGAGGCTATGCATCATTTAGCGGCACGTCAGGTGCAACTCCACACGTTTGCGGAACTGTAGCATTACTCTTATCAATAAATCCCAATCTAACACCTGCAGAAGTTAGCATGATTATGCAGACAACAGCGATAGAAAAAGGAGACCCGGGAAAAGATAACAGATATGGTGCGGGAAGAATAGATGCTTACCAGGCTTACTTGCTCGCATTGGCGATGATACCGGTTGAGCTTTCTTCATTCACTGCTGCCGCAAATGAAAACTCTGTTACATTAAATTGGTCAACAGCAACCGAGACTAACAATTCAGGGTTTTCAATTGAAAGAAAAACTCCTCTTGATGAAAGATGGATTGAGATTGGCTTTGTGCCGGGATTTGGAACAACAGCAGAAACAAAAAGCTATGCTTTCACGGATGAAAATCTGAATATGGGTTATTTCAGTTACAGATTAAAGCAAATTGATTTTGATGGAACAATTGAATACAGCAGCGAAGTTTTTGCAGAAGTAGGTGCACCAAAGAATTTTGCTTTGATGCAGAACTACCCGAATCCGTTTAATCCTTCTACAACAATTGAGTTTTCAATTCCACAGACAAGTAGCGTAACAATTGAAATTTATAATGTAATTGGCGAACAGGTTGCGAGTCTTGTTAATCATACTCTTGATGCCGGTTATCATCAATTTAATTTTGATGCAGGCAACCTGCCATCGGGCACTTATGTTTATCAGTTGAAAGCATCCGGGCAAAATGGAACTTTTATTGAAACTAAAAAAATGTTGTTGATGAAGTAAAGCCCCATCCCCAAAAGGAAAAGGAGTTTCATTTTCAAAGGCGATTCTAAATGAGTCGCCTTTTTTGTTTATTGTTCGCTGCTAGAGCCCGATCATCACACAGAATAATTCTTTATATTTAAACAGTTAAATTTTATTTGATGAGGTTACTATGCGTCTGAAAATAATAATTATCTCAATACTCTTCTTACTGGTTGCTATCATAGCTTCTCAAAACACAATAGCAACCGAGTTGAAGTTTTTACTATGGTCTGTTCAGGCGCCCCTGATCGTGATGATTGTTGTAATTTTTATTCTGGGTTTGGTTATCGGTTTAATTTTCAGCAGCAATTATGAAAGAAAGAAAAAGAAGGAAGAATTGGGATTTCAGAAGAAAACAGAAGAAAAAGAAACACCATCTAATAAAACTCAGATCAAATAGTGCGTAAATAAAGTTGCTTTGGTAATTCGTTAAATAAACGTATCTTTGAGTGTCCTTATTCGCCCTTTTTGGGCGATTTTTGTTTGTATGAATCAGAATTTTGAAAATATACGCCAAATTGCTCAACAGGTTGCTGAACAGAACAATTTATTTCTTATTGATATGATAGTTCGCGGTTCAGAACAGATCAGAGTAATTGAAGTCTTCATTGACGGTGAAATAAATATTTCGGCTGATGAATGTGCATTGGTCAGCAGAGAATTAAGTAAACAAATAGATGAGAAGGAACTGTTAAAATCTTATCGTCTGGATGTTTCATCACCGGGAGTGGAAAGACCGCTGATATTCTTGAAACAGTATCCGAAACATTTGAACAGGCTGTTTGAAATTGAGTTCAACTCTTCCGGTATTTCATCATCATTCAAAGGAAAGCTTGTTTTAGTAGAAGATGAAGTTCTGACTTTTAAATCAGACAAAGAAATTAAAATAAAATTTCCGGACATAATAAAAGCAAAAGTATTAGTTAGTTTTAATTAAAGGAGATCTACTTAAATGAATCGCGAAATAGTTGAATCTTTCGCCGATATGGTAAAGATGAAAGGCATTGATAAAGATGTGCTTGCAGGCATACTTGAAGAGGTATTTACTCTTTTAGTCAGGAAGAAATACGGCGAAGAAGCAAGATGCGATGTTGTGGTTAATATGGACCGTGGCGATATTGAAATATATCTGGAAAGACAAATAGTTGATGAAGTTATTGATCCCGGTACGCAAATAAGCATTGAGGAAGTTAATCGAAAAGGAAATGATGAAGACCTGGAAGTCGGTGAAGATTTCGTTGAAAAAATTGCTCTTGCTTCATTGGGGAGAAGACTGATCACTCTTGCAAAGCAAAGCCTTAATCAGAAAATAAGAGAAATAGAAAAAGATATTATATATAACGAGTACAAAGAGCTGGTTGGTGAAATTGTTGTCGGCGATATTTATCAGATAAGAAAAAGTGATATTCTCATTAATCATAATAAGAACGAACTTGTTCTTCCGAGAGATGAGCAGATACCTTATGAAAAATACAAGAAGGGTGAAACGATCAGGGCAATTGTTAAAGAGGTTAGAAAATCAGGAAGCGGTCCGCAGATAATAGTTTCAAGAGCCGATAATATGTTCTTAAGAAGATTATTTGAAATTGAAATTCCTGAAATTTATGACGGAATTATTGAGATAAAAAGTATCGCCCGTGAACCCGGAGAAAGAGCAAAAGTTGCAGTTGAATCCCAGGATGCCCGAATAGATGCTGTTGGCGCTTGTGTTGGTATGAAAGGAGTTAGAATTCATGCAATTGTAAGAGAGTTGAATAATGAAAATATTGACGTGGTTAATTATACTGAAGATCCTACGATCTACATCCAGAGATCATTAGCTCCGGCTAAAATAAAACAAGTTGAAGTTGATGAAGAAGCCAAAAAAGCAACAGTAAGTGCCGACTCTGACCAGGTATCCTTGATTGTTGGAAGGAACGGTGTTAACATTCGTCTTGCTATGAAACTAACCGGTTTTGAAATAGATGTCTTGCGCGAAGAAAAAGCTTTTGAAGAATATGATGAAGATATAGAGCTGATAGATTTGAAGGAAGAACTTGGCGAAGAGGTATACAATACTTTGATCAACAACCGCTATGATACTGCATTGGAAGTATTAACCGCAGGTGCTCAGAAACTCATGGAAATTGAAGGGTTTGATGAGGAAAAAGCCAATAAGATAATTGAATTGCTTAAGGCTGAATTTGAGGAAGAAGAATAATAATATCAAAATACATTTATGGCTGATACTAAAGAAAAGAAAATAAGAATCTATAAACTCGCTACCGAGTATAATCTTTCTGCTGACTCACTCGTTGAGTTTCTTAACAGTAAAGGTTTTAAGGTTAAGAATCATATGTCCCTTTTGGAGGATGATATGATCGCGGCTATAAATGCTAATTATAAAAAGGATATTGAAAAAGCAGAGCATCATTATAAAAAAATAGCGGAGTTCCACAAGAAGCGAGCGGAAAGAGCTGTCAAGGATGCTAAAGAAGAAGGTAAAGAAATTGAGGTTCAGGAAGTAACCCCCGAAGGTGAAGCCGGAGAGGCTGAATCAATCATCAAAGCTACCGAAAAAGCAGTTGAAGAAGCTGCCCAGATAGAATCCGAAAAACAGGTGCAGGATTCTGATCAACCCGCAGAAGAGACAGAAGCTGTTTCAGAAATAAAAGAAGAAAAAGAAAGCAGAATTCCAAAGGCTAAAGGTTTAAAAGTAATCGGCAAGATGGATCTGGGCGAGAAGAAAAAGAAAGAGCCTGCAAAAACAGATGAAACAAAACCAAAAACAGGAACCGAGGGAGAAAAAGAAGACGGCGTTAAGAAAAAGCGGAAGCCAAGGATCAGGAAGAAAAAAGCCGAGGGTGCGGTTGATGAAACTCCCGAAGCTAAAAAGAAAAAGCGGGTAAGACGATTTGAAGTTGATGAACGTGAAGTAAAGGAAGCAATCAGAAAAACATTGATGAGTATGGACGATGTATCTGCACCCGGGCGTGCAAATGCAAGAAAAAGAAAAAGAAAAGAAAGAGAAGCTCTTGAAGAGAAAAAGCTCGAAGAGAAAACAATTGCCGGCAAAACTCTGCGGGTTAATGAATATATATCCGTGAGCGAGTTGGCAAACCTGATGAATGTTCCTGTAAGCGATGTTATTACAAAATGTATTGAGCTTGGTTTGATGGTTTCTATCAACCAGCGTCTTGATGTTGAAACAATTACTCTTGTTGCAGATGAGTTTGAATTTGATATTGAACTTCAGGAAGAGTACACTTCTGATGCTGTTGAAGATATTGAAGATGAACAGGTAGAATTATTGTCCCGGTCTCCGGTTGTTACAATTATGGGTCATGTTGATCATGGAAAAACCTCTCTTCTTGATTATATAAGAAGAACTAACGTTGTTGCCGGTGAGTCTGGCGGAATTACTCAGCACATTGGTGCTTATAAAGTTGAACTTGATAACGGACGTTCTATTACTTTCCTTGATACTCCGGGTCACGAAGCATTTACCGCAATGCGCGCACGTGGTGCTCAATTGACTGATATTGTCGTACTTGTAGTTGCAGCTGATGATGCCGTTATGCCTCAAACCATTGAAGCAATAAATCATGCGCAGGCTGCTGGAGTTCCGATTGTTGTTGCGATAAATAAAATTGATAAGCCAGGTGCAAATCCTGAAAGACTAAAACAGCAATTGGCTGATAGAAATATCCTCATTGAAGAATGGGGTGGAAAATATCAGGCAGTGGAAATATCCGCTAAGCTCGGGACAAAAGTAGAACAGTTGATGGAAAAAATTATTCTAGAAGCTGAAATACTTGATCTTAAAGCAAATCCGGAAAGGCTTGCTCGCGGTGTTGTTGTCGAATCTGAACTTGATAAAGGAAAAGGAATTACAGGAACAATTTTAGTTCAAAAGGGAACATTAAAAATTGGTGATCCTTTTATAGCCGGTATTTATCAGGGTAAAGTTAGAGCAATGTTTGATGAAAGAGGGAACAAAGTAACAGAAGCTCCACCCGCCACACCTGTTTTAGTTCTTGGGTTTGAAGGTCCGCCTCAGGCTGGTGATTCATTTGTTGTCGTTGAATCCGAAAGAGTTGCCAGAGAAATTGGAATAAAGAGGCAGCAGTTAAAACGTGAACAAGATCAGAAACAGATTCATCATCTTACTCTCGATGAAGTTGCTAAGCAGATAAGTATTGGTGGAGTTAAAGAACTTCCGCTTATAGTTAAAGGCGATGTTGACGGTTCAGTTGAAGCGCTTGCCGATTCATTGCTGAAATTATCTACTGAGGAAGTAATTATTAAAGTAATTCATAAAGGCGTTGGTGGAATATCTGAAAGTGATGTTCTTCTTGCTGATGCGTCGAGAGCAATTATAATTGGTTTTCATGTTAGACCAAATCTTAATGCAAGAAAGCTTGCAGAAAAACAGCATGTTGATATTCGTCTTTACAGTGTTATTTATAATGCAATTAATGAAGTCAGATCTGCACTTGAAGGATTGCTGTCTCCAATCATTTCAGAAGAAGTTACTGCTACACTTGAAGTAAGGGACATATTCAAAGTTCCGAAATTTGGAACAGTTGCAGGCTGCTATGTTCTTGAAGGTAAAATAGCACGCAGCAACAAGATACGATTGATAAGAGAAGGTATTGTAATCTTTGACGGAGATATTGGTACATTGAAAAGATTTAAAGATGATGTTCGGGAAGTTGATGCAGGTTATGAATGTGGATTAAATATACAAAATTATAATGATGTTAAAGTCAGTGATATTATTGAATCATATAAGCTGATAGAAACGAAGAAAACTTTATCATAAGATATTTATCATTCTAATAATACCAGCGTAAAAATCATGTCTTCACACAGAGTTGATAAAGTAGAGAAATTAATTAAAGAGGAAATAAGTCATATCCTGCTTTACAAGATGCCTGATGATGATCTCGGTTTCATTACTGTAACAGATGTTAAAGCAAGTGCTGATTTGAAAGATTGCCAAAATTTATCTCTCTGTTCTTCAGAAAGAAAGAAGAGATGTTGTTCTTAATAAAATTAATTCACGCCTGGGACATATCAGAACGGAGCTTGCTCACAGGATAAGAATAAAATTTGTCCCCGAGTTAAAATTTTTTATTGATGACACACTCGATTACGTTGAAAAGATAGAAGGATTGATTAATGAAATTCACAAGCAGAATAATAACCAATCAAATACCTGATCTTTCCGATGCAGATTTTTCCGAAGGTGAAATAATTTTAGTCGAGAAACCTTCCGGCCCTACATCTTTCCAGGTTGTGAGCAAGATTAGAAAAATTACAGGCGTTAAGAAAGTTGGTCATTCAGGAACACTTGATCCGAAGGCAAGCGGATTAATGATTATTTGTACAGGAAAAAAAACTAAAGAGATGGATCGTTTTATAAATCTTAATAAAACATATTCAGGAATTATTAGATTGGGATTGAGTTCACCTTCAATGGATACTGAAACTGAATGTACCGAAATTCCTCTGACGAATGATCTGGATGAGAAAAAAATACTTGAAGTGCGAGATGGTTTTTTAGGTGAAATTGAGCAAACTCCTCCGATGTATTCGGCTGTTAAAGTTGGAGGGAAAAAACTTTATAATCTGGCAAGAAAAGGAAAATCAATCCATCGTGAACCCAGAAAGATTTTGATTGAAAAATTTGAAATTAATAAAGTTGATTTACCGGATATTCATTTTACAATAACTTGTTCAAAGGGAACTTTTATCAGAGTTATTGCTGATGATTTTGGGAGGAAACTTAAAACCGGAGGAATATTGTGGAAACTAAGAAGAGAAGCAATCGGCGAATTTCATGTTGATGATTCTTTTACGATTAGCAGCTTTTCCGATTTATTTCCGGCATAAAGAGCTGCTCGTAATGTTCAATCCGGTATTAATCTATAGCCAAAAACTTTTATTTCGGAGTGGATTATTATAAATTTACACCCTTTTGATAAAGCTATTTAAGATGAGGATAATAAAGGATTTAGCGGAAATAAAACGGGATCAAAACAGTGTAATTACACTCGGAACTTTTGATGGTCTTCATCTCGGACATCAGCAGATTGTTGACACAGTTGTGCAGAAGTCTCGTCAATCTGCCGGAAGAAGTTTTCTGATCACGTTTGATCCGCATCCAAGGAAGGTTATTCCTGGTAGAAACGATGTTAAAATATTAAGCACTCTGGATGAAAAGCTGGTAATTTTAGAACAACTCGGAATGGAAAATTTATTTGTGATTAATTTTACAACAGAGTTTTCCAAACAGAGTCCGGAAGAGTTTGTAGAAAAATATCTTATTAACGGGATTGGGCTGAAAGAAATAGTAATTGGTTATGACCATCACTTTGGAAAATCAAGAGACGGTAACTTTGAACTGCTTCAGAAAGCTTGGTAATAAATTTAATTTTTCAGTTACTCTAATTCCAGAATACTCTGTTGACGGAGAAACGATAAGCAGCACAAAAATCAGAAATGCACTTCTTTCCGGAGATGTAGTGAAAGCAGGCAAAATGCTTGGTAGAAATTATACGTTTAAAGGAACAATAATTCACGGTGATGGAAGAGGAAGACAGCTTGGATTTCCAACTGCCAACCTCTCGATTGATAACGAAGATAAGCTGATTCCTGCAAAAGGGAATTTATGCTGCTGAATGTGTTGTTGAAAATGAAAAACATTTGGGTCTGTTAAGTCTTGGAAGCAGACCTACTTTTCATAAAGATGGAGAAATTATTCCTGAGTTTTACATTTTTGATTTTGACAAAGATATTTATGATGAAGTTATGCAGGTTAATATGATTGAGAAAATCAGGGATGAAGAGAAATTCAATTCGGTTGATGAGTTAATTATCCGGATGAAAAAAGACGAAGAAGTCGGAAGAAAAATTTTAAGAAAACAAATTAATTAATTCCGGTTGTTCCGCTTTAAAGTGGATCGTTACTGGGATTACATCATACAACTAATAATAAGGATTAAATAAAATGACAAAACAAGAGAAAGCCGATATTATTAAAAAGTACGGCGGAAGTGAAAAAGACTCTGGCAAAACAGAAGTACAGGTTGCTCTCCTCACAAAAAGAATTAATGACCTGACGGAGCACTTCAACAAACACGCAAAAGATCATCATTCAAGAAGAGGATTGATGATGATGGTTGGTAAAAGAAGAAGACTTCTTGATTATCTCACTAAAAAAGATATCGAGAGATACAGAGCAATAATTAAAGATTTGAACATTAGAAAGTAAGGAATTTGAAATGATAGTTAAAAAGGAAGTTGAAATTGGTGGCAAGACATTCTCCATCGAAACCGGGAGATATGCAAGACAGGCTAACGGCTCGGTTATGGTCCGCTACGGAGACACAATGGTTCTTGTTACTGCTGTTGCATCAACGGAAGTAAAAGAAAATCAGGATTTCTTTCCTCTGCAGGTTGAGTACAGGGAAAAGACGTCTGCGGCAGGAAAATTTCCAGGCGGATTTATTAAGAGAGAAGGCAGACCTACCGAAAAAGAAATTCTCAGTTCAAGATTGATTGACAGACCAATCAGACCACTGTTCCCTGAAAACTTTATGAACGAAACTCAGGTAGTAGCATTTGTACTTTCGTACGATGGTCAGAATGATGCAGATGTTCTTGCCGCAATAGGTGCATCGGCTGCACTAACAATATCTGATGTTCCGTTTGATGGACCAATTGCTGAAGTCCGCATTGGAAGAATCAACGGGCAATTGATAGTAAATCCAACTCATTCAGAAATTGAACAGGGTGATCTTGAGCTTGTAGTTGCAGGCACAAGCGATTCTATTATAATGGTCGAAGGTGAATCAAAAGAAGTTAGCGAAGAAGATTTATTGACCGCACTCAGGTTTGCCCAGGCCGAAATTAAAAAAATTGTTCAGCTTCAGATTGAATTGAGAAATGAAGCGGGAAAAAAGAAATGGGAGATAAAGGAAAATGGAATTGATCCTGAATTGAAAAAAGAAGTTCTCGAACTTGCCGGTGAAAAATTCAGAGACATCGTTCATTCAGTTCTGACAAAAGAAGAAAGATCAACCCGGAATAAACAACTTCAGGAAGAAGTAACTTTAGCACTTGCAGAAAGATTTCCTGAGCAGGAAAAAGTAATTGCTTCAATTCTTCACGATCTTGAAAAAGAATTGATGAGAGAAAGAATTCTTACCGAAGGAATTCGTCTTGATGGAAGAAACACAACTCAAGTCAGGCCGATTACTATTGAACTTGGTTTGTTACCTCGTACACATGGTTCTGCTTTGTTCACCAGAGGCGAAACACAAAGCTTGACAACAATAACTCTTGGAACTAAAAACGACGAGCAGATAATTGATGGTCTTCGTGAAGAATACACAAAAAGATTTATGCTTCACTATAACTTCCCTCCATTTAGTGTGGGCGAAGTTGGCAGAATGACCGGAGTTGGAAGAAGAGAAATAGGGCATGGCAATCTTGCTGAAAGAGCTTTAAAAATGGTTCTTCCGGCTGAAGAAATTTTTCCATACACCGTTCGGGTCATTTCAGATATACTTGAATCAAATGGTTCCTCCTCAATGGCAACAGTTTGTGCCGGTTCACTTGCGATGATGGATGCAGGAGTTGGAATTACTAAAGGTGTTGCAGGAATTGCAATGGGTTTAGTAAAAGAGGGTGATAGGTTTGCCATCCTTTCTGATATTCTTGGAAACGAAGATCATCTCGGTGATATGGATTTCAAAGTTGCAGGAACTACGGAAGGAATAACTGCATTCCAGATGGATATTAAAATCCAGGGAATATCATTTGAGATAATGGAAAAAGCTTTGCAGCAGGCACGTGAGGGCAGACTTCACATCCTTGGAATAATGAATCAGACAATTGAGCAAGCACGCGAACAACTTTCTGAATTTGCACCAAGATTAATTTCAATGAAAGTTGAACAGGATCAGATTGGTTTAATAATTGGTCCCGGCGGAAAAACAATCCAGGGAATGCAGCGTTTGTTTGGAGTTGAAATAAATATTGAAGAAGATGGAACAGTAAATATAGCTTCACCAAATAAAGAGAACGCAGTAAAGTGTAAAGAGTATATTAAAAAGATGACGGCTACACCTGAAGTCGGAGAAATTTACGAAGGTGTTATTACCAAGTTGATGGATTTCGGTGCATTTGTAGAAATACTTCCCGGGAAAGAAGGGCTTTTGCACATTTCTCAGATTGACAACAAGAGAGTTGAAAAGGTTAGCGATTATTTTAAAACAGGGGACAAGGTTAAAGTTAAACTGTTAAAAGTTGAAAATGGTAAGTTCTCCCTTAGCAGAAAAGAATTGTTAAATGATGAAGGCAGCAAGAAGAACGCAACTTCTGACAATTAGTCTTCAACAAAATATTATTTATTAATAGAATTTTTCGTAATTAATTTTAGTCGAAAAGCTCAATATGCAAATTGTAATATTATTCTTCAGTGTGTTTTTATATTTTCTCTGCTTTATTTATCCGGTAGAAAATAGAGATATGCAGAAGAGCTTTTCATTTTTTAAAAGATTTTCGATGAAATATTTTATTTCATTAAACAGGTTTATACCAAATGGTAAAAGAAATTATTATCAACTCCTCTTCCACGCAAACACGCGTTGCTATCACGGAAGATGGAAACTTAGTCGACTTTTTTGTAGACTATCCTGAAAACCGCCGAATGGTGGGCGACATTTATCTTGGAAGAATTGCAAGAGTTCTTCCGGGAATTCGTGCTGCATTCATTGACATAGGCATGAAGCACGATGCCTTCCTGCATTTTTCAGATATCGGCGAAAGAACTCAACAACTTCAGGACATGCTTGGTGATGAGGATTCCGATGTTGACGAAGATGAAGAAGTTAACGAAAGTGTTCCCACTCAAATAAAACCCGAAGTAAGGAGAGCCGAACCACAAATCCCCACCTTAAAAAAAGGTCAGGAAATTCTTATCCAGATCATCAAAGAACCTGTAAGCAACAAAGGAGTTCGTGTAACTTCATCAGTTTCACTTCCGGGCAGATTTTGCGTACTCCTTCCTTATGATAACAAGGTTGGTATTTCCAAGAAAATTTATGATTACAAAGAACGCAAGAGACTTCGTTACATAGCCAGGCAAATCGTTCCTGAGAATTACGGATTAATTATCAGAACGGTTGCTCAAAAACAGGATGAAGAAATTCTTAAAGATGATTTGAAAAATCTTATGAGAACCTGGGAAAAGATTGAGAAGGGAGCAAAAACAGAAAATCCTCCTGCACTTGTTTACCAGGATTTGAACACAACAGTAAGTGTTATTCGTGATCTTTTCAATAGTGACATTTCAAAAATATTTGTTGATTCAAAAAAACTTCACAAAGAAGTAAAAAGCTACCTTGAGCTTGTTCAGCCGGCAATTGCTGAGAAGGTCGAGTATTATAAATCTACTTACGGAATATTCAGTGCCTTTAAAATTGCAGAACAGATCCAAACACTTATGGGCCGAAAAGTTTCTCTTCCCAGTGGTGGTTATCTTATCATTGAACATACCGAAGCAATGGTGGTAATTGATGTAAACAGTGGTAAGTATGCAAAGAGTAAAGATCAGGAATCGAACTCACTTAAAACAGACCTTGAAGCCTCACGAGAAATAGCACGGCAATTGCGACTACGAGATATCGGCGGAATAATTGTTATAGATTATATTGATCTCGAAGATGATAAGAACCGTAAAAAAGTATACGATGAATTGAAGAAAGAATTCAGAAAAGATCGTGCTAAGGTATCAATCTTGCCAATGTCAGATTTTGGATTGATTCAAATTACAAGACAGAGAATAAGACAAAACATTGTGCAGGCGATTAAAGAAGTCTGTCCCGAATGTCACGGCACAGGTTTATTAACAAAAAGTTCTCACCTTGTTTATGACCTCGAGAGCTGGCTGAGAAAGTTCAGAAGAAAATCACGAGAAAGAAGTATCATTCTAAAATCACATCCATCTACAGTTGCAAAAATTAAGGAAGGAAAGATTAAGTCATTATTCATGCTTCAGTTAAAATACTTGGTGAAAATTACATTGAGGGAAGATCCAAGCCTCTCAGCTGATACATTTGAATTTTATTCTGCTAAAACCGGACATGATTTAACCCGGGAATTTGATTAGTTTAAATTATCTAATAATCTGAATTAGGAGAAAAAACTATGAAATTTTTTATAGATACAGCTAACATAGAAGAAATTAAAGAAGCAGCAGCACTTGGCGTACTTGACGGCGTAACAACTAATCCTTCCCTTGTTTCAAAAGAAGGTAAAGATTTCAGAAAGCTGCTTGATGAAATCCTGAAAATTGTGGATGGCCCCGTGAGTGCTGAAGTTATTTCCACAGATTACGAAGGCATTTTAAAAGAAGGACGAAACCTTGCTAAAATCCATAAAAATATTGTAGTAAAAATTCCTCTTATAATGGAAGGATTGAAAGCCGTTAAAACACTTACAAGCGAAGGAATTAAAGTAAATGTTACTCTCTGCTTTTCACCAACACAGGCGATCCTTGCTGCAAAAGCCGGTGCAACTTACATAAGTCCGTTTGTTGGGAGGCTTGATGATATCAGCACAAGCGGAATGGATTTGATTTCTCAGATAGTTCAGATTTACCGGAATTACAATTATAAAACAGAAGTGCTTGTTGCGAGTGTCAGACATCCTCTGCACGTTGTTGAAGCAGCACTGATTGGTGCTGATGTTTGCACAATTCCTTTTGATGTAATTAAAAAAATGTTCAATCATCCGCTTACTGATACCGGTCTGGAAAAATTTCTTAGCGATTGGAAAAAAAATAAATAGTCATCTTGAAACATTTACCAAAACTATTTTAATGGGGCGATTAAATGAAAAAAACTACTTTTAACAATATTCATAAAAAACTCGGTGCAAAGTTAGTCGAATTTGCCGGCTATGAAATGCCGATTCAGTATTCTTCAATAATTGCTGAACACAAAGCCGTGCGTAATTCAGTTGGAGTTTTTGATGTTTCGCATATGGGCGAAGTTTTTATCACCGGAGATAAAGCACTCGATTTTGTTCAACACATAACTATTAACGATGCATCAAAACTTTTTCCGGGAAGAGTGCAATATTCAGCAATGTGTTATCCTGATGGAGGAATAGTTGATGATCTTCTTGTTTACAAATTAACCGATAAAGAATTTTTACTTGTCATAAATGCTTCGAACATTGATAAAGATGTGAGCTGGATGAAAGAGAATAATAAGTTTGGTGTTTCAATCGCTAATAAAAGTGATGAATATTCGTTGCTTGCAGTTCAAGGGCCAAATTCCGAAACAGTAATTAAAAAGATTGTTAAAGATTTGCCGGAACTTGAGTACTATCATTTTACAAAAGGAAAAGTTGCTGGCGTTGATATGATAATTTCCAGAACTGGCTATACAGGAGAACTTGGTTTTGAATTATATTTTACCGGTGATACGGCAAAAGCAGAAAAAGTTTGGGATGAAGTCTTCAAAGCAGGAAAAGAATTTGATATTCAGCCGGTTGGACTTGCTGCACGTGATTCGCTTCGGCTTGAAATGGGTTATTGTCTTTATGGAAATGATATTGATCAAACTACAAATCCGATTGAAGCCGGACTTGGCTGGATCACTAAGATTGATAAAGGAAATTTTATTGGTAAAGATATAATCGCAAAAGTTAAGCAGGAAGGACCGGGCCGTAAACTTGTGGCGATGATCTCAGATGAAAAAACTTTTCCAAGAAAAGGATATGAAATAACATCAGCAGGCAAAAAAGTTGGTGTGATAACAAGCGGCACCGTTAGTCCGGTTTTGGAAAAGCCCATTGCACTTGGATATGTAGATAAACCGCAAAATGCAGCGGGTAGTGAAGTCGCATTTAAAATAAGAGATAAAGAATTTTCTGCAGTTGTTACAAAACTTCCATTTGTTAAAAAGTAAAAACTATTATGAAGCTTGATGTTCTATTTTCACCAGTTCAGGCAGATGAACTTTTCTTTACCGGAAAAACAACTATTGTTATTGATGTTTTACGTGCTTCATCAACAATAATTACAGCATTAAGTAACGGCGCCAAGGAAGTTGTCCCGGTTGGTACTGTAGAATTTGCAGTTAAAGTCTCCGGAGGAATATTCGGCGGGCAGACTCTCCTCGGAGGTGAACGCAATACAAAAAAAATAGAAGGTTTTGCTCTGGGAAATTCTCCATCAGAATACACTAAAGAAATTGTCTCAGGTAAATCAATAGTTTTTTATTCTACCAATGGCTCCCGTGCAATTGTCAAAGCTAAATATTCTTCAAATCTTTTTATTTGTTCGTTTAATAATTTAAATGCACTTGCTAATCATTTAAAAAAGATGGGTGAAGATGTCATCGTGCTCTGTTCGGGAAACAATAATCTTTTCAACCTTGAAGATTCAGTCTGTGCCGGAATGTTGATAAGTGAACTGACTGCTTCAAATAAAAATGCTGAACTCACAGATTCTTCAATCGGTGCGATGACTTTGTTTAAATCTTTTGGGAAGAACATTTTTAAGATGTTAAGCGAAACAGATCATGGCAAACTTCTGATTGATAACGGCTTCAAGGATGATCTGAAAGGTTGTGCTGAACTGAATAGCTCAGAAGTTATCCCCTATTATTCAGGTAATGTTCTTAAAGTCCTAAAATAATATTTGATTTCTGAATGGCCGCAAAGAAAAAAAATGGAAAAGATAAAAGAAACGGTTCTAACAAGAACTACTTCAACTTTTCTTCTGATAAGAAAAAAAGGATTATCGGAATATTTCTTATTCTTTTTTCTGTATTTCTTGTCCTCTGCATAGTATCTTACAGCAGGAAAGACGAAGTTCTGCTTGACAATTCAATCTTTTCCGGCGTTGATACCCATAACTGGCTCGGCATAATCGGTGCACATTTTTCTTATTTCTTCATTCAATCTACTATTGGTTACTTCTCAATAATTTTCCCGGCAACAATGTTATTGTGGGGAGTTTCTTTCTTCAAAAAATTTACCTTCAAGACTCTGATTCACACTACGAACTTTTTTTTAATAATGGGGCTTACACTTGCTGCATTTTTTGGAGTACTGACTGCCGGGCTGGAATTTCTCCAGGGAACAAAAGAACTGAGGGGAAACATCGGGGATTATCTTGGTAGCTGGCTTGTTGGTTTGCTCGGAACGGCAGGAAGCATATTATTTTTAATTTTTATTTCTGCAACTGTTCTGATCTTCGCCTTTGATGTTAAAATTGAAAATATATTTCACTTCATAAAAAACATGTTTGCCTCCGATGCGGAGACCAATATAAAAATTAATAAGAGTGATGAATCAGACACTTCAAACCTGGAAAAAATAAAAAAGCTTGGTAAGGAAAAGAAAAAGCCGGTTGTAGTTGAAGAAGAAGACATCAGTGCCGAAGATTTGATGGAAGAAGAAGCTGAAACACAGACGCGGATCCAGATAATAAGAAAAGCTGAAACCGAAATGATGAAAGACAATGAAATTTCGGTTAGCGACAGAAAAAAAGTTGACCTGGAAAAAACAGGCGAGCTACCCGCAACAAAAACTATTGAGGATGAGAATGCAAAACTGCCCGATCCATGGGAGGAAGATTTGGATTATGAGCTTCCTTCGCTTGATCTTCTTCAACCGGCAGCTGCTGAGGATATTAAAGTAGCCGAGGAAGAGTTAACGAGGAATGCTGAATTACTAAAAGACAAGCTTAAACTTTTTGATATCGAAATTCAGAATATCTCTGTTACTCCCGGACCCGTTGTAACTCTTTACGAAATTGTTCCTGCACCCGGAGTTAAAATCAGTAAAATTGTTGGACTTGAAAATGACATTGCTCTGGCACTTTCAGCAAGAGGTATCAGGATCATTGCACCCATTCCCGGCAAAGGTGCCATCGGTGTTGAAATTCCTAACGCCGAAGCTGCAATTGTTAATGCACGCGCGGTGCTTGGTAAAGTGCGGGATTCAAAAATGCAGTTGCCTTTATCGCTGGGAAAAACTATTAGCGGTGATGTTTACCTCACAGATCTTTCTTTGATGCCCCATCTTCTCATTGCCGGTTCCACCGGATCGGGGAAGAGTGTGGGAATAAATATGATCATAAGCAGTTTACTTTATTCAAAAATTCCTGCTGACATAAAATTCATTCTTGTTGATCCAAAGAAGATAGAACTTTCCTTTTATAACAAATTAAGAAGACATTACCTGGCTGTTTCGCCTGATATCGATGAAGAAATTATAACTGTCCCGCAGAATGCAGTACTGATGCTTAAGTCAGTTGAAATCGAAATGGAAAAAAGATACGACCGATTAGCAAAAGCCAGTGTTAGAAACATCGTTGATTATAATAAGAAAATTGATAACCCAAAAACAAAACCGCACGACTCCGAGTCAATAAAACATCATCATCTTCCATACCTTGTTGTAATTATTGATGAGCTTGCAGATTTGATGATTACTGCAGGAAGGGAAGTTGAAGAACCGATCACCAGACTGGCACAACTTGCACGTGCAGTTGGAATTCATCTTGTGCTCGCAACTCAAAGACCGTCGGTAAATGTTATTACAGGATTAATTAAAGCTAACTTCAGCTCAAGGATTGCCTATCAGGTCGCAACGAAAATTGATTCAAGAACCATCCTTGATATGAACGGTGCAGAGCAGTTGCTTGGGCGAGGAGATATGTTGTTCCTTCCAACAGGACAGCCCAAACCAATCAGAATGCAGAACGCATTTATTTCTACCGATGAAGTAGAGAGTTTAACTAATTATGTTTACTCTCAGCCATCTTATTCAAAACCATACTACTTGCCATCAATATATGATAAGAAAAAAGGCCCTTCTTCAGGTTTCGCTGCTGATCTTGACCCGATGTTTGAAGAAGCGGCAAGAGTTATTGTCCGTCATCAGCAGGGCTCCGTTTCCCTTTTGCAGAGAAAATTAAAATTAGGATATTCACGTGCCGCAAGAATTGTTGATCAGCTTGAGGATGCAGGAATCGTCGGACCAAATGACGGAAGCAAGGCTAGGCAAGTTCTGGTTGAAAATGATGAACAACTTGAAACAGTATTGAGATCACTTTAATAAGGAATAATTATGACAGCAAAATTTATTTTGATACTAAGCTACATTTTTTTTACAGTCAACTGCGGCATTGCTCAATCAGATGCTGAAGAATTAATGAAAAACATTCAGAGCAAATTTAAATCTATAAATGATCTCTCAGCACAATTCGCTCAATCAATTAACGGGAAGATAAATCTAAAAGGAAAAGTTTTTTATAAAAAAGAAGACAATCTAAGATTTGAATTAGATAATGCTCTTATTATTTCAGACGGTGAAACTTCCTGGAATTACAATAAAAAACAGGACAAAGTTATAATTACGAACTACGAAAGTGAAGGAGGCAAAATTCTTTCAATCCGGCAGCTTATATTTGATTACCCGGAGGATTGCGAACTAAAAACTTTTGATGCAGAAGGTAAAAACCATCTTGAACTAATTCCTAAAAATGATACCTTCAGTTTTAATTCAATTAAGATTTTTACTGATTCTGAAAATCTTATAACAAAAATTCTGGTTGATGATCCTGCTGCGGGAAATATTCAGATTGATTTATCTAAAATAGAATTAAATAATAATTTACCGGATAGCTACTTCCATTTTTCACCACCCGAAGGAAGCCAGGTTCTTGATCTCAGATAATGTAAAAAAAATACCGGCACTGAGAGGAATTGTCAACTTATTGTTCTCAGTTGGGCTCGCTGTACTATTTCTTTACCTTGCATTCTCAGATGTGAATTTAAGCGAGGTATTGGATTTGGTCTCTCAGGCTTCGGTATTATGGATTATCATCTTTGCCGGTTCAATTATGCTTGGTCATTACATCCGTGCGCTGCGTTGGAAATATATTTTGTATTCAGTTAAACCGGATGTTAAGATGTGGAACCTCTTTTCTGCCCTGATGATCGGATACGGAGTTAATTGTGTAACACCAAAGCTTGGTGAAGTTACACGGGCAATTATGATTGGCAGGTATGAAAATCTTTCAAGGTCCTCGATGTTCGGAACTGTAATTGTTGAAAGGGTAATTGATATTATTTCTTTAGGAGCTGCTGTTTTGATATCAGCATTCATCTGGAGTGCTAGTCTTTACGAAACATTTCCGTGGCTGGAAATAACACTTTACATTTCTGCGTTGGCACTTTTTGTGGTTCTCCTGATGATTTATTTATCAGTAAAATTCAAAGAGAAATTTTATAGCTACTTTACAAAATTCATTGGAAAATTTTCTCAAAAACTTGCTGAACGGCTTGGATATATTTTTGAAATGCTGATCCAGGGATTTACAAGTTTGAAAGGAACTAAAAACTATATACTTACTTTTATTACCTCGGTAATACTTTTAATCATTTATGCCCTCAGTTCTTACGTTGGATTTTTTATGCTTGATATGCAATTAACATACAAAGTAACATTTGAAATGGGTTGGATTGTAATGAGCATAAGCGCAATTGGTGTTGTTGTTCCTACTCCCGGCGCAACAGGCTCTTATCATGCACTGGCAATAAGCACGCTCGTTCTTCTATTTGGATTTGGAGAAACTATAAGCGCTGCTTACGCTTTTCTAACACACATAATATCTTACATTTTGTTCATTATAACTGCACTCGTTGTGTACTTTGTTTTTAACAAACAACACATCAGCTTGTTAAATATCTTCAAAACAAATTCAGACGAAACATGAAAAAAACAGCGCTTCTATTTTTGATGATTATCATTTCTGATTTTTCATTTGCACAAATTGAACTGAAAGGCACAATGGGAATAAATTTTATAAGTGTGCCATCAATACAGGATTATATAAATGAAAATTTTGCATCTTCAACTGAACAGCTAAGCACATTCAGTTCTGCTGTTATTTTTTCAGGTGAAGTAGGTACGTTTGTTAGTAAATCTTTCGAGTTGAGTGTAGAATTACCTTACCAGATTTATTCCTATACAGAGAATGTTGGATTGGGACAATATGAACTTACTTATAATTCATTTCTGCCATCATTAATGGCTTATTATGTATTATCGGGTATAGGTTACAACTTTAAATTTGGAGGTGGTGCGGGCGCTCGATTTATCAGTGTAGGAGAAAACAAAAAGTGGCAAGGTACTGAAGAATCATTTAGCAATATTGGTTTCGGTGGTCTTTTGCGCGTTGAAGCAAACACTGCTCTGGCGGAAAATGTATATGCAAATCTTGGTTTTGATTTAAGGTATGATATCAATGGTGAACCTGAAAATAGTGATGGCAATACACTTGAGAATAACGTCAAAGGTGAAAATGTAAACTTCGATACTTTTTCAGTTGGTGTTAAACTTGGCATTTCATATCTATTTGGAGTAAGTAATTGAATTTGCTCGATGCAATTCTGCTTGGAATTATTCAAGGCTTGTCGGAGTTTCTTCCAATCAGCAGCACCGGGCACTTAACTGTTGCCGGTAAGCTGATGAATCTTATTTCTGAAGATCATCCTGAACACTGGACTGCGTTTATCGCGGTAATTCAGCTTGGGACTATGATTGCTGTACTTGTTTACTTCTGGAAAGATTTAGTTTCAATTATCAAAGATTTTGTTAAAGATAATCTTATTACACCAGTAAAATATTCTGAACAAAAAATTAATTCAAAGCTTGGATGGCTGATAATTATCGGAACCGTGCCTGTCGTTGTAATTGGTCTGGCTTTCAAAGATGCAATTGAGGGAGCGTTAACTAAAAATTTATATATCATTGCTGCAAGTCTGGTTGTTCTTGCGCTGGTTCTGGCATTGGCAGAAAAAATTGCCAGGTTCAAAAAAGATTTAGAAAATATTACAATCTTTGATTCAATTATTATTGGTACAGCACAAGCACTGTCACTTATTCCAGGTTCATCTAGATCGGGGACAACAATTACCGCCGGATTGTTTGTCGGGTTGAAACGCGAATCTGCAGCAAGATTTTCGTTTTTACTGAGTGTTCCCGCTGTGTTTGCAAGCGGAGTTTTACAATTGTATGAAGCAATGAAGTTTATCGATCATACTATGTCTCTCAATATTATTGTAGCAACACTCGTTTCGGGGATAAGCGGGTACATAGCAATTGATTTTCTTTTAAAATATTTAAAGAAGAATACAACATTCCTTTTTGTGTATTATAGAATAGCTCTGGGAATTTTTATTTTTATCTTATTATTAAACAACATCATTCAACCATAAAGGAGAATAAACAATGAAACAAACATTGATCGTTCTAATGATTACAATTGGTATCTGGGCTTGCAAAGGACAGGATGCCGGCAAAGTTGACACAACTCAAACAAAAACAAAAACGGAAAGTAAAGAAATGACTGTAGCAGTAGTGAAAACAAATATGGGAACAATTGAGATTGAATTGTTTGCAAATGAAACACCCAAAACTGTCGAGAATTTCGTAGGACTCGCGAACAAAGATTATTACAACGGAGTTATTTTTCACAGAGTAATTGATAACTTTATGATTCAAGGTGGTGATCCAACGGGAACAGGAAGAGGCGGCGAAAGTTTATGGGGCGGAAAATTTGCTGATGAAATAGTTCCTTCGTTAACTCATGATGTCCCGGGAATTTTATCTATGGCTAATGCAGGACCAAACACAAACGGAAGTCAGTTTTTTATTACACTTGTTCCAACACCCTGGTTAGATGGAAAACATACAGTATTCGGAAAGGTTATCGAAGGCATGGATGTTGTCAATGCAATTGGTAAAGTTCAAACCAGTAAGCCGGGTGACAAACCTCTCAAAGATGTTGTTATGGAATCTGTGACGATAGAAAAAAGATAAGGGCCTCCCCCAACCCCCTCCAAAGGAGGGGGTTAATTTTTAGAAATAATGTTATCGAGTTCTAGCAATGGATAAACCAATGAGTTCCGAAACTCTAAAAGCCTTCCCCTTTGGGGAGGGTTTGGGTGGGGCCTCTGTGTGAAACAACAAGAATTCTTTTCCTCTCGCTGGGCATTGATCATTGCCACAATCGGAATCGCAGTTGGGACAGGTAACATCTGGAGATTTTCCAGAGTTGTAGCTCAAAACGGCGGCGGTTCTTTTCTTATTCCCTGGGTAATATTTCTGTTGATCTGGTCTGTTCCATTAATCATTGCTGAATTTGCAATCGGTAAATCATCACGGATGGGTCCGGTTGGTGCAATTGCAAAAACAGCGGGCAATAAATTTGCTTGGATGGGTGCATGGATTGTTTTTGTATCAACAGCAATAATGTTTTATTATTCTGTGGTGACAGGGTGGTGCATCAGATATTTTTTCTCGGCTGCTTCCGGAAATTTATTTAACACTTCAGAGCATTTAATTTATTGGAATGAATTTTCTTCAAGCTACCAGCCCGTGCTATTTCATTTCATTGCAATGTTTCTTGTTGCACTTGTTGTTACGAGGGGAATCACAAAAGGAATAGAAAAAGTTACAAAGCTTCTTGTTCCTTCTCTGTTAATTATTCTTTTAATATTGTTTGTTCGTGCGATAACTCTTCCAAATGCAATTGAAGGAATAAAATATTTTTTCACTCCTGACATTAATGTAATACTTGACTATAAAGTCTGGTTGAATGCTCTCACACAAAATGCATGGGATACCGGTGCAGGCTGGGGACTGATTTTAACGTACGCAATCTATATGAAAAAGAAGGAAGACATTTCTCTCAATGCAGCATTAATTGGTTTTGGAAACAACACCGTTTCACTTATAGCTGGTATAACAATATTTTCAACCGTATTTGCACTGAGTTCAGTTGACCTGCCTGCCGGACAGGCAGGTGCAATGCAGCAAGTTTCACAATCAGGTCCAGCAAACACAGGATTAACTTTCATCTATCTGCCGGTATTGTTCACTAAACTTTCTGAAAGTAATCTACTAAATACTTTTTTTGCATCGCTATTTTTTCTTGCATTGTTTTTTGCGGCATTCACTTCTCTTATTTCAATGGTTGAACTTTCAACCCGAACTTTAATTGATTTTGGTATCAATAGGAAGAAAGCAATCATCATTGTTGCCTCTATGGGATTTCTGCTCGGGATTCCATCTGCATTAGATCTAAATTTCCTGGCAAACCAGGACTGGGTCTGGGGTGTCGGCTTAATTTTAAGTGGTGCGTTCATTTCGTTTTCAATAATCAGATTTGGTGTTGATAAATTTCGTACTGAAATAATAAACGGATATGGGAGTGATGTAAAGATTGGCAAATGGTATAATTTAGTTATCGGTATTTTAGTCCCGATACAAGTAATTGTTTTGATAAGCTGGTGGCTTGTTTCATCTATTGGCTGGGATGCAGAATGGTGGAATCCATTTCATTATGAAAATTTTGGAACGGTTGTTTTTCAATGGATGGTAATTCTTTTAGTATTTGTATTAATAAATAAGTATATGGTGAGTAAAATTTTTAGTAATACTCAAATTGGTAAAAGCACCAAATAACAAAAATCAAATCACAAACAAATATCAAGCACTAAGTACAAAGTGGTTTGGAAATTAGAAATTTTAATTTGAAATTTATTTGATACCTGCCTACCGTCAGGCAGGTTTGTAAATTGGATTTTGGAATTTCAAACAAGCAATGAATATATATACAATCATAACAGCAATATTAGTTTTAGGATTAGTCTGGGGAGGATTGCTATTTTTTATAAGCAAAGCATTCAAATATGAAAAATTGAAACAGTCAAATGGCAAAGAGCAAAGCACCATCAATACTTGAAGCAATTGCGGAAATAAAAAAACGGAAGTTCAAACCCGTTTATTATTTCTTTGGTGAAGATTCATACAACCTGACTTATGCACTTCACACTCTCGAAGAAGTATTCACGCCATTGCTTTCATCCGAATTTGATAAAGAAACAATTTATTCCGAAGACAGATCAATCAATGATATTCTCGGACTGGCAACATCATTTCCGTTTGGATCAGAGAAAAAGTTGATCATCGTAAAGGAAACAGAAAAAATAAAAGATAAAAAACCGCTGAAAGATTATAGTGCTTCTCCCGCCGAATTTACTGTTCTGGCGTTTTTTCATAATGGCTCAATTACAAATTTGAACAGCGAACCTTTCAAAACTCTTGCAGAGAATAACTTTCTTTTCGAAGCAAAAGAATTGAAAGGAAGGAATTTAATAGACTGGCTGATGAGTGAAGCTGAAGAAAAAGACAAAAAGCTTTCAGAAGAAAATGCGCAGGTATTAGTTGATATTGCCGGTGAAAACAGGAATGTGCTCGAAGACCAGCTTGAAAAAATTTGTGTATATCTCAACAAAGAAAAAGAAATTACAATTGAAAGTATTCAAAAAGTTTCTTCTGAATTAAAACAGTTTAATATTTTTGATTTGCAAAATGCGATTGGATTAAAAGACAAAACAAAAGCTTTGAATGTAGCTAGCAATCTTCTTGATAACGGAGCCGAACCGACTTTTATAATTGCAATGTTAACGAGATACTTTACAGGACTTGCAAAAATCACAGAGCTAAAAACCAAAAACATTTCAGTGCAGGAAGCAGCGAGGACTGTCGGTACACATCATTTTTATTATCCCGGATACGTCAAAGCCAGAACTCTTTATTCCGATCAAAAACTTGTCGAAGTTTTCCGTTCCTTGCTGAAAGCAGATGTTTCTATCAAAACAACTTCATCAGATAATAAAACAATCATTACTCTACTTATTGCTGAAATACTTCATTAATCGCCTCCAGAGATATAGTAGACAAGTTAATATTAGTTGGTGATCCGCAACTAAAATTTATCTTATGTTGATTACTTCTCATTTTATTTTGATTAAAATTTTTTTAAGTTTTCATTGGAATATTTATCGGGAAGGCAAAAAATTTGATCAGAAAATTTCCCTTTTTTATTTTAATCCTATTTTTATCGTTCAGCTTTGAATGTCAGGATAATATTACCGATCCTCCGCCACCAAAACCGTCAGGATACCAGGAAGAAATATACTGGCCAAGCTTGGCAGATAGCCCATGGCCAATAAATCACGGCGACCCGCAATCCACAGGAAGGAGCAAGTATGTCGGACCAAAAAAAGGGATACTTACCAAAATTGTTGAAACAAATGAATTACAATCTGGTATTGTAGTAGGAGCCGATTCAACAATCTACTGCACTTCATACCATGGAACATCGAATGTTGACGGATTAGATGCCTTTTATCCCGATGGAACTCTGAAATGGAAATTTCTCGCACAGCGATGCATGACAACCCCAATAGTTTCAAGAGACGGCACAATATATTTTATTGATGCAGGTAGATTGTTTGCCATCAATCCCGATGGGCCAATAAAATGGGATTATCAAATCATAGATGCCTTTCCTTCACGTGCACTAACCATAGGTGCAGATGGTACTCTTTATTTTCTGAGCGGCGGCGTTAATCTGGTTAATCTGAATGCAGTCAATCCTGATGGGACATTTAAATGGTCGCTCCATGACACCCGATTATATCCTGGAGTGAGAATTGATCTGGTATTTTCAAACGACGCAAAAACCATTTACACAATTGGAAGGGATGCAGCGGTAATAGCAATTGATATTGAGTCGCAAACTGTAAAATGGTACTTTGAAAAAGAACCAAATCTCCTTAACGCGCCGATAGTAGATTCTTACGGTAATATTTATACTAATGCTTACAGTGAACCGGGTCAGGTTTCATTTTATTCACTAAAAGATGATGGAACTATCAGGTGGGAGTACCGAACTAACCAAGACCTCATAATAAATTATGATTGGACTATTGACAAAAACGGTAATGTGTTTTTTGCAAGCGATACATTGTATTCACTCGACTATTCAGGAAAATTAAGATGGAAGTCACCTTTAGGAGAGAAAAATGATTGCGGACTGGTATGTGACTCGGAAGGAAACATATTTGTTGGGATAGGCGGAAATAAAGTAAGAGCAGTTGATAATTCGGGAATAACACTCTGGGAGGTTGACGTTCCCTGGGGTGGATTTAGTACTTCCCCTGCTTTATTACCCGGCAAATTGCTTGTTCCATCAAATAACACGAGAGACTTTTTTATTATTGAATAAGACAGGCGGAAAGTTTGTGACTGGATTTAAACAAATAATTTTGTTGATACAAAGAAATTGATACTGCTTAAATGAAAATAACCGTAGGGATAAAGTCGTGACTTGTCCTTACAAACCCAATCACATCAATCCTTTTCTTCTCAATCATCTCTTTTTTGGTTAATTTGTCAGTATCTATTTTGAAACAAATTTCAACTAACACAGGTATAAAAGCGGATTGATGGATATAAAGCTCCGTGAACTTTCGGATGAAGAGCTGATTCTTGAGTTCCAGAAGAACAACACGGAAGCTGCTTTTAACATACTTGTTCAGAGATATAAAAATCCATTAACCAATTTTGTGTTCAGATTTCTTGGTGATTACGCAAGCTGTGCAGATGTTGTTCAGGAAACAATGATAAAAGTTTACAGGTATAAAGATTCATACAGTTCAGTGGCAAAATTCTCAACCTGGGTTTATACAATTGCAGGAAACCTTGCAAGAACAGAATACAGAAGACAGCGAAGAAGAAATATTTTTTCAATTAACGATTATGGAGAAGATCACACAACATTCGAACTTCCGGATGAAAGTTATAGACCGGATGTTATAACTGACAGTGGCATTAAAGATGAAATAATTCAGAAGGCATTATTGAAAGTAAAAGAAACATACAGAGAAGCAGTAGTCCTCCGTGATATCCAGGGAATGTCATATGAAGAAATTTCTGAAATACTCGGTGTAAATGAAGGAACTGTAAAATCAAGAATAAACAGAGGAAGGGCACAACTACAGGAATTGCTGAAAGGTATTTATAAAGAGTGAGTATTAAAATGGAAAACGATGAAAAAAAATATGAAGATGTGATAAAAGCATTAAAAGGCTTGCAGGAAGTTAAAGCTCCCGCAAACTTTGAAGCCGATCTTCAGAGAAGAATTAACGCGGAGAAATTTTCAAAAGAAGAAAAGAAAAATTTCTGGCAAAATATTTTTGTACCAGCTAAACTTATTCCTTCATTCGGTTTAGTAGCTGCTGCCGTTGTGATATTTTTTGTAGTGGATACTAATTCAGAGGAAATGGATAATCCATTTCTCATCGAACCGAGAGTTCGTGAAGATATTTTTGCTGTAACTGAATTTGAAGAAGTAGAGCAAAAGCAGGGAGAAGTTTCAAAACAAAAGTCTTTAAAGAAGGATGAACCCGTAAAGAAAAATGAACCCGTTCTTGAGAAGAGAAGAGATGAAAGTGGTTTAAAATCTTCCAAAGATAAAATGATAACCGGAAGAGAAAAGTCCGGTGAATCTGAAGGATTGTTTGACGAAAAGGATGTTGCAAGAGATCAGGATTTGAATACTGGAACTTATTCTGCCGCAGAGTTAACGGTTACAGATTCCCTGGCAACTCCTCAACCAACTAGAGCAACTGCCACAAGTTCTGAATTGGTTACAGGTCAGGCAATCACAAAAGAGGAATTGAATTTCAGGCAGGTTCAGCTAAACGAGGAAGAGCAGAGAACAGTAAACGAATTGAAGAATCAGGTGCAATCTTTAGATAACGCTAAAAAAGGTCAGAAATAGAGTAGTCTTTCAGTCAAAACAGGACATTTTCATTCAAAATTAGAATAAGAACTTTCTTTTAATTTCCTCATAATCTTTCTATATTTAGCCCTCAAATTTGAAGAAAAAGTTTAAAAATTAAGGATTTAAAGATGAAAAAAGGCATTCATCCGGAATATAGACCAGTTGTTTTTCAAGATACATCATGTGATTTTGCTATTCTTACGAGATCAACATTGAAGTCCTCGGAAACAATAAAATGGAATGATGGCAATACGTATCCACTGGTAAAATTAGAAATATCGAGTGGTTCGCATCCTTTCTTTACCGGCAAACAGAAGCTGCTTGATACAGCGGGTCGTGTTGAGAAATTTCAGAAGAAATATGCAACAAAGAAAGCAACCAAAAGTTAATATTCAAAATAATGATTTGGAAAAAAGCCAGTATATCTGGCTTTTTTTATTTCACAACTTTAAATAGAATTGGAATAATGTTACGTTGCTTAACAAATAATTAAAGATAAATGAATAAAAGAATTAAAATATTAATAATAAGTTCTGTAATACTGATTCTACTACTCTTAATTTTTATACCGAAATTTATTTCGTCGGGAAAGAGTGAGCCCTCGGTGACCGGCAGCATAATGAACATGCAAATTCCGGTTACAGCACATGAAGTTCGCTATGAATCATTAAGCGATTTCGTTTATACAACCGGAAGCGTATTAGCAAATGAAGAAGTAGAGTTAAGAAGTGAAATATCAGGTAAGGTCGTACAGATTTTATTTAAAGAAGGCAGCTACGTAAACAAAGGTGATCTGCTTGTTAAGATAAATGATTCTGATCTTCAGGCGCAGCTTAGGAAGGCAGATTCCAAAGTTAAATTAATTGAAGACAGAGAAGCACGGCAAAGACAACTGGCAGAGAACCAGATGATAAGCCAGGAAGATTATGAAAGCACACTGAATGATCGCGAAGCGAGCAAAGCAGAGTATGATCTGATAAAAGCACAAATCGATAAAACGGAAATAAAAGCTCCCTTTAATGGATATGTCGGGTTACGGGAAGTAAGCGAAGGAAGCTTTGTTACTACCTCGACGATCATCGCACGTCTCCAGAATCTTTCAAATCTTAAAATTGATTTTGCAATCCCTCAAAAGTATGCTTCACAGGCGAGAATTGGTGATGAAATAGGATTCAAGTTAAGCGGAAACGATTTTCGGTACGAAGCAAGAATTTATGCAATTGAACCTAAAATAGATCCATCAACAAGAACCTTAAAACTAAGAGCAATCTGCAATACAAATTACAAAGACCTGTTCCCTGGTGCTTTTGTTAATGTTGAACTCAATCTTAAAGAAACAGATCAGGCAATTCTTATTCCCACTGTTGCAGTTGTTCCCGAGCTGAAAGGGCAATTAGTTTATTTATACAAGTCCGGAATAGTAGTTTCGCAAAAAGTCGAGATTGGTTTACGTGAAGATAAGCAGGTGCAGATCATATCCGGGTTAGCCGAAGGTGATACTGTTATTACTTCGGGAATTCTTCAAGTAAGACCTGGTGTCAAAGTCAAAATCACAGAGATTAATTAAAACACATTTCTGATTAATGAGTTTATCATCAACAAGTATCCGAAGACCAGTTCTGTCTATAGTAATGTCTATAGTGATTGTCTTATTTGGCATCATCGGTTACACTTATCTTGGAGTAAGAGAATTTCCGTCAGTTGATCCGCCGATTGTTACGGTTTCAACTAATTACATAGGTGCGAATGCAGATGTAATTGAAAGCCAGATAACAGAACCGCTTGAAGAATCGATTAATGGGATTGCGGGAATAAGAACTCTCACCTCCGTAAGCAGAGATGGAAGAAGCACTATCACAGTTGAGTTTGATATTGATATTGATCTTGAAGCTGCTGCGAATGATGTAAGGGATCGTGTATCAAGAGCTATTAGTTTTTTGCCACCGGATATAGATGTGCCCATCGTTGCCAAAGCAGATGCGGATGCTTTCCCCATTGTCTTCCTTGGTGTTCAAAGCAACACTCGTAATTTGCTCCAGCTTTCTGAAATGGCGAACAATGTTTTTAAAGAACGACTTCAAACAATTCCCGGTGTCAGCAGCGTTCAAATCTGGGGAGAAAAAAAATATTCAATGCGGCTGTGGCTCGACCCATCCAGACTGGCTGCTTTTGGTCTTTCTGCTGTTGATGTTCGCAATGCATTGAGCAGAGAAAATATTGAACTTCCTTCAGGCAGAATTGAAGGAAATGAAACTGAACTGTCAATCAGGACGGTTGGAAGGCTTTCAACTGAAGATGAGTTCAACGATCTTATAATTAAAGAAGATGCAGGTGGAATAGTCAGGTTGAGAGAACTGGGTTTTGCTCAACTTGGTGCCGAGAATGAAAGAACAATTCTTAAGTGGAATGGAATCCCGATGGTCGGTGTGGTACTCGTGGCTCAGGCCGGTGCGAATAATATTGCTATCACAGATGAGTTTTATAAAAGACTTGAACAATTAAAAAAAACACTCCCATCTGACATAACAACGCTAATAGGTTTTGACGTTACAACCTATATAAAAGAATCTATTACAGAAGTTGAGCAGACAATCATCGTTGCTTTTGCATTAGTTATTCTGATAATATTTTTATTTCTCCGTGATTGGCGAACAACCATAATTCCGATCATAGCAATTCCTATTTCTTTAATTGGTGCTTTCTTTGTGATGTACATTGCTGATTTCACAATTAATGTCTTAACACTTCTGGGGATTGTACTTGCTATCGGTATCGTGGTTGATGATGCGATAATTGTTCTTGAAAATATTTATGTAAAAATTGAAGATAAAATGGAACCGATGGAAGCAGCGAGAAAAGGTGCTGCTGAAATATTCTTCGCAGTTATTTCAACCACAGTTGCTCTTGCCTCAGTCTTTATGCCCATCATTTTTCTTCAGGGATTGACTGGGAGATTGTTCAGAGAATTTGGAATTGTTATTGCGGGAAGTGTGATCATTTCATCTTTTGTAGCATTGACATTAACTCCTATGCTGAGCTCAAGAATTTTGAAGAGAAGAGAAAAGCATAACTTTTTTTATAACATGACTGAACCATTTTTTGCAAAGATCAACGCTACCTATAAACGACACCTTACAAATTTCATGCAGCGCAGATGGATTACACTGCCAGCGATTATAATTACTGTAATATTGATATGGATACTATTTAAAAATATTCCAACCGAGCTGGCGCCTCTTGAAGACAGAAGCCGGATAACTGTTAATGCGATCGCCCCTGAAGGTGCAACATTTGAGTATATGGATTTTTATATGGACAACCTGATCCAGGTTCTCCGTGAAAGCATACCTGAAGCAGAAGGAGTGTTTTCTGTTACATCTCCGGGTTTTGGTGCTTCCAGTTCAGTCAATTCTGGTTTTGCCGGAACGATTTTAGTTGATCCTGATCTCAGGAAAAGAACACAGATGCAAATTGCTGATGATGTTACTCCGATAGTTAATAAACTTACAGGTGCAAGAACTTTTGTAACACAACAGCAGACGATCGGAGGAGGAAGACGCGGTGGCTTGCCTGTTCAGTTTGTAATTCAAGCACCGAACTTCCAAAAGCTTGAAGAGTTCCTTCCAAAATTTTTAGATGAAACAAGGAACTATCCAATTTTTACCATTGTCGATGCAAATCTGAAATTCAACAAACCAGAATTGAAGTTAAGTATTGACAGACAAAAAGCCAGGTTGCTTGGTGTTTCAACTGCCGATATTGCACAGACAATCCAGGCAGCATTCAGCGGACAGAGATTCGGATTCTTTATTAAAGACGGAAAGCAGTACCAGGTGATCGGACAGTTCTCGAGAGAGAATCGTGATGCACCGATTGATTTGAAATCTACTTATGTTAAAAACAACAGAGGAGAATTAATACAGCTTGATAATGTTGTCTTCACCGAAGAGCAAAGTGCGCCACCGCAGCTTTACAGGTTTAACAGGTATGTTTCTGCTACTGTCTCTGCCGGATTAGCTCCGGGCAAAACTCTCGGCGAAGGAATTCAAACAATGTATGAAATTGCTGATAAAGTTCTCGACGAATCATTCGCAACATCTCTCGATGGAGCTTCGAAAGATTTTCAGGAAAGCTCATCCAGTCTGTTGTTTGCATTCATACTTGCACTTGGATTGATTTATCTTGTACTCGCCGCTCAGTTTGAAAGTTTCAGAGATCCTTTCATTATTCTCTTTACAGTACCGCTTGCGTTGGCTGGGGCTTTAATTTCAATCTGGTATTTTGATCAGACACTGAACATCTTCAGTCAAATTGGAATTATTATGTTGATCGGATTGGTAACTAAAAATGGAATTCTGATTGTTGAATTTGCTAATCAAAGAAAAGCAACAGGAATTGAAAAAAGCGAAGCAGTTATCAGTGCGGCAATTTCCCGGTTAAGACCAATATTGATGACAAGTCTTTCCACTGTTCTTGGAATATTACCGATTGCATTAGCACTTGGTGCAGGGTCTGAAAGCAGAGTTTCGATGGGTATTGCGGTTATCGGCGGATTGATCTTCTCAACTTTTCTTACGTTGTTCGTTGTGCCAGCAATGTACTCATATCTTTCACGTGCAACTGCATCAGTGACAAATGTAACGGAGACTGAATTTGTACCGGTTACGGTAAAAGAATAATTTCTTTATCGTAACAGTATCATTTTTTTTGTTTCGCTGAAACTTCCTGCCGTAAGTTGATAGAAATAAATCCCACTTGAGAACAGGCTTCCATCAATTTCCACCTCATATATACCGGAAGATTTTTCTTCGTTGACAAGTGCTGCAACTTCTCTTCCCAATAAATCATAAACTTTAATTGTGACAAAACTTCTTTCGGGAATTTCAAATCTAAGCGTTGTAGACGGATTGAATGGATTAGGATAGTTTTGTGCTAAATAATAATTCCTCGGACTAAGATTATTATCATCTCCGTTAACATAAATAATAATCTCACCAAGGTTTCCGTATTTACTAATTTGTTGTGCGTAAATACCACCCCAAGGTGGGTCAATTCTCCAAACTACTATAACTCCATCGTTGCAATCTGTTATTACGATTGGTTCATCATAGGATAGATAAGACATAAACAATACATCATTATTATTCCATTGCTTATTACCAAGTTTATCTACCTTTTGTGCATACATCGAAGAGGAATCCCTTATTTCACCCCATACGATAATGTTTGAATTATTATCACTACGCATTATTCCTACTCCACCTTTAGGAGAGATAAATTCACTAACTTTTAAATGATTTTCCCAAACCTGCTCTCCATCAAGAGTGTAACGCTGCAAAAACAACTCATCATTTGGCCACCAGTCTGTATCCCAAAAAACAGTTACAGTACTGTCAAGATTTAGAAATATTTCCGCAGGATTATACCAGCCGTTATCTACACTGTCATCAATTATAATTCCATCACCCCATAATTTTTCTCCTGTTAAAGATATTCTATTTATAATTAATTTATTTGTTGGATAGTCATCTACAACTCCACTTATTATTATACCACCTTGTCCATCTTTTATTACTTCAGAAAAATTGAGTGGTATTGTTAGCGTCCAGTTTAAATTGCCCGTTGAATTGTATTTTCTAACATAATAGTCGCTATTATTTTTTCGATACTGTAAATAAATTCCACCATTATCATCTTCAATTACCCAAGAATTAAGTGTGCTCAAAATACTATCATCGATGAATATTCCGTTCTCACCCCATACTTTTTGACCATCATTAGATATACGCTGTATAAATAACGAGTCATAATCCGGATATCCATTTGGTCCAATATCCCATAATGCATATGTTCCCCAATTTTCATCATTGCATATATACAAATCAAGGCGCTGGCTTTGTGAATACGGATTTAGCTTAATACCATACTCACCCCATAATTTATTTCCATTTGTATCAATTTTTTGTATGTAAGGCTCGAAAAAGCCATATTGTATTAAATTGGAGTCCACATATGTATAACCTGAGATGTAACCAAATATATAATTACCATCACCATCTTTATACAATCCAACTCCGTAATTCAAAGATTCTGGTCTATCGGCAATTATTTGAGGTTGAATCCACTTCAAATATCCGTATCTATCAACAACTTGCATATATGTGGTTACTATATCATAGTCAAAATTATTAAATGTAATTATTGCCCCTCCATTTCCAGCTGAGGCAACGCGTATATTACCACCATGAATTGCTATCTCAAGGTTTACGTTTGGATTATTACTCCATTGGGAATTTATTTCAGTTGAGACAAATAATAGTATTACAAATAAGTATAACATTTTCATATCAAACTCTCGTTAAATTGAAAGGCTCATTCTACAGATTTTAAACGAACCTTTCTTTTAAATATTTATTTCATCATTATTATCTTTTTAGAACTTAAAAAATTATTGCTCATCATCTTTAATAGATATACACCTGAAGATAAATTGTTGCCATCAATTAAGAAATGATACCTACCCATACCCATCTCCTCATTAACTATAGTTCTTACTTCTTCACCTGTAATACTGTATAGCTTTAAAGTAACAAAGGATTTTTCTGGCAAATCAAAAACTATCGTTGTTGATGGATTAAATGGATTCGGGTAATTCTGATACAGTACAAATTCCTTTGGAGTAAAATCGACTTCAACTTCTATTTCATTTGAGTAAGTGAATGAACCATCAAAATCAATTTGCTTGAGACGGTATTTGTAATTTCCGGTTGTAACATTCTCATCAGTGAATGAATATGACTTTGGTTCTGTTGTAGTTCCAAATCCCGGAACGAAACCTATCGAATTCCACTCGTTGTCATTCTGAGTGAAACGAAGAATCTCAAACCCAGAGTTGTTTGTTTCAGTTGCTGTTGTCCAGTTTAGCTGAACTGCTTTTTCATTTTGTAAAATTGAAGATTCGTATGAAATTAACTCAACAGGGACAATACTGTCGTAATCCATTTTTAAGAAAACCTTGTTAAGGATAGAAGTATAACTGCCCGGAATTGTAGCAACTCCTTGTCCGGTAAATGGACCTAGATTTAATAATGTACCCGTTATATTATCAGTAATACTCATAATAGCACCGGAGGGAAGATTATATGTTATATTTATAGGTAGACCTGGTAAAACTTGCCACCACAAAGTGTGTTCAACTAATCCAGTAAAAGGAAATGCTGGTGGATTACCCGGAGCTCTGTAATCTTTATAAGTTAATAATGGTGCACACCCATAAGGATGAAGATCAAATGCAATTTCAAAACCCCAAGGACTTGGAGGAG
This sequence comes from uncultured Ignavibacteriaceae bacterium, assembly GCA_963698525.1. GTDB lineage: Bacteria > Bacteroidota > Ignavibacteria > Ignavibacteriales > Ignavibacteriaceae > IGN2. Next base: position 59,648 of record CAVORE010000003.1, on the reverse strand, counting down.
GCAAATCACTTTCACCTAACTGTGGATCAATGCAATTTGTTGCAGTTAAGTCTAAACCAACTGCTAAAGGATAAGTAAGTGTACCATCAGTTGCACTCAACGGAATATCAACTTGTGCTTGTCCAAAAATCTTTGTGGCTGATAAAAGTATAAACGAAAACATTAAAAATATTTTTTTCATTTCAATCCTCACTTATTTGGAGAAGGATGTTGATAAATAATTATTTCAGAAGAATCATTTTCTTAATTGATGAAAAACTTCCAGCTTTAAGTTGGTAGAAATATACGCCAGAGGCGTATCCGCCTTTGGCGGAAACGGAGGCCGATAATGATGAAACGTCGAATTCAACCTCATAAACTCCGGGTTGTTTTTCTTCGTTAACAGATGAAGGCCTCACCCAACCCTCTCCAAAGGAGAGGGCTTTTTGAATATCAGATTTTCTGGTTTCATCCGTCACTTCAATAATATTATTTTTTTTGTATTCATAAATCCATCTGCTTTTAATTGATAAAAGTAGACACCTGCTGAAAGATTATCAGCATTAAATATTATTTCATAGATGCCGGGTTCTTGTTTTTGATTCACTAAAACAACGACCTCTTTACCCAATAGATCATAAACCTTTAGTGTAACATTTCCGGTTACCGGTAACTGATAACTAATTACTGTGCTCGGATTAAACGGATTCGGATAGTTCTGATACAGCACAAAATCTTTTGGAGTAAAATCAACTTGAACTTCTATTTCGTTGGAGTAAGTGAATGTTCCATCAAAATCAATTTGCTTGAGACGGTATTTGTAAATTCCAGAACTAATATTCTTATCAATGAATGAATATGATTTTGGTTCTGTTGTAGTTCCAAATCCCGGAACAAAACCAATGGTCCCCCAATCCCCCCAAAGGGGGATTTGTAAAGTCCCTTCCCTTTGGGAAGGGATTAGGGATGGGCCTCTTTGTATTTCAAAACCAGAGTTGTTTGTTTCTGTTGCGGTTGTCCAGCTTAGCTGAACTTTTTTATCAATCACAGAAGCATAAAATGAAGTCAGTTCGACAGGTGTCTCATCATTGAAATCAATAAGCATTTTTAAGCTGCTAAATATACTTGGATTAGGAACCACAAAACTTCCAGAGTCAGCAATTGGAACATTAATTACAACACCTCCGGCTAAATCTAATAATACTCCTGACATCTCTTCAGGCAAAATCCAGATTATTTCAATACCATTATTAGAATCAGGTTGATAGGCAATTCTATATTCAATAGTTTCTGAAATGGGGATATTTCCAAATCGATAATCTTTATAAGAACTAAGTGTGCCCGCAAAATTATTTTCCGGGAGAATTAATTTTGATTCAAATGCACCGGGTGGCGGGAAGGGAGGCAAATCTGCTTCGCCAAGATGTTGGTCAATTCCGTCTGTTGCAGTTGGATCAATACCGAATAAAAGGGTTCGATGCTGGTTTCCACCATAAACAATGATCGTTCCTTCTGACAAAGGACCCAAAAGCTGATTCGCTACATATAACTCAGCAGGTGAGCCTGGTGCATTGTGGAAAAACTCTATCGTTCCGATTTGAACTCCGGGAGCATTATTTAGTGTGATATAAAATATTTTTGTGGTGCCAGGAGAAATAAATATTGGTAAAGAATTCGGAGTAACTGTAAAATTACTATTTGATGAAACTATCCCATTGATGATTAAGGAATCCGAAGTTCCCAAGTTTTTTATTCTTACTTGTTTAGTCATCGGTTGTGAGCTAAAATATAAACCCAACGGTTCCATCTGAAATTGAGCATAATTGTAAACCGATGAGACGTTCAGAACCGAAGGGGATCCGGGTGCATTGTGAATTATTTCAATTGTACCTTGCTGTAATGTGTCGGCAGAAGTGTAAGTGACATAGAACTGTTGTTGTGAAAGAGGTGCAATAGCAATCGGAAATGAATTTGGGAAAATGCTAAAATAACTGTTATTGGAAGAGATGTAATTAATATACAGCGTATTTACTCCACCAGCGTTAAAAATCGTAACTGGCAGACTATCTACTGTTCCCACGGTATTTTGTATAAATATCAGTGAATTTGTAGACATTGAAAACAGTGGTCCTGGTGGTATTCCTGGAGGAGCAGAAACATTCATTGAAGTAGGTGAACCGCAGCCATTGTGTGTAAACTGAATTGTCCCTTCTTCAGCATTTACTGCTGCTGTATTTGTAACAAGAAAAACCTGCGAATCCTGTGGGGCGAGATAAATCGGAACTGTATTTGGAGCGATTGTAAAATGGCTGTTTGATGAAACGATGTTAGTTATACTTAGAGTATCTTCCAAGCCTGTGTTAGTCACAGTAACAGGCAGAGTGGTATCATTTCCAGCTATCATCGGAGGAAAAATTAAATTCTGTGTGGAAATGCCAAAGATAGGATCATTAGGATAGCCGCCTATGCAATTATACTGCATTTTTAATAATGCCTTTGTACCGAAAGTAGTATAGCTTCCCGGAATTGTGGCGACCCCTTGTCCGGTAAATGGACCTAGATTTAATAGCGTACCCGTTATATTATCGGTAATATTCATAATAGCACCGGCGGGAAGATTGTATGTTATATTTAAAGGCAGACCCGGTGAAGTAACTTGCCACCATAATGTATGTGTAATCATTCCTGTAAAAGGAAATGCGGGTGGGTTACCCGGAGCCCTATAATCTTTCATAGATGATATCGCCGGACATCCATAAGGTGCCAGGTCAAAACAAACGACCAAACACCCGCAAGGTGGTATGGGAGGAAGATCAGACTCTCCAAGCTGCGGGTCTATGCAGTTTGTCGCAGTTAAATCCAGACCAATAGCCAGATCAATATTTGCTGTACCATCTGTTACGATTAATGGGATATCAATTTGTGCCTGGCTAAATATTTTGCCGACAAATAACATTGTAAAACAAGTTATAAAAAATATTTTTTTCATTATTTCCCTCCTGATAAAATTATTTTGCAAGAATCATTTTCTTTGTGTTCGTAAAACTTCCAACTCTTAATTGGTAGAAATAAATTCCGCTGGCTATGTTAGGACTGGAGTCCTGACCCACGGAAAATCCAACTTCATAAATTCCTGGTTGTTTTTCTTCATTAACAGATGAAGGCCTCACCCAACCCTCTCCAAAGGAGAGGGCTTTTTGAATATCAGATTTTCTGGTTTCATCCGTCACTTCAATAATATTAATTTTTTTGTATTAATAAATCCGTCTGCTTTTAATTGATAAAAGTAGACACCTGCTGAAAGATTATCAGCATTAAATATTATTTCATAGATGCCGGGTTCTTGTTTTTGATTCACTAAAACAACGACCTCTTTACCCAATATATCATAAACCTTTAGTGTAACATTTCCGGTTACCGGTAACTGATAACTAATTACTGTACTCGGGTTAAACGGATTCGGATAGTTCTGATACAGCACAAAATCTTTTGGAGTAAAATCAACTTGCACTTCTATTTCGTTGGAGTAAGTGAATGAACCATCAAAATCAATTTGCTTGAGGCGGTATTTGTATGTTCCAGTTGAAACATTCTCATCAGTAAAAGAATATGACTTTGGTTCTGTCGTAGTTCCAAATCCCGGAACAAAGCCAATGGCCCCCCAATCCCCCCAAAGGGGGGTTTGTAAAGTCCCTTCCCTTTGGGAAGGGATTAGGGATGGGCCTCTTTGTATCTCAAAACCAGAGTTGTTTGTTTCGGTTGCAGTTGTCCAATTTAGCTGAACTGCTTTTTCATTTTGTAAAATTGAAGCCGTGAATGAGGTAAGTTCAACAGGAACAATATTATCATACTCCATTTTTAACAAAGCTCGAGAAAATATCATTGTATAACTACCCGGTATCGTTGCAACTCCTTGTCCGGTAAATGGACCTAGATTTAGTAACGTACCCGTTATATTATCAGTGATCCACAAAATAGTACCTGCGGGAAGAATATAAGTTATATCTAAAGGCACGCTCGGTGAAGAAACTTGCCACCATAATGTATATACTATTAATCCAGAAAAAGGGAAAGCTGGTGGATTCCCCGGTGGTCTATAATCTTTACAAGCAGATACTTGGACACATTCGGATGGTAAAATAAGGCTGGAGGAATATACTCCGGGTGGGGGTATAGGCGGCTCACCAATACATTCGCCTAACAGAGTATCGACACAGTTTGTTGCATTTATATCTAAACCAACAGCAAATTCGTTGGTAATAATACCTTCTGTCACGGATAATGGAATATCAACTGCAGCTTGCCCAAAAATATTTACTGATAAAAGCAGAGTAAAAGAAAGCGTTACAAAAAGTTTATACAATTTCATTTTTCCCTCCTGATAAAATTATTTTGCTAAAATCATTTTCTTTGTGTTCGTAAAACTTCCAACTCTTAATCGATAGAAATAAATTCCACTTGCTATGTCAGGACTGGAGTCCTGACCTACGCAAAATTCAACCTCATAAACTCCGGGTTGCTTTTCTTCGTTCACAAGTGTTGCAACTTCATTCCCAAGAATATCATAAACCTTCAGTGTAACATTCCCGGTCACCGGCAACTGATAACTGATCACCGTATTCGGATTAAACGGGTTCGGATAATTCTGATACAGCACAAAATCTTTTGGAGTAAAATCAACTTGAACTTCTATTTCATTCGAGTATTCAAAACTTCCATCAAAATCAATTTGCTTGAGTCTGTATTTGTAAACTCCGGTCGAAACATTTTCATCAACAAATGAATATGACTTTGGTTCAGTAGTAGTCCCAAATCCAGGAACAAAACCAATGGCCCCCCAATCCCCCCAAAGGGGGATTTGTAAAGTCCCTTCCCTTTGGGAAGGGATTAGGGATGGGCCTCTTTGTATCTCAAAACCAGAGTTATTTGTTTCTGTCGCAGTTGTCCAATTTAGCTGAACATTATTATTAACCACTGAAGCATTAAATGAAATCAATTCGACTGGAGTAACATTCTGGTAGGTTAATGTCATCCATACGGAATTGAAAAGCATGAAATATGGATGAGTAAATGTTCCTGAGTCAGGCATTGGATAGTTTAAAATTATTCCACCAATCACGTCTTGTAATAATCCTGTTACTCCTTCCGGAAAATTCCAGGATATGTATAAAGCAGTTGCTGTGGAATATTTCTGATAATATATCCAATAAGTTTCGGTCCCCGAATATGGAATCATTCCATTTCTAAAGTCTTTATAGCTTCCCCAGAGAAATGAGTTGGGTGGTGGTGGTGTAGGTAAATCAAAAGCAGCATTAAAAAAATCAACTGGCTGACAATCTGATTCAACATCAGCAACACCCATAAAACAGAACAACCAATACTCTCCAAGAAAAGAATCAATTGAATCGGTAGCCATAGAATCAACTCCACAAGTCAAGACTCGAGAATTATTTGGCAGCCCAGAATTATCCCAGATGGTTATTGGAACTTCAATATTAGCAGGTCTTGTTTGTGCGTTAACTTCGATAAAAACGAAAGCAACTATTAGTAAAAATATTTTTTTCATTTTTCCCTCCTGATTAAAAATCTTGTAGTTAACCGAAGAACCTTTTGGTGTGCGGCGTGTTGTTCTCTTCCTATCAGGGCGTAGTTAAGGTGTGAGACAGAAAGAAATCCGAATGTAAATACCCTCGTCATCAGAATTTTTCCTTCTTTAATACCTGTAATTTAACTTATTGGAAATAAGAATCAAGTTGTCTTTTGTTAATTGTAGTTGCCAATCGTCAAGTGTTAGTAATTGGTAAAAAATAATTGAGATTGAATTCTCTGTCTAAAAGTCAAATTACTGCGGGAATTATCAGGGATTTCTTCCGAGAATCTTATCTCAAAAAATGTTAAATTTCAAAAAATTAAAAAGAAATTTATATGCAAATCTGCATTTTTGAGGACGAACAATATCTTAATTTCGAACCGCTGATCTTTTCGCGACCAGTATTTGATTTAGTCTGCGGAATGACAACGCTGAAGGAAAAAATAATACGTGCTTTTCCCAAAGAGAAAGTTGCACTCAAATTCCGGAATCACCTTGAGTCGTTTGTTAAAGCAGACAATCCCAAATGCAAAGTAAATCAATTCAATGATGATGATTATCTTTTAATCAACGGAAGAATTATTGCTCCATCAAATCTGAAAAATATCTTATCTGTAAAATCTGGTGAGGAGAAGGTTTTTATTTCGAAAGGAGTGGTCGTCGCGGCGAAGATTTCGAAAAGGCGAATCAAAGATTTATCATTGGGTAAAGTTGAAAACATCGACACAAAACTTTTCAGTAATCTTTCTCCGGTAGAAGTTGATATTCCTGTTGCTGATTATTTATGGGATCTGGTTTATTTGAATGGAAAAGAAATTCAAAATGATTTTAAGATTTTTACAAAAAGGAAATCATCTGCAAAAAAGAAATACGCAGGAGTAAGTTTTGTAAACAAGAAAAATGTTTTCATTGGAAAGGATGTTGAGATAAAACCCGGTGTTGTTCTTGATGCTTCCACCGGACCAATCTACATTGAAAGGAATGTTGCCATATTTCCGAATGCAGTAATACAGGGACCATTTTACATTGGTGAATCTTCCAAAATAAAAAGCTGTGCAACAATTTATCCAAATGTAAGCATCGGCAAAGTCTGCAAAGTTGGTGGTGAGGTTGAGGATACAATTATTCATCCATATTCAAACAAGCAGCACTCAGGTTTTCTTGGTCATTCTTATCTTGGAAGCTGGATAAATCTTGGTGCGGACACAAATAACAGCGATCTTCAAAATAATTACGGAACAATAAAAGTCCAGGTAAACGGAAAACACATTGATTCGGGCAGACAATTCGTCGGCTTGATAATGGCAGACCATTCGAAGACGGCGATCAATACAATGTTTAACACGGGAACAGTCGTAGGATTTTCAAGCAATGTTTACGGTGCCGGTTTTCCTCCGAAATATATTCCGTCATTCGGCTGGGGCGGAAGTGAATCAATGAAAGAATATAAGCTTGCAAAAGCAATCGAAACTGCAAAAGCTGTTTTCGCCAGAAGAGATAAAAAATTTTCAAGTGAAGATGAAAAACTTTTTGAAACAATATTTAATTTGACCAAAGATGTTAGAATACAAAGAGGTTATTAGTGGATCAGGGAACAAATAATTCTGAAATAAAAATTGAAGCACATTCTATCGTAGATCTGTACCAGGGTGTACGAGGTTTAGCAATTAAAATTCTCAACAGGATTGACAGAACCGATGCTTATCTGGAAAGAATGCTCGATAACGAAATGAAGAGCAATGAACTTAACGGTCCCGACAAAGCATTGTTATATGAGATTGTTCACGGTGTTGTCAGATGGCAGGGCAGACTCGATTGGATATTAAATGGTTTTTACAAAGGAACTTTTTCAAAAGCAATTCCTAATTTAAAAAACGCTCTTCGTGTTGCACTTTACCAGGTTCTTTTTTTGGACAGAGTTCCTGATTACGCGGCAGTTAATGAAGTGGTTGAGTTTGTAAAAAAACTCCAGGGACAAAAACCGGCTGATCTCGTTAATGCTGTCCTCAGAAATATTATCAGAAGTAAAAATGCTATAAGATATCCGGATCCAAACGAAGATTTAATCGGCTACCTGTCTGCTTATTATTCTCATCCATCATGGATGGTGAAAAGATATGTTGAAAGATTTGGCAGAGAAGATACCGAAAAGCTTTTAGCTGTCAACAATGAAAAACCATATCTAACATTAAGGATTAACGCTCTTAAAACTAAACCAGAAGAATTCAAAGCTTTGCTTGATAGTGTGAATTTGAAGTATAGGCAAGGCGTGTATCTTGCAGAATTCTTTAAACTGATGAACCTCACGAATATAACAGCGTGGGATTTTTATACTAAAGGATATTTTAATATACAGGATGAAAGTGCAGGCTTGGCTTGCAGGTTACTCGATGTTCAGGAAGGGCAGCGCGTGCTCGATATGTGTGCAGCTCCCGGTGGTAAAACGGCTTACATTGCTGCGTTGATGCACTCAAGAGGTGAAGTTGTTGCTATAGATCGCTTTGAAAGCCGCCTTAAGTTGTTAGAAAAGAATATGACCAGACTTGCCGTTGATTGTGTGAGAATTGTAGCTGCCGATGCAATGGAATATAAAAGTTTACCTTTTGACAGAGTGCTTGTTGATGCACCTTGCTCAGGAACCGGAACTCTTTCCAAAAAGCCTGACATCAAATGGAAAAAAGATTTATTTGATATTCGTAATTTGAATTCAATCCAGCAGAAACTTCTTACGAAAGCAGCTACACTTGTAAAAGTCGGCGGAGTGGTTGTTTACAGCACTTGCTCGATTGAACCGGAAGAAAATTTTGAAATTGTAAAAAAATTCCTTGTTGAAAATCCAAACTTTTCATTTGAAAGTGCAAAGGGAAAATTCCCGGATGAGTTGATAGATGAAAACGGATGCATTCAGACTTTACCGCATATTCATAAAACAGATGGAGCATTTGCGGCAAGACTTGTGAGGGTTTCTTAAATAAATTTACATTAAGTAATACTTAAACTTTATTAAATGCTTGACAGATTTGCTGAACAATTAAGAAAAGCCAGGCTGAAAAAAGGAGTATCACTCCAACAGATTGCAGCCAAAACACGAATAGATATAAAATTTCTCGAAGCAATAGATAACGGCAATTTTGGTTTTCTTCCTGATCTTTATGTAAAGGCATTCATTAAACAGTTTGCTAAGTCTGTTGATCTGGATGAACAGGAAACATTACAAAAATATGAGGATGCACTCGCCGGTAAATATATCGAGGATGATGAACCAAAGTCCCTGCTTGAGCAGAAAATTGAGATAGAGAGCCCTCAACCCGCAATTGAAACAGAAAAACCAACGCCTGTATTTGATGCAACTCCACAGATTCAAAAACCTCCGGCAAATCCTGAAGCAATAAAACAGAAACTCAGAATATTAATTTATATCTCGGGAGCCGTGCTTATTGGAGTTATTGTGTTCTTTTCATTATTTAAAAAAACATCAACTATCGTGGTTGAAGAACGGCCATATGACCAGGTTCTCGAGGAAACAAAAGATCGTTACGAAATCAAAGAGAAAACAGAAGAATCTGCTTCGACACTGCTCAATTCTGATAGTCTTATTTTACAATTTACAAACGCCGACTCTCTTGATTCAGCATGGGTGATGGTTATTCGCGATAACTTTAACAAGGAAGACTTTTTACTTTATCCCAGGATTTCGAAAACAGTTCAGGCAGCAGATAATTTTAAATTTACGCTGGGCAACTCCGGTGTTATTATTTTAAAGCTGGGTAACCAACTTCTTCCATTCGAAGGGAAAAGAGGATCCGTCAGGCATTATGAAGTAAGCCGAAAGGGAATTCAAAGACTGAATACTCCTCCTATATTGAAGATAGAATAATATGCCGTCATCCATAGAAAAAAAAATTGAATCTCTCAAAGAAAAAATCAGAGAAAATGATTATAAGTATTATGTTCTCGCTTCTCCGGAGATAAGTGATCAGGAATATGATCTGTTATATAAACAGCTTCAAAAATTAGAAGCTGAACATCCGGAGCTTGTTACCCCTGATTCACCAACACAAAGAGTTGGCAGCGATCTTACAAAAAACTTCAAACCGGTTACACATAAAATTCCGATGCTCAGCCTGTCTAATACTTATTCAGAGGAAGAGCTGCTCGATTTTGACAGAAGGGTAAAAGATGGTTTGCGCGAAGGTGAAAAAGTTGAATACCTGGTTGAGCTGAAAATTGATGGTGCTTCTGTTAGCATAAACTATGTAAACGGATTATTAAAAACTGCAGCAACCCGAGGTGACGGTACAATCGGGGAAGAAATTACAAACAATGTACGAACAATAAAATCTATCCCGCTGAAAATTAATAATGACAAATCAATATCATATAAACTGAATGACTTTGAAGTGCGCGGGGAAATATTTATGAATGTTGCTGATTTTGAAAAACTTAATCAGGACAGGGAAAAAAAAGGCGAAAAAATTTTTGCAAATCCCAGGAACTCAACTGCCGGAACTTTAAAGTTGCAGGATCCCAGAATTGTTGCTAAAAGACCACTTAATGCTTTTACTTACAGCCTTATAAGTATTGAGGAAGAATTTAAATCTCAGGAAGAAAATCTTAATATACTCAGAAAGTTAGGCTTTAAAGTCAATCCAAATTTTAAAAAATGCCGCAGCATCGAAGATGTAATAATTGTTTGCCGCGAGTTTGAAAAACTTCGGGATGAATTGAAGTACGAAATAGATGGGGCGGTAATAAAAGTTAATTCCATTAATCAGCAGAATAGACTTGGAAGCATCGCAAAAGCGCCCCGATGGGCAGTGGCGTTTAAGTTTAAATCAAAACAAGCTTTAACAAAAATTAAAGATATTATTTGGCAAGTCGGGCGAACCGGTGCGGTAACACCAGTTGCAGAACTTGAGCCTAAATTGCTCGCCGGTTCAACTATTAGTCGTGCAACACTTCATAATTTTGATGAGATAGTTAGAAAAGATATTCGGGTTAGAGATACTGTCATTATAGAAAAAGGCGGAGATGTAATTCCTAAAGTTGTTGAAGTTGTTTTAAATGAAAGGCCTTCGGGCAGCAGAAAAACCAAACCTCCTGAAAAGTGCCCGGCTTGCGGTTCAAAATTATTTAAGCCGGAAGGTGAGGTGGCATTCTATTGTGAGAACTCACAATGTTCGGATCAAATAAAAGGAAGATTAGAACATTTTGCTTCAAGAGGAGCAATGGATATTGAAGGGCTTGGTGAATCTTTGATTGATTTATTCGTTGAAAAAGAATTCCTAAAAACCTATAGTGACATCTATAACTTAAAAAATAATAAGGATGAATTAGTTGCGATTGAAAGACTTGGCGAAAAAAGTGTATCAAATCTTCTCGAATCAATAGAAAGAAGTAAAGAAAAACCTTTTGATAAAGTTCTTTTTGCACTTGGAATACGGTACGTTGGTGCAGGTGCAGCTAAAAAGCTTGCACTTCATTTCAAATCTCTTGATTCGTTAGTGAATGCCGGTGAAGAGGAAATAACAGAGGTTCACGAAATAGGGGAAAGTATCAGTAAAAGTGTTCGTAAGTTCTTTAGCGATAGCCACAACAAAAAAGTTATTGATGAATTGAAAAAGGCCGGGTTAAAGTTTACTTTTACTGAAGCTAAAACTACTTTTATTCGCGATGACTTTTTTAATGGTAAAACCTTTGTTTTAACTGGCACTCTTGATTCATTTACACGCGAAGAGGCAGAGGAAAAAATTATTAGTTTTGGCGGGAATGTGTCATCCAGCGTAAGTAAAAAAACCGATTATGTTCTGGCCGGAGAAAAAGCTGGTTCGAAATTAGACAAAGCAAAATCTCTGGGCGTAAAAATTATAGATGAAACTGAATTTAAAGACAAAATTAGCAAAGCAGCAATAAAATGATTGGAGCTATAAAAGAGCGCGCCGCAAGATTTGTTGTGAAGAGAAGAACGCCAGTTACGGAGTTTAGTCAGCGTAATTTTTCTTCTATACTTGCAAAAACTTATTCCTTCCTGATCCTAATGCCATCCAATGAAAGTGATTTCCGGTTTGTCTTCCCGCTTCTCGATTATTTAAAGGAACACAGGAAAAATATTGTTGTGATGACTTATGATTTCAGAGTAAGCCTGCTTCAGCCATACTTCAAAACGAATGCAATAGAGCATGGTTTGAAAGAAGAAACCAAATTAAATCTTCCTTCAAAAAAAATACTTGACAAATTATCGAACATGCGTTTCGATGTTATTATTGATACAAACAGGGAAGAAGTCCTCTTTTACAGCTATATTGCCAAGTCTCTCAACTCACAGGTGAAGATTGGTTTTACCCGGGCTGACTCTGATAATTATTTTAACTTACAGGTTATTAACAAAATGAACGATCCGGAAACTTCTTACAAGAATCTTCTGGACTGTCTAAAAATGTTTCAAGGACTGTAAAATGAATTTTGAAATAAAAAAAGAAAGCGACACCACAATATTTAAATTGAATGAAGCCAGGCTCGACACGAACATCTCAGGTCTTCTAAAAGGTGAATTTACAATGCTGCTAAAAGTTGAAGGTGCAAAAAAGTTTATACTCGATTTATCAGCAGTAGAAAGTTGTGACAGCTCCGGCTTAAGTGCAATTCTTGTAGCAAACCGGATTCTTAATTCTACCAACGGACACATGCGAATAGCAGCGCCCTCAGAAAAAGTTTATGCACTTATAAAAATTACACAGCTTGATAAAATGCTTTCGATATGTCAGACGGTTGAAGAAGCTCTTAGTGATTTGAAAAAGCTTGACTGAGTGAGAGTATCTATCCTAAATCTTTTCTGTCTTTACACAGTTTATTTATATGATCGTAAGCTTCAAGATGACCCATTTCAAGAGCTTTTTTCAGATCTGCACAACAGCCTTCCAAATCATTCAATTTATGTCTGAGCAGACCTCTTTCAAAATATGCTGATTTGTTGCCCGGGTCTTTTTCTACCGCGATGGAAAAATATTTAATTGCATCGTTTATACTTTCCTTTTGCTTTAAGCAAACAGCAAGATCGAAATATGCCTCCGAAGATTCACTTTCAATACCAATGTAATTATTTAAGTTGAGTATCGCATTTTCAATATCCCGCAAATTGAAATAGCAAAGAGCGCGGTAGTAAAAAGCGTTTGGCTCTTTTATTTTCAGGTTGATGGCTTCGGTAAAATCGCTTATTGCGCTTTCAAAATTTTTTAATTGAAGCTTTGCTAATCCTCTGCAAAAGAATCCTGTTGTATCCTTCGGATTCATTTCGATAGCAAGGCTAAATTCTTCCAACGCTACATTGTAATCGAGATTTAAAAAACTTTCAACTCCGTTTCTTATAGAATGCTGAACTTTAGTGTTGTTAATATCCAGATGAGTTGTGTATCTGGCAATTTCGCTCCTGAGATCCTTGGAAGGAAAGACAGGTTTTACTTTTGGCGTTACTTCTCCAGGTTTTTTTATCTCTCGCTCTTCCTTCTCCCTGAGCTCCTCTTCGGCTTCTTCCTTAGCTTGCCTTTCAAGCATTTTTTCCAGTTCGGTTCTTTCTTTGAGAGATAATTTTGCATCAAACTCTTTATTTCCCCGCTTGATAAAAAGTATTAATCCGTAAATAATAAAAATTAGGGCAACGACACCAAGTGCATAAAGCATTTTGACTCACTATGATTTATAAATAGTTAAATGCATTCAATACAAATTTAGATAAAAATACATATTTTTTCATTAACAATTAGATAGTTGTTTATTAATAAAAGAAGTGTTTCTATGATTTGCGAATATGTTTTCAAACCTGCCCGATCCTTTAGAAATCAAAACTCTCCGTTACTTCATAACAATTGTTACTCTGAGTAACGGAAATTTTGCCGATGCAAAAGAATAATACACTCAAAGAGCTTAAACTCATCGTATCAGATATTGATGGTACTCTTCTTAATGATAATGGAGATCTGGCTCTCGAAAGCAGGAAGCTCATCAAAGAATTGATAAAAGAAAATGTAATTATCTCACTTGCAACAGGAAGACTGCATTCGGCTACTCTTGATATAGCAAAAGAACTGTCATTGAATGGTTATATCATTTCATTAGATGGCGCAATGATAAAAAATTATACTGATGATAAAATCCTCTTCCAAACTTTCCTGAAGAAAACGCATGTAAAAAAAGCCATTGAACTATCAGAAAGATTGCTGGTTAACATTGCACTTTGTCATGCTGGTTCTATTTATTATACTGAGTATAATTCGATAATTCCATCGTTGCTTAGCAAATATGGCGCATTCTATACTAAAGTTGATTCGTATCAGGAGTACATTTCGGGCACACTCGAAATTGTATGTTCAAGCGATATGAAAAATTCAATCAAGCAAATGGAGGAAAGGTTTGGTTTTCCATACTCAATTGGCTGTAACACTTCGTATTTTCGGAGTAAGAAAAACGAAAATATTTTTTATCTTGAGATAAGAAAAGCCGGATGCTCAAAAGGTAAAGCGCTCGGAAGATTATTAAGACGACTTTCGATAAGTCCTTTTCAGACGGCTGTTATTGGTGATTGGTATAATGATATCACAATGTTTCAGACAAAAGCTTTAAAAGTGGCTGTTGCCAATGCTATTCCCGAACTTTTGAATGTTGCAGATATTATAACGTCAAGATCAAATAAAGAGGATGGCACGGCAGAGTTTTTTGAAATGGTTTTAAAAGCGAAGAGAGATAAAAATGGATAAACTTGAACATAAAAACACCGCGAAGGGATTGTTTACAAAAATATCAATGGGTTTTATAACCATTGTTCTTATAGTTCTCATGTTTCCCAAGGGAGAATCAATCGAGTTCGAGGTTTCAGAGGGTTCAATATGGCTTTATGATGATTTGATTGCTCCGTTTAGTTTTCCAATAAAGAAAAGCGATGACGTTTATCGTGCAGAGGTTGAAGCGGCTACGCGTAGTGTGTTCCCGATTTTTGTGGACGAAAATGCGAACAAACAAAAAAGTATTGAAACTTTAAAAAATTACAATTCTTATCTTATCAAAGTTTTAGATGAAAGTATTGAAAGCGAATCGAACTCAATTATTAATCCCACGTTTTTAAGTTCGCCGTCATTTTTAAGTCTGCAAAACCTTCGCATTCGGGAAAGAAATCTGATAAACTCTGGTCAGGCATTAAAGAACTTCTTTAATTCCGCTTTGAATATCTTAAATTCAGTTCACAGCAAAGGAGTGCTTAGTATTGATTCCGGTTCTCAGCTTAGGGACAGTATAGCCGTAAGGAAAGGTAATTTCGATACAATAGAACCTATAAGTAAAAATCTGTTTCTCGACCAGGCAAAAAATAAAATCATAGACCAGGTTGATGTGATAGATTTTTCAGGTGATCTTAAAGCTGCCTTGATAGAGTACACCGCACACTTTCTATTACCGACTGTGGTGTACAGCAGCGAATTAACTGATGAAGAAACTACTCAGGCACAGAATAATGTTTCAAGATACGCAGGAATAGTTAATGAAAATGAAAGAATAATTGCCAAGCATGATCGTGTATCAAAAGAAATTAAATTAAAAATAGAATCGTACAAAGAATCTAAAGGGGAACTGATAGATAGAGGTGCATTAATACTTCAGTCAGTTGGTAAATTTTTTCATATCGGTTTAATTTTATCTCTGCTTGTATCTTATCTGTTTCTATTCAGAAAGGGAATCTTTTACGATAATCAAAAGCTATTAATGTTTGTTATTATAATTCTATTTGTTTCATTTGTTACTTTTTTGATTAACCAGGTCAAAGTTCAGGCACCTCTTCAGTATTTAATTTTTATTCCTGCAGCTTCAATGATCATCACGATCATGTATGACTCGAGAATAGGATTTTATACAACAGTTATTATGACTCTTATTACCGGTGCCCTTAGAGGTAATGACTATACTTTTATGGCAATGAATTTAATTGCCGGAGGTATTGCAGTTTATTCGGTTCGCGATATTAAAAACCGTTCCCAGATATTCAGATCATTTCTTTTCATACTTCTTGGATATATTCTTTCAATTTTTGCTTTTGGATTAGAAAGGTTTGCTCCATTTGATAAGCTTTTAATTGAATCTGCTTTTGCAACTACAAATGCTCTGATAAGTCCGGTTCTTACTTATGGACTATTAATTTTCTTTGAAAGATTTTTTAAGATAACAACCGACTTAACATTGCTTGAGCTTTCAAATTTTGACAGACCGTTGCTGAAAGAATTAGCCAGGAAAGCTCCGGGTACGTTTAACCATTCGATGACAATGGGAACAATGGCAGAAGCAGCAGCAGAAAAAATAGGAGCTAACCCGCTTCTTGCAAGGATTGGTGCGTACTACCACGATGTTGGTAAAACAATATCACCGCAAAGCTTTGTTGAGAACCAGCTAAATAATCAGAACATTCACGAAAACCTTACTCCTGAAGAAAGTGTAAGCATGATAGTTCAGCATGTTAATGAAGGCATTGAACTCGCAAAAGAACACGATCTGCCACAAGAGATAATTGATTTTATTCCTATGCATCATGGCAAAATGGCAATAAGCTATTTTTATGACAGAGCAAAGAAAATATACGGCGATGAAAAAGTTAATATTAATGATTTCAGGTATCCCGGGCCAAAGCCTAATACAAAAGAAACAGCCATCATAATGCTTGCAGACGGCTGTGAATCTGCAGTAAGATCAATTGAAAATCCTGATCCGACAAAAGTTGAAAACATAATCGACAGCATCTTTAAATCGCGTATTGACGATAAACAGCTTGAAGAATCACCAGTAAACTTCAAAGATATTAAGATCATGAAAGAAGAATTCCTTAACATACTTCTGGGACAGCATCATAAGAGAATAAAATACCCGAAGCAGGAAGAAGTTGAAAAAGGTATTCAGCAAGAAAATAAATAATGGAAATATTTATCAGGGAATATCTTGCCACGCTCAAGCTGGAGAGAAACCTTTCAGAGAATACCATCGCATCTTATAAGAATGACTTATCAACTTTCCTCCGCTTTCTGAAGGACTCCGGCGTTAGTGATCACTCACAAATAAACCCAAAGCTTTTAAATGATTTTTTTGTATTGCTTAATAAACTCGGTTTAAGCAGCAGGTCTGCGGCAAGATATTATTCTTCTGTGAAAGGATTTTTCGGCTACCTTTTTTCGGGCGGTTACATCGAAATAAATCCGATGGAAAAAATATCTGCACCGAAAGTAAGCAAAGGTTTACCGAACGTTCTTAACATAAATGAAATTGAAGCAATTCTTTCGCAACCGGATACAAGTAAAAAACTTGGACTGAGAGATAAAGCACTGCTGGAAACTTTTTATGCCTGCGGACTTCGTGTTTCTGAGCTGATAAATCTTAAAATATCAGATCTTTTTTTGAGTGAAGAAATGATAAGAGTTTTTGGCAAAGGGTCAAAGGAAAGGTTCGTGCCGATTGGCTCTTCTGCAATTAACTGGATTGATGAATACTTAAAAAACAGCAGACCGTTGCTTGAGAGGAAAGCAAAAAGCCAGCACGTTTTATTTTTAAATAACAGGGGAACTAAGCTATCACGTATGGGTGTCTGGAAAATTGTTGATAAATACGCTAAGCTTGCCGGAATAAAAAAGGAAGTTCACCCGCACATATTCAGGCATTCGTTTGCAACGCATCTGCTTGAAGGCGGTGCTGATCTGCGTGCCGTGCAGGAAATGCTGGGTCACGTGGATATTTCCACGACTCAGATTTACACTCATATTGACAGAGATTACATAAAACAAGTCCACAGGGATTTTCATCCGAGAGGGTGAATTCAATAAAATCTTTTATGGCTGATAGGAACAAAAGTTTATTTTCTTAGCTTCTGTTTTTATTACACCCGCGTAAAAATTCCTTCCTGCTCTGGAAATAATTTCTTCATTTTTTTTTTTTTGAGTAGATTTTTTGGTGAAATCGCAGTTGGTTTATAGCACTATTATTGCATTTAAATATTTAGCTTTGCCTGTGCGTGTGGGAAACTCTAAACTCAAATAAGTAAATTTCTGCTAAATTAAAATTAGCTATTTACGGAGGAATGGATAATGAAGAAGTTTATTGTTAGCGCATTGATTATTACTTTAGGTTTTTTACTAAAGCACTGCAACACAACCGAGCCGCCACCCTCGCCAAACGGAGAAGAGCCAACACTTGAATTAACTCTTGAAGATGTATCCTGTATTGAAGCGTGGATAAAGCTTACAACCACTAACCTTACATTACCAGCAGCTTTAATTCTGTATCAAGACAGTGTGGCACAGAATAATATTCTGTGCTACGGAGACACATTACTCTACGTTGACTCGCTTTTACCAAACAAAAACTACCAGTATCAAGTATCCAGCATCGAGAATCCAGCAACCAGCAATGAGCTGACCGTTACAACCCTGGACACCACCAGCCACAACTTTACTTTTGAAACTTTTACTTTTGGCGGAACTGCTGGTAGCAGCACTCTTTACGATGTTGCAATAATAAATGAAAACAATATCTGGGCTGTGGGAGAAATACTTGTTGCCGATACGAGCCAGAACGGCTATACAATGTATAACGCAGTTCATTGGGACGGAATAATTTGGGAACTTAAGAGAATACCATATTTATTTCAGGGTGATTCTTTATATGGGCCTATTTATTCAGTTTTTGGATTCGATTCTAATGACATTTGGTTTGGGATAGGAAGTATGATTCATTGGAACGGAGTAAATTATATCTCTATATCAACTGCATCTGTTTTCCCGTCTATTGTAAATAAAATCTGGGGAAGCAGCAGCAGTGATCTATATGTGGTTGGTAACAGCGGAAATATTGTCCATTACAACGGCACGATCTGGCAACGGATAGAAAGCGGAACGGATTTGAATATAAACGACATTTGGGGAGACTATAATGAAAAGACAGGTGAGTGGGAAATACTTGCCGTGGCTTCTAATAAATTTTTTAATGAGAGTAAAACAATTCTAAAAATTGATGGTCTTTTTGCCACTGAAATAAATGTTGTCGGTTTACCGTGGAGCTTAAGTTCCATTTGGTTTAAATCAACAAAAAAATATTTCGTTGGAGGAGATGGTCTTTATTATCAGAAAACATTAAATGAAAGCTGGGTAAAAGACTTAACATTTATACCAATTTATAAGGATAGAATTCGGGGCACTCATCTAAATAATATTGTAGTAAGCGGATCAAACGGATTATTATCGCATTTTAATGGTATGAATTGGAAACACTACATTAACAACGAGCTACCATACTACAGCGGCAGGTTACTTTCCTGTGATATAAAAGATAACATAATCATTGCTGTTGGATGGAAAGAAACACAATCTATTGTAACACTTGGAAAAAGATAAGGAGGTTAAATGAGTCCACCAGACAAAATTAAAAGCGAGTAGCGATGCGGTAACATCGCTACTCAGAAATGCAAATAAGAAAGGTGGTGTGAATAATTCAGTGAATCATTCTGCCTTTTTATTTGCCTGCCAAACTTAACATAATAATTCAAAAAAATAAGGGAGAATAAAAATGAAAGCTTTATTAAAAGTTACAGCCATAATCCTTATGTTTTTTGCCTCGAATATTTCATTGGGGCAAGGTGTTTTTAGTAAATGCCCTGATTATACTCTAGACATAAGAAAAATAGGGAGTCAATCAACAATAACTATAGGCGGATTGAAACAGATAATTAATTGCAATCCGCTTTATATTTACGAAATAGGTAAAAATGGCTCTACAAGAAAAAGAGGCATTTATCAATGGAATCTCTCCGAGATACCAGACGGCTCAACTATAAATAGTATTATGCTTGAATTTGATTTCAGCGTGATTAATTACAACGAATGTAATCTAAAATATTTCAATGTAGATTTTGATATCACTTCACAAAACTTGAACCTTGATGATTTATACAATGCAACTCATTATGATCAAACCGGCATTGGTTACGGATTTGGTTCACCATCAACCAGCTATGTTATCTCTACGACATTTACGGGTACAGGAGACGCATTCATAGTTGCGTTTACGAATGCACTTAATCAGGATAGGTTTACTCTGGGTGCTGCGTGGAGATATGATGGACCTTCTGCTGGAGATGCCGAATGGTACCTAAATCCTCGTGTACCTACTCTAGTTGTAAATTACACTCCTCCAAACCAGCTTGTTACAATAGATCAAAGAAACAATAACAATGTACAGGTTGGTGTTTTGAAAAAATGGGAAGAAAGTAACTGGGGGAATAATTTTAATCCAGGAACCTCATTTAATTTTCCTGTTCATTCTGAGCAAACTATTCTTGGTGATCAAACTGTTATTGGCAACCAGAAATACAATAACTGGAATTTTGATAAGTCTGACGTAAGGAATCATCATACATTTACTATAACTTCAGAAATGAGTGAGCTTACTTCAAGATTTGAACCAACATACTCCAGCATCACAATTAAAAACTCTTTAGAAGGAACAACAACAGATGGCGGACAGATAGAATTCCGTGATCCATGGTTTTTAGATTATCCGGATCCTTCTTTTGGATTTCAGCCAAGAAACCGGGGAATGAACGATGCAATATACTATCAGCGTCCATCACCTTTTAATCCAACTAATGGTGGTCAATACAAAGGCGTCTTCCTGAATCAAAGTGGTCCAAATGTTAACTGGCAGGGTGCTTACTACAAAGTCGGAATGCCAACAGAACAAACAATTTCAATCAACGGGCAAAACAGAAAATTCTTCCCATACAAATGGCAGAATGATGGCGGTGTAACTTTCCAGAATGAATCGACCTTTGAAAGTCCCCGAACAGGTGTTGTGTTTACATCTTCAAATGCAACCGCTACCGCAATTTTAAAAGGTCAGCTAATGAGCAACGACCAGAACGGAGTAAAAAACCCAAGCCAGAAAAAAATGGTAAGAACAGATAACGGTCAGTATCACGTTGTGTATGAATCAATGGGAACTGTATGGTACACATACAGCTTAACAAGTGACTTTTATGGTGCCTGGGGTCCTGAAGAGCAGTTGCACTATCTCGGAAAAAATCCTGCAATTGATTATGACGGAAATAAAGTAACAATTGTTTTTGAAGAGTATAATCCACAGGTTGGAGGAAATGCGAAAATACATCTGTACACGTATGGACCTTCAGGAAATGGTTACTACGAACCATGGATTCCATGGGAAGAAGTAACATCCTATCCCAGTTCATATTATGGAAACGCAAAGCCGGTGGTATCTTATACCCAATGGGAAATATTTATCGCATACCGAACAGGTCCAACCGGAGGTATAAAACAAAAAACATTATGGATCGAATATAGCTGGAGTACTGAAACGGACATTCCCGGCACAAATGGTGATTGTAAAAATCCAACAGTAACAGGTCGTCGTGGACCAGGTGCTTCTGTAGCCCGTGTTTATATTGCTTATGAAAATTTCGGAACAATTTTTTACAGACAAGCATCCAGAATTGATACTATCTGGCAATACATTGCAGCACCCATTAACCTATCAGCACTCAGCGGATTTACATTAAATAGATACCCGGTAATTAGTTTATCTGATAAAAATTCAGCTAACATATATTTAATGGTAAGCTGGCAGGGAATTTATGATGCTAATCCTACTAACCCTTTACCAAAAACCGACGGTACAAAACCGTTATCTCGAAAAGCTGCAGTAGTAAAAACCGGATATGATACAAACTGGGGTACAACAAGCAGCTTTAATAACAATGTAGATTATACCAGCAACGGCTCTTTGAATACAGCTTATGGTTCAATTATGTCGTGGAGTGAATCGGATGGTCAATATTCAAAATATGTAAGAAGGAGAAATGCAACTGGTTATGATCCAATAACTCCTGTAACACCAAATGGTATTCATACGCTAATTAGCAACGGCAGTGAATTTGGAAATGTTAAGGCAATGGTATTCGACAAATCTACAAATGCACCTTATATGCTCAACTGGTGTACAAATGATTTTACTTACATCCCTGACGGAATGGGAAAAATAAGTGAATCAGGAATAGTAGATATTAGTTTTGGCAGATCAGGCATAGTAGAAAAAAATAGTATTGAGTTTGTCTTTAACATCGGAGATGTGCTGCTGAATGGCGAAACAATCAAATTCATTGAAAGAGCTGATACACTTCCTGTTACAAGCATAGAAGAACTCAATCTTTCAGTCAGGACAGATACATTAAACCTCAATGCAGAGAGCGAACTTATATTCTCTGATTACTATTACGTGGTTAATAGTGAAAAAGCTGATTCTCTTTTAAGCAATGAGTTCAATGTGAACTTCAAATGTGAGTTGGTTAAGCTATCAACCGGTGAAGCAGTGGGAGTGTTTGAAGAAGTCAATTTCAATAAAACAAATCTTGAAGAATACGGTCAGGAAGGATATTTGATTGATTGTTCGGGAATAGAAGCTGGTGAATATTATTTGCGGTTAACTTCATCAGTGAATGAAGAAGTTGGATTATCTCTTTCGGATATTCAGATGGACAATGTGCTGCTGGAGAAAGCAAAGTTAAACGTAAGGAACTTCAAGGGATCAAGTATACCATTGGAATATGCACTTGAGCAGAACTACCCCAATCCATTTAATCCAACTACAACTATCAGCTACCAGCTTCCGAAAGATGGAATGGTAACATTAAAAGTATACGACATACTCGGTGCAGAGGTAGCAACACTTGTAAATGAAGAGAAAATAGCCGGCAAGTATGAAGTAAACTTTAATGCACGTAAACTTGCAAGCGGTGTTTATATATACCGACTGCAAGCCAGTGATTATATTTCTGTAAAGAAGATGATGCTTCTAAAATAATTTGTTCCTTTTCTCATAAAGGTCGGGCTAATATCCCGACCTTTTTTTATTCATTTCAATTTAAATATTAAATTTTCTTAATCTCTAAACCTCACTTTTATTATCTTTAAACCATTCAAACTTAAAATTGATACTAAAATCTGAATGACTGTCGCCTTTCTAAAAATAATATCGGTATCGCTTTTCATCTTGCTCTTTTCAGCTTGCAGTGATTCAGGTAAAAATGAAAAACAAAACGGGACAGATGAAATTAAAGATAGTTTAGCAACTGGCTACAAAAACTCTTTTCTGTTCCTGACCGAATGGTTTGATAAGGTTGGAGTTTACAAATATGATATTTTAAAGAAAAAATATTCTCCGGTATGGTGGCATCCGAGAGAGAATGTTGTTATGCTCGTTTACAAACCTGGCAGGTATCCATCATACTTTCTGACTTCTGATAAAATTGGAACAAGAGGAAACTTTCCCTCGTTTAGCGGACTTAAACTGTTCATAATTTCTAACGACTTCAAGGAAATTAAACAGATAGACGAGATAGGTGACGGCATTCAATTCACTGCCAGATGGAATGATGATGACAACCTGGATTTTATTTTTACCTCAGTTGATAAAACAATAGCATCTTATATTAACCGATACACCAAAGTTTACGATCATTACGGAAAATTAATTGACAGCGAAATCAAGACGTTCGATATTTTAAAAAATGGATTTCCGCAATTAGTCCCGCCCCCAAATTCAACCATATCTCCCTCGGGCAAGTATGGAGTTTCAATCAAAGGTGATACTTTGTTCATTAAAACAGCCGGCAGCGATACGCTGGAGTTTGCAACGGTGCTTAAACATCCTTTGAATAAGTTAAAGTGGAGCGATGATGATGCATATCTTTTCATTTCAACTTTAGATTTGAATAACGAAACAATAAAAACAAAAAATCCTGAAACCTCCGAATTATTCATATATTCGCTGGCAGCAGATTCAGTAATTGATGTATTTAGCGGGTCAGGTGTAAAGAACTTTTTTACTTTGAATGAATTGCTGATTTTTGATGATGGATTTAATAATAATTCAATAATTACCATTTACGACTTAAATCAGCAAAAAGTAATTGATGTTATTAAACCGAGGGAAGGGTGCGGATTATTTTTTATTCCGCAATTGTAAGCCAAAATTATGAGTACCTACAAAAGAATTTTAAAATATGTAATCCCTTACTGGAAAAGATTAATCCTGATTTTTATTCTTTCTGTGCTTTATGCGGTGCTGAACGGGTTATCAATTTATCTTGTAATTCCTTTGCTTGACACACTTTTTCAGGAAGGGAAAACTGTTGAGCAGTCGGCAACAACTCAACAGATAGAAAAAACTTCTTCGTTACTTCCGGATTTTATTAATGAAGCAAAAGATTCTGTCAGTGAATGGTTTACCAGCTTTGTTTATACCGGCGATAAAATAGATATTCTGCTGAAGATCTGTTTTATTATTCTCTTTGTATTCTTTCTAAAAAATCTTTTTGGCTACCTTCAGGCCAACCTGATGTCGTATGTGGAATACTCATCAATGAACGATTTAAGAGATGAAGCTTATAAACATCTGCACAAGCTTCCGATAGGCTACTTCAAAAAAGAAAAAGTTGGTAATCTTATTTCCCGGTTTACCAACGATGTAACAAAAATCCAGGAAAGTGTATCTGCTACATTCAGCAATCTTATAAAAGAACCGCTTACTATTCTGGTTTTTCTTTTAATTGCATTGAGTATTAGCTGGCAGCTTACACTGTTTGCAATTGTTATTCTTCCTTTATCAATGCTGGTAATTTTATGGATCGGCTTGAAGGTGAGGAAGCAAAGTTCAATTGTTCAGGCTAAAATTGCGGATATAACAAGTGTACTTCAGGAAACAATTTCGGGAGTTAAAGTTGTTAAAGCTTTCGGGATGGAAAAATATGAAAACAAAAAGTTTGTGACGGAAACAGGTAATTTTCTTAAAGAGATGTTAAGAATAGTAAGAATCCGGAATGCAACATCTCCGCTTACGGAAATGATCAGCCTTCTGGTTGGTGTAATTATTATCTACTATGGCGGCACTCTTGTGCTGCAAAGTTCTGTATTATCAGCCAGTTTGTTTATGGGATTTTTACTTGCTATCCTCCAGATGATGCGTCCGATAAAAGAATTGAGTACAGTAAATACAAGAATACAGGAAGCAGGAGCTGCTGCGGACAGGGTTTTTGAAATACTTGATACAGTACCTGATATTAAAGATTCAGAGAAAGCAAAATCACTGAAGTCTTTTAATGAAACTATTAGTTTTAAAGATGTGAGTTTCCGTTATGAAGATTCTGAAGATTGGGTTCTTGATAAAATAAATTTTACCGTTAGGAAGGGAGATATAATTGCTCTTGTTGGACCAAGCGGCGGCGGTAAATCAACTCTTGTAGATCTTTTACCCAGATTTTACGATCCGGCAGCCGGAAGTATTATGATAGATAATGAGGATATTCGTAGTTATACAATAGATTCTTTGCGAAGTAAAATGGGAATTGTTACTCAGGAGACTTTTTTGTTTAACACTTCCATCAGGCAAAATATTGCGTACGGTCTCGAAGAACATCCGATGGAAGAAATTGTTGATGCTGCAAAAGCTGCTAACGCTCATGAGTTTATTATCCAAACTCCAAATAGTTATGAAACAGTTATTGGTGAAAGAGGTGTAAAACTTTCTGGTGGACAGAGACAGCGTTTAACAATTGCGCGTGCAATTCTGAAAAATCCGGATATAATGATTTTCGATGAAGCAACATCTTCCCTTGATAACGAATCAGAAATACTTGTCCAGGAAGCAATCGAAAGAATGATGAAGAACAGAACAACATTCGTAATTGCTCACAGGCTAAGTACCATAAGAAATGCCTCGCGAATACTTGTGATAGAAAAAGGAAAGATCGTTCAGTCGGGGACACACCAGGAACTGATGTTAATAGAATCTGGACTTTACAAAAAACTTTATGAAATGCAGTTCAGGGATAGCGATTAATGTCAGAACAAGAAAGCAAGTCCTATAAAATACTTGACTGGGTGATAATTTCTTTATTCGTCATATTCATACTTAGCCTCAGCAATTCTATTTTCGTCAATCAGATCGGTTATTTTGGTGCACTTCTATTCATACTCATCAAGGCTTTTCTAACGAGAAAAAATCCTTTCAGTAAAACCGGACTTGAGTTAGCATTCGCATTATATATGCTTGCCGAAATTCTTTCGCTCTTTTTTTCAGATTATAAGGCTGAAGCTTTTCATAATTTTACAAAGCGGGCAATGCTGATACCTATTGTTTATGCAACAATAACAGTAGCGGCTGATCTGAAAATTGCGAAAAACTTTTTTAAGCTTTTTATAATAGGTTCACTGGTAACGGGCGTCGTATATCTCCTTGTATCGGTTCAATATTATTTGAACAATCAATATGTGATTACACAATCCGGTCCGGCATTAATTCAGAACCCAATCACCACAAGTGAAATTATCAGCTTTACAGTTTTATTTCTTTTTGCATTTATAATAAATGAAAAAACTGATTGGAAGACAAAGCTTTTATTATATTCTGGTTTTATCATTTCGGTATTAACCCTTATTGCAACATACAAACGTACCGGCTGGATGGGTGTTGCGGTTGGTATAGTTCTGATTCTTATCATCAAAAGAAAATGGAAAATTCTTGCCCCAATATTTTTATCGGTTATAGTTTTGTTTTTACTGGATAAGAACATAAGTCAGGTGAGTGTTTATGATTTTGAAGGATCAGGTGCAAAGAAGCTTTTTTCATTCGATACGGATGGAAGACCGTGGACGGTTGCAAAAGCTGACAGTATGTACATTATCAGCGATTACGAAAATGGCCTGCTGATTTATAATGATTCTGTTCTCGTTGAGAATATTGAAACTCCCGCACCTGCAACAGTGTCATTAAAAATTAATGATAGTCTTTTTATTACTCTGCTTATTGATACAAGATTTCTGATATTAAAAAAGCAAAATGAAGAGTTTGAACAAATAAATGAAATTTTACCCCCGGGCGATACAAAAGATTTTACTTTTATAGATAATTCGCTTTATGTTCTCGACATTGACAGCGGAATGACTTTCTATGAATCCGTAACAACCCAGTCAACACCGGTTCGCTATCCGGAATTTAACAAATATAAGTGGATGTTTATTGATTCTTTATATTTCTACTTTGTTTCCGACTCCCGTGGTGTGGCTGTTTATTCTAAAAATGGAAAATTACCCGGCGAGAAAATTTTGGAAAAAGAAGTTGGCAGCACGGGAAGAGTGTATATGTTCGGGAAAAATTTGATTATCAGCAACATGGAAGGATTAAGACTATTTTCACTAGAGAGAAATGAGTTGATTCTAAAAGATAATCTGAAAAATTTAACAAATGTTCACAGGATTGCAAGTGATGACGAAACACTGATTGTTCTTGCAAGCGACGGATACATTTATAAGTATAGAATTACTGATGTTAATACTCTTGAACAGTTGGCAAAAGATAAAGTTTCTCCTAAACCAACCAATTTTAATTTTTTTAACGGGAAGCTTTATTGCACTTACATAAATCGCGGCAGGCTGCTCAGCTTCATTGATCCGTATCTCACACAAAATTTTACGCGGCTTGCACTCTGGCGCGGTGGTTTGGAGATGTTTAAGGATTATCCGCTCTTCGGAGTGGGAGACATTGATCTTGCTAAATATTATGTGAAGTACAAAAGACCTTCTGATAAAGAAATTCATGGACATTTACATAATAATTATTTTCACTTTCTGGCTACACTTGGGCTGTTTGGTCTTCTTGCTTTAACATTTTTATTTATAATGATCATTGTTACGATTTCCAAAATATATAAATCAACTAAAGGCAAAAAATTCATTGCATCATACTCACTCGGCGCACTTGCATCGTTTGTCAGTATTTTATTTGCCGGGCTCTCTGAATTAAATTTCTGGGATCAGGAAATCGGAACATTAATTTATTTTACCGTCGGGTTAAACATTGCACTATTTGTAAGTCACAAAGAGGAAGTGAAGGAAACCTAAAATAAAACAACATTTTTTGGTTACTAAGTATTCAAATAATCTCAAACATTAATTATTCTTTTCTTATGCAAAACAACAACAAAAAAGAAGTAGCGAAACAAATTAAAAAATTATCATCCGGGTTTAATCCAAAATGCAAAGAGCTTGCAGTTATACTTGCAGCGGGACACGGAAAAAGAATTAAATCTCAGCGCTCAAAAATGCTGCATACAATCTGGGGCATTCCAACAGTTGAACGCGTTCATAATGCCTGCAGAAATGCGGTTAAAGGAATTAACTCGATTGTGGTTGTGGGAATAAAGGCACTTGATGTATTAAATGTCCTCGGTAAAAAAGCAAACACTTCGTACGCTTACCAGGAAGAGCAGCATGGAACCGGTCACGCGGTTCAGGTTGCGCTAAAGAATATTAAAAGTTTTCCCAATGATGGAATTGTTTACGTGCTTCCCGGTGATATGGGTTTGATAGATGCTGATACTCTTTCAAGTTTCAGAAAAAGTTTTATTGATTCGAAAGCAGATATGATTGTGTTAACCGGAATATTTAAAGGAGACGCAAAAGAAAATAATTATGGCAGAATACTCCGTGTACAAGAATTTGATACAAGAGGGACTCGGTCTCTCGGAGATAAAGGCAAAGTTATTTCTATTCTTGAACACAAAGATATTCTCGCTCTTCCCAATGATAAGTCTTACGTTGCGGAGTATAAAGGAAGTAATTATTCTTTCACAAAAGAAGAATTATTAAACAATAAGGAGTATAACTCAGGCGTATTTGCATTCCGTTACAGCAAATTGAAAGAACTGATTGGTAAGCTTAAAAGTAACAACGTGCAGAAGGAAATATATCTCACCGATCTGATTTCTTTATTCAATGAAAAGAATTATTCTGTTGCTGCTGATAGTCCCGAAAAAGATTATGTGGTGATGGGTTTCAATAACAAGTCAGTACTTAAAGAAATGGAAGCTATTGCACGGAAAAATGTTTACGATAAACTGAAAGACATAATTGAGATTGAAGACCCGGACGATTTCTACATTCACGAAAATGTTGTTGAAGATATATTAAAAGCAGATAAGAAATATTCTGCTCTTGATGTTGTTATTGGCAAAGGTGTTCATATTGGAAAAGATGCAGATCTGAATTTCAATCTTCAACTTGGGAAAAATGTTTTTGTCGACGGTAAAGTTGTTTTCGGGAAAAATGTTTCTGTTAGTCAGAATGCACACCTTTCCTGCTATCCCGGACAAACATTAAAAATCGGAAATGATGTGCAAATTCTCTGGGGTGATATTATAAAAGGCAACATTGTAATTGGTGATGGTGCTCGTATTGAATCCAGCGTTAATATGACCGGCAGCGATGAGTTTCCTTTAAGGATTGGAAAAAATGTTTTGATAAAAGGAACCTCTTACATTTTTGGTTCTAAGATAGCCGACAATATTACTATCGAACACAGCATCATTGTAAAAAAGAAAGTGCATGCAGTAAAAGATAAAAAAGGGAAGATACAGCCGGTTAGATATTTCGTACCGGAGAGTGAGGGAGAGAAAGTGATTCAGAATTTGTAAAAAAAAGCTCTTCAACTGAAGAGCTTTTCTTTTAGCAAAATATTTTTTCTTTTATTACTTAGCTGCAGGTTTAGCTGTTTGTAGCTTGTTCAAATGTCTCGTTAAGCTTGATTTTTTTCTTGAAGCGGTATTCTTTTTTATTAAACCTTTTGTTGTTCCTCTATCAAGAACCCGTACAGCTTCTTTATAAAGTTTTTCTGCTTCTTCCTTATTGGTTGTAGCCAGAGCTTTCTTAACACTTGACTTTATACGTGTTGTACCCTGCTGGTTAATTACTCTTTTCCTTGCGTTTGTTCTTATTCTTTTCTTTGCCGATTTATGAGTTGCCATTAATTGTAAATCCTTTTTATTTAACTCTAGTTAACTTCTTTTTGTCAAAAATTGAGTGCCAAATATAGGCTATATGGGGTTTGAAATCAACCTTTGCGGGGGTAACTTTTGAGAGCGAATTTGTCTTCATCCCAAATCTGCCAGTTGGCAGACAGGCTTGTTTCGGGATCTTAAAATATAATCTGAAGCAAGAAAGACCCTGAAACAAGTTCAGGGTAAATTTATGCTTAAAATCAACGAAATATATCATTCAATTCAGGGCGAAAGCACAAGTGCCGGAAAACCTTGTGTTTTTGTTCGGCTGACTTACTGCAATCTCCGCTGCACTTACTGCGATACCGAGTATGCTTTTTATGAAGGAAAAGAAATGTCTGTCCAGCAGGTTATTGATGAGGTGGAAAAATATAACTGCAAGCTTATTGAAGTAACCGGCGGCGAACCGCTTGTTCAAATGGATGAATGTCTTGACTTGATGAACAAACTCTGCGATCTCGGCTACGAAGTGATGATCGAAACCGGGGGGAGCCTATCAATAAAAGATATTGATACAAGAGTGAAAATAATTATGGATTTAAAATGTCCATCGAGTGAAATGGAAAAGAAAAATCTTTACGAGAATGTTCAATATCTTAAACCAATCGATGAACTCAAATTTGTAATCGGTAATCGTGAAGACTACGAATGGACAAAAACGATTCTTGATAAATATAATCTGCCAGGTAAATGTGAAATACTTTTCTCAGTTGTATTTGGCGAGCTTGAACCTGTTCAACTAGTTAACTGGATTTTAGAAGACAAGCTCGATGTAAGATTTCAATTGCAGATGCATAAACACATCTGGCATCCTGAAACAAAAGGAGTGTAATGGAGGGATTCAGGTTTTACAGGAATTCATTGTTTATTAGTATGACCATTATTATTTTTTATTAGTAATAATAGAAATGAGGTGAATATGAATATTGAAAGTGAAAAATTAAAGTTGATTGAATGGATTAAATCCGTACAGGATGATTCTATCATTGCGAAGATAAAATTTCTTAAAGATCATCAAAATCAAAAAGATTGGTGGGATGAAATAAGTGAAGAGGAAAAAGAAGCAATTGAAGAAGGACTAAAAGACATTGCTGAAGGGAATGTAGTTCCTCATGAGCAGGTAAAAAAGCGATATGAGAAGTGGTTATAGTATTGTATGGTCCGGGAGAGCATTAAAAGATCTTGATCGAATATCAAAATATCTTGAGGAAAATTGGACAGAAAAAGAAATTTCCACATTTATAAATAAATTATTTAAAAGGTTAAACTTAATTTCATTCTTCCCTAAATTGTTTTCTAAATCACGATTGAAGAAGAATGTTAGAAGATCAGTTCTGACTAAACAGGTTATCATATACTATTCAATTAAAAATAATGTTGTGGAAATAATAACATTATTCGATTCTCGACAACATCCATCAAAATTAAAATTATGAAAATAGCAAAAGAATTCAGATGGGAAATGGGACACAGACTGCCCGAACATTTTGGTTTGTGCAAAAATATTCACGGACACTCATACAAAATGCTTGTTGAGTTTGAAGGTGAGCTTGACAAAAACGGAATGATAATAGATTACTACGATGTTGAAAAAATTATTAGTCCAATCATCGAGAAACTTGACCACGCATTTATGGTCAAACAAAAATGATAAGGTTGTGCTTGATTTCTTGAACAAGATGAATTCAAAAAAAGTAGTTGTAGATTTTCAATCAACCGCGGAAAATATTTGTCTTTATTTGCTTAATGAAATTGAGAGAGTATCATTGCCGGAAAATGTAATTGAAATCAAGGTCCGTGTTTATGAAACTTCTCACGATTATGCTGAAGAGACTCTGAAATTAAAATGAATAAATCTTCAAGATCGTTTGGCAACAAAGGCGGTAACAGATTTACAAAGGGGAAACAGCAGAAAAAATTTCAATCATTCGATCGTAAGACCAAGTATCAACGTTCCACAACAGATTTTTCCCGCTTCAAGCTTTTTATTGAGTATGACGGAACACGTTTTTCCGGCTGGCAGAAGCAGGAGAATGCGAGAACGATTCAGGGAACTTTAATTCAATCATCAAAACAAATTTTCGGAAATGATTTTATTGATCTTCAGGGTTCAGGGAGAACTGACAGTGGAGTGCATGCTATTGAGCAGGTTGCTCATCTGGATGCAAAAACAGTTCTTGCTCCAGAAATAATCAGATTAAAATTAAATGACCTTCTGCCTTCTGATATAAACATTATTGAGGTTGAAAAAGCAAGCAAGAATTTTCACGCAAGGCACGATGCAAAATCCCGAAGCTACCTTTATCAAATCTCAAAAAGAAGAACCGCTTTTGGCAAAAAGTATGTCTGGTGGATAAAGGACAAACTCGATTTTAAGAAAATGGAATCAGCCTCAAAACTTTTTATTGGTATGCACGATTTCTCATCCTTTTCTGATGACGATCCCGAGGAAAAATCAACTAAAGTATTAATAGATGATGTGCAGCTTAAAGAAGATGGTGATTTAATTTTAATAAGGATTGTAGGCTCACATTTTATCTGGAAAATGGTCAGAAGAATTGTTGGAGTTTTAATTGAAGTTGGCAGAGGAAATAAAACCGAAAGAGACATTATCAGTTATCTAAACATTAAATCGAATGAAGTTGCAAAATTTACAGCTCCACCATCAGGACTATTTTTGGAAAAGGTAATGTATTATAATGGAAAGATTCCTGAAGAGTTTAGTTTTGCATTGAAAATTTAATCGCTCAAAGTTTTAGCCACGAACCTGCCTGCCGGCGAGGCAGGTTCACGAATTAAAGACAATATTGAGACTACTTTACCATCTTTTCTAATCTTAAAATTTCATCTCTTAATGATGCTGCTCTTTCAAACTCGAGGTCTTTAGCAGCATTGCGCATTTGCTCTCTTAATTGCCCGATCAAATCTTCTTTCTGTTCTTTGTTCATATACTTCAAAACTGGCTCAGCTACCTTCGCAAATCCGTAATCTACTTTGTCATCCTTTTTTCTCATCTCGGCAAGAGAAGTCGAAGCAAGTATTTCATCCACACTTTTGTAAATCGTCGCCGGCACAATATTATGCTCATCATTATATTTTTTCTGCAGCTTCCTTCTTCTGTTCGTCTCTGTGATTGTCTTTTGCATTGATTGAGTTATCACATCCCCATACATAATTACTTTGCCGTTAACATTACGGGCAGTTCTTCCGGCAACTTGCATTAACGATCGTGCACTTCTTAGAAAACCTTCTTTATCAGCATCAATGATTGCAACGAGGGATACTTCCGGAAGATCGAGTCCTTCTCTTAACAAATTAACTCCAACTAAAACATCAAATTCGCCTAAACGTAAATCGCGAAGTATTTCGACTCGTTCAAGTGAGTCAATGTCACTGTGAATGTAGCGAACCAGAATTTTTATTTTATCAAGATAGTCAGCAAGATCCTCCGCCATTTTTTTTGTTAAAGTTGTAACCAGAATTCTTTCTTTTTTGATCACCCTGGTTCTTATTTCATCAATCAGATCGTCAATCTGTCCTTTGATTGGTCTAACTTCAATTTCAGGATCAAGTAAACCGGTTGGACGAATAATTTGTTCAACAATTACTCCGTCACTCATTTCAAGTTCATAGTCACCGGGTGTTGCACTTACGAAAATTGTCTGGTTCAGCATTTGCATAAATTCTTCGTACATCATTGGTCTGTTATCAAGTGCAGAAGGAAGACGAAATCCATATTCAACCAGTGTTCCTTTTCTGCTGCGGTCTCCGTTATACATTCCTCTAATTTGTGGAATAGTTACGTGAGATTCGTCAATAACCAGCAGAAAATCGTCCGGAAAATAATCAAATAAATTATATGGTCTTGAGTCTGGTGCTCTTCCATCCATATGACGAGAATAGTTTTCGATACCGGAACAATAGCCAATCTCTTTCATCATTTCAATATCAAACCTTGTTCGTTGTTCAAGACGTTGGGCTTCAAGATATTTTTCATCTTTTCGAAATTCTTCCAATTTTTCACTAAGCTCAATTTCGATGTTGTGAATAGCTTTCTGCATCTTATCGCGGTCAGTAACAAAATATTTTGCAGGGTAAATTGGTGATGATTCAACTTCACGAAGAATATTTCCTGTTAAGGAATCAATAATTGAAATTCTTTCAACATCTTCATCCCA
The DNA here is from genome assembly GCA_963698525.1 of uncultured Ignavibacteriaceae bacterium. Classification (GTDB taxonomy): domain Bacteria; phylum Bacteroidota; class Ignavibacteria; order Ignavibacteriales; family Ignavibacteriaceae; genus IGN2. The sequence goes on along the minus strand of CAVORE010000003.1, from coordinate 25,981 downwards.
TAATTCAATTCTGATTGCTTCTTCATTTTCGTATGCCGGAATTATTTCTATCACATCGCCGCGGGCACGAAAGGTTCCTCTCCCAAATTCAGAATCATTTCTTACAAAATGAATATCAATTAAATTGCGTATGAATTTTTTTCGATTCAGCTTCTCGCCTTTTTTAACAAATATAATTTGCCGGGCATATTCGTCAGGTGCACCAATACCGTAAATGCAGCTAACACTTGCAACAACAATTACATCTCTTCTTCCTTCAATAAGAGAAGTAGTTGCTTTAAGTCGAAGACGATCTATTTCTTCATTTATTGAAAAGTCCTTTTCTATATAAAGATCGCTTTTAACTACATAGGCTTCGGGCTGATAGTAATCGTAGTAGCTTATAAAAAATTCAACAGCATTTTCGGGGAAGAAGGATTTGAACTCAGAGTAAAGTTGTGCGGCTAAAGTTTTATTGTGTGAAATGATTAGAGTCGGCTTATTTACCTGTTCAATTACATTGGAAATAGTGAATGTTTTTCCGCTGCCGGTAACACCAAGAAGCGTCTGAAACTTATCACCGGCATTAATCCTGTTTATTAATTGTTGAATTGCCTGAGGTTGGTCGCCTGCTGGTTTGTAATTTGAAACGAGCTTAAACTTATTCATAAATTAATCGAGCAGCACCTCGTGCGCATGGAATCCACCCTGACTCAAATGTCCTCGCAATATTATAACCTGTGCATTCTCAAATCCTTCAGGAAGACTAAATGAACCAGAAACCAGAACGACTTTTCCATCTTTGTCTGAAGTAAAAAAGCTGACGTCACCACCTTGTTGCTCAATTCCTCTTTCAGCTAAGAGTTGAACTCTAATTTCCTTCACTGCGCTGTTATTCGGGTCGAAGGTAGAATACGATCCCAAATCACTACCTTTATCAAAGTAGAATTCATAAACCAAAAAGATTGCTGCGATAATTAGTACCGGTAGAATAAGTTTTTGTAGTATTTTCATCTTTGTTTTTATTATTTGATTAAATTGCGGACAAATTTAAAGAAATTACAATCAAGTATTCAATGCATTTGAGGTAACTGATGAGCGATAAAAAAACCTGGATTATTATTTCGGCTGTATCGGGGTTTACTGCTGTAGCGATAGGTGCATTTGGCGCTCACGGTTTAAGGGAAAAACTATCTCCGGAAATGCTTGAAGTTTTTAAAACAGGAGTTTTATATCAGTTCATCCATACAATCGTTCTTTTAGTTCTATCTTTATCAGATTACATTAAGTCAAAGATTCCCTCAATATTTTTTCTTTTAGGGATAATATTGTTTTCCTTTTCACTGTACATTTATTCGATATCCGGAAATCAGTTTTTTGCAATGATAACTCCTGTTGGGGGAGTCTGTTTTCTGATTGGCTGGTTCTGGTTGATTGTTGAAGTTATCAGAAGAAAAGATAATTCGTAAAACTTACTTGATAGCTCTTAATTTAAAGTATACTTCTTCCGGTGAAAAGATGCCTGCAAAAAATCTTTCATAAATTACCGGCTCGAGATTCACGAAAAAATCCATCCACTTTAATAATGCAAAGTGTGAAGTAATAAATCTCTTCTCTAAGACTTCAAATTGTGCTTTCCCTTCGTAATTAGTTCGGTGATTGAGTTTCCACTTTTCATAGAACTTAAGCTTTCGGTTTCCTAAATACTCATAATTATCAAATGTTCGAATTGAGAATGGAATTTTATGATCGGGTTCACCAAAATATTTGGTGTTTAAAAAGAAAGGAGCGTAAACAATCAGAATTCCATTTGGCTTAAGAATCCGGTAAAGCTCAGTAATCGAATTGTGAAAATTATCTAAATGTTCAAGTATATGAGAAGCATATATCTCATCAAAATAATTTTCCTCGAAAGGATAGGGGAAAGTATTTATATCGTGGATTTTGTTTCCACCATAATCAATAATGTCCAGGTTGATGTAACCTTCTTTGATATCTTTACCGCAGCCGAGATTAAGTTTATTCATTAATGTAAATTTAAGGATGGGGGATGATAATACGGAATAAAAAAACCCGATCTTGAAGGATCGGGCATAATCGAAAGCTTAGTTTATTTAATTAACAATTGTTGTAGGGTTACTTGTTTCGCCGAGTGCAACTTCCTCTATTTTAAGTCTTGCAACACCCTTTCTGAGCATTCCAAGTTCTATAGCCGCACCTTTTGATAGATCTAAATCTCTTCCTTCAATGTAAGGACCTCTGTCGTTAATCCTCACGATTACCGATCTTCCATTTTTCGGGTTTGTGACTTTTAGCAACGTCCCAAATCCTAACTGCTTATGGGCTGCAGTAAATGCCATTTGATCATAAATTTCACCGTTTGCAGTTAATTTTCCATGAAACTTGGGTCCATACCAGGAAGCCTTCATAGTTCCACGGTTGATGTATTCAACAGATGAAGTATTAATGCTGTTCTCTTTAACCGTCTTGGGAACAAATTCCTCAACCAGAATCTGCTCGTTTTTTTCATTTTTCGCATTATTTATTACAGTAAAGCCAACAAGTCCACCGATGACCAGGGTAAAGAATACGATTATTAACGACTTCAATAGAACCTCTTTATAGTTTAACAATGTTTGACGTAACAAACTTATATTGGCGTCGCCAGCAATCCAATGGTAGATTGACTATACTTTGGTATCCGAGGCATTTGTCAAACTATCAACTTTAATGGTGTAATAGTCGAAGATGACTTTTATTAGGTTCAAATAGTGCGAATTTTGGAGATACTATGATGTTTTGAATTCAAGTGTTCAACCGTAAATCTATTCAATCTTCCCTGGGTAGGTAGTTTTTACTAGCAACACAACTCTCCACTTGTTTACTATTTGAATTTACTCCTTCCAGTCCTTAGTTATTCAAGTATGAAAAACAACGAATTCAAATGGATTCATAAAAACCAACGGGCTTGTCTGGTGTGAACATGCTTTACTATCTGTTAATTAAAGGACATATAGCTGACTTATTATGAATTCTTTACTGGCTTCGGCTGTCATCCTTATCTGAAAATGATTGCTTACTTTATATCAATCTCAATTCTTAACCCAATCGCGTTATAAGCGTGCTGACTTCTAACCTGAATAGACTCAAATCATTTCTAATAAAAGAGAAAGATATTACTATAAGTGAAAGATTCCCGAATTCTTCAATCAGTTGTAGAATTAAATCAGGGAGTATTTCAAGTTTTCTATTCCTGGCAGGATGGAATAAAATTTGTCCAAATCAATTCTTTTATAAAAAGTTACCAGGATTAATATCGGTTTATCGAAATGGAAGTCAGGACTGAAAATTTACAAATAGCGGTAGTTGGTCGTGCGAATGTAGGAAAGTCATTACTTATTGAATGCATCTTCAATCAATGGAAATTCAAAACCGATGAATCACCCGAAACAGGGGCAGAATCAGTTGGTCAAACCGTTAAGCTTTTACCGAACGGATCAGTAGCAATAATAGATACACTTGTTATTGATGAAAAGACAGATTTTGATAAAAAATTAAATACTGCAGCTATCAAGGCAGTGTCAAAGAGAGATTTTGCGATAATTGTATTGGATGCAAGGGAGGAATTGTGTAAAAGCGAAACCGAGATGATTTCAGATCTACAAAAATCAAGAGTTCCTTTTCTTATTGCTATCAATAAAATTGAATATGGAACAAATTCTTATCTTTTATCAGAGCTTGATGCCCTTGAGGTAACTTACTTTGAACTCTCCTGTAAGGAAAATGCAGGAATTGAAAACTTCAGGAAAAAATTAGTTCATATGCTGCCAGGCAAGAAGTAAGCTTATTCTTTTTATTGGGATCCTTTCGCATTGAAATAAAATAACTGCCCGAATCAACTTTAGATTAAAAAGGAAAGCGAATAATTACTTCAGACCTTTTGCCATTGATACAACTATCGCTTAGTTTTAAATAAGCTTTTTAAATAAAGGTTATTGTATGAAGGACAAATTACGGGGTATGTTTGTTCCCGCTATTCCCAAATTTCAAAATGCCAAAACATCTCCGCATAAAACTATCCAAAGCAATCTGAAAAGAATTTATTTATCACAATCCCCAAAGGTGATAAGATGAAAACAAAAATAGTTTCCATTTTAATTTTAACGGTGATTTATTCTTTGCAAATAAATTTTGCACAGGAGTCTAAACATTCAACCGGACCGATACCAAAAATTAAAATCGAAAATGCACCAATAATTATAAACAATTCAAATGATGCAGCTTGGATTGCGTATGGTCACGAATCTCAATCTTCCTTTACTATTTCAATGCCGATTCCGGCAGGAACTCCCTTTACTCAATTATTTAACTGGGCTCCATCTACATTTGCTTCCTCTATGGCTGCGAATCCACAAGGATTATATTACATTACAGAAACAGGTCCACCCGCGAAGTTGCATCAAATGACCCTTCTCGGTGAAGTCACGCTAGTAGGTGAAATTATTGGTATGGGGACAGAGAAGCCGAATGGAATAGCATACAATTGGGTCACTAGCAGTTTTTATATAGCATCAGGTGCAAATCTTTATTCTTTCGATCTTATTAAATCTGAATGCAACATTAATTGGTTCATTCAACACAGGGGGGAATATTATTGACCTCTGCTTTAATGAATATGGAGTATGCTTCGCTTATGATGTTGTTACGGATTGTGCTTATACAATCAACATATCGACAGGTGAAGCATCGCTGCTCGGTCCGTTGGGTTATGATGCGAACTTCGGGCAGGGAATGAGTTACGACTATGAAACTCAGACAATATATCTCAGTGCTTTTAATAATAGTACATTTACGGGACAATTAAGAACAATGAATCCTCAAACTGGTATGACAACTTTAATAACCGATTGGGGATTAAATCAAATAGCTCCATTCCAGTGTGATAGATTTGATATCCCTTGTATCGTACAGGGACCTTATAATTCAAATCCGGTTTTTGGTGCACCGGGCGTTCCGATTACCGGAACTTCCTTATCCTGGACAAATAGCCCCCAAACAGAGAATGTTGAGATATGGTTTGGCCCAATCCATAATGTCGTTAAAGTATATGATGGCCCGGTAATATCATCTTATGAATTACCGACACTTCTTTATAACAAACAATATATATGGAGAGTTATTTGTAAAAATGAAATTTGTGGAACACAGGGACTGATATGGACATTCACTACTGAGCAAGAACCTTTACTGTGCTATTGGTATGATGAGTTTAATTATTTAAGTAACTGGACAGTCATAGGACCATTAGGATTAACCAACTGGACAGCAAATAACTCTTCTAGTGCTGGTGGAACCGCTCCCGAACTTAGAATGAGTTGGACACCTTCGTTTAACGGAGAATCCAAGCTAAGGTCTGATCCTTTAGCATTGTACAATAATACCGGTACCAATCTGTCATTCAATTTTTTCTTCGATTGGTATGCCGATCCAAGCGGAATCGTTACAGTTGGTATCACTTATGACGGTGGGGCAACCTCGACCGTAATATACTCTGTTACAAATCCAACAGGAGATGTTGGACCTTTAGTAGTAGATGAAGATTTTGTTACTTCATCTTCCGGATCGCAAAATGCCCAAATCGAAATAACATTCAACGGAAATTCTTTCAACAATGATAACATTTATTGGGATAATATGTGTATTACTGTATGTTTGTCTTGTCAACCCCCAAATGCACCAGGCAATTTAAGTGCACAGGTAATCTTTAATCCTAATCCACAAGTGCAACTTAACTGGCAGGATAATTCGTGGAATGAATCTGGTTTCAGGATTTATAGAAAGTTTGGTTATCCAAACGATCCCGGTGAGTTTAGTGTAATTGATACGGTAATGAATAATTTAATTCAATATGTAGATGCGACTGTGCTTACCGACTCCACATATTCATACTGGATATCTGCATTTAATCAGTTTGGTCAAAACAGTAGTGATACTATAACAATAACTGTATCTGATCCAGTAGAAGTTGAAGAAATCGAAAACGATGAATTACCAGACGAGTTTGCTTTACTTCAGAACTATCCCAATCCATTTAATCCGAATACGGTGATCAGTTATCAATTACCGGTGAACGGTAATGTAACAATAAAAATTTATGATGTCCTTGGTAACGAAGTAGCCACATTAGTAAATGAAGAGCAAGCGCCGGGTATTTATGAAATCGAATTTAACGCAGCACAGGTCTCCAGACCCGAGTTAACAAGCGGAGTATATTTCTATCAACTTAAAGCTGGTGACTATATTGAAACTAAGAAGATGATTTTGCTTAAATAATTATTCATTTTAAAAATATTCCTAAATAAAAATAGGGAGTTCGTATGAAAAAATATCTATTGATTCTCACTTTCTTATTTACTGCACCTCTTAATGCACAATCTCTACTTCCAAAAGCCGGAGAATTTTTATCTGATGAAATAAGCAAACAAGACCTTATAAAAAGCACGATGCCTAAAGCTCCTTACTCAGATGAAAAGTTGACCGTAATAGATTTCGATTCATCCAATGTAAGTTTTAAAGGAAATTTTCCTTTTTCATACTGCTATGCTTTGGCAATGAGTTCTGAAGGTGATTTGGTTTTTGTTGGTTCAGGCGGCGGACTTTATGTAACTGATGTTTCCGATCCGCAGAATCCTGTTATCCTTTCAGAAATTAGAACACGATCTCTTATTGATCAATGTACATATGATCCAATTAGTAAACGGCTATATGTTTGTGCCTACTTTTCAGGAATTGAAATTTGGGATTTATCTGATCTCTCAAACCCAACACGTATGAGCAGGTTTCCCACAGAACCTTATCCAAGAAGCGGAATTGCATTCATCGGTGATTATCTATTCTTCACTACAAACTATAGCATCTGGTCATTAGATATTTCTGATCCATATAATCCGGTATTTGCAGATGAGCTTTTTCTTGCAAACAATTTAATATCTCAAATGTATGTGAATGGAGATAGAGCTTACATCGTAATGTCATCGCAAGGATTAAAAGTTGTTAATGTTTCCAATCCGCTAAATCTTCAGCTAATTGATTCTTATGGTATTCTTTCAGGGAATGAAATTGATATTGTAGGCGATATCCTTTATGCAGTTAATTCATCTGGTTCATTGACAATATATGGCAAACAGCACATAGAAACCAATAACCAGGGGTTTGGAGATTGTAAGGGTCCCCTAAATCTTCCTCTACAGGCGGAGACTTCCGTTTCGGGAAAGGATTGGATTTGTAGAAGGGAAAGGAACGACAGCAGTAATACAGAGTTCTCCATTTTCAGATCAGCCTGTATACTATGGATGTATCTGATCCAACGAATCCTGTCAGTTTAGATTCGTACAGCCTGCCCGGCAATGACGTGGGATTTAGTTGTAAAAGATAATCTGGTTTTTATTGCCTGCTGGTGGGATGGAGTTAGGATTTTCAACATTTCTGATCCAACAAATATTATTCAGCTTTCACGTGTAATGGGATGGCAATCAGGTGGAGTTCCGGGTGTTGAATGGTGTTATGCGCAAGCTATCGATGTGGAAGGAAACTATCTCTACATTGTTGATTACAAACCATTCTCTAATGAAGATACTTACGGACTTTACATAATTGATATTACTAATCCTTCGGCTCCGTTTTTACTAAATCGGTTCCAGAACATGACAAGTTATCCGCAGGATATAGATGTAGATTATGAAAATGCATTCATTGCAGACGGTTATGGTGGAATTGAATCTGTTGCCATTTATGATCCTATGAATCCTTATGTTATTGGTTATCTCGATTTGATTGATGGCTCAACAGGAATCAAAGTTGATGGAAGTTATGCATATGTCTCAGAATATATTCTAGGTGGTTTGCAGGTAGCTGATATTACGATCGCTGGAATCCCGAGTTTAGTCGGATGGTATCAGCCATCAGGAGTTTTTGCACTCGGAGTAGAATCATTCAATGGATTTGTTTACATATCTGATGGACTCGGCGGAATTCAGATCTACAGAAATTTACTTGTCACGCCTGTTTCAGTTGAACAGGATAAGATATTGGTTCAAGACTTCAAGCTTGAACAGAATTATCCAAACCCATTTAATCCGAATACGATGATCAGTTATCAGTTACCGGTGAACGGTAATGTAACATTAAAAATTTATGATGTCCTTGGTAACGAAGTTGCAACATTGGTAAATGAAGAGCAAGCGCCGGGTATTTATGAAATTGAGTTCAATCCAGAATCGAGTATCAAGCATCCAGCATCTGGCATATATTTCTATCAGCTAAGAGCAGGTTCGTTCATCGAAACTAAGAAGATGTTGTTGTTGAAGTAATATTTAGATTAATAATGAACAAGTCCCCATTAATGAAAATTAGCGGGGGCTTTTATTTTCAGCAGAAAACAACCATCTACAATTAGCATTAAATTATTAGACTTCGTTAAGTAGCTGCTGTTCCAAAATGAATTACTATCCAATTTTGAAACTTGGCTATCTGTTATATCCGTTATAAACAAGCCTATTGCTGGCATTTAAATTGCAATAACTGATGAAATCATTTTAATAGCGGAGTACTTTATGTTGAACGATTTCCAAACAAAATTCATTAACGAAATTATTGTCGTTAAAGTAGATATTATGATTGCAACTCACAGAGATGCAAAACCTTTATGGGATGAATTTGAAAGCAAACTTCTTTTCAATCGCAGCAAAATAATTATTGACCTTTCTTTCTGTAATAATGTAGATTCAACATTCCTGGGGATGATTGTTAAAATTCTTCGGAAGATGAATGAGAAAAATGGAAAATTGGTCCTGGTATTCCCTAAACTTGTAACTGAGGAATTATTTCTTGTTACAGGGATCCATAAAATTGTTCCTTGTTACAAAACTCTACCTGAAGCTTTAAATAGCTTAGGTTCAAAAAGCGTAATTAATCAAATTAAGTTTGATTCAAGTTTTCAGTCAAATTGATTTAATAGTTTTTACAGACTCTGCTTTAAAATAAAACCCCTTTATTCCGGTTAATTATTTTTACCTTTCAAAGAATTACCATTTTTAATCCGTTTTGTTAGTGAATTGCTGACCGGTAATGTAATATTAGTTGGTTTCGTCTGATCTTATTTCTATAATTCAGTGAGCAAATTAATTTAAAATTATTAAGAATCACTTCAACTAAATATTTTTCCAATATCTTTCGGGGCTCAAAATGAAAAATCATTTTTATTTTCTTTCCATAATTATGTTGTTAATCAATTTCAATAATCAGGTGCAAAGTCAAAGCCCAGATAATCCTTTCTTTAAGAAATGGGAAACACCATTTCAAACTCCGCCTTTCAATGAAATAAACCACCAACATTTTTTACCGGCTTTTGAAGAAGGCATCAGGCAGCAGAACCAGGAATTTGCAGCAATTATTAATAATCCGGACAAACCAACTTTTGATAACACGATTACTGCCATTGAAGCAAGCGGATTGTTACTAACACAAGTCAACAAAGTATTTAGTTCTCTGAATGGAACTGATACTGACGATGAGATGCAGAAGATAGCTGAAAGATCAACGTCAATGTTATCAAAACACAGTGATGATTTTTATTTGAACGAAAAACTTTTTCAGCGAATTAAATCTTTGTATGATGAAAAAGAAACTCTTAATCTCACCACCGAGCAATCCAGACTTCTTGAAAATTACTATGTAGATTTTGTGAGGGGAGGAGCTAATCTCAGCAGTGAGGAGAAAGAAAAGTTAAGAAAAATAAATGATGAACTTTCACAGCTTATTTTAAAATTTGGTGATAACGTCCGGAAAGAAAATAATAAGTTTGAATTAATAGTAGACAATAAAGAAGATCTTGCCGGACTTCCGGATGCTTCTATTCAGGCTGCAGAAGAAAAAGCTGAAGTAAAAGGACTGAAAGGGAAATGGCTTTTTACAATTGATAAACCGACGTTAATCCCATTCTTACAGTTCTCAGAAAACAGAGTTCTAAGAGAGAAGATGTACAAAGCTTACATGAACCGCGGCAACAATAATGACGAACTTGACAACAAAAAAATATTTTCAAGGGTCATTGTACTGAGAGTTGAGAAAGCTAATCTGCTTGGTTACAAAACTTATTCTGATTTTGTTCTTCAGAAGAAAATGGCAAAGACTCCGGAGAATGTTTATAAGTTTTTAAATGATATCTGGAAACCCACCGTCAGCAAAGCAAAATCCGAAGTAGTAGAAATGCAAAAAATTATTGATGCTGAAGAAGGAAAGTTTAATCTTGAACCTTGGGACTGGTGGTACTACGCAGAAAAAGTAAAAAAAGAAAAATTTGCTCTCGATGAAGAAATGTTGCGACCATATTTCAAACTTGAAAATGTAATCAACGGTGTTTTTATGGTTGCAACTAAACTCTGGGGATTGCAGTTTGTCGAGAGAACAGATATACAGGTTTATAATCCTGAAGTCAAAGTCTTTGAAGTTATGGAAGCCGATGGAAAACATATTGGTATTTTATATACGGACTATTTTCCGCGTGCGGGAAAAACAAACGGTGCGTGGTGTGGTGATTTCAGAGCACAGAGTAATATAAATGGAAAATATATCAGTCCACTCGTAACCAATGTTGGTAACTTTTCAAAACCAACATCGGATATGCCTGCGTTAATAAGTCTGGATGAAGTTCGAACTATGTTCCATGAGTTCGGGCACGCGTTTCATGTGCTGTTCCAGAACGTTACGTATCCCGGTGCAGCTTCAGTACCATCCGATTTTGTTGAACTTCCTTCACAGATAATGGAAAACTGGGCAATGCAGCCGGAAGTTCTCAAAATGTATGCAAAACATTATAAGACCGGCGAAGTAATTCCGCAGGATTTAATTGATAAGATTAATAACGCAAGATATTTCAACCAGGGTTTTGAAACACTGGAATATATTGCTGCTTCATTACTCGATATGGATTGGCATGTAATTACAGATACAGTCGAAAAAGATGTTACGCAATTTGAAAAAGAATCAATTGTAAAAATGGGCTTGATACCGCAAATCCAGCCGCGATACTTAACTACAAATTTTATTCATATTGCAACCTGGGGTTATGAGTCCGGCTATTACAGTTATTTGTGGTCTGCTGTACTTGACGCCGATGCGTTCGAATCATTTGTGGAAACTGGTTTGTTTGATCAGGCTACTGCTGATTCGTTCAGAAAAAATCTTTTAGCAAAGGGTGGCAGCGAAGATCCAATGGAACTTTATATAAAGTTCAAAGGAAGAAAGCCAACAGTAGAAGCACTGCTGAAAAATCGCGGATTGAATTAAAGATATAAAATAAAAAGGGACAAGCCGCAGCTTGTCCCCAGTTCAATTATAAGTAGATAAAATTGACAGTACTATTTATTCCAACCTGGAACTCTTCCCGGTGTCCACGGTGCACCGTATTTCTCCATTTCGAATTCAAGATTCTTTACATCAACTTCAAGCAATCTTTTAACCTGTGCAAGCAGAGGTTCAAACTCCTCGGATGCAGCTTTGTAAAGATTCTGCTGAGTTGTAGTTGGTGCGCTTGTCGTCTGCCAGATTCCCCAGGCAAGTTCGTTTAACCTGTCGTATACTGTCGGATAAGTAGGTTCATTTCTTTCTGCTAACGTTTTATCCTGGAAAAGATGCTGCAGGATATCTCCGGTTTCCTTTTTAATTCTCAATGCATTATCAATCAGTGAGTTCGGTGCTTCAGGAGTTCTTTTTATTGCGTAAATAAGAATATCAGTTTTAGCATTCAAGTCACGGGCTGAATTAAGCGTGCCTTCAACAGCACGATTAAATTCTCCTACTTTTTTATGGAAAGCGATCATGGCGGCACGATCTTCTGCAGGTAAAGTAGTATTGTTGAGAATTTTTGCTTCAAAGATTTGCGGACCAGCAACTTTTGAAAGGACACCATCAATGCTCATAAACATTTCAACCGAATATTTCCCCGGCATAACAGGTATTCCGCTTTCGTTTTTGTCTGTTACAGATTTTACCGGGTTTGTGTCGGCATATCTCAAATCCCAGGTTATCCTGTTGATACCTGGTTTGATTCCGTCTTTTAATTTTCTAACAACATTTCCCTGTTCATCAGAAACTACAAAAAGCATGTAAAATTTTTCTTCCCGATCTTCTGCACGCAAATCATCCCATGCAGGGTATTCAACCGATTTATTTTCTTTTATCAGTTCTTTTTCTTTTTCCTGTCTTGATTCTTTTTTGCTCTTCGGTGCTTCTTTTATGTAGTAAGTGAACGTCGCACCAAATGATGGATTCTCAGCTTTAAAGAATGATGAACCTAATGAACTGAAAGTAGCACTTCTCTTTACGAACATAAGGGCATCTTTAACGGGGAAGAGTTTGTAATTTTCCTGTTCGAGCGTTTGGTCAGTAATTTCTCTCAGAGATGAGTAATTGTCAAGTATGTAGAATCCTCTTCCGAATGTTGCCAGTACCAGATCATTTTCTCTTTGCTGAATATCTAAATCTCTCACTGCCTGAGTCGGTAAATTTCCTTTTAGTTGAATCCATTTCTTTCCATCATCATTTGTAAAGAAAACACCGTACTCTGTGCCAACAAATATTAAATCAGGTTTTACATGATCCTGAATGATAGTATATACAACGTGCGGTTCTTTAAGATCGCCGGAAATTGATTCCCAGCTTTGTCCCTTATTTCTGCTGATGAGAACATAAGGTTTGAAGTCTGCTCTTTTATGGTTGTCGAATGTTGCATACACAGTATTCGCATCGAATCTGGAAGCGTACAAACAGCTTACATAAGTCATTTCAGGAATGCCGGGGAATGATTCAATCTTTTTCCAGCTTGTTCCACCATCCTCAGTAACCTGAACAAGTCCGTCATCTGTTCCTGCATAAATCAGACCTTCAACCAAAGGTGATTCAGTTAGTGAAACAATATTTCCGTAAAAAGAAGTAGAAGCATTTTTAGCAACCGCATCTACACTCCAGACTTTGTCCATAATCGGAAGTTTATTTCTATCAACCTGTCTTGTTAGATCAGGGCTTATTACTTCCCACGTATTTCCTTTATCATTACTTTTAAAAATTTTATTTGCAGCAGCATAAAGTCTATTAGCATGCGGACTGATAATTAGCGGTGTATCCCAATTCCATCTGTAAGGCGGTTCATCTTTTCCTTCCTGTGGTTTAATGCTGACTGTTTCACCTGATTTCAAATCGTGTCTTGTAAGTCCGCCGTACTGCCACTCGCAATATATTATATTAGGATTTTCCGGATCAGCAACGGCTTCATATCCATCACCGCCGACAAGTGGAATATAATCAGCATTAATAATTCCTTCTTCGTTTATTGTTTGCGATGGAACAATCATACTGTTGTTGTCCTGAGTTCCTCCCATTACCCTGTAGAAAGGTTCAAAGTTATCCACACTTACCCGGTAAAATTGTGTTATTGGCAAATTATCTTTGAAGAGGAATGTTTGTCCGCCATCAAAAGTTTCATAGATACCACCATCACCTCCAATTAAAAAATGTTTTGCATTATCAGGATTGATCCAGAAAGCGTGATCGTCAACATGTCTCCCCTTAGTTGAAATTGGAGTAAATGTTTTTCCACCGTCAACAGTGATCTGGGAATAAGTATCGAGCAGGTAAACTTTATTTACATTAACAGGGTCACAGAAAATTTCAGAATAGTATTGAGCGCTTGAGGAAACTACTTCGTTCATTTTCTCCCAGGTAACTCCACGGTTCATTGATTTAAAAAATCCTCCACCTTTATTCTGCGCTTCAACTATTGCATAGATATAATCCGGATTAACAGGAGAAATTGCCAAACCTATTCTTCCAATGTCGCCTTTCGGTAAACCTGATTCCAGTTTATTCCAACTCTTTCCTCCGTCCGATGATTTATGAATTGCTCCTTCCGGTCCGCCGTTTATTAAAGTCCACACATGTCTTCTTCTTTGATAAGAGGCTACATAGAGAACATCAGGATCTCTCGGATCCATTACAATATCGGTAACACCGGTGTTTGGACTTATGTATAGAACAGAATCCCATGTTGCACCGTAATCTGTTGATTTGTATAAACCCCGGTCTCCACCGGCTCCCCAGAGAGGTCCTTGTGCAGCAACGTAAATTACTTTACTATCTCTCGGGTCAATTAAAATTTTTGCAATGTGTTCTGATTTATTCAAACCAATATTTTTAAAACTTTTTCCACCGTCCTCAGAGCGATAAAGTCCATCACCCCACGAAACACTACGTTGACTGTTATTCTCTCCGGTTCCGACATAGACTACATTGTGATTTTTGGGATCAATGGTTACGCAGCCAACGGAAAATGAACCGTAATTATCAAAAACCGGTTCCCAGGTTGTTCCCGAGTTAGAAGTTTTCCAAACGTTACCACATGCTACCGCAGCATAAAACTCGTGAAGGTTATTTGGATTTACCGCAAAGTCTACAACTCTGCCGGAAGTAACAGCCGGACCAATTGATCTGAACTTCAGTCCGTTGAAAGTTGAAGATTTATATGGACTTTTGTCTTCTTCTTTACCTTTTTCCTGTGAGATCACAGGGTAAGCGAACAAAGAAATAACAAACAGAACGAAGAGTAATTTGTTGATCATTATAACACCTGAAATATTAATGAAGAGTTTAATAAAATATGGACAATGATTTTTTGAAAAACATATTAAAAATTATGGATTAGCAGCAAGGAATACAATTTTATTTTGATAAACGGAATTTATTTTATGGTTAATTCGTTCTACTATTTATCTATATCTTACTAACAAAATTTAACAAAACTAAAGGTGTAATTATGCAGATCAAAGATTCAACATTTCTTGTTACAGGTGGCAGCCTTGGAATTGGTAAAGCTACCGCAAAACTCCTTACTGAAAAGGGTGGCAAAGTAGCAATAACAGGTCGAAATAAATCAAGACTTGAAAAAGCAGCAAAGGAAATCGGTGCCTTCCCAATTCATGCTGATGCCGGTAAGCCTGAAGATATAAAAAAAACTTATGATGAATTTCTTAAAGAATTTAATAAACTTGATTGCCTCATCAATAATGCAGGCATCGGTGGAAAGTGGGACCAGGTTTTCGATCTTGATCCGGATGATTTTATGAATGTTTATACCGTAAATGTATTTGGTGCAGCTTTGATGGCAAAATATGCTGCCAACCTTTTTAAGAAACAGAATTACGGCAACATCATAAATATTTCCTCAACAGCAGGCACAAAAGGATTTGCTAACGGAACTGTTTATGCTTCTTCAAAATTTGCTTTGCGTGGAATGACCCAATGCTGGCAAGCCGAGTTAAGAAAATATAATGTAAGAGTGATGTTGGTAAATCCGAGTGAAGTTTTGACTGCATTTGGTGATGATGAGGGAAAAGAAAGAAAGGAGGTCTCGAATAAATTGAGAAGTTTTGAGATTGCACATACAATTATTTCTACATTAGAATTGGATGACAGAGGTTTTATTCCTGAAGTAACAGTCTGGGCAACAAATCCGTTCTAGGATTTTATATGTCAAGCTGAACTTGTTTCAGCTTCTTAATCTATTGTCGTGATTAAAGTTGAAGATTCCGAAACAAGCCTGCCTGCCGGCAAGGCAGGTTCGGAATAAACAATTTCACTAAGGATTTGATGGCAAAGGTTTGGCCCCTCTTCTTGATTCAGTTTCGCTCGATTCATTATTCATCACATCTATTTCAGAAATGAACCAGAATTTTGTATTACCGAATTCAGGAGGAATTTTTCCAACTTCCCAATTTGGATAAGTTGTTTCGAGGAAGAAATATTTCTTACCGTTTGCGGTGAGGTAATCTCCTCTTCCATTCACTTTTATTCCAAGCATAGCATGTTTATAGTTATGACTCCACAGCATCGCACAATCAACGCCCATCCTTTCGAGAATAACATAAAGAAGCATTGCTTTTGAGTCACAGTCTCCAAATTGGTAAGCAATAGTTCCAAGCGGCGGAAAAAGATCAAGTTCTCCTCCGGGCCTGTCATACTTTATGTTTTGAACGAATGTAATGACGAAATAAATTTTATCACGATCGTCAAAATTTTCTCCTAAAAATATCTTGTTGAATCCTTCAAGGACAGGTTTCATTTTTGGGAATGAGTAGATGAAAATTCTTCTATAAACTTCAGCCCAAACAAGTCGTGCTTCCAATACCGGGTCAGAAAAATTTATTTCCAGGTCAAGTTCTCTATAACTCATATTAGCAATTTTATCAATATAATTCATTGCATCTTTAACATCCTTTTCCAATAGTCTGAAGCTGATATCAAATTTCATTTTCTTAAGTCTGTTATCAACAAGTCTCCACGAAAATGAAGAGTTAATAATATTTTCATTTGTTAAACTATCAACTTCAATAACGTATTCCTTTTTTTCCGGTTCGGGCGAAGTAAAATCAAATTCAGGGAGTTCAGCAGAAATAAAAATCAGGATTATCACAATAAAAAAGAAAAGGAATATCGCCGAGCAGCCGAAGAACGATTTTTGTATGCAGCCAGATCTCATCAACAATAATATTTTATTGACGAAAGTAATTTCATTCTATCCAATATCAATTAAAGAAACAGGAGGAAATGGGATAAGTGAGTTGAGGATTGTATCAACTCCCTGCTGAAGAAGCAGTGCCATTGCAACGATTATTATCCCGAGTAGAATACCAACGGCCGTATTGTTTTCTTTTATTTCTTTCAGCTCGTCAAGATCTTTTGTAAGCCTGATAAAGATCTGGAGTGCAGTATAAATAGCCGTAAAAGCAATTATTCCCCCGAGAAGTATATGTCCCAGCATTATCAAGGCTGATTTAAAGTAGCTTGATAAGACTGCTTCAGGATTGCGAAGCGTGTTGCCGAATATTGTTATGGCAGATTCAATTGATTTTTTAACAACAAGTATTAATGCAAGTATAATTGATCCATTAAGAATCGCAACCGCCACATTATTTTTCTTCAGCTCTTCAGTTTCATTAATCCCGCTGATCAGTCTCCTGAATATTTTGGAAGCAAGATATACAAGTGATACGGCAATCAGCAATGAAAGGAATACCTGAACAATACCGGTAATAAGTAATATTAAATCCATTGTAACCTCAAATTGTTTATTGAGTGAGGAAATAATCATTTTATAGAAAAAACACTCACAAAAAATAACACTAATTGTTTTTAAATCTTGCTGAGAATAAGTTAAATTTCTGCAAATGAATAATCGCTCAAGAACAAAGTCTTTTCAATTTCAGGAAATCAATCATTTCACTTGAAAGCTGTTTTAATATATTTATTGCTGATCATTTCCTGCGCGGCTTGTACGCCGGTAAAAAATGAATTATTCCTGAAGGGGATTGAGAGTTATGATGAAGGGCAGTATCGTACTGCTATTAACTACTTTACCGATGCTATTAAAGATGAACCGGGTAATGCTGAATTATACTTTTACCGTGCAAAGGCAGAAATAAAGCTCGATAGTTGTAAAGATGCAATTGACGATTATTCACGCTCGATAATTCTTGATAAGACCAGAGTCGATTATTTTGTCAATCGTGGTCTGGCAAATATATCGTGTAAGAATTTTTACAACGCTATTTTTGATTTTGATTATGCTGAGCTTATGGATTCTTCAAACAGCCAGATTTATTTCAACCGGGCGTACGCAAAAGAATCAATTGAAGATTATACAGGAGCGATTCAGGATTATTCCAAGGCAATAGAATATGATTCAGTGAATTATAAATATTTTGTCAACAGGGGAATGCTGTTTTCATATCTCAATGATTCACAGAATGCAATAAATGATTTTACTTCTGCAATTTCACATAATCCCACAATTGTGCTCGCATACAAACACAGAGGAGATGAATACTATCAACAGCAAAAATATTTGGAAGCTGTTAATGATTATACAAGTGCAATTCAGATTGAACCGGACAATTCTTCTCTTTATTACTCTAGAGCCGAAGCGCGGCTTGCATTAAATGATTTTCTCGCTCCTCTTGTTGATTATACTTATATAGTCTCGCTGGATTCTAGCGACGCAACAGCATACTACAACCGAGGAATTTGTTACGCTAATCTAAATATGAAATTCAGCGCCTGTGCTGATTTTCATAAAGCCGGTGAGCTTGGAATGTTTGAAGCGTATGAAGTAATAAAAGAATATTGTGACGAGAAAGAAATTCCTAAAGGAAAAAAGAAGAAATAGTCTTTAATGACGAAAGTTGAGACGGTTATAAACTTAATTGTTTCGACAGCCAAACATGAGTGAATTAAATTATTTAAAATGGCAAAGGCTGTTTCATCATCCTGTATCCAATGCCACCCCAGATTTAGTGGTCCCAATTTTCCCCATTTGCTTCTTAATTAGAGAAGTCTTTAGCATCGGAAGATCAGGTTTGCAGCAGCAGATTGTTGAAACAGCCTTCTGAGAAAATTATTTTAGTGTTACACCCAGTTTTTCTTTTTTCGCTAAAAGTTCTTCCTGAGTTTCTACACGGTCCGGATCTTTAATGATCGCATCACTTGGGCAGGCAATTACACACTGTGGTTCATCGTAGTAGCCAACGCATTCGGTGCATTTGTCATAGGCGATATATGTATGAGTATCATGAAGAGCCGGATATTCTTTCCCGTGTAATTCATAAGGAGCCCCGCCAGCATAAATAGCATTATTAGGGCAGTCAATTTCACAAGCATTGCAGTCAATGCAATCATCAGTTATAATGTAAGCCATTATTAAGTTCCTGTTTTATTAGTGAGCAATTTTTCTAGCGACACAAAAAAGACAAATTCTATGCCTTTTATTAACCAAAGCCTGAAAATCAATTATATTTTGAAATCTTGAAATTTTAGTGAATTACTAAGAACTTTTCAGCTTACCCTGCAAATAGTTCTCAATAATGAAAATTGAATTTCTATTAATTGGTGATGATTTTAAGAAATGCTTGATTATTGACTAAGGCAAGTGTTCTAAAACGGTTAGAGATTCCGGTTGTTTTTATTAAAATAATTTCTTGTTTCAGCAGCAACTACTCCGCTTAAACCAATCAGGGCGATCAGGTTTGGTAAAGCCATGAGACCATTCATGATGTCTGCAAGTGTCCAGACTAAATCTAACTTAACAACAGCACCAACGAACACGAGAGTTACAAAAAGAATTCTGTAAGGCTTAACAGATTTTTCACCGAGCAAATATTCTAAGGACTTTTCACCATAATAGCTCCAGCCGAGTATAGTTGAGTATGCAAAAAAGATTAACCCAATAGAAACTACAATTCCGCCCCATTCACCCGGCAGCGCAGTTTCAAAAGCTTTTTGTGTTAAAGGTGCGCCCGTTGCACCGGTGGATAAAACATTACTTACGAGAATTGCAAACCCTGTCATTGAGCAGATAATAATTGTGTCGATAAAAGTTTGTGTCATTGAAACCAGCGCCTGAGTAACGGGATGTTTTGTTTGTGCTGCTGCTGCTGCAATAGGCGCACTGCCTAAACCAGATTCATTTGAAAATACTCCTCTGGAAATTCCACTCCTGATTGTCAACATAATAGTTGCACCTGTAAATCCTCCTGCCGCTGCGGTATCAGTAAATGCTTCTCCTAAAACATGAACCATAACTGAAGGTATCTGGTCAACATGAATAATCACAACAATAAAAGCTGCAAGAAAGTAAAAGATAATCATAAAAGGAACCAGGATGCCTGTAACTCTGCCGATGCTTTTTATGCCTCCAAGCAAAACAAGACCCGTAGCTAAAGCAAGAATTATCCCGGTTACTTCAACCGGAAGATTGAATGAGTATTTTACTGCATCCGCAACTGAGTTTGATTGAACCATATTCCCGATTCCGAATGCAGCGATTGAAGCAAAAAGTGCAAACAGCGCTCCAAGCCATTTAAGATTCATTCCGTTGGCGAGATAGTACATCGGACCGCCGCTCATATTCCCGTTCTTATCTTTAATCCTGTACTTAACAGCAAGAACTGCTTCAGCATATTTAGTTGCCATTCCAAACAAACCGGTAATCCACATCCAGAAAAGTGCGCCGGGTCCACCAATTGCAATTGCTGTTGCCACGCCCGCAATATTACCAGTGCCAACTGTAGCGGCAAGAGCAGTCATCAAAGCCTGGAAATGTGATATATCTCCATCGGATTTTTCTTCTTTCCTTCTGATGAAGGCCAGCCAAAGCGAGTGAAATAATTTTGAGAACTGTATTCCTTTAAGAAGAAATGTAAGATAAATTCCTGTTCCAACAAGGAAAACGATTAATGGAATTCCCCAGATAAAATCGCGTATTTCATTTAAAATTTGTTCCACTATTTGGGCATTATCTTCTACATTATATCAGACTTTTTTTCCGAGTGCCGCAGAAAAATTACTCAATTAGTATTTACACAATATTAAATTAATAATCCTGAGGCAGTGGAACATTTAATTCCTTCTTTTCCATAATGGTAAGAATGTTCCGGAAGCGTGGAATGAAAGGAACATAAAATCCTACAACTTTGACTTTGTAGCTATCGCCCCTTCTGAACAGTGGAAAAAGTTCATCTGCATTGGACTTGTTATTATGGTAGTAATTATTTTCGTTGACAAAAACTTCCTTGTCAGTAAAAATAAAATACCTGCCTTTTTCTCCGAACCATTTTTCTTTATTGATAACAGTTATGTCAATAACTTCCTCGGTCAGAAACGGTTCCAGGAAAACAAATCCGAAGATCAGGATGCAGAGGATAATTATTACCCCGAAGAACATCGAAATTTTGGACATCATTTGTAGTAACTCTCCCTTCTCTCTCAATTGTGATTATTTTTTTAGCATCCCGGCGTATTTACGCGCCAAAATATAAAAAACACACACTTGCTATACTACATTATTTTCCCACATTAAGCAACAATCTCTAATTGTGAATTAAAAGTTATATTACCTGCAAAATTTAAGATTTTTAGAAAATCCGGATAGATTAATGTCTAAAACAAAATATTTATTAGCCTTTTTTCTTGCATTTATCTGCTCATTCTGCGGGAATAATAAAAACGAAAACCCTGATAAAACACTTACTTTTTCACTCGCAGAAAGTATCCCGGTACCTGAGCCGTCAGGACTCGATCTCAGATTTGATGAAAGAGGATTCTGGATAGTAAGCGATCAGAACAGTAAAGTTTATCATATTGATAGCTGGGGCATAGAAGTAAAAAGTTTTAAAGTAAATGGCGAAGACCTTGAAGGAATTACTGTAATTGATGATAGCACTATTGCTGTTGTTTTAGAAAGATCGAGAGAAGTGGTAATACTTGATACTTCAGGTGTGGAATTGAATAGAGCAAAAATAAATCTGCAGG
The DNA here is from genome assembly GCA_963698525.1 of uncultured Ignavibacteriaceae bacterium. Taxonomy (GTDB): domain Bacteria; phylum Bacteroidota; class Ignavibacteria; order Ignavibacteriales; family Ignavibacteriaceae; genus IGN2. The sequence goes on along the minus strand of CAVORE010000003.1, from coordinate 4,588 downwards.
GCGAATTAAATTCAGGATTAGAGGGAATAACTTATAATCCCAAGGAAAAAATATTCTATATTTTGAATGAAAAAAAACCGTGCCTGCTTATAACTCTTGATGAAAATCTGGTTGAGCTTAAGAGAGATACTTTGAATTTTTCAAAAGATGTTTCGGGGATATGTTTTGACGACAGTGATAATACACTCTGGATTTTAAGTGATGAAAGTCAGCGCATTTATAAGACTGATCTTTCAGGAAATCCTATTGAGGAATTCAAAATTAAAATTACTCAGCCGGAAGGTATTACATTTAATAAAACACATACAAAGCTTTATATTGTTTCTGATAGAACAGAAAATCTTTATGTCTTTGATCTGGAATAATGTTTGGGTCTATTGAGTTATTTGGAAGGCACAGATGATTTGCCTTAAAGTTTCTTTTCAGAAAATATTGTAAGTTTAACCCGTTAGATAAAAATTCTTATTCTTCTAATTTAACTTGCTATTATATTTAATGGGTTAAACCGTTAGATAAAATATCTTGTTGTTGCAATTTAACTTGTCGTTATATCTAACAGGCTAAATCATCAAAAAAAATACAGAGAGGGAAATTTATGACTGATGCTAATCAAAACATCCTCTTTATGCAGCTCATCATACAGAATCAGCAGATTGCTATGATGGCTATGGGTAAAATAAAAAATCCGGTTACCGATAAAATTGATCGCAACCTGGAACACGCCAAAATCTATATTGACACTCTTGATATGCTTCTTGCCAAAACCAAAGGAAACCTTTCCGAGTATGAAGAAAAATTTTTCGTTGAAACTCTGAAAGACTTGAAGCTGAATTATGTTGATGAGGTTGATAGGGATAAAAAGAAAACCGGAAGCGAAAAAGAAAAAGCTGAAGAAAAAACATAATCTGCTATGCTGATAGGTATAATTGCAAATACTACCAAAGGAAATGTGCTTGATGTAGTCTCTTCATTTACGACCAAGCTTAGAAAAGAAAAAATGGAATATCTTCTTACCAGCTCTATTTCGGAAAAGGCAGGGAAGTTTAATCTAAAAACAGATAGTAGTTCAATTTCAGAAGACGATGAAATATTTGAAAAAAGTGATTTGGTTATTTCAATCGGTGGTGACGGGACAATGCTTGCTACTGCATATAAGGCACATAGTTTCGATAAACCTGTCCTGGGTCTAAACCTCGGTAAGCTCGGCTTCCTGGTTGAGACAGACGTTGCACAGATGGATAGTGTAATTGATATACTGAAAAAAAAGAAATACACTATCGAAGAGCGAATGGTTCTTTCAGGAATATGCAATGCTCATCAAACCGGTGAGTTGATTGCAGTAAACGATCTTGTAATTGAAAAAGGCGGCTGGCCTAAAATGATTGAACTCACTGTCTGGGTTGATGATGAGTATGTTACAACTTTTTCTGCGGACGGATTGATCATTGCAACTCCGACAGGATCAACAGGCTATTCTCTTTCAACCGGCGGGCCAATTGTTGCACCAACCACAAAAGCAATAACACTTTCCCCAATTTCACCGCACAGCCTAACCGTGAAGCCTATTGTTTTATCAAGTGAACAGGTTATAAAGTTGAGAGCAGATTCTCCATACAAAGACGTTCAGGTAAGCTGTGATGGTCAGCGAGTTTATAAAATTCCACCACCGCTTGAAATTGAGATTAAGAAAAGTGATCGTCCTTTAAAACTTATTAAAACTTCCTTAACCACTTATTTTGAAACTCTCCGCAAAAAACTTCTCTGGGGGATTGATATACGTCTCAATCAAATGAATTCTGAAGAAAAAGAGTAAAAATAGTTTTATTTTTTACCAGGTATTAAGCTAATTCCTCTTGCAACTCTCCTTATTTCTTAAGATTTTACTTTTGAAGTAAATAAACATTACTCAGATGAATGATCCGTATCGGCATTTCATATTCCTGTTCCTGCTGCATTTAATTTTGTCTCACCAGACATTTTCCCAAAGTAATATCCCAAAAGAAAAGATTCATTTTACCCATCTAACCAAAGAAGATGGATTATCAGATAGCTTCGACTGGTGCATTCTACAAGATAGCAAAGGTTTTATTTGGGTTGGCACTTCAGATGGATTGGATAGATATGACGGTCAATCGTTTAAATTATTTAAGTATTCACCTGATAACATAAATAGTTTAGGCGCAAATACTGTCAGAACATTATATGAAGATAAATCAGGAATATTATGGGTAGGAACTGAGGGAGGCGGATTGAATAGATATAATTCTTCACAAGAAAACTTCACGAGATTTGTGAATGATCCGAGTAATCTAAAAAGCATCAGTTCAAATATCGTCACCTCAATTTATGAAGATAAATCCGGTGTACTTTGGGTAGGCACCCGTGATGGCGGACTAAATTTATTTAACCGAGAAAACGAACAATTTATTTGTTTCAAAAATAATCCTGAAGACCCTTTTAGTTTTAGTAGTAATACTGCTACCCCGCTTCGCGAGGATTCAAAAGGCAATCTTTGGATAGGCACAGTAGGTGGCGGTATTAATAAATTTGATCGTGTAAATCAAAAATTTTCTCGTTACTTTCACGATCCTAATGATATTACCAGCCTTAGCCACAATGATGTTTCAGGAATTTCTGAAGACAATTTTGGGAATATATGGATAGCAACTTTGGGTGGTGGACTAAACAAACTTATTTACATTGATGACCAACATCCTGTCAAATTTATTCGTTTTAAAAATGATCCAAATGATCCGACAAGTTTGAGTCATAATGATCTTGCTACTCTATTTATCGATCGCGACAACATAATGTGGGTCGGAACATGGGGAGGCGGTCTGAATAAAACGATTTTAAGTACTGATGCTAATTCTAGGCTTTCATTTGTCTCATATAGACATAGCAACAATGATCAATATAGTTTGAGCGATGACAATAATTCCTGTATATATAAAGATGCTACTGGATTACTTTGGGTAGGAACCTGGGGAGGTGGGTTACATATTTTTAATACAGAGCAAAAATTATTCAGAAATTACACGCACGAACCCGATAACCCCTTCTCACTAAGTGCCAAAGGAGTTTCTGCAATTTATGAGGATAGAAATGGTACTCTTTGGATTGGAACCTGGGATGGCGGATTAAATAAAATGGATCGGGCAACGAATAAGTTCATACATTACCAACACAATCCGAATGACAAAACAAGTTTAAGTAATAATGCGGTTTCAGCAATTTACGAAGATAGATTCGGTATTCTTTGGATAGGTACCTGGCAAGGCGGATTAAACAAATTTGATAGGGAAAAAGAAAGGTTCTATAAATACAAGCACGATCCCTTAAATCCAGCAAGTATAAGTGATGACAGAGTTGTAACCATTTGTGAAGATCCATTAGGTGACTTGTGGATTGGAACTTACTATGGCGGGCTTAACAAGTTTGACAGGCAGAGCGAAAAATTTATTCACTTTCAACACAGAGATGATGATTCAACCAGCATAAGTAACAATTCGGTCTCAGTAATTTATAGAGATCGTGAGGGAAGAATGTGGATAGGCACAAGATTCGGTGGGTTAGATGAATTAGATTTCCGGAAAGAGAAATTCGTTCATCATAATTTCAATCCTGCTAATTCTAAAAGTGTTAGTTCAAATAAAATCATATCAATATATGAAGATAGGCTAGGCATTCTTTGGATCGGAACCCAGGAACTTGGCCTAATAAAATTCAATAAAGAAACAGGACAAATTAAAAACTACATGATGAAAGATGGGTTGCCCGGTGATTATATTCTTGGAATACTGGAAGATGATAGCGGAAACTTATGGCTCAGTAACAATCCCGGTCTATCCAAATTTAATCCTATTACGGAATCGTTCAGAAACTATGATATTGAAGATGGACTTCAAAGCAATGAGTTTGAGGAATATCCTGCTTGTTATAAAAGTAAAACCGGTGAACTGATCTTTGGTGGCATTAATGGATTTAATATTTTTTATCCGGATAGTATAAAAGACAATCCCCATATTCCTCCAATTTATATTACCGACTTTTATTTGTTCAATGAGCCAGTGCCGATTGGTTATGACAGTTTAAGTAAACGAACAATTTTGAACAAGTCAATAGTTGAATGTGAAGAGATCGAATTGAATTTTGACGATAAAGTATTTTCTTTTGAGTTTGCCGCCTTAGATCTTCATTCACCGAACAAAAATAAATATGCATACATTTTGGAAGGCTTTGATAAAGAATGGATTTTTACCGATGCGAAAAAAAGAACAGCGACTTATACCAATTTAGACCCCGGAGAATATGTCTTTAAGGTTAAAGGCTCAAATAACGATGGTCTATGGAATGAACAAGGTGCATCAATAAAAATAATTATTATCCCTCCATGGTGGCGAACAAACTGGGCGTACTTTTTCTATTCTATCTTCATTCTAAGTGTTATTTATTTTACATGGTGGCTGCAACTAAGAAGAATAAGAACAAAGCAAGAGTTTGAGATGAGCAGATTCGAAGCAAAAAAACTCCACGAAGTTGATGAATTAAAATCTAGATTCTTCACCAATATCTCACACGAATTCCG
>CAVORE010000002.1:337500-573725 GCA_963698525.1 uncultured Ignavibacteriaceae bacterium | reverse complement strand
GGATGATTAAATAATTGAATAAATATTTTTTCTGGCTTTAACCTTCAAGGTTGCTGGTTGTTTTAGCAGCATTAACCTTGAAGGTTTCGCACACTGATTTCATCAACATTATATTTTTATTCGGGCGAGTCAGTGACTCGTCTTACATTTATATTTTCACATTGCATTTGTAGGGACAGGTCGCGACCTGTCCCTACTTTTTATTTTTTACTTCAACAAAATCATCTTCTTCGTACTTATTAATTCTCCTGCCTTTAGCTGATAGAAATAAACTCCGCTTGGTAGGTTAGCTGCATTGAACTCTATCTCATATTTTCCTGCCGGTTTGTACTCATCAATAAGAATCATAATCTCGTTACCAAGTACGTCGTATATTTTCAAAGTTTGCTGACTGCCTACAGGTACTTGCCAACTGATCTTTGTACTTGGGTTGAATGGATTGGGGTAGTTTTGATTAAGTGCAAATTCTGTTGGTAAAGATATTTCATCTTCAACACCAACAATTGTGAACTCATCTGCGCCAATATCAGGTACTGTTGGGTTTCTTGTTTCGCCATCGAAGTCTGTTTCTATTCCTGCGATTGGTGTAGCACCTCCATCAATGAGAGTAAAAGAACTTTCAGCAATATGTAAATCAGGTATTACAAAATTTGGCATTTCGGTAATACTGTGTAAATCTTTTCCTGTTACCTGCCAATCTGGAAGTGTATGATAATCCGTGGTACCAATTCGTACTAAACAGTTATACTGATTTGCTTGATAGAAAAGATCGTTGTAATCCGAGGTTAGATTATAAATATTGTAATCATAAATTGCTGATGCGCAATATGGTGATTCATCCCTGGTGTTTACAAATATGTTGTTTTTAAGATCAACACCAGTTGAGCCGCTAAATCCGCCGTAGATATAAAACGCCGCAGAGCCAAGAGCATTCGCTCCGTTACCGTTACCCGATAGGTAAACTGTGTTATAATAAATCTTAGGATTAGACTGATTCCAAATCTGTATTCCAGCCACTCTGCTGTTTCCTTGTGTTGATGAACTTTGAATATCATAAACCATATTATTATAGACCATATTATTGCTGCCATTTGGTCCGCCGGATAATAATATACCAACCGCAGTATAACCACTGCTTGATCTGACTCCATGAACGACATTATTTCTTATTATGTCTCCCAGACCATAATAAGAATTTATTCCGACGTTGAGAATTTCACTGATTGATGTGGGAGTGGATTTTAGATTCTGAATAATATTATTTTCAATTATTGTGTTCTGTGCGTGCTCTACCTGAATTCCCCAACCAAGCAGACTATCTGTTTCAGAGCCGATGAAGTTACTTCTTATGATATTTCCCGTCCCCCGCAGAATTGTATTACCAAAAGAAAGGTAAATTGCTCCAACGCCACATTTTTTTATGAAATTATTTTCGATAATATTACTATCTGCCACTGCGTTAATACCCACACGCGTATACAACCCAGGGCCTCCGCCAGCTCTATTTATATCATCACTGATAAATGTTATGTTCCGGAAAATATTATGGTCTGAGTTATCAATAAATTCGATGCCTGCATTCCAGCCGAATTGATTATTGTAAAGTGCATGAATCGATAAAGTTGTTGGACCTGTTAAACTGACACCATCAATAGTTACATAACTAGTATTAATGCCAGCTAACTGATCTCGTCCACTGCCCTGAATTAACACATTCTTATTTTCAGCAGGTTTGATTGTAACTCTGCTGTTTGGTCCGGCTCCAGGGATTGGCCCATTTAATTTAAATCCAAAAGTATCTGTTGGTGCTGTGTAAAGATCATCAATCAGCTCAAGAGTAACATTGCCTGCAACTCCATCCGTGCTTAAGTTTATCAAATGCTTCCTGAATTGTTGCGAAGTTACCGCCAGTTCCGATTGTATAAGTTCCGGGAAACAGAGGCGGATTAAATAAAGAGGTAGCCAGTCCTAATTGCATGTTAGAACCACCCGCTGGCAATCCGCAGTAATACATCTTCAGAGTATCAGAATCCAGTAGTACACTGCCAAGATTTGTACGACTTCCATCCCACTGACCTGGTGTTGGTTTTAATACCGGATTGGCAGGATATTTTGTCCAGACTAACCCATCTGTTGATGTAGCAAATCCAATTTTATCTGATTGGTAACCAACAGTCTCACCAGTATAAAACATATAATAACTGTTGCTAATAAATAATACCCGGGGGCCAAATACTACAAGATCCCATTGACCGCTTGCCCCATGTGTGAGGACAGGATTACCTACGTATTTCTCCCATGTAATTCCATCCGGTGAAGTAGCATAACCAATACCTGTCTCTGAAAGATTTGCTGAATATCCACCATACCACATCTTATAACCGTTTGAATATGGCATTATACAAGGATAAGCTACAGCTGCTGACTCCCATGGTGCAGTGCCCGTTTCTAAAACCGGATTTGATGGATCTTTTGTCCAGTTAATTCCATCCAGTGAAGTTGCATAGCCAATTCTATCCAAAACAGCGGACGTTGCACATCCCGTATACCACATTTTGTACTGTCCATTCTCTCTTAAAACATATGGGGCTAATACCATATAGGCATCCCACTCTCCCGAAGTTGGAGTAAGAACAGGATTAGCAGAATAAACATTCCAGGAAATCCCATCAGATGACCAAGCAAAGCCGATAGTATAAGGATATGCAATCTGCGCACCGGCAGTAAACCACATTTCATACCTGGATGAATCAGCGTTATATAGTACTGAATTCATAGTGGTGTATGCATACCAGGTACCGGGTTGACCTGGAAGAACAGGATTGCCCGGATACTTCGTCCAGTTTACCTGTGCAAGTAAAGCATCACTGCTAAAAATCAACACAGTAATGAACAACAACAATTTGTAAAAATTAATTCGCATTGTAACCTCCTAGTTATGGATTGTTAAATAAAATTATTTTGTGTAAAAAAGTTTAACGGCGAGTCAACCCCCGGGTGTTGAGCAATTAAACACCCGAAGGTGGTTTATATGAAGACTTTATTCGATATGAAAATTTTTTTTATGAACTTATACATAGTTTGTACACCATTGTTTTATTCTTTCTGGCATCAACCTTCAAGGTTGCTGGCTATTATAGCTGCTTAAACCTTGAAGGTTTCGCACACTGATTTCATCAACTTTATATTTTATTTCGGGCGAGTCAGAGACTCGCCCCTACTGACTTCCTACTTCTAACTACTTTATTAGTTTTCATATTATTTCATTCAACGAGATGCAGTACCGCCCGATGATGTTCTTTAGCACCTACTGCAGTCAGCAGAGTTCTGAGCGCATTAATATTTTTGCCCTGCTTACCAACGACTTTTCCTATATCGCTTTTATCAACTTCGATTTTTATTTCAATCGTATTCTCATTTTCAATTTTTTCTATTAAAACTTTTTCCGGTTTATCAACCATCTGTTTTACAATGAATTCGATAAATTCTTTCATTTATCTTTCCCCTTTCTGTTTTATTGTCAGTTTTTCTTTTCATATAAATTCTTTTAAAAAAATATCGAATAAATATCGGGCGGGTTACTAATCCGCCCGAGCTGTCCTCCCAACCCGGCTCTCTAGATTGAACCGGGCTATTCTCCGGAGAGATTGCCTCCAATGAAAAAATTTTTCTGCATACATGGTAATACATTGGATGGAGGGAAATCTACCAGAATTGTGTAAAAAACTATCAATTTTGTGTACAAAGCCTATAAAGGGCTCAAAATTTATTTGACGCTCGTTAGTCTTTGATTGGATTCTGCCGATACCGCTCAACAATAAGATCACTGCAATGTGTTAATTTATTTAGTAAAAAAAATTACCTGCTAACTCTCTAATCCGTATATGAGCTTTCAATTTTAAACATAGAGGGCGAAACTATGTTATTGGGTGCGTATTTTTTATAAACAGTTCCCACCCTCTAATCTGCTGTGCTGTGGGGAAGCTCATTATTTTTTCAATTTCATTTTTTAATTTTAAGCTATATCCTGACCAACCTTCCGCAAAAAATAAGAGGGCGAAACTGTGTTATAGGGTGCGTAAATATTTATAAACGATTTCCACCCTCTATTTTGCTGTGCTTTGAGGAAGCTCATTATTTTATTCTTTAATTCTATTTTTAATTTTTATTTGAACCCTAACCAACCTTGAACAAATAATTAGAGGGCGAAATTATGTTACCGGGTGCGCATATTATTGTAAACAATTTCCACCCTCTTCTTCATCCGTTTTCAGGAGGTAGGTAAAATTCAATTTGTTAATTCCATTTCTCTGCTATCTGAAAAATTCTCCGTAACCACGTGACAGAAATACGTTCCTCTTGGTAATCCATCCGCAAAAAATTCCAGCTCATAAGCCCCGGCACAATGCACATTTGAAATCAACTTATCTACAACCTTCCCATATGAATTTGTGATCAGGACAGTAATTTTACTTTCACATGGTAAGCATATTTTTATACTTGTCTTGCCTTTGAATGGATTCGGATTATTCTGCTCCATAAAAAATCCAATGGGGACAATATTTTTTACTCCGGGCAAAGCTGTTACAATCACTTTTTTTTACCTCCTCAAATAACAGATTCTAGTAATTAATTTTTTCTGTAAAAACTTTATTTAAATTATTCAGCTTCCAATTTGAAGTTCTTTACACACCAGCCCAATGCCCATCCTTCTTCAGCATTTTTAAAGTACTCAGTGCATTGCTGAGGATGGTCTATCAGTGAATCAATCTTATTATCAATAACGTAAGAGTTTATTTTACCTGTTACCTTGCTCAGGAATTCACTTGCGACATTATAGCCTGTATTTTCATCTTTCAGATAAACGCCGCAGAAATGTTCCTGTTTACCATCCTCATAAGGAACCCAGGTATTTCCTCCATCATTGGTTTTCATTATTGAACAATAAATATCAGCCTTCCAAAAAATTTCGTTTGCATTTTTTTCATCAACATAACCGGTTCCCGTTCCCGCATTCCAATTTTTTCCTCCGTCCTCCGAAGCTAATAGTTCACCATCTGCGGATTTTGCAATGCCGTTTTGATCATCTGAGAATGAAATTGTAAAAATTTTGGTTTTACCTGAAGGTGCGTTTGTCCAATATTCCTGATCCTGCGCAATACACAGAACTGAATAGATAAGGATAAAAACTATAGAGAAGAGTTTTATATCATCTTTTCCCCAGTAAGCCGAGAAAGGCAATCGAGAATGAATTTTTCGCAGCACAACTACCTCCATACCACATTTGAATAAATAAATTCTTGAATCGTTGGTTTAAATAAATAAAAATGAGGCGGGGGGTGGTTATTAACTATGTTGCAAAAGCTTGCAGCTATGTTGCATTTTTAAGTTTAAAGGTGATTTTGAATGAATTTTGACATTTTGGGTTTGGATGATGTGTCAATATTCAGGATCAGTTAACCTGAATTTAGTGACTTTGTAGGTGTCGTTCTTTAACTAAAAAAAGGTAGAAGTATTAAATAAGACTCTTTACAGCAGGAAAAAAATAATTAATTAACTTCGCTCGGAGAGTAGCCAAATTCTTCCTTAAAACATCGGCTGAAGTATGCGGGGCTTGAAAAGCCCACCTGGTAAGAAATTTCGGAGATATTACCCTTTTTTGCTTCGATCATTTGTTTTGCTTTTGCAAGCCTGACTGTCCGCAAATACAAACTTGTTGATTTACCGGTTAATGCTTTTAATTTTCTATGAATCTGAGACCTGCTCATTCCAACGTCCTTCCCAAATTCCTCAATGCTGAAATCTTCCTCTGCAATGTGCTCTTCAATAACAACTAAAATTCTATTAAGAAATTGTTCGTCGAGACAACTCAATTTTGGTCTTTCCTCTTTGTGCAAAACTGAAGCACCCGCACCAAATTTTTCCTGAAGCATTTTTCTTGTTTCGATAAGATTTTTTATTCGTGCAAGAAGTTCATCAGAATCAAATGGTTTGGTAAGGTAGTCATCAGCACCCAGACCTAATCCTTCAAGCTTGCTGTCTTTATCAGATTTTGCTGTAAGAAGAATGATCGGGACGTGACTTGTTCTTTCATCCTGTCTTAATTTTTTTGTTAATTCGTATCCATCCATTTTCGGCATCATAATATCGCTGATGATTAAGTCGGGAATAATTTTTTCCGCTTTCCTTAATCCCTGTTCACCGTTTGCAGCTTCTTCAACGTGATAAATTCCCTTTAAAGCATCTCTGATATACTCTCTGACATCCGTGTTATCTTCAACAACCAGCACAATAGTTTTTTCAATCAGATGTTCATTCAACGCGTCATCCGTTTCCAGATCTGTAGTGATCTCTTCTTCAAGCGATTCAACTTTACGCAGTTGATATTCTGAAGGTTCAATAATCTCACTATCTGAAAGATGTTCTCTGCCAATCGGAAGATTTACTTTAACTTCTGTCCAGTGACCTTCAACGCTGTCAATAAAAATGCTTCCCTTGTGCAGTTCTACAAGTTCTTTCGTTAAAGCCAAACCGATTCCTGTTCCTTCGTGCTCTCTGGTATGTGAATTATCAACCTGGTAAAACCTGTCAAAGATTTTTGTCATTTCAGTTTTTGGTATACCGATACCTGAATCCCGGACAACTATTTCCAGCCTGTTTGTTTGCATCTCATTTAAGCTTACAGTAATTCTTCCGCCCGCCGGAGTAAATTTGAACGAATTAGATAGAAGATTAATTATTATCTTCTCCATCTTTTCTCTGTCAAAGTAAGCTTCAATATCTTCTTTTTCCATAATTATTTTAAGTGAGATATCTTTTTGTTCTGCTATTGACTCAAACTCCATTGCCAGTCCTTTTACAAACTGAGCAATATTGCCGAGCGCAGCATTTAATTTTAATCTTCCGGCTTCAAGACGAGCAAGATCGAGCAGTTGGTTTATAAGAGTTAGCAAACGTCTTGCATTGCCCTTAATAAGCCCGACCTGTTTCTGGCCATCTTCGTCTTTTATTCTTGAAATAAGTTTTTCAGCAGGGCCAAGAATCAACATAAGCGGTGTGCGGAATTCGTGAGAGATGTTTGCATAAAAGTTGGATTTCATCTTATCCACTTCTTCAAGTTTAAATGCGTGATCACGCTCGAGTGCAAGCTGAGTTTTTAATTTTTGACGATTGAGATAAATTCTTGTTGAAACAGTAAACACCAACGCAATAATAAATCCATAAATCATATATGCCCACCACCTGGACCACCACGGAGGATTTATAATAATTTGCAGAGATAAGCCTGCTTCATTCCAAACACCATCGTTGTTTGAACCTTTTACCTTAAGTGTATATTTGCCGGGATCAAGATTTGTATATGTAATTTCACGTTGAGATGCATCTGTTTGTGTCCAGTGATTATCAAAACCTTCAAGAATGTATGCATATTTATTTTTTTCAGGGCTGTGAAAATCCAATGCAGCAAATTCGAATGATATAATATTATCATCATGGTTCAGTTCAAGTAAATCAATTTCTGAAATAGCTTTTTCAAGAATTGTCCGTCCTCTTAGAGTATCAAAACCAATTTGAACGGGTTTATGAAGAATTTGAAAACCAGATAGAACAATCGGGGGGATATGAGGATTTTCTTTAATTTTATCCGGACGAAAACGATTTAAACCATTGGTTCCACCAAAATACATTTCTCCATCACGACTTTTATAGCAGGCTCTTCCGTTGAAATCACTTCCCTGAAGTCCGTCTTTGGAAATATAGTTAGTGAATGATTCGTTTTTAATATTGAATTTTGAAATTCCCTTGCCGGTGCTTATCCAGAGATTTCCATTATCATCCGATAATATTCCATTAACAACATTATTGGATAAGCCATCCTTTTCCGTATAGTTTTTGAATTTGTTCTTGAGTTTATCAAAGCTGTTAAATCCGGCACCATTTGTTCCTATCCAAAGAATACCTTTCTCATCTTCACAAAGAGCTGAAACTGCATTGTGACTGATGCTGTTAGCAGGATTATTCGGATCCTGCCTGAAAAAAGTGAAGTCATCAGTTTTCCGGTTATATAACATCAGCCCATCAACGTGTGTTCCCATCCAAAGGTTTCGGGATTTATCCTCATAGAAAATATAAACCATCTGTGAGCTAACACTTTTTGGATTGGAGGGATCATTTTTATAATGAATGAATTTATTTTCACCACGTTTCTTCCTGTCAAGTTCATTACTTGAAAGCCCAATCCACAAATCTCCATAGCTATCGCAAAACAACTGTGAAATTATATTTTTGCCGAGAGAGTTTTGATCTTGAGAATCCTGTACAAAGCGTTGGAATTTATTTGTCTTTCTGTTAAACTTACTGATGCCGGCATAGGTACCGATCCATAAATAACCATCTTTATCTTCACAAATTGAGTAGACAACATTACTGCTTAAGCTACCCGGATCATTCGGATTATACTGATACCAGGCGAATTTGTTATTCTTTTCGTCAATCCTGGTTAGTCCGCCGGATTCTGTTCCTACCCAGAGTTCATCTTGAGTATCTTTATAAATTGCAAAGACTCTGTTACCGCTTAGACTATTCGGATTATTTGGATTATAAGAATACGTAGTAAACTTTTCTTTTTTCCTGTCATATTTGTTCAGTCCTGCACTCCAGGTTCCAAACCACATAATACCTGAATGGTCTTCATAAATTGTAAAAACAGCATCATCACTTAAGCTCTTCGGATCATTGTAATTTTTACGCAAATTGTAAAAACTATTATTCTTCACATCGAATAAATTTAATCCACTATTGTAAGTTCCTATCCAGATCATTCCTTCAGAATCTGCATTAACTACCCAGGCATAATTATCACTCAGGCTATTAATATTTTTCGGGTCGTGAGTGTAACGATCAAATTTATTTTTATACGGATCGAACATATTCAAACCTCCATCCTCCGTACCTATCCACAGGTAGCCGAACGGATCTTCACTGATTGAGGCTATCTTTTTACCACTAATACTCTCCGGATCATCAGATGGTAAATAGGAAACAAAAAAACCTTTATCCTTTATGAATTTATGAAAACCATTGTTACCAGTACCAACCCAAAGCTGATTATTATTATCTACATAAACCACATAAATTAAATCGCTTCTCAGACTGAATTGATCATCGGGGTTATGTCTGAAGTGATGAAAAATTTCTTTATCCAGTTCATAGTATTCCAATCCTGCATCTTCGGTTCCTATCCAGAGGTTACCCGTATTATCAGAATCAATCGACCTTATTCTATCCGAACTAATGCTGGAAGGATTCTCAGGGTCGTGTAAATAACGGGTAAACTTTTCAGTATCGCGGTTAAATTTATTTAAACCTCCACCCCATCCGCAACCAGCCCAGATATTACCATATTTATCTTCATGTAATGCACCAATCATATTGTCACTTATACTTAATGAATCATATGGTGAGTTCTTGTAAATCGTGAACTTATAGCCATCGTACTTGTTAAGACCGTCGTAAGTTCCAATCCAAAGAAATCCTCTGCTATCTTCGAGCAAACAAAGTACTGTATTAGAAGATAATCCATCATCAACCGTAAAATGCTGGAACTGGATGTCTCGCTCTTGAGCAAGAATTAATGATGTTAAGAAGAGATAAAGAAAATATGTTATTACTTTATAGTTCATGATTTTATTCAAATAAAGTCTTAAGTGCTATTCTCGATAGCAATACATACTAATTAAGAAAAAAGTAAAAACTAAGACACTCTAATTATTCTTGGTGGTGCATCACTACTTGGGTCAATAGTATAATACTTTGTTGCCTTACCATTGCCGGTAACATTGCCCAATCCAAGGGTTGTGTTTGAATCAACTGTTCCATTTATTACCGGGCCGCTATTAAAAAAACTATCTGAATTAGGTACTATTATTTTAAACTGCTGATTTTGGATATTTGTCGCGATAATAACCGTATCATTGATTTGAACTTTTGCATCTTGGGCATGGTAGCTATTTCCCCACTGCTCAATTTGAATAATTACGACTGCCATTTTAACCTCCTGGAAATTTAATTATTAATGATTTTTTATTTCCCCAGCTAAAAAAATTATCGTATTGTCCTGAGAAGATGAAGATATCCGGCAAGAAAATTATCTGAAAATAAAATATGGAAACGAAAAGTTGCTTCATTTATTTTCTCTCAATCAAATGAAGCAAAGTAATGAATGAATCTGTGCACCATCCTGCTTGCCCTCGTATTTTGAAAACTGTCCTATGAATAATTTGCAAAATGAAATGTTAAGAAACAAGAAGAATTAACTTTGCTACTAACTACAATGAACTTTCAGCGAATAATTAGAAAACCTAAGAAGGTATTGTTAATTAAAGAGTTATAAGAACTTAACGGGACCTAAAGGAGAGCCAAAAATAATTATTTGCGAATGGAATTTGCAATGAAAAAGCCCCGCCGGTATGTGCCGGATTCGGGGCTTTAAGATTTTCTTGCTTAATTCTTTGAACTATTTCATAAGTATCAGCTTTTTTGATGATGTGAAGTTTGCTGCTTCGATCCTGTATACATATACTCCGCTCGACAGCTGGCTTGCGTTAAAGTTTACTTCGTATCTCCCTGCTTTCTGTGTCACATTGCTGACTATTGTTGATACTTCTTCTCCAAGCATATTGTATACTGCAAGTTTTACAAATCCATCTTCAGGTATTGAATACTTTATCGTTGTACCTGGATTAAATGGATTCGGATAGTTCTGATCGAGTGAATACTCAAGCGGCTGTTCTACTTCTACACTCACTTCTTCTGAATATGAGAATGTTCCATCGAAATCTATTTGCTTCAACCTGTATGTATAATTTCCTGATTCAAGCTTTGAATCTATGAATGAATATGCTTTCGGTTCAGTTGTTGTTCCAAATCCTGCTACATATCCTAATTGTTCAAATGTTCCGGAGGCATTCATTTTCTCAACCTGGAATCCCTGGTTGTTAATCTCTGTTGATGTTGTCCATTTGAGTTCTACATCTGCTCCATTTGATGTTGCTGAAAAAGATGAAAGTTCGACAGGGACTACATAACCAAAACATAAATTGTCCCAATAAATATTATCGTTATTGAAGGAATTTCCGGTGAATGTAATCTCTACCTGAATGTCTGCTGAACCCGTCACCGGTGTTGTAAAATTACCAGCCATTAATCCAGGGCCCACATTTCCGGTTGCATCAACCTGAGAGTATAACACAGTGTTTGTAGCTCCTCCATCATACGTAATTGCGACAGTTACTGTTCCACTTGGATTTGCATACCAATCAAAATAATAATTGAACGAATAGCTTACTTGCTGATTATTCGGCAATGATATTAAAGAGGATCTAATTTTGGATGCACCGTTAAACGATGGAGTCCAGCTCATTCTTAATTCCGGTGCAGTTCCGCCTGCTGAACTTGAATTGTTTGCGCTCCAGTTTGTTGTACCCAATGGCCCAAGTACAGTCCAGTTACTAAAGTTTGCAAATGCATCGCACCATTCAATTACATTCGGATCTGTTACAGTTATATAATTTGATTTTAATTCTGAGATAGTGTTTGTACCATCAGATACGGTAAGTTTAACAGAATAAAAACCAAATGCTGTATAAGTCCAGGATGGATTTTGCGTTGTTGCATCAACAGTTCCATTATTATCAAAATCCCATTCCCAGGAAATTATAGGATTTGGCTGTGAGATTGAAAGATCGGTAAACTGTACCGTTAGTGGTGAAGGACCGGATGTAACATCAGCCATAAAATCCGGAGTAATCGGACCTGTGATATATCCTCTCGCAACAAACACAGGAATAATTTGAGCAAGGTGACTTCCTGAATAAAGTAATTGATCAGCAGTGATAAAAGCATTTGCAGCATCAACCTGCCCGGATGAACCGTTTGTCATAGATAATGCTTCAAGAAAATTTTTGTCGGTAGGTGTTCTGCCTATCAAATCGTAAACAGACATCAGCGAGGAAGCCCACATCTGACCATCTGTGTGAATTTGTCCCGTTAATCCTTCAGGATAGTGAGCCGGATAATTTGTTATTCTTCCGGACCAAAACGGATTATGACCATCCCAGATAAATACCCAGTTATATGCCGGGTTAGCCGGAGTCCAATAGCCAGTACTCCTGATGTACGAAGTTGTCCAATAGTCGCCGCAACCTTCACTAAGTCCTTCGACCTGTGATAAACTACCATTTGTCAACCAATCGTGTAAACCGTGTCCGAGTTCATGCAACACTACACCTAAATCTTCAGCATCGTCAACGCCACCATCACCGAAAGCGAGACTGCCCGTACTTGTAATGTAATGTGAATTATCATCTCCATTTAATCCGTGTGGATCGAATCGAACACCGCCGACATATTGATATGGTGTAAGTGGAAAACTGAGTGAATTGTTTATCCATCGCATCGAGTTATCAATATGAAAATATGTGTTGACGGCTTCAAAAGTGTCATGAAATCTGGTAAAAGAAAAATTGGTGGTGGGATTTGTATGCAAACCGGTATAAGGTGATTCAAAATCTCTTATCTCTGCCCAGGGGCCTTTTAAAATATAAACTCCACCTTCAAAAGAAATATCGGATAATGTTCTTAACTCACGATGTGCTGTTAATGAATCAGAGTCAGCATCATTATTATCTAAAAACCCGGGTGAGCCATAAGTTGTTCTTGCATGAGTTATTGGATCGGGATCAAAAACATAACCTGTTCCATCAACCAACAAAGGATTATTGCCAGCAGGATGAAAATAACATGCTCTGTCCTCAACTCTGAATATTTCGCCGGTCTGACCATCAACTAAAATTTCCCACTCACCAAAAAGTTCTTCAGCCGGGACGATTGTTACAGCCTGAGCAAGTCTGAAAGTACCTTGATTATAATAAATACCCGGTTCACTTTTTTCAAATGTAACTGATCCACGCAGACCTAAATAATTTTTTGCTGACATCAATGCTTGTTCCGAACTAATATTAATTTTTTCAAGATCGCGCACTACTTTAATGTTGTAATTAATCTTTGAACCATTAGTAACGAAAACCACACGGTTGTCTCTGCTGATCGTAACATTTATTCGTGAATTCAATACAGGGTATTCACCCACATACTGATCAAAATGTACGTGATATCCGCCGGGAGTTTCTTTAGTTGTAATAAACTTTAATTCAGAAATATCTTCCGATAGTTTGAACAAATCATGATTTTCTGTCAGGAATTGTTTTGCCATTTTTTCTGGTGTATCTGAATTGACAGGATAATTCGGTTTGTAAAGTGCAATCGGTACACCCGTAATTTCATTTATCCTCATATTATTCTGAACAATACTTGCTTCGGTTTCATCAGGAATAATCTGCAATGGATGATTCGCTGAGGGCTTCTGAGCAAATGAAGTATTAATTATGAGAAGAACGAATAAAAAAGAGAAACAATTTTGAAAGTAACTATTCCATTTCATTTTTCTACCCATCCAATTATTTAGAGTTAGTGTTAGTTATTAATAAAACTTTTGATTTAAAATTCCGTTACAAAACTTACGCATTATTTTTAATTACTCTTAACAGAAAGTGAAGTAATAAAAATAATAGCCCCGTTTTACAGGGGCTATATTACAATTCGATCTTTGCCTTGTGATCGGATTATTTCATCAGCATCAACTTCTTTGCAGAAGTGAAGTTTGCTGCTTCTATCCTGTATACATATACTCCGCTCGACAGTTGGCTTGCGTTAAAGTTTACTTCATACCTGCCGGCTTTCTGTGTCGCATTTACAATCGCTGCTACTTCTTCTCCAAGCATATTGTATACTCCGAGTTTTACAAATCCATCTTCTGGTATTGAATACTTTATTGTTGTACTTGGATTGAATGGATTCGGATAGTTCTGATCGAGTGAATACTCAAGCGGTTGTTCTACTTCCACATTCACTTCTTCTGAATATGAGAATGTTCCATCAAAATCTATTTGCTTCAACCTGTATGTGTAATTTCCTGATTCAAGTTTTGAATCAACAAAACTATATGCCTTGGGTTCTGTTGTTGTTCCAAATCCAGCTACATATCCTGCTGGTTCAAATGATCCAGAAGCATTCATTTTCTCTATCTGGAATCCCTGATTGTTCGTCTCTGTTGCTGTTGTCCATTTAAGTTCAACATCTTCGCCGCTCGATGAAGCGCTGAATGATGTCAACTCAACAGGAACAATCCAATCAAGACACATAGCATCCCAATAAATATTATCGTTGTTGAATGAGTTACCATTGAATGTTATTTCAAGCTGTGCATTCGATGCACCTGTTGCAGGTGTTGTAAAGTTGCCTGAGATAAGTGTTGGGCCAACATTTCCGGTTGCATCAACCTGCGAGTATAACGTAGTTGCAGTCGAACCACCATCATACGTAACTGCTACTGTAATAGTTCCGCTTGGATTTGCATACCAGTCAAAGTAATAGTTGAAAGAATAATTTGTAAGCTTGTCATTCAACAGAGGTATGGCAACAGATCTTATCTTTGATACACCATTGAACGATGGTGTCCAGCTCATTCTTAATTCCGGAGCAGTTCCGCCCGCTGAACTTGAATTGTTTGAACTCCAGTTTGTTGTTCCCAAAGGTCCAACTACAGTCCAGTTGTTAAAGTTATTAAATTCATCACACCACTCATTTAAATTAGGATCCTGCATTGTTGTAAATGTCCAGACAGGACCGGGAACATTACAGGTATCGTTCTTTCCTTTAATTTGCCAGGCGTAAGTTGTGTTATAAGTAAGTGGTTCAAATGAAGCTAATGAAAAAGATGTAATCGGTACTCCGTTGTAAACCTGCACCAAATTACCCACTGTCCCGAACCAAACTTCTATCTGGTTTGCACCAACACCATTTGTCCAGCTAGCAGTATTTCCAACTAATGGCAAACCTGTAGCACCGTTTGCAGGAGTTGGATTTGATGGAGGATCAATCGGGCAAGGTGGGCCAAACTCAACTTTAGCCATCCATCCTTGTGGGTTTCCGGTTTGTTCGCTCATCCAGTACGGATATGCAACTTCGTCGTATGCAGCAATACCGATATAGTCACCGGCATAATTACCACCAAAACCAGAAATAGGATCAAGCACAAATGCCTGGTCACTAACTACAAAGTTATCGAAAGTTGCTGCCCCATTAGCTGATCTGGCAACAAATACTTCTGCCTGAGTATTGGGAACATTACGGCTATCATAGAATACAAAAAGTAA
The DNA here is from genome assembly GCA_963698525.1 of uncultured Ignavibacteriaceae bacterium. Taxonomy (GTDB): domain Bacteria; phylum Bacteroidota; class Ignavibacteria; order Ignavibacteriales; family Ignavibacteriaceae; genus IGN2. Next base: position 558,450 of record CAVORE010000002.1, on the reverse strand, counting down.
TTGTCCATTCGACTGGTCAACTGTGCACCAGGGTAGTATTTGATCTTTACCATTGCTCATCGCATCATCATTTACACGCACCGGAGTTGTCCAGGTAGTTCCACCGTTAGTAGATTTAATAACAACGATATCCGGGTCACTGCCAGCCGGCGCAAATCCCTTCTGAGTCCAGGTTATATAAATCGTACCATTGTTGGGGCCTCCTGATCTATCAACAGCCATCGATGGGAAGGAATTGCATCTAATATTTTTTCCACCAGTCAGAGCACCGGTCCTGATTCCATAATTTACCTGATTATAAACTCTGAGGTGTGTCCATGTAACTCCGCCATCCGTTGATTTTGAAAATCCTACAGCATCTTCACCATCAGTCCAGTTTGCATCATATATTGTATAGGTTACATAAACCTCACCGTTAGGACCTGTTTGAACGTTAGCACCTTGCGCAAAAGCAGAGCCGAGAGGTGTTAAGGTACCGGATATATTTATTGAAGAAGTCCAGGTTTGACCGAAGTTAGTTGAATATCTTAGTACAACTTCACCATCAAGCGAGCCTCCGAAATCTGTCCATACACAATATGCTCGATGCAGATAAGGACTTGTAGGATGCTTATCTACCATAAAATGATTTTTATCTGCAAGTGAACCGGGGTTTGGTGCAATTGTATAAGTATTCCAATTTACACCACTATTTGTCGAAACTGCTACGCCCTGTCCGGAAGAACTGGTAATATAATTTTCATAAAATCTGCCATCCAGACCAATAACAGATACCGGGTCTCCTGAGTTTGAACCAAACGGTGGAACATCAAAACCAGTCCAGTTCGTTGAACCATCTAATGACCAATAAACACCGGTTCCGTAAATAGTAGAAACGGGCCAGTTTGAAGCATTGGCTGAGGCAAAAATGATATTATTATTTGTTGGATGTACGTCAACACTCAGCTCGGATTGAGTTGTGTTGGTAGTTGGCTTTGGTCTGAAATTAGGAAAAACAGTAACTCCATCACCAAGATTGAAGTACCTTACGATTGGGTCAGCCGGTACCCAAACAGGTACTTCTTGTTTTGCGGGAGCCTTCAAATCTATGTCTACAATAGACCAGATTCGATCGTCTCCTAACGCTCCCTGTGCAAACAAGCTTCCTGCGCTTGCTAATAAGAAGAGAGCAAAGAATAAAGTTGTGAGATTCTTCATTGGTTCTCCATTTTTTTATAATCTGTTAATTAATGAATTTTATTTTTTACTCCAAGTTTTTCTGATCCGATTTTTTTTTACCCATGGTTTATAACAGGAGTACGAAATTCAGAAGACTGACTTGAATTAAAATTGATCAAATGTTTTTTCGGGTTATTATTTATTTTGAATTGAACTTTAGTAAACATAAATAATTCTACCCATACGATGCCAATGAGTTGGGGAAAAACTTATTGGTTATTGGTGAAAATTTAAAATAATTTGATTCTGGTTAATTACTTTAACAACATCAATTTTTTCGCAGCCGTGAAGTTTGAAGATTCTATTCTGTAAATATATACTCCACTTGAAAGTTGGCTTGCGTCAAATTTGACTTCGTATCTGCCTGCTTTCTGTACACTGTTTACTATCGACGCTACTTCTTCTCCAAGCAAATTATATACTGCAAGCTTTACAAATCCATCTTCCGGAATTGAATAAGCAATCCTCGTTGAAGGATTAAATGGATTAGGAAAGTTTTGCTCTAGTTGATATGAAACCGGTATTTCATTTGTGTATTCATCAACTGGCATTACTTCATCAAATTTAGTTGTCAGTATATATTGAATTAATTCTTTTGCCTGATCTTTATTCATATAATAAAGCGGAAAGCTAATTGTAATAGTTTTGAAATCATTCCCAATATATTCTACTCCTACGGGTTTACCTTTGAGAATCCCTTGAAGAGAAGTTGAATCAAAATTTGTTTCAAAGCTATAAATGTTCGTTCCTTCGCCAGAGGCTTTTATCATCTCAATACTTTTAAGATGATATTGATCAGACGCTAACGATTTTAGCGAATCAACAAAAATATTGTTATAACCTGTTGCTATACTTTTTGCCTGATTGAATAATGCAAAAACAGTTCCTTTTGTTTCCTGAATTTTCAGATAATCGTAAATAAAATCACCGCTGCTAAAAGTTCCGCTCAGCCCAATAATATTTTCAAATGCCTTCGAAGGCTTGTAACCTGTATAAAGAAAATTTCCACCAAAGTTAAGATACTTTTTCAATTCATCTCTATAATCAAATGGTGTTGTCATATCCGATAGATCATTACCATGCCAAATGATAGTAGAAAAAGCTCCAAGGTCTGCAAGTCCAATCTGGTCTTCTTCAATAATATCGTAGTGTTCCGTATTAAAGTAAGTTAAGAGGTCGTCATAAAAATTATCAACTTCGGCATCGGTTGGATTCATAGGTGAACCATCGCCATCTGCAGTTTCATCAACTATCAGAATTCCCTGATCAAGTGAAACTACTCTGGATCTTAAAGTGGAATTGTTTAAGCTCTCATTTAACAAACTATCTACGGCTTTGACCGTATAGTAATAATAAATTCCATTAGCTGCCGAAGCATCTATGTAAGAACTATCCTGCCAAATATTCTGATTCAATTTATTACCAAGCTGACCTTCAGTAACTGATCTGTAAATGTTATATCCCAAAAGATCGGTACACTTTGCTATTGAGCCAAGAAAGTTTAACCTGATGCCACAATGGTGATGCGGTAAACTCCTGAGGTGCAAATGGAATCTCATAAGGATTTGCCGATCTTTCAACAATCAGGCTTTCAAATCCATCCTGATCAACTACAGAAATACCTACGTAATATAAATTGCCTTCTGTTAAACCTCCCACTGAAAAAATAGTATCAGTAGTAGTGAACACTGTGTTGTAGACACCTGACTCGGTACCAACGTGAATTTTGTAATTCAAAAAGTCAGGGGAGTTGTTTGGGCTATATGAAGCCAAAAGCGAATTCCCTGTTCCGGCATCAACAAGTTTATAATTTTGAATCATTGATGGCATTACAATATTCAATAACAATGTTGCGCATGAAGCTTTGATTACTTCGGCGCAATAATCCATGCTATAGTTTCCAATGGTGTCAGCAGGTGAATGATAAAATGGACTGAAATTGGTTTCTTCAAAATAAACTGATGGAAAACCTCTTTCCCAGAATGAATAACTATCGGAGCCTGAACTGTTAAGACTACCATTATTTGGGAGAAGAACAGAATAATTTTCAATACAATAAAATGCCAGATCGCGAAGATAATCGTAGCCGCTATACCGGTTTATATCAACCTCGCTTTGATTGGCTGGGTAATAAGTATGACTAATCATATCATGATTAATCATAATCTTAATATTCATTCCTGAGTTCAAAGCTTTTTGAGCAAAATCCTGGCTTCCATATAATCCATATTCTTCTGCAGCAAAAGTTATAAACTTAATTGTTGATTCGGGTTGATAATTATTGGCTTTAATTACTCTGGCAATTTCAAGAACAGCAGCAGTCCCGCTTGCATTATCATCTGCACCCGGCGCAAAAACCATTGGGTTACCAGATGAATAGGAATCGTGATGCCCTCCAACAATATTAAAAATTTGCGGTTCATAAATTCCTGGCAGAGTAGCAATCACATTTTTTTGCCATGTGCCTTGATACTGAAATGAATCAATTGCAACATCAGCAAAACCCATCTGTAAAAATTGATTTTTTATCCACAGAGCAACCGCATCTCGTGTATTTGCTAAAAGAAACCTCGTTTGAAAATTCTGAAGGCTTTGAATGAAAAATCTTACACTATCCGGATCAACTGAAGAAGTTATTATTGTAATTATCGAGTCGCTCAAATTTAGCTCCTCATAGTTCCAGATTCTTTTCACATTTTCAAAGTTACTGTTGGCATTCAGTTCAGTTACATTTAAACCATTCCTGGCGGCTTCTTCAGAAATCAAACCACTGTTTTTAGCTATAACAAAATGACTACTTTTATAAACTATTTCTTTTCCTCCAAGCTTTGATAGAATGTCTTGATCTTTTTTTGAACTAATTAAGTAAAACTTATCTGATGAAAAAAATTTGTTTAATTCAGTGTGATTTATTCCAAGTTTAACAATTTCGTTAAGTTTTTCTGAGTTCACCGCCGTGATCAACTGATCATTATCAATATAAAGTACTGGAAGTTCCAGACTCTCAATTTTATTATTCAGATTGTCATCATTTATTGGCAGAGAGATTAGATAGTAATCAAGATCCTGAGAGAACAGATTGCTAAAACCAATGAGAAGAAAGAAAAACAAGTGAGCTAAAAATTTCATATTAAACCTCGGTTATTTTATTGGCGATAGGAATACTGAAGATAATGATCGAGGGGTAATCGCTTGTCTAATATTATCATCAAAGCATTCCAGTATCTATCTGGTAATGAATTAAGTTTCTTATTTTACTTTTTAAATTTAGAAAACGATTACCAGATATTCTAACCATAATATTTGATGCTTATAAAAAAACCCCGCTTGATCGGAGCCATTCTCAAATAAGATGATTCTGGTTAACTATTTTAACAACATCAATTTCTTTGAAGCCGTGAAGTTTGAGGCTTCTATTCTGTAAATATATACTCCACTTGAAAGTTGGCTTGCGTTAAAGTTTACTTCGTATCTTCCTGCTTTCTGTTCATTGCTGACTATTGTTGACACTTCTTCGCCAAGCATATTGTATACTGCAAGTTTTACAAATCCTTCTTCAGGTACGGAATACTTTATCGTTGTACTTGGATTGAATGGATTCGGATAGTTCTGATCAAGATAAAATGATAATATATTGTTTGATTCATGCTGAACATCGGACGGCTTTTGGTAAACGTATTTAATCATATTACCATTGTTCCCCACACCAAAACCATGAAGAGAATCAGGGAAACAGATAACAGAAATGCTTGTTGAATCGGGTGTGTCGAAAATATTCCAGTTTATTCCGGAATCAGATGTATATAATAATTTCTGTTGAGTAACAAGCGGTGCCCAGCCTTCTGTAGCTGTACGAAAATCTACATCAAGAGTATATCCTAAAATTCCAAGATTGGTGTACTCCCACGTATCACCTCCATCAGTTGTTACTACATAACTTGCTCCATATTCGGGGTCTCCACCCATTGCGATTACGTGAAGAGAATCAAAAATATGTAAATCATAAAGTGGTTCGGAAATAAGAGTGTCAACCACAGTCGCCCAGTTTTCACCACCATCGGTAGTTCTCCAGACTACTCCGATCCTATCAAATAATCCTCCACTGGCATACCCATATTGAGGAGAATAAAATTTAATTGTATGCGGAGGAAATCCTGAAGCAACTGAACTATCCAGATTTACCGGTCTCCAGTTTAAACCGCCATCAGAAGTTCTATGAAAAACTCTCGGAGAACCAAGTGCAAATCCATTTAGAGTATCCATAAAATAAAATGAATTTACAAACACTTCTCCAATTCTTAGATACTCAGAATTCCAGTTTATTCCGCCATCAGAAGTTGTTAAAATAAAAGTTCCAAATGGATCATTATTAATACTCAAAGCCGAGCCCCATCCGATCTGATCATTTAAAAAGAATAAGTTTACTACATTTAGGGAATCGTTTGCGAATTGTGTTTCCCAATCCTTTCCTGCATTCGTTGTATGAATAATTAATCCTGAGTCACCCGAAACCCAACCATTAAGACTATCTGTAAATACAACTGAGTTTAGCAATTTGGAAGTTGGGCTATCAAGCTTCTCCCAAAAATTTTGTGAAACTCCATTAATATTCAGAACTGTCACAATACTAAGGATTAGAATTATTTTATTCATACTTGCTTTTAATTTTCGATTGAAGCACTGTTCAAAAATAAAAAATTGGTTTAGAATGTTCTAAACATCAATCTGAAATAATTAAAAAGTTTTAAACATTTACTTGATCTTATTTAACTAAGATTCTTAACAAAGAGATAAACACAGAAATAGATATTGTAAAAAAGGCTGCCCTTTTGAGACAGCCTTTTTATAATTACAACTGAGGTCTAAATTATTTTAATAACATCAATTTCTTTGAAGCTACGAAGTTTGCTGCTTCTATTCTATATACATACACTCCGCTTGACAGTTGGCTTGCATTGAAGTTTACTTCATACCTGCCAGCTTTCTGTGTCGTATTTACAATCGCTGCTACTTGTTCTCCCAGCATATTGTATACTGCAAGCTTTACAAATCCTTCTTCCGGTATCGAATACTTTATTGTGGTAGTCGGGTTGAATGGATTCGGATAGTTCTGATCAAGTGAATACTCTAATGGAAGTTCTACTTCTACATTCACTTCTTCTGTGTATGTGAATGTTCCATCGAAGTCAATCTGCTTTAATCTGTATGTGTAATTTCCGGATTCAAGCTTTGAATCGATGAATGAATAAGCTTTAGGTTCTGTGGTAGTTCCAAATCCTGCAACATAACCTGCCTGTTCAAATGATCCATCGTTATTCATTTTCTCTATTTCAAATCCCTGGTTGTTTATCTCCGTTGCAGTTGTCCATTTAAGTTCAACGTCAGCTCCGTTGGATGTTGCAGTAAATGATGTCAGTTCTACCGGAACTATATAAGATAAACACATTTCATCCCAGTAAACATTATCATTATTGAATGAGTTGCCGTTAAAGGTTATTTCAACCTGGATGTCTGATGGACCTGTTGTCGGTGTTGTGAAATTGCCACTTATTAACTGTGGTCCCACATTTCCGGTAGCGTCAACCTGAGTATATAATGGTATGCTGGTTGCACCTCCATCATAAGTTATCGCAACTGTTATTGTTCCGCTTGGATTTGCATACCAATCAAAGAAATAGTTGAAAGAGAAATCTACGATCTGATTATTTGGTAAAGCTACAACTGCTGATCGTATCATTGTTGCACCGTTAAATGATGGCGTCCAGCTCATTCTTAATTCTGGTGGTATTCCGCCTGCATTCCCGGTATTTTGAGTAGACCAGTTTGTCAATCCCAATGGTCCTATCACAGTCCAGTTACTAAAATTTGTAAATGATTCACAATACTGGAATAAGTTTGGATCCTGCATAGTTGTAAAAGACCATGTTGGTCCGGTAGATGGACATGTTGCATCCTTACCAACAATTCTCCAATAATATGTTTCATTATATACTAGATTTGGCAATGATTCGGAAGTCTTAGCTGGACCATCATAAATCTTTGCGACATTACTTGCTGTACCAAACCATACTTCATTGTTCAGTGTTCCGGCTCCATTAATCCAGTTGAGAGTATTACCATTTAAAGGTAAACCTGTAGCACCATTTACCGGACTAACATTTGTTGGTGCAACTACCGGGCAAGGTGGACCAAGAATAATCTTCTCATAATAAACGTTGGGGTCTTTGCGAGGAGCTCCACCGGCAAGATCGTCTCTGTTATCAGACCAAACGACATGAAATTCTGCGGCAGTAGCCCAGGCATGATTATAATCTCCCATATAAACTGAATTGACAACGTTGTCGCGTCCAAATTCGGGCAATGAAGCAACATCGCTGATCGCAAAACTCGGAGTAAATGTAATAGTTGAACCTGAAATTGAACCTGTTCTACCATAGTATTTAAATAAATTGTTAGCAGCTATATCTTCCTGACGGCTGTAATAAAAAATTCCAATATTAGCTCCATCCGGAGTTACTGCAATAGTAGGCTGCCATTGGTCAGTAGTTGTAGCGTCATCGTTCACACGAGTTGCTGCACTCCAGGTAGCTCCGCCATCAGTAGACATCACCATAAAAACATCTGCCTTATCAGTTCCGGCAGCATCATTATCAAAAGTAACATAAATGTGTCCGTTCACCGGATTCACTGCTGCATGTGGAAATTCGCTGCTTCTGAAACTTGAAGCAGAGGCAGTTCCCTGTCTGATACCAACCAAACCGAGGTCACCATTAACGCCTCCAACTAAGCCACTAACAACCGTTACAGCTGCACCAAATGAAACAGCTTGATCGGTTGACTTGCGAACTTGCAAAGTGGAACCTGCATACCAAAATGCATATACAGAATGATCAGGACCCACCGCAACAAACGCACCTTGGTTACCGCTAACGATTGACACTCCACCGGAAGGACCGAATGTGGCACCATTATCTGTTGAGCGATACATTTTAATACCATTACCTGAACCAAAACTACGGGATATCAAATAGACATTCCCATTTCCCGTGCCAGCAAAGTTGTCAACAGCAATCCACTGCTTATCTTCAGAAGATCCGTTGGGTGTACCATTGACCGGGGCCATATATGTAATACCGTTATCATCCGAACGAAACACCTGAATAGTACCGGCACCGCTAAAACCAAGTGTCGAAAAATAAATTCTGCCTGTTGATTCATTTCTTGCAAGAACCGGGTCACCTGCATCACCGATAGTGCTTGTTGGTAAAGTCCCGCCATCTATAAAAGTTGTACCACCATCGGTGGAATACGAATAGCCAGTAAATTTATTTGCTCCACCTGTGTATGAACCTGAATCATTGAAACCAATAAGTACATAGTTGCCAAAAGCCAGAATGGATGTTTCACTTTGTGTGAAATTTGCTGTGCCTGTACTGCCAGCGTTATTATTCACTAACGCATCTGTAGCGGCTTGTTGATCAACAATTCCACCCTGGAAAGGTATTTCACCAAGCTTTTCACGCAGTAAAAAATTTTCAAAATCACTTTGAGAATAATTTTCGCGTATTCCTTCTTTCATTGCTGGAATTTGCTTTACGTTTTCATCCTGAGCAAAAGCCATGCATGAAAAAAACAGCAGTAAATAAACCATTGTTGTGAGATTCTTCATCAGTTCTCCATTTTTGTTAATTGATATGTTGATTATTTAATAAAATAAAATTTGATTCGGCTGGTGTAATAAGAAACTAACTACTGAGGAGATTTGTGTTTAAGAAAAAACACTGCTTTCTGTGTGAAATAAATATCATCAATAATTAATGCTACCCTATTTATACTGAAAATTAATTTATTGTAAAGTTAAGTATTTTTTCAAATAAAATCCTAATGCTTAAAGTTCAGAATTATGGTATGTGTAACAACTCTATTAAAATGACAGTAATACAACTCAATTGAAACTTCAGTAAAAAAATTTGAAAAATTATTTCAGTATTTTTCAAAACAGCTTTTGCTATTAAAATAATTAATCTTTTCCCGAAAGCTCAAATGATATATCTCGTGTTATTATCAATAACCATACTACTTCTGATGAATGTTTTGTTGATTTTTTCTCTGCATAGGCTGAGTAAATGCCGTAAAAATGAAACTGAACTTGTAAATATTTCCATTGTTATTGCCGCAAAGAATGAATCGGGAAATATTGATCAGCTGGTTGACTCATTGAGAAAATTGGATTATCCTCTTGAGATGTTTGAAGTGATTTTTGTTGATGACAACTCAACAGATGAAACTTACGCAAGATTAAAATTGCAGGCAGAATCTATTAAAAATTTTTCAGTGAAGGATTTAAAAGAAACTGGCAGAAGTGGAAAAAGAGAAGCCTTGTCTCTAGGTATACAAAATTCAAAATATCCCAAAATATTAGTTACAGATGCAGATTGCCGTCCTGAAAAAAATTTGCTAAAATCTTATTCCAAAAAATTTGAACAAGGTTTTGATGTGCTATTCGGCATTGCCCCTTTTTACCAACACAGCAAATTAATCAACAGAGTATCTTGTTTTGAAAATTTAAGAAACTCAATTTTCTCATTCTCGATGGCTTCAATTGGGTTGCCATTTTCTGCAGCAGCAAGAAATTTTGGATTTAGCAGGAATGCTTTCGAAGCACTTGGTGGTTACTCAAAGACGAAAGATACAACTAGTGGCGATGACGATCTGCTGTTAAGAGAAGCGGTCAAACAAAATATGAAGATTGGAATAGTTACAGAACAAGAATCTTTTGTCTACTCTGAAGCTAAATGGACTTTCTCAGAATATTTGAAGCAAAAGGCAAGACATACACAAACTTCATTCCATTATCTAAAAAGACATCAAATCATACTTGGTCTGTGGCACTTACTAAATTTGTCTTTTTTGTTTTCCCCGATCTTGATGTTTTTTAATCCTCTCTTCGGAATTCTTCTTCCGGCAAAGCTCATCATTGATTTTGCAACTGTGAAGACTAATCAAAAAAAATTCGGATACACTTTCTCATTGATCGAAATTTTTTATCTGCAGATTTTTTATGAATTATTTTTAGCCATCCATTTCTTCAATGCACAATTCTCCGAGATCAAATGGAAGTAGAAAAAGAAATTCAGAGAGAATACAATCCTGCACATCCTAATTATGAACGCTGGCAAAAAGGAAGAGAACTCTCTGATGAACGTGCAAAGTTTGTGGAGTTTATTCTATCAAATGAAATACATTTGCGTGGATTAAAAATTCTTGATCTTGGTGCCGGTGAAGGAAGCACATCGCGGTTACTTTCAAAAGATAATTTTGTCATTAGTCTTGAAATAAAAACAGAGCGAGCAAAAAAAATTTCGCGGTCGGTTTCACTTGTTCCTGTAATTGCCGATGGTTTCAACATTCCTATCAAAACTGCTTCTTTAAACATTATCATATTGCAGGATGTAATAGAGCATCTTACTATCAAAAGTGAATTCATAGATGAATTGATTTCATTGCTTAAGGATGATGGAATAATTTATCTCAGCACACCAAATAAAATTTCGGTAATAAATATTATCGCCGATCCTCATTGGGGAATGCCCCTGCTTTCTTTGTTCAGGCGGGATAAAATAAAAAAATATTTTCTGAAAAATTTCAGAAGAGCGGATTATCAAAGAGATGATGTAGCAGAACTGCTTTCCTTAAAGGATGTTTACAATTTGTTCGGGCGAAAACTCTCAATAAAGATCCAGACAAAAAGATCGATCAATTATCTGCTAAATGGCGGCAGCGGATTGGTTTGGAGTAATTTTCATATTCAGATTTTAAATCTGATAAACAAGTTCGGATTAAAAAAAGTGTTGATTGGTGCAGCAAATGACAGGCACGGTTTTATAAATAATTTTTTTACTCCAACTTTTAATCTCATTCTGAAAAAGAAATGATACTTTTGATATAGGCAGTTAAAAAATTATTTTTAATCAGATAAATTTGATAATAATGGATTACAATCATTTAGCCCAACTTGCAATTAAAGCCAAGCAAAACGCTTTGCCGGTTTATTCCAACTTTTACGTTGGTGCTGCAGTTTTGACAAAAGAAAATAAATGCTACACCGGATGCAATGTTGAATCCAGTTCGTACAGTTTAACCATCTGTGCTGAACGTAATGCAATTTTCAAAGCTATATCCGAAGGTGAAAGGGAATTCAAGGCAATTGCTGTCGCAGGTGACACGGAAGATTTTATTTCACCCTGTGGTGCTTGCCGTCAGGTGATAAGCGATTTATGTGGTGAGATAGATATTATTCTGGTAAACGCAAACGGTGAATACATCGTAAAAAAAACATCCGAACTTCTGCCATTTGCTTTTGGCGATAAAGATCTGGAATAATCAGACTAACAAACTTTTAAATTAATAACATTAATTTATGACAGACATTCCTCCCCATCAGCTGCCTAAGGATACAGGCTGGATTGAAGTAATAACCGGCTGTATGTTTAGCGGGAAAACTGAAGAGCTTATCCGCCGATTGAGAAGGGCTCAAATAGCAAAACAGAAGGTGAAAATCTTTAAACCAAAAATTGATTCGCGGTACTCGCAGGAATCTATAGTATCTCACAACGAGCAGTCTCTTCCTTCTATATTAATTGAAGATATAATTGAAGTTCTGAATTATGCAGATGATGCACAGGTTATTGGTATTGATGAAGCACAATTCTTTAACGATAGTGTTGTTCATATTTGTAATTTACTTGCCTCGCGGGGAAAGAGAGTTATTGTGGCAGGTTTGGATCAGGACTATACAGGAAAACCTTTTGAACCTATCCCTCAGCTTCTTGCAATTGCCGAATACATTACAAAACAACACGCAATTTGTGTTGTGTGTGGAAATCCGGCTGATAAAACACAAAGGAAAATTGCTGAATCGGAAAGAGTTATTGTTGGTGCGGCAAATATTTATGAAGCCCGATGCCGTAAATGCCACTACATTCCAAAAGAAAATTAGAAAGTAGATATGGACCTTATCTCTATTATCAGAGGATTGATAGGATTATTAATTCTTGTCGGCATCTCCTTCCTTATATCCAATAACAAATCAAAAATAAATTGGAAACTGGTTCTAAGTGGTCTTGCATTGCAATTGGTATTTTCTGTTCTAATCCTAAAAGGTGAAAGTCTTCGAACTATTTTCTCCCCCTTCGGCTGGCCAAAAGATTTTTTCAACTGGATAAGTTATTTCTTCGTGCTGGTGCTGAACTTTACGTCAGCCGGGGCACAATTTGTATTTGGAGATCTGGCAAAACCTCCCGGTGCTGAAGGAAGTCTTGGATCATTTTTTGCTTTCCAGGTTCTGCCGACAATTATTTTCTTCGCAAGTCTTATGTCACTGTTATATTATCTTGGTATAATGCAGATCATCGTCAAGGGTATGGCATGGATTATGGCTAAGACCCTTGGTACAAGTGGAGCCGAATCTCTTTCAAATTCTGCCAACGTATTTGTTGGACAAACTGAAGCACCGCTGATGATAAAACCTTTTCTGAATAAAATGACTAAAAGTGAAATTCTTACAGTTATGGTTGGAGGTATGGCAACGATTGCCGGCGGAGTGATGGCTGCTTACATACAAATTCTTGGTTCAGCTTATGCCGTTAAACATGGAATTCCGCTCGAGCAGGCTCAGCAGTTATTTGCAACTCATTTGCTTGGTGCAAGCGTAATGGCAGCACCTGCCGGAATAGTGATTTCAAAAATTATCTATCCGGAAACCGAGGAGCCAGTAACAAAGGGAACGGTAAAAATTGAAGTTGAAAAAAATGCATCCAACTTAATAGAAGCTGCAGCCAATGGTGCAGCAGACGGATGGAAACTGGCAATAAATGTGGGCGCAATGCTTTTGGCATTCATTGCACTCATAGCATTAATAAATTATTTATTGCAGGGTTTTGGTGATATAATTAATGTTAACGAATCCTTGATGGCCAATTTTGGTCAGCCACTCAGCTTTCAATTATTAATTGGCTTTGTACTTCAGTTTGTTGCTTTCGGAATAGGTGTGCCCTGGGAAGATGCACTAAATTTTGGAAGTATGCTCGGCGTAAAAGTAGTTCTCAATGAATTTGTTGCATACACAGAAATGGGCAATCTGGTTGAGATGGGAAAAATACTGAATGAAAAAACTGTACTTATGCTGACGTATGCATTATGTGGATTTGCAAACTTTAGTTCAATAGCTATTCAGATTGGGGGAATTGGTCCGCTGGCTCCTGATAGAAAAGCCGATATTGCAGCTTTGGGTCTTAAAGCAGTAATTGGTGGAGTATTGGCAACGTTAATGACCGCTACACTTGCCGGTTTATTATTCAGTTGAAATGATTGATATCAATTTTAAATATCAGTCCGCCATTGAGTATTTGAAAAAAGAATCTCCTTTTATACCTGACATCGCAATTGTTCTGGGAAGCGGACTCGGGAACTTTGCTGATTCTACACAGAAATTAAAAACAATTTCGACTTCAGAAATTCCGAATTACCCGTCAGCTTCAGTAGAAGGTCACAAAGGATTAATTCACTTCTCTAAAATTGGGAATAAGAAATTAATAATCTTCCAGGGTCGAAATCATTTTTATGAAGGTTACGGTTTAAGTGATTGTATTCTACCTGTTCTTCTTGCAAAAAAAGCCGGGTGCAGCAAAATTGTTTTTACTAATGCTGCCGGTGGAGTAAATAAACATTTCAGTCCCGGAGATCTGATGCTCGTCGAGTCTTTCAATTCAATTAATATTAAAAGAGAACTGACTGAACTGATTGGTATATCATCACTGGAAGCAAAAAATAACTTTTTGAATTGTCCTTCAGTTAAAATGAACGAATTCTTTAAGAGAGCGGCAAAAGAAAAGGCAATACATTTGCAAGAAGGAGTTTACTGGTACACAAAAGGACCAAGTTATGAAACGCCCGCTGAAATCAGGATGATTCAAAAATTCGGAGGCGATGCAGCCGGAATGTCAACTGTTCACGAAGCAGTTTTTGCATCTTCATTGAATATGGAGGTTGCAATAATATCCTGTATAACAAATATGGGTTCAGGAATTTCAGGGCAGAAACTTTCTCACGCCGAAGTAACCGAAACCGCAAACCTATCGGCAGAAAAATTCGCTTTGCTATTAAAAACAGCTATTTCTTTACTCTAGTACAATTCAATAATTGCTGTTATTTTAATTGACTTTGTAAAGGGCAACCCCTAATTTTGGCAGTTCAATTTTATAATTTCAAATCACTTCATTAATCAGGTATGAAAGAATTTAGATTTAGACTTATTATCATCGTAGCGGCATTAGCTTTATCGATCTATCTTTTATATCCTACTTATCTGGATTACCAGAACAGCAGCGATATAAAGCAAACTTTAGAATTGAAAAGACTCCAGCTCGCAAAAGAAAATCCCGATCTCACAAAATCACAAATTGAGAAACAGCTTCGGACTGTTGAAGACAGTATTCTTGCTGCAAATCCGGATATAGTTAAAAACAAGGAAAAACGTGTTAAGCTTGGTTTGGATTTACAAGGCGGCATGCGCGTGGTACTCGAAGTAAACACGGGTAAGCTTCTTGAGAAACTTGCAAAAAATCCCGATGAAGTTTTCACAAATGTTTTAGCTGAAGCACAAAGTGAATCGGAAAAAACTGATGAATCAGTTGTGGATATCCTTGCCAGAAAGTTCAGCGAAAGAGGAATACGATTAAGCAGATATTTCGGAACAATTAGAGATGATGATGATCAGATTTTGTCCAGTCTCAGTGATAATGCTGAAGATGCAGTTACGCGGGCAGTTGAGATCATCCGGAACCGTGTTGATCAATACGGTGTAAGCGAACCTTCAATTCAGCGGCAAGGTACCAGAAGAATTATTGTCGAATTACCGGGAGTTGCTCGTGAAGAAGAAGCAAAAAAGTTATTGCAGGGAACAGCGCTTTTAGAATTTAGAATTGTGCGTGAGCCTGATTTTACATTTCCCATCATGCAAAGAATTGATGACGTTCTTGCTGGTAAACTGCTTGAAGATACCTCAACAACAACTTCAGCAGACAAAGAAGCTGTTACTACTCCGGCAGATACTTCTATTGCGGCAGCAGATACAACAACTCCTGACGCTGAGCTTTCAGAAGAAGAATTCAAAAAGCAGCATCCTTTCTTCTCAATTGCATTGCTCGATCCACAAGGACGAAGTGCCGATGCTTATGTAAAAACTGAGGACAGGAACAAACTTGAAATGATTTTAGACAGACCCGATGTGCAGAAAGTTATTCCAAATAACGTTGAATTTAAGTTTCATGCCAGATCACAAAATGATGCTTCAGGCGGTGAATTTTATGTTATGTATCTTGTTAATAAAGAGCCTGAACTTACCGGTGGAGTTATTACAGATGCAACTGCTAATATCGACCCAAGTACATCAGCACCAATTGTAACTATGACAATGAATTCAGAAGGTGCAACTGAGTGGGCAAGAATCACCGGCGCTAACGTGAATAAAAGAATTGCTATTATGCTGGATGGAGGAATCTTTTCGGCACCTGTTGTAAAGGGTAAAATTCCAGGCGGAAGATCTCAGATAGAAGGAATGGGAGATCTTAATGAAGCAAAACTTCTTGAAATTGTTTTAAAGGCTGGTGCTCTCCCCGCTCCTGTTGATATCATCGAAGAAAGATCAGTCGGTCCATCTCTTGGTGAGGATTCAATTAATAAAGGCTTGCTCTCTGTAATATTAGGTTATGCTCTTGTGGGTATATTTATGATAATTTATTATCGAAGAGTTGGAACAATAGCTGCAGCTGCTCTAACATTTACAATATTATTTATTCTCGGCGTACTTGCCGGATTTAATGCAACTTTGACATTGCCGGGTATAGCAGGTATCATTTTAACAATAGGAATGGCCGTTGATGCCAACGTTCTTATCTTCGAACGAATAAGAGAAGAAATGAATACCGGCAAAACAATTAAGGCATCTATAGATAGCGGTTTCAGTCGTGCTTATTCTGCTATCATAGACTCAAATATTACAACTTTCTTTACAGGAATCATTCTCTATCAATTTGGTACCGGACCGATACAAGGATTTGCTTTAACGCTTATGATTGGTATTGCTGCGAGCTTATTCAGCGCACTTATTATCTCAAGAGTAATTATGGATATAATGATTTCTAAAAACATTTCAATAACTGTAGGTTAACAACAAAGGCTTAAGGAGTTTTTATTCGTTATGAGATTTTTTGAAAATTTTAATTATGACTTCCTCGGAAAAAGAAAAGTTGCATACTTTATTTCGGGGACATTATTTCTGATTGGTGTTATCGCGGCATTAATAAGAGGATTTCAATTTGGTATAGACTTCAAAGGCGGAAGTGAAATTGTTCTTCAGTTTGAAAAACCTATTAACATTTCCGATGTAAGAGCAGATGTTGAAAACATCGGGCTTGGTAATCTGGAAGTAAAAACTTTTGGCGGCGAAACCGGAGTTATGATCAGAACTGAAATGCAGGTAATTCCAATAGAAGTTTATCCAAAAGTTATTTCCGGTATTGAAAAAGAAATTGAAAACCTCATGCCCGGAGTTCCAAGAAAATTAATAGATTCTTCAGCAAGTTCTGTTACCTATGCTTTTGAAAACCCCGATACTGCAAACCAGATTATTGATGGATTGTTCGCCTCTGGTTTTCAATCCGGACGAGTATCTGAAGAACCTGATAATGTGCAAATGATGGTTAGTGTTGGAATAGCGGATTGGATTAAAGAAAACCTGAGAGAAAAGATTAGCGATAATCCCTTCACCGTATTAAAAGAAGATCGGGTTGGTCCAAAAATCGGGGATGAACTTAAACGTGATGCTGTTCTCGCAATCTTTTTTGCTTTATTAGCAATACTCTTCTACCTGGGATTCCGATTCAAATTTGTTTTTGCTTTTGGCGCCGTTGCTGCGCTGTTTCATGACGTTTTGATTACGTTGGGACTCTTTTCTGCACTTTACGGATTGATACCCGGTCTGAACCTGGACATAGATTTAACGATTGTAGCTGCATTCCTGACTCTTATCGGTTATTCCATTAACGACACAGTTATTGTATTCGATAGGATCAGGGAAAATTTGAAGATTCATAAAACAAGACCTCTTTTCGACTTAATTAATACAAGTATTAGTCAGACGATGAGCAGAACAATTCTAACTGGTGGCACTACTCTTTTAACTGTCTTAGTTTTAATGATTTTTGGCGGTGAAGTTTTACGATCATTTGCCTTTACTCTATTCTTCGGAATTATCATCGGTACATATTCCTCTATATTTGTTGCGAGTACCCTTGTTTACGAATATGCTACAAAGTATAACAAAAAAGTAGAATTCTAATCTTACAAAGGGCCGGAGATTTTTTTCCGGCTCTTGTCTTTTATAAAATTTAGTTCTGGTAATACAATCCTATCTCTTTTGATTTAAACACTTATTCCAAAAAATGATTCATTTGCAATTAGTTCAATTAATACTATTTTTAAATCAACTTAAATAACAATATCAACTAACAAATAAAGGAAAATGGTGAGTACGAAATTATATGTTGGAAACCTCCCCTGGACGTTTAGCAACAATCAACTTTCGGATACTTTTAAAAATCATGGTAACGTAATTTCAGCAAAAGTTGTAACTGATAGAGAAACCGGAAAATCAAAAGGATTCGGCTTTGTTGAAATGGAAAACGATTCTGCCGCTAACAGTGCCGTCAAAGCACTGAACGGTTCGGAAATCAGTGGAAGAAAATTGGTTGTTGCTACTGCTAAAGCCAGTTAGGCTTTACAAAACTTATCAGATTTCCTTTCTCAATAAAAGGCTCACATTTTTTTAAGAAGATATTAAAACAAAAAATCCCTGCAAGAGATTTATGCTGTTGCAGGGATTTGTTCTCTCCTTGAACCTACTTCTTTAATTAATTTCAGGCGGTTGTTAATTCTTCTTTAATAGTTTTTACAACCTTCAAGCCGGATTGAATCCAGTTATTTATTCCACCGCTTAGATTAAAAACATTTTTATATCCATTCTTTAAGAGATAGCTTGCTGCAATGGCTGATCTGTCGCCGCTTGTACAATAAACCACAAGATTTTCTTCGGGTGAAATAGTATTAAGATTTTTTTCAAGATAGCCTGCATGAATGTTTTTTGCGGTAGGAATATGAGCCAGATCAAATTCAGTATAATTTCTTACATCAATGATCTTGAAGGAATAAAATTTTTCATTCAATTCATCAACACTAATCTGGTTGAGTATTTCCATTTTCAAACCCGATGCTTCAAGTTTTTCCAGATCTGAAATGAATCCATGCAAATTATCCATACCTATTCTCAATAATGCTCTGCTCAGAAAATCTGCTCTGTGTTCCGGAGTTATCAGAACAATCGGTTTTACATAATCAAGCATCCAACCAGCCCACGTACTAAATGAATTATTATCCTGTATGTTAATGCTTCCGGGGATATGTCCACCGGCAAAACTCAATTTGTCATGTGTGTCAATAATCTGATAACCATTTTTTAGTGCAGATATAAATTCACTTGCACTTAATTTCTTTTGATTTTTTACAGAGCCAATAATTTTCGGTCCTGTTTTATTCAGTTTCTTCATCATTGCAAAATACTTTGGAGGTTCAGGCTGACCATCAAGTAAAGTCTGAATAAATGTTTCTTCATCATCAATTTTTAATGCCCAGTTAGAAAGTTTTTCGTATCCAACGGTTGAACCTGGAACTGCACCAAGGGCTTTACCGCAGGCAGAACCGGCTCCGTGCGCCGGCCAAACCTGAATATGATCCGGCAAAGATTTAAATTTTTTCAGTGACTGAAACATTTGCTTTGCACCTGTTATCATAGTTCCTTCGATGCCCGCTGCTTTCTCAAGCAGATCAGGGCGTCCAACATCACCAACAAAAACAAAATCACCTGTAAAGATCATGACCGGTTCCGGACTTGCAGGCTTATCAGTTAACATAAATGAAATATGTTCAGGAGTATGACCCGGTGTGTGAATCACTTTAATTATTATGTTACCAATATTTATAACATCGCCATCTCTTAAGCCAACGTGATCGAACTGATATTGCCAATCACTTCCACCTTCGTTAGATAAATAAATTTTTGCACCCGTGGCGTTTGCTAGTTCAAGCGAACCACTTAAAAAATCTGCATGTATATGTGTCTCTGTAATTTGAGTTATTTTAAGATTTTCTCTTTCGGCTATTTGAAGATAGGTATCAATATCCCTTTTGGGATCTATCACAATTGCTTCTTTAGTTGCCTGACATCCAATAATATAACTTGCCTGAGCTAATCCTTTTTCGTATATACGTTCAAAAAACATTTATTTCCTGTCCTTTATTCAATTAGTTAAATAGAAAAATCTTTCTTGCCATTCCATCCGATTATTCCCGGCTCAAGATTAAATACTTTTTCAAATCCGGCTTTAAGCATATAATTTCCGGCGTGAAAACTTCTGTTTCCACTGCGACAATAGACATAGTAACTTTTGTTTTTATCAAGCTTTTCTATTTCTTCCATAAACATGGGATCGTTTATATCAATTAAAATTGAATCCGGTATTCTAACCATTTGATGCTCCATTGGAGTACGCACGTCTAACAGAACAGCATCCGGGTCCTCTGCCATTTTTTTCTCGAAAGTTTTAGCGTCAAGATTTTCTACCAGCTTCATATTTCCCTGTCATTTATTAATTAATTTTTCAATTGAAAATCTGATGAGCGAAACTGGAATTGGTTTCAGGCCGGGATGTAAATAAAAACCCCTATCTGAATACAGACAGGGGATTTAATGAGAATTGCATTAATTCAAAGATTTCCGCTAATCAAACAATCCTTCCAAAGCAACGTAATCACTGTGAACTTCTTCAATCGCTTTATCAAGTTCACTGTCATCTGCTTCAGAATCTTTAAGTGATTTAAGATATTTTGTGGATTCGTACAATTTCTGGGACTGTTCCTGAAACGCTTCAGATTTTTCAGAAGCCCATTTAGGCAAAACACAATTAGCCAGCTCATCGGCACGCAGTGCGAGGTCATCCACAGCTTTGCCAAAGTCTTCTATATTTTTATTCGGCCAATAGTGATGATAAATCATATACAGCACTTTATGGAATTCATCAACTTCTTTTGTTACTGGTCTGACAATACGCACCAGCATTTCATAATTTGAATGAAGTTCTTCCGCAGCAATTAACATTTCTGGCTCATCGGTTCCCTGCATTGCTGTGTTGTAGTGATCAATTGAAGCACGAAATTTTGTAACTCCTTCATCCCATTCACCCTTCTTATTTCGTAAAATTCCTGGTAGCTCTGCGTTATAAATTTTTTCTGCTCCCTCGTTTACCTCGGGTAACATTTCCCTGAGCATAGAATAATTTTTTTCCGGGTAAGCTGTATGCCAGATAGGATAAATTACTTCGTGAAAACTAAAAAGTTCAGGAACTGAGCTGCTTATTTCCGATTCATGCTGATCTTCCTGCGAAAAGAGCGGTAATGATAAAAGAATGGTTAAGAAAAAGACTATGTGGATTTTTGTTTTCATATTACACCCCGTATTTGTTGATATTATGAATGTAAATCTAAATAAAATTATCCATAACATCATTTTAAATTTAAAAAGAAAATACGAGAAGCATGAAACCAGGAAAGGGACTTAAATACTAACGGGTCAATCCGTACTAAACTCTTATTTTATATCAGCAGAAATTGTATGGTAAAGGCTTTTCTCATCTATTTCAATTTTGGAAATTGAAGCATCAGGGTTAAAACTTTCTACTGCGTTATCCACGCTGCTGAAGCATTCCATAATCCTGGTTATACCTATAAGCCGGAAGGATTCTAAATCAGTTATTTGGGGAAAGACCAATTTCAGGCTGCCGTTGTTTTCATTAATCCGTCTGAAAATTTTCACAATCATACCTATAAATGTAGAATCAATAAAAGTACACCCAGACAGATCAATAATTATCCTTTGCTTTTCGAATATTGAATTTAAATCCATCGTATCCCAAAGCTCCTGGGAGTCTCTCAATGTTGCTGAAAGAAGTTCAACCTTTATGACGGCAATATGTTCTATGAGTTTTAGAGTGAAGTTTTCCATATGTTTTCTCAAATATTCAAGAAAAAAGGTTTAATTACACACTTCTGAAAGACTACAATAATGCCAATCAAATTCTTTTGAAATCAACCATTTTTATCAGGGAAAATTAATAAATAATGAGAATAGAGTTTATTTTGAAACAATGATTTGATGCTTAATGAGTCTGAATTCTTGTTAATAAGGGTTCGTTTATGGGAATCAATTAGCTTTTCCCACAAGCAATATCATGTATCACTAACTATAGCTTCACCGTGGAGAGATTGTGATGAATTCCATATTTCATTTACAATTTTTACTAAGCGTGCGGTGGATTTTTTTATTAGAATTGAGTTTAGTTTATCATCAAAGAATAATTAATTTGCTCAAATCGGAAATTCTATTCAACTCCCAGAAATTGGAAAGCTTCTTTCTTAGTGGTAGTAACTTTTAAATTAAGCCCGCGATTTCTGGCAACAATTTCACCAAATCTTTCAGGATCAATAATTGGTTCTTTGCCATACATAGAAACAGTAATTCTTAGTAATCCTTTTCCCATATAATTTATTGATTCAAAGGCAGCAAACTCACCCAAATGAAATCTGTCAATGAATGATACTTTTCCTTCAACTTTAAAGACATTAAAAAATAATTTTGCGAGTTTATTTTCCAAAAGTATTTCCAATGAATCGGTGTACATTTTCTTTGCTTCTGAAAGAGAAAAATGTCCCGAGACAGTGACGTTTAAATACTCATCTTTTACTTCAAACGAATATTTGAATGGAGTTATTTTTTGCATTTGAAGATTTTCATCTAAATACTGTTTTAAAATAAAGAATGTTAATTAAACAAGGTTTATGAATAAATACTGATTAAGTTATATTATCTTCATTGAGATTATTCAAAAGAATTTAGTTCAAACATAATGTTGTCGTATCCGGATTACAAATTGAGTCAGGTATTTACAGTAAAATGAATTGAAACAGCAGGCACTGTTACACAATACTTTCTTTATTGCAAAGGAATGATTTTAGAACTGCTAATTAACTTTCACTACAACCATTGTCATATCATCATTAACTTCAGCATCGCCGCGGAAGAATTTTATTGAGGACCAGATTTCATTTACGATGTCCGAAGAGCGGACCTTACCTTTATTTTTTAGAATTGTATTAAGATTCTCATCACCGAAGAGCTCATACTTTTCATTCATTGCTTCAGTAACTCCATCAGTAAAGAAAGCATATATTTGCCCCGAAGAAAGTTTTACTTCTTCTTCTACCAATGATTTTTCAAAAACAATTCCCTTCTCAATACCGACACCAAGTCCCTGGGTCCTGTAAGATTGAACTGTTCCGTTTGTTGCCTGAAGTACAGGCATATGTCCTGCACGGCAAAATGTTAGTGTTCTCTTTTCCAGATCGAACAAGGCAAGAGTAATCGTAACAAACCAGCTTTTATCCATCTCAGTATAAATTCTTTTGTTGATATCAATCAAAATATCTTTTGGTGATTTGTCTTCTGAACAATGTAACTTAATCATTGTCTGCAGTTTAGTCATATAGAGAGATGCTGACAATCCTTTGCCGGAAACATCGCCGACAACCACAAACAATTTTGAATCTGAAATTTGTATCAAGTCGTAATAATCACCACCAACCTGCATTGCCGGAATCATCTCACCGCAAATATCCAGACCACGCATATTCGGGATACATTGCGGAAGTAAACCCTGCTGAATTTTTCTGGCAAGGTCAAGATCACGTTCAATTTTTTGTTTTTCAACTTCTGATTTGTAGAGACGAGCATTCTCAATTGAAACAGCAGCCTGGTTTGCCGCAGCCCAAAGTAATTCAAGATCCTTGCCTGCAAAATGAGAACCTGAATGTTTGAGTCCAAATAGAAGCAGACCAACAATTTTTGATTTGACCATCATCGGGATGATTGTGTAAATTCCCTCAGAAATTAATCTATCAGCTTTGTCATCCCGGAAAACTACTTTAAAGTCTGCCTGTTCAATTGAAGGATATTTTGCAATTAGATATTTCTCTTTTAAAAATTGAATGATCCTCGACTCAGAGATCATACAATGATTATTTTTCATACCAACACTATCAACAAGATTTAAGTTGCCTTCTTTATCTCTTAATAATATTCCAAACGTATTTATCTTCAGGCCTTCAATAAATGTTTTTTTCATCAGCTGTAGAATATTATCCAGCCCTACAACAGTTGAAAGTTCATTACTTAAATCAATTAATACGTTTTGAGAAGCAAACTGTTCAGGATAAAATCTTTTTGTTAGAAAATCCTGGAACCTGTTTTTTGAAGACTGAAAGACGAGTGCAAAAATTATAAAGAAAATTCCGGCAATAATGCCCTGGTTTTCAACTCCCAAAAACGAACTAATACTTTGACCAGCGACATAAATAACAAAAAAGTAAATTGCTGCAACAGAGACTGTAGCTGTGCCATAAATAATTGCGTTCTTAACTACAACACTTACGTCCATTAGCTGGTACTTAAAAATTGAATATGCAAATATTAGTGGCACAAGAACTATCAATATTATTGGTGTATAGTATTCCGGAGAATTAAATATCAGATCAGAAATAGCTGGAGCGATTTGTCCTATGTAGATTGAAATAACTATTGCAAAAATGAAGGCTATTATAAAAAGCCTTAAAGGTTTTTTATCTACCTTACTCTTAATTCTCCGATATTGAATTATCAAAAAAACAAAGGCTGTTAAGTTACAAACCATAGAAAGATATCCGGAGGCATCCAATATTGAGTAAAAAGTCATTACTGGAACGATGTAGAAGTAAAGCGTTAATATTGCAATCGTCAATAGGCTTACAGCAAAAGAGGTTGGAATTATAAAAAATGTTCTCTTGATCCACTGCTTTTTAAGAAAGTCGAATGGTTTTGGAAAATTCCAGAAAAAATAAATTACTACGAATGGTGAAAAACAAATACCAATAATTAATGCAGTTCCAATAAGACCAGCAGCTAACATATTATCTTTAAAAAATCCGACGAAATTTGTTTGGAATGGGATTAGTACACTCATCGAGCTAAATACAATTAATACAGCCAGGGAATAAAATATTTTCTGAATTTTACCATCCGGTTTTGCACTTAGAACAATGAAGCCAATTAAAATCCAGAATAGAGCACTTAAGGAAGCGGCGAGGTAACGAAATTCTACAAGCTTTTTAATGAAAACTTTAGTTGTATAAATCTCACCATTTCTCAAATACTTATATTCAGCGTACTCTCCCGATTTGAAGCTATTAAGTATGATTGTCGCATGAATCGCGTTCAATATGGTTTTGCCATCTATTTCAATAAGTTGATCGCCATCTCTTATTCCTGCATTCCAGGTAACACCATCAACTTTAACAAAATCAAAAAAGATGGCAGTGCTATCTTTTGATGTTTTACTAGGAACCCAAAGACATTCATCATTACTGGTCACTCTGACTTCTACAGAATAATAAATATTTAATACTGCAACACCGATAAGAAATATTGAGAAGATTGCGATAATATTTGTACGGTATTTTAGTAATAATGATTTTAATGGTCTCATATCTCTACCTTACTTTAATTACGATCATAGTAATATCATCGGACTGAAGATTTCCCTGAGTAAAAATCTGTACATCTTCCTTAATCCCATTTAAAATTTCTTTTGCTGATTTATCCACCAGACTCCTTGCCATTTTCTCCAGCCTATCTTCTGAGTATTCTTCAAACTCTAGATTTAAGGCTTCTGAAACGCCATCAGTGTAAAGGAGAATAACATCATCTTTCATCAACTCAACTTCTTCAAAAATATAAGGGACGAATGTCTTAAGCACACCCAAAATTATCCCTCCCTGACTAAGCTTAATTATTTTATCACCGCGAAGAATGTACGGCGGATTATGACCTGCATTAACATAAGTAAGAGTATTTTTTTTCGTGTTTATGTATCCCCAAAAGAAAGTAATAAATCTTCCTTCAGACGAATTTGCAGTAACAAGATCGTTGATCATTGCAGTAGCTTCATCAATTTTCATCCCCTGACGACAAATAACCTGCAGGAAAGCCTGAATATTTGCCATCATCAGTGAAGCAGGGACACCTTTGCCGGCAACATCGGCGATAGCAATGTAAAATTTTTCATCATCAATTTTTATAACGTCATAATAATCACCACCGACTTGTTTTGAAGAAACATTCAATGCCGCAATATCATATTTTTCAAATTCCGGAAGATCTTGCGGAAGAAGATTCCGTTGAATGTCTCTTGCAATTAAGAGGTCTTCTTCCATTTTTTGTTTTTCCAGTGCTTCAAGAAAGAGGCGGTTATTTTCAAGTGAAATTATTGCAAGATTTCCCACCGAGTAAATGTATTCGATATCGTTATTTAGAAAATCTCTGTTTCCTGCCCTGCTGCCCAGTAGTATTAATCCGCGGGTTTTATTTTGAAGCTGCATCGGAACAATTAATTCAATTCCAAGTTCATTAAGCTCTGCAAGTCTTTCCTTTAAAACACTTTTCTTTATTGAATCTGTGATTTTATAAAGTTCATATTTTTTTATGAATGATAGTAATTTTTCATTATCAAATTTTGAATCAAGAATATCAGCTTCCTCATCTTCAAAAAGTACAATAGCATATTTTTGAATCAGGAACTGACCGAGGATCGAAAAGACTAAAAGTTTTACTACCCTAAAAGATTCAGCGAATGAACCAAACTCTTTGCTTAACTCAAATAGTGAGCTCAATCTCTGCACTCTTGAATCAAGCTCACGGTTTACATCTTTCAATTCATTAATAACCATAGAATTCTGAACTGCCGTTGCAGAGATATTCAGAATGGTACTTAAAAATTCTACATCGTCTTCTGTGTACTCTGATTTGTTGAGTTTTTCACCAAGACAAACCAACCCGATGCAATCATCTGATGCACTAATTTTTTCGGTAACCTTTAAGTTAGCAATTTGCATATAGGAGATTAACTTTGGATCATCAATACAAGTTGTGGTTGCATCCAGGTCGGGGAATTGATCAATTAAATCTATTGTGAGACCCTTTGAACCTTTGAGAACAATTTTATTATTTTCTTTTAAAGCAATAAGACCGCGGGTAGCTAAAAATTTTCCGAGACAGGTAAGAAGAACATTATTAAGAATGAAATCAAGGTCGATGCTTGAGTTGATAATCCTGCTGAAGTCTACAAGTGCAGTGAGATTTCGTTTCACTTTAAGATTTTTAACTTCAAGCATTTTCTTATCCGCTCCGGATTTTTTTTGAAAGAAGTACTTTATTATACTTGCCCGGAACTGAAGTATAGCTAACATCATCCATTAAAGATTTCATCAGGTACATACCAAGCCCTCCGACTCTGTGTTCGCGGTAATATTTTTGTAAATCAGGAAGAGGAACCTGGTCGGGATCAAAAGATTTTCCATAATCAATAATCGTAACTGTAAATTTTTCGTTATCGTAATCTATTTTAATTATTATTTCACCCTCTGGTGACAGTTTATATGCATGCTTTATGATGTTAGTGCATGCCTCATCTACAGCGAGAATAATATTTTCAATTGTTGCTGCTGGAATACCGGCATTGTTTGCATTGCTGCTAACAAAATCTCTGATCTCGGAAAGGTTTTCTGTTTTGCTCTTAACCCTTAATTCACCGGTCATATTTTTTTTCCGGATAGACAATTTTAACTCCCGCTAAACTTTTTAATTGCTTCTTCTTCACTTTTATAGATTTCATAGAGGAGTGGAAAGCCGAGCAGATCAAAAATGTTAAATACTTTGTCGCTCATGCTGGCAAGCTTTATATCTCCTTTATTATCTCTGATGCTTTCTATATATGCCATGAACACCCCCAGACCCGCACTGCTTATGTATGCGAGCTCTTCGAAGTTAACCACAATTTTATACTTACAATCTTTTATTAACTGAGTAAAATTATTCTCAAGAGCTGGAGCCGTGTGTGCATCCAGAAACCCTTTGAGATTAATAATACTGATATCCCCTCTTTCTTTAATTGATGTACTGAATTCTGCCATCCTTAATCTCCATTCCGTCGAGGCCCGGTATCTCATTCTTTACAAGTGTCAGAATGAGCCTCACCGAGACTGACAATTTTTAATTATTGTTGCCACTTAAAAATAACCAAAGTTATATCATCATACTGCTCGTGCCCGCTGGAAAAGACCGAAATTTCCTGAATTATTTTATTTGAAAGTTCTTCCGCATTCAGGTTGATGTTTGACTGAAGCACTTTCAGGAAATGTTTGTCTCCAAAATCTTCCAGCAGCTCATTTTTTGCTTCTGTTACGCCGTCTGTGTATAGTAATATAGTGTCATTTATTTTTAAATCAATAGAATATTCCTCGAGAGTTTGTTCAAAATAATCTCCCGCGCTTAGACCCAGCCCCAATCCCGAAGGTTTGATCTGCCTTGAGTCACTATCTCTAAGCAAAAATAAGGGGCAATGCCCTGCGCGTGCAAAGATTAGTTTTTTTTCCAAAAAATCGAAATAACCATAAGCAGCACTAACGAATGATTTACTGTCCAGAGTTTCCTTTAAAATATCATTTGCTTTGATAAGAATTTCTTTCGGGCTCTCAATTGTTTTGGAGAGAGATTCAAAAATACCTTTTACCTCAGCCATGATGAATGCGGCTGAAATTCCTTTTCCTGAAACATCGGCTATAACAAAACCAAGTTTTGATTCAGTGATTTTAAAAAAGTCATAATAATCCCCTCCAACTTCAAATGCAGGGATGAAGACCGAAGCAATCTGCAAATTCGGAAAGTCAGGAACTTTTGATGGAAGAATTTTCCTTTGGATTTCTCTGGCAACATCAAGTTCTTTTTCAAGTCTTTCTTTTTCAATTGATTCTTCGAGCAAACGGGAATTTTCAATTGCAACAGACGCATAATCTGAAAATGTTTCTATTGCGTTTAAATCATCCTGTGTAAAAACCTGCCCTGAAGCTTTTGCAGCAACAAGAATTCCCTGTGTTTCCCCGCGTGTTTTAATTGGTGACACAGATACAACTGAAAGTGAATTCCCGGAATAGTTTTCCGAAACTGATCCTTTAAGGCTGATGGTTTTTGTTGCAGTAAGATTTTCGAAACTTATTCTTTCAAGAATCTGGTTTGTAATTTTATCAGATTCCAGATAGCCTATGTTTTTAGCAGCAAGCGAGCTTTTGCCATTACTGTTCCGCCAGATTATCCACGAAGCTTTTGAATCGCTTAACTTCATTGCAATATCCGTAACAGTTTCAGCCAGATCATCAAAATCAAGAACTTCCGTGATCAGCTTACTGAAATATTGAAGAGAAGTAATTTCCTGTGCTTTCCTGTCATAAGCTTCGGCAGTGGGAAGGTGAAAAAGTGTGGTGAAGAAAAGAAACAGAAAATAAATAGAGCCATAAATCATTATCATCTGGTTAAACTGTCTGAGCGAAGGTGAAAACGCGGTAAGTATCTGGCTGTATATATTTTCACCGGAGCTGTTGACTATATTCACAATAAACAAAATCGTGATGATAAAAGAGAGCAATAACAAATAAGTTTTTTCTTTCTTAGATAGAAATGCTATCCAGGAAATCCGGATCGAATTAAAAATCATAAGCATTACAGAAACAATAAAAAATGTAGTGCTTAAGAAAGTTAAACTCTCATTCTGAAAATAATTTATTGCCAGGCTTGCGAGAATGAAAAAGACCAGCATTGTGTTAAAATAAATTTTAACATTTTTACCCTGATTCAAAAAGAAAAAATATCTTAGCGTTATCAAAAAAAACGAAATGAATCCTACTATAACCAATACATAAATAACTGAAACTATATTGTAAACCAGTCCGGGATTATTCAACTTCAGATTGATATTGTCAAAAATGTTTGGCAGGAGATAATCAGAGAACATTATAATAAAGAACATTATTGCCAGGAGTATTCCAACATTCAGCACAAGGGAAAGGTTGGCAGTTGTACGGCTGTTCTCAAATCTTATTAAAGCCAGCAGAAGAAAGAATATCGAAGCAGCAATCAGAAGATCGAAGGAAATTTTTAGAATGATTGAATCAGGACTTCCAAAAAACAATTTAAAAATAAATAATAGCATTGCAGACAGTATGAAATATCGCAATTGAGCCGTAAAAATATTTCGGAACTTATTTTTCATTGTAATCAATAGTAACGCCGATTATTTGATTATTAGCTACCGGCTAAAATAATACAGCTATAACTTAAGGGAAACCATTAAAAGGTTAAAGATTTGAGGTATGAACGGAGATTTTTTAGGATAGTAGAAAAATTAAACAGATCGCATAAAAATTCTAGGTGTTTTAAAAGCTTACTTTTTGGGGCTTTTTGTAACTTTAGACCGAACTTTGATCTGCTGATCTTTTAGTTCTTTACTAAGCTGCTGAAGTTCTTTTTGCAATACTTCCATTTCCTTTTTGAACTCATCATCGGAATAATACTTGTGGTAGTAATCCCGGTCAAATTGATATTTGATCAACATAGTATCGTCAAAAGGTTTTACAGGTTTGAATTTACTCAGGTTTTCCAGATCTATACCTTCATTAACTTCAGCAAGAGAATCAAGGTTCAGCATATTATAATTAACTGTGTAGCTATAAACAGAATCATCATTATAATATTCGATTTTAATTCCGCTTTTTGATTTTTCGATCTTAGGAATTTTATAAGCATAAAAGTGAATGTTGTTTGTTGCCTGCTCAATAAGAGGATCAATAGCTGCAATATCGGGAATTAATACTTGAGCAATGTCAAATTCAGGTATATCAACTCTGCAAATATTTGAATCTATATTTATCTTAAAAGATCTTGAGCTGTTTACTGCGGCAAAATGTCTGAATGTTGAATCATATTTCATTTCAATGGTATACTGTTCAATTTTTTTATCTTGATCAATAATCTGTTTCTCAAACTCCTTCATCTCTTTGTTAAATTGTTCTGTATTGAAATGGTATGAGTCCGCAAAAACTGAGTCTTTTGTTACGAAGATATAATTATCTCCCGAAATATTTTTTAATTGTTCAACTGCTTTTACAAGAACTACTTTGTCGTTGCTTGAAATACCCTCCGGTACAATCCGGTCAAACTTTGTTTTATTCAATTTTTCTGACGCAACAAGCAGATCGGCAAAAATGGCTTTTCTCAAATTCCATAAGTTTGGATTTATTGCAATGGTATTTTTTTCATTGACCAGAACCTGCGCTTCGAGCGTTTTACTGTAACTTCCTATTATTGAATCAACTGTTTGCTTTTGCAGCTCATCAAGATTCATCGCCGAAATAAATTCATTGTAGCTTTGACGATCAATCTTCTGATCACTTGTTCTGATTTCAAAAAACTCTTTACCGGAGTCATCATATCCTAACAAAAGATACTGCTTCCGGGTATTATCAAGTGGAAGTTCATTGTTAAAGGCAAAGTTGAAAATATCTTCGTTAGTAAGATTAGCCGCTACCAAAACGGGCCGTAGATTTTCTTTATAAAAACCGGCGAGAGCTACCTTTTGATCTTCCCAAACTTTATCTATCATATCAGGGTTAAGTTTTAATACAACCATAATAATAAAAGTTACTACTATTAATGCAGCGGCAGGCGTCCATCTTTTAATAAAAACATTTCCTTTTTTCTGCCCTTCAATTGAAGCCATTAGCCTTGTCTCAAAGAAAGGTGATTCAGGTATTCGCTTAACATAGTTGCCAAGCTGTTTTACTTTTTTAAGGTCTTCAAGTTTCTTTTGTATCTCAAGAGAGGATGCAAGCAGCTTTTCAACCTCTGTTTTTTCCTGTTGAGTCAACTCATCATCAAGATAAGCTGATAACTGTTCCATGTTTTGTAAATCATTTTTCATAGCATCAACTCTTTTTCAAGTGGCTGCAGTATTTCCTTCAACTTTTCTCTTCCTCTGAATATTCTCGACTTCACGGTCCCCATTTCGCAATTCAGTGATTCTGAGATTTCCTGATAGCTAAAGCCTTCAATGTCTTTCATTATTAACGGCATCCGCAGCTTTATTGGAAGTTTTGAAATTGCATCCATAACAATTTTTGAGATGTCATTATCTTCAACAGGTGTGGAGTATTCGGAAATTTCCGACCCATCTTCTATCGGAAAAAATATTTTTCTAACATTCATCTTTCTTAAATAATCTTTGCATCGGTTTACGGTAATCCTGTAAAGCCAGGTAGTGAACTGTGACTCAAACCTGAAATGTTTTAAGTTTCTGTAAACAGTGATAAAAACATCCTGTGCAATATCATCAACAAAGGCGCTATTGTTCATGGTTATGTAAATAATATTCCTTACTTTTTCCTTATGTCTTTTAACCAGAACCTGAAAGGCCGATTTATCACCACTAATAAATTGCCTGATTATTGAATAATCATCCTCTATTGATAGTATTTGAGCCTGCCTCAAGTCCTTTTCTTTTTCTTCTTTTGAATTCATTTTTTTAGACGTAATATTTACAGTGTTGTTCCAATTAAATAAATATACAAGTCATCGAAAGCAAATAATTAAATTTGTTACTGCTGTTTGCAAAAGTATGCATAACTGATTAAATTTCGCTGAAAATTTAAAGGAGTAATGAATGAAAATCAAAACCAATGAAAAATACGGCGCTGTAATAGTTGAATTAAAAGGAAATGTGATGGGCGGTGATGATACCAAGGAATTCAACGATTTACTTCACAAGTTAATTGAGGAAAATAAAACAAGAGTTATCATAGATCTTAGCGACGTTAAGTTTATGAACAGTTCCGGACTTGGAATGTTAATTGGCGGTTTAACTACAATGAAAAAAGCAAACGGTTTTTACAAGCTCGCGAATGTAACAGATAAGATTGAAAGCTTACTTATAATAACTAAGTTGATTACGATTTTTGAACATTACGATTCAGTTGATATAGCTGTAGAATCGTTACCTAAATAAATTAATTAAAACTATTTTTTGAACAGAAACTCCGGATTGAAAAATCCGGAGTTTTTATTTGCTTAAACCAAATTCAATCCTAAAGAAAAACCAATTTATGAGCGTTACAGTTCTCGTCGGAAGCCAATGGGGCGATGAAGGCAAAGGAAAAATTGTTGATATACTCAGCGAAGAGTATAAAATAGTAGCAAGATACCAGGGTGGCGCTAATGCCGGTCATACGGTGATCATCGGCGATAAAAAGTATGTCTTACATTTAATTCCTTCGGGAATATTAAGAGACGATGTTATTTGTGTCATCGGTAATGGTGTTGTAATAGATCCAACTGCTCTGCTTGAAGAAATTGATCTTCTTGAAAAAAATGAAATTAAAGTAGAAGGAAGATTATATATAAGTCATAATGCTCACCTGATAATGCCTTACCATAAATTACTTGATCAGATAATTGAAAGCGGAGATACGAAAATCGGAACAACCGGAAGAGGGATCGGTCCATGTTACATTGATAAATTTGCGCGCAAAGGAATAAGAATAGTTGATTTACTTGATAGAGTTGAGCTCGAAAAGAAAATCAGGATGAACTTGAAGGAAAAGAATGAATTACTGAAAAAAGTTTATGAGCACGAAGGACTTGATGTTGATGCAATTGTAAAAGAATATCTTGAATTCGACCGGACGATTGATAAGTATATAAAAGATGTTCCCTCATTTCTTAATAATGCAATAGCTGAAGGAAAATCTGTTTTGCTTGAAGGAGCTCAGGGAACTTTGCTCGATGTTGATCACGGAACATACCCATTTGTAACATCAAGCAGCCCGACTTCAGGCGGTGCTTGCACAGGAACAGGAATTCCACCTACAAAGATTGATTCGGTTATAGGTATAGTAAAAGCATATACTACTCGTGTTGGCAACGGTCCTTTCCCTACTGAACTTTTAGATGAAGAAGGTGAAAAATTAAGAAATATCGGTGTTGAATTTGGTGCTACTACAGGAAGACCAAGAAGGTGCGGCTGGTACGATGCTTTCCTTGTTGCATATTCACAAATGGTAAACGGAATTACTTCAGTTGCAGTTACAAAACTGGATGTGCTGAGTAGTTTTGAAAAAATAAAAGTATGTGTCGGTTATGAGTTGAACGGCAAGCGAATAAAATATTTTCCTACTTCGGTTGAGCAGTTATCTGCAGTAAATCCGGTTTATGAAGAACTCGATGGTTGGAATGAAGACATCAGTAACTGCTTATCCTACGAGCAGCTTCCTGCAAATACAAAAGAGTATCTCAATTTCATTGCTGAACAATCAGGGATTAAGATTGATATAATTTCTGTGGGGCCAAAACGAGGACAAACGTTTTATGTGGAAGGATAATCTAAAATAGAATTATTCTAATGTTTTATCTGTAGGGACAAGTCGCGACTTGTCCCTACCTAAATTTTTATTTCAACAGTATCATCTTCTTCGTTTCAGTGAACGAACCTGCCTTAAGCTGATAAAAATAAATTCCGCTCGTTAAGTTAGCTGCATTGAACTCTACATGATGATATCCGGATTCTATTTCTTTGTTCAGCACTACAGCTACTTCTTCTCCTATTCCATTTATAATTGTGATCTTTACGTTCGATTTTTCTTGTAAACCAAAACCAATTGTGGTTGTTGGATTAAATGGGTTCGGATAGTTCTGTTCAAGCAGGTATGAGTCAAAAGCACGAAACTCTACTTCTACAATACCAGAGTACTCATAGCTTCCATTAAAATCAACCTGTTTTAATCTGTAATAGTATTTTCCATCAAATACATTCTTATCTGAATAACTATAATTCTGCTGCCTGGTAGTTGTTCCCCGGCCATTTACAAATCCAACCGAATAAAATTCTGTTCCGTCATTGCTTCTTTGTATTTCAAAACCGTGGTTGTTTAATTCTGTTGCCGTTGACCAATAAAGAGTAACAGTCTTCGAAACGATAGAAGCCGAAAATGAAATAAGTTCTACAGGAACAATAGTTGTGTCCGAGATGTAGCTGTAATAAACATCCTGCTCACCATTAAATGTAGCTGCCCATGCCAGGCACGCACCGCTGCTATCTGAAACCATGTCGAAGTAATCACCCATTTTATTCTGCTGCGGCCAGCCAACGTGTGGATTGAAAAAATCCGAAAGTCTTTCATTTTGCGACCAGGTGGTACCTCCGTCCTGCGAATATGAATAATATAAAGCTGAAATATTAGTTCCGGGGTTATCCCGTGTATCCAGCCATACAACATCAATTCGTCCTGTTGGTGCAACCGACATAGTACCGAACCATTGATATGCCGAAGTGCCGGGATCATCATTAATTTTAATTGGTGAACTGAATGTTACTCCCCCATCAGTACTTCTCGCAAACATTACATCAAGAGGATCAGGATTAGAATTTCTGTCGACTGAACATAGCAAGTAAATATTATCATGATAAGGTCCGCCTGAAGTATCGATTGCAATTATTGTCTGTCCAAGTAATCCACCTGGATTTGGTCCTTGTCCGTTCTCAATACTGCCATCCAGACTTACAACTGTAGTCATATCCCATGATACAGTTTGACCAGCAATTTTTGCATTTGAAGATCTGGCAACCATGAAACTCCCTGCATCCGCTCCACCCACAAAAAGATCTCCATTGGAAGCAACTGCAAGCGTTCCCCAATATGGATCATTAGGGATTGTGACACAGTTTTCAAAGAAAACTCCATCAGATGAACGAGTAAATGAACCGGGAGGACATACACTAAAAGAGCTATTCCAATATGCATAAAAATGACCGTTTCCAGAGGTGTTTGATTTGTCTATTTCCATCCATTGTTTATCTCCACCTTGTGCATAAGTTTTATCACCCCACGATGCTCCACCATCAACGGAGCTAAATACATCGCAAAAGTATGTCGGATCGACAGCCAAACTGTTATAATAAAAGTTTCCATAAATATCACTTTCCAGAACAGGATCTGAACGGAAGACCCCGGGTTCTATAACACCAGGGAAAGTCCAGGTTTGTCCACCGTTTGTAGTATATCCAAAACCTGCCTGGCGAAAGTTGTTAGTGATAGTATTGAACTGCCTCCATCCTATTGCTATCCTATCTGGATTATTACGGTCTACAGCAATTGACGGTTCGTTTGCAGCATCGCCAACAATGTTTTGTCCGCTGGCATCAACATTTACCTGAGTGGTAACGATACTGTTCATTGAGTAATTATATGCGGGCGATCTTTCCTGGCTTTCGCGTAAGTCCGGTACATAATCATCATCCTTAATTTCGTGATGTGCAGTACGATCAGGTGTGCTGTCTTTATTGTCATTGTTGGTTTGAGAAAAAGTTAGGCCTGGTAAGATTAGAAAAGTTATAATCAGAATGATAGCTAACCTGAAAACATTACCTTTACTTTCACCTTCATTAGAGCTATTCATTTTTTATCCTCAAATTTTGTTTTGGGAAATTGTGAAAATTTACTGCTCCTAATTTACAAACAATAT
Organism: uncultured Ignavibacteriaceae bacterium; assembly: GCA_963698525.1. Lineage (GTDB taxonomy): Bacteria > Bacteroidota > Ignavibacteria > Ignavibacteriales > Ignavibacteriaceae > IGN2. The sequence goes on along the minus strand of CAVORE010000002.1, from coordinate 522,575 downwards.
TGAGGTTTTACTTAATTAAAATCATTTTTTTCGTTTCGACAAAAGAACCTGCCCTTAACCGATAGAAATATATTTTGCTTTTAATACTCACTAATGGTTATTAATAAAAGAAATTATTATTTCTTTGAAAACCTCAGGTTGCTCAAGCCAGGGAAAATGGCCAGCTTGTTCAATAAAAACAAGTTTTGAATTCGGATAGGTTTGAGATACAAACAAAGGTATAGACTCACCAACAGGATCCTGCCTTCCGTGCAGAACAAGAACGGGTTTATTGTAACTTCGACCTATCTCACTTAAGTCTATCTTATTCATATCGCGCCAAATGAGTTTCCATACATCTATATTCCAATCCTCCGGTTTCAGTTTCTGAGTTAAGAGCAATGAGTTTTTTCTGTCATAGAAATATGCAGGAAAAATAGCTTTTTGATACTCAAATCTCGATCGTTTAAAATCATTTACAACTATGATTGAGTCCGACCAATAATCAGCAAGCTCTTTATCTGACGGCAAAAGACGTGACCAAAGGTTATCTAAAAAATAATCCCACAATCTTGTGTTAAGTCCAGTAGTTTCCACAAGTATAATTGCAGATACCGATTTAGGATATGCGGATGCATATTTTGAAGCTAGAAAACCACCAACTGAGTGACCGAGGACAATCCATTCTTCGTATCCAAGGTGCTTTCGCAGGAATTCAATATCCTCAAGAGTTGCTGAAATATTTATAAAAGTGGTATCATAAGTCGGAACGACAGATTGACCTGTGCCTCTTTGGTCAAGTAGAACACATTGAAAAGAGTTAGAGAGCAGATCAGCAATTGGAGACATATATTCAGATGAAAAGCCAGGACCTCCACTCAAAAATAAAATAGGCTTCCCATCACCGATGATTCTGTAATGAATCGTAGCACTATTGTGCTCAATAATTTGATTTGAGTGCTGGGCTATACTGCTGCTGACAAACAAAAAGAAATACAAAGTTTGTAACAATGCTTTCACTTTATCCTCCTAGCTATGGGTTGATAAAATTTGTTAAGTAAGGCCTTGATCCATCACGCCCCTACCGAATTCTGACTTCTGACTACTTGAGAAGAATCATCTTCTTTGTCTGAATAAAATCTCCTGCTTTTAGTTGATAAAAATAAACTCCGCTTGGTAAGTTTTCTGCATACCACGTTACTTCATAAGTACCTGCTGGTTTTTCTTCGTTGACTAATGTTTCTATTTCGTTGCCAAGTACGTCATAAACTTTTATTTGTACGGACACAGCGTGCTCTGTCCCTACTGGAGGAATGCTGTATTTAATTTTTGTTGAAGGATTAAATGGATTTGGATAATTCTGCAAAAGCAAAAACTCTGTCGGTATTTCATCAATCTGTTCTTCTTCAACAAATGAAACACCGCCGTTCGTTGTTCTGAGAATTGCACCATTCCTGCCAACAGCCGTTCCGTTATTTTCATCTGTAAAAGAAACGCCTTCCAAAAGGTTTGTTGTTCCGCTTGATTGTGAAGTCCAGTCAGCACCACCGTTCGTTGTCCTGAGAATTGTACCATCCTCGCCAACAGCCGTTCCGTTATTTTCATCTGTAAAAGAAACGCCTTCCAAAAGGTTTGTTGTTCCGCTTGATTGTAAAGTCCAGTCAACACCACCGTTCGTTGTTCTGAGAATTGTACCAACCCCGCCAACAGCCGTTCCGTTATTTTCATCTGTAAAAGAAACACCAATCAACGAGTATGTTGTTCCGCTTGATTGTGAAGTCCAGTCAGCACCACCGTTCGTTGTTCTGAGAATTGTACCATTATTTCCAACAGCAGTTCCGTTATTTTCATCTGTAAAAGAAACACCAGCCAACCCGGTAGCTGTTCCGCTTGATTGTGAAGTCCAGTCAGCACCACCGTTCGTTGTTCTGAGAATTGTACCATTATTTCCAACAGCAGTTCCGTTATTTTCATCTGTAAAAGAAACACCAGCCAACCCGGTAGCTGTTCCGCTTGATTGTGAAGTCCAGTCAGCACCACCGTTCGTTGTCCTGAGAATTGTACCATCCTCGCCAACAGCAGTTCCGTTATTTTCATCTGTAAAAGAAACACTTCGCAACCAGTTTGTTGTGCCGCTTGATTGTGAAGTCCAGTCAGCACCACCGTTCGTTGTTCTGAGAATTGTACCATTATTTCCAACAGCAGTTCCGTTATTTTCATCTGTAAAAGAAACACTTCGCAACCAGTTTGTTGTGCCGCTTGATTGTGAAGTCCAGTCAGCACCGCCATTTGTTGTCCTTAGGATAGTCCCGTTCGATCCTACAGTGGTACCATTATTTTCATCTGTAAAAGAAACACCAACCAACCAGTCTGTTGTGCCGCTTGATTGTGAAGTCCAGTCAGCTCCACCGTTCGTTGTTCTGAGAATTATACCATCCTGGCTACCAACAGCCGTTCCGTTATTTTCATCTGTAAAAGAAACACCATTCAACCAGTCTATAGTGCCGCTTGATTGTGAAGTCCAGTCAGCACCACCGTTCGTTGTTCTGAGAATTATACCAAGCCCACCAACAACCGTTCCATTATTTTCATCTGTAAAAGAAACACCAGTTAAATATTCTGTTGTTCCGCTTGATTGTGAAGTCCAGTCGGCACCACCGTTCGCTGTTCTGAGAATTGTACCAAGCCCGCCAACAGCAGTTCCGTTATTTTCATCTGTAAAAGAAACATCTAACAAAAGGTTTGTTGTTTCGCTTGATTGTAAAGTCCAGTCAGCGCCGCCGTTCGTTGTTCTGAGAATTGTACCATTATCGCCAACAACCGTTCCATTATTTTCATCTGTAAAAGAAACACCATCACAACCAATTTGTTCCGCTTGATGTTCCAGTAGCACCACCGTTTTTCTGATAAACCAAGCCGCCAGCATAGATTCTTGACAGACAACACTGTAATTGTTTCTAACAGATTATCTATTTATTATTTCAGGAATAATTACATTTTTCTCGTCTCCACAAACGAGCCCGCTTTAGTTAAAGATAAACCAATAAACTCCGCTGTAGTCTGCATACACACGTTCTTCATAAGTACCTGCTGGTTTTTCTTCGTTGACTAATGTTTCTATTTCGTTGCCAAGTACGTCATAAACTTTTATTTGTACGGACACAGCGTGCTCTGTCCCTACTGGAGGAATGCTGTATTTCATTTTTGTTGAAGGATTAAATGGATTAGGATAATTCTGCGACAGCAAATACTCTGTCGGTATTTCATCAATCTGTTCTTCTTCAACAAAAGAAACACCGCCGTTGGTTGTGTGAAGGACTGTGCCACCCTCACCGACAAGCCAGCCGTTATTTTCATCTGTAAAAGAAACACCACACAAAGCCTTATCTGTTCCGTGTGATTGTGAAGTCCAGTCAGCACCTCCATTTGTTGTTCTGAGAATTGTACTAAACCCGCTAACAGCAGTTCCGTTATTTTCATCTGTAAATGAAACACCCAAAAAAACGTCAGTTGTTCCGTTTGATTGTGAAGTCCAGTCAGCACCTCCATTTGTTGTCCTTAGGATAGCCCCGTTCGATCCTACAGTGGTACCATTATTTACATCTGTAAACGAAACACCATTCAACCAGTTTATTGTGCCGCTTGATTGTGAAGTCCAGTCAGCACCCCCGTTCGTTGTTCTGAGAATTGTACCATGCCCGCCAACAGTTGTTCCGTTATTTTCATCTGTAAAAGAAACACCATACAACGGGTATGTTGTTCCGCTTGATTGTAAAGTCCAGTCAGCGCCGCCGTTCGTTGTTCTTAGAATTGTACCATTCCCGCCAACAGCAGTTCCGTTATTTTCATCTGTAAAAGAAATACCAAACAACGGGTATGTTGTTCCACTTGATTGTGAAGTCCAGTCAGCACCCCCGTTCGTTGTCCTAAGAATGGTACCGCTACTACCAACAGCCGTTCCATTATTTTCATCTGTAAAAGAAACACCAAACAACGGGTGTATTGTGCCGCTTGATTGTGAAGTCCAGGCAGCGCCGCCGTTCGTTGTTCTGAGAATTGTACCATACTCGCCACCAACAGCAGTTCCGTTATTTTCATCTGTAAAAGAAACACCAAGTAAATCTTCTATTGTTCCGCTTAATTGTGAAATCCAGTTAGCACCGCCGTTCGTTGTTCTGAGAATTGTACCATACTCGCCAACAGCTGTTCCGTTATTTTCATCTGTAAAAGAAACACCAAACAACCAGTCTGTTGTTCCGCTTGATTGTGAAATCCAGTCAGCACCGCCATTCGTTGTTCTGAGAATTGTACCATCCTCGCCACCAACAGCCGTTCCGTTATTTTCATCTGTAAAAGAAACACCGCGCAAATTGTCTGTTGTTCCGCTTGATTGTGAAGTCCAGTCAGCACCACCGTTAGTTGTTCTGAGAATTATACCAGGCCCGCCAACAGCCGTCCCGTTATTTTCATCTGTAAAAGAAACACTAATCAAAGAGTATGTTATTCCGCTTGATTGTAAAGTCCAGTCAGCACCCCCGTTCGTTGTTCTGAGAATTGTACCATTATCGCCTACAACCGTTCCATTATTTTCATCTGTAAAAGAAACACCACTCAACCAGGTAGCTGTGCCGCTTAATTGTGAAGTCCAGTCAGCACCACCGTTCGTTGTTCTGAGAATTGTACCATCAGGACCAACAGCAGTTCCGTTATTTTTATCTGTAAAAGAAACACCAAACAAAGGGTTTATTGTGCCGCTTGATTGTGAAGTCCAGTCAGCACCCCCGTTCGTTGTTCTGAGAATTGTACCATTCCAGCCAACAGCCGTCCCGTTATTTTCATCTGTAAAAGAAACACCAAATAAATATTCTGTTGTTCCGCTTGATTGTGAAGTCCAGTCAGCACCCCCGTTCGTTGTTCTGAGAATTGTACCAAAATTACCTACAGCCCATCCAGTTGCTGCATCAATAAATTTAACCGAATTTAAATTGGTATCTGTTGGTAAGGGATTTTGCCAAAACCACTGAGCAAAACAAATTTGCGTTAAAAGTAAAATGAATAACAGGATGTGTAGTAAAGTTTTTCCGGCTTCGCCGGATTTCGTTGCACTCAACATAGTAGGCCTCCTTTTAGAAGTTGAAAAAGTTAATTTCAAAACTTCTGCTTCGGGAGAGTTTTTTCGGCGTGTCATCTTCCAGAGTTTAACAATCAGATGGCTCTAAATTATTGCCCTCTCGGAGTAGAAAATTATTTCTGGATGAAACTTGAACTAAATTTTATTCAAAGTCAAAAACAATCGATTTGTAGTTGGCAAGCAATAATCATTTCAACGTCACACTTCGATCCCGAATCAAGTTCGGGACAGGCATTCTCAGTGTGACGCTACTTACTAACTACTCAATACTCGCTACTAACTACTTATTTGAATTCCCTCCCCTTTTGGCTAAATTTGCCCTCTCCGAAGTAGCCCTTTGGACAATTTTTACCAAAAAACGAAATATTAATGAGATATCCTCACGAAGAAATAGAATCTAAATGGCAGAAATTCTGGGAAGAAAAACAGGTTTACAAAACCGACTTTTCCAACACAGATAAAAAGCTTTATCACCTGAATATGTTTATCTATCCATCCGGTGCAAAGTTGCACACCGGACATTGGTATCATTACGGTCCTTCCGATTCGTGGGCTCGTTATCAAAAGACTAAAAGGATACAATGTTTTTGAACCAATGGGTTATGATGCTTTTGGTTTACCTGCAGAGAATTATGCAATTACAAACTGGTATTCATCCGCAAGACAGCACGATAAAAAATATTAAAGACATAAAAGAACAGTTAAAAAGAATCGGTTGTATGTATGATTGGCAAGCTGAATTGATGACTTGCGTTCCTGAATATTACAAATGGAATCAGTGGCTCTTCCTTCAGCTTTATAAAAAAGGATTAGCTTACAGAAAGAAAGCTCCGGTTAACTGGTGTCCAAAAGATCAAACCGTTCTTGCTAACGAACAGGTGCACGATGGAAAATGTGAACGATGCGGAACAGAAGTAATACAGAAAAATCTTTCTCAATGGTTTTTTAAGATAACGGATTACGCAGAAGAGCTGCTTCAAGGATTGGATACAATCAACTGGCCCGAAAAAACAAAACTTATGCAGCGTAACTGGATTGGTAAGAGTATCGGTGCTGAATGTGATTTCAAATGCGATGGTTCAGATGATACAATCAAAATATTTACGACAAGACCAGAACACTTTATTCGGTGCAACTTATATGGTTCTTGCACCTGAACATCCGTTTGTTGATAAACTTACAACCAGTGAATACAAAACTAAAGTTGAAGAATATAAAGAGTCTATAAAATCATTAACCGAAATTGAAAGAACTTCAACAGTAAAAGAGAAGACCGGAGTATTTACTGGAGCGTTTGCAATCAATCCAGTTAACAATAAAAAAATTCCTATCTGGATTGCAGATTATGTTTTGCTGACATACGGAACAGGAGCAATAATGGCTGTTCCCGGTCAGGATGAAAGAGACTGGGAGTTTGCAGAAAAGTTTGGGCTACCGATTATCAGGACTGTTCAGCCGCCGGATGATTTTGCGGGCAAAGCTTATCTTGAAGATGGTCCAGCAATCAACAGTGATTTTCTAAATGGGTTAAATGTAGAAGAGGCAATACAAGAAAATAAATAATTGGCTTGAGGATAACGGAATTGGTAAAGCAACTATTAATTATCGTTTAAGAGATTGGTTAATTTCCCGCCAGAGATATTGGGGAACCCCGATTCCGATTATTCATTGTGAAAAATGTGGTGAAGTTCCTGTTGAAGAAAATGAACTTCCGGTTGAACTTCCATACGATGTTGATTTTAAGCTTGGTGGAGAATCACCTCTTGCACGAAATGAAAAATATATAAATGTGAAATGTCCCAAATGCGGATCGGAAATGCAAAACGAGATCCTGATACAATGGATACGTTTGTTGATTCATCATGGTATTATTTCAGATTTCTTAATCCAAATTTTTCGGAAGCAATTTTCGATAAATCAATTGCTGATAAGTGGATTCCTGTTGATATGTATGTCGGTGGTGCTGAACATGCAACTATGCATCTTCTCTATGCAAGATTCATTCATAAATTTTTACGTGATCTTGGAATTGCAAAAGGTGATGAACCATTTCAGAACACTTGTTCACCAGGGCACAATTACTAATGCTGGTGCGAAGATGTCCAAGTCAAAAGGTAATGTTGTTAATCCTGATTTGTTCACTTCAAAGTTTGGCTCAGACGTATTTCGTCTTTACTTAATGTTTATGGGCCCTTACGATATGGGTGGTGATTGGAGCGATAAAGGAATTACTGGTACCGATCGTTTTGTGAATCGTGTTTATGATTTGTTCAATGAGCATAAAGACCTGCAAAATCAGGTAACCACAAATGAAAAATACGATTTGAATTCTCTATCAGATACGGATAAGTTTATTTACAGAAAAATTAATCAAACGTTAAATAAAGTCGGAGAAGAAATAAATCATTTTCGTTTCAATACTGCCATTGCCGCATTGATGGAACTGTTGAACAACTTAAAAGATCTCTCAAATTGTTCGAAAGAAATTCAATTATTTTCTTTGCAGAGACTCGCGATCATGATTTCACCTCTTGCACCGCATCTGAGTGAAGAGTGCTGGAATTTGCTTGGTAATTCTTCAACAATTTTTGAGAAACCATTCTGGTATGAAGTTGATGAGTCAGCACTAATTGAGGATACAGTAAGCATTGCTGTTCAGGTTAACGGAAAACTCAGAGCAACCATTGATGTTCCGTTAGACAGCGAACAGGATGAAGTGAAGAAAGTAGTTTTTGGTGAAGATAAAGTTGTAAGGCACACGACAGATAAATCCATCGTTAAAGAGATTTACGTAAAGAATAAGATTTATAACATTGTAGTAAAATAATTAATAGCACGCAGATGACGCTGATTAATCAGATCAGCGCAGATCAGTCAAACATGCCTGTCGGCAAGACAGGTCTGTGTCATCAGTGTTCTTTTTCCTAAAAATAATTGAAAGATAATCTATAGATGCTCGATATAAAGTTCATCAGAGAAAATCCTGAACTTGTTAAGCAAGGTATTCAAAACAAAAACGAAAAAGATCGTGTTAATGAAATACTTTCTCTCGACGAAAAACGAAGAAAAATAATTTCTGAAGTCGAGGAGCTAAAAGCAAAAAAGAATCAAGTCTCAGCAAAAATTCCGCAAATGAAAAAAGCCGGTGAAGATACAACTCAAATCTTCGCGGAGATGAAAAAGGTTTCTGATAAAATCTCTGAAATGGACACGCAACTTAAAAGATATTGAGAACGAACTAAACGATATACTTATGTTCATTCCAAACCTGCCGCATTCATCCGTTCCGATTGGAAAAACAGCGGAACAAAATGTTGAAGTAAGAAAATGGAATCCTGAAGGATTTGATTTCAGTAAAAAGGAAAAAACACTTGATCACATTGAACTTGGTAAAAAACTAAACATACTCGATTTTGAAAGAGGGGCAAAAGTATCAGGTTCCGGTTTCCCGGTTTACATTGGAAATGGTGCAACACTGGAAAGAGCATTAATAAATTTTATGCTTGATTACCATTTAGCTCATCATAAATACAAAGAAGTTTTGCCGCCTTTTCTTGTTAACAAAGAATCGATGCTTGGAACCGGTCAGCTTCCGAAGATGGAAGATGATATGTACTGCATCGAGAAAGATGGTTTGTATCCAATCCCAACTGCAGAAGTACCAATCACAAATCTTCATCGTGATGAAATGTTAGCAGAAAAAGATTTGCCAATAAAATATGTTGGTTACTCGGCTTGTTTCAGAAGAGAAGCAGGTTCTTATGGGAAAGAATCAAAAGGATTTCTTCGTGTTCATCAGTTCAATAAAGTTGAAATGGTAAAGATTGTTAAGCCGGAAACTTCTTACGATGAATTAGAAAATCTTGTTAGTGATGCAGAAGATATTTTGAAGGCACTAAAAATTCCTTATCGTATTCTAATGCTTTGCACCGGCGATTTAAGTTTTTCTGCTGCGAAGTGCTATGATATTGAAACCTGGTCACCTGCTGAACAAAGATGGCTTGAAGCTTCATCCTGCAGCAACTTTGAAGATTTCCAGGCAAGACGAGCAAGCATTCGATTTAAAAGAGAGGAATCAAAAAAACCTGAATTCGTTCATACACTAAATGGTTCCGGCTTAGCTACAAGCAGATTGATGGTTTCATTGCTTGAAATTTACCAGACCGCAGAAGGAACGATTCGTGTCCCGGAAGTGCTGCAAAAATACACTGGATTCTCAGAGATCAAATAATCATTTTACCTTTCATAATCATTAACAATTATTTATCCAATCGTTATTGATATTATCGTTACTTAAAGTAAAATTAAGTCAAAGATTAATAATATTAATTGAAAAACCTTTATACACTTAAAAAATATTTCGTTCGTTATAAAAATAAACTTTTATTTGGTTTCATTTTTATAGTTCTTTCAAACATTGGAACGGTTTACGTTCCATTACTAATGAAAGATTCGATTGACGTACTACAATCCCAGGAAGAACAGGTGAAATCACTGAATAATTTAAGTGACTCTCTTCGAATTCACGCTGCCGATAAACCTGCTTTTCAGGATTCGATCAATTCAATTCAAAGCGAAGTAAGTATAATAAATAATACCGCAGGAGATTTACTTTTAAAATATGCTTTGATGATTGTTGGAGCATCTTTATTTGCAGGAATTTTCAGATTTATGATACGGCAAACTATCATAGTAGTTTCAAGAGAAATTGAATACGATTTGCGCGGTGATTTCTGGAAACATATTCAACGACTTCCGCTTCGATATTTTCAGAATACTTCTACCGGAAACATAATGGCTCACGCAACTAACGATATAAATGCGGTGAGAATGTTTATAGGTCCCTCTGTTATGTATTCCATTGATACTTCTGTAAGACTGATAATGGTTTTAGTTCTGATGCTTTCGTTGAACACAAGCTTAACCATTTATGCACTGCTGCCGCTGCCGCTTCTGTCCATACTTGTTTACAAAGTTGGAAAGCTTATTCACTCAAAGTTTACTAAAATCCAGGAAAAATTTGCTACACTGACAACTCTGGCTCAGGAAAATTTTTCCGGCATTCGTGTTATAAAATCTTATGTTCGTGAAGAAAACGAAATGAAAAGATATGCAGAACACAGCCAGGACTATTTGAAAAAAAATATGAATCTCGTGCGGACGCAGGCACTCATAATGCCCATTCTCTTTCTGATAACGGGCTTGTCAATTATTGTTGTAATCTGGCTTGGTGGAACAAAAGTAATTAATGGTGAATTAACTCTTGGAGAAATCACAGCATTTATTGTTTACCTCGGCATTCTCATCTGGCCGATGATTGCATTTGGCTGGGTTATCAATATTATTCAGCAAGCCGAAGCAAGTATGAAAAGACTGAACAAAATTTTTTCTGAACCTTACGAGATCACTGAATCTGAAAAAACAAATTATTCAATCCAAAAAATTAATGGTGAGATTGAATTCAGAAATGTTTCCTTCAGGTATAATGAAAACAGTCCAGACATACTAAAAAATATTAATTTGAATATTCGTGCAGGTTCGACACTTGCAATAATGGGCTACACCGGATCAGGCAAGACATCATTTATTAATCTCATCCCTCGCTTGTATGAATGCACTGAAGGTGAAGTTTTAGTTGATGGAATTAATGTGAAGGAACTTCCGATTGAGCAGCTTCGGACAAATATAGGAGTTGTTCAGCAGGAATCATTCTTATTTTCTGATACAGTTCTCAACAACATTTCTTATGGAAGACGTGAAGTTGACAAGTCTATTGTTAATCAGGTTGCAGGAATTGCGCAGTTTGATAAAGATGTACAGGAGTTTCCATTAAAGTATGAAACAATTGTGGGAGAAAGAGGAATAACATTTTCAGGAGGACAAAAACAAAGAGCTTGTCTGGCCCGTGCATTAGCTATTGATCCAAAAATATTAATCCTTGATGATTCATTTTCTGCAGTTGATACGAGTACCGAAGAAGAAATTTTAAAAAACCTTAAAAACTTTATGATGGAAAGAACGAGCATAATTATAAGTCACAGAATTTCTACAGTTAAAGATGCCGATAAAATAATAGTATTATCAAACGGAGTAATTGCGGAAGAAGGCACACACGAAGAGCTTGTTGCTAAATCCGGAATTTATGCTGATCTGCATTACAAACAATTACTTGAACAGGAATTAGAAGAGCTAAAATAAAGAAGAAGCCTCACCCCCTGCCCCTCTCCAAAGGAGAGGGGAATTAGTGAAGTTCAATTTATAAAAAAACAAAAATATTTTTAAGATGAGTGATTACAATAACGAAGAAGAAATATTAGGCAAAGCTTACGATGCAAAGTTGATGAAGCGTCTTCTTGGCTACATCAAGCCGTACAAAAACTATGTAATTTTTGCAATCCTACTTAATATAGTTGTTGCTGCACTGGGACCAATTCGTCCATATTTAACCAAAATTGCTGTTGATGATTACATAGCAAATTCAGATTATAATGGATTATTTCTGATCAGCTTAGTTCTATTTGGCTCGCTACTTTTTCAAGCTGTTATACAATATTTTCTTACATACTTCACTCAATATCTTGGGCAAAAAACTTTATTCGATCTGAGAACTCAGATATTCAATCACATTCAGAAACTTGCGCTTAAATTTTTTGATAGAACGCCTATTGGCAGACTTGTAACCCGTGCAACGAATGATGTTGAAGCATTAGGTGAACTTTTTTCCTCCGGGATAGTGATGGTATTCAGTGACATTTTCATCATCCTCTGGATTCTCGGTTTTATGTTCTTTATGGATTTCAATCTCTCACTTGTTACTCTTTCTGTCCTCCCAGTTTTGATTTACGGTACTTTTTTATTCAGAAGGAAAGCCAGAGAAAGTTATCGGGATGTGCGACTTCATCTTGCCAGACTAAATTCTTATATGCAGGAACATGTAACAGGAATGAGTGTTGTTCAAATATTTAATAAAGAGAAAGATGAGTTTAAAAAATTCTCATCCATTAACAGCGATTACCGTCAAGTAAACATAAAATCAATTTTTTATTATGCGATATTTTATCCAACCGTTGAATTACTCAGCTCAATTGCAATTGGATTAATTATTTGGTACGGCGGGGGCGAAATAATTCAGGGAACACTCACTATCGGAGTACTATTCGCTTTCATTCAATATACTGAAATGTTTTTCCGACCGATACGTGATCTTTCAGAAAAGTATAACATTATGCAGACTGCAATGGCTTCATCTGAAAGAGTATTTAAATTGCTTGATAACAAAACGATGATTCGCAATCCTGAAAATCCAGCGAGGTTGGAAAATGTTAACGGGAAAATTGAATTTAAAAATGTTTGGTTTGCTTATAACAATGATGAGTACGTATTAAAAGACATCTCATTCAGTATAAATCCCGGGGAAAGAATAGCAATCGTTGGGCATACGGGTGCAGGTAAAACAAGCATTATAAATATTCTTACTCGCTTCTATGATATCAATAAAGGAGAAATTCTTCTTGATGGCGTAAATATTGAAAAACTTGATAAGCGTGAATTACGGAAATACATATCAATGGTTTTACAGGATGTATTTTTATTTTCGGGTGATATCAAATCAAATATAAATCTTAATGATGATGAGATAAGTGATGAAAGAGTTTTAGAAGCTGCTCAAATAGTTGGTGCAGATAAATTTATTGCAGACCTTCCTCAAAAGTATCGTGAGGAAGTAAAAGAACGCGGCGCAACTCTTAGCGTTGGTCAGAAGCAGCTTATTTCGTTTGCTAGAGCTCTTGCTTATAATCCCAAAATCCTGATTCTTGATGAAGCTACTTCCAGCATTGATACCGAGACTGAACTTCTTATTAAAGATGCGATTGAAAAGTTGATGGTTGGAAGAACTGCCATTGTAATTGCTCATCGTCTTTCAACAATACAAAATGCTGATAAAATCATAGTTTTACACAAAGGCGAGATCAGGGAAACAGGAAATCATCAGCAGTTGCTTGCAAAAAAGGGAATTTATTATAAATTGTACCAGCTTCAATATAAAGATCAGGAACTTTTGGCTTCCTGAATTAATCCAATAGAAGGGAGAAGGGAAAATGGCTTCAACACAATTCATGACTCTTGGTCGGCATATAATTGAGGAACAATCAAAATATGCCGGCGCTACCGGTGAACTTTCTAAATTACTCCACGATCTATCACTCGCTGCAAAAGTTATTTCACTCGAAGTTAACAAAGCAGGATTAGTGGACATAATAGGTTTTACCGGCGATAATAATATTCATGGCGAACAAGTAAAAAAACTTGATATGCTTGCTCACGATATGTTAATTAAAGCTATGGATCATGGCGGACATCTTTGCGTAATGGCTTCGGAAGAGGAAGAAGACATAATTCAGATTCCACAAAAATTTAACATTGGTAAATATGTTCTTCTGTTCGATCCACTCGACGGTTCATCAAACATTGATGCTAACATCAGCATTGGTACTATTTTTTCTATATACCGTAGAGTTTCAACAGGTAATGGACCCGGAACTATGGAAGATTGTCTTCAACCAGGAATTAATCAGGTTGCAGCAGGTTACGTTGTTTATGGATCGAGCACAATGCTTGTTTACACTGCTGGTGCAGGTGTTCATGGTTTTACTCTCGATCCTGCGTTTGGAGAATTTCTTCTCTCTCATTCAAATATTCAGACGCCAAAAAAATCCAAGATCTACAGCATCAACGAAGGTAATTATCTTTACTGGCATCCGGGATTAAAAAAATATATCAAGTACTTGCAGGAAGAAGACAAAACAACCAATCGCCCTTATTCTTCAAGATACATCGGCTCAATGGTTGCAGACATTCATCGCAATCTTTTATACGGCGGAATATTTATGTATCCTGCTGACTCAAGAAATCCTCTTGGCAAGCTGCGTCTGCAATATGAATGTAATCCTATGGCATTTATTGTTGAGCAGGCTGGTGGAAGAGCAACTAATGGTAAAAAAAGAATAATGGAAATTAAACCTGAAAAATTGCATCAGCGAATGCCAATTTTTATTGGAAGCGAAGAAGATGTAAAGATAGTTGAAAAATTTATAGCCGAAGCTGAGGTGCAGGTAAATTAAATTTTTTATTATTTAGCTTTATAATAAACTCTCTCTTTTTCTCTCTCTTAAGAAGAGAGAGACTTCATTGTCATTTAAAAACTTTCATTAATTCTTCTGTCAGCATCTCAAATATTAAGACGTCAATACCAATAAGTCCTTCTCTTCTTAAGAGAAGGATTAGGATGAGTTCCCCTACCTGTTAAACTTCTTCACAGTTTGCCAATCTCTTTCATCTCCTCTAAAAGATGTTTCTTTACCCTTGATAGAACATTTTCAATTTCATTCATAACTTCTTCATTATTAAATCTGATGACTCTTAAACCTATGTAGTTAAGAATTTTAGTTCTTTCTTCATCTTCCTTTAATCTGTATTGATGATATTTACCATCCAATTCAACTATAAGTTTTTCTTCAAAGCAAAAGAAATCAGCGATGAAAAATGTTTCTTTGCCTGTTATATCGTGAAAGATGGGATACTGCCTGTAAAACTTTTTACCAAGGATTTTTTTATTACGTACCTCTTCCCAAAAAAATCTTTTCAGCTTTTGTTGAGTTTTTTCTTAGCTCTCTGCAAACAACTTTTGCAATTTCAACTAGCTTAGTTTTATTATTCAGGCTCATAGGAACTCTCTCTAAATCCCTGCCTTTGCCGGCAGGCAGGTCTCTCTTACAAAGAGAGAGCCTTAATTGTTATTAATACAATTTATTATCAAGATATAAAATGTTAGGTCATCATTGCCAACAAGTCGCTTAATTATATGAAAATATTTTTAGATGGATCAAATTTTCTCTAAATAATTTAATTGCCTACATTACAATGACTTATCCACCCTTTCCTCATCTTCATAAGTTTGTTTTTATTAAGAAAATAGAATAGATTAACATAATAAACTATAAATCGCACTTCATTATAAACTATAAATACTGAAGCATAAAAAACTATAAATTGAACAACACAATAAACTAAGATATAATGGCAGCACCAAACGAAAAATTAGCTCAGTCCCTTGAAGTGTTAAAGCAATTTCAGGATAAAGATGGAGTTGCAATAATAAAATCTGATGCACTCTCAAGAACCCACAGGGAACGACTGTTGAAAAATGGTTTCATCAAAGAAGTCATGAAAGGATGGTACATTTCAAACAATCCGCAGGAAAGAAAAGGTGAAAGTACTTCCTGGTATTCGGCTTTCTGGAAATTTTGTGCTGTATATCTGAATGATCGTTTCGATAAGGATTGGTGCATTTCGCCTGAGCAATCAATACTATTACATTGCGAAAACTGGACGATACCAAAGCAGTTGCTGATTCGTTCCTCCAAAGCAAGTAATAATGTTACCAACCTTCTATTTGATACATCACTTGTAGATGCAGTATTAGCTATGCCTGCAGAAACTGATATTATTGAAAAGAATGGCATTCGTATTTTCTCATTAACTTCTGCCTTGTTGGCGAGTACACCAAATTTCTTTTTACAAAATCCAATAGATGCCCGGACAGCATTAACTGCTGTAAAAGATGCCTCAGAAATATTGTCGCCTCTTCTTGATGGCGGTAATAGTGTTGTTGCTGGCAGGCTGGCGGGTGCATTCAGAAATATCGGAAGAGACCGCATTGCTGACGAAATTATTAAAACTATGAAAGCAGCCGGATATGATATACGGGAAAGTGATCCGTTTGAAAACAAGCTTCAATATACTTTCACAAATAGCTCAACTTCTCCGTACGTAAACAGAATTAAATTAATGTGGCAGCAGATGCGTGATCCGGTGCTAAAATATTTTCCAAAGCCGCCGGGTATTCCCACAGATAAGACTTCTTATTTAAAACTTGTTGATGATAATTATAAAACAGATGCATACCATTCATTATCTATCGAAGGTTACAGGGTCACATCAGAACTAATTGAACGTGTAATGGGCGGTAATTGGAATCCGGACAAAAATGAGAACGATAATGAACAGAAAAATGCTCTCGCAGCCCGTGGCTATTATCTTGCTTTTGAAGCTGTAAAAAAAAGTATCGGAAAAGTTTTTGAAGGTGAAAGTCCCGGGAAAGTAGCTGACGATGATCATGGCGATTGGTATAGAGAAATGTTCAGCCCATCTGTAACAGCAGGATTATTACGCCCCTCTGATCTTGCAGGCTACAGGAACTCACAGGTTTTCATTTCTAACTCAAATCATATTCCTATGAATTGTGACGGTGTCCGGGATGCGATGCCAGTTTTATTTGAGATGCTCAAGGACGAAAAAGAACCGGCTGTTCGGGCAGTACTTGGACATTTTATTTTCGTTTATATTCACCCCTATATGGATGGTAACGGGAGAATCGGCAGATTTCTGATGAATGTAATGCTGGCATCAGGAGGTTTCCCCTGGACCATTATTACTTTAGAAAGACGAAATGATTATATGAGTGCTTTAGAAAAAGCAAGTGTTGAACAAAACATTAATGATTTTGCAAAATTCATAGCGAATCTCGTTTCAGGGAAAAAATAAGATGCATTTTTATTGGAAGCGAAGAAGATGTAAAGATAGTTGAAAAATTTATAGTTAAAGCTGAGGTGCCGGTTAATTAATTTTTTTCGGAAATCTTTTTCAATTCAGCATCTATTTTTAGCGCAAGTTCATCTATCGAGATTCCTACTACTTTAATTTTTGCACTTCTCAATGCTACTTTCGGAGGATCTCCCTCTCCTTTCATAAACTTGAATAAACAATACCCAAGTCTGTTCTTGTCATTTGTAACTGGAATGTTTTCACCAAAACTTTCAACAATACTATAAACTTTTTTTTCCAAAGAAGATTCGGGAAATTCGATTGTTCCGGGAGGTGTTAATGTTGTCATATCAATACTTTCAATTTTTGTTTGTAAAATTAATCGCAAATCCACTAAACTTCAATAATTCTTTTAAGTGAAGCCAATATTTGTTTATATTTTACTGCAATTTTTGCAGTTAAAATGATAAAAGACATATCTGAATTAAAAAAAATACTCATAATCAGATTGAGTTCGATGGGCGATATACTTTTAACAACCCCATTGATCCGCTCGATCAAAAAGCAAAACCCGGATATTCAAATTGATTTTGTAATTAAAGAAGAATTTTTTGAGCTTTTAAAGCTTAATCCAAACCTGACGAATATTCATTTGTATTCAAAACAAACTTTCGAAAAACAGATTTTCATCAATACACTTATATCAAACAACTACGAAATGGTAATTGACTTACAAAATAACATCAGGTCAAAAGAAATTACAAAATCTCTGAACTGCGAAGTATGCCGAATTGATAAGAAAGATTTTAAAAAATTTCTTTTAGTAAATTTTAAGATTAACAGGTTAAAGAACTCTCCGCAAATTCCAGAGAGATATGCTGAGGCTGCAGGAATTAAATTGGATGATGAAGGACTCGACTTGTTCACAAATAATGTTGCCGATCCAGGTTTAGATTTAAATGAAAAATATATCGGGTTGTGTCCCGGTGCAAAACATTTTACTAAACGCTGGCCAAAAGAATATTTTATTGAGCTTGGCAGGAAATTGGAATTTTCTGGTTACAAAGTGGCTCTGTTTGGCGGATTGAACGAACTTGAACTCATCAACGAAATTGCAAATGAGCTTAACACACCGAAATATTTTTGCACCGATAGTATTTTGCAATCAGCCGCAAATATGAAAATGTGCAAAGCCATTTACACAAACGATTCCGGGGCAATGCATCTTTCCTGTGCTGTGAAAGTTCCGGTAATTGCTTTTTTTGGCTCTACTGTTAAAGAGTTTGGATTCTATCCTTACAATGCGCTCAGCATCGAACTTGAAGTAGAAAATCTATCCTGCCGGCCTTGCACACACATCGGCCGGAAGTCCTGTCCAAAAAAACACTTTAAATGTATGAAAGAAATAACGCCGAAATTTGCATTTAGCAGTTTAAAAAATATTTTGGCAGTGCAATGAAAAAAATCTGGCAGGTAATATATAATATATTTTTTATCCCCGCTCTGTACCTGATATTAATTTTCATTTCATTATTTAATAAAAAGATACGAACCGGGAGAGCCGGAAGAAAAAGAATTTTTGAAGAACTGATTTTGAATCGGCTCACACATGATCTGTCGAAGAAAACAATATGGTTTCACTCATCCTCGCTTGGAGAATTTGAGCAGGCAAAACCAATTATAGAAAAACTGAAAAAAGAAACTAATGTAAAAATCGTTGTGAGTTTTTTCTCACCTTCAGGTTATGAAAATTCAAAAAAATATCCTTTCGCTGATGTAATCACCTATCTTCCATTCGATTCAAAATGGCGCGCAAAAAGATTTATAGAAATTATTTCACCGGGGATGGCAGTATTTATGCGATATGATATATGGCCGAATCATATCTGGGCTTTGAAGAAGAAAAAAATCCCGTGCTTGCTTGTTGATGCAACGATGAAAATAAACTCGCCGCGTAAGTTTCCTGTGTTGAGATCATTTCACAAATACCTTTTTGAAGATTTTAAGAAAATTTTAGCTGTATCTGAAGCCGATGCCGAAGGATTTAAAAGTTTTAATTGTAAAGATGTTCAGATAAAAGTTGTTGGTGATACACGGTTTGACAGAGTTTATAGCAGAAGTCTTGCCTCAAAGAGTAGTAAAATAATTAACCCGGATATTTTAAGGGGAAGCAAAGTTTTGGTTGCAGGAAGCACCTGGCAGCAGGATGAAGACGTGCTTCTTCCAGCGTTTCTGAAACTTCTGAAATATGAAAAGAACGCTTTGATGATAATTGCTCCTCACGAACCTACACTTTTACATCTTGAAAAGTTAGAGAATGAATTTGGCAGTGAAGCACCTTCAATCAGGTTATCACATATAAATAACTATGCCGGTCAAAGAATAATAATTGTTGACTCAATCGGAGTTTTATCCATATTATACAGTTATGCCAATGTAGCATTTATTGGCGGAAGTTTTAAAATAAATGTTCATAACGTTCTTGAGGCGGCAGTCTATGGAGTTCCGGTTTTATTTGGACCGAAGATTGATAATTCCCAGGAAGCAAAAAAGCTCATTGAAGTCGGGGGAGGAATGATGATACAGGATAAAAAAGAATTTTACAAATTGATGAGAAAATTATTTTCAGATGATAAACTGTTAAGCGAATGTGGGAAGAAATCGTATGACTTCGTTCATAATAATGTTGGCGCAACAGACAGAATTATAAAAGAATTTTTCAATGATTAATTTCAGCTAAAGATATTTTTCCCGTAATACATTCATATGATGTTTTTCATGGCCTGCAATCATAAATAAAATCGCTAATGGTGTTACAGAGGTTTCATTGGCAAAACCTCTTTTCCTCAGCATTTCCGGCGTAAAACTTCTGAACAAAAGAAGGTTGGATTCCCGAAGAAGTCTGAAATCATAATTTAATTCGAAAAGTTCACGTCTGTTAAAATTACCTTCCTTTACGTAATCATCCTGATCAAAACCGATCAATGACTTTTTCTCTCCCCTCGCAATGCATAAAGCGCGGTATGCAAAAACTCTTTCCGTGTCGAGCAGATGACCAACGACTTCTTTTACAGTCCATTTGCCATCAGCATAACGAAAATTACCTCTATGTTCCGAAAATGAATTCAGTACGTCCTGTGTTTTTTTACTTTGATCGTTCAGTATCTTTAAGATGTCCTCACCTTCAACGAGCTTAATATAATTTTCGTAGTAAGGTGCGTAATCGCCTTGTTCCGGTCTCACTTTTCCTCCCGCTAAATAAATTTATTTCCAAATTTTCACTTCAAACACTCCATCAGAGTTAGCAACACCACGCATCATACTTGGAGTGTTGAATGTGAGTTCATAATTATAATTTTTATCAACTGAAATTATTCCCCCTGAACCATCAGGCAGAATATTAAAAATAACTTCTTCTGCAGCTTGCTTCAAAGTGTATTCTTCATACTCCATTAAAACTGAAACCTGGTAACACGCTGCATTTTTAATAAAAAGTTCCCCAATACCGGTAGCAGAAACACCACAGGTTTTATTGTTGGCATAAGTCCCTGCATTGATTATTGGAGTATCACCAACTCTGCCGGGCATTTTACCTGTTCTTCCACCGGTTGAAGTTGCAGCAGAAATATTTCCAAATTGATCAATTGCTACACAACCAACTGTTCCTTTGGCTTTATCCATCATCCTTTGAAGCTCTTCATATCTTTCGTAAACAAAAAAGTATGTTGGATTAACAATATCTACTCCGAGTGCAATCCCAAGTTCATCAGCTCCTTTACCGGCAAATAATATATGTGAAGTTTTTTCTTTGACTAATCTTGCTAATGAAACCGGATTTTTTATTATTGTCACACCCGCAACTGCACCAGATGATAAATCCCTTCCATCCATTATTGAAGCGTCTAATTCGTTCTTTCCTTCCGAAGTAAAAACGGCTCCTCTTCCTGCATTGAACAGTGAATCATCTTCCAGAAATCTTACAACCTGTTCAACTGCATCAAGACTACTGCCACCGCTTACAAGAATTTCCTGACCAATTTTTAGCGCCTCAGTTAATGAATTAATATAAGCTTGTTTTGATGATTCCTCCATTTGTGGATCCATCGAACCTGCACCACCGTGAATTACGATTGTATATTTTCCATTTGGTTGTTGAGCGTAATTTTTTCCCACGAACAAGAGTGAAAATACGAGAGAAAGCCGGATGAAGTTAAAGAGGATTTTCATAAAATTTTCTATTAATTTAGAATAAAGAGAACTTTAAATAATTTACATGAATAACTTAATAATCTTTCCGGTAATTTTCTTTTTTCTGCATACATCTCCCAAACTTCAGGTTGAGAAATCAATTTGGGAATGCTGCGGATTTTCACATACAGCAGTAAAGGAATTTCTTCAGGATGATTCACTTCACACAATATATCTTATTAAACAAAGATGGCACACAGCAATTGTCTTTCACAAAGAGAAAGTAGATTCAACGATTCTTCCTGAAGTTAGATATTTCGCCGGAGCAGAATTAATTGATATCGGCTGGGGTGATGAAGCGTTTTATCAGCATCCGGATTTTGATTGGGATTTAGCATACCAGGCACTTTTCTATCCAACGCCAAGTACTTTAAGAATGGAAGGAATATTTATCTCAATGCTTGAGTATTTTAACCTGTCGGAGATTGTGGTGGAATTAAAAATTAACAATGAACAATTAAAAATTTTGATGAAATATATCGCAGATACTGTCTGGAGGAATGATGAAGACCAAAGTGAAATTCTTAGCACTAAATATTTAAATCGAGTTTATTTCTTCAAAGCAAATGGTGAGTATCATTTGTTTAATACCTGCAACACCTGGCTTGCAAGAGGTTTAAAGAAAGCAGGATTTAAAATTGAAGATGATATTGTTCTTACCGAACAGCTTTTCAATGAAGCTGCTCAAGTCGGGAGTGTTCTTAAAGCTAAATGAAAGGTATATAGAAATAATGTATAGAACTCAATACTTATTTCCCTATATCCATATTTCCTAAACCTTTACACCCTACTCTACTTTTCCATTTAATATTTCTGAAGCGAGTTCCTCTGCAAAGTAAAGATCACGAATAGCTTCAATCATTCCTTCTGCGCTTACACTTACTGTTCTGTTCATTTCAGTAGTGTAAATATATCTGCCTGAATGACTTTCCATATTCCCATCGAATGCTAACCCAACAACTTCAGCATTCGTATTTAAAACGGGACTTCCCGAGTTACCACCAATAATATCGCAAGTGCTCGCGAAATTCAGCGGAGTGGAAGGATCAAATTCTTCGGGCAAGTTTTCCCAGTAGTCTGGTAGATTAAAGGGAAATTTTTTATTGAATGAATAATACCTGTCCAGCGAACCATAAAATGTTGTTTTTGACGGAGCTAATGTTCCATTATATTCGTAACCTTTTATTACTCCATCCGAAATACGCAATGTACCTGTAGCATCAGGTGGAATTGCATCACCATATATTTCATATAACGCTTCACCAAGTAATTGATTATTCATCATATCAACATCATCAAGTTTTTTATCAATGCTTTGTAATTCTTTCAGTCTGTCTCTTGAATCTAAAATAAATCTGATAAAAGGATCATTTGAATTTAAAATTGAATCAGAACCAGACTTAGCAAGAACAATTACATCTTCTTTCGAATTAATCTCGGAATTTGCAATTTTACCTACCGAATGTTCTCTTGCTATCACTGTAAACTGAAAATCAGGTACTGGAAAATCTTTGGGGAGATTCTTTTGCCAAACTTTCCGTTGCACTACTAGTTTTTTAAGCTCAAGCTCTTTATTAAAATCTGTTGGGAAAATTTTATCAATAGTACTATCCAGTTCAGTACCTTTATAAGATTCAGTTCTTTCAGCTTCTGTAAGTTGAAGCTGTTCTGCAAGCTTTATTAAGTCTCGAGCTATAAAAAAATATTTTGGTGAGTAAGTTGTACTAATTGTGAGTGCATAGAGTTCTCTGGCAATTTTTGAAGCTGCTTTTCTATTCTCGGCAATCTGCTTCCAGAGATTTCCATATTTGATTGTTAAATCGGGGTCACAGTAAATATCTTGTTTAAATTTTTTCTCAAAATCTTTTTTCCTTGCCATAAAAAACGGGTCTTGAAGTGCGAGATAAGTTGATTCATAAACTTTCAAGCCATTCCCAACATTGAACAATGTTGCTACCAATTTCATATCTTCGGCATTGGACTGCATTACTAAATCATAATAAATTTTGTAAAGTTCTTTCCGCATAGGTGTTTGCAATCCAAATCGGTAATCTCTTAAATATTCAAGTTGTGCGACTGTGTATAATCTGTTTGTGCTTCCCGGGTTTCCAACTACAAACACAGGTTGGTTTTCATAAATTGATTCCGTACTCCAGTTAAAATAATAATTGGTTTTTATTGGCTCATCATTCTCATAAGCACGCAGGAAGGCACAATCCAACCCATAACGAGGATAAGTAAAGTTATCATAATCTCCACCAAGTTTTGAAACTATTAGCTCAGGAGCGAAGACTAACCGGATGTCATTATACCTTTTGTATCCGTACACCGAATATTTACCGCCATAATACAAAGAGATAACTTCATAGCTAAGTTCTGAATTTTCATTATAATATCTTGCTTTTATTTCTTCTATTTTCTGATTTTTAAATACAACTTTTTCTGAATCAGAAACAACTGATTGCATTGCATTTTTTATTTCCTCCGTTACATCTTCAATCATCATCAACTGACGAACAAATAATCCTGGAATCTTCAACTCATCTTCCTGGTTTTCAGCATAAAATTTATATTTTAATAAATCCAGTTCATCCGTGCTCAAGTCTCTCAATATTCCCCTGATGCAATGATGATTCGTCATAATTAAACCATCTTCTGAAATGAATGAAGCTGAACACCCATTGCCAAACTTCAGAGCAGACTTTTGAACTTTGTCAAGCCATTCTTTCGAAGGACGGAAATCATATGATTCATCAAAATAATTGAGTGGAGGATTTTCGAATGTCCACATCTTGCCCATATCAAACTTCTGAGCCTTGACAGTATCGAAATCAATTCCGTAATAATATGATTGTGCAGACACTGTAAATTGATAAAGAAACATGCCGAAGCTAATTGTAAGGAATATTTTTTTCATTAAGCTCTTCCTTTAATGAGGAATAAAAATGCCAGGTAATTATATATTGCCTGAGTAAAAATATTAAAATCTCTAACCGATTACATTATGAAAAGAAAAGTTTATAGAATAAACAAAGCAGGTTCAATCAATAATTTAAATTTGATAGAAGAAAATCTTCCCGAGCCGGACAAAAATGAAGTTACAGTAGAAGTTAAATCCATCGGTTTGAACTTTGCCGATCTGTTTGCAATTCAGGGGCTTTACAGCGCAACTCCAAAAGGCAGTTTTGTACCCGGACTGGAATATTCCGGAATTATTTTGAAAACCGGGAGTCAAGTAAAAGATTTTGCAATTGGTGATAAAATTATGGGAGCCATAAGATTCGGTGCATACGCAACACACTTAAACATTGATACAAGATACATTTTAAAACTTCCTGATGAATGGACGTTTATAGAGGGTTCTGCTTTTATTGTTCAGGCACTCACCGCTTATTATGCGTTAATAGAACTTGGTAATATCAAACAGAATTATACTGTACTAATTCATAGTGCAGCTGGTGGAGTTGGGATTTATGCAAACAGAATTGCTAAAAAGTTTAACGCATATACAATAGGGACAATTGGTTCAGAATCGAAAAGAAATTTTTTGTTTAATGACGGCTATGATGAGGTAATACTTAGAAATAATGATTTTGGTAAACGATTGAAGAAAGCGCTCGGTGAAAGAGAACTGAATATTGTTCTTGAATCAATCGGAGGAAAAATTTTTAGCGATAGTTTCAAAGCACTGGCCCCTTCAGGCAGAATTATAATCTATGGCGGTGCACAATTTATGTCTAACTCATCCAGGCCGAATTATCTGAATGTTTTTTATAAATTTTTAACAAGACCAAAAGTTGATCCGCTTTCACTTTCAAATATTAACAAGTCAGTTATGGGATTTAATTTGATCTATTTGTGGGATAGACCAGATGAGTTAAAAAGAATGGCAGAGAAAATTCTGGCAATGAATCTGGAGAAACCTTTCATCGGGAAAGAATTTTCATTCAATAACTTGATCAATGCGCTTAAGTATTTTCAAACTGGAAAGAGTATTGGAAAAGTTGTTGTGAAGACTTAGCGTTACTTTGTGTCTTAGAGTCGTTGTGGCTCTGATATTTTTTGCCACGGAGACACCAAGAATAATCTATTCGATATTATAGTCAATCAGCTCTTGAGTTAGAATATTCGGCGAAGGTTCAAAACTAATTCCACCGCCACCAAAATTAACAGCAAACTGATTCCCTTCAAACTTTACCAGACCAATATTTTCCACATACCACATATGGGCAGAATACGTTTCAGGATCAACACCAATTTCAGAATAAAGCTCAACAGTATATTTAACTTTTTGAGCAGCAACAATTACTGTCCCTGAAGTTAAGTTTAAAAGAATCTGTTCAGTGCTAACAAAGCTTGCAACGATATCCAGAATTTTCACTTCTAATCCAGGTTGAACTTCGGCGGTAATCCGGTATAAGCTCCAGATGCTTCCATTAGTCAAGGGATAAAAAAGAAGCTGCATTTCATCACGTAAAGAAACAAATTGTTTCAAAGTATCCGGAATTAAAAGCGCAATTTGACTTGTATCAATTGCATAAAAAACTCCGGTTTCAGTTTTGCGAAACAGATATGTTGCTACAGAACTCTGACTGCCAAAATCCAGTGAGTCTTCCTGCATTATATAATTTATTCCATTGTAAATAGCTGTTCCTGAAAACAAAATATTTCTTGTTCCATCCTGAACTAAGTTACCAAGTGAATCGGTTTCAGTGAGAGAATATTTAAAAGTTGACCCAATACCGTCAGGATAATAATCGGGAAAATCCTGCGCAGGTGGATCAGTTGGAGTATCTTCCTCACAACCGGATAAAATTATCATTGAAAGTAAAACGAGAAAAAATAATTTCAGATAAATTTTCAACTACAACTCCTGCAAATATTTTTTCAATTGATTAAAAGCTCTGTATCTGTGACTAATTTTATTTTTTATTTCCGGCGGCAGTTCAGCCGTTGTTTTATCATAACCATCTGGCAAAAAAAGAGGATCGTAACCAAATCCATTTGTACCACGAGGTTCTTTAATTATTTGCCCACTAATCTCTCCAATTGCGACTTTAAATTCAGTCCCAAAATAATAGACCGCAGCACAAATAAATTTTCCTTTGTGCGGTTCAGGGAATGATTTCAGCTTTTCAAGAAGCTTGTAATTATTTTCTTCATCGGTTGCAGTTTCACCTGCGTATCTTGCTGAATAAACTCCCGGTTCATTTCCAAGCTGGAGCGCTACTATTCCTGAATCATCTGCTATCGTTGGGAGCTTGAATTTATTATAAACTATTTCAGCTTTTATTTTTGCGTTGTCTTCAAAAGTGTCTGCTGTTTCAGGAATATCCTCTTTGAAACCTACATCATTCAGAGATAAGATCTCAGCACTTATTCCATTGAGAATATATCTTACTTCTTTTACTTTGCCTTCATTCTTCGATGCGAATATTATCTTCTTTCCAGCAAGTCGGGATTTTCCATTTTGATCGGGATAAACTACTTCGCTCAACATTTCACTCTTTTTAATAATTCGCTTAATTGTTCTTTACTCTTTGCAACAATTTCCTGCTGATCATAAACAATTGATTGCCTGTTTTTCACTAACCATTTTCCATCAACCATCACACTTTTAACATTCTCGGTTGTTGATGAAAAAACAATATCTGAATAAATAGAGTCATCGGAATCCGAATATGAATTCGAGTAAGAATCGAGATCAATCAAAATGAGATCAGCTTTTTTTCCGACTTCAATGCTACCAACTTCTTCCTGAAGATGAAGAGCTTTTGCACCATCAATAGATGCCATTCTGAAAATTGTTTTTGCATCCATAACTTCTGTACCAAGAATTGGTTTCTGAATTAATGACGCTAATCTCATTTCATTGAAGATACTGAGATTGTTATTACAAGGTGCACCATCTGCACCAAGAGTAACAGAAATTCCTTCTTTTAAATATTGTGGAATTGGCGCAACACCCGAACCCAATTTCAGATTGGCGGAAGGACAGTGTGAAATCTTTGTATTTCTGTCTTTTAACATTTTTCTTTCGTTATCTGAAGTATGCACACAATGTGCTAAAACTGTGTGATCATCAAGAACACCAATTGAATTAAAGTACTCTATATTTTCTTTGCCAAATCTTTTCCGAACCTCATTTATTTCATCAACACTTTCTGATGAATGAGTATGATAAATACTTCCCGGGAAATCTTTCATTATTTCTTTTGCTTCTTTTAGAAGTCCTTCACTGCAGGAAAGAACAAACCTCGGTGAAAAAGAATATTTGACTCTTCCATCAGCAGAATTGTGATAAGTTTTTGCAAGACTCATCATATCGTTGATTTCTTTTTTTACAGTTGATTTGAAATCAGGATAAAGATCATTTATGTCTATTAAACATTTGCCGGAGAATCCCCGAATACCGGAAGAGATCATTTCTGAAAGAACAACTTCACCATATCTCAAAGTTCCCATATCCAAAAACGTTGTTGTTCCACCCATCAAAAGTTCGTTAATACTAAGTTGAGCAGTAACCTTGAGTGAATTTTCATTGTGTGAATTTTCAAACGGAAAGATTTTTAACCGAAGCCAATCAAGCAACGGCAAATCTTCCGCAAGTCCTCTGAAAAGTGTTTGACTGAGATGGACGTGAGTCTGGATAAATCCGGGAATGAGCGTAAGATGCTTCGCTTCATACACCTCATCGTATTTTTCTTTTTGAATTTCTTTTAGAGTAATGAAAGAGGAAATTTTTCCATCAGATATTTCGACTGCGGTATTGCTTAGAAATCTGTCATCACGATCTGCTGTTACAATCTTTTTAGGAATGATAAGTTTTTTAGCCATCCTGCTTTGCCGGTTCGTTTAAAATCTCTTCCATTACTTCAAAAGCATAACGGAGATGAGGGATTACAATGGAGCCTCCAACAACTAAAGCTATATTAAAAGCTTCGTGAAGTTCTTCTTTTGTTGCCCCTTCCGAAATTGAACGATCAATGTGATAAAAAATACAATCGTTACATCTCAGCACCATTGAGCCAACAAGACCCATAAGCTCTTTCATCTTTACAGGCAACGCACCATCAATGTATGCTTTGTTGTCCAATGCAAAGAATTTATTGAAATCCCTGAAGCCTGAATTGAGTATTTTATCGTTCATCTCGAGTCTGTACTTCCGGGTTTCGGGAATGTTCTTCTTCATTAACTTCCTTCAGTTATAGATTATTAAATTTATTTTTTTCTGGATCGTATGAAACTTCAAGTTCGTTCACATCAAAGTCATCCGGTTCATCTTCCCAATCATATTTCTTTGATGGAGGATCAATTTTCCTGAACATATACGCAGCTAACAGTCCGGTAATTGCACCAAAGAGATGTGATTCCCATGATATTCCTTCAAAGCCGGGAATCATTCCCCAAACCAGTCCGCCATAAAGAAATGTAATCACAAGAGCGAGAGCAATTGATTTGTTATCTCTTCTGAAAATTCCACTAAAAAATAAAAAACTTACAAACCCGTAAACTACGCCGCTTGCACCAATGTGATAAACCTGTCGTGCAAAAATCCAAACAAGTAGCCCGGTCAACAAATAAATGAATACAAAAAGTAAATAAGATAATTTTGGATAAAAATTAAAAATTATCCATCCTAATACTATCAAAGGAATAGTATTTGAAATCAGATGAGAAAAATCTGCATGGATTAGCGGAGAAGTAATTATTCCGAGAAGTCCGATTAAATTTCTTGGCAGTAATCCCAGCTTACTAAAATCTTCATTTAAGAGAAGAGAAATAAGATGAATAACCCAAATTGCAATCGGGAAAAATAAGGGAGTAAGTAAATTGGATATTTTCTGCTTACGCTGGTTTTTTTTATCTAAGTCCATTGAACAGATTTTTTTTCATTCAAAGGCAAATATAATTATACTTTGAAGATATATTTTAAAAATAAAACGGGCGAGTCAAAGACCCGCCCTGCAATATTGAAATGTATTATAGAATATTATCCGGCACCAAGCTGTGCCAAAGTTCCTTTGATTCTTGCATGCTGATTTTCAGGTGCCATACTTAAGGCTTTTTTAAAGTTATCAATGGCAAGCTGTTTTTCACCTTTATTCATATAACCTTCAGCAAGACTATCCCAAACATTCCAGCTCTCAGGATACATTTCCGTATTTTTTTTGAAGACTTCGATTGCATCTTCAATTTTTCCGCCACCAAGAAGCTGATAACCGAGATTGTTAACATCAACTTCGGCGGCATTAGTAAACGCTTCTGCTTTTAGTTTTGATGCTTCTTCATTTTTACCAATAGCATTCAAAAGAAGAGCTTTGGTAAAAGAGTTAGATACATTTTTATTAATTCCGATTGAATGGTCAGCCCATTCCAATCCCTTTGCAAGCTCAATTCCATTCACGTAACAGTAATTTGCAGCCTGGTTCCAGCCTTGCCAGAAAAATCCCGGAATGCCAGTTAACTGCACTGACATTTCATCCAGCATCTGCTTGTGCAAATCTATTTCAATCTTGAAGGGAACTTTTAATTTTTCCCATCTGAGTGATGCAATAACTGAATTTGGTGTTACTTCATCGAATGTGTACATCAACCATTCCTGAAATTCTGAAGGTTGTGGTTTTACACTAAACCTCATTAAGTCATTTTCTTCTTTATAAAAGAAACTTCCCCAGGCTCTGTAATCTTTATTGAGGATGATAGTCCAATCATTTTCAGTTGGGATCATATGCAATCCATAAGTTCCGGCAGGAACTTTTTTACCATCAACAAGTACGTCTTTTGAAAATGAAATTGTTGTGTTTTGATTTGCACCTGCTCTCCACACCTGATTATAAGGCACGAGAACCCCCCAGATTTGTCTTCCTTTAACTCCCGGACGGTGATAGTCAATATTGATCTCAGCCATTCCAACTTGCTGCATAACGGTAGCATGCTGACTTGCATCCGGAAGAGTTAAATTTTGCTGTGCAAATAGTGATAGAGTAAACAGTAGAAAAAGAGTTCCAATAAGGAAATGTAATTGATGATTCATTCGAACCTCCGTTTAATTAATTAATATGTTTGATTAAAAATAGAATAGGATTTTGTTTAATTCTAAAATATTTGATTAGCGGTAGAATTGAATTGTAACTGGCAACACGAAACTCGGTAAATTACCTCAATATGCCACTTGACTTGTAATTATTTTTATGACAATCTTCATAGTATAAAATTAAATCAAATTGCCCGGGCCTGTGTATATTCACATTACTTCATTATGATTTTTTACTTCATTAATATTATTTAAATTTTTTATATATGTCATCAGTAACAATCGAAGAATTAAAAAAAGTCATAGCCCTCAGTGAACTACCTGACGAGCATTTGCAATGGCTTTTAGATCATTCAGAAAGTGTAGAATATGATGATGGTGAACTGGTGGCAAAAAAAGGTGACTCTGCTGAATGGATGTTCTTCCTGATCGAAGGCAGAATTAATTATTATGTGGATGTGAATGGTAAATTAGTATTTTTTAATCATTTTACTAATGAGGTGGAATCGGGTGGTGTAACCGGGTTGTTACCTTATTCAAGGATGAAAGTATATTCAGGTAATTCAATTGTTGTAGAAAAAGTACGCGGTCTGCGCATTCATAAAAAATATTTTCACGAGCTGGAACAACTTAATCCTGAATTTATTCAACGTTTAATAGGGTATATGACTGAACGTGCAAGGTTTTTTGCAACCACGCAAATGCAGCGAGAGAAAGTTAGTGCTCTGGGAAATCTTGCTGCAGGCATTGCACATGAACTAAATAATCCTGCCGCTGCTATCAACAGAATATCCTATGAATTATCAAACCGGCTATTTTTGAATATGGAATTAACAGAAAAAATGCTCAAACAAAATATCAATCCTGATCATATTAATCATCTCAGAGAAAAGATTGAATCCAAAGATATTGAGCCAAAGCAAAAGCAGAGTGCGCTGCAGCGAATGAAAAAAGAGGATAAGATGATGGTCTGGCTTGAATCAAAGGGAATTCCAACTGACCAGCAAGTTGTTCAAACTTTCACTGAGGCTGGTTTTTCAGGTGAAGATCTTGAAAGCTTATCCAGTAAAGTTCCGCCAGAAGATCTCACACAAATTTTATTGTGGATTGAAAATTTACTCAGTTCTCAAAGAATAATTAAAGACCTTGCAGAAGCTTCTACCCGCATATCGAACCTTGTAGGCGCAATCAAGAGCCATGTTCATATGGATAGAACAAATGAAAAGCAGCCAACCGATGTTCATAAAGATATCGAGAACACTCTGACACTGCTGGGACATAAACTTCGTGAAAAAAATATAAGTGTGAAAAAATCATTTAGTCCGGATCTTGTGAATGTCCCCGCATACGTCGGAGAACTTAACCAGGTTTGGACAAATATTATTGACAACGCCATTTACGCTCTTAACAAGGAAGGTGAGCTCACTATTGAAACCACGTACGATAAAAAAAGTGTGAATGTAAAGATCATCGACAACGGTGCCGGTATTCCTGCTGAAATTCAATCAAGAATATTCGATCCGTTCTTTACTACAAAAAATGTTGGTGAAGGAACAGGTATCGGACTTGATCTTGTAAAAAGAATAATTACTCGTCATGATGGCGAAATAAAAGTTCATTCGAAACCGGGAAGAACAGAATTTTTAATTTGCCTTCCAATCGCTTAATAAAATAATAGTAACAAAATGAAATTACCATTTATAATAATTGTGGATGACGACGAACAAGTGCTTCGGGCTATTCAACGGGATGTTCGTAATAAGTATAATAGTGAATATCGGATCAGCGCAACTGACTCTGCTAATGAAGCCATTGAACTTATCAAGGAATTAAAACTTAAAAACGAAACAGTTGCACTTTTCATTTCAGATCAACGCATGCCAGAAATGGAAGGAGTAACATTTTTAGAAAAAACAAAAGAGATTTTTCCTGAATCTAAATTAGTTCTGCTAACTGCTTACTCTGATACTGATGTTGCCATACGAGCTATCAACAATTTAAAACTTGATTATTATTTGATGAAACCGTGGAATCCTCCAGACGAAAAACTTTATCCCGTTATAGATGATTTATTAGATGAATGGCAGGCTCAATACAAACCCGACCATGAGGGAATACGAATCATTGGTTTCCAGTGGTCACCAAAATCTCATCGTCTCAAAGAATTTCTTTCAGGAAATCTGATTCCTTACTTATGGATGGATGTTGAAGGCAATGCTGAAGCAGAAAAATACCTTGTCAGCACTGAAGTAAAATTTGATCAATTGCCTTTAGTAATATTGAAAGACGGAACCTGGTTAAGCGATCCTGCATTACCGGATCTTGCGAAGCATATTGGGCTTCAGCAAATTGCTTCTGAGAAAATGTACGATGTACTTATCATTGGAGGTGGCCCGGCAGGATTAGCAGCTTCTGTTTATGGTTCATGCGAAGGACTTAAGACAATATTAATTGAAAAGAGCAATCCGGGCGGACAGGCGAGCAGTAGTGCACGGATTGAAAACTATCTTGGTTTTCCAAAAGGATTATCGGGAGCTGATCTCACACGCAGAGCAATGGCACAAACGCTACGATTCGGAACTGAAATTCTAACTCCAAAGACAGTGAAAAGCGTTCACTTGAAAGATGGATATAAAATTACCGAGATGACAGATGGTTCTGAAGTACACAGCAAAACTGTTATCATTGCCACAGGTGTCGAATATACCAAACTTGAAATTCCGGGGCTGGATAAATTTACCGGTGCCGGCGTTTATTATGGCTCTGCATCAATAGAAGCACATGCTTGCAAAGATGAAATCGTATATATTGTTGGTGGCGGAAATTCAGCTTGCCAGGCAGCGATGCACATAAGTTTGTTTGCCAAAGAAGTAAACATTGTAATCAGACGTGACTCGATAAAAAAAACTGCTGCGAATTATCTCATCGAAAACATAAGCAAGACACCGAATATAAAAGTCCACACAAGTACTGAAGTTGTAACTGCTGATGGAGATAAAGTTTTGGAAAAAATCACTCTCAAGGATTCAAACACAGGTGAAGAAAAAACCGTTCCTGCAAAAGCACTATTTATTTACATCGGAGCAAAACCAGGTACATCCTGGATCAATAACTTTGTTCTGAAAGACGACAAGGGATTTATTTTAACCGGTACTGATCTGATGAAAGAAAAATCATTTAATAATTTTTGGAAATTAGAAAGAATTCCGTTCATGCCTGAAACAAGTGTGCCTGGAGTATTCGCTTCAGGCGATGTGAGATCAACTGCAATTACAGGAATATCTTCAGCCGTGGGAGAAGGTGCAATGGCAATAAGATTTGTTCGTAAGTATCTTGGAGAAAATGTAACATCATCATTTTTTAAAATTAATTTTCGTGGATAAGAACTTTTTCATTAAAAATATTAAATAAGGAGCTTGCTATGCAGAAATTTATGATCATCTCACCACATACACATGAGGAATGTACGCTGGTTGTCAAACAAACTCTTGCAATCGGGTATCTCACTCATTTTTGGTGGGGATGTAAATCCGGCGATCATACAGGTTATGCGATGATCGAAGCTAATAATCCTGATGAAGCTATGCTTTCTATCCCGACAATGATACGGAAAAAAGGGAGAGCAGTTGGATTAGTTCAATTCGATCCGGAAAAAGTTAAACTTTGGTAAAGAACTGGTGAGACTCACTTTTGAAGTGAGTCTCACGTTAATTCACGGCACTTAGCGAAGGAGAATCATCTTTTTAGTTTCAACAAAAGCTCCCGCTTGAAGTGTATAGAAATAAATCCCACTTGATAATCCTTTTGCGTTAAAATCAACTTCATAATTTCCAACTGGTTTTTCTTCACTAACTAATGTTTCAATTTCATTTCCAAGAACGTCGTACACTTTTAGATTTACAAATGAAGAATTTGGAACCTGGAATCTAATGGTGGTAGATGGATTGAACGGGTTGGGATAGTTTTGGTCCAACTTAAATGTTGCGGGGACTTCTGCCTGTTCACCATCAACTCCTGAAACAATAGTAAGCGAATGTAATATCCAATTTTTCGGGTCCAATTGCACAGTAGTTGGAATAGTTGAAGTATGTATACTGAAAAATTGGTCAGCAGAATTGTTCCAGAGGACTACATTCGTCGTATCTAAGTTTGTTCCAACCAATCTAAAATCAATTGGCATTGTAAAGTAATTCGGGTTGTTTGTTCCTGTTGTCTGTTGTACCCGAATTGTAACCATATATCCACTTGTATCAGGAACAGATTGCCACGATAAGATATAATGAGGGTACTTTTCACCATATACCCATTCATTGAAGAAGTAATCAAGAGACAAACCTGATACTGTTTCACATACTTCCTTAAAGTCTTCAGTTGTAGCATTGCCAAATCTGAATCGTGAATCACTTACGTAAGACCTAAGTGAGTTGAAAAAAACAGAATCACCAAGAACGTGCCTTAGCATATGGAGAACACTTGCACCCTTTGCATAGATGCGGTTATAGTCGAACATATTTCCAACATTCGTTGTATCCTGTAAGTAAAGGGTGCCTGTTGCTCCCTTTGCAAAAATACTATTTGAATTCATGTAGTTTATTAAAACTGCTATGCTAGATTTCTTTTCAAGGTAAAGTCCCACACAGTATGTCGCAAATCCTTCATTAAGCCACAAGTGGTGCCAGTTTGCAGGGGTTATCATATCTCCGAACCATTGATGGCTGAGTTCATGAGCAATGTAGGTTGAATCAAATGCGCTCATTGATGCCATAGTTTGATTTTCCATTCCTGTGAAATTTGATGACCATTCCACAGTACCATATTTCTCAGTGATAAACGGGTACAAGCCGAAAAGGTCCGAATAGATCTGAAGCATTTCCACAGTCTTTGCAAGTTTTGGTTGCGCTTCAGCAAGATGCTCTGGAAGAACATAATTAAGAATCTGCATCGAGTCGTTTGGTGTGTATCTAAACCAATTTTTAAACTCTGCATAGTTTGTTAAAGCAAGCGAAACCAGGTATGTACTTATGGGATATCTTTCTGCCCAATGGAATGTTTTCGTACCATCTCCATTGATTACAGTATTGATTAGCATCCCATTCGAACCTACTTTAAAAGAACTATCAGCAGTGATTATCATGTCAATGGAATCAGCTTTATCTGAAGGGTGATCCTTGCAGGGCCACCACTGCCTAGCACCATAAGGGTCAAAGCTTGTGAAGACCCAGGGTATACCAGAATGCAAAGTATACCACATTCCAGAGCCACTAGAAATCTGGGGCACCCCTTTATAGTAAATGTCTACGTTTATTAGTTCCCCATCGTTATAGCTTCTGTCCAGTGAAATTGATAAAATATCCGACTGTTGTGTGAAGGTAACCAACGTATTTCCCATTTTCACAGAATCGACAGAAAGAGTATTTGTAAAATCTAGGTTCACAATTGTTAGATTCGAGGTGGTACATTTAGCAATCATAGTCACCTTACCACGCAGATACTTATTTGGTGTAGAGATTTTAAGATCAAGCTTATAGTACTTAACATCAATATTCGGTTCTGATACTGGTTCCTGCATCGCCTTAACTAGCAATTCGGAACTTCGCATTTCATGCAGCGCGATCTCCTTTTCAGAATTCAGAGATGAATTTTCCATCTGAGAATCTTTCATCAGAACAGGATTTTTCTCAGACCATCCGCTTTGTGCCATCAATTTACTTGACAGTAGAATAGAGGTAACGAATAGGACAATAATAAATAATGAAAATTTTTTCACAGCTAACTCCTTAAAATTATTAATTTGTTGTTTAATATGATTTATATTCTACGCAAACACAGAACTCATTCGAGAACTGCATCCACGCTTGAGGAGAAGAGAATAATTTCAGTAGAGGGGGGATAGCTTAGTTAGGGCTAAAAAGCCTTCCAGAAAGTGTAGATGTATTCTTATATGTTTAACATCGACTATTATTTGATCAAAAGCAAGAAGATTATTAAATGTTAGCCGCAAGAAAAAGCCCTGTTATTTTCACTGCAGGGCCCTATTAAAAAATAATTATTAGAATTCTTATTTCATCAAGATCATCTTTTTCGTTTCAATAAAATTGCTCGTTTGTAGTTTGTAAAAATAAATCCCACTCGATAAATCTGTTGCATCGAATTCAACTTCATAACTTCCTGCTGGTCTGTATTCATCTACAAGAGTTGCCACCTCATTTCCCAGCATATCATATACTTTTAATTGTACGAACTTCATTAATGAAGTTCCTACCGATGGTATGCTATATTTAATTTTGGTACTTGGATTAAATGGATTGGGGTAGTTCTGCTCAAGAGAAAAAGTATTTGGTAAAGTTTCTTCATCCGAAACCGATACAACAATCTCGTTAGTCAATTTTGTTTCAAGCCCTGGAATTGAAAACGGAGGAATTCCTAAAAACGTTAAGTTGTTAATGTATTGTCCCGGAATTATATCCTGAACAATCCAATTGCCGGGAGCAATCCATATTGTATCCTTTGTGGCAAACAGATCTATTGGTATTGGTCCTAACAGATAAGCTATCTTCCATTGCAGCAAGAACTTTTTACAGTTAAAATTACCCAGCACAGTGCCTATTGTTTCGTCCTGCAGCCGTCGTCCGGTATATTTAAATCTAAAATTGAAACCGGTTGAATTGATATTGATCAGTGTATCTTTTTGCAAAAGTGTATATTCAGTTGTACCTGCAGTAAACCTGTAAACATCATACCAATTTTGAAGGGATCTGAAAAAACTAAGGAAACTAAAATTCGAGGCTGCACCTGTTGAATCAAGTGCAATGAGAAATGGTTCGATATTTCTCGTACTGAAATATTCATATCCATTTGTTCCTTCTGTACTATAAAACAAGGAATCTAAAAAGGGTTGCAGCTGGATAGTTTGAAGCGGACCGAATTTTGTCGGTACTATGCTTGCTTGCCTTCCCTGGTAATTAGCGACAGATTCAAATTCGTCTATCCTATAGTACGCTAAAGAGTTTATCGGATTGCTCACAGAATCAAGCGGGATCTGCTTGAACTTCCACTCAAACCCTGTCTGAGACGGAAAATAATCGCTTGCCTGTTGGGCCATTATCATACTAAAAAAAACGAGAACACATAAAGCCGTAAATATTTTTTTCATTTACCCACCTGTTGAATATTATTTTAAATAAGTAAACTTTGTTTGATTTTATCTGAAGTTAAGTTTCTAAATTAGTACGAGAAATGCAAGTGAAAGGAATAAGGATACAGCTAAAAAGCCAGATTTATTCCAAAAGAATAGTTTCTGATTTGTCTTAGATTTCCGATAAGTTCTACATAATTATAATTGAAGATGTTTTTGATATTCAGATATGTATTCATTGGGACATCTAATAAAAAGAAATTATAACCGAATTTAATATCAGTAGTGAAGACCGGAACTCTGACATCGCCGTCAATCACAACCCCGAGGTCAATAAGCTCATCATCTATTTCTTCTACTTTACTTGTGTATCGAAAGTTAATTCCAAAATCAAAGTTCCATTTTCTGAAATCAAGTCCCGAATAAAAAATATTACGCGGACGATAACGTAAAGCAGTTCCGGTTTCAAGATCTCTTGCCCACAAATATGTATAAGCAAAAGAGAATGTCAGTTCATTTGGAAGCAACTCGAGAATTAATGCGGCTTCACCACCCTGAATACGTGCCCGGATGAGGTTACTAAAGAAAACCAAACCGTCCGAAGGATCAATTCCGGGTTCGATCATATCATAATACTCAGTCTGGAAAAATGCAATATCAAGATTCAGTAAATGTATAGGTGTATAATTTATTCCAAATTCAAAAGCCAGATTGTATTCTGATTTTATTTTCGGATTAGGTTTAACAGTAATACCACCTGTAGAAGTTGATGTAAAAGCTTCGGCTATTGTTGGTGCTCTGAATCCTGTTCCTAATGATGTCCTGAATATCAGTTCTCGCGAAAGTTTGTAATTTAGTCCAATCTTGGGCGAAATTGCACCTGAGCCATCCAGCGAATCCAGCTTACTATAATCGTATCTCAATCCAATGCTGGCTATCAGAGGAAAACTAAAATTAATATCTCCAACAGTATAGGCTCCGACTGAAAATGCATCAGGATTTCCAAAAAGACTTGACTGAACTTCGGATAAAGTGCCTTCAACACCTCCTGTAAGAGTAAAATGATTTGTAATGTTTGAATGTAACTGAACTTCACCTCGGTACAGATTTGAAGTTGATTCATTGGGAATATCCGCATTGTCCTTAAAGTAGTTGCGATAGTAACTGGTCCTTATATTCATCAACAAGTTATTTGCAAAAAGTTTTTTATAAATAAGCCCAACGAGGTAACGGTTTGTTTCTATCCGGTCACC
This sequence comes from uncultured Ignavibacteriaceae bacterium, assembly GCA_963698525.1. Lineage (GTDB taxonomy): Bacteria > Bacteroidota > Ignavibacteria > Ignavibacteriales > Ignavibacteriaceae > IGN2. Next base: position 484,188 of record CAVORE010000002.1, on the reverse strand, counting down.
AAGATTCTGATCCGGCGGGACGAGTGCATTTCTTGAATCTTTCCAATAAAGAAATTGTCCGGCTCGTTTGTTAAATGTGTTTGCAAGAAAAGTAAGTGATGATGAAGGACTGAAGTCGTAATTTGCTTTTAGAAAGCCAATGTATTTCTTAAAATCATCATCCTGTTTGTAGCTTGATTCTTCCAGACGGGTAAAAGAAATATTGAAGCCGATTTTCCAGATTCTGTTTGAATGATTTAGAGTCATTCCGTTGAACGGTCTTCGTTCACCAGACCAATCCCATTCGCCGTAATAAGGTTTATCATAGACTCCATAAAATCCGTTGAAAATTGTTCGCGGTTTGTTAGAAGTGTTCCTTGTAATCACATTTATCACTCCACCAATAGCTGAGGAACCGTATAATGAACTTGAAGCACCTTTGATAATTTCTACTTTCTGAATTTCGAGAGTTGGAATCATCTCCCAGACAATTTCACCTGAATCACCTGTATAAAAAGGAAGCCCATCAATTGCAAGCAACGCTCTTGAGCCGGTTCCGCGGCTGTAGCCACTCGATCCTCTGATGCTGACCTGATCTTCCGTTATATTTACTCCCGGAACATACCTTACAGCATCTTCAAGATTACTAAAATTCCTTTCCGTAAACTGACTTCCCGATATTATCTCCGTACTTACTGTCAGATCAGATTTTTTCTGTTCATACTTTCCCGCAGTAATTAAAACTTCATCAGCCAGAATAACTGCTTCAATTAATGTAACATCAAGTGTAACTGAATTATTTTGAACAATTAAATTATCTTTTCTGAACTTCTCGTAACCGATTGCCGAAAACTCAATCACATAGTTTCCCGGAGAAAGGTTCTCAATTATATATTCGCCTGTTTCATCAGTAGCTGCACCAAGATTTGTGTTTAAAAGAATGACGTTTACACCGGGCACAGGTTTTAATTTTTGATCAACAACTTTCCCGCTTATGCTGTGAGTCTGTGCGAAAATATTTCCAGAGTTAATTAGTAATAGAGTGTAGAACAAAACCAATCGCTGTATCCAGCGCACATAATATGTTACGGAGGAATTTTTCAATTATTACCGGGCGGTTGTTTTGGAGGATTATTGAAGTCAACGGTGATGTTAATATTTTCTACAAATGTGCTATCGGGTATAATCATTTTCCCCGGTTTTGAAGTATCGCCATTAGTATAATAAACACCCGATACGAACCAGTCGGAACGGGTAAGCGATATTTGTTCTGTTGATTGCTGAACAACTGCTACATAAGAATATGATCCGGATGGAAAATATCCTGCTGTTGCCGGTATATATGCAGAATCAAGTGAACTGAATAAATGTGACTGTATTCCAAATGGAATTTCTCTGCTAAGATATTTTAAGTTTAGTATAGTAAAGTCACTGTCGGAAAGCAGCGGATCTTCAAAAACAACAATGAATGCTCGTTTGATGCTGTCCGGCCAATCGCTTATAAAAGTAACTTTCCCACTAAATCCTGAAAACTCAAGTGGTGCCGGTTCAATTCCGTGATCGCAGGACACAGCAATACAGCAAAGCAATGCTAAGCAGAGAAGACTCTTGGTGTATTTTTTTTTATTTGAAAGCTGCATTAATACAACTTAAAAATATTCAATCATTGTGCTCTGCGGGAGGAATATTTTCAGCACCTTCCAATCTTCCGATCAATTGCTCCGGATGATGGATAAGCATTGGAAGACAATGCGAGCAGATATATGCTGGTTTTGAAGAGTATGTTAATGTAACCAATGGAATCTCATTTTCAGACCTGTTACAACTAAGACAATTTTTGATTGATTTTTCTTCACTCATAATTTTTTCCTTATTTGATATTTTTAATTTTGTTTATCTCTAACGCAGCAGAAGCATTTTTTTTGTTTCACTAAAGTTCTCTGTTGTCAATCTATAAAAGTAAACTCCGCTTGCTAAGTCAGGACTGGAGTCCTGACCTACGGAGAATTGGAATTCATAGTTTCCTGCCGGCTTTTCTTCATTGACGAGAGTTGAAATCTCTTTTCCTAAAATATCGTATACTATTAATGAAACAAATCCGTGATCCGAAATCCGAAATCCGATATTGGTTGTTGGGTTAAACGGATTAGGATAATTCTGTTCAAGATAAAATCCTGACAGAACTGGATCGGATGATTCGACACTTGTTGGAACCAGGTTTAGATCAATTTTATACATTGACCTGCCGTAAGTTCCTGCAACGAGTTCACGTGTTGTTGGATGGATTTCAATATCACCAATTGGCAGAATTGGCAACCCTTCTCCCAGAACCCACCAGCTTTGTCCCGAGTTAAAGCTTACATACATTCCAACATCATTTCCAAGATATAATCTATTTGGCTCTACCGGATCGACAGCAAAAGCATTCACCGGTGCATCCGGTAAATTACTGCTAATGTCAGTCCAGGTAGTACCTTTATTCGTACTTCTGAAAACATGAGGTTGCGGATCTTTCCATTTCAAACCATTGAAAGTAGCATAAACAATATTTTCATCAGTTGGATCAACAGCTACGCGAGTTACCCATCTAATCGGAAGTCCGTCAGATATTTCATCCCACGTTGTCCCATTATCCGAAGAAACCCAGACGTGTGAATCATCGCTTCCAACATAAATAACATTTGAATTTGTTGGAGCTACTGCAATTGTAGTTATTGTTCCTAATCTTCCACCTGAATAATCTGTCAGTTGCGGACTGATCTTTGTCCAGTTACCGGCACTATTTGTTGTTCTATATAAATAATTTGTTCCATAATAAAGTATGCTGCTGTTGTTTGGATCCATTATTACAGGAGTACTCCAGTTTGTCGGTTCGTTACTGTTTATTCCATTGGTAGCACTGTTAAAACTATTTCCTCCGTTAGTAGATTTTCCAAGACCGCCATTTTGTGACTCAGCATAAATTATACTTGGATTTACATGATCAACAATAACATAGAATCCATCGCCGCCGTAAATATGCTGCCAGTTGTCAAGACCACCGTCCGTCGTTCTGTTTGTTCCATTATCCTGAGTGCCTCCATAAGCAGCAAGCGAATTGCTCGCATCTAAACCTATTTCATAAAACTGTGTTGCCGGAATTTGAACCGGATTTGACCAGCCAACTCCTCCATCGGTAGAAATATTTATTCCGCCGTCATTTCCATTAATAATTAATGAGGGATTTGCCGGATGAAAAGCTAAAGCATGATGATCCACATGAAGTTGATCAGGACCGCCGTAACCGTATATAATTGGCCAGTTACTTCCGCCATTTGTTGATCTCATAAAAGCAACATCCATTACATAAACAATGTCCGGATTAGTCGGATGGACTCTCACCTGTCCAAAATACCAGCTAAATGATGATGAACCATCGTCCAGTTCATTATCAGGATCAACATCAATCCAGCTATCTCCGAAATTCGTTGATTTAAATAAGCTGATAATAAAATTACCATTAGTGTAAAGAGCATAAACGATATCAGGATTGCTTTGACTGATTGCTAATCCAATTCTTCCAACATTCTGTGAATTGGAATTTGGTAAACCTGCTGATGAAGGAATCAATTGCCAGTTATCTCCACCATCAATAGTTTTATAAGTTCCGCTCGATGGTCCATAAAGATGGGAAGAAGTCGGTCTCCTCACTCTCTCCCACATACTTGCCATCATTCTTTCGGGATTTGTTGGATCCATAATTATATCTATTGCACCTGTGGAATCAGAAATGAATAAAGATAAATTCCATGTTGCACCTGCATCTGTGGATTTATAAACTCCTCTTTCAGGATTTGGAGCAAAGTAAGAGCCGACAGCAGTAAGGTAAACAATATTTGAATTTGTTGGATGAACTAAAACTCTTCCGATAGATACTGTCTGCTCAAGACCAAGAAATTGCCATGTGAGACCTGCGTTTGTCGATTTGAAAACACCACCACCGGGAAAATTATTATGTCCACCGTTTGGTTCACCGGTTCCAACGTAAACTACATCAGGATTCTGAGGATCAATTGCTATATCTCCAATCGTTAATACAGCAAGAGAATCGAAGACAGGAAACCAGCTATTACCCATATCTGTTGATTTGAAAAGACCGCCAGTTGCAAAACCTGCATAAACAATATCAGTATTTACAGGATTAAATTCGATATCAACAACTCGGCCGCCAACATTTAAAGGCCCTATGAATTCCCATGCCACAGAATTTAATCCTTTTTGAACGTTACGCCCGGCTGTTTCTCTATGAAGCTGATGTGCTTGTTCCAAGGCATCAAGATATGCACGAGGATTTGCATCAAGATATGGCCAAGTCTTTTTCAGATATGACCATTCGTATGGATATAATTTTGAATCAGTTTTACTTTTGAATTGAGAATTTATTCCGTTCTCAGTTGAATCGAAATTATAACTAAAAAAAGTCAAAGACAATAAAACTGAAAAGACAAAAACTGTGAAGATAGAATGCTTCATTGTTAACCTGTTAATTTTAATTTTTGGAAAGTTAATTTCAATATATAAAATTCTGAGTTTGTCACATTATGGGTTCATTAGTCAAATATTCTGTTTGGAATATTTTCCATTTTCCATTTTCTTTTTTCATATGATGGATGCCGCTGGCACGCGTTGGTGTAAAACCTTCTCCTCGTATTGCCCGTGTAGTTTGTAAATAATATATACTCGCATCATCAGCATTTACTTCAAGAACTTCAATTTGCTCAATTTCAAATTTCATGTCGAAGTTTGCAAACACATAATCCATTCCCTGGATTGTTGAACGACGTTGAGGACAATCTTTGTGAATTGTTTTCAGAACACGTTCTTTATCCTTTGCCTCTGTTGCAGCAATGTTTTCTCTAATCACTGCAATTAACTCAGCAGATGTTTTGGGGTCAATGCTACCTTGATTTTTAACCGGCTGCTCTTCCTGTTTCTGCGGTGGAGGGAGGACAAAAGTATCACCTTGTTTTGTAGCTGGGCCGGTCTTTTCTTGTTCCGATTTACAACCACTAAGAACACTTAACAAAATTAATAACCCGGTAAATATTTTCAGTTTCATTTTTTATTCCCCGACAGATAATATTTTTTGAAGGTGTTCCTTACTAACATTGAGCAATCCGATTGGAACTAACCTTGGGGTTAGAATTTTCCAGTTTTTATTTTTTTTGAAAACGGCTTCGAAAAGCTTAAGCGAACCTTCCACATCACCATTCGTTGCGAGTGTAACTGCATGCCAGTATTTCATCTCCTCATTTTCCGGAAACATTTTTTCAGCAGATGAATACTCTTCCATTGCTAGTTTCATATCCCCGTGTTCAACTGCAAGATCTCCGGCGTTCATATGAGCATAAGCACGATGAATCTTCAATAACCTGTCAAGCTTATCAAGTGGGTATGGATCGTCTTCTACTCTAAGATCAATCAGCCTGTCCTCCCAGACTTTGCCGGTTGATTTTCCTTTTACTACCAGTATAGCAGCAGATTGTTTTCCCCGAATATCTCCGCCGACTTGTTCAGCAGCAAAGAGCGCTGCCATCATTCTTTCAGCAAGCGGTCCTTTTGATCCCTCGAAAGCTTTAGACATTGCACCCGGCACTTTATCATTCAACATAAGGTTTGCCTGAACGGAATAATTTTCTCCCACAATATTTCCGGCACCGGGAATGCAATTTTTTCCAGTGTAGCTCCTCACATTTCCATTTACATCCAGAACAGCAAGCTGGCGAACATCTCTTCCTTCGTCTTCAGCAATTAATTTATCTACAACCTGTTCAGCAGTCATTCCGGATTTCAATAATTCAAGTCCATCCGGACCGAAAGCAGGATTAACAAAAGATTGAGTTGCAACAACACCGACTCCCGCTTCTCCCCACGAAACTATTGAACCAACCGAGAACCAATGAGATTGAACTGCAACTCCCATTTCTCCGGTTTCCGGATCGCGGGCAACGATGGAGTAAGTTGAGACGAGTGGATTATCACCAAAAAATGCTTGCCCAAAATTGATATCTGACATCAACAACACGACACTAATCAGAGTAAATAAGAAAGTCCTCATACAAATTTCCTTTCAAATTTAAGAGATAAAACTTATCTGCAAGTAAAAATAGGCTTGAACAAATTATCTTTCAAAGTTTTTTAATTGAATTCATATTTTAAGAATTTACCGGTAACACTTTTTGAATTCTTTGCAACCTGTTCCGGTGTTCCTTCAGCTACAATCTTTCCTCCAAATTCACCACCACCGGGTCCGAGATCAATTATCCAATCAGCCATTTTTATTACATCCATATTATGCTCAACAACAACAACGGTATTTCCTTTGTCAACAAGTTTGTTCAACACATCAAGAAGGATTCTAACATCTTCAAAGTGAAGCCCGGTTGTTGGTTCATCAAGCACATACAAAGTTTTTCCTGTGCTTACTTTGCTCAACTCAGTTGCCAGCTTTACTCTTTGAGCTTCACCGCCGGAAAGAGTTGTTGCCTGCTGACCTAGTGTAATATAACCCAAACCAACATCATTGAGAGCTTTAATTTTTCTTTTTATTCTTGGCAGGTCTTCAAAAAAATCAAGAGCTTCGGAAACACGCATTCCAAGTACATCGGCAATAGACTTTGTTTTGTAAAGGACTTCTAAAGTTTCCCGGTTGTATCTTTTCCCCTTGCACGAATCGCAATGAATGTAAACGTCCGGAAGAAAATTCATTTCAATTTTTTTTAATCCATCGCCACTGCATTCTTCGCATCTTCCTCCTGCAACATTAAAGCTGAACCGTCCGGTTTTATAACCTCTCATCTTTGCTTCAGGAAGTTGAGCGAACAAGTCACGAATGTGTGTAAACAGACCGGTGTAAGTTGCAGGGTTTGAACGAGGTGTTCTACCAATTGCCGACTGATCTATCTCAATTATTTTATCAATGTTTTCCAATCCTTCAACTTTACTATACGGAAGCGGAACAGATTTAGATTTGTAAAGTTTATTCATCAAAATTTTCACAAGTGTCTCATTGACGATTGATGATTTACCTGAACCGCTGACGCCGGAAATTAAAGTCAAAGTTCCAAGAGGAATTTTAAGGTTCAGATTCTGAAGATTATTTCCGGTTGCACCATTTAGCAAAATAAATTTTCCGTTCCCTTTCCTTCTTTCATCAGGAACTTTAATCTTCTGCCTGCTTCTTAAATAAGAAAGTGTAAGAGAATCGAAACCATTATCCGAGTTTAATAGTTTTTTTGTTTCGCCTTCCATAACAACTTTACCACCGTGCTCACCTGCACCCGGACCAAGATCAACCATATAATCTGAGCTTTCAATGGTTTCTCTGTCGTGTTCAACAACAATAATTGTGTTGCCGAGATCCCGAAGATTTTTTAATGAATTGATTAGCTTAATATTGTCACTTTGATGAAGCCCGATTGACGGTTCATCAAGAACATATAAAACACCGGCAAGCTGTGTTCCTATCTGAGTTGCCAAACGAATTCTTTGAGATTCACCGCCGGATAAAGTTCTTGCTGAACGACCGAGAGTTAAATAATCCAATCCCACATTGTGAAGAAAGTTTAACCGTTCATTTACTTCTTTCAAAATAGGTTTTGCAATTAGTGCTTCATTACCTTTGAGCTTAACGCCTTTGAAAAATTCCATTGATCTTAATATTGAAAGCGAAGTTATCTCGCTTATGTTTTTTCCATTGAATTTTACAGAAAGAGATTCTTTCCGCAGCCTCCCACCCCTGCAGGATGCGCAGTGAATGGTATTCATGTAAGATTCAACCCATTCGCGGATACTATTCGATGATGTTGTATCGAAATAGTGTTTCAGGTATTTGATTAATCCTGAAAACCGGTGCATATATTGAACCGGCTTTCCACCGCCATAAGTATATGTAAATGGTATTCTCTCTTTACTTCCTTTAATGATAACATCTTTTTGCACTTCAGTTAATTTTTTTAACGGAGTATCAAAATCAAAACCATAAGTTTTTGCAACGGCTTCAAGCTGAGTAAAGAACCAGATTTTTCTGGGTTTACCTACTGGTGCAAGCCCTTCATCATTAATTGATTTATTCCAGTCAGGAATAATGAGGTTGATATCAAGTTCTTTTTTTTCTCCAAGTCCTTCGCAATCCTGACAGGATCCATAAGGCGAATTGAATGAAAATGAATTTGGTGCAAGTTCAGTATAACTGATTCCACAATCGAGACAGGCAAGCTGCCTGCTGTAAATATGATCATCTTTACCATCATTAATTATGATGCCGCCCTCTCCATAATTAAGAGCAACTCCAACTGATTCGGTAATTCTTGATCGGGCGGATTCGTTTACTGTAAACCGATCAACAACAATTTCAATATTATGAATTTTATAACGATCAACCTGAAGACCTTTTGTAATTTCGTAAACTTCTCCATCAACTCTAACTCTCAAAAATCCGTCAGATAGTACTTCTTCAAAAAGTTCTTTGTAATGACCTTTCCTGCCCCTGATCTGCGGAGAAAGAACTGATATTTTCTTATTCTTAAATGTTGAGATGATTGAATCAATGATCTGAGCGGATGACTGCTTCTTTACCGGCTTACCACAATTGTAGCAATGAGGAATTCCAACTCTTGCAAACAGAAGTCTGAGGTAATCATAAATTTCGGTAACAGTTCCAACTGTTGATCGTGGATTGCCGGAAGTGGATTTTTGTTCTATTGAAATTGCGGGACTTAATCCTTCAATCAGGTCAACATCAGGTTTCTCAAGCATATCAAGAAATTGACGTGCGTACGCTGAAAGGGATTCAATGTAACGCCGCTGTCCTTCTGCATAAATTGTGTCGAATGCAAGCGAAGATTTTCCTGAACCTGAGAGTCCTGTAATTACAGTAAAAGTATCACGCGGAATCTGAAGATCAATGTTCTTTAGATTGTGCTCTCTTGCACCTTTTATAATTATATATTCTTTTTCCAAGGAAAGGTAAGTAAAATTTTAATTAGCTATATTAGCGATTGATGGTTTGATAATCAATTTAAAACGCTTTGCACTTTAATACTTTTCTGTGATGAATTTACCCGATGAAATAAAAACAATTGATGAATTTAATGAGCACACAACCACAATAAACAGATCCCGGTTTATTGCACAGGTTTACCACATAGATTCAGAGGATGAAATAAAAGCCCACATCGCAAAGGCAAAAAAGAAATTTTTTAATGCATCGCATCATTGCAACTCTTTTAAGTTAGCAAACGGAATTGTTCGATATTCAGATGCAGGTGAACCGAATGGTACTGCCGGAATTAGAATCCTTAACGCTATTGAACACTTTGACCTCAAAGATCAGCTTATAATTGTGTCCAGAATTTTTGGAGGAATTAAATTGGGTGTTGGTCCACTTGGCAAAGCATATTACGAATCAGCCTTTCAGCTATTAAATGAATCAAAAATTAAGATCAAACACCTCTTTCAAAAGGTTTCAATTTCATCCGAAATGAAGCATATCAGTTTTATCCATCGAATACTCTCGACTCATGATTCCACACTAATTAGCTCTGAATATGAAAACAACGTGAAGATTTCCTGCTTTTTAAGAGCAAATGAAGTTGAAAAGATTTCGAAGGCTTTAACTGAATCAGGTAAAGGTAAGATATTCATTAAATACCACGAGGAATTCATTTATAAATGAAACATTTATATAGTTGCGAATAATTGTTCAAAAAAAACTGTTGATGTTACTTGATTCAAATATCAATATTACTGATATTTGTTAAGAACAATATTCCAAAATACACAAAGCATGGGGGTACCATGGATACACATCAAACTGCAGAACATTTAGCCAACCTGACTTTTAACCTTCTTGCGAATTGCCAGGAAAAAGAAGTAAGACTTGCCACAGTTCATAACTTGACTCAGGCTGAGTTCAGATGTCTGAGATTATTTGGCACTGATGAAAGTGTAAATAATAAATCTATTGCTGAACGCATGAATCTCAGTCCAAGCAGACTTACAAGAATTATTGATGGTCTGGTTGAAAAGGAATACATCATAAGAGAAATTGATCCGAATGATAGAAGAAATATGAGAGTTATGCTCTCCAGAAGAGGCAAGCATCTTGTGAATCAGTTGAACAAAGCCTATGTTCAAATCCATAACGAAATTCTGCAGGATATTGATGCTGCACAACACGCACCTTTAATTACTGCTATGCAGCACTTGCTTGAAGCTCTTGAGAACTGGTTAAAAAAACCAGAGAAGTAATATCAGGTTTGTCTCTTTAAGTGGTTCATATATTTTTTCACTGATTCCAGATCGGCGAAAAGTTGTGACAGGTTTGCAAAGCTTAGCGAAGTGAGGGTAAAATATGTTTTATCGAAATAATCATTTTCGTTAGTACTTCTGAACTGCAATATTTTCTTTAATTGATCAGTCCCTTTTTTAATATTATCATTCAGATCATTTTTAACGTATTCAATGTTATTGACTTCCGGGATGCCGGGAGCATTTTTCATTACACGCATCAAACCGCAGATATATTTTGATGTAAATGTGAGTTCATCAAAATCTGCTTCTTTTTTTTCAGCAACAACTGTTTCAATTATTTTTTTAACATCTTCCTTTTTTTGAAGTAGGCCGCCGGTGAAATCTTCAACTTCAGAAAGAAAATTTTTATCAGAAAGATTTATTTTCATTGCAGAGACTCTTTTAAATTTTTACGCCAATTCCCAGCCCATCTCCCACAGGAATTATAGTAGTTTTAAGATTTGGCTGATTCATGAACAATAAATTAAACTCACGAATGTGTCGGGTAGAATCTCTGTAGTTTTTAGGCACTCTTGACGAAGCTGCATATCCATGCCAAAGCAGATTATCCACAACCATTACTCCTCCCTTGCGGAGTAGAACAAGCGAATAATCAAAAAGCCTTTTATAATCTTCCTTGTCTGCATCTAAAAAAATAATATCATATTTCTTTTTCAATTGAGGCATTACGTTTACTGCGTCGCCTTCCAGTAATTTAATTTTATTATTCAATCCTGACTTCATAATAAAGTCTTTTGCCAACACAATGTTATCAGGTACTTTTCTCAATTGAATGTATTACAGACTTCCCTTCCAGGTTGCGTGCAATTCTGATAGTAGAATAACCAATTGCAGTTCCCAATTCAAGCACACGTCTGGGATTTTTCATCCTGACTAATTGTTCGAGGAAATCGGCTGACTGCCAGGAAAGAATCGGTACGTTATGCTCTTTCGCATAAGTTTCCAATTCCTCAATGAGAGTGTCGGTTTGTTTTCGGAACGAAGACAAATACTCTAATTGAGGAGCTAAAATAATTTTATCCATAATTTTTAAAAGATATGTGAGTAGGTGAGTTGAAAATTAAGAAAATCCGATTAAACTTAATAAAGATTTTATCTGGATTTAAAAACTTCCACAAAATTGAAAATATTATTAAGCTAAAAAATGAACTACATTACCGTAGAAGAACAAGATTACGGCTATATTGCCTGCCGTTTAAATCAATCAGAAAATAATAAACTCCACTTGCTAACGGCACACCACTTTCGTTTCTTCCATACCAGTCGAATCTGTTTTCATCATCGGTGGTAATTGTTGAGTAATAACCAACTTGCTGACCAAGCGGATCAATTATTCTCACAATCAAAGATTCATTTCCGGAAGATTTAATTGAAATAGAAGTGAATGTATTTTGTATTGGATTAAACGGATTCGGATATGGCTCACTCACAAGATAGTCAGTATAAGTTTTTAGAAGATCCGTATTATGGCTAATGTTAAGCGATCCATAATAAAACTTGTAATTATCGCTGACCGGTTCTCTGTATGAAGCGCCTGTATTATCTTCATAAGTGAAATAAAATTCTACTGACTCATCATTAAAAAAATACGGCAGCCTGGTTGAGTATTTTAAATTTCCATCGAATTCCATTTGCTTTTCTGTATAGTTAATACCATCAGTAGAATAAAAGATAAAAACCGTAGATGGGAAAATATTTTCATTTGTAATGAACATTTTATTCAAAATGAATGTGCCTTCAGATGCATTTAGATTAGGGAACTCGATCGCTTTAACAGCAGAAAGTAATCCATAACCTCTTTCATTATTTGGTGAAGAACTATTATCGGCAGTTTCAATAAAAATATTTCTAACCTGAGTATTTTTTAAATGTGGATTTGCGGATAAAAGTAATGCTGCAATTCCACTTGCAATGGGCGCTGCAACCGAAGTGCCGCTTGCAGTAGAATAACCCGAATAATTCCCTGCTGAAGCTCCGTAAACTCCAACTCCCTGAGTGACAACTTCAGGTTTAATTCTGCCGTCATAACTAGGACCACGACTACTAAAATTGGCAACCTGGTTACTGTTATTTACAGCCCCAATGCTCAGAGTGTTTATGCCATCTGCCGGTGCCAGGATGTAATGCCATGGATTGCCACCTTCATTTCCTGCTGATGTAACTGTGACCACTCCCATCCTGAAAGCTAATTCCGCAGCTTGTGTAACAATGGTTGTTTTTCCATCCATATCTGCATAAGTGTACGAAAACTCCGGTGAATTAAAAATATTATAACCAAGAGAACCGCTTGTTATATCAACACCAAAGTTTTCCATCCATTCAAGAGCTGCGGCATAATTATCTTCTTCAATATGTTTTTCGCTTCTGATGTCTTCAGTTTTTGCCAGTATAAAATCCGATCCGAATGCAGAACCGATTAATGTGCTATCCTTAAATCCTCCAACAATTGAGAAGACTAAAGTTCCATGATTATGCTGGGAAGGAACATCGTTTGAATCGTTTTCAGTTGATGAATCCTTAAATACAAAATCGTATTCTGCAACAACTGTTGCATCTTTAAGAGACTCATGATTTTTCCAATTGAACCCGGTATCGAGAAGTCCGAGCAATACACCTTCACCGGTAATTCCTTTTGAATGAACTGCCGGAATATCTGAAAGCTGAAGCTGAGCTAATGATTGTCCATAATCAAATGGAAATAAATTATTAGGCTCCTTCAGGAAAATTGATGACTCATGCAAATCCGAAGATTTGAAAACAAATTTTTTAACCGGCTCAATTTTTTTTACAAAGGGTAATTCGGCTACATTATTTTTTTCCAAATCTGTTAGATATGCTGTTACTGCATTAAACCATTTGAGCTTATTCTCAATTTTAATTCCCAACAATTCAACTTTGTTAATATATTCTTCAGTAATTGGAATATCCTCATACGTAATAAAATCATCCTTACCCAGATTTTTTATTCTACGCGAAATGCTTTTTTCTGACAGGAATGAAATTGCTGAATCATAGACAGGAGTTGATTTTTCAAGTCTTACATTTGGCTCAACGCCTTTATCTTTAAAGTAGATGAAATATTTGGTTTGGGAAAAACTGATTGATGTGACGAGAATAAAAATCGAGAGAAAATATTTTTTCATAATAATCTCAGGCTTTTATTGAACTTAATTCATCCCTTTGAATATTCTATCTGCTCGTATCGCCGATAGAAAACCGAGCGGACCGGGTGCAACTTTTTCAGAATCGAATGACCAGTATACAAACATAGCTTTGCCAATGATCATATTATCAGTTATGAACCCAAAATGGCGGCTATCCATACTGGCTTCAAAATTATCACCGATAACAAAATAATGATCCTGAGTGAGTATATATTCGGAGATTGCTCTGCCGTCCAATGTTACTAATGTTCCTTCAGGAAGTAATGATCTTTCACCATGATCCATAACTATGACCGATTGCCACTTTTTAAAATTCTCAGGTGTTATTTTGATCGTATCTCCTTTTCCAGGAATTATTATTGGTCCGTAACTAATTCGATTCCATTTAGCTCCCGGTGGGTAAATAGTTTCTTTTTTAACTAATGAATCTTCTTGTTCTGAATATTTTGGTGCTTTGAATGTTGATGGAAGTATTATGGATTTCCCATTTACAAAAACTACACCTTCAGTTATTTTAAGAGTATCATGAGGACCAGCAATTACCCTTTTAACATATTTTGAATTGCCTCTCAGTGAATCATTTTCAAATCCAATTGGAAACTCAAAAATTACCACATCATTAATTTTAGGCTTATCAATTTCAAACAGATTTGTATGAGGAATAGGAAGATTTGCAATTGGTATTTCTCTGGGAGTAGAAATGTTGAAAGCGAACTTGTTCGCAAAAATAAAATCACCCGGTTGAAGCGTGTTTTCCATCGAAGTGCTTGGGATCTGAAATGCATCAATTGCTAATGCTTTTATAATTAATGCAATAAAAACTACAAGCAGAACGACTTTAAAAAATTTATATAGTTTGTTAAAAAAAATCCCCATAAAATTATTCCTCTATTTGTAAAACTGCCAGGAATGCTTCTTGTGGAATTTCAACATTCCCAACTTGTTTCATTCTTTTTTTACCTTCTTTTTGTTTTTCGAGCAATTTTCTTTTTCTTGTAATATCACCACCATAACATTTTGCCAGAACATTCTTTCTCAATGCTTTCACAACGGATTTAGAAATTACTTTTGAACCAATCGCTGCCTGAATCGAAACTTCAAACATTTGTCTCGGTATCAGGTCTTTCAATTTCGTGCAGACTTTCCTGCCCCAATCGTAAGCTTTCTCGCGATGAACAATCATTGAAAGAGCATCAACCGGTTCGCTATTTAACAAGATATCAAGTTTAACTAGATCAGCTTCAAGATAACCTATATATTCATAATCAAAAGAAGCATATCCGCGAGTAGTTGATTTTAGCTTATCGTAAAAATCGAAAATTATTTCCGAAAGTGGAAATTCAAATTGAAGGTCGGCTCGTGTTGGATCAAGATAGGTTGTATTCCTGTATGAACCTCTTTTGTCCATCGAAAGTTTCATAATATTTCCAACGTATTCACTCGGAGTAACGATTTGTGCTTTTATGTAAGGTTCTTCAATTCGTTCAATCTCACCTATATGAGGCATTTCAGCAGGATTATCTACAACGATCCTTTCTCCCTTTTTATTATAAACGTAATATTCCACGTTTGGAAGAGTTGTGATTATCGTTTGATCATATTCCCGGTGTAATCTTTCCTGAACTATTTCCATATGTAGAAGTCCAAGAAATCCGCATCTGAAACCAAAGCCAAGTGCTGCAGAAGTTTCAGGCTGATAAACAAGTGCCGAATCATTCAACCTGAATTTTTCAAGTGCATCACGCAAACCTTCGTAATCATCAGAATCAGTTGGATATAAGCCGCTGTAAACCATCGGTTTTACTTCTTTGTATCCCGGGAGAGGTTTCTCAGCGCCGTTCTTTGCCTGTGTTACTGTATCACCAACTTTTGTGTACCTTACATCTTTAATTCCGGAAATAAGATAACCAACATTTCCTGCTGAGAGTTCTTCAACCTTTATTTTTTTTAATCCGAGAATGCCAATTTCTTCGGCCTCCATAATTTTATCTGTAACAAAGAATTTTATTTTGTCATTTGTATGCAAAGTTCCATTGAAAACTCTTATGTATGCAACAGCGCCCCGGTAGGAATCAAATATCGAATCAAATATCAATGCCTGAAGCGGTGCATTCGGATCTCCTTTTGGCGGAGGAATTCTTTTAACTATTTCTTCAAGAAGTTCGTCAATACCGATATTAGCTTTTGCACTTACTTTCAGAATGTCATCTTCTTTGCATCCGATCAAATCAATTACCTGGTGAGATATTCTTTCAACTTCTGCACTTGGTAAATCAATTTTATTTAAGACGGGAATTATTTCAAGTCCGGCATCAAGTGCAAGATAAAGATTACTAATTGTTTGAGCTTCAACACCTTGAGCAGCATCCACAATGAGCAAAGCACCTTCGCAGGCGGCAAGCGATCGGGAAACTTCGTAACTGAAATCAACGTGACCGGGAGTATCTATTAAATTGAGGATATACTTTTCACCATCCTTTGCGGTGTAATGCATCTGGATAGCGTGGGATTTTATGGTAATTCCCCGTTCTCTTTCCAGATCCATATCGTCCAGAACCTGAGCTTTTGATTCACGTTCTGTAACTGTGCCGGTCTTTTCCAGAAGCCTGTCGGCGATAGTGGATTTACCGTGGTCTATGTGTGCAATTATGCAGAAATTTCTTATCTGTTCCATTGGTATAAATTAAATAACGTGCAAATATATAGAGGGGTGTGTTCTAATTAAAGGTAAATGAATTGAAGAAAACCAATGTAATTCTAAACAAGAAACGATTGAAATTCTTTTGTTTTCATTATCGTATCAATTATAATTCCTTCTCTTAAAGCGTTTTCGGAGACAATCATTTCTTTCAACCTAAATTTTCGAAACACTTCACTAAGAATTAACAGTCCGGCAGGAATTATATCAGCTCTTTTAATTTCCATTCCTTCGATGAAAAGTCTGTCCACAGGAGATTTGCATTTTAGAACATCAGCAGTCAATTCAATAATTTCATTTGCAGTAAAACAAAATCCGTTCATTGATTTTTTAAATTTGCCATTACGCCGGAAACTAATTATCGAAGCTGCTGCTACAATTGTTCCTGAGCTGCCAATAGCCATTTCAAAGCTGTGATTCGGGTGAAGATTAGTATTCGTATTAAGTTTATCTTTAATGTAATGCCTGCACATATCAATTCCCGATTCAGTGAGTTGATAATCAGGAAAAAACATTTTACTAAGTCTTACTGCTCCTATCTTTAAACTTTCAGCAAATTCAGAGATTCCATTTTCACCAAGAAGAAATTCGGTGCTGCCGCCGCCAATATCCACACAAAGAATTCTTATATCATCAACATCAAGAGCATTCTGCACACCAAGATAAATTAATTCAGCTTCAGTTTTGCCATCAACAGCTTCAACTGTTATACCTGTTTCCTCGAACACACGATCAATGAACTCACTTTTGTTTTTTGCTTCTCTTATTGCGCTGGTTGCAATTGCTCTTAAATCAGCTTTGTAAAACTGTGCTATCTTTCCAAAATCTCTTAATACATCAATTGCTTTTTCTATTTCACCTTCGGATATCCAGGTAAATTCTTTTCCTTTGTGAGAACCAAGACGTATAACTTCTCTTTCGCGATCAACAATTTTAAACGTGCCATCGTCTTTTACCTGAACAATTATCAGGTGGAATGAATTTGTACCCATATCTACAGCGGCAATGCACTTGTTCACTTTTTAATCTCCTTTTTATTCAGGATTATTTCACAAAGATGATAAACATCTTCAACTGAAACATCATCAATGAGTTCAGATTTGCGGATAAAAAATTTATTTATTCCAATCGGTGCCCAGCTAAACGGGTTCGTTGGTCCAAAAATACTAATTTGCGGAGTTTCGGTAGTGCCGGCAACGTGCATAATTCCTGTATCATTTGAAATGAATATATCTGACATCGAGATTAATGCTGCAATGTGAGGAATTGGTTTATTAATAAATTTCCCAAACTTAATATCACAATGTTTAGTCAGATATTTCAACTCCTCTTTTTCAGCCCAGCCGCCTGTAAGGTAAAAATTAGCCGGAAAGTTACTTTCAATTTTCATTACGAGAGCAGCATATTTATCAAGCGACCATCGGTTGTTTGGTTTACCTGCTCCAACGTGAAGTCCTATTAATAATTTTTTACTTTTATCTGCAAATCCTTCAACAAATTCTTTAGCGGCATTTGTATCATCTTCAGTAAAAGTTATTTCCGACTTATAATTATTAGTATTTATTCCGAAAGGTCTTACAATATCAAGACTTCTTTCTGAAACATTTGAATCGGGATGATTACGCCAATCAAGATCTATTCTTCTGTCAAAAAGAAATGCGCTAAGGTTTGGTTTGCCATCTAAGGAATTTGCGCCGATCCTGATTTTTGATTTTGATATCCGTGCCACCAGGTTGCTTGTAAAAGAGATCGAAACTACAACCGGAACAATTACCAGATCGTAATCTTCCCTGAGAAACTTAATTATTCGATAGAGATAAACTGGATTTATAAATTTTTTTTTGTCAAAGATGAAAAATCTATTAAGAAATTTATTTTTAACCATCCCGGGATAATTGAATGGACTTACCAGAAGAGAAATATGAGAATCCGGGTAAGTTTCCTTTAAGGCTCTGAACAAAGAAACTCCCGCAAGCAGGTCGCCAAGCTGATTGTGTTGTCTTACAATTAAAATTTTTTTGGGGGGATCTATTTCCCGAGAAGGCTTTTCTAAAACCGAAAAGAATATTTTAAAAAAAGAATAAACTATTTTTGATTTAATATTGTTTTTTGCCATTACTTACCGGATGAATCGCTTTCATCCTCTGAATTTTTGATCTCACGGAAATCCGCTTCCTCGATATTCTTATACTTGTTCTTAAGGTTTGCAGCCCTCTCTTTAAGGTCATCAACGTTTGGACGTGAAGAAGATTTGTAGTTCATCATCAATTTTATAAACCTGTAAGCAAATATGATCAGCATAGCAATTGCAGCGTAAATAATTATTCTAATCATAATATTCTCCTAATCTCAGGATTGAAATATTCAGTAAACCCCCTGTCCTCTCTGAAAATCTGCTTGAAGAGTTCATCAAAATCATTTTCGCTGTTTACAAAATCAATGTCAGAAGAATTTACAATAAGCAACGGTGTTGAATTGTATCTAAAGAAAAAATGGTTGTAGGCTTCACCTAATTCTTCAAGATAATTTCTTGTGATAGCTCTTTCAATTTTCCTGTTTCTTTTTTTTATGTTATACACTAACCTGTCGGTGCTGGATTGAAGAAAAATAACCAGGTCAGGTTTTCGTAATGCGCGTGCCAGTAAAGGATATATGCTTTCATACAGATTCAGTTCATCCTTGCTGAGGTTCAGATATGCAAAGATCCTGTCTTTCTCAAAAATGTAATCGCATACAAGATGTTCTGAAAATAAATCTTCCTGGTTCAGCTCCTGCTGCTGCTTAAACCTGTTGATCAAAAAAAACATTTGTGTTTGAAATGCAAAGCGTTTTCTGTCAACATAAAATTTTTCAAGAAATGGATTGTGCTCGAATTGCTCATAAATTTGTTTGGCATTCAGTCGTTCACTAATTCTTTTGGCAAGACTTGTTTTGCCTGCACCAATTACACCTTCAATTGCGATGTAACGTAAATCATTTGTTAGGTTCTGTTTATCGTTCATTGTATCAAAACTTTGTGCGGAATTTTTCTGATTATATGGGTTTTTTGATCTCGTGCCGGATATCCATTATAACCCGACTGAAAAATACTAATTTCAGATATTTTTTTATCCATAACCGGGTGAATTAATTCCGGTGCTATTTCATTCAAAGGCACTAAAACAAAATCCCTGTTCAGCAAATCCTTGTGAGGAATAGTTAATTCATCATCTGAATAAACCAGATCATTGAAGAAAAGTATATCAAGATCAATTTCTCTCGGTCCCCATTTTGACGTTTCTGTTCTGCCAACCTGAAGTTCAATCGATTTTAACAACCTGAAAAGTTCTTTTACTTCAAGACGAGTATTGATTTTAAAGACTGCATTAAAAAATTCACTCTGAACAATATCTCCATAAGGAGAGGTTTCATAAATAGACGATACAATCTCAACCTGACAATCCGGATTTTGATCTATAAGTTCAACGGCGAAATCAATTTTGTTGATTTGCACACCAACATTTGAACCAATTCCTATGTAAGCATTGTTTTTGATTCTATCAGCCTTGTTAAAAGTTTGCTTAATTTCTTTCTTTAATTACTTCAGCTTCAACACAATCTACTACTCCGCCGAGGGGAGGATTGTTTTTCCTGACTCTTACCGCAACTTTTATAATTTTGTCATATTGTTTTAACAACTCATCGGCTATTTCTACTGCCAGTGACTCAATCAAATAATATTTCTGTCTTACAGCAAACTGGTTAAGGAATGAATACACCTGATAATAATCAACTGTTTTTTTCAAATCATCGCCCAGAGCCGCTTCTGAGAAATCTGTGTAAATATCAATGTCAGCTTCAAACTTTCCCCCTACATTCTGCTCTTCATTGCTTACACCATGGTAACCATAGAATGTTGCATTTTTTATTCTGATAATGTTGATCATTATTTCAATTATATTTTTTTTGTTGATTAAAATTAAGTAAATGTTAATAAATATTTAGCGAAGATGATCAGTGCTTTTATCTGAACCTATTTCTGTTTTAATTATCAAACCCTTTCTTAATTTGCGGAGACTGCCCAGATTAGCCACGAGAACTCCGGTTAATACTACCAGAGAACCAATAAAGTGTCTGCTGGAAAGTACTTCGTTATAGAAAAAGTATCCGAGAATCAATGCAACTACAGGTGTAATGAAAGCAATTAAGGAAAGTATTACCACGTTAACATGTTTAATCAGCCAATAGAACGATGTGAAAGTGATAACACTACCAAAGAAAGCGAGGTAAAGTACTGACAGATAAGCATTTTCATTGAATTTTAAATTAGAAAGATCTTCTGCAATAAACGCTATTACAAGCATTGAGATTCCAGCGATCACCATCGGGATAAAATTCATTGACAACGGATGCAGATGATGACCGAACTTCTTAATTGAAACTGCAATCCACGCCTGCATTGTACCACTCAATACTACTGCAAACATACCAATCAAATAGTTAGAAAGATTACCTGTAAACGAATCGGAAAAAATTATAACTATGCCGGCAAAACCAAGTACGGTTCCGAAAACCTTATAGAGTCCAATAAATTCGCCCGGCATTCTTACATATGAAAAAATTACCACCCAGAATGGATAGACAGCAAACAGCACAGCAGCCATACCTGATGGAACAAACTGTTGCGCCCAATAAACCAGACCGAAAGGAATTACGAAGGAGAGAAATCCCATTAATAAATAAAGACGAATAGCTACTTTA
Source organism: uncultured Ignavibacteriaceae bacterium (assembly GCA_963698525.1). Lineage (GTDB taxonomy): Bacteria > Bacteroidota > Ignavibacteria > Ignavibacteriales > Ignavibacteriaceae > IGN2. The sequence continues at coordinate 463,254 of CAVORE010000002.1, read as the reverse complement.
TCGGTTTGAATTGATATACTTTTTATTCGCATCAGAATAAAAATAAAAATTGATGCAATCGAGAACCTGACACCGGCAGAAAAAATTGGTGTTAAAGCTTCAAGCCCGAATCGTATGGCAATCCAGGTTGAACCCCAGATGAAACACAGCGCTGAATATGCAAGAATGATTTTGACGGTAAGTTTATTCAATTTGAATCCTTCATCGCAATTACTCCAAGCGCTCTGCCTGACTTCATTCCATCACGTCTGTATGAATGAAGAATGCTGTTATATTCATAACTACATAACACGGAAACCTGAATATTCGTTCTTTTAACTCTTTCTTCAAGCAGCATATTTAGATTCGCTCCGGCAAGATCAAGGTAAAATTTGTTTTCTCTTTTTTCGATGAATTTATTATTAAATCTATGTGCAACATCCTCACCAACTTGGTAGTTGCTGCTGGAGATTGAAGGTCCGATATAACAAATTAAATTTGAAGGATTGCAATTTAATTCACTTCTTAATTTTTGCGCAGCTTTTCTGACAATCTGTTTTTCAGTTCCCTTCCAGCCGGAATGAATTGCAGCAATTACTTTTTGCACCGGGTCATAAATAAAAATTGCCGGACAATCTGCGCTGCTTATAGCCAGACCAAGATTTCGCGTTGTAGTAATCAAAGCATCACTTTCACCACAACTGCCATACGAATCAACAAGATTAATCTTATCCTCATGAACCTGTTTTTGATAGCTGATCATTTTTTCGTTAAGACCAAGTTCTTTAAAAAATGCTCTTCTATTTGAATCAACATTTTCTCTTTCATCTCCTACACTGTAAGATAGATTAAAATAAAATGGAGGACTTAAATTCTGCCCTACCTTAGTAGAAAAGCCAAAGATTATTTCAGGAAATTGTTGGAAAATAAAAGGTTTAAGGATGAACATAAATTAAAAATCAGGTATTTAAGTCAAATTGAGAGTATAACACTTTAAATAGTATATTAGCACAGTTATATTTAAAACATCAATTAGGGTAAATATATTGAAAATCTTAGTAACTAATGATGATGGAATTGATTCAGCGGGCATTTCAGCTTTAGCCGAAGCATTAAAGGAAATTGGCGAAGTCATCGTCGTTGCTCCAAGCGAAGAACAAAGTGCTGTGGGACATGGAATTACCATGAAATATCCTCTCCGTGTAACAAAATATTTTAAGAATGGAAATTTTTTCGGATACGCCGTTGAAGGAACACCTGCTGATTGTGTTAAAATGGGAATCAGGAATATCATTGGTGAATCACCCGACCTGGTGATCTCAGGAATTAATCATGGTTCAAATACTGCAATAAATATAATTTACTCCGGAACAGTTTCAGCAGCAAGAGAGGCTGCGATAATGGATGTTCCGGCAATTGCAATCTCAGTCACAAGTCACGATGCAAAAGATTTCACATATGCCGGTAAAGTTGCAAAATATCTTGCACAAAAAATGACAAAGCACGAGATTCCCAGAGGCACACTTCTGAATGTAAATGTTCCAAATTTTCCTGAGCAAGAGATTGCAGGCATACTTGTAACCGAGCAGAGCAGAGCCAAATGGGATGATATTTATGAAAAGCGAACCGATCCTTTCGGTAAAGATTATTACTGGCTAACCGGAAAATTGATAGAAATTGAAAATGAAAGCAATAGCGATCAGTTTGCAATAAAGAATAAATTCGTTTCGGTAACACCTATCCATTTTGATCTTACTGATTATGATACTTTCAAAAAGATGAAAAGCTGGGGCATAGAAAAGAAGTTTAATGAAAAAGCTGATTGATGTCTGCCAGATTGATGCCTTCACTGATGAACCATTCAGAGGAAATCCTGCCGGTGTAGTTTATTCGGATGAACTAAGCAGCGAAGAAATGCAGCTTATTGCACGAGAGTTTAATGTTTCTGAAACTGCATTCATATCAAAATCCAGCGAAGCCGATTTTAATTTACAATGGTTTACTCCAAAAGTTGAGGTTAGACTATGTGGACACGCAACTATAGCTTCAATTCATTACTTACTGCATCAAGAAATTATTGGCGATAATTCTTCCATTACTTTTAAAACGCTTTCCGGCATTTTAAAAGGCAGCACGAAGAATGGAATTCATACACTTAGTATTCCGGTTCCTGAATTAAAAATATTTGAAGGTAATAGAGAAGAAATCATCGAAGCACTCAATGGTGAAAAAGTAATCAATCCAAAAAAATTTCCTTTTATTCTTGATGATGCAGGATATCTTTACATATATGTTTCATCTTTAAATGATTTAATGCACCTAAAACCTGACTTTAAAAAATTATTAAACCTTAGTCTTGCAAGAAAAGGTTATGATGCTTTCACAGTATTTACAACTGAAACCATCGAAAATAAAAACCATGCACATTTACGATTCTTCACACCTTTTTACGGAATAGATGAAGACCCGGTAACCGGTTCTGCAAATGGACCATTACTTCTGGTACTGCGCAAGCTGGGATTAATCGAAGAGAATACTGAAGAAAAAACTTTTACTTTTGAACAAGGTGATATACTCGGCAGAAAAGGAAGAGTGAATGTTGATTACTCTCCTTCAAAAAATAATTTGAATATTTCCGGAAAAGCAGTAACAATATTCAAGGGGGAGCTTTCGTTTTGATGTTCGGATACGAAGACATTCATCTATCATTAACTTACTCTGCATTTTATTTATTTGCGGCTTTAATTCTTATCGCTCTCTATTCTATCTATGTTTACAGATATACAATACCGCAAATACAGCCGTTAAAAAAAATATTGCTCGTAACTTTAAGAATTTCAGCATTGTTGATTTTATGCCTGATTCTTTTCGAGCCGGTCTTAAATCTTGCAAAAAAACTTACACTTGAACCAGCGAATCTTGTATTTATAGATAATTCAAGATCCATCCGGATTAATGATGGAACTGAACGAATTAATTCGGTAAAAAAAATACTTAATGATTTTTCATCAACGAGCTCCGAAAGTAATTTGGCTTTTTATGAATTTGGTAATTCAGTTAAAGAAATCAGCGCCGATAGTCTTGAAGGATTAAGTTTTTCAGACGGGTCAACAAATTTTCAGAAAATATTTGAGCAGGTAGTAAACTCAGATAAAAATATTTCTTCGATAACTTTGGTAACCGATGGCGTGATAACATCGGGCGGTAATCCCTATTACGATGCTGTTAACCTTGGAATCCCGGTGTTCACGATTGGAATTGGCGATACTACTCAACACAAAGATGTCGAAATAAAAAAAATTTTACACAATGATTTCCTTTATGCTGAAACGCCAACGAATATAATCACAACTGTTTCCAATAGAGGATTTTCGGGTGAATCAGTCAGCGCCACTTTATATGAAGATAATAAATTCTATTCTCAGCAAACAATTATTTTGAGTAATGCTGGGACTCAGAATATTTCTTTTGATTACAAAGCTCAAAGCAGCGGTGAGAAAAAACTCAGCATTCAACTTTCAACTCTAAAGGATGAATATACGACTGCGAACAACAAGAAAATCTTTTATATAAATGTTCTGTCGGGAAAAATTAAAGTTTTACTGCTTGCATCAAGCCCGAACTCTGACCTGACATTTATTAAGAATTCATTAAAGCGAGATGAAAATATTGAAATGAGTTCCATCGTGCAGTTGTCGAAAGACAAATTCCAGGAAAAATTAAATTACCAGACAATAGATAGTGCGGATGTACTTTTCCTCATCGGCTTTCCTTCTGATGCAACACCCGAGGATTTATTGAGCCGTGTGTTCTCAAAAATCAAAGATAAAAAAACTCCTTTCTTCTTTACGTTATCTGCCGGTTTAAGCATAACAAAACTTAGCAGGTTCGGTAATGAACTGCCTTTTTCAATAAAGCAGGGTTTAAGCGGCTTTAAGGAAGTTCAGCCGTATCTTCTTCCTGAGCAGCAAAATAACCCGATACTGCAGCAAACCCAAAAAGATCCTGTTGATTCCTGGAATAATCTGCCCCCTGTCTTACAGCCGAATGTAATTTTCAGTTCACGAATTGAAAGTAAAACACTCGCACAGATAAAAGTAAATAACACAGTTGTAAGCTCACCTTTGATCCTTTCAAATAATTTCAGCGGGAAAAGATCAATTGCGGTTCTTGCAAAAGATATCTGGAAATGGAAATTACAGATTGCACCGAAGGGGTTGGATTTATTTGATAGCTTTATTATTAACTCTTTGCGTTGGCTGAAAGCCGGTGAAGATCAGAAGCTGGTGCAGGTAAAAACATCTAAGAAAAGTTTTTCGCAAGGTGAAAGAATCGAATTTACCGGTGAAGTTTTCGATGAATCACTAAATCCAATTTCTGATGCCGGAATAAAAATTAAAATATCTTCTGATAAAAATAATTATGAAACTGATATGCAGAATGTTGGTCCCGGTTTATATGAAGGCTCGATTACAATTAATGAGACCGGAGATTTCAAATATTCTGCAGGAGCGACTATTGAGAATAGAGTTTTGGGTAATGATAACGGAAGCTTCAATATTGGTGAAATAGATATTGAGATGATCAATCCTGTGATGAATTATACTTTCTTAAGTCTGCTTGCAAACGAAACCGGAGGTGAATTTTTCTTTGTTGTTGATTACTTGACATTACTGAGCAAACTTAAAGAACTCAAATTAAATTCTTCTAAGGAAAAAATTATTACTTCAGAAATTACTCTATGGTCAGATACGTGGATGTTGATGATAGCAGTATTTTTATTTTCGATGGAATGGTTTATTCGTAAACGAAATGGAATGTTGTAATGCCACGTAAAGAGCATTCGTTTGCATGATTGCATGATTCGAATGAAAGCATGATTGGATGATTCAATATTTAGTCCATACAATCAAATCGCTACTTAATAATGAAACGAAGTTGACCGCTTGTCATTGTAAACCGTTAAAACGGTTTAAAACTCTAACTTTTTTCTTATTAACCCACGACTTAAGTCGTGGGTTAATTAAACGAAGAACTATTTCTTGTAACCGTTTCAACGGTTTTACATTCCACACACAATTAGGCAGTCAACTTGAGTTATGAAATAAAATTAGTATCTTACCTGAATGAAATTTGCAGGCTACATATTTGATTTTTTCCTTCCGAGACTTTGTCCCGGCTGCAATAAAAAATTATCCGTTGAAGAAAAACCTGTTTGCGATGAGTGTCATCAGCAGCATTTTAATTGCTGATGAAGATAGACTGCAAAATGAATTCGATAAGAATTTTGGTTCTACTAAAGTTATAAAAGATTTCTACGCAAAATATGTTTTTGAGACCGATAAAACCCTTCAGCAAATTATTCACGCATTAAAGTATAAAAAGCAATTCAAGCTGGGAATTTTTCTTGGTGAACTTATTGCCGAAGGAATTAAAGTTGAAAGACTGGCAGCTTGATTTGATCATTCCTGTTCCAATTCATCATCTTAAAAAAGCTGAAAGAGGTTACAACCAATCTGATTATCTGGCAAAAGGACTAAGCAAATCACTGAATATTCCCTATTCCGGCAAAATGATAAAGCGAATTAAATACACTGAGTCTCAAACAAAACTGAAAATGAAAGAAAGAGCGTTAAATGTCTCAAACGCATTTAAAGTAAGGAATGCCGAAAAAGTAAAAGGAAAAAATATTCTTATTGTGGATGATGTTTGCACAACCGGAGCTACATTACTTGAATGTGGAATTGCGTTGTATAAAGCTGGAGCTAATTCAGTTTTTGCTTGTTCGGTTGCGATTGCGGAGTAATGAAAGTCACATCTTCTCCGGTGCAGAAACACCTAGGATTGCCAATCCATTTTTAATTACTATCTTTGTTGCAACCGCTAAAGCTAATCGTGCCTCGGCAATATTTTTCTCGCTGCCAAGTATTCGCCTGAAAGTATAAAACTTATGAAATGCAGCAGCAAGGTCTTCCAGGTATGCGCAAATTTTCTGAGGTTCATAATTTTCTGCGCTGTATAATACTTCTTCTTCAAACTTATGCAGCTTTTTAAGCAATGCCTGTTCTTCTTCTGCAACTAGTAAATTCAAATTATCTATTGCCGGTTTTAAGTTTTCTGATTCGACGGTTCTGATAATAGAACAAATTCTTGCGTGAGCATACTGTAGATAAAAAACAGGGTTCTCATCGCTTTGTTTTTTTGCAAGGTCAATATCAAAATTCATATGAGAAGAAATTGAGCGCATATTGAAAAAGTATCTCACAACATCACTACCAACTTCATCAATCAACTCATCTAAAGTTATGTAGTTAGCTTTGCGTGTTGACATTTTTACAACCTCACCATCTTTCACAATCGTCACAAATTGATGGATCAACACTTTCACTTTGCTCACATCATAGCCTAAAGCTTTTATTCCGGCAAGAACATCCGGGTAAGTTGCGTTGTGATCCGAACCAAAAAGATCAACCAGTAAATCATATCCACGATCATACTTTATAGCGTGGTAAGCAATGTCAGGCAAACGATATGTCGGCTCACCGGTAGACTTTACAATAACTTTATCTTCTCCACCGGTCATTTCTGAAAGTTTAAGCCAAATAGCTAGGTCTTTCTCGTAAGTTAATCCTGATTTATTAAAATCACTCAGAAGTTTTTCAATTTTTCCTTCTTCATAAAGTGATTTCTCATTAAAAAATATTTTATGATGAATTCCAAGTTTGTCCAAACTTTTCTTTATGTCATTAAATATTTCTGATTCAGCAATTTCTTTAAACTTTCCTTCAGCTGATTCGTTAGTAAGACTATCTCCAAATTCTTTCTTAATTCGTTTAGCAATATCTACAATGTATTCACCCTGGTAATAATCTTCAGGAAATTCAAGATTATTGCCAAGAAGATTCAGATACCTGATTCTGACTGAATCGCCAAGTACACGCATTTGTCTGCCTGCATCGTTGAAATAATATTCACGGTCAACTTCATATCCAATCCATTCAAGAAGATTTGCAACAGTATCGCCAATAACCGCATTTCTTCCGTGACCAACAGTAAGTGGACCTGTTGGATTTGCAGACACAAATTCAACATTAGCTTTTTTACCGGCATACTTTTTTGATTTACCAAAATCATCAACCTGATCATTTATATCTTTAACAATCTCTGCTAAGAACGAGGGAGTAAAATAAAAATTAATAAATCCCGGGCCAGCAATTTCAGTTTTGCTTATAATGTTGCTATCAATTTTAAGGTTTGAAAGAATTTCTGTGGCGATTTCTCTTGGATTCCTTTTTAATTTTTTCGAAAGGATCATTGCAGAGTTTGAGGAAAGATCGCCGTGAGTTTCAATTTTAGGAGTATCGAATGTTAGTTCAATATCATTAAGATATGCTAATTGCTGTGACGCTTCATTAAATATTTTTTGTAAATACTTTTTCAAAGTGCAGGGATAATTATGACTGAAATCTGATATGCAAACTTATTAAAGAAGAAGACCGGAAAAAACTATACCGGTGAAAAGACATTCACCGTTTCGTTGTTGCTGTTTTCTTCTCAGCAGGATCACTCATTTTTTCTGATGGTGCATCTCCCCAAAGTTTTTCAAGATTGTAAAACTCTCTGGCATCCTTTTTAAAAACGTGGACAACAACATCAACATAATCCAACAAAACCCAGCTTAGCGCCTTGAGACCCTCTTTGTGCCAGCACTTAATTCCTTCGTCAGATAGCGCTTTATCAACCTCATCTGCAATTGCTTTAACCTGTGTATCCGAATCGGCTGAACAAATCACAAAGTAATCTGTAAAAGTTACAAGTTTCCGAAGGTCAACTTTCAGAACATTAAATCCTTTTTTTGTGAAGATAACTTCAGAGATATGTTGAGCTAAATCTGTTGAATTCAATTTTGCCTCTTCTTTAATGGAATTAAATTTTTGTAATCTTTGCCGAGTATAAAGGTAACATCAAGTAAATAATCGGGATTGAGTTGTTGTATTATTTCGTTTTTATCCAGACCAACAATAGCAGCTACCATTTCTGCGTTGTGAAATTTTTCATTCCTGCCAATGATGATGCTGTTTTCAATTTCAAACGAACGATAGTTCCCTAAACTTACTACGTCAATATTATTGGATCTTAAATGATCAGTAATTTTTTCTGCAATCCCGCTTACACCGCAACCATTCAATACTTCAACCTGTATTCTAGCTTGGGTACTGTCAAATAATATTTCATCATCGGAGTTAAAATAGTTAAGTGAAAGAGTATTGAAAGCAGAATAAGCTAAAATAGAATTAATTATAATCAGGCTGAGGATTGAAAGATTTAATGTCAGGTTTTTTTTATGGTTTTCTTTTTTGTTTTCGTTTGAAATTTTTTACTCCGTCAATTTAGACTAAATTCTATTTTTCTTCGAAAGGTGATTCGTTTCTAAATCCATTAATATCCGAACTAAAATTAAACGGGTTCCCGTATCCGTAGAACGGATGATAATAACCATAACCGAACGGCATACTTCTGTATTGCAGATGAACTGAAAAATTATTCCAGGGATGATAGTTAATTGCAGCGTTACTTATATATACTCCCGAAATATCTTTCTGAAACTGGTCGCCCAAAGTGCTGTACGGTGAATACATTACAGATACATCTAATTGAACATTTAGATTATTCATTAATCTGTAAAACATACTGTTTGTATAGCTTGTTAAGGACATACCTTCGCCGGCAAAGGCAGAATAGTTCAGGCTGAATGAATGACGCATTATAAAATCATCAGAATTTATAAATCCAAAAAGCGAACCTGAATTTTCGGCTACGATACCCTCTTTAACACTTTTAGGTTCAATACCGGTATCTCTGAATTGTGCAAAAGTTCCAACCGTTGAAATCAAAACAACAAGTATTATATTTTTCACATCACCACCTGAAAAGTTAAATCAATTTTATCTAAATAATTTAAGAAAAGCAAGGATAACTATCCGAAATTCTCTTACAATATCTTCGTGATCTTATTTTTTTTATCCACCAAAACGACTTTTGGCTTGATCTTTTTTGCATCTGAATCAGGAAGCTGAACATAGCTAACTATAATTACTTCATCGCCAACTGAACCAAATCTTGCAGCAGGACCATTTAAGCAAATTGTACCACTTCCTGAAGCACCTTCAATAGTATAAGTATCCAAACGAGTACCATTATTAAAATTCAGCACCTGAACTTTTTCATACGGCAAAATGTCCGCAGCTTCCAATAAATCTTTGTCAACTGTTATGCTTCCTTCATAATACAACTCGGCCTTAGTAACTGTGACACGGTGAATTTTGGACTTCAACATTTCTCTTTGCATTAAAAATATTTCCTTTAATTTTGTGCATTCAAATATACCTATTAGAAATTCTTAGTATCAAGGGAACAATTTAGGCAGCATATTTACAAACACATTATAATATAGAATAATTGAGGATTTTAGTTGAAAATTCTTGTAATTGATAATTTTGACTCATTTACCTTTAATCTTGTTCAACTGCTGGGCAAATATAAAAGCGATATTACAATTTTGAGGAATGATGAGAGCATTGGCTCAATAGAAAAGTTTCAGCCGGATAAAATTTTAATATCACCTGGTCCGGGAAGACCGGAAAATTCAGGATTAACTTTGGAGGCGATAAGGGTCTTTGGAAATTCAGTTCCGATTCTTGGAGTTTGTTTAGGGATGCAGGCAATCTGCTATTTATTCGGAGCAGAAGTAGTTAATGCAGAAAATATTTATCATGGGAAAATCTCTGCCGTTGTTCACGATAATAAAACTATTTTTAAAAATCTTGTTCAAAACTTTGAAGCGATGAGATATCATTCTCTTATCGTCAGTGAAAATACCATTCCAGAAGAATTAGAAATTTCGGCTAAAACTTCAACGGGTGAAATTATGGGTGTCAGACATAAAATCTATTCTCTCGAAGGAATACAATTCCATCCTGAATCAATACTCACACCATTCGGCAAAAAGATAATTAAGAACTGGCTGGCTCTGTAATTAAGCTTTTATCTCGACTATCATTTCAATTTCAACGGCAGAGTTCAGAGGTAATTCACTTACTCCAACAGCGCTTCGAACATGCTTTCCCGCGTCACCAAATATTTCGCCGATAAATTCTGATGCACCATTTGCAACTTTTGGCTGAGCTGTAAATCCTTCGGCACTGCTGATGAATACCGTAAGTTTTAATATTCTGTTTATTTTGTCAAGACTTCCGATCACACTTTTCACTGCACTCAAACAGTTAATCGCACAAAGTTTAGCAGCTTCTTTTCCTTCCTCCTCGGATAGGTCTTTACCAACTTTTCCCTGAAACTTTACAACCCCTGCGGATATTGGCACCTGACCGGATGTCATCACCAAATTTCCAACCTGCATTGCAGGAATGTATGCAGCTAATGGTTTAACTGGTTCCGGAATTGTAATTCCCATTTGTTTTAGTTTCTCTTCAAACATGATTTCCTCTATTTCTACTCAGAGAGTTTTATTTTGATTAAATTTGAATCTATAAGTACACAGTAACAAATTAGTCATACAAGAATAAGGATTTATCTTATGACCGGAAGCAAATTTAATGAATTCGTTGAGATAGTTAAAAAATTAAGGAAGGAATGTCCGTGGGATCGTGAGCAAACTAACGACTCAATTAAAGCCGCTACAATTGAGGAAGCTTACGAAGTTGTTGAAGCAATCGAGAAAAAAAATTACGATGATCTGAAAAGCGAGCTTGGCGATTTGCTTCTTCATGTTGTATTCCACACAATAATAGCTTCAGAACAAAACGGTTTTACTATTGATGATGTGATTGATTCGATTCAGAGTAAATTAATCAGAAGACATCCTCATGTTTTTGGAGATGTAAAAGTATCGGGTTCACAGGAAGTAAAAAAGAACTGGGAAGAAATAAAGCTGGAAGAAGGCAGAAATTCTGTTCTCGAAGGTGTTCCTGAAATGCTGCCTGCACTACAAAGAGCACACAGGCTGCAGGAAAAAGCTGCAAAAGTCGGATTTGATTGGGAAAAGAAAGAGGACGTCTGGAAAAAAGTTATCGAAGAAATTGAGGAGATGCATGAAGTTGAAGTCATTAGAATAAATTCAAAAGACAAAAGTGATTATGAGAATTTATATGAAACCTTAGAGACTGAAGTCGGTGATGTATTCTTTGCGCTGGTAAATTATGCAAGATTTTTAGACATCAATCCTGAAAATGCACTGAGAAGAACCAACGCAAAATTTATCAGGCGATTCAGCTATGTGGAGGAAAAAATAAAAGCAACCGGTAAAAAATTATCAGATTCAAATCTTAAGGAAATGGATTATTACTGGGAGGAGAGTAAAAAAGAAGTTTAAGAAATATCATTTTTATTGTTGTTGAATTTCTCGTAGGCATCAATAATATCTTTAACAAGTTTGTGCCTGACAACATCGCCTTTATCAAAATAAACAAACGCAACGCCTTCAACTTTAGAGAGTATTTCCCTTGCCTGAACCAATCCGCTTACCTGCTTTGAAGGAAGATCAATTTGAGTTATATCACCTGTAATTATTGATTTAGAGTTTCCTCCCAGCCTGGTTAAGAACATTTTCATTTGCATAGTTGTTGCGTTCTGAGCTTCATCAAGTATCACATAAGCACTATTCAGGGTTCTGCCGCGCATGTAGGCAAGCGGAACAATTTCAATAATTCGCTTTTCAACATAATTTTTTAATTTTTCTGATGGAATCATATCATCAAGCGCATCATAAAGCGGGCGAAGGTAAGGATCAATCTTTTCACGAAAGTCTCCTGGAAGAAATCCAAGACTTTCACCTGCTTCAACCGCAGGTCTTGCTAAAATTAACTTCTTGACCAAACCTCTTTTAAGTGCAGAGACTGCAATTGCGACAGCAAGATATGTTTTACCTGTACCTGCTGGTCCGATGGCAAAGCAGATATCATTTTTTCGAGCAAGATTTATATAATTAATTTGTCCCGGAGTCCTGGCTTTAATAACATCTTTCTTTGTATAGAGTACTATTTTATCAAACTCATCTTCGTCAACAATTTCCCTACCCTCAATTGTTAAATCTAAAATGGTGTTAATATCATTGATCTCTAATCTTCCACTAGTGTTAAGGACATAAGCCATTTCCTTAAAAATCCTTTCGATGAGCTCTACTTCTTCGCCAACGCCCCGAATGGTAATATTATCGCCTCTAACAGTTATGGCTGCATTAAATCTGTCTTCAAGTGCTTTAAGATTTGAATCATTAAAACCAAGAAGATCAAGCATATTTACATTTTCAATTACTATTTTCTTTTCTACTGCGGTCATATAATTTTAAATGAAAAAACCCTTATCCCGGATCGGGACAAGGGTTCTTTCTAGTTAGAATATGTTAACAAAAAAGACAAGAAATTTTTACTGCACCGGAGCTGGTTTGTAATTTGATCTTAGTTTTTCGTATTTAGATTTTTCTTCCTGTGTTAGAGGAGGAATAGAGAATTCCTGATTAGGATAAATCAAATCCGGATTTTTGATTTTATCTCTGTTGGCTTTATAAATAACCGGCCAAGCAAATCCGTTTCCATAGTGTTCTTTCTTTCTGGCAATACCCCAAAGATGATCTCCTTTAACAACTTTATATGAAATTACAGGAGGTGCATCCATCCACTCATCAAGAGCTTTTTGCATCTTGTTGTGAACTTTGTCGAAAAATTCTGGTAATGCACTTATTTTATTCATCTTTAAAGCATTAAGATCAGCTTGTCGGTCAGCCTTCGGGCTTTCTTTTCTCTTTATTTTACCATCAAGCTCGTTAACAGCATTTCTGAAATTATCTACATCACTTCTGGTAGCACCAACAAGTGCGTAAAGTTCATCAATGCATTGTTCTGGGTCTTGAAGACCAGCTTTAACTGTGTTGAGATTTTCCAAATCCGTATTTAAGGTTTCAATCTCTGAAGTTAAGGCTTGTTTCTTCCCGGTAAGCCGGGTCATTTCAGCTTCCCACTCCTCTTTAGTCATCTCTTCTTCTTGTGCAAAGGAAGAAAGAGATAACAGGAAAGAAAGGGAAATGATAGCAACTAATATTTTTGCGAGTTTCATTTTTTTCTCCATTTTCATTTTTTTATAAAATTCCTGTTAATTATTACTTAGGCAGTTTTTCTAAATTTGCCTTAGTTTCTTCCTTTTGCTTGTTGCATTCAGCCAATTTTCTATTTATTGTCTGAATCTCAGATTCAAGCTGGGCTTTTTGATCTCTCAGACTGTTAGCATCTGCCTCGAGTGATTTTACTTCTTCACGCAATGCATTGAGCTCTGCAATCTGAGCTTCACTTAAACCACCGCAACCCGCAATCAGCGCCATGCTAACAAACATAACAGCGGCGAGGACGGGAGTCCTGAAATTTTTAAGTAGGCTCATATGAAACCTCCGATTATTAATGATTGATTGTTTTAATTAGAGTTAAAATTAAGATAAACTTCAACTACTGATTGTCATTGAGTAGTATAAATTCACTACAAATATATACTTATTTGAGTTAATATTTTCAATAAAAAACTTTTTTTCTTTCAAATTAGTCTCTTTTCAACAAAACTGGTATGGGTTTCTCCAGCTATTATCAGATGGTCAAATACCGGAATATCCAGAATTTTGCCTGTTTCGACAATTTTCTTAGTAATACTTATGTCCTCATTACTCGGTTCAGGATTACCGCTTGGGTGATTGTGAATCAGTATTATACTTGCCGACAAATTATCAATTGCTACTTTAAAGATTTCTCTTGGATGAACAACGCTTGAGTTCAGATTTCCAATAGAAATTGTTTCGTACTTAATAATTTTGTTAGCAGAATTAAGACATACTACAATAAATTTTTCTTTTGTGTCATCTCTTAATAATGGGATAAAAATTTCAGCAACATCCTGTGGCGAAGTAATTTTTTTATTTGATTGCCACTTAGCCTGCGATAATATTCTTCTGCTCAATTCAAATGCCGCAGCCAGGGTTGCAGCTTTGTCATTACCGATCCCGCTTATTTTCGTCAGTGATTTGACAGATTTGGTTGCGAGCATAGCTAAATTTTTTTCACTGTTGATGAGTTCTCTTGCTATTTCTAAAACTGAAGTTCCTTTCTTTCCCGTCCTGAGAAGAATTGCAACTAACTCTGAATCTGTAAGACTTTGCGGCCCTCTTAATAACAATTTTTCACGAGGACGATCATCAGGAGGAAGTTCTTTTACTGTTAACTTTTTTTCTTCTTTCATCATAACTATTGACTAAGCCGGAATTTGTCCACAAGCTCAAAAACGCCATCCTTGTAACGAACTATGTTTAAGAATTTGTTTACTCTTTGTTCATCAAATGAGATATTATTTCGTAATCCATTACTAACCATACCTGAGATCATTTTATTTACGAGATTCTTTCTGCCAGATTCACTATTTCTGTAAGCTGTTAGAATATATTTTGCTGCATCATATCCATAAAGAACATTCCGGTTTACATCTTTTTGTGTGATTATACTAAATTCCTCATTAAATAATTTGTATGCATCAGTATTAAAATCAACAAAGTAATCGGACTCAAAAATTAAATTATTACTTATTTCTGCAGCCGTTTCAAAACCTTTCGCAGTGAACCAATCCTGATTACCAAAAATCGGAATTTTAATATTGTATTTTATAAGCTCTGAAAATATGAATGGTGTTACCGAATTATCAGAAAGTGGGATATATATACCTTCGATTAAAAGTGAGTCTCTGTAAATATTTGAAATAGGATTACTGAAATCAGTGTAATCATTTTTGAAAGATTCTTTTCTTACAACTCTTCCTCCTAATTTTTCAAACTCACTTATGAATGAGGAAGCAAGAATTGGTGAATATCCTTCAATGGAATTCATGACTGAAACAATTCGTTTATTTTCAACATAGAAAACATATTGAGCCATAACCCTTCCTCTTACGGAGAATGAAGGATTTGCCTGGAAAAAATTATGGCTAATACTGGTTAAATCATCATCGGTTGCAGTTGGAGATATTATCGGAATGTCATAGTCATCAAATTCATCCAATGCAACTCTGACTTCATTACTGAAAATTGGGCCAATGACCGCAATAAGTGAATTAAGCGACACAAACTCTTCCTTGATTTTCTCTATTTCCTCAACATCTTTTTTTGTATCCCGGATTAATAACCCAATTTTGTCATCCCTGAGTTTATTGAACTCATCCACAGCAAACTTAATTCCCTCTAAAATTTCTGCCGCAGGTTGGGAATCATAACCGCCGGAAAGATTTGTTTCAAGCGGCAACATTACTCCAATTACTGTAGTTGCGGGCACAGAATTGTACGAATGATTAATTAATCTTTTCGCTTCATCGTATTCAACTGATTGAGGATAATCATTAATTATTTCTTCAAAAGTTCTTTTAGCGCCTGATGAATTGTTGCTTCTAATGAAGTACTTTCCTTTCTGGAGAAGAATAAATGGTTTTATCTTACCGCTGCTGAAAGTTGAACCAGCCTTATCAAGTTGCGAATCGTTAAGATATTTGGCGGCTATGCCTTCACCAATCGTTCTTGCATTTTGTTCAGATGAAGTCGATTTTGTTTTATCGATAATGTACAGAACTTCTCTGAATGCATTAAAATAATTTGCTATTTCTAGATTATACCTGGTTAAAAGCAACCTCATTTCGTCTTCGTATTTACTGTCCGGGTACAAAATAAAAAACTGATCGGCAGTTGATTTGAATTGACTGTACTGCTTTAACTCAAGCTGGCTTTTAGCTTTGAATAATTCTGATGCGGTTGTCTTTGAATTATACTTATAATCAATGATAACTTTGTTAAAACCAGCGAGAGCATCCTCATAATTACCAGAGTTATACAATCCAAGCGCCTGATCAAACTCAATATTTATTTCTTTTTCAGAAACCTCCTGAGGACTTGCACTATGCACTGAAAGTAGCACTATTAAAATCGTAAGAATATTTTCAACCGATAACTTTTTAAGCATCATTAATATTTGCGTTTTTATAAACAATTATTCCCATTCAATAGTTGCCGGAGGTTTTGAGCTTATATCATACACTACTCTGTTTACTCCTCTAACCTTATTAATAATTTTATTAGAAACAGATGCAAGAAAGTCGTGCTCGAATGAATACCAATCGGCTGTCATTCCATCCACTGAAGTAACAGCACGAAGAGACAGAACAAACTCATAAGTTCTTGCATCACCCATTACACCAACGCTGCTGACCGGAAGCAAAACAGTAAATGCCTGCCAGATACTGTTATACAATCCTGCTTCTTTAATTGATGTAATGAAAATATCATCAGCTTCACGTAGAATATCAAGTCTTTCCTTCGTGATTTCACCCAATACTCTTACGCCGAGCCCAGGACCGGGAAATGGATGACGATTAATAAATTCAGGAGGAATATTAAGACTCCTGCCAACACTTCTGACTTCATCTTTGAATAATTCGCGAAAAGGTTCAATCAGTTTAAGATGCATTTTTTCCGGAAGTCCACCAACATTGTGATGAGTTTTTATTGTTGCTGAAGCACCTTTTACAGAAACGGATTCAATTACATCCGGGTATAGTGTTCCTTGAACAAGAAATTCAGCATCTTTTATCTTAGCTGCTTCTTCCTCAAATATTTCAATAAAAGTATTACCGATTATTTTTCTTTTCTTTTCCGGATCGGAAACACCTTTAAGGTTCTTAAGAAATTTTTCTGAAGCATCTACATGAATATGATGTAACTTCAGTTTCTCATCAAATAACATCCCGATCTTTTCACTTTCATTTTTACGCATCAAACCATTATCAATATGAATGCAAATTAAATTATCACCAATAGCCTTTTTGACAAGAACTGCGGCAACAGTAGAATCAACGCCGCCGCTGAGTGCGCAAATTGCTTTTGAGCTGCCAATAGTTAGTTTAATTTTTTCAAGCTGATCTTCTATAAAATTTTTAGAAGTCCAATCTCCTTTACATTTGCATATCTCAAATAGAAAATTGTTGATGATCTTTTCACCGTCTTCAGTGTGAACAACTTCCGGATGAAACTGCAATCCATAAAATCTTTTTGATGGATTTGATACAGCACATATCGGGGAATGATCTGATTCTCCAACTACTTTAAATCCTTTAGGAAGTTCTGTTAAATAGTCACCATGGCTCATCCAAACAATTGATGCATCTTCAACTCCACGGAGTATATCAGTATTATCCGTAATTCTTAAAATTGCTTTTCCGTACTCACGGTCTACTGCAGGTTCAACTTTTCCGCCAAAATTTTTACAGATTAACTGCAATCCGTAACAAACGCCAAGGAATGGAACTTTAAGATTAAATATCTGAGGATCAATCTCGGGGGCAGAATCATCATAAACACTCATTGGTCCGCCCGAAAGAATTATTCCTTTGGGATTTAGTTTTTTAATTTCTTCGAATGAAATAGTGTGAGGATGAATTTCAGAATAAACATTAACTTCCCGTATCCTGCGTGCGATTAGCTGGGTATATTGTGAGCCGAAGTCAATTATTAAAATTAAGTCGCGTTGTTTCATCTACATTAAAATAAATATTTTATTAAAAATAAAAACCCGTTATTCACGGGTTTAAATAAAAAATAAAATTCCTTCAAATCAACAACCGGTCTATTGACCGATTAGACTCTTGTATGCATTTGCGTCAAGCAGCTCATTGAGGTCGGAAGGATTTGATAATTCAGCTTTTATCATCCAGCCATCACCATATGGGTCGGAATTTACAACTTCCGGTGAATCAGACATTTTTTTGTTTATTTCAATGACTTTACCACTAAATGGTGCAAAAAGGTCGCCTACAGTTTTAACGGCTTCAATTGTGCCGAATGAATTTCCTTTTGAAATTTCTTTTAAGTCTGGATCAATATCAATAAAGACGACATCGCCTAATTCGCCCTGCGCATAATCTGTAACTCCAATTGTACCAATGCTTCCTTCAACCCGAACCCATTCGTGATCATTTGTGTATTTAATATTTTCCGGTATTTTCATAATTCCCTCTAAAGTAAATTTTTTGAATAATTTGAATATTAAAATTTCTCAAGAAAACTTGTATCAAAATTTCCGCTCATAAATCTTCCATCTTCCAGAACCCTCAAATGGAAGGGGATGGTAGTTTTTATGCCTTCAATTATAAATTCGTTGAGAGCTCTTTTTCCACGCATAATAGCTAGTTCCCTCGTTTCTCCCCAAACAATAAGCTTAGCAACCAGAGAATCGTAGTAAGGCGGAATTGAATAAGACTGGTAGATGTGTGAATCTATCCTGACACCATAACCTCCGGGAAAATGCAGTGAAGAAATTTTTCCGGGTGATGGTCTGAAGTTATGTTCCGGATCTTCTGCATTAATTCTGAATTCAATTGCATGACCATGTGGCTTTCTGGGTTTAGCAACGATTTTTTCTCCGGCTGCAACAAGAACCTGCTGCCTTACCAGATCTACATCATAAACAAGTTCAGTAACAGGATGTTCAACCTGAATTCTTGTATTCATTTCCATGAAATAAAAGTTTTTATGCTTGTCAAGTAAAAATTCAATTGTGCCGGCTCCTTCATAATTTACTGATTGAGCACCCTTAACTGCTGCTTCGCCCATCCGATTTCTTAATTCTTCATCAACTGCAGGAGAGGGAGATTCTTCTATTAGTTTTTGATGTCTTCTTTGAATTGAGCAATCTCTCTCGCCATAATGATAGACATTACCGTGCTGATCACCCATTACCTGAATTTCTATATGCCTGGGATTTTCAATAAACTTTTCAATGTAGACATCACCGTTGGCAAAGGCTGCTTCCGCTTCTGTCTGTGCAGTCTGAAATGCTTTTTGAAAATCACTTTCTTCTGAGACGATTCTCATCCCTTTTCCACCACCGCCTGCAGAAGCTTTAATTATTACAGGATAACCTATCTCTTTAGCAAGTTCCTTTGCGTGGTCAATATTCTCAACTATTCCATCACTACCGGGAATAACAGGAACCTGACTTTTCTTCATTGTATCTTTGGCAAAAGCCTTATCCCCCATCGCCTTAATCATTTCAGGAGAAGGACCGATGAATTTAATATTTGATTCATGGCATATTTCAGAGAAGCTGGCATTCTCAGCAAGAAAACCGTAACCGGGATGAATTGCATCTGCGCCTGTTACCTGAGCTGCAGATATAATCGAAGGAATTTTAAGATAACTATCTTTTCCAAAGGGAGGTCCGATACAAACGGCTTCATCAGCAAAAGTAACGTGGAGCGAATCTTTATCGGCTTCAGAATAAACTGCAACTGTCTTTATTCCCAGCTCTTTGCAGGCGCGAATTACGCGGAGAGCAATTTCACCGCGATTGGCAATTAAAATCTTATAAAACAAAATCTATCCTTGTTTTAGTAGTACTTACGCAAGTTCTATTAAGAACAGCGGCTGATTATATTCCACCGGTTTACCATTTTCCACTAAAATCTTTGTAATTTTTCCGCTGACATCCGATTCAATTTCATTCAATAATTTCATCGCTTCAACTATGCACAATACGCTTCCGGGTGATACATCTGAACCAACCTGCACATAAGAATCTGCATCGGGTGCAGGTGCCCTGTAGAAGGTACCAACAATCGGCGACCTAATTTCGTGAAGGTTTGCGGCAGCTGGTTCAGTTTCAGTTTTAGATTTGGTTGTTTCAGGAGCCGCAGTGGTTGGTTGAGCTGCGGGCTGAGCCGATGTAACCGGGTTTTGTGGTTGTGCAATAATCTGCGTACTTCTGATCTTCTTTGCAAGCTTTATCTTAGTTCCATTCTCTTCGATTTCCAGATCAGTAATACTGCTTGAATCCACAATTTTTACGAGTTTCTTAATTATATCAAGATCCATTTGTAGCCTCTGATTTAAGTTTTAACTCTTTCTGAATATTCCCCTGTTCTAGTATCTACTTTAAGAACATCGCCTTCATTGATAAATAAAGGAACACTTATTTGTACTCCAGTTTCAAGTTTTGCTTGTTTCATCGCGCCTGTAGCTGTGTCACCCTTAAATCCGGGTTCCGTTTCAACAACTTTAAGATTAATAAAAATAGGAATATCAACAGAAATTATATCGGAGCCGTTTAGAAGGATTTCAACTTCTTCACTTTCCTTAAGAAATTTTATTCCATCACTGAATAAATCTCTTGAGATATTTATCTGTTCATATGATTCATTATCCATGCATACAAGCGAATCTCCCTCGGAGAAAAGGTACTGATATTTTCTTCTCTCAACTCTTACTACTTCTACTTTTTCACCGGCTCTGAAAGTATTTTCCAGCACCCTGCCGGTTCTTAAATTCTTAAGAGTTGAACGAACAAATGCACCACCTTTGCCCGGTTTAACATGCTGAAACTCCACAATGTTGTACAAGTCATTTTTGAATTTAATGATAAGACCATTTCTGAAATCTGAAGTATCTGCCATAATAATTTAAAGGAATACGGGATTACTAAATAATAAATTTATAGTTGTTAGGAAATAAGAAATCTGACACCGCAAAGTTAATCAAAGAATAAGAATAATTCCGGTTTAAACCTAAAATTCCTCAATAAATCGAAGAAAGATATTTGTCAACTTCTCTGTAAGCTAAAGATGTTGCGTATTCTTCTTTGATGCTGTTGAAAAGAATTTTCGCCTCTTCCTTTTCACCTACTTTAAGGAAACATATCCCGGCATTAAGCAAGTAATCGGGATTCTGCGAATTAATTCTGGATCTTTTTGATGCTTTGAGATACAAATTTGCAGCCTTCTCAAATTCGTCCTTGTTTGCAAAATAACCAGCCTGCCCTGCTAAAGCAGCAGCTTCGAAATAATCAATACTGCCACCATAATCTTCATAATATTTTAATGCTTCCTCATTATTACCAAGAAATGAATAACTATTGGCAAGATAAATTTTTGCAGTTTCACCATTCTCGGTTCCACTGTATTCTTCCACAAGTTTTTTAAGTCCGATTATGTTTGTACCCTGTCGGCCTTCAATTGCTTCAAGATGCAAGCCCTGATCATATAAAGGCATTATGCGGGAGAGTTCGAGACCTGCTTTCTCATTGCTCTCAGCTTTTTGGTTCACATAAAAATATACTGCTGCTGCAACAACTACCAGCACACCAGTATACAAAAGCACTTTGCTCTTATATTCATCAAAAAATTTAATAGATAATTTATAAAGATTTATTAGTTTATCTTCTTTTATCTCTTTCTTAGAAAGTTTTTTCTTTTTCTGTAACATTAATTCATCCTTTAGTTAACAACATTATGATTAAAAAACCCTGCAAAAATAATACATTTATACACAACCTGCCATTAATTTTAGTACGCCCAGGAGGACTTGAACCTCCAACCTTTGGAACCGGAATCCAACGTTCTATCCAGTTGAACTATGGGCGCATTAAATGCCGATTCTGATGTGATTAGAGTATATCCAGGCTTTACTTAAATAATAAACCTCAACGCGGTACGCACCAGCCTTCGTGACTTCGAGTTCTGCTGTGTCTGACTTAAAATCAGCTATTTCTTTTCCATTTCGAATAATTCTGATATCTGCATTTTGAACGGGCAAAGTTACACATAAAGTCACGTTTTCAGAAAAATTAACCAAATCACCCATTTGATATTTCTTTTTACCGGCTTTAGCAAAAAATTGAAATCCTTTAGAGTCAGCATGGTAATCATTTGCAATAAATGATCTTCCATATGCAAGTGCTTCATAAATAGCTGCCTTTGAGTTTGCCAGTTTGTTTTTAGAATTACTTTTCACAAGTGGTTCTGGCAGAAATAAATGTATGTGTATAGATTTAAATAACACTTTATATGGAAATATTTCCACTTCAAAAAAACCAAAAAGATTTTGTTTGTGAGCATGCGCATCAACGCCACCAATTCCGACTACTTTTCTCCTCAAGTTCAGTTCATCCCAGAGTTTAAGAGTCTCGGGTGGTGGAGCAACAATTGAACGCAGTGGGTGGAGAAAGGATGTGTACTTATTTTGTTCAGTTAAATTTTCCATCCACTCAGACATATGGTTCCATATTTCCAATCCATCAAAATCTTCGATGTTCCAATCAACCCATGGATACGGCGGATGTTCTTTCATATGGTTTCTCTTTTCGTGAGGATGAGCAATGAAGCCAACACCAGCGGCATCTTTTACTTTGCGGACATACTCTTTCGCAGTTAGCCGTGTTGAATATGCTTCATTTATTCCGAAAGCCAGATAGTGATTTTTATTTTCTCTATCATTAATCTCGCAGCCAATAAGACATAGTGTTTTACCATACCATTTTTCATAACCTTCTTTCAATCCTCTGAGAGTATTATGATCAGTTATAAGAAGGAAATCCAGGTTAGATTCATCCGCATATTTCGCTATTTCAGATATCTCGCCAGTACCATCTGAAAACAGCGAATGAACATGTGCAACACCAACGTATTCAGTCATAAATAATTAAGATTTTGTTATTCAGAAATTAAACAAGATTACCGATTAAGTGAAATGGAGAAATTAGGCATGGATATAAAAAAGGCACTCATTACGAGTGCCCTTAAGTTCCATAATAATTTATGGAAGTGAGTAACTTGCAGTCAGGTACGAGAAAGTTGGCCCGCCGCCGCCAATAGTGTTGAATCCCTGACGAAGGACATCTTCGTTAACTGTAGCGTCCAATGAAAATCCACCAAAACGGAAACCTATACCAACAGTTGCACCTCTTTGTGATGGTGCGAAAAAGGTTGTGATAGTTTCTGTTTTTGAAGTCGTAGTATTTGGAAATTCTGCGGATGCATTTCCAGTGTAAGCAATGTAACCCAATCTAGCAACAAACCATTCAATCATATTCCATTCAGCACCAATATTCCATACCGGGAATGTAGTTGCACCATAGCTTAGTTCAGGAGAAACTCCGTTGATTGCAGCTACAGTTGTGTTTACAGTAGAAAATATTGCACCACCAGCTAATAAAAAGTCACCTACCTGGTAATTTAAACCAACTCCAAAAGCAAACCAGGAAGCCGATGGCATATCCATTGAACCAGTTGAGGTTCCACCTGAATCCACAGTACCACTTGCGCTTGAAAATAATACTAGTGGAACTAATTTCAAGTCTTTATTAAGATTCCAGAATGCTCTTGCATTAACTAAGATTATTGTCTGACTTGCTTTGGTTTCATTTAAAGTGTCAACTTTAAAACTTGCACCTGGTAAAGCAAGTGATGCAGCAATATCAAGTTTTAATGTCTTGGACGGATCTGATATTACACCAAGATTAAATCCAATCTGACTGGCTGATCCTTCAGTTGAGCCACCAGTTGGCGGAGTAACATCATTAGTTGTGTTTGCGTAAGCGATACCTAATCCGACAATTGTATTTTGAAAAGAATAGGTTCCCATTAACTCAACATTATTGTCCATTGGTACTACACTTCCTGTACCCGCTATAGAGTTAACTGTTGATACTACACCAGGATATGGCAATCCAAGACTATTATTAGTCCCGGGATCAAGTAAGGCAATTGACATTCCATTGAAATCATTCCTTGCTAGTATTCCACCTACTGTCCAATTTTTACTAACAGTAAAACTTGTTGAAAGGTACTGTCCAAAACCACCAGCAGAGAAAGGAGCTCCTGAAACAGATCCTAAATCTCCTAAGACAAAATCACTGTAAACAGCATTCCATGCAGGGTTGACAGAATTGAAAAATGGGTCAATTACATATGGATTAGCACCCATTCCTGCTAATCTTGCCAATCCACCTGTCTTTTTAATTTCTTGTGGATAGGCGATTGAGACTGCCATTATAAGAATGGTAGCCAACATTAACTTAGAGAAGTTCATTTTTCCTCCGTTTAATTATTATTTATAACTCGAACAACCTATATCAGCCAAGTGGCAGATAATAGCTGTCTCTTTACAATTTTTATTCCCGATTAAAAGTTGCTAAAAATTAAAAAAAACGAATTAATTAGAAAGGTGGGTGGAATTTGGGGTAAAAAAATCTGATAGAAATGGTGTTAAGTACGTAATCCTTTTAAAAGTTCAATGAATGATAATTTGACTAGTGCAAAGAATTTTTTTACTGAACTTCAATCAGATTATTGTATTTAGTCGAACGGTCTACTGTCATTCCACTGATTTTAGTTATTAGAATATTAATTCTTTCATCGGCATTGTCTTCAAAATTTTCAAAAGCTTCATCGGAGCTAAATATATATTGCTCTTCAAAGCGATTTGACTTACCCTTTGATTCATAGACGGAATAACTTTCAAGACCTTCAGCCTTTATCAGACTTTTTAATTCCCTGATAGTCTTAATATAGTCTTCTTTTTTGTCTGCTTGAATTTCATAATTAATTGTGAATAACACTTTGGACATTTAAGCTCCTCATTTTAAAGTTTCATTTCGCCGGTAAACACAACTTTTGCCGGACCTGTGAGTGATAAGTTTTTAACTTTTGAATTTTCTACATCAAAATTTACTAATAATTTTTCTTGGGATTTAGGAATAATTTCTACCGGGACAGATATTTTTTTAGTAGTGTATGCTATTAATGCTGCAGCTACTGAACCAGTGCCGCACGCTAAGGTTTCAGCCTCTACTCCTCTTTCATAAGTTCTGATGTAAATTACTTCATCATCAACATTAATAAAGTTTACATTAGTTCCGTCAGGTTCAAATTCATTTAAATATCTTATATCTCGTCCTAAAGTCTCCAATGGTATTTCATTAAGTGATTTTAGAAGCCCTTCGCTTTCCTGAATATCAATAACCACGTGCGGGGAACCGGTATCCACAAAGTGGGCATTTAGTAGTTTTCCATCGGCTTTAATTTTGAAATTATTTTTAATTTTCTTCGGTGGGTTCAAATGAAATTTAATTTCTGAATCTGAGATGATAACCCCTTTATACACAACATCATTCGAGACAAATTCAGCTCTGTTATCTTTTAATCTTCCAGATTCTGAAGCAAATAGAATTGCACATCTTGCACCGTTCGCACACAGGCTGCCAGTTGATCCATCAGCATTGTAATAATTCATTATGAAATTATGAGATGCGGAATCTTCGATTGATATTAGACCATCTGCACCGATTCCATTTCGCCGGTCGCAAATCTGCCTGACAAATTCTGAAGTAATCAGAAATTCATCATTTTGCTTTTTATCTATTACAACAAAATCGTTGCCGGCACCACTCATCTTTGTAAATAAAATCTTTTTCATCTTCGTTGTAAATTTAAACGAAGAGCCAGTAGCAAGCAATGAATAAAATCAAGATAAGATTTCAATAAAAGAAAGAATGGGAAGCCATTTGGTAAAACAGCTCCCCGGAAAAAAATTAATTATGGATTGAAACTTCTGAGCATTGAAGCAACTTGCTGTGCCTGTCTTGTGTTGTACTCGAAAGCTAATTTTTTATGGTTCACTGCATCCACAATAGTTCCGATATAACATAAACCGAGAGTTAATAAGTATAAAATGCCCATTCCAATCTGGTTTAGAACAAATCTTTGAATACCTGCAAACCCCACGAATCCAATAACGGTAAAGATTAATATATTGCTCGGATCTTTTCTTCTTGCCATATAAGCTATTGCAAACTGCTGAACCTGGCTGTCGTTCATATCTTTAATCAGTTCCTGAATATAAAGCATTTCGTCTCCTTCGAGAGTTGGCATTAGTTGTAACACGTTAGGCATAAGTCCTCCTGTTATTTTTTATGATGTTAATTATTCTGAAAGTAATCATTATCAAAGCAAAAATTCCCAGCGGATGAGAGTGAAATGAAGAGACAAAATCACCCCTGAATAGGTAAGAAATAGAATTCCCTAAACCGCAGCCAGGGCAAAATTCAAAACCAAGATTAGATAATGGACAAATTGTAAAATGTGTTTCTGCTGGAAAATGAATAAAAATCAGATAAAGCAAACCGAGTATCCAAATCAAGGCTTCGGTTCCTACTAATTTCCAGAACTGCTTTATTTTTCTGAAAATTTTGTTATACCAGTACTCATTTTCAGAATTCAATATTGTAAAAGTATTCAATTCAATATTCTAAGATGAATTTATTATTGCTCTAAACTTATAGAATCAGCTTAGTAATATCAATCAATGGTTGATGAATGGTATGATTTTACCGGTGAGTTATGAAATTTTAAAGGGTGAAGAAATGACGAAGAAGATTTTTCAAGCATTAATTTTCATTTTTCGCTTCGCCTACCAATGGTAGGTTAACTCAAAACGAAGCCTGGTGGAGGTGGCGGGAGTCGAACCCGCGTCCGAAATTAAGATCCAAAGAACATCTACATACATAGTCTGTTTCATTTTGACTTTAAGCTACCAAACAGACAAAGATCACTTAAAGTCTGCCTGCTTTAGAATTCGCTTCAACTGCACAGGCGACAGCATCAGCTATTTTACCTAAACGGCGTTCTTCCCAACCCCGGTAAAAAGGAGAAGTGAGAACGAGCTACGTTTTATTTACGCAGCTAAGGCGTAGTTATATTCGCCAGTTATATTTTTGTTCCCAATTTTTTAACGTGTCTTCGGGGAACACGGTACGCAGTCCTAAGCCTCTTTAATCCCGTCGAAACCAAAATTTCACCCCCAAGGTGAAATGATAAATCACAAAATCTAAATCAGGATTTTGGATTCCAGATGGTATCATGATGGTTTGAGACTTTATTCTCAAAACGTGAAAGAACAAAGAATAGATCTGATAATCTGTTTAGAAAGATAATAATATTATCATTGATAGTCACTGACTTTTTCAACGACACAACTTCCCTTTCTGCTCTTCTGCACACTGTTCTGCAGATATGAAGTAAAGAAGCACTTTTTGAACCTCCTGGAAGAATAAAGTTTCGAAGTTCTTCAAGATTTCCATCATAGTTATCAATCATTTTTTCAATTCCATTAAAAAACGATTCCGGTGTCCTCTGAATATTCAGCTTGGCATTTTTTTCAGTTTCAGGTGTCGCCAAATCAGAACCAATAAAGAAAAGATAGTTTTGAATTTTGAGTAAATTATCTTTTATGCTCTGATCTTTAATTTCTGTAATGGTATAACCTACGAAAGAATTTAATTCGTCAATTGTTCCATAAGCAGATATACGAAGTGAATCTTTGCTGACACGCTCGCCGCCAAATAATCCGGTTTCTCCCTTGTCGCCGGTTTTAGTATAAATTTTCATTTTACGAAAGGTAAAGTTTGGACTTCCGCTTTTATAATTCTACCATCAGCAAGTTTTACAGTAAGTGATTTGCCGGATGTTGAATTTGAATTCTTTTAAATAAGCAAGCCCAACTGGTATCTGAAGCTTGTGAGATAGAGCATAGGAAGTAATTCTGCCAATTTCTTCTTCATTGTCTTTAACTATTGCAGAACTATTATTGAATTCCATTGGCTCGCTAAATTTTAACCCAACTAATTTTTTTTGAATCTTACTATATGTCTGTAATCGTGCAATCACTTCTTGTCCGATGTAACATCCTTTATTAAAATCAATGAACTCATCCAGACCAGCTTCCAGCGGATTAAATTCATCGTTTAACTCGTTGGGCGCAAGAGCAAGACCATGTTCAATTCTGTATATGTTAAAGGCTTCTTCACCAACCATACTAAAATTGAACACACCTTTATTTATTTCCATGAAGGATATGAGTCGTTTTGAATTTTCAAAATCGGCAAGAAACCAGAACTTATTCTTGTTTCGCTCGCCCGGCATTTTCATAAGGAAGAAGAGAATATTTTCAGTATGAATAATTTTAAATGAATTGGGCTGAATATCGTTTACCACATTACCACACACCAACATTGCAAATGACTCAGCCTGCGGACCACTCAACTCTAAAAGATTATATTTGGTGTTCGCATCATTAACTTCAACATCATCACTTATAACATACTTTCTTATCCAGCTCATAATTTTTAGTTTGCTTACTCTATCACAAACAAGCAATTGATAGTTTTCAAAATTCATCAGAGTTGTTAAGCCAATAATTCTGCCTTTTTCAGACGTGAAGATTGTCTTTCTTACACCTTCTTTTGGAAGATCTTTTATATTATTAGTGCCGATTCTGTGGATAAGGTCGAGTGCATCTTTTCCTTTAAGCTCAATTATTCCCTGATGTGAAATATTTCTAAGTGCCACACCATTATAAAGAGAGTCAAGTTCCTTCTCAACCGTCGTGTAATTGTTAATCACTTTGTAGCCATCTATGGGAAAAGTTGAAAATCCCATGGATTCAAGGTGGTTTAAAAGCTGTAAATTTTTCTCTTCGGTAACAGTCATCAAAATATTTAAGTGGAAATGTTTATGGTGAACAACTAATTATCAAAATTTGTGCTACAAATATACCATTCTGAATCAGAATAAAAAGCGATGAATACAACTTGTAATCCAAACATTTTGTTGGTATTTGTTGAAGCTGGGTGAATAGGACAAGTAAATTAACTGGAAAACTTTTCCTGAAGATACAAACTTCGAATTAATAGGTGCCTGAATTTAACCTAACAAAGACTAATGCATAAATAAAGGAATTATCCTTTTTTTATTTTGAATACTCCTCAAGAAAATAGGCGGAGCTTAAAATTCCCAAATGAAAATGATTCAGGTTGAAATGTTCATTCGGAGAATGCAGGTTTTCAGTATTCAGTCCCATTCCCATAAGCACAGGTGAAGCTTTTAATTTTTTTGCAAAAGAAACAACAATCGGAATTGAACCACCTTCCCGCATAAAAACTGTCTTCTTTCCAAAAACTTTTGCTAATGCTTTAGCTGCTGAAAGAGTTGCTTTATCATCAAGAGAAGTAGCAATTGGATATGCGCCGTGTAAATCACTAACTTCCACCATAACAGACTTTGGTGCAATTTTATTTATATAAGATTTGAATAGCTTACTGATTTTTTTGGGATCCTGGTTCGGGACTAATCTCATGCTGATTTTTGCTTTTGCTTTGGAAGGAAGAACAGTTTTTGCTCCTTCACCGGTAAAGCCACCTAAAATTCCATTGCAATCCAAAGTTGGTCTTGCCCACACCCGTTCAAGTGTTGTGAATCCTTTTTCTCCTTTTAATTCTTTTACACCAAGAGCTTTTGCATATTGGTTTTCTGAGAAAGGCAGAGTCTTAAAATTTTCTCTTTCTTTTTTAGTAAGATTTACAACTGCATCGTAAAAGCCGGGGATCTTTATTTTTCCGTTGCCATCTTTTAGTTTTGATATCATCTCAGCTAATACGTTTATTGGATTATCAACACCACCACCGAATGTTCCTGAATGTAAATCACGGTTTGGTCCTGTGACTTCAACTTCCATGTAACAGAGACCTCTTAAGCCGTATGTTAATGTTGGTATTCCGGGTCCGTACAAGGAAGTATCAGAAATCATTACCGAATCACACTTGAGCATTTCCTGATTCTTATTTACAAATTCATCAAGATTTCCGCTGCCAATTTCTTCTTCACCTTCGATGATGAATTTAACATTTAATGGAAGTTTACCTGATGTTTTAAAATATGCCTCAACGCTTTTGATATGCATGTACATTTGACCTTTGTCATCCGTAGCACCGCGTGCAAAGATATTTTCACCTTTTATCGTTGGCTCGAATGGAGGTGAATCCCAGAGATTTATTGGATCAACCGGTTGAACATCGTAATGTCCATAAATTAAAACTGTCGGTTTACCGGCAGCATGCAGCCAATCTGCATAAACTAATGGGTGACCTTTCGTCTCAATAATTTTGACATTTTCCATTCCGGCACCACGAAGTTTATCAGCTACAAACTTTGCTGCGGTGATCATATCGTTTTTATTTTCTGCTAATGTGCTGATGCTCGGAATTCTTAAAAATTCCTTCAATTCTTTAACATATTCCTCTTTGCGTGAGTTTATATAACTAACTACATTTTCCATTTTTTCTTTCCTTAATTTAATTCAACAACAAGCTTATAAATAACCGGTATAAAATTTTTAAAATTTTTTACACTATTAGTGTCAATTTTTTCTAATACTTCGTTTGGTGGTACAAAGAAAGTATGCCAGGGATCGTCAACCAGAAAAAGAAATTTATCAGATGTTAGGGTAATTGACTCAAGTGAACCAACATATTCTAAATGACTATAACCAGGTATAACCGATTTGACTTCAAAATATTTTAAATCAACAACATTAAGATATTCATCTAAAAGTAATTTAAAAACTTTTCTGTTATTTCTGTCAATACCCCACAGCGAAAAATTCTCATCGGAATATAGTCCACATACAGTTGATATGTTAAGGTTACCAGTAGAAATTTCTTTAACGATCGTCAACGTTTTCTTATCAGCAATTCTGATTATTGTCTGGTTACTGTAATTACTTTCAGAAGTTTGCTGATTTTCCAATCCAAGATAGAAGTAATTTTCGTCGGCAGTAAATCCTTCATAACCTATGTTGGGAAGAAGATTGTTATAAAATATTTCTTCCGGTTTAAATAAAAGTTTCTCCAGCACGGTCACTGAATCCTGAAATATGTTGTTGTCCTTAAATTTCAATTTAAATATTCCGTGATACGCCAGATGATTTTCTCCATTTCCTTCTATTGTAATATAAACATCCCCAATAAATCTGTCGTAAAAAATTTCCTCAAAATCAAGCTTGGGAAAATCAGAAAGGTAGCTTATTACCTCGTCACTTAACTTTAATTCTGAAAAACTAAATAGCGTATCATCTTTAATTAATAATCTATGAAGTTTTCCTATATCATCAGCTAAAAGAAATTCCTTTTCTCCGTTTGCTTTCTCCCTGAGTAAAGTTATGCCGGAGGTTTGCGATGGTTTATAAATTTCATTCTTCAACCATCTTGGATAATATTCAGATGAACGAACCGTAATTGTTTTGTTTTGCGAATCCAGTGGAAATAAGAAAAACACTGATATTACAATCAGCATTAAAGTAATCCCGCCTGCAATTAAAAATGAAATTTTCATATCTTAACAATAAATATAAGAAACTAAAGGTTACGGCTCATATACTTTATCTTGTTAAACTAAGCAGGCTTAATTATTTTTATTCCGATGATTGCACATAGATATATACTTAAGGCTCATTTCATACCATTTATTTTCTCCACACTTACATTGATGGGAATTTTCCTGCTGCAATTTATGATGAAGTTTGCCGACAGGCTTGTTGGTAAAGGTCTTGATACATGGCTGCTGATCAAACTGGTTGTGTTCAATCTTTCGTGGATGCTGGTACTTGTTGTGCCGATGGCAACGTTAGTAGCCACACTAATGGCTTACGGAAATTTTTCTCAAAACAATGAGATCACAATTCTAAAATCTTCCGGTGTAAGTCTTTATAAAATGATGAAGGGACCTCTGCTTGCAAGTATAGTATTGGCGATACTTCTTTTTCTTTTTAATGATGATGTCCTGCCGGATGCAAATCACCAGGCAAGGATTCTTATGTCGGATATTTCTCAGCAAAAACCAACCCTCTCACTTGAACCGGGTTTCTTTTCTCAGGAAGTTTCAAACTACGCAATTTTAGTAAGAGAGATTAATTCTAAAACAAACGAGCTAAGCGGAGTTACAATTTACGACTATACCACACCTGCTAAAATAAACGTAGTTACGGCCGATAAAGGTAAAATTTATTTCACTGCTGATCAAAGAAATCTTGTTATGGATTTATGGCGTGGTGAAATTCACGAATCAGATGTAAAGAGCTCAGGGTTGTATAGAAAACTGGTTTTTGATAAGCACAGGATCGTAATGGATGGTTCGCAGTTCTCATTTCATCAGTCACAGGGAGGAATTAGAGGTGAAAGAGAACTTGGTGTTGATACGATGAATGCAATCGTAAACAACTTCAGGATAGAAAGGGAACAACATTTAAAATTCCTTGATCTTGAAACCAATAAATTTTTCTTCGTTGATTCTTCATTTATTTCCGTTTTTCCGAATCAGGCAATTGCGGTGAATGACAAACTTGTTTTTGCAAGAGTGCTGGATAAAATAAGAACCGCAAAAAGTAATATATCTTCCAAATCAAGAAGTGTTGAATTCACAGATCGTGAAATTGAAAAGTATGAAGTAGAGATTTACAAGAAATACGCAATCCCAGCGGCTTGTATTGTATTTATTCTTATAGGAGCACCTCTCGGTGTAATGGTACGCAAAGGAGGCTTTGGAGTTGCAGCAAGCATCAGTTTGTTTTTCTTCCTGATATATTGGGCATTTTTAATTGGAGGAGAAAAACTTGCCGAGCGTGGTTTCTTCTCGCCGTTTATCGGAATGTGGGCAGCAAATTTTTTACTTGGATTATTTGGTATTTTATTGACGATAAAAACAAACCGCGAAACGATTACAATTCGTTTTACTTTCTTTAGAAAACTTATTCCGAAGAAATTCAGATTGCCGCAGGAATCAGATGAAAATTATTGACATATACTTAACCCGGCAATTTCTGCAAACAGTATTTTTTGCATTGCTCGCTTTCATAATGATTTTCCTCGTGATAGACGCAATGGAAAACCTGGATGATTTTATTGACCAGAATGTACCGTGGATAAATATTCTTCATTACTATGTTGTATTCACTCCGGAAATAATAAAACTAATTACACCAGTTGCAGTTTTATTCGGTGCATTGTTCACAGCAGGAAAGGCCTCGCAGTTGAGCGAACTAACTGCAATGAGAGCAAGCGGAGTTAGTCTCTACCGATTTATGGCGCCTTTTGTTGTAACTGCATTGATCATAAGTTTTATCTCCCTTTACTTTGGCGGATATGTTGTTCCGATGGCTAACAAAACCAAAATTTATATTGAACAGACTTACCTTAAAAAAGGATTGACATTCACAGGTAGCAATATTTATTTCCAGGATAGCAAAACCAGAATTGTTAGCATTTCATATTTTGACAGCAACACTAACTGGGCAAACAGAGTCAGCATCCAGGATTTTAATGAAGCAGATATGACAGAGATGAGAAGCAGAATTGATGCACAAAAGCTTGAGTACGATTCACTGAGTGGATTGTGGGTCGCAAGGCAAGGTGTAAAAAGAATTTTTACTGATCAAACCGAAACGGCGGAATATTTTGATAGTCTGAAATTAAATGATCTTCACTTTCAGCCTGTTGATTTAACAAAGAAGCAGCAGAAGCCTGCGGAGATGAACCTGAGTGAGCTATCAGATTTAATTGATTCACAAAAAAGAGCCGGAACAAATCCGATTGTTGCACAGATCGAATACCACTCACGTTTTGCATTTGCAATGACGTGTGTGATAATCGTTCTGTTTGGGCTTCCTATATCTGCCAATAAAAGAAAAAGCGGAATAGCGGTTCAGGTTGGAATAAACATTCTTATTGCTTTTATCTATCTTGTATTTATGAAAATAAGCCAGGCATTTGGTAAAAACGGTGCGCTCGATCCGCTGCTCACGGCGTGGTTTGCTAATATACTTTTTATAGTGGGGACTTTTATTACTTTGCCGAAGATGAAATATTAGATAAAATATATGAGATATCAAATTATTTTGAAACTATACAAGATTACTAATTTTTTAATAGATTTGTAAACAAAATGAATATATTCCCCCTCGACAATTCTTAAAAACTTTTACCATAATCTCAATTAAACAACAATAGTAAGAGAAAAATTTGAGCAACGGCAAATACACAATAACACTTGATGAGGCAAACCAGATTGTTTTTGTAGTTGTAAGTGGTGATATTGATAAAAAATTAGGTGAAGAAATTATCACAAGTGCCAGAATAAAAGCCACTGAGCATAGTTGCCATATACTTTACAATGTTACTCAGGCCAATGTTAAAGTTTCGCTGACAGATTGGTTTTTTCTGCCAAGGACTCTGCCTGTATTACAAAATCAGAAAAACCGTACTATCAAGGCAGCGGTAATAATTCTTCCCGGTGATCAGGAGGTCGCGTACAACTTTTATGAAACTGTTACACATAATGTTGGTATCAATTTACGGGTTTTCACTAACGAGCAAGAAGCCATCAAGTGGCTTAAAGGTAAATAGCAGCTAAATGAAAATGCCATCCCAATTAAATGAGATGGCATTTTCAGTTTCCCTTCCCTTCGGGAAGAGATAAAGGGATGGGCTTTTAATTCACCTTCTCAGGTCCTTTCGGTGGCACAAAACCAAAATGCTGATCCTGCGGCATTTCCATTTTAATTTCCCCGAAACGTGCTTCAAACTTTTCAATGTTATCTTTCAACGCTTTCATAAGCATCTTAGCGTGCTGCGGTGTGGTGATAATCCTCGATAGCACTTTTGCTTTCGGCACACCCGGCACAATACGTGTAAAATCAATAATAAATTCAGCCGGCGAGTGAGTAATAATAGCAAGGTTGGAATAAATTCCTTCCGCTTCTTTTTCGCCAAGCTCTATGTTTATCTGCTGTCCCTGAGGAGGTTTATTCTGATTCATTTTTTTCACTTACCTTAATTCATCTGCTTTTTTAAATGCATTAGCTGCATCTTCTGTCATTCCCAATACTGAATAAACTTTACCGAGAAGTTCCCAAATAGCTACATTGCTTTGATCTTTCTCTACAACTTTTTCTAAATATGGTAATGCAGCTTCGTATTTCTTTTTGTAGTCTTCACTAATAACACCCTGCTGCTCTGCTTCTTTATTAATTGCAGTTCCCCATTTTACATAAGTTACACCCAGGTTATAAATTGCATTTTCATAATCAGGATCAATCTTAAGCGCTTCCAGTAGCTGAGTTTCAGCTTCAGCATATTTTTCTGAGTTCAGAAGAAGCACTCCGTAATTGTAGCGATAAATTTTATTGCCCGGCTCTGCATTAACCAGAGCTTTTGAAGAAGTTATAGCTTCTGCAATTCTTCCGGCTCCTATGTAGGCACTTGTACGAGCTACTTCCATTTCGGAATTTTCAGGATATTTCGTTATTCCTTCTTCGAGTGTAACTATTGACTGGTTAAAATAATCCATTGCTTTAATACTATCCTGTACATTCTTTTCAAATTTATAGCTATTCATAAGGTTAGCACCCAGAGTATAGTAAACTTCACCAAGATACTGGTAGCCTTCTTCTGCCTGTTCAATCTCAACTAACTTCTTCAATGGTTCAATTGATTCTTCAGTTTTACCGGTAGTTAAATAAACGAATGCAAGATTTCTGTATGTCTCACCTGAATCCGGTTCAAGCACAATGGCTTTATTATAAGCATTGATTGCCATATCAAAAAACATTTTGGAACTATCTTCGTCGTTAGATTTATTTCCTCTCTGGAACAGGCTCACTCCTCTGTTAAAATTATTTGCCCACTGGAAGGCCCTGTATTCTCCTATATTCTTTTGATACTTATTGCTTATCGCAAGCGATTTATCAAACGATTCTACCATATTATCTACATCATCAAGTTCACTGTAAACTGTGCCGAGCAGAAAGTAACCTTCATCACTCTGTGGATTTTTTTCTACTTCTGTGATGAGCGTTTCAATTGCTTTATCCCAGTTCTTTTGCTGAATGTAAAGTTTTGCACTTGTAAGTTCAGTTGAGGCACATTGGAATCCGAGGAACATTATCGCTGTAAATAACATCCCCAAAACAAGCAGTTTGGAATTTTTCATACTAACTCCATTCTTATGGATAATTAAAGTTATTTATTTGTTAATTTCAGATGAATTTTGTCATTCAAAAATACAACTAATATTTATAAAAGACAGATATTAATTCCTTCCGGTGTGATAGTTTAAATTGATTTTGGAGGGTTAAAAGGGTAATTTTTGAGTGGAAAAATGAGGAAATTTTGTTAACTAAAGAAATAATTAATTCCGTCCCTAAAGTTCTACTACACGATCATCTCGATGGAGGATTGAGACCTCAAACGATTATCGAGCTTGCTGATGATCTGAATTACAAAAAATTGCCAACCCGCGATAAAGATGAACTTGCTGATTGGTTTCATGTTGGTGCAAATGCCGGGAACCTGGTTGACTTTTTAAAAGGCTTTGAACATACCACTGCGGTAATGCAGACAAGGGGAGGTTTGGAAAGAGTCGCTTATGAAATGATGGAAGATATGAAATCTGACGGCGTTGTTTATGTTGAGACAAGATTTGCTCCGGTCTATCACACAAATAAAGATTTGTATCTTGAAGACACTGTATCTGCAGTACTAAAAGGATTAGAACGAGGTAAAAAAGATTTTGGAGTTGGTTTTGGATTGATTCTTTGCGGAATGAGAAATATGAAAAACACTCTTGAGATAGCCGAGCTTGCAGTGAATTTCAGGAAAGATGGTGTTGTTGGGTTTGATCTTGCGGGCGAAGAAGGCGGCTTTCCTCCTAAAAAACATCTCGATGCATTTCAGTTTATTCAACGTTCAAATTTTAATATTACAGTTCACGCGGGTGAAGCATTTGGAAAAGAATCCATCTGGCAGGCAATTCAATGGTGCGGTGCGCACAGGATCGGCCACGCAACCAGATTACTCGAAGACATCGTTTTAAATGATGAAGGTGAAGTTGTTAGCTTTGGTGAGCTTGCTCAATATGTTCTCGATAAAAGAATTCCGCTGGAAATTTGTCTTTTGAGTAATTTACATACCGGTGCTGTTGATAAACTGGAAAATCATCCGTTCGGAATTTTATTTAAAGAAAAATTCAGAGTTACAATAAACACAGACGACCGGCTGATGAGCGCTACAAATATGACTCAGGAATTTTCTATTGCGGCCAAATATTTCAACATTAACTTTGATGAAATGGAAAAGATCACAATTAACTCGATGAAATCTGCATTCATCCCGTATAAAGAAAGACTCCGGTATATTTATGAAATTATCAAACCGGGTTATCAAAAAGTCCGGAATAAATTAATCAACAAATAAAAAAGGCAATGAAAAAACTTTTCACAAACTATAATTTTGAATTCAATAAAAACGAGAAAAAACTAATCTCAACTTTCTGTAAGCAAGCACTAAAGCAAATGGGAGATGACAACCAGTATTTTGGTGAAGTAAAAGCTTTTAATTCTGTTTTAGAAAAGTTAAACGAAAACTCAGAAACTGTTAAGCTCACAAAAGACGAAAAGATAAGACTCACAAATAACATTAAGCAGAATATTGATTATCTGAAAAAGCAGATGGATAAAAGCTGGTTTTTTAAAAGGTGGTTGATGAAATCGCTTTACAAACAATACTCGGATATTTATGAAAACCATTTTAAAGGATAAATGATGATCAGCAATGATGTAAAAACTATTAAATCACCTACCGGCACCAAACTTAGTTGCAAAGGCTGGATACAGGAAGCGGCAATGCGAATGCTGATGAACAATCTACATCCTGATGTTGCAGAAAGACCGGAAGATTTAATAGTTTATGGCGGAAGCGGCAAAGCTGCACGTAACTGGGAGGCATTTGAGGCAATAATTAATTCGTTGAAAAATCTTGAGAATGATGAAACGCTTTTAGTCCAGTCAGGCAAACCGGTTGGAATTTTCAGGACACACACAAATGCACCTAGAGTTATCATTTCTAATTCAATGCTCGTACCTGATTGGGCAAACTGGGATGAATTCAGAAGACTCGAACAACTCGGCTTAACAATGTATGGTCAGATGACTGCTGGAAGCTGGATTTATATTGGTACTCAGGGAATACTTCAAGGCACTTACGAAACTTTTGCTGAGTGTGCAAGAAAATATTTCGATGGCACTTTAAAAGGAAAATTTGTATTGACCGCAGGTTTAGGTGGAATGGGCGGGGCTCAACCTCTTGCTGCAACTTTTAACGGCGCTGCTTTCCTTGGAATTGAAGCGGATCGTTCTCGTGCACAAAAAAGAATTGATACTGGTTATCTTGATTTTCTTACTGACGACTTTGATGAAGCACTTGAAAAAGTTCTTGCCGCAAAAGAAAAAGGCGAAGCATTGTCAGTTGGGCTGGTGGGAAATGCAGGTGAAGTGCTTCCTGAAATATTAAAAAGAAATATTATTCCTGATGTTTTAACTGATCAAACTTCTGCTCACGATGTATTAAACGGTTATGTGCCGATGGGAATGAGTTTCGAAGAAGCTGTTACTTTAAGAAAATCTAATCCCGATAAATATATCAGGTTATCCCGGCAAACAATCGTAAAACACCTTCAGGCTATGCTCGAATTTCAAAAACGTGGAGCAATCACTTTTGACTATGGAAATAACATCCGTGGTGAAGCAAAGGAAAACGGTGTTACTAATGCATTTGATATTCCCGGATTTGTTCCTGAATTTATTCGTCCGCTTTTCTGTGATGGCAAAGGACCATTCAGATGGGCTGCACTTTCTGGTGATCCGAATGATATTTATGAAACTGATAAAGCAGTAAAAGAAACTTTTCCGGAAAATAAAGCACTGTGTAACTGGATTGATTTGGCTCAAAAGAAAGTTCATTTCCAGGGATTACCTGCAAGAATTTGCTGGCTCGGATATGGTGAACGTGCAAAGATGGGAAAAATTTTTAACAGGCTTGTTGCGGAGAAAAAAGTTAAAGCTCCGATAGTAATTGGCAGAGATCATCTTGATTGTGGTTCTGTTGCTTCGCCTAATAGAGAAACCGAAGGAATGATTGATGGAAGTGATGCAATCGCAGATTGGCCAATACTCAACGCCTTGTTAAATGCTATCGGCGGTGCAAGCTGGGTTTCGGTTCATCACGGCGGCGGAGTTGGAATTGGAAAATCAATTCACGCCGGAATGGTTGTAGTTGCTGATGGTACTATTGAAGCAGAAGAAAGATTAGAAAGAGTTCTGACTTACGATCCCGGAATGGGTATCATACGTCACGCAGATGCAGGTTATAAACAGGCAATTGAAAATGCAAAAAACTGGAATGTTAAAATTCCAATGTTGAAATAAAAACTCTGTGACGCTCAGAGGTTCTTTGTGATCTCTGCGTAAGAAGAGATTGTTACACAGAGTGCACTGAGAACCACAAGGACTATAG
Organism: uncultured Ignavibacteriaceae bacterium; assembly: GCA_963698525.1. Taxonomy (GTDB): domain Bacteria; phylum Bacteroidota; class Ignavibacteria; order Ignavibacteriales; family Ignavibacteriaceae; genus IGN2. The sequence continues at coordinate 424,186 of CAVORE010000002.1, read as the reverse complement.
AAATGCTAAATGACTTAAAAAAAATATTGTGCATATCGGTTTGGAGTATTGTTATTCTAACGAGTATCTCATTCGCACAATCAGAAGATAAAATCAATGAAAATGAATGTACATTCAACGGAATTCAATTATCTCGGTAAAATTCAATTTGTGGAATCGTTTCCGGATCTAACAGTTCAGGTGGTTGAATCTTTTCCGGATCTGGAAGTAAAAATTGTAGATTCATTTCCTGAAGATTGTGGTGAATGGCAGATTGTAGATTCGTTCCCGGATATTAAAGTTCAGATTGTAGAATCATTTCCTGACATTAAAATAAAATTTGTGGAATCGTTTCCGGGTATTCCGTAAGTGGGTTGAGCAAAACCGTTAAAACGGTTGTTAGGATTATCCATTTATGTGCAACCCCTGACTTAAGTCAGGGGTTAAAGAGAAGAAAAAGTTAATTGAACTGTTTTAACAGTTTTAAATTTAGATAACAGATCGTGAATAAATTATTCTCCTATTTCTGATAATCAAAAAACATAGAGGTAAATATGAAATTAAAAGTATTAGTAGCAGATAAGTTTCCTGAGAAGTACATCCAGCAGATGAAGAATCTGGATCTCGAAGTAAATTACCAGCCAAAACTTGGTGAAAAAGATCTTCCTGAAGCAGCAAAGGATGTTGATATACTTGTTGTCCGTTCAACCGTTGTTAACGAGGAAACGATCAACAATTCCAAGACACTTAATCTTATAATTCGTGCCGGTTCAGGAGTTAACAATATCAACATTCAGGCAGCAAATAAAAAAGGTATATACGTAACTAACTGTCCCGGAATGAATGCTGTAGCGGTTGCAGAACTTGCGATCGGGTTAATGATTTCAGTTGACAGATTTATTCCAGATAATGTTAGCGACTTCAATAAAAATGTTTGGAACAAGGATAAATATTCAAAAGGAAAAGGTCTGAAAGGTAAAACTCTCGGACTAATTGGAGTTGGAAATATCGGTAAAGAAGTTGCAAGAAGAGCCCTGGCATTTGAAATGAATGTTTACGGGAAGGACATCACAAGAATTGAAGGTGTGCAGATAAAAGATTTCAGCGAGATGGATCAGTTACTTCCATTGTGCGATATTGTAAGTATTCATCTTCCTGCAACACCACAGACAAAAGGATTATTCAACAAACAATTGTTCAGTTACATGAAAAACGGTGCATATCTTATAAACACTTCCAGACAGGATATAGTTGAAGAAGATGATTTGTTGGAAGCCATCAAAGAAAAATATATTCGCTATGCCTGCGATGTATTTAAAGGCGAACCTGAGGGAAAATCAGGTGAAGTCATTTCAAAACTTCAAAACAATCCTAATATTTATGTAACTCATCATATCGGCGCATCAACCGAACAGGCACAGGATGCTGTTGCTGAAGAAACAATAAATATTATTAACCACTACATTCACAGCGGAGTAATTGATCACTGGGTAAACAGAGCAAAAATAACTGACGCTCATTACCAGCTTGTTGTTAAGCATTATGACAAACCCGGCGTGCTAGCAAGTGTTCTCGATCTGTTAAGAGAAGGCGATATAAATGTAGAAGAAATAGAGAACGTAATATTTGATGGCGGAATTGCTGCAAGCTGCACAATGAAATTAAAGAATTCTGCAACTGCTGATATGTTGAAGAAGATGAGCGAAAACAAAAATGTGATTAGTGTGAGTCACGTAGAGATATAATTTTCTATTCGGCTGTCACAATCATAGTGGCAGCCTCTTAATTTTATACTTACTCAATGCCTCAAATAAAAGCTTACGACGAAATAAAACTTAACTGTTCTGTTGATGTTGTTTGGAAAATTCTGATTGATATTCCTCAATACCATAAATGGTGGCCAAAATCAGTTAATTTAAGAGTGTCTAATTTCAGTAAAGACATTGTCGGAACTCAATTCGAAGCAAGACCATTGGGTGGGAAATCCTTTTCCTGCAAAGTAGTTGACGTTATTCCGATGAAAGAAATAAGATTAAGTTATTTTGAAGGAATTTATAGAGGTGAAGGAGTTTGGAATGTTGAAAGTAAAAATGAATTAGTTTACGTTTGCTACAAAGTTGATCTTGAGATTGTGGATAAATCTATTGCTTTTCTTTCGAAGTTGGTTTCAATTCCTAAATTACATTCAATGATATTTAAGAAAATATTAAGTGGATTGGAGCGCCAGATTAATACAAGATCTAGACAAACTTCACATCAATTATTTCTTTGATCATCCCGTGGAAAAAAGGCATTTGAAGTAATAGTTTAATGCCTTCTCTGTCCTGCTCTTCTAAATCGAAAACAAGATGCTGCATATTTACAGAAAGAAAATCTAATGATGTCTGAGGATATCCTGGAAACAATTCATTATAATTATCGAGGTGACCAGCAGCGACGTTTTCTTTATACTTTGAGTTAAATTCTTTTAAAATTTCTTCCGAAGTTGCAGCCAGTACAAAATTTACATAAGGTCCATTTATCAATTCAATTATTTCCTCGGAGAAACTCAGTCCATTCAGAAAAAGTTCCTTTGCATAATTTTCATCACCGGTAATCAGAATATTATCGTTAAAATCGTTTAATTCCCCGCTTAATAATGTTGTTTTGATCTCAACATCATAAAATTCTTTGAACAATATTTTGCTAAGAATTACTTCATTGGAACTGACATCGCCTTTCAGCAGCAATTCATCTATTGTTTCCTGCTCTTCCTTAAAATGAATGTATGAATTTGAAAGTAACGCATTAAATGAAATGCCGATTTCAGAAGAAATAAATAATTCTTTGTTGGAGAGAATATCCATCGTAGGAATAAGTCCTACTGAATCACTCTCCTGTAAAATCCTTTTTATGATTAATGAAGATGGTAGAAACTCGCTATCAAACTCCGACTTATCCGGGATTTCGGATAATAGAATTTGCGAAAATATATTTTGAGGAAGATATAATTTTGTTTTCATAGGATAAAAAAAGCCGCCTTAAGGCGGCGATGAAAACTATTGACCTTTTTTATCTTTGATTCTTGCGGCTTTGCCAGAAAGATTACGAAGATAATAAAGTTTTGCTCTTCTAACATTACCTTTTTTCAAAACTTCAATTTTTGAAATCTTCGGTGAACTAAAGCGAAAAATTCTTTCAACACCAACTCCGCTGGAAATTTTTCTAACAGTAAAAGATTTATTAAGTCCGTTTCCGCGAACGCTTATTACGTCTCCTTCAAAAGGCTGAATTCTTTCCTTATCACCTTCTGTAATACTCACATAAACTTTTATGTGATCTCCCGACCTGAAATCAGGTAAATCGGTGCGGGGGTTTTCCTTTAATATGCTGTTTACTTTATCCATCATTAACTCCTTCTTTTTAAGCTAACAACTTTTTAGTCACTAGCTGAATTTATATCACGCCATTTTTTTGTTAAAATTTTTGATTGTTCTTCTTTCCATTTTTTTATTTCTTTATCATTTCCTGAAAGAAGAATTTCCGGAACCTTCATTCCTCTGTATTCAGCAGGCCGGGTAAAATAAGGCGCTTCAACTATTTCACCATCCTGGAATGAATCGTCAAGTGCTGCTTCGCTGTCATTGAGAACTCCGGGTATCAATCTTACAATTGCATCTATGATAATCAAAGCCGGAAGTTCACCTCCGGTAAGAACAAAATTACCAATTGATATTTCATCAGTTGCAAACTTCTGCCTAACACGATCATCAACTTCCTTATAATGACCGGCAATCACAAGTAAGTTTTTTGAAAGTGAAAGATCATTGGCAATCTTCTGGTTAAATATTTTCCCCTTCGGGGTTGTGAAGATTACATGATCATAACTGCGTTCTGTCTGCAAGGATTCAATGCATTCAAAGAAGGGTTCGGGCTTTAGCACCATTCCTGGACCTCCACCGAATGGCTTATCATCAATTTGCTTGTGCTTGTTAAATGCATAATCACGAAGATTATGAATAAGCAATGAGAGTTTACCTTTATCCTGAGCCCGTTTGATAATACTGGTCTTCAAGGGGCTTTCAAGCAAATCGGGAACCGCAGATAAAATATCAATCCTCATCATCTTCATCTTCAAAAAAATCTTTTGAAACATTGAGGAATAATTTTTTCCTGACAGCATCAAACTTTTCAATATAACTAAGAACGAACGGAATCATATCTTCTTTTTTATCATCTCTTAAAATCACAAGCACATCATTGGCTTTGCTTTTAATCACATCAGAAACAATTCCAATTTTTTCATTTTCAATTAAAACCTCACTGCCTATTAAATCGTGAACAAAAAAGTGATTTTCAGGCAGACGAACTGACTCTTGCTCATCTATAAAAATGTTTCTATCAATTAAAACTTCGGAATCACGAGGTTTATCAAAATTCTTAAACTTTATTACAATTCTTCCATTAACATCTTTTACGTCCTGGATGTAAAATGCTTTCTTATCACCCCAGAAATCCAGATATACTTTTTTCAGTAATTTAAATCTTTCAGGAAAATCAGAGAATGATTGTATCTTAACAAATCCATCCTTACCAAAAAGCTGCTCAATCTTTGCGATTAAAAAGTATTCCAAATTATTAATGGTACAATTAATCCAGAATTTCGAGCATAGCTCGTTTTCCTTCTTTTGCGGCAACAGCCGTTAAAAGTGTTCTCATCGCAATAGCAGTTTTGCCTTTCTTTCCGATAACTTTTCCCACGTCTTCACGCTTAACCCTTAAAGTCAGATTTATTTTTTTATCTTCAACGATTGTTTCTTCAACAACCACACTATCAGGGCTGTCAACAAGATGCTTTGCAATGAATTCAATAAACTCTTTCATAAGAGCCTCCTCTTCAGCGCTGTGAGCAGTAGTTTTAAGTACAGGAAATTCAACGGTTCAGAAGCAGCGCTATTAACTTCCGCTGTACTTAGCCAGTTGTCTCTTCTGGTTTTGTTTCTTCAGCCGTGGCTTCTGTTTCCTTAGTTTCAACATTAGCCTGGGCTTCTTGTTTGGCTTTCGCTTTCTTCGATAATTTTTTGTCGGTCTTTTTCTTTGAACCGGCTTCTTTTATTTTCTGCCAGTTCTCAAGTTCAGATTTTATCTTCTCCTCATCAAGACCTTTAGATACTAATTCTTTTTTCAGAGTAATACCTTTTTGTCTCAAAAGACTTTTTACCGTGTTTGTCGGCCGTGCACCAACATTTAACCAATACATTATCCTATCCTCTTTCAAATCAAGAGTATGAGGATTGGTTAAAGGATTATAGAAACCAACAGCTTCCAGAAATTTTCCGTCTCTCGGTGATCTTGAATCTGCAGCAACCATTTTATATATAGGTTGTTTCTTCTTACCCATTCTTCTCAATCTTAACTTAACAGCCAATTTATTTTATCCTCCGCTATTAATACGTTATTTAATCATGTGAATTTAAAACTTAACTGCCCATAGACAGTTTTGGAAATGACGACTTGCCTGAAAATCTTTTCATCATCTTCTTCATTTCCTCAAATTGCTTCAGAAGTTTATTAACATCCTGAATTGATGTACCGCTGCCGCGGGCAATTCTTTTTCTTCTGCTTCCGTTTAAAATTTTCGGATTCCCTCTCTCTGAATATGTCATTGAGTTGATAATTGCTTCAACTCTGACTAAAGCTTTATCGTCAACGGGTGTATTTTTTATCTGAGTATTTAGCCCCGGAATCATTCCGATCAGCGATGACAGAGAACCCATTTTCTTAATGACTTTAATTTGCTTAAGAAAATCATCAAAATCAAATTGATTTTTTCTCAACTTTTCTTCCAGATGCTCTGCTTCGTTATCATCAAAACTTTGCTGAGCCTTTTCAACAAGTGAGATTACGTCACCTTTCCCAAGTATTCGTGAAGCAAGCCGATCAGGGTAAAAAACCTCTAAAGCATCTGTTTTTTCACCATTACTGATGAATTTTATCGGTTTCCCCACTACTGACCTGATTGATAAGGCCGCACCACCGCGAGCATCTCCATCAAGTTTTGTTAGAACAATTCCATCAAAATCTACGGTTTCGTTAAAAGCTTTGGCAGAATTCACCGCATCCTGACCAGTCATCGAATCCACAACAAAAAGAATTTCTGATGGATTTAGCAGTTTCTTGATATCGGAAATTTCATTCATCATCTGTACATCAACATGCAAACGACCAGCAGTATCAATTATAACCGTATCAAAATTATTTTCTTTGGCAAACTTTAAGGCATCAGTAGCTGTTTTTATTGCATCGGGTTCGTCAAGAGAAAAAACTCTTGTCTCAATTTTTTCGCCAAGTTGTTTTAATTGTTCAACTGCTGCAGGACGGTAAACATCTGCTGCCGCAAGCAACACTTTTCTTTTTTGACTCTTTAATCTTTTAGCAAGCTTTGCACAAAAAGTTGTTTTGCCTGATCCCTGCAATCCGACAACCATAATTGCAGTTACTCCAGAAGGATTTAGTTTAATTTCTGTTTGAGAGGCACCGAGCAGATTTACAAGTTCATCAAAAATAATTTTTGTAATTAACTGACCGGGAGTTATAGAAGCAATTACTTCTTTGCCAAGAGCTTTTTCAGAAACTTTTTCTATAAAATCTTTTGCTACTTTGTAGTGGACATCGGCATCAAGTAAAACACGGCGAATTTCTCTAAGAGTATCAGAAATATTTTTTTCGGTTAGCCGACCTTGTCCACGGACCTTTTTTAAAGCAGTTTCTATTTTTAACGATAAATCTTCAAACATCTTAATTTTTATTGATAATCATGGTGAGGCAAAGAGGGCAATTATGAACTAGCTTTAAGTGCGTTTGCACCGGAAACAATTTCCAGAATCTCTTTTGTAATTGCAGCCTGTCTTTCTTTGTTATACGTAAGATTTAATGATCGTATCAATTCCTGAGCGTTAGTCGTTGCATTATCCATTGCTGTCATCCTTGCGCTTAACTCTGCTGCGTTAGATTCCAGAAGTGCTCTCCATATTTGAACTTTCAAATGTTTTGGGATGAGAGATTGAAATATTGATAATTGGTCCGGTTCAAAAATGTAATTTGATGATTGAGTGTTTTCTTTTTCATTTGATTCAATAAATGGAATCGGGAGTAATTGAACTTTAACAATTTTCTGCTGTATCATCGAAACAAACTCATTATAAACCAGAACAATCTTATCTATTTCACCATTCAAATATTTGGGAATTAAATCATTATACAACTGTAGAGTTGATTGATATTCCAGCGAACCGAAAAGACCGACCATCTTTCCTTCGATATTATAATTTCTCTTTCCAAAATATTCCGTAGCTTTTTTACCCAGAGTAAAAACTGATACAGCGCTATCATTCTTGAACTCTTCGTTGATGTAGTTAGTTGCTTCTCTGATGATATTAGTATTGAAAGCACCGCATAAACCTCTGTCCGCAGTAAAAACAACCACACTCACTTTTTTGATTTGCCTTGCTGCAAAGAAAGGATTGCTCTGCAATGTATCATCAGCAGCTAAACGGGAGAGCATTTCACCAATTTTATTTGCATAAGGACGAGCACCAACAATTCTTTGTTGAGCACCGCGCAACTTAGCTGTGGCAATCATTTTCATTGCTTTAGTAATTTTTTGAGTGCTCTTAACTCCTACAATTCTATTCTTTATGTCTCTTAAAGTTGCCATCTAGAATTTGCTTATGCAGTTTTCTTAAAAACTTTTAAAAACTCATTTGCAGCATTATTAATTTTTTCATCGAGCTCTTTAGAAATATCTTTTTCTTTCTTGAGAGCATCAAAGATGTCTTTATGCTTTACTTCAAAGAATTCAAGAGCTTCCTTTTCAAATCTTTTAACATCAGAAACCGGGATTGACTCCATGTAACCTCGTGTTCCTAAATAAATAGCTACAACCTGTCTTTCAATAGGAACAGGTGCATATTGACCTTGCTTTAATAGTTCAACAAGACGGGCACCTTTGTTCAATGTTTTAAGTGTTGACTGATCAAGATCGGAACCAAATTTAGCAAAAGCTTCAAGCTCTCTGTATTGTGCTAAATCAAGTTTCAGCGAACCTGCAACTTTTTTCATCGCTTTAATCTGTGCGTTGCCACCAACACGCGAAACAGAAATACCAACGTTAATCGCAGGACGTACACCTGAGTTAAATAAATTGGATTCAAGATAAATTTGTCCATCGGTAATAGAAATTACGTTTGTTGGAATGTAGGCGGATACGTCTCCCTGTTGAGTTTCAATAATTGGTAAAGCAGTTAAACTTCCACCACCAAGATCATCACTAAGTTTAGAAGCTCTTTCAAGTAATCTTGAATGAAGATAAAATACATCGCCCGGATAAGCTTCTCTTCCCGGAGGTCTTCTTAACAATAACGAAAGTTCACGATAAGCAGCAGCTTGTTTTGATAAGTCATCATAAACAACAAGTGAATGCATACCATTATCCCGGAAATATTCTCCAAGTGTTGCACCTGAGTACGGAGCGATATACTGAAGTGGAGCCGGTTCCCACGCTGAAGCTACAACAACTGTTGTGTAATCCATCGCTCCGTGTTCCTGCAACTTAGCAACAACCTGTGCAACCGTTGAACTCTTCTGACCAATTGCAACGTAAACACAGTAAACTGGTTTTACACCAAGCGCTTTGGCTTCTTCAGTATGTGTGTGTTTTTGGTTAATGATCGCATCAATTGCAACGGCGGTTTTGCCGGTTTGTCTGTCACCTATAATCAATTCTCTCTGTCCTCTTCCAATCGGAATCATTGCATCAACTGCGGCGATACCTGTCTGTAATGGTTCCTTTACCGGCTGTCTCTGAATTACACCCAGAGCTTTTCTTTCGATAGGCAGAAATTTATCTGTGTTAATTGCACCTTTTCCATCTATTGGTTTTCCAAGAGGATTTACAACGCGTCCGAGTAGCTCTTTACCAACAGGAATTGAAGCAACTCTTTTTGTTCTTTTTACTGTGTCGCCTTCTTTAACAAGCGAACTTTCACCAAAAAGAACACAACCGACACTATCTTCATCAAGGTTGAGAACCATTCCTATTACATCGTTTGGAAACTCAACAAGTTCAGTTGCCATTACTTTGCTTAAACCATAAACACGTGCAATACCATCACCAATCTGCAAAACGGTTCCAACATCATAAATATCAACTTCACTTTCAAAACCAGAAAGCTGTTTTCTTAATATCGCTGATATTTCATCAGGTCTAACTTCAGCCATAATTTATTTCCTTTTAAACTTCATTATTTAATTGAGTGAAATATCACCCGTTAAAAATTGTTTCTTCAATAATTCAAGTTGATGTTTGATAGAAGCATCGTAAAGTGTATCATCAACCTTTGCGATAAATCCACCAACAAGTTTTGTATCACTCTTAAAATTCAAACGAACTTTTTTATTCAGAATTTTTTCCAGTTTATTCTGCAAAACATTTTTCTGTTCGTTAGAAAAATCAACTGCAGTTGTAACAATTACATTGGCAATTCCAAGATGCTCATCCTGCAATTCCAGAAATCTTTTGCAAATGGAATTAAGAAGACTTTCCCTGCTCTTTGAAATTATAAATTCCACAAAAGCCATTGAATCTTTTGAGATTCTACCAGCGAAAATCTCATTCATAACACTAAGTTTGGTCTCGGGTCTAACTACCGGGCTATCGAGCATCAACTGTAACTGCCTGTTTTTATCCAGAGTATCAACTAAAAGTTTGATATCGGTCGTAACAACTTCAAGATTATTTTTCTCGATTGCTGTTTCCAATAGAGAAGTAGCGTATCTATGTAATATCCTGAAATCAGCCATTGCTAATTCTTTGTGACTTCATTCAAATATTTATCAATAACCTGTTTACTCTTCTGCGCATCAAGAGAATCTTTGATAATTTTTTCAGCAGCACCGACAGCAATCTCTGCTATCTGTCCTTTTAATTCTTCAAACGCTGCATCTTTCTTTCTTTGAATTTCTGATGAAGCTTCATCAACTATTTTCTTTGCCTGCTCTTTGCTCTCTTTCATCAACTGTTCTTTGAGAGACTCAGCATAAACACGACTCTGCTCAATAATTTTTTTAGATTCTTCTTCTGCCTTAGCGAGGTTCGCCTGATTTTCTTCAAGTATCTGCTTTGCTTCATCCTTAGCTTTTTCAGCCTGGGCTAAAGACTCCTTGATATCGTTCTCACGTTTATCAAGAGCAGCTAAAATAGGCTTCCAGGCAACCTTTTTCAGAATTAAGAGAAGAACAATAAAAGTTATGACAGTCCAGATCATCAAGCCGGGATTAACGTCAAGAAGCCCTCCGTTACCACCTTCAGAAGCAATGACTGCTAATGTAATTTGAGTTATCATTTATTATCTCAAATAATTATTAATTTAAGCTTTGAGTGCAAGAAGGATGCAGATAACTAATCCAAAGAACGACATTCCTTCGATAAGTGCTGCAGCAATAATCATTGAAGTTCTGATTGCGCCTGCAGCTTCAGGCTGTCTTCCGCTTGCATCCATTGCTGAGCTTGCAAGTTTACCGATTCCAAGTCCACCGCCGATTACAACTAATCCGGCGCCAATACCTGCTGCTAACCATGCTAAATCCATTTAAGTACTCCTTTAATATTTGTTAATAAATTAATGTTCCTGATGTACTGCCATTCCTATAAACAAGGAAGTGAGCATCGTAAATATATAAGCCTGAATTAAGGCAACTAAGATTTCTAATAGATAAATAAAAACTGCAAATGCAACTGAAACGGGTGCAATGAAAATTGTTCCCATAAAAAATATTAATCCTATGAGTGCAAGAATCACGGTATGACCAGCAATCATATTTGCAAAAAGTCGTATTGCCAAAGCAAAAGGTTTTGTGAACAGTCCAAGTATTTCAACCGGAATCATCAGCGGGAGTAACCACATTGGAATACCATGAGGAACTAATCCTTTGAAGTATCCGAAAAATCCATTTTGCTTAATGCCGCCAATTTGAATCATAAAAAACGAAATTATTGCAAGTGTGGCAGTGACTGCAATATTGCTCGTGAATGTTGCAGAGTATGGAATCAATCCGAAAAAATTTCCAAAGAGAATAAAAAAGAACAACGTTAATAAAAATGGGAGAAATGATTTGTAAGCTTTGCCTAAGGTTGGTTCAGCAATTTCATCCCGAACAAAAATTATTAAAACTTCAAAAAAATTAGCAAGTCTTTTTGGTATGAGTGAAGTTTTGTATTTCCTGGCAACGATGTAAAATGTAAGTAACAGTAAAAACGCAACGATCCACATGAAGACAACATGTTTTGTCGGAGTTAAATCAATTCCAAAAACAGGTGGAAGCTGAGGTATATGAATATACCCGAGAAAAGGAAGTTCGATTTCTCTGCCATCCAAAATGTGGTGCATAATCCAATCACTATCAGAACCACCGGAAGTTTTCAGTGAGTCAGAAACTGTCTTAAGAGTATCAATGTTATTGTTTACCGCCAAACCGGCTTTTTCTCCCTAAATTCAAGTAAAAAATCTCAATTAATAAGTAAAAAACGTAAAAAAAGAGGATGGAAAATATAAAACCATATGTGTTTATTTCCAAAAAAACGAGGGTAATTAATATCAATGAAAGCCCTAAAAATAGTCTTAAAAGAATGCCTCCCCAGAGTGATAATAAAAATATCTTCTCTGATTTATTTGCACTAAACTTCAGCAATAGAAAACCTATTGTAAAGTTTAACATTGAGAGTAGGGCTCCAAGTAGAATAGACTTATAAAGCAGCACGGAAATCCCAGAAATGAGAAGAAGAACCGTACAAAAAATTAGTATTGAAGCAGATACCAGAACACAGATGGTAAGTAACTGCTTCTTATTTTTTATCATTTCCCGCTTTCAGTACAGATTTAATGAAAGTGTACATACCGGCGAAAACACCAAAGAAGGCAAAAACAACAGTTAATATCGGTTTAGTTTCAAACTGGCCATCCAACCAAATTCCTATAAAAACCGAAACCGTAACCGTAACAGCTAATTGTAATCCTAATCCAATGTAAGGCCCGACATCCTTATAGAAATTACTGGTACCTTTTATTTTATCAGGTTCCAGTTTCATATTCTATTAAGGATTTGGAGTCTCTGATACTATAGTTTCTTTTGAGTCTCCCATATTGCTCTTACCATCAAATCGGGCACCGGCTTCTATAACTAATATTTTAGTAAAGACGTCTCCCTTCAGATTTGCTTTAGATTCAAGCATTAGTTTTTCTTTGGCGTTTATTATTCCTTCTACTTTACCACCAATGGTAATTGACTGACCATTTACTTTTCCATACACTTCCCCGGAATCACCAATGGTAACATTACCCTGGCAGTTAATATCTCCCTGAATTGTACCATCCAAGCGAATACTTCCGTTGCTGGAAACTTTACCTTCAACTTTTACCCCGTGACTGATTATTGTGATTTCTTCTGAATCACCATTCATTTTGCTTTTCATATGTTCTCCTTATTTATTGTTTATTAATATGGTTTCAGGATCAATTGGTTTACCGTTATGCCAGATTTCGAAGTGAAGATGAGGACCGGTTGTTGCTAATCCGCTGTTTCCACTCTGGGCTATCAGCTCACCCTGCTTTACAAATTCTCTCTCTTTTTTCAGGATGACAGAACAATGTTTGTAAATACTTAAATACCCTTCTGAATGACTTAAGATTATTATATGACCAAAGTTATTTGTAAAACCAGAGAAAACTACGAAGCCTCCTGCCGAAGCATAAATTGGGGTTCCATCCTTAACCACTACATCAATTCCAAAATGACCACGCTCAGGATCAAATGTTCTGCTAATATATCCATTGACCGGAATAATAAAAAAGATTGGATTATCCTGCGGCTTGAAGATTTTTTTTACCAGGTTCACCAAGGTTGCAAAAATATTTCCTTCTTTTGGAGCTTTGTAATATTTCTGAAGTGTGTCAGCATTGACATTTAATGAGTCAATCAATGTTGAATCACCAAGTGCAATTGCAAATTTCAATCTTTGGTTAGCCGACTTCAAGAGCTGAAGTTCCTTTGCGAGGAACAAAACTTTTGTGTTCAATTGTTCCATCTTTTCCGTCTGTTCAGCCGTCTGAGTATAATTATCCGGCAGAACTTTATTTCCAATACCCGTCATGCTAAAGGCGTAAAATCCTATCACAGCAATCAATATTGAATATATAACAGCAAATATCGAGATCTTCGTAATGGTAAATTTCTTTGATTTCGATTCGTGAGAAGTATCATCCGGAACGATTATTATCGAGAAGCTTTTTAAATTTTTAAAGTACTTAAATATCGGCATTCTAATTAAATGATTATTAAAACACTGCTAATTTAATTGAAGTTCTGCAACAATTCTACAAACTTAATTGAACCTTCCCTGACTAATTTGGGCTGTTTTGAGGTAAGATCGATAATTGTAGATGATTTTTCTTCGATATCCTGTTGATGATAAAATACTGCATCAACATATCCGGCAAAATTATTGATAATTTGCTCAACTCTATTTACCGGCTTCTCCCCGCTTCTGTTAACACTTGTTGAAATCAGCGGTCGTGAGATTTCCTTCAAAAGATTCAGGCAAAAATCATTTTGAGGTATTCTAACTGCAACTGTATCCTGAAGAGTAATTTGTTTTGTTCTTTGATTGAGATTAAGAATTACCGAAACAGGAGCCGGCCAGATCTTTTCAAGAAACTCAATATGATTTTCTTCTATAACCTCTACATAATTTAATAGTTTTTCAAAGTCAGAAACCAGCCAGATGAATTGCTTTTTTTCATTCCTGCCTTTAATCTCAGAAATCCTATTAACTGCTTTTAAATCGAATGGATTTCCACCAATACCATATATTGTATCGGTTGGGTAGATAAATATTTTTCCGGCATGGAACAATTCGGCTGCCAGAATTAAAGCAGTTTCCTGATTCTTTTCAATATCAATTAAATTTTTCTGATCAGCCATCATTCGAAATCAACTTTTCTGCTTTTTCAATTACCTTTTCAGGATGAAGTAAATTACCGCAGTCGAAAGTATTTAACGGACAATTTTTAAAACCATGAATCCCACACGGTTTGCAGAACAATTCATCATAACTTATAAAATCACTCTTTCCGTTGTATGGATAAAAACCAAAACCCGGAATCAGTTGAACAATAAATTGTCAAGACCGGTATATCTGCACACATACCTAAATGAGTTGGAGCACTGTCATTACAGATCAGAAGGGATGTACTCCTCAGCAACTCAACTGACTCAATCAATGAAAACAAACCGGCGGTTACATAAATGTTTTCATTATAACCCATTTGCAAAGATTCACATAAAACTTTATCCTGGTTTCCTCCAATAAGAATAATTTTATATTTCTTATTAACAAAATGATCAATAATAGTTTTAAAATGTTCAGCAGGATATTTTTTTGTTTCCCAAACTGAACCAGGTGCAATTGCAATGAAATTAGTTATCTTATTTGCAGCTAAAAAATTTTGAACCGTTTCTTTTGATTCGGATGAAATTTTTATTTCAGGAATTATCCTCCATTTATCACCACTATAATCATCATCAATAAAAGCCAGGTTTCTTTTAACTTCATGTGCTGAAATATTGTATTTAACCGCTCGTTTAAATGCGAATACAAGGCTGCTATTATCAAATCCAACAGTTTCTTCGGCACTGATATTTAACGCGATTATTGCACTCCGTATTGAACGATGGGGCGAATAAACCAGTTTATAATTTTTTGATTTGAGATATTTTACAAACTTTACAAATGAAACCAATGATTTTTGCTTCCTCTTCTTGTCATAAACAACAATATCATTCACGAAAAGAGAAGCTTTAAATATTTCTAATGTTTGAGGAATACATAAGACATCTATCTGATTTCCAGGTTTTTTCCTGCTTAATTCCTGGATGAATGGAAGAGTAAGTATTGCATCACCGGGATACGCAGTTTGAATTACAAGTATTTTTTTTTCAGTATCCATTAATATTTCCAGCGGTTATGCATCCACAGCCATTGCTCCGGATGGTCACGAATAATTTTTTCAAGATATGAAGTGTATCTTTGACTTATCTCCAGAATCTTTTCTTCTTCTTTCTCCGGCATATTGTTTGTGGAGATTTCAACTAAGGTCATTTTATACTTATAGCTATTATCTCTTATGGCTATGCCGCAAACTAATGGTGCACCGGTTTTTAAGGCAAGAGCAGCAGGCCCGGTATACACAGAAACTTTTCTGCCGAAGAAATCCACTTTAACACCTTCTATTGGTCCTCTCTGATCAGCAACCATCGCAACAATTTTCTTCTCCTTAAGTGTTTGATACGTTTTTCTGATTGAAATACCAAGCGGTACTACTTCATTACCAAATTTTGTGCGGGCCTCGTTCATCCATTCAAAAACCAGTGGATTTCGCAATGGTTTTACAATAACAGAAAACGGAAGTCCAACCTGAACGGCTATGGAAACTGCGCCATACTCCCAATTTCCAAAGTGTGAAGAAAGTAAGATTACCCCTTTGCCTTCGTTATATTTTTTAATAATTAATTCCGGATTACTGCATTCAACTGCATCAATCAATTTTTGTTTTTTTAAATAGGGCAGGTATAAAATCTCAACAAGGGAAATGGCAAAGCTCAAATAAATTTTATAAGCTAATTTTTTGTTAGTGCCAAAATCATTTTGAGGGAAAGCGATTTCCAGATTTTTCGATACAACTTTTTTTCTGATAGGAATAATATAGAAGAATAAAAAAGCGAGTACATTGGCGAATTTTCTTGATAGGTTTAATCCAATGATTCCGAAGGCCCGGCTAAAAAAAATAAAAACGATATATTCAATTCTGTTCTTCATCAATCTTCTGAAAAGCTATCTTAAAAATAACCAAAGCTTATAAATAAAGATGAAGCACAAAAAAGTACA
The DNA here is from genome assembly GCA_963698525.1 of uncultured Ignavibacteriaceae bacterium. GTDB lineage: Bacteria > Bacteroidota > Ignavibacteria > Ignavibacteriales > Ignavibacteriaceae > IGN2. The sequence continues at coordinate 408,228 of CAVORE010000002.1, read as the reverse complement.
TAATTTAGCAGAAGAAGAATGTTTGTGTTATTGAATAGATATTCTTCGCTGCCAATATTCGTCTCTCAGCTCACCTCTTTTTGTTGAGTGAAGTAGCTGGTAATCGTTAAAGCCGGTTATGTCACCAAAAACAAAATAAACGCCGCCTTCTAAACTTTCATACTTCCAGATTTCATAAGGCTTTGAATCTGTTTCACTTGGATGGCGTTCAATTTCAGAGGGGTCACCGTAAATGATATAAATTCTTCCACGATCGGTTAACCAGCCTTGTTTACCAAGTGCTTTATATCTGGTATTACTTTCACTTACCCTATTAACATAATTAAGATAGTTTTCGTTTCTTTCATCAGCAGAATTTTCATCACGAGCTTTCCAGAAATTATAGATAAACTCCCTTTTTGCTTCCTCGGTAGATAGAGCTTCGTACTTATCCATCTCAGGACCGGTTGCAACATATTTCGATTTATCAAACAAGTCATCTAATTCTTCTTCAGACATGGCTCCAAAAGAAGTACTTAGAACCGGTGAAATAGTCAGGCTCGATGTGTCCTCTGTAATGACGGAAGGATTATAAACGAAAAATCTTTTCGAGGAAGAAACTCCATAATTAGCTACGCTATCAATAAGGTTAAGAAGTAAAGTGTAAGTATCGGTTGGCATTTTATACGCTTTGACAATACCAACTTCTACCCTTGTATTCACTGACTTATTAATTCTTTTGGATTTTGAGCTGACGAGCTGTCCTCTGCTATTAAATATAATTTCATCAAGACGCATCTCAGATTCCAGCTGCCCGGTCTGAAGATTATACAATTCAGTATAATAAAACATTACCGGCTGCATTTCTCCGCCAACCGAAGCCGGCAGGGGTGTAACTTCGTAGGTGTTCTTATAAAAAATAGAGGAAGTATTTTCACTATTTGGTACTATGTTAGATGAAAGGTGCACATCACTTAGTGCGGTAGCGGAACGAAGAAATGGTTCAACTATTACAACTTCATTAATGCTTTTTTTATTCAATGGATTATTTGTATCGCTGCCTGTGACGTTGATCAGATATGATCCTTTATCAATCACAAATCCAACCAGCCCTATGAGGCTGCGATCCAGGTTTGCTGAATCTGAAATTTCATTGGATACAATCCAGTGTTTAGTAACAATATTGTTTCCTGTTGTTGAGTCATTAATTTCTATATCCAGAAATCCCTGCACAAAGTCTGCGGAGTCTGTTTTAATAACCGTTAAGCCTGCCTGATTGAAAGAATAATAGAACTCGACATAGTTAGAAAGAGAATCATATCCGAATTGAGCATAGTCAAACTCAAAATTTAACTTTTGCGGAAAGCTGATTGTCAGGAAGGATAAAAATGTTATTGAAAGTAATAATCTATTCATAGCAATTCTGTAATATTTATTGCCGAAAAATAAAAAAGCGTCCATTGAAAATTCAACAGACGCTTTTTGCTATTAACTCAAGTAATTATTGAAAGCTAAGCTTGATTGTAAAAACGTGGTTTGCTGACGGGAAATCTTTGACCTCCCTGAAAGCATAGTCGAATACAAAGCCAACTTCGCCGCCGATGTTATAATCCAAACCGGCACCAAAAGTAAAGCCATAGACATAATCGCCTGCATTCTCAAACAGGAAGTTATAACCACCTCTTACAAAGAAGTTGTTCATAAATCCATATTCAAGTCCTAAGTTAGCCACATCTTCAAAAGAATTATTAGCGGTATATGCACCGGCTAAGAGAAGATCGTTTTGCTCATCGAAGTTAAGTGCATATGTCAAACTTAACTGGAAGAAGCTGGGGATCTGGAAGCTTTCAGTAACAATTTCATAGCTTCCGGTAGAAGAACCGGGAATTGAGCCGGGAATTCCGGTTCTATCGGCAAGATCCTGCCCGGAATAATTCATATCACTTCCAATGTTTTTTACTGCAGCTCCAATCATCAAAGCTTCAGAAAAACGGTATTGCACACCGGCATCCAAAGCAAAACCTGTTGCATTTGTATTCTGGATACTCTCCGAGATCAGCTTCAGGTTTGTTCCGATTGAAATTCTATCAGTTAAAACCTTTGAGTATGTAAACCCAATAGTTAAGAACGACGGAGAGTAAGTTTCGCCGGTTCCATCGGGAAAGGTTTCACTTGTAACAGGTATGTCACCAAAGTCAAAAGACTTCAGATCGAACCCAATTGATCCTACATCACCGAGAGTCGTTCCAATTGCAAAGTAAGAAACGTTAATGTCAGCGATGTAATTAACATAGCTGAACATTGCTTCGGTTTGCGGATTAACATCCAGACCAGCAGGGTTATAGTAAATTGATTCCAACCCTGTGATATTAGCCAGGAAAGCACCTCCGGTGGCTATTCCCCGGGCACCAACAGGTATCAATACTTGTTCAGCACCCGTTGTACCTTTTCTTGCAACATCACCTGCATAAATTGAAGTTGCAATTAGAATCAGTATTAGTATTATTTTTTTCATTTTTTTAAACTCCACTATTTTAACTAAAAATAGCTGGCAGGCAACATTTTAATATACCTGCCAATCTTAAATTCGTTAGAACCTTTGTATTTGTTTCTGAGGCATTATAATTGCAAACTTCAATACTTTATCACCATACTCTGAAGTTAAAATTGCCAGATACATTCCAGAAGCCACTCTCAACCCGGATTCATTTTGTAAATTCCATCGTAAGAATGGGGATGTCGGCGAATCTTTATCTCCAGTTCCAAGTGTCCTGAGCAGTGTCCCCGACAATGAGAATATCTTAACTGTTACATTTTCTGGCAAGTTTGTAAATGTAACAAACGGCTCATCCGGTGTATTTGAATAGTAGTTTGATAAAGTGTTATAACCGAATAACGGATTTGGGTACACATTTACTTTTTCCCAACGCTGACGTTCCTGGTCTTCAGTTACTGTTGTACCATCGAGCGTACTGAACTGATAAATATCTTCCTTTGTATAAGGATATACTGCTACTGGTAATGTGAACACATCACCAGGTAAGAACCAGGAGGTTGAATCTTCTCTTGCCAAACCAAGCAGGTACATAGCGCTTAGGAAAGGAGACTCAAATGTAGCCCGCTGTTCATCTGTTATACCCTGAGCATCATCAGGGATAAAAAGCGAAAACCAATTGGTATTGGTATACCATCGTACCAGATCAGCCCATAATGTCACGGTACCGCTTCCAGTCTGAAAATCGCCACCAGTTAATTCAATCTGATTTCCGTTTGGATCATAAGGTGTATCAAAAATTACAAGATATTCACCTCTATCAGGAATAAAAGTGCCTGGATCCCAAATACCATCCGGGATTGCTTTTGGAAAGAGCTGGTTGGTTTTTGATCTTCCCTCAATGAAACCAACTGCCACCTGGTATTCCTCACCATGCTGCTCATCTACAACCCATGCCTGGAATGGTACGTCAACATAACCTATTGGTTTATTATTAACTTCATCCCATTTACCAATCGGTCCTTTACCAACAGTATCAGCAGCTGTTAAAGCTTCTGCATATAGGAAACGATAAGCCGCGCTTCCCTGACCGGGAGGAGGATTTTTATATCCATTCATATATCTATATGCTTTTCCGTATCCTTCGTCACCAAAACGGATTTCAATTGTTCGCAATTTATCGGTAGTCAAGTATGAACTTTTTATAGTATCAGGATTAGGATGATTCCTGAATGGATATGGTGTAGTCTCATGATCACTGTCAAATAAGTAAGAGGGAACCTCCGTAACAAAATCTTTACCCATATACCAAATTCCTCTGCCTCTCATAGAATCTATCGCAGTACCTGTAAAATTATACCATACACCACCGGGGGGTTGATAAGTTGGCATTCCGATAGTAGCATTTTGTCTTTCGACTTTGGTAATGAAGCCCTCGGTTATTTCCTGGTTAATTGCCTGCGATCCATAAGTGTAAGCTTTGGAGGAATCCCATATCTGCCCGGTCGAAAGGTTTTTTAGCTTCCAGAACATTGAATATGTGGTTGATGAGGAATCCTTGAAGAAAGTTACTTCGTAATCTTCGCCTGTTAAATCTTCATTATTAATGACATCATAACCAACATTACCAAGTGATGCACCGCTGATCTTGTTGGAGGGTTGAACAGTTACCGGCGGGTTAAGTGCACTTTCACCGACAACAATCGAGTTAATCGACCTCACATTTTCTGCTTGCTGTGCAAAGGCAAATGAGCTCAGGTAATAATCACCCGGTGTACCTACTGGATTTTCAGGACCGGCTTTATAAACTAATGCAAGATAATTAAGCGCATAGCTTATTACTGCAAAGTAATACGGTCTTCCTTTAACAACAGGTGTGTTGGGAGAAAACGGATCATTAAAGACTCTTAATCTTATTCTTCCCGTAACGTCGTCTATATAAAGAGCTGAATCCATCTGATTTTCTGCGGGAGAAACTTCATATAATGGTTCAATTCCTCCTGTTTCAGAATTTTCCAGAAAAATATTCTCAATAAAATTATCCAGATCGTATGTAGCTAAGAGTACTGAATTATCTTGTCCGGAAACTACATCCTCGGCAATATTTGTTTTGAATGCCCAAACCTGGTATCCTTCAAAACCTAAATCCCATGTAGGTGTTGTACTCTTATAAGCAACCTGACTCTTTGTATCCCAAGTAATATCAATAAAATTATCACTTGAAGATAATGTTACCTGTGGAGGCGGAGGAGGTGTAGGAGCCAGGAAGTTATTATCAAAAATATTCTGAGCTCCATCATCAATTGCACGTGCTTTAACAATACCATCTAAAGGATTTGCACCTCTTCCAACTACATAAGCAATTGTTATTTCATTCTCTACACCTTTTATTACAGTAAATGGTCCTGTGTTTGTCATTTGTCTGGTGTCTCTATTCTGATTGCAAATCCAACCTACATTGGTAACGGGATCACCAGAGAACCAGAACCTTTCATCAACAGTGTTACAATCCACTCCTCCTCTAACTTCACCAAAAGGGAAGTCACAAGGATCAGGCGCTTCACCGACTCTATCCAGACCCAGACAGTAGTTGCGAGCTTCATCAATATCATTAGGGTCACGCAAATCCGGATTACCATTTATATACATTACAAAAGATGAAATAGGTAAGTTTCTTGCACCGGGGAATGCCTGAATACCTTTTATTTGACCCTGAGTTGAATATGCAGTGTCAAATGATGCTTCTCCTTCATCCCAGATAAAATTATTGTTTTCATCAATAAAAGTATCTCCATTGATATACGAACGAGGTCCGGAGAAAAAGTCAATCATAAAACATGGAACTTGCGATCCGTACTGCGGATCGGGCAAATTACCATAAGTAAAGCCTGCATTTCTTGGAACGTCAACACCGATAACGTCATCAGTAGCATCTCCAAGATCAGTATCTGCCCATGCACCGAAATAAAAGTCGGTAAGAATTTGCGGTGAGTTGGGATTAGTTCCAACGTAAGTAAATCTATATCTTACAAAAACGATGTTTCCTATTGCACCAGCTGATGCGAAAGCAAAAACAGATTGTCTTACTTCCATACCGATTTCGATCGTGGTATTCCATCTTCTTTGCGCAACTGGTAAGCCATCGTGGAAAACACACCATGCAAGTTCATCACCAATTAAATCCGGCATATCTTCCCACGGATCCCGTATGCCGTTTAATGGCTCGCCGCCGGGTCCTACTTTATCAACGGGTTCATATTCACCATTACCATTACCATCAACGAAATCTGCACCAAGGTTAACGGCATCGCTCCAATCCTGCCAGCTTTGTCCAAACGGCTCATCCTGTGCGTTAACAACATAGATAACAGCATTAGGATCATTTTCGCCGTCAACAACACCCTGGATATAATCTTCAACAAGGCTTGCAGAAGCTGCAGCATTTGCAAAGAGAGTTCCATTGCTATATCCGCTCATAAAAAATCCGGAAGAAAATAGGAATCCTCCTCCAGCATACTGGCCCAAACTACCTTTAGGTGGAACATTAACATCTGCAATAATTCCTTTACGGTTAAGGGGCATCCAGATGTTATTAACATTCAGCGCGTAAGCATCACCTTGTTTTCCGGATGCCTGCGTGCTGTTCATTTTATAAATTGGTTTAGGAGTACGAATACCGTTCTTATCGTCTCCTAAAAAACCGAATGCAATAAACGCTACTCCTACAATCAGAAGCAGCAATTTATAACTGTATTTTATTTTTATTTTCATTTCAATCATCCTGTTTATAATTAAAATCAAATTTTTGTTAGAAAGTAATTCTATCAAAATTTAACTTAAGTCCGAGTTTTATAAGTCTCGGAATACCAAAATTATTTGGATCTTTTTCAAGAGTTTCATAATCCCTAACGTAGCCTTCACCTTGCTGTTGAATTGTGCCCTGAGCATCAGGATCTTTCAGCCAGCCGGTTGTAGATGGGCTGCCGGTAGATCTCCAAACTCCAACTATATTATCAGAATCAAGTAGATTTTCAATCCATACGTATGGAGTAAGATAGAAATTTCCAATAGGGAATCCCTTCTCAATTTTGAAATCAATTCTGAACGAACTTGGAGCATAAGCAGAGTTAATGTAACCTACGTTATCCGCAACAAGTCCATTATCACCAAGAATATCCCACTGATCAACCGGTGTATAAGGTCTGCCGCTGTTGAAAGATAAGATAGCATTAACATTCAATAATTCCCAGAAACCTAATTCTCCTTCTGGCACAAAGAAATCAATCACAGCGATTGCTGTATGTCTTTGATCGAATGCCAATGGAGCAAGAACTTTGGGAGGTAAATTATCAAGGTTTCTGAAAACTGCAGTCTGGCTTGAATTTGTTGATGAACCAGTTCCATCAGCAAAAGACAGAGTATACTGAAGTGAAACACTGAAATAGCTTAATCTTGTTACGTCAAATGAAAAAGCGAAACCTTTAATTGTACCAAAGTCTGCATTCTGAGATCCGATTGCATTCAATACTTCACCACCTTCTGTACGTTGGTATTGGCTTACCTGAACATTAACAAGTGACCTGGTGTTTTTATAGAAAGCCGTCAGGTTCATTGCTGAGTTCGCACCTAATAATTGTCTGAAGCCAACTTCGTATTGAGTTGTTTCTTCACTTACCAATCCACCATTAAAACTGCTCTGAGGTGACATTGTGATGTAAGAATTATAGTCGAACGGACCTGAATACATATCATTTAGTTCAGGTGTCTGGAAGAATGTTCCGTACTGAGCATGAAAAACTGTTGCTTCAGTTACCGGGAATCCGATTCCAATTCTCGGAGAAAATTTTACTTCAACATCTTTAATCTTGAAATCATTGATGTCAAATTTATTTGGATCCAAACCGCCTGCATACGGAATTGAAGGATCAATAAGTTCATGCGATTTAATATCGAAATAATCCATTCTTATACCGAGATTAAGAACCAGGTCTTGCAGCTCGAATCTATCCTGTAAATATAGATAACCAAGAATCGGTTCTCTGGGTTTCAGAAATTCTGCCATACTTGGATGAGAACCTATACTTGGATCTGAGAACCAGTCCAGGGATGATGGATCATCGGAATTTGTTCTTGTATTACCGGTAACATCATAACCGAAAACATATGGCTGGTTTTGTGCAAACCTGATATAATCAGGCTGAGTCGGATCCAAACCTGCAACAATATAGGCGAAGTTTCCATAGCCTCTTATCGTATGCTGTTCAACTCCAAAACCAAATTCCAATAAGTGATTGTCAAGCTGAGAAGTTAAATCAAAATCGGCACCAACTCTCATATCTTCTCTTTGCTGGAAAAGTCCTGTAGAATAACCATAAGGTCTGAATACTCCATTCTCATCAACAGTTTGTGTTCTGCGCCCATCACCTAATAGTTGAACATTCATACCGGATGAATTTGCCCACCACAAACTGTCGCCATATAGTAATTGATTTTCGGATCCTTTAAGGAAAGGATTATAACGCTCATATTCAAAAAGTCTGTAACCAACGTTCAAGTTCCAGAATGTGCTATTACTTACAGTCTGAGAAACTCTTGCGCTGAAAGATGTATTTTTTTCTTCTTGTTCTTCAATGAACTGGGAAGCATTTTTATACTGTCTCATAGGTCCAGTGCCTTTGGAATTTTTGGATATTCTATCATTCCATAAAGCACCTAACTGAACATTCCAATTATCAAACCTGGAATTAATTTTTCCACTAAATCTCCACACATTGGAAGGGTTATTTGGAATGGCTTTGTATTCGACAGGTGAGTCCATTACGCTTCCATCTTCTGCAGTCCATATTTCAATTGGAACAGCAATCGGATCGGCATCCTGATACCATCCTCTTTCACCTGATAAAAATATTGTGTGTTCCGGAATGCCGGGTATAATCGGCCCGCTTAATGATCCTGAATATAAATTAGCTCCGGAAGGATCTGTATTCAATACATCTGATGAGAGGACATCCACGAATAGGTTATAATAAGGCTGACCTGATTTTGTTGTAACGTTAACTATACCAGACTGTGCCTGTCCATATTTAGCTTCGTAACCGCCAACCTGAAATGAAATCTGGTCAATTGCTACGTTGCTAACCTGGGCAGTTGTTTGTCTGTTATATAAGTTGTTTTGAGGGACACCGTCAACAATATAAAGAACTTCACTGCCTCTGCCGCCACGCACGTTAATAGTTGCGTTACCTTCTTGTCCGCCGCTACCTTCCTGAATTACAACACCTGATTGTAAAGATGCAAGATTCTGAATTCCGCGTACAGGTAACCGGGAAATCTGATCTGAGTCAATAACCTTTACTGTGTTTGTAGACTTTGCTTCGAAGAATTTTTTGTCAACAATAACAATATCCTCTAAAGTAAAATCAGTTGATAGTTCAACATTCAATTCATAGGTAATGTTAGCAACAAGCCTCACTTCCTGAATTGTTTTAGGGGCATAACCTACATAGCTGACTTTAACTTCGTAGGTTCCGGGAGTAATATTTAGTATAAAATAGTTTCCATCGATGTCTGTGGCAGCCCCGAGATTGGTGTTCAACAGAATAATGTTTGCACCAATCAAAGGTTCTTTAGTATCTGCGTCAATTACTTTACCACTCATTTTGCCAACTCCCGTTTGAGCAAACAAAGCGGTTGATGATAGCAGAAAGACTAAAAGTGCCAGAAGATTTGTAGATATTTTTTTCATCTCTTCTCCACGAAATGTTATAAAATAATCTTCTGAGTTAAGATCTTTATTTATTAAAAAGAACGAACGATCTTGTAAAAGAAACGGGTGAATTTTACCAATTACTAAATTGGAAAACCCACCCGCTTAACATAAACATCACAATCTAAATTACTTGAGTAACATCATCTTTTTTGATGAAGTAAAGTTCCCAACATTTAGAGTATAAATATAAAGTCCAGATGAAAGCTTTGAAGCATCGAATTTTACATCGTACTTTCCAGCTTCCTGAGTAGTGTTTACCAAGTTAGCAACTTCATTACCAAGAACATCATAAACCTTCAACGAAACAATACCTCTCTCTGCAAGAGTGTAATTAATTGTAGTGCTTGGATTGAATGGGTTAGGATAATTTTGTTCTAAGTTGAAATTGTTTGCAACTATATCATCGTTAATACCAACTATCTCCAGCTCAGCAGTGAAATGATAATACTGTGCAGTAATACTTGGAGGCATTATGTTCCAGCCGTTTGCTGTGCTTGCCGGCATTGGATCGCCCTGCATTGCAAGGTGTATTGTAATCACGTCATTATTTCCCGGTGAAGAAACAACAGGAGCAATTGGTGCAATGCTGACATGTCTGAAATCTAAAAGTGGAGTAGCTGGAGTGAAAACTTCAGGAGCTGTCCAGGTCTCTCCACCATCTTCGCTATACATAAACATACCCTGGAAAAAGGCAGTTGAGTCAGCTGAGGAAGCACCAGGATAATATTCTCCATTAGTTGCCTGGAATGCAACAAATAATAAATCGTGCACTTCAGAACGACCAATTACTGGTCTACCTAAACTCCACATAACATCTGCCACACCATAATTAGAATAGAAAGGAACGTTATTAGTGTCAGCTAAAACTTTTGAAGCACCACCGTTGATGCTTGGTGACCACATACGAATTTCAGCTTCTCTTCCCGGATAATAAGTTCCGGCAGTGGTCTGCCAACCAGCTTCAAACACAACTACTGGTTCTTCGCCAAAAAAGTTAACATTCACACCTCTGATAGGTCCAAAAATATCTGTAGGCAGTGCAGGATCTGGGATTGCTGTAAAAATTGTAAGTGGAGTTGACCAAGAAGCTCCATCATTAGTAGATTCGGTATAAGTAACAATTACCATCCTGACCTATTCCACCAACCCAAGCTAATCCAACTTTGCCGCCAGCAGAATAATTCAATGAATGAGTTTCAGCCTGATCCCCATTAAATGCTTGCCAGCCAGAAAATACACCGTTAATCAATGTATTAACATAAAAACTATCTCCACCATTAACTGAAGAAGCCATAACAATATCGTCGTTATCATTGATAGCGAGTAAAGGCCAAATAGCTTCACCATTATTAAATGGAGTTGGACCTGGATCGTAATTTGTAAAATTATATTCAAAAGGAGAATTATCAATAAATATTGTTGATCTTGTTGGTGTTGATGCATTATTATGATTTGCAATAACAGCAGAACCGGTTGATGTTCCGATTATTGAAGGAAAACCTGAACGACCAGTTGTACCATTGTTAACCGGCACTCCACCTAATTCAAACCAGTTAGCACCATTATCGGTAGAACCAAAATAGAGACAGGTTCTATCAGCCCATGCGTTATCACATACACCAGAATAAGTAAATACAGAATGAACATAACCAGGATTTGTTAAATCATACCATATTTCCTGGGTGGATCCATTGGACTGTAAGTCGTAACCAGATTGTCTGTCTGTAATGTTATTAACTGTCCAGACGAGACTTCCGGAATTAACCTGACCAAAAGAAACAGGGTCAGATGTGAAAACATCAACGTCTTCGTTAGGCTGACCAATTTCTTCGCCACTTATTCTAATATTTGGCTGAACTATTGATCGAGCATCCTGAGCCTGAGCAATATTTAACCCAAGCAAAAGAACTGTAATGAGTAATGCTGTAAATTTATACATGCTACTCTCCTATATTTATTTGTAGATAATTAATTAAGAAAGATTCCTTCAACAGATTTAAAAAATTCTTACTGTATGCGCCCGGTTTTTAAAGTTCTTTTATTCTATTTTTTTTAATGCAATGTAAAATAACACTACTGATTTTCTCAGTCAAGCGTTGATTTATTAAATATTTCCTGATTCCGAATTAAGCTTTTTTAGTAAAAATGTCAAGAGATGGAATTTTCCGTTAAAATTAGATGTAAACCGAATAAATATCTTTAATACCATCCATCGCTGAAATTAAATTTAGCACGGCCCGGTTAATTGGACTATCAATGTTAATGATGGTCAAAGCATATTCGCCTTCCGATTTTCTACCCAGAGAAAGGCTTGCAATATTAATATTAGAAGATGACAACTCCCTGCTGACTGACGCAAGCATACCGGGTCTATCAACGTTTCTGTAAATAATAATATTACCTTCGGGTTTAAACTCAACCGGGTAGCTGTTGATCTCAACGATCCTCAATTCTTTATTCCCGAATACGGTTGCAGAAAATTTCCATTCGGAAGTGCTTGTAATAATTTGCGCCTCTATTAAGTTAAGATACTCGCAATGATCGGTTGAAATTATTTCTTCCAGAACAATTCCCATTTCATCTGCTATAACCTGGGCATTAACAAAATTTACTGCTGAATCCATCTCTTCGGAAAGAAACCCTTTAAGCAATGCTGTAGATAATACTTTTACCGATTTACTTACCAGGTCACCGTTGCAAATGATACTGATCTTAACAAGTTTATCTTTTCGTATTTGCGAAATAATTTTTCCGAGGATTTCTGCAAGTCTTATGAATGCTTTTAAGTTCTCGTTTGATATTTCCTTAAGTACAGATGCATTCACTGCACCGGCGGGAGAACCATTTCGGAAATATTCAACAATTTGTTCGGCAATCTGAATGGCAACTTTTTGCTGAGCTTCTTCAGTAGATGCACCAAGATGCGGAGTGCTTACAACAGCCGGATGCTGAATTAATCCGACACTGAAATCTGGAGGCTCTTCCTCGAAAACATCAAGTCCAGCCGCAGCTACTTTTCCTTCCTTCAATGCTTTTAAAAGATCTTTCTCATTAACAATTCCACCTCTCGCACAATTAATAATTATCACGTTTGTCTTACATTTTGCTAGCTCATCATAAGAAATCAAATTTTTTGTGCGGTCATTTAATGGAGTGTGAATTGAAATTACATCAGCATTATTCCAGATTTCATCAAGCGGCACAAGTTGAATATCTAAATCTACGGCAGCATCTGCAGAAACAAGCGGATCAAATGAAATTATTTTCATTCCAAATGATTTTACTCTTACTGCAACTTCTTTCCCGATCTTGCCAAGTCCAATTAATCCTATTGTTTTACCAAATAATTCAGAGCCCTGAAATCTTTTCCGATCCCATTTTTTCAAATGAAGAGAAATGTTTGCCTGAGGAATTTTTCTTGATGCAGCAAGCAATAGAGCAATGGTGTGTTCAGCAGCAGAAATTGTATTTCCGCCGGGTGTGTTCATAACAAGAATTCCTTTACGCGTTGCTGCCTTCACATCAATATTATCAACCCCGGCACCGGCTCTGCCTATAACTTCCATATTATCCATCTTATCAATTAAAGATGTATCAACCTGCGTTGAGCTCCTGACAATTAATGCATTATAATCGCTGATACTTTTTTCTAATTCTTCTTTCGTGAAATCAGTTTTAAAATCAACATCAAATCCGGCAGATTTAAAAATTTCAGTACATTTTTCATCAACAGAATCGCTGATCAGGATTTTCTTCATTCAAATTATTTTTTATGGAAAATTATAAAAAAGTTACAAAGCAGCGTTAAGCTTTTCAACTATTTTACTTTTTGGAACGGCTCCTATTATTGTATCCTTCAGATTTCCATCCTTAAATAGAAGCAAGGTTGGAATACTCCGCACTCCAAATTTTATTGAGGTTTGCTGATTTGAATCCACATCAAGCTTGCCGATTTTTACTTTTCCCTCATACTCTGAAGCCAATTCTTCAACGATAGGTGCAATCAACTTACAGGGTCCGCACCAAACCGCCCAGAAATCTATGAGCACCGGCTTGTCTGATTTAACTACTTCTGTTTCAAAATTCTGATCTGTAATTTCAACTGGTTTCATTATACATCCCTTTTAATAATTAAGTTAGTTTATTTTGATTTACCGGTGTAGCTCACTATATCTTCTCCACCATCCGCATTGATCATTCCTCCGCTAATCCATTCGCCACCGTCTCTACATAAAAGTGAAATTATTTTTGCTACATCTTCCGGTGTTGTTAATCTTCCTCTTGGATTTTTTACTTCTGCAACTTTTATCATTTCCTCATTACCCGGAATTTTCCGAAGTGCAGGAGTATCAGTTACACCTGCCATAATTGCTGTAACACCTACATCCATATGGCCAAGTTCAATTGCAAGCTGTCGTACGTGTGATTCAAGAGCAGCCTTTGCTGCAGACACTGCACCATAATAAGGAATGGCTGTATGACTTCCGGAACTTGTCATTGCGAAAATTCTGCCTTTTTCTGACAGAAGTTTTGCCAAATAAATTTCCTGAACCCAATAAACCAATGAGTGAGCCATTACATCCAACGTCATCTCCATCTGAGCGTGAGTTATTGGCTGCTCATCATCCTTTTTTGGTACGAAACTTTTTAATGTACCGAATGCAAGTGAATGCATAATCACTTTAATTACTGCTTCACCATTAAGTTTTGATTTAAGTTCTGTAATGATCTCAGTTCTTTTAAATTGATCGGCTGCGTTTACATTGTAAAAGCAGGCCTCTCTTCCGCAGGATTTTATATGATTGACAATCTTCTCCACATTTGGCATTGTGGCCTGACGATCAAGGTGTATCCCAACAATGTTATAACCATCTTCAGCCAGTTTCATTGCTGCGGCTCCACCGAATCCGGATGAAGCGCCTAATACGAGTGCCCAGAACTTTTTGTTTTTTTCTTTATCCATGGATGATGAAATATTGATTTATTGGTTGATGTAATAATACAAAATAGGTGAAAGTCTCACAAATAAATTATGAAACAAGAATGATTATGGATAAATATTTATTTAGCATTCAATAGAAAAGAATCTTCACCAAACAACTCGATTAATTTTTTAAAGAGTTCCGGTGATAAATCCACACGATGATTTTTAAGTGCATAAACCGAACTTCTGCTGCCATTTGCAAAAAGCTGAATAAAAACTGGAATCCTCCCAGTATAATTTTCTAAAACCGATTTCAACTCGTATAATTTTTCGGGAGGATTTTTTTCTTTTACGATATTAATCCTGATGCTTCCTGATAATTCATTTCTGGCAACCTCAATTGGTAAAAGTTTGCTAACGTGCATCTTTACGGTATCACCGCTGCTCTCAAGATTTCCAACAACAAAAACCGGCTCTTCTTTCTGAACATATTTTCCGTAATCTGCAAAGACTTTTGAGAACATCAGGCACTCGCACGAACCTGTGAAATCGTCAATGTTGAAGAAAGCCATTTCATTTCCGGCTCTATCAATTTTTTTTCTAACTTCTGTGATCACTCCACAAGCACGAACATTTTCAATTTCTTCATTCTCTTCAACTTCACCAATATGAAAATTGGCGAATGATTTATATTCAATTTCAAACTTTGTGAGAGGATGTCCGGTGATATAAAAACCAACCACTTCTCGTTCTTTTGCTAATCTTTCTTTTTCATTCCAATCTTCCGCTTCTATCAACGCTGGTTCAGGAACAATAATCTCAGATGTATCTCCAAATAAACTATCACCTGAAGCAAGTTTTGAGTTTTGAACTTTGTGTGAATGATCGAGTGCTAATTCAACTGAATTAAAGAGAGTTGCTCTGTTTTTATTTGTTGAATCAAACGCACCAGCTATTACTAAACCTTCCAACGCACGTTTATTTGTAATTCTATTATCAACGTTCAGACAAAAATCAAAGATGCTTGTGAAATCCCTTCCGATATTATTTCTTGATTTGATGATCTCTTCAACGGCTCCTTTGCCAACATTCTTTATTGCTGACAGACCAAAAAGTATTTTACCCTCAACAACATCAAAATTAACTGAAGGATTGTTCACATCGGGAGGAAGGATTTCAATTTTCAGTCTTCGGCAATCTTCAAGAAACTTGGTTACTTTATCAGTATTTATGAATTCATTCGTAAGGTTGGCTGCTAAAAATTCCGCCGTGTAATGAGCTTTCAGGTAAGCTGTCTGATAAGCAATGTAACTGTATGCAACAGCATGACTTTTATTGAAACCGTAATTAGCAAACTTGTCTATTGCATGAAAAATTTCCTCGGCAATTTTTTTAGAAATTTTATTTTCGATTGCACCTTTAATGAATTTCGTTTTTTGTTCTTTCATTGCCAGAAGATCTTTTTTGCCCATTGCTCTTCTTAGAATATCTGCTTCAGCAAGACTGATACCACCAACTTTATTTGCAATTTGTATCACCTGTTCCTGGTAAACAATTATGCCATAAGTTTCCTTTAGGATATCTTCAAGAATTGGATGCAGATATTCAACTTTCTTTTTGCCAAATTTTCTATCAATGAAGTCATCAATAAATTCCATTGGACCGGGACGATATAGAGCATTCATAGCAGCAAGATCACTCAAACTTGTTGGCTGAAGTTTCTTTAAATACTCCCGCATCGGCGGAGACTCAAACTGGAATATGCCGGTTGTTTGCCCTTTTGTAAAAAGCTGATAAGTTTTTTGATCATCCAGAGGAATATTATCTATATCAATTTCCTCGTTATAATTTTTCTTAACGAGTGAAATGGTATCTCTTATAATTGTGAGAGTTCGCAATCCTAAAAAATCCATCTTCAGCAAGCCAACATTCTCAATGTCTTTCATATTGTATTGAGTAACTATTTCCTGCTGTGAAACTGCATTTGCCAGGGGCACATAATCGCTGACATCACCCGGAGTAATTACAACACCCGCTGCGTGCTTGGAAGCATTTCTGTTCATTCCTTCGAGTACTCGGGCATGTTTTATCAGTTCCTGAATCTGAGGTTCTTTAGAATCTTTCACCCATTTCAATTCAGGTACTTCTGCCAGCGACTGATCAATTGAATAAACTTTGCCGAACTTAGATGGGATATACTTTGTTATGTTATTAACTGTCGGTATGGGAATTTTTAAAACTCTTGCAACATCTCTTATAACTGCTTTTGATGAAAGCCTGTTGAATGTCACAATCTGGCTTACGCTGTTATCGCCATATTTTTTCCGAACATAATCAATCACTTCTCCACGCTGATCATCAGCAAAGTCAACATCAATATCAGGCATTGATTTTCTTGCCGGGTTCAGAAATCTTTCAAACAATAAATTATATTCCAGCGGATTTATGTTTGTTATTCCTAAAGCGTAAGCAACAAGACTTCCGGCAACACTTCCTCTGCCCGGTCCAACAGGAATATTTTTTTCTTTTGCTGAGTTGATAAAATCCTGAACAACTAAAAAGTAACCGGAGAATCCCATGTTCTTTATTGTTTCAATTTCAAATTTGAAACGTTCTTCAACTTCCTTTGTGAAGTCTAATTTCTTTTTTTCCAAACCTTCCCAGGCAAGCAATTCAAAATATTCATCAGCATTCTTTGCTTTATAATCATCAGGGATTGGAAATCCGGGGAAGTGATATTCATTAAAATCCAGTTTCAAATCAATTTTTGAATCAATTTCGAGTGTGCTTTCAATTGCTTCATCATAATTCTTAAACAGCTTCACCATCTCTTCTGATGATTTGAAATAAACCTGATCAGTTCCATATCGAAGCTTGGTGTAGTCTTCTCCCATTTTATCGCCAAGCAGCAGAAGAATATTATGAGCGATTGCATGATCAGCACCGATGTAGTGACAATCATTTGTAGCTACAAGCTTAATATCAAGTTCTCTGGAAATCTTAGGCATGTTTTCGAGAATTGGTTTCTCGACTTCCATATTATGATTCTGGATTTCGAGATAGAAATCATCGCCGAAAATTTCTTTGTATGTTCTTGCAACTTTTTTTGCTTTATCAAAATCTCCATGCACCAGGTGTGTTGAAACAACCCCACCCGCACAAGCAGAAGTACAGATCAAACCTTCACGATATTTTTTTAAAAGATCAAGATCAATTCTGGGTCGGTAGTAGAAACCTTCGGTATGACCAAGTGTGGAAAGTTTTGTTAGATTTTTATAACCTTCTTTATTCTTTGCGAGAAGAATGAAGATGACTGTAGTTCTTTCTTCTTTTTCCTGTTCCATTGGACTGCGAACTTTTTCTTTCAAACCGATCACCTTCATTTACAACATAAGCTTCCATTCCAAGTATTGGTTTGATGTCTGCTTTAACCGCTTTTTTATAAAACTCTATTATGCCGTACAAAACACCATGATCAGTAAGTGCAACAGATTTCATATTGAATTTTTTTGCAGCACCAATCAGACCATCAACAGTGCAGGCACCATCTTGCAGGCTGTAATGACTATGGTTATGTAAGTGAATGAATTCTGGCATTATAAAAAATCAATGTTTGAAACTGCCCAGCAGTGAGATGAAAAAAAATCTGAATAAAAGTAAATTAAATTTATTTTAAATGATCAAAAGATTTAGTTCAACGACCAGTATGCCCGAAGCCTCCCTCGCCTCTTGAAGTATTATTAAGATCGTTTGTTTCAATAAATTTTGCCGTGTAAACTTTTGACACGACGAGTTGAGCTATTCTCTCGGCAGGTTGAATTTCAAAATCTTCTTTGCCAAAGTTAATCATTATAATTTTTATTTCCCCGCGATAATCTGAATCAATTGTCCCGGGGGAATTTAAAATTCCAATTCCGTGCTTTGCAGCAAGCCCGCTTCTTGGTCTAACTTGAATTTCGTATCCTTCAGGAATTTCAACTGAGATGTTAGTTGAAATCATTTCAATTGAACCTCGGAAAATAGTAACCGGTTTTTCAAGTGCTGCATAAACATCCATTCCGGCACTTCCTTTTGTTGCATAAGAAGGCAATGGGATATTGTTTAATTCTTTTCTGAGTCGCTTAAATTTAATTTTTACTTCTGGTTCCACTAATTTTTCTTTCTTCGGCTTTCTGCAAATTTATTTTTTATCAAATTAATTTCAGCACGATTTACAGCTACAAAATAAATATAGAGTGTGAATAATATTAATAAAATCAGTTTATATGGAAATAATAAATTTCCTGTTGAAAGCAGGTAATAATAGATAGCTCCAACAAGAATAATTGCTATAAAAATATGACCGATTCTTTTCAGTTCATACTTCACTTTAAAAAACTTTTGTGTAACATAGTAATAACCGAATGCCATCACCAAATAACTTGCAAGGGTTGCAAGCGCTGCTCCTGTTATTCCTAAAACAGGAATCAAAAGGAAATTTACTATTACATTTACAAGTGCACCTGTTCCGGTAATAAATGGAACGTAAATACTTTTTTCTTCAATATAAATTCCTGCGGCAAAGACAGAATACATTCCATTTATCAAATAAGCAAGTAAAACAATTGGAACAATTTGAAGTCCAGCCCAATACTCAGGACCAATCAATGAAAAACCAGCAATTTTTATTTGCGCCAGATCAGTTATGAACAGAGAAAGAACAACCAGAATTATACTTCCGACAAGAGTAAAATAAGTTAAAATTTTGGAAAACATTTCTTTCGCATTAGACTCTTTTGCATTTTGAAGGAAGAACGGCTGCCATGCAAACTGAAACATATTTACAAACAACATCATAAAAATACCAAGCTTGTAATTTGCTTTGTAAATACCTACGGTTTTTAAATCAGTTAACTTTTCAAGAATTGGTACATCTATAACCTGAACAAGCATTACAGCGAAGCCTGCCGGAAGAAAAGGCAATCCAAATTTTAGCATTCGTTTGAAAAGAGCTGAATGAAACTTAAGTTTGAAATTTTTTATGATAGTAATCGATACTAGCAGCAATGAAACTGCGGAAGCAACTAAGTTGCTAATTATTATCGCTTCTATTCCCCAATGAAGAATTAAAATCAGGTAAACATTAAGAATAATGTTCGTAACAATATTTATTACTCTGAATAAAGAAAATATTTTTGCTTTTCTATCAAGTCTGAGTTTAAGGAAAGGAACAACTACATTCGCGTCTAAAAATAAAATAGCAGCAGAAAGGTAGATCAGGTAAGTATAATCTGATGGTATTCTTAATGATTCTCCGATAGCACTTGCATTAATTACAATCAGAAAGCTGATCAGAAGCGAAGTAAGAAAAATTGAAATATATGGAGTTGAAAAGTTGTCTTTCTCATCACCTAAATCTTTAAACGACGCAAACTTTAGGTAGGCAGAATCCATTCCGTAAATAAAAATAATATTTAGAATCGCTGTGTATGCATAGATGAGCTGAATAATTCCGTAATCTGCCGGAAGAAAAATGTTTGTGTAAAGCGGAACGAGTATAAAATTTAAAAACCTGCCAACCATTGTGCTGATACCATAAATGGCAGTGTCTTTTGTTAATTCTTTTAGCTTATCAAACATCTTTAAACTTTATTTTTTAATGCAAATGCGAGTGAGATTATTAGCTTACTGCGAAAAACTTTTTTAGCGCACTTGTGAAAAATTCAGGTGCACGTGTTATTTTTTTCGTATCTGATTTTATGAAAGCCAGTTCTATATATCCTTCAGCAATTACAATGTTCCGCTCAACACTTCGAATTGTGTGATCAATGTGAACTTTAGCCTGAGGCATTTTTTCCACACGGGTTTCTACTTCAATCAGCTCATCATAAAAAGCAGGATTTTTAAATTTCAGAAATGCTTCATAGACCGGCATTTGATAACCGCTCTCTTCAATCTTTCGGTAAGTCAATCCTTGCTCTCTCATCATTTCAGTTCTGCCAACTTCAAAGTATTCAAAATATTTTCCATTGTATGCATATTGCATTTGATCGGTATCGGCGTATCGGACTCTTAGGGATGTCTTATGAATCAACATTTAATAAAAACTTTCAATTTTTATAATTGTAAAATAAAAAATCCCGAATTCATCGGGATCAAAATAAATTAGTTCAATTTAATCAATGCTGCCCAGCTTCTATTATTCAGTAAATGGACCCATGCTTCCAAACTTATCTATTCTGTTCTGAACGAGTTTATCTTTTTTAATTTTAACTAATTCATTCAATTCTTCAACTAAAGCATTTTTCAGATTATTAGCCGCTTGCTGATGATTTTTATGTGCGCCGCCTAATGGTTCCGGAATAATACGATCAATTATGCCCTGCTCAAGCAGATCAGTTGCCGTTAGCTTCAATGCTTCAGCGGCTTGTTCTTTATAGTCCCAGCTTCGCCAGAGAATACTTGAACAGGATTCCGGGCTAATAACTGAGTACCAGCAATTTTCAAGCATAAGAATTCTATCACCAATACCAATACCAAGAGCACCACCGCTTGCACCTTCGCCAATAATACAAACAATAATCGGCACGCGTAACTTACTCATCTCAAAAAGATTCCGGGCAATTGCTTCTGCCTGTCCTCTTTCTTCAGCTTCCAGTCCGGGGTATGCGCCGGGCGTATCGAGCATAGTAATAACC
Source organism: uncultured Ignavibacteriaceae bacterium (assembly GCA_963698525.1). GTDB lineage: Bacteria > Bacteroidota > Ignavibacteria > Ignavibacteriales > Ignavibacteriaceae > IGN2. The sequence goes on along the minus strand of CAVORE010000002.1, from coordinate 387,385 downwards.
GGCTTGTTAAATTTTTCTGCAAGTTTCATTAGGCGTAAAGCTTTTCTGTAACCTTCAGGGTTGGACATTCCAAAATTTCGGTAAACGTTTGATTTTGTATCACGTCCTTTTTGATGGCCAATAATCATTACCTTGTAATCATCGAGTTGAGCAAATCCTCCAACGATTGCCTTGTCATCGCGGTAATGTCTGTCACCGTGCAATTCAATAAAATTGGTTGTCATTAAATTTATATGATCCAAGGTGTAAGGACGATCAGGATGACGCGCAAGCTGAACACGCTGCCATCTGCTAAGATCTTTATATAATTCTTCCTTTAGTTGTGAAACTTTGGATTCGATGCGAGCAATTTCTTTTTCAATTCCGAGCCGGTCAGAAGATTTTTTCATCTCTTCAAGCTTTTGTTCAAGCTCGTAAACCGGTTTCTCAAAATCTAATATTGTTTTGCCCATAAGTTAGTCTCCTTTACTCCACATTTTATTTAGAGTTTTTCCGAGTATTTCCAGATCAAGCCATATATTTTGATTTTTTACGTAATAGAAATCAAGTTTTTCAGAATCTGAAAATGTTCCTTCGTCAATATACCATAAACCTGTTAAACCTGCTTTACCCAAATTTGCACTCTCGATTTGGAATGTTTTTTTTGGTCCGACCAGACTATTTTTACCTGAAATTACCGAAGGAACCGATAAAATTAATTTACGAAAATCTGTTTTTTTGCCCGATATTTTTGTTAAGAAATATATTAACGGATATATGGAAATCAAAACTGAGAATGATAACACATAATCAAAAATTACTTTAATAGTTCGCACAGCAGGGCTGGAAATATTGTAATTGACTTCAACAAGAGGAATATCATCGAGCATAGAAACCGAGCTCTTTCCCACAACAAAATTCATTTCCGAGCCAACGATCTTGAAATCAACGTTTATATTTTTACTTGCTGAAACAATTGACATCATTTCAGCATATGACAATTCATCTGAAGAAAAAATCACTTCATTAATTTTTCTTTCTGCAAAAACATTTTTAATGTTCCCAATGCTGCCGACCACACTAAAACCGTTTACATTTTTGCCTATTTCAGAATGTGTTTTACCAATTAACCCGATAAAACTGTGAACATCCGTTTTGTACGATTTAATTTTTCCGGCAAGTCTGACTGCTTCGTCATCAGTTCCAACAATAACTGTTCTTCTGTTCAAGGCACCATCAAGCTTTACACCGATCCTGAAAAACAATTTGAGAATAATCCGATAAAAAGTTGTGACAGTTAAAAAAAGAATAAATGAAATAAGAACAACTGCACGGCTGAATGCATACTGCTTAAAGAAAAATGTGGCTGAGCTGATTAGCAGGAAACTTATTATGATCGCACCAAAGTTTCTTAAGACAGAGACTTCTGTCTTTCTGTAAACACCGGAAAGCACAGAAACCGTAAGATGAATGAGTGCAGGGAAAGTATAAATGATAATATATGCAGACGCATCAAAGCCAACCCAATCTGTTATACTCCTGTAAAATTTTTCTGCAGCAAAAAGTGATAAGTTAAATAGTATAACGTCAGTTAAGGCAGAATAGAGTGATAATTTTCGTTTTCCTAAAAAAGCAAAAAGTTTCCGTAATCCTATGGCTGTTCTGAGAATAATTTCAACCAACGGGAAACTTGAAAGATGCTTTTTTACGAACAAATGCATTGCATTATAAAATAATTTCGTTTCATCAAGGTTGCTTCTTTTTGTACTTTCGCCTTTGTAATGAATAACCTGCGTTGTGTGAACATAGAAGACTTTGAATCCGGATTTTTGAACACGGTAGCAAAGGTCAAGGTCTTCTCCATACATAAAAAATTGTTCATCAAAGCCGCCCACTTTATCATAAACATCTTTTCTCATCATCATGAACGAGCCGGATACAGCATCGACTTCGTAAGTTTTATTTTCATCGAGATAGGTAAGATTATAACGGGCAAAAATTTTGCTGCCGGTAAATAAATTGCTTAGCCCGGTTACTTTAGTAAATGATGTCCAGGGTCCGGGAAAACTTCTTCTGCAAGCCAACTGAAGAGTGCCGTCAGAGTTTAAAATTTTACAACCTGCAAGTCCACATTCAGCATGACTTTCAAAAAAGGTTATCATTTTATCAATGGTATCTTCACTCACAATGCAGTCGGGATTGATGAAGAGAATAAATTTCCCTTTTGCTGCTGCCAACCCCTGGTTATTTGCTCTTCCAAAACCAACATTTATTTTGTTGTCTATAAGTATTACCGAAGGGAATTTTTCTTTGATTACTTCTACGCTATCATCGTCGGATGCATTATCAATAACAATTATTTCTTTAGAAATATTCGATGAGGCTTTTTCAATTGAGTGAAGAAGATTCTGAAGGAATTCTTTAACGTTATAATTAACTATGATAATCGAAAGATCCAACGATGCGCCTACTTCAGCAATCCGAAAATACTTTTTATTCTCAGCTTCCAAACCATAGTAACAGCTTCGCGTACAATTTTTTTGGACATTTTAGATTTTCCTTTCACCCGGTCTACGAATATTATCGGGATCTCATTAACTCTGAAACCTTTTTTCCATGCTTTAAATGTCATTTCTATTTGAAATGCATATCCGTTTGATGTCACCTTTTCAAGGTTAATAGCTTCAAGCACTTCTCTCCTGAAACATTTAAAACCACCGGTTGCATCCTTGATAGGCAAGCCTGTAATTATCCTGGTATACCAGTTGGCAAACCAACTCAACAGCAGTCTACTCATCGGCCAATTGATAACGTTTACACCATTTATATACCTGCTGCCAAGTACAACATCTGAATTTTTTATTGCGTCAAGGAACCTGGGAATTTCTTTTGGATCGTGCGAGAAGTCGGCATCCATCTCAAACACTAATTGAAAATCATGTTGAAGAGCATACTTGAAGCCTGCGATATACGCCGTACCAAGTCCTTGTTTTGATGATCTTTTAATTAAATGAATTCTCCTGTTGTGTTTCATTTCAGTTTCAACAAAAGCGGAAGAACCATCGGGAGAATTATCATCAACAATTAACAAATTAATTTTGTCATCCTTTGAAAGTACCTCGGGTAGAAGCCTTGGTAAATTTTCAAGCTCGTTATATGTAGGAATGATTATTAGTGTTTTCATATCAGTTAGTTTGTTAGCTACTAATTAACGCACAAAAAATTCGTGAATTAGTGGCTGAAAAGTTGCCTTAAAAATTAATTAACTATACTGACCCTTTCCGAATATTATAACTAATATTGTTCGTGCAAGTATTTTTATATCCATTCTTAGAGACATATTTTCAATGTAAAAAAGATCATATCTCAATTTTACTTTTACGTCCTCAATACTTTCATCATATTTATGTTTCACCTGTGCCCAGCCCGTAATGCCCGGCCTTACTTTTAATCTTCTTTTGTAATATGGCAACTGTTGAGCCAGCATTTCCACAAAGTAAGGTCTTTCTGGTCTTGGACCAACAATACTCATTTCGCCTTTCAGTACATTTATAAACTGAGGTATTTCATCAATACGAAGTTTCCTCATTATTTTACCGAAACGCGTAACTCTCGGATCATCTTTTGTAGACCAAACTGGTCCGGTGTGTTTTTCTGCATCCCGGAACATCGAACGAAACTTATATATTTTAAATTTTTTACTGTTCATCCCGATTCGCTCCTGCCTAAAAAGAACCGGTCCCCTGCTGTCAAATTTTATTATTACGGCAACCAGAATAGTTAAAGGTAAAGTTAGTGCAAGAATGATAAATGAAATAACCACATCCGAAATCCGTTTTAACTTTTTTTCCCATTCAGGCATTAATTCAGGCATAATATCAATTAATGGAATACCATAGAGTTGAGAAGTACGTGCCTGACCACTTAGAATTTCGTAAAGATCCGGAACAATTTTTAAACCGATACCTTTATTTTCCACTTCGGAAATAATATCAACCAGCAGGTCGTGGTTTTCTTTTTCCAGTGCAATTATTATTTCGGTTGCTTCTGATTTTATAACTATATCTAAAAGTTCCTGATACGTTCCTTTAACTTCAACGTTTTTATAAATCTTACCAACATTTTCCGGATGGATAGCAACATAAGCTTTTATATCAAGACCTAAAGCGCGGTGTTCAATTATTTGATCGTGAACTTCCTGTCCTTTGGTATTAAACCCTACGACCACGGCTGATTTTCTTCCAATTCCTTTTATCAACAAAGCCCGCTGAGAACTTCTGATAAACAATCTTCCGGTAGAAACAAAAACAAAAAGTAAAAGCCAATAAATAAAAATCAGTATCCTGTTGCTGGACTCAACTCCCTCCATAAAGTCGCTGATGAAAATCAGGAAAAATAAAATGAAGATTCCGACAAAAGTTGTTTTAAATAAAGTTGATATTTCATCGAACCGGGAAGCTGCAAACCATGTTCGGTACATACCAAAGAATGTAAAGATGATCAGCCAATAAAAATAAATAACAACCATTGGTAAAAACATTTCCGGCATTATCAAAATATTGAACCAACCGGTTTCAATTCTGAAAATAAAGAAAACAATCCAGGCAAGGTTTATAAAAACCAGGTCAGACAGGACTACTAATATTTTTTGAGTTTTTTTATTCAAGTTTATTTAATTGTTAGTTACCACTTTTTGGATCTCGGTAAAAACAGACCAACTATAAAACCCGAGCCCCAGGAAAAATGTAAAAGAAATACAATAACAGAAACAATCGGTACAAATTTCAAATTCTCTTTAGCGATTTTAATTAAAATGCTTGCAATGTTTGCAACGGAGTAAAAGATTAAAACACTAATTAAAAAAATCGGATTCAGAATTGAAGTTATCGTCAAAAGAAAAAGCATAACCAAAGTGAATACGAATGACGGAGGAATCAGATGAGTTATCTTTACTGCCGATTTATGCTTCTTAAACATGTGTACCCTAAGAATTCCATATCTGAACATCTGCTGAATAAATTTAGGGATTGTCTTCCTTGGATGATAATAACTTTTAATATTTGGTGAGAAGAAAATATTGTAACCAGCTTTTCTTATCCTCCAATTAAGTTCAGCATCTTCGGCAATTGAAAAGTTCTCTTCAAAATAACCTATCTCATCGAACAATTCTCTTTTATAAGCAGCATAAACTACAGTGTCAACAAATTGTTCCTTTCTGCTCCAGCGATATGGTGCGCTTCCCATACCAAAGGGATTTTCCATCGCAATGGCAATCGCCTTTTGAATAAAACTGAAACCGACATTTATTTGCGTTCCACCGGTTACTTTTAAGTTATCCTTGTTTAAATATTTATTGTTGCAATTTATGAAGTCAAAATCAAGTGAAGCGTGAGCTCCAAGAATAATTATTACTTCACCTTTTGAATTTTTAATTCCGATATTCAGAGAAGTTGGGGTCTTCCTTACTGGATTTTCGAGTAATGTTATATTGGGAAATTTTTGCTGATATTCTTTTACTTTGGGGATAGTCTTGTCTGAGGAATGTCCATCTACAATAATAATTTCAATTAAACTTTTGTCATAATTTTGATTCATAATCGAATCAAGACAATTTACGATATTTTCCTGTTCATTATAAGTAGGAATGATAATGGAAAAGCTATAGTTCTTTGTTACAATTTCAGTCATTAAGTTTAATGAATTGACACGTTAATATTAATTGCCGGTTGAATGTTAAAAATAATATCTTTTTTTTTAGTAATTATTTTAAACCATTAAAATATGTAATCCCGACCATAAAAAATTGCACTTCCAGTGCCTTACTTCGATTCAAGATCATTATAAAGCTGGATTAGAACTTTCGCATCATTTGCCCAGTTATATTTTTCATGCACAGCTTTTAAACCATTTTGACCAAACGGGACATTTGATGACAATATTTTCTCTGTTACTTCCGCAAAACTTTCCGGATTATCAGATTTAAAACACAACCCGCAATTTGTTTCATTTAAAATTCTTTCAAAAGGTATTGCATCGGACGTAAGTACTGGTTTTTCCTGCAACATATATTCAAAAAGTTTGTGTGGAATGGTAGTATTAATAAAATCATTTCGCGGTTGTGGTATAATACAGACGCTGGCAACATTAAAAAAGAATGATAAGTTATGCTGTCCCGGCCAATGCTGCAACTGAACAACGTTTTCCAACTCATTTTTTTGAACAAGATTTGAAAGTGTTTTTACATAGTCTCCATCACCAACAATAAGCAACAGGATTTCCGGAATATTTTTTTGTAATTTGCTCATCGCGAGGATAGCTGTATCTAATCCTCTTTCTATACTAACCCTTCCGGTATAAAGTAATATTTTTTTTTCATATAGTTTACTAAACTCGTTTGGCCATTCTGAGGTATGTCCGGATTCAGATTTTTGTTGTTTCAGCTCAACTGTATTAGAGACAACTTTAATCTTCCCTTCATCAACACCTGATTTTAACAGGCGGTCTTTGCTTTCATCAACCACAACAATAATTTTATTCGACCATTTTATACTATACTTTTCCAAAACAGCCGAAAGTTTAGGGTTCTTAAAAACAAAATTTATAATTCCCTTTTTATCAAAAAACCTGAGTGCAGCCGGATAATTTTCGTGCATATCAAAAATCACCGGTATCTGAAATAACTTACCAAAAATTAAAGCAATTGGTACCATCGGTAAATCGTGAGCATGAAGATATCTTACTTTAAATCTTAAAATTGATTTAAATACTACTAAAAGAAATCTTGGATTGAAAAAAATTGGAAAATTAATAATGCGATTTAATTTCTGTGACTTGAATAACGCTTTAACTCTGACTATTTCACAAAAGTTAAAAACAGGATTCGACTCCTTGTTATATTGATTACAGACCACCACTACTTTATATCCTGCTTCAGCCAAACTTTTTATTTCTTTTTCCAGCCTGATATCTGGTGGGAAGGCAGCCTGTGAAATCATTAATATATTTTTTTTGGAATTCATAACTGGTGGAATCAACTTTTAAATTGATTTGATGGATACAAAAAAGTCAATAAGAAACAATAGAAACCTCTTCTGATCATTTCCTTGTTAATACTTAACACTCCGAACAGAATAAATAATGGGCTTCTTATCAGTAAACCGATATGATGAAAAAGTATGGCAAGACAAAACTTAAGTCCATGAAAATGTTTCTGAAAAAAATAAATTGTAGCGAACGATCTATATTTATTTTTAAACCATGATTCACCACTTGAAGATTTGCCTTTTAAATGGATTAGCGACGTTTCAGGATAGTAAATAATTTGTCCTTTATTTTGTTTGTGTCTGTAACACAGATCGGTTTCTTCCATATAGAAAAAGAATCGTTCGTCAAAACCATTTAGTGTTTCGAACGATTTTCGATTGATAAATAAAAAAGCTCCGGTTACCACATCAACTCCGGTAATTTCTTTAATTCCTTTATTCATCAAATGGTACCTGTTAAAATATTTTGATCCTGGAAATAACAAGTACAAAAAGAAATTGGATGTAAACACATTTAGTAACGTTGGAAAATCGTAAACAGATTTTTGAATAGATTTATCTTCATTCAATAGTTTGCAGCCAATGATATTCTCTCCCGGGACTGATTCGGCAAGATCAAATACTTTTTTAATCGTGTTCTCGAATAATATTGTATCATTATTCAGAAACAGAAAATATTTTCCTTTCGCAATCGCAGCGCCCTGATTGTTAGCACCTCCGAATCCGCGGTTAACTTTATTTTTAATAAAAAGGATATTCTCAAAGTCTTTAATGAAATGTTCTATGTCACTCTTGTCTGAACCGTTATCAACTACAATGACCTCGTAATTAATATTATCAGTAAAGCCAATTATTGAGTCAAGACAATCCTTCAACAATTCAGTAGAATTGAAGTTAACTACAATTACAGAAACATCTTTTTCTAATTTTTGAATTTGTTCTTCCATGAATCGTAATTAATTGCTCTTAGAAGAAGAGAGATCTCTTCAGGAGAAAAATATTTTACTTTAATTGTAAGTACTATCGTTAAAATTACTGCCAGAGGTAAATATGCATAAAACGGAATCAACGATAAGACAACTATTCCAACAACAAGAGGTAACAGCCACTTAATTACCCTGATAGAAATGAAATTAAATTCAATTCCTATTCCTCTTAAGATAAAAATGAAAAAGACAGTGCCCGCTGCACCTGCTGCAACTCTTGCCGCTGCAACCCCTGAATAAGAATAAATTGGAGTAAGAATGACAACAAGCAGTATCTGGACTACAACAATGATAAGCGTTCCAAAAAAATTGTATTTCTGTTTGTTGTAAACTGTGAGAAGATTTAATGTAAATGTATTGAAATACGTAAACAAAATTGACCAGAATAAAATTGTCATTGGCAGATAAGCATCGGAATATTCTCCTCCGAAGATCAGACTGATAATGTGCTCAGCTTTAAATGTTATAATAAATGAAATTGCGAATGAGAAGAGGAAAAGAATTTTATAGACTAAACGGGTTGCAGGCATCGTACTTGCACTGCCCATTTCTCTTCCGCGAACAATAAGCGGAAAGATAGTTGTTATTAAAGCTTGCGGAACTATTCCGAGAGGAACTGTCAACCGGAGTGCAGCTGAATATAACCCAACCGAATATTCTGAATCAAGACTTCTCAGCATCAGTACATCTAACTGTTGAAAAGCTGTAGTTAAAATAACAGTCCCAAATAGTGGAATCGATTCGAGAACAAGCCAGTAACCCCGCTTAAAGGAAAAATTAAATCCGTAATGGTATTTTTTCTTAAGGAAAACAATGAGAAGAATAAATCCCGGAATATTTGCAGCAACGTAAACGATCACCAGGTACTCAAGCCCACCGCCAACAAATGGCATAAGAATAACGAAAATCAATAAAAAAATACTATCGATTGAATTAAACAACATTACGTTGAACATATTCAGGTTAACCTTGAACAATACTTCCAGCAGTTCCCTGAAGTTCATAAACTTGGAAGAGAAAACAATATTTAAGAAAAGAATATTCGAAAGTAGTAATTCTTTTGTGTTCAGATTGGTTATTACTGATACCGTGTTGAAAATAATGAACAATACCAGCAGCAGAATAATTCGCAGGCTGAAAGCTGTGTTGAGCAGATCATAAGTTGAGTCTTGTTTTGAAGATTCCCTGAATACAATAGGTGCAAAACCAATATCAATGAACTTCGAAATCAAAACAGTTAAAGCAACAATAGAAGAGAACAAACCATACTGCTCGACTCCAAGGTTACGTGCAATTAAAGTAACTGAAACCAGAGTGATGAGCATTTCGGCTCCTCTTCCAAGAAATATCGCAGAAACATTTGTAGAAACTTTAGAGGTTTGCTGCATCGGTCAGTAAATAATGAATGAGTTCATTTAAATAAAAAAATTCCTTGAGGATTTTCAGAAATTGATTTTCGTTATAATACACTAACGATTCATATTATTTTTTTCATTTCATCAACCAGGTCATCTTCAAATTGACCTACAATATTCTCCCAGCTCAACATCTCTATTATTATTGATTTATCGAGTTCCATAAATTGCTTACGAAGATCCGGTTCTTTCAAAAACCTGATAACACTGTCAGCAAATTCTTTTGAAGCGGAAGCCACATTAATTATTTTTTTAATTTCTTCCGGAAATCCTTCAACAGCTATTGGAGTGGCTATAACTGGAACGCCCTGCTGCAAATATTCAGGATTTACTTCAGATCAAATGAGCACTCCATCAAAATTGTTTGCAATAGTTTTGTAATATTCAATTCTCTTTCTCTCAATACCAAGGAATATCTTTTTATAAAGGTTTTTCTCAATGTTGAAATATCTTTAAGAAAAAGCGAAATTGTTATCCAAAATTAAATAGAACGACCAATGCAATTTTAATATATTTGTCAGCAAATTTATCAAAATATATTATGAAAGTATGCAATGCTGATCAAAACTGATTGCGGGTTTTACAAAGGTGATATTCCCTGCAAACCACATAAGGAATTGGGTGTTCATTGTGAAGATTGTACTCACTATAAACAAATATCAATGAACATTTTGATTATTAAACTTGGAGCAATCGGCGATATTATCAGAACGACTCCTCTTTTAAGAAAATTGAGGATGGATTATCCAAACGCTAATATTTCCTGGCTAACTTACTCACCAGAAATTCTTTCACCTGAATGGATTGATAATATTTTAATGATGAACCCAGAAAATATTTTCATAATAAAAACTATCAAATTCGACTGGCTGATTAATCTTGATAAAGATAAACTTGCAATTGCTTTGACTAAAAGTATCGAAGCTGAGAGGAAATCCGGTTTTACGATGGACAAGTTGAAAAGTGATTAATTTCTTCTCGGAATAAACAAACACAGATTTTTATTTCCTCAAAAGTTCTTCATACACATTAAAAGTTCTTTCAACCATTAATTCGGTATTGAATTCACTCAGTGCTCTTTGTTTTGCGTTGCATCCAAACTTATTTCTAAGTTCATGGTCGCTTAAAAGTTTTTTAATCGCCTCAGCTAAAGATTTTGAATCACGTGGTGGAACCACAAGTCCTGTTGTACCATGTTGATTGATAAATGTTGTACCAGTTTTTAGTTCCGTACAAATAACCGGTTTACCGCAGGCCATCGCTTCAATCTGAACAATTCCATAAGTTTCACTTTTTTCAACAGAAGGAAGAACAAAAATATCGCATGCTTCATAATGTGAATGTAAAGTTTCTTCATCTACTTCAGGAAGAATATGTACTCTCTTCTCAAGATTTAAAGTCTGAATCTGATTTATTAATTCTTTTTTTAACGGACCCGAACCAATGATAACAAGTGATACATTAGCGACCTGATTAATAGCATCAATCAGATATTGAATCCCTTTATAGTAAACAAGCCTTCCTACGAATAAAATTAACGGTGAGCCATAATCAATTTTAATTTGTTTAACCTGATTTAAACGATTCATTGAGTCAGTAACCCAATCGAGTTTTGCTCCAAGAGGTATTACTTCACATTTTGATTTGTAATTGGGAAGATATTCTGAATTTTCAACCAGATTTGAATTACTTACTAATATCTTATTTGCCATTTTTAAAAATTTATGAATATATGGACGGTAGAACGATAAAGCCCATTTTTGACGCACTATATCACTGTGCCAAGACACAACTAAATGCGAAAAATTTTTTCTTATTCTTGATGAAAAAATATAGGAAAGATCTGCCCAGGGAAATGGTTCGTGAACATGCAGAATGTCACCTTTCAATTGTTTTAGAGAAGTTAAATACGGGATGCTGATAGGAAGAGACGCCACAAAACCGAATGTTGGCAAGTAAATTACATCCACACCATTTAAATTTTTTCGAACTTTTTTAAATGATCGTTGACTATTGCACGTTAATACCTGAACATTGACACCATGATCTTTAACAAGTCCTTCTGATAAATTCGTAATTGTTGTTTCAATCCCACCGACCTTTGGGTAGTATGCTTTATTGGTTTGAATTATTTTCATTAAATATAATGTTTATCGATAGTATTAAAGCAAAAAAATGTTTCAACAAATTTAGTTCTTTTTTTTAACAGATAAATGGTTTTTTGAACTGCTTTTAATTGTCATCAAATCAATTTTTTAAGTCTCTCTGTGAAAATTGAAAATGTTTTCTCAGATTCAACTTCATTTACATAATCTGATATTGTATTAGGACGAATATTTATATTTTTTGATGATACATGATTATGGATTACTATTGCCTTCATATTGGATATTGGAAAATATAAAGCTCCAAATCCATTTTTGTAAAACGAAATTGTATCGCAGTTAACAGCACATAAGTGTGCAGCAAGCGAGTCAACGGTAATAGCTGCAATTGCGTAATGACTAAGTAAAAAAAACTCATCAAGCGATATTATATTAACCGCAGATAAAAGCTTACTTTTGAAATTACTTAAGTTCAATTGCAAAAATTCAAAAAGGTTTGTACTTTTTTTTGTAGTGCCGCAGACAATTACCTTAAATTTTGTATTGCTAAAAACTAACTGAACAATTTCAAGCCAAAAGTCTTCCTTGATTAATCGTTCAGGAAGATAATCCTTACCCGTCTCCACATGAAGAATAATAAATGGTTCCTTTATGAAATCAGCAACCAAATCAGTCATTTGAGGTAATCGATTAGATAAATTAAAATATGGATTTAAATTTTCTATTGCTTTGTGGATACCAACCAACTTTAATTCACCCAATATTGCATCAAGCATATGAAAATTCTGATTCGAAGGGAATGGAATCTCATCAGTCAAAAGCGAACCAAATCCACCAGAACCAAAACCAATTCTTCGCTTCACTTTTCCCCGGTAACAAATCAGATTACCATTAGGATGAGAAATTCTGCCTTCAATTGAAAGATCATAATGATTTGAACGGATAGTTTTAAGAGCCGAACGGGATGATTTTATATGAATCAGGATTTTTTTCCAGAACGATATCCCCGATCTGTTTATCCTAAAATGATTGAGAAAAATCAAGCGACTTATATTGGGATTATTCGAGAGTACAGGTTTACACCATTCTCCAGCAAGCACATCAATCTGAGCATTTGGATAACGCCCTTTAAGTAAAGGAAAAATATAAGAACCAATTAAAGCATCCCCTAAGTGACCGAGAGTTACAAACAAAATATTTTTAGGCTCGGTTAAATTCTTCGATATTTCTTTTCGAATAAAAACTCTTGAATATAAGTCAACAAAAAAATCAATACTACTCTGTATGCTTCTTTTCCAAAAATTTTCAGTTATGTACTGATGTTTCATTAAGATTTACTGCAGCTAGTTTGAAAATTTGTAATCGGCTTTGCCCATTTTACCTATAAAAAAATCTTTAAAGGCATTCATAACTGCGTAAATATTTTCTCCTCTGCCTGAAATGATCCATGCGGCACTCTTTAGCACCATCGCTACAAAAATGTAAATAACTGTTAAGAAACAAGTGATCTGAAAATTTTTCTTTGCAAAGTATAATCTGTTCCTAGTAGTGTAGTATAGTGGTAATGCTGTTAAACTTTTTTTTGTTGAGTTACTGACTTTATGATATATCTTCGAGTTTGGAGTAACGCAAATCTTATATGGTGCTTTAATTACTCTCAGACATAGGTCAGTATCTTCCGTGTATAGAAAATAATTTTCATCAAAAAGACCTACTTTTAAAAACACATCACTATTGATCAACATACAACAGCCTGAAACAAAGCTCACTAATTTATCGGAATTGTCAACCTCAGTTTCCAACTTATCAGAATAAGCAAAACCTGATCCGCGCAACCTGCTAATTTTCCCTCCATCAGTCCAAATCTTTTTGGGTTCATTATAATAATTTATTCTAGGAGCAATAATACCCGCTTCGCTGAGGACTGCAAACTTTGAAACTAGTATATCCAAGAAATCCGGATTGACGGTTGTATCATTATTTAATAGTAAAATATAGTCGGCTTTCTTCTCTAAGGAATATCTAATTCCAACATTATTTCCACCCGTAAAACCCAAGTTTTCCTTACATCTTATTATGTGTGCCTTACCTCTGTAAATTTTTTCAAGTTTCTCAGATTCATCATTCGCTGAATTATTATCTACTATAATTATTAAGTAATTGCTGTAAGAAATCTTAGATAGTGATTCCAGCAATTCAGATGTATCATCAATACCATTCCAATTAACTATAATTATGTGAACAAGAGGCTGACTCATCTGTGTTAACAGTAAATAATCTTGGAGATAACTATAAATAACAAAACTATGCTCATATACTTACCAAAAATATTTTTTTTGTAATCATTGAAACCCTTTAGACAATATCTGATCTTTTTCAGTCTTTCTGATTCAAAAAGAATTACTTTTAAGAATGTCCTCCAGAAGTCCTTAGTATCTTGCTTAAAGAATTCTGGAAAGTCATTCTTAAAAACTTTCTTAACATAAAAACGATTTCTTGTTCGGTAATAAAGCCTTAATGCTGAATGGTTAGTAGGGTATACTTTTCGAAAAAAAAGGTTCACTTCTTTAATCTTTCCCAGATTGTGTTTCAGCTTTGCTTTATTACATACATAAACCATATATCCCATTTTATTTATTCTAAGGCAGAATTCATGATCAACATAATCAATAAATAATTCTTCTTTGAAACCACCTGTTTTTCCATAGATCTTTAAATTTATAAGGTTGCCAGATGTCCAGGCTGTAAATACTTGTTCACAAAAATTATCTGTATGATGTATTATTCTTCTACCCTCAGGATGAAAGAGAAGAGGTGCAACTAATGCTATAGCAGAATCAATTCTGAAACATTCTAATAGCTTTGATACCATTAAAGGCGACGCTTCACTATCCTGATCCATAGTTAATAAATATTCATAACCTTCTGCAATGGCTTTTTTGACACCAACATTTAATGCGGCAGCTATGCCTACATTTCCATGATTTGAGATGTATTCAATCCTGTTGTTTAGCTTAATTCTTTCCACCAGTACAGAATTTAAGTTATCAGAGTTATCAACCGCATATAATTTATCTACCTGATCTATATATGAATTTATGTTGGATAAGACCTCGTTATCGGGATTATACAATACTACTATGGCAGCTATGTCTGGTTTTTGCACCATCTTACTTTTCTAATTATTGAATTTCAATTTAGTTTGGATAAAATTTTTCTCCTCTACAGACAGGAATTTTTTCCATGTAAGAATTGAATAAACTGAAATAACAATAAGGAAGATTATTGTCTTTAACACCGTATCACTTAAAATAAATGGAATCGTAAGTACGGCGATTAGAATAAAAAAAAGAAGGATAAAAATTTTTGACTCGAACCTAACTCTAAATAATTTCCTTGCGGTAATATACATTGCAGCAGCATCAACGGTTGCCATAAGCATAAATGTAAGTGCAGCACCTTTAATCCCGTATAGGTTTATAAATAACCACATTAGTGATATGTATATTGGAAATTCTACTAAGTTGATCAATGTTGGAATCTTTGGTTTTCCAATTCCCTGAAAAAAATTATTAGGAACTAGTGAAAGACTGTTCATTAAAATTCCAACAGCCAATAATTGTAATATCAGTGCACTTTTCATCGCAAACTCAACTCCAAGCCATACATTAATTACTTCGTAAGCAAAGGATACAATGAAGAGTACAAATGGATATATAATCAAAAATGTAAATTTCACACCTCTTAAAAATATTTTCTTTGTGCTATCAGGATTGCTGAAAAAACCAGCTGAAAAAATTGGAAATAGTACCCCGGTTAAAGCAACCGGTATCATCATCAATTTTGTAGCCAATTCATATGGCGTTACATAAAAAGTTATTGCGTACGCAGAGATTAATACTCCAATTAGAAACCTGTCAGAATACATTATGACAGGAACAATTAGATTTCCAATTGTTATCCAGATGCTGAAGCGCAGAACAGGTTTGATTGCATTTAAGTCGAACCTAATATTTTTTTTTATTTCTTCATTAATTTTAAAACATTGAACTAGGTAAAAAACCCAGATTATAATTCTTGTAAAGATTAAAAAAACAACTACCCAAAAGAGACTATTCGAAATCATTAACACCAGCAACGGGCCAAGAAATGTAAATGCTCCTAAAAAAACCTTCAATAAATTTATAATTGCAAATTTTTGATAAGCTTCCAACATTCCCCTTAGCCCAGCCATTGTTGTAACAATAGGGATTGAAAACACCAGAAGAAAAAAGGTATCTATTGTTTCCTGCTTATACTTTGCGCTGATATTGAACTGATTAGCTATTGCTGGAATATAAATTGAAATTGTTATTGCAACTACCAAGCTTACTGCAATCATCAATAATATTGAAGACCAAAAAATTTTGGCGATTTGTTCTTTGTGGTTTAAACCAATTTTCTCCGCTACAATTTTTGTCAGTCCTCTTCCTATTCCAAAATCAAAAAAACTAAAATAACCCACAATCATCCAAGCCAAACTTAATATACCAAATCTCTCAGTACCCAAGCCATCTATCAAAGGCGGGATGAATGCAACAGCAAAAATTATAGGTATTACATTACCCAGTAAATTATAAAGAGTATTTTTTGCTATTGAGTTACCGCTGGAGGCTTTACTTAAGAATTCAACTTCTTCCACTAGATTTCATTTCTTTGACTATTAAGTAATTGTGCAACTCGTTCTAGTACGGGAATTAAAATAAGAATTATTACAAGACTTGTGAACCAATAAAGAACCCTCGTTGCCATAACAAAAAAAGAAAACCCGACGATAATATTTAGATTCACCAGGAATACAAATGAAAACAAACTTTTCTTTTCGTAGAATTTAAACCATAGCCAGGTAATTAAAAGCCCCAGGAGATATGGCCCTAGAAAAATACCCACAAGACCAAAATCTGCATGTAATTCTCGCAAATATGTTCCTGTATTTGTCCACATTGGTATAAAATAGCCTTTTTGAAATTCATGCGGTTTTTGCACAACATTTATTTTACCCAAAAAGTTGTATAACGTCATAAAAGTATTTTGCCCAAAAGCAGTTCCTTCCCCCTTTGAACTCAAATATTTACTTAATACACCTACGTCGCTGCTTAGATACAAGTAAAGTGAAGGTGATATAAAAAGATTCCCTCTGGTTTGCCTTAGTTCTTTTGATGCAGCAGAGTAAGTTGTTGATGTAGAATCGGAAACTCTGGTTGCTTTGACCAGAGTCGAACCTCCGATGAAGAGAACAAGCAATATGACCGCCCCAACGAGTGCGCTAACTTTTGAAAAGTTAAATCTTTGTTTTATATCGGTTGCAAGTAAATGTTTGAAAAGGAAAAACGATAGCATAAACTGCATCAATGCAAATAACATTCCTGCCCTTCCGGCACCGGCAATTTCTCTTAGTATTATACTAAGTAAAGGTAGGAATGTTAAAAACGTAAATCTCTTTTTATATGCTGTGTACATCCCGGATAAATATAGGGCAACAAAACCAAGGAGATGCAAATAAGGTGTGTTGTCTTTTATTTTTCCGCCCACATTCATCCGGTAAATCACCTCTCCATTCAACAATACTGCAGGAATACTACCAAACTGTCTAATAAATATCATCCATAACTCAATAGCAGAATACATACTGATGATTCCGAAAATGAGAATTGTGAATTTCAAAGTTGTTCCATTATCGGCAAATATTTTCAAAGAGATGTTCGACTTCTCAATAGAAATTGGATTGTCCTTATATAGATTCCTGGCACTCACTATTGTCAAAATGCCTATGAGGAAAGCAAGAAAAGAAGACAGAATCAGAAACCAGGCATAGGAAGTTAGATCTATATACGGAAGCAACTTTAATTCATATAAAAAAAGCGATCCCCCAAAGACAATGCAGTACAACGTGAGGTGGTTCAACCAATGCTTAAAAAGATATTTTCCGAGAATTATCCCAAGAAAAATTATTACAGTTATAAGTAATAAAGACATTTAAAACTTTAGTCTGTAAATTTTAACAATTCTTTTAAAGAAATTTGATTCTTTTACTTGTAAAGGATTTTCAGGTTCGATTCTATTCAAAACCTTTTCACCCCAAAAAACAGTGGGCAATAAGAAAAACGAAAAGAGAAAAAGTAAGCCCAGTATTATCACTGCTCTCTTCGGGCTATACTTTAATTGAGGAGGTACGGCTTGATCAATTAATAAAATTGTAGGTATGCTTTTTTGCTCTTCAACCTTTGCCTGCTCGTACATCGGCATTACTATTTCAAGAATAGATTCCTGAATTGTTACTTCTCTAAATGCTCTTAAATAATCAATTGCGATGTCAGGCATATTTTTAAATGGGAATAAAATATTCGAAGAAGAACTAAGATCACTCGAATTTTTTAAGTCTTGAACTTTCTTTTTCAGCAATTCAATTTCAGCAGCAACCCCTGCATATTGAATAGAATTTTTACCGTAAGTTTGTTCTATAAAATATGCCTCCACTTCCCTCTTAAATAACTGAGATTCAACTTCAGCTGCTGCTTTTACAGTTACTTCCAACTGTTCCGGCACTGCTACTATACCGTACTTTTTCTGAAATTTATAAAGTGAATCCTCAGCATTTTTAAGATCGCGAACGTTCTGAAAATATCTTTGCTCTATGAATCCTCTGTTAGTTTTTGCCCTTTCTATGTTAAACTTGATATTTAAACTATCTACAAGTCTGACCATATAATTAGCAATTTCTGCACTAACTTTTGGATCTTTATTAATGATGCTGAATTCAATCATCCCGAACTCATTCGGATCTCCAGAAATATCGTTTCTGAAGGCTTTCAATACTTTATCCATATTGTTATCACTAATCTCATAATATTCCATCAGGCTGAATTCGTTTATGATTTTTACCAAAGCAGACCTGCTGTTTATAATTCCAAGTAATACGTCCTCAGAAGCATTTGTCAATCCAAACATTCTTGAGCCCATTGATGCAAGTGACGACTTACCACCGAGTAAACTTGATAACCCCCCAAATCCAGTTTGTGTATCAGGTGGTATCATTACTGTTGCAGTAGCTCTGTATTCAAATGGAAGCAGTAGAGCGTAAGTTGTGGAAAGGATTGCTACAATCAGCAGATTAATTAGTATAAATTTTTTCCATTTATAGAGGATATACATATAATCGCCAAATCGGGCTGGTCTCTTTGTGGGTTCATTCATTATGGTAAAATTGGATTTTGTGATTATTGAATACAAAAATTAACATATTTCCGCAACATATCGCAATGTTAATTTTGTGAACTACCCCTTCTTTAAAGACCTTATTTCAATAAAATAATTTTCTTTGTCTTGAGATCATAGGCAGCAAAGAGATTATAGAAATAACTACGTTCCTTAATCCATTTCGATTGACTGAACACAATAACTTCCCAATGGTTTTTCTTCGTTATTCAAAGTCGACAATTCTCCACAACTACCTTTTATCTGGATACATGGTATTAACCACATCAGATATATTTATATCCCACTTCAATAAATCAGATTGATAACTACCAATTTTCTTAACTATAAGTGAAACCCCCTGATTGATTGTCCGAAACCAAATACCACGAGTTGGAGTATCATCAACAAGAGAATACGCTTTACATGGAAGTCCTTCTGTCAGCGAAATTATTTCGAAGCCTGTGTATTTATTGAATAGAGAATAAAATCCGTTTTTAGGAAACCGCCAAAAATCCCAGGGCATTTCGTGCTCTGGCCAAACAGGATGAGTTGATATATGAAGATACCCTCCCGTCTTCATTACTTTATTGATTTCGAGAACAGCCTTCCAGGGAAATAAAAGGTGTTCAAAAACAGATATGCAATACACAATATCAAAATGTTCTGCTGAAAAATGATCTGAAAGCTTATGAACATCTCCTACTACATCTACGGCTTCTCCGGGTAGAATGTCAAACCCGACATATTCCTTGCAATGTGGAAAAATATCTCTACGCGTAATACCTGTTACATTTCTTGATCCGATCTCCAAAACAGAAGAAGAAGGAATTGCGTTTCCTATTTTCAAGAACTCATTATAAAGAATATGATAAGGATCATTAGCTCCTTTTTTGATGAATGGGAAATGAAGCAAATCAATAAATTTGAAGTAAAGTGCTTTCACATATCCAGAAAATGTTAATTTCATATATGATTTTTTTCCTAATTGATTATAATTTGTCCTCCGTAGATTTATCGAAGGAGGATCATCTTCTTTGTTTCAACAAAGTTATCGACTTTCAACTGATAGAAATAAATTCCACTTGTTAGCCCATTCCCTGTAAACTGTACTTCATAACTTCCTGCTGGTTTTTCTTCGTTAACTAAAGTTGCAATTTCTCTTCCAAGAATGTCATAAACTTTTATTGTAACAAATTCTCTGGAATTTGTGGATATGTTGCGCGTATTATGTCATAGTTGTAGCGGGGTTGAAATGGGTTGGGGTAGTTTTGAGAGAGAGAAAATGTGAGTGTATTAACATTATTACCTTCAACTGACACTATCATTTCACTGAGAGGTCTCTTCCACACTCCATCATTATTAGTCCCTAAAAATAAAATTGAATCTAAAGTTGCCAGACATCTGACATCAACATTTATCAAGCCATCATTAACCGCTGTCCAGTTTGCACCATTATTTCTGGATAGATAAATAACGTCATCAGTTGTTGCGGCAAAGAGATAGTCGCCAAAACTTGCAAGTGAAACAACATATTTATTTTCCAATCCATAATTAACTGCTTCCCAGTTTGTACCATTATTGGTGCTAAGATAAACACCATTACCTGTTCCCGCAAAGAGATTTGTATCAGAGATAGTGAAAGATGATATATGTTGATTCGTTAATCCATCATTAACTTCTATCCAGTTTGTACCATTATTGGTGGTAAGATAGACACCATTATAGTCGGTACCTGCGAACACATTTGATCTCGTCGCTACTAAAGCACTAATATTTCCGGTATTATTTAAACCGTTGTTGACTTCGAACCAGTTTGAACCAAAGTTTGTAGAAAGAAAAATACCATAAAGGTTTAGTGTTCCGGCAAAAATATTTAGCCCTGAAGCACAAAGACAAGTGACAACTCCGGAAGCCAGTCCGTTATTTGCAGCCTCCCAGTTTAAACCATTATCTGTAGAGCGAAAAACACCAAAATAAATAGCTCCTGCAAAGAGAGTTGTATCAATAAGCACAACTGAATGGATAACAGCGTTCCCTAAACCATTATTTACTGAAATCCAACTTGCGCCGTTATCTGAAGTTAAAAAAAGTCCTGGAGGTGCACCTGCAATATGAGTTCCTGCAAAAAGATTTGATCCAATTACGGATAGAGATGCAACAAGAGAATCTGCAAAACCAGTTTGCTGCCATTGGGCAGTTTACACTTTTTCGTTGATAAGGAAAATTGATAGAAAAAGTACCATTATTAAAGCAATATAATTTTTTCATTTTCTTGCTCGGATTTATTTTAACAAAATCATCTTCTTTGTTTCAACAAAGTTATCGACTTTCAACTGATAGAAATAAATTCCACTTGTTAGCCCATTCCCTGTAAACTGTACTTCATAACTTCCTGCAGTTTTTTCTTCGTTAACTAAAGTTGCAACTTCTCTTCCAAGTACATCATAAACTTTTATTGTAACTAATTCTGTTTGTGGAATTTGATAAGAGATAGTTGTAGCTGGGTTGAATGGGTTGGGGTAGTTTTGGGAAAGTGAAAATTCTCCTGGATTTAAATTAGTTTCAGTTCTTAACATCAGTAACACCACCCGATGAAGTTCTGTATAATTTTCGATCACCTAATACCCAAACATTGACTGAGTCCACGCAACTAATTTGCTGTAAATACGAATAAGGAGTAAAGCCTTGAGATGTCCAGGTGTCACCGCTATTTGAAGAATAGTAAATTTTATCCTGACCTGCTGCCCAAGCAAATTTATTACCAAAAGTACATTATAGAATTTAACTGACGACCCAAGCTGAGTTTAACACCATTGACCATGTATTTCCACCATCAACAGTTTTGGCAATTCCGGTTCCACCTACAATGAAACCTGTATTTTCATTTATAAACTCTATCCCAGTATCGATTAACTGGTAACCAATCTTCCCACCATTTGTTGTAGATAAATTGATACCCCATATCGAACATAGATGCAACCATAGGTTCTGTAACTTGATTCCAACTTATCCCACCATCTGTCGAATTAAACATTTTTGCATATACCCCAACAGCAAATCCAGTTAAATCATTTATAAAATTAATATCATAATTTGCTATTGCACGTAGTCTCACCGATACCGTAATAATTTGGATATACCTCACCATAACTACCTACTGCCCAACCAATATTCTGATTGATAAAAATTACCTCAAAAAGCCGCTCAGGAAATGTCTCAAGTATCCAATCCACTCCTCCATTAGTGGTTTTTAGCAGGCAGCAACCTGATGTAAAACTACTTCCCCAGTTATTACCTCCATTAGTGGTTTTTATAACTTTATCTGATCCAACACAAATCCAACCAATTTGTTCACTAAGAAAATAAATTCCTCTAAAAGTTTCGGTTTCACCTAAGGAAATTAGATTCCAATTGATTCCACTGTCTGTCGTTTTGTAAATTGTTCCGTTTTCGCCTATAGCAAACCCTAAATTATAATTGTAAAAATAAATTCGAGTTATTGTGTTATTTGTTATGATCAAATCATTCCAGCTATTTCCGGCGTCAGTTGTTTTCATAATCTTTTTTGTCGATGCACTGATCCCAGAACCTGCGAAACCAATATTGTTATCTATAAAGCATATGGCACCTACATCCTCAGGAAAAGAATAAATTAATTGCCAACCAGTTTGAGAAAAACAATGAAATGTTCCGAGAAGAAACGAGAATAAAACTAATATTTTTTTCATAAAAACCCCCGAAAGAAAAAAATTTATTGAGCGATCTGGTTTATCAAAATAATCCGAATAAATTCACAGTTAAAAGAAAGCAAAATAATTTCCATTGTCAAGGAATAATTAAATTCGGCAAATTGAGCGCATTGCACTTAGATTATGCTCAGAATTAGCAAATCTTTGCTCAAAATTCTTAATTGCATTATATAATTTATTCACTATATTTGTGTAAACAATTGGAGAAAATTTTAATTTATTGATTGATTTGCTACTTTTTTAATAATAAACATTTATTAGGAACTTTTATTAAACACAGTAGCAGATATATGCCGATTTTAGGGATCTTCTACGATCGGTTTTTTAGTTTTAAATTAAACGGAACAAAACCCGGAGGAATTATTCTAAATGCTTGATACTGTAATAACGCAATGACATTCATTAACAAAACAAAAGGAAAGCTGCGATGAAAGAAATAAAAGCAAAAATAGACAATCCTCTGTCTGAGTTGATCAGTGACGAGATCTTTGAGCTTTTGGAAGCTCACGGATTGATTGACGAAAAAGCTGTTCGCGATTACCAGATTCGTAAGAAATTCAAAAGCCTCAGGGCTGGCAAGGTAAGTGCCGGTGATGCAATTGATGCTATCAGGGAAGAATATCCTTATCTTCAATTTGATACAATTAGAAAAATAGTTTATCAGATAAGTAAATAGTAATTACTTGACAAATAGCACTTATCGTATTTATATTTCAAACGACTCTTTCAAAGGGTTCTCCCCTGCCCTTTGATGTAACAGAGTCGAGCCCAGTGGTCCCCCATCGCTGGGCTTTTATTTTTTATTTAAGGAGTTATTATGGCAACTAAGATTAAGAAGCGAACAATTAAGCAAACAAAAAAAACCTCCGTCTCTCCTTTCAACATTTATTGGGAGAAGAAGAATTACTTTTTACTTGCGCTTGGGTTGGTGGTAACAATCATAGGTTTTTATTTAATGACCGTCGGTCCATGGAACAGCTTTTCATCACTCGTCATTTCTCCAATTCTATTAATCATAGCTTACGTTATTATTTTCCCGCTCTCTATCTTTCTTAGAAAAAAGAAAGAGAAAGAGCTAACTCAGGATACCGAAATTGATCCTGGCAAAAGTTAAAGGGAATCTGGTTTCTACTCAGAAAAATTCTTACCTTGTCGGGCAGAAATTATTGCTCGTTCATCCGATTGATTTAGACAGCAACTTCATTGGTAATAATGATGTAGTTGCAATAGATGTAGCTGATGCAGGCATTGGCGATACTGTTCTGCTTGTTCAGGAAGGGAAAGCTGTTCAGCAGATTCTCGGTCATAAAAATGCACCGGTTCATTCAATCGTAGTTGCAGTAGTTGATTCAATTGATGTGAACGAAAAGTACTCTTCAAAAAAATAAAACAGCATTAAGTGAGCAAGTTAAATTTTGAGCAGTTAACCGATCTGTTTCTTCTTTTATCTGTTGAGGGAATTGGTCCGGGAAAATTCCGTAACCTTCTGGCAAAATTCAGAAGCACAAAAAATATTCTTTCGGCAGATTTCCAGTCATTGATGAATGTCGAGGGTATAAGTACAAATCTTGCTAAAAGAATTCGAAAAGCTTCACACGATAGAGAAGAGACAGAAAAATTTACTGAAAAGGAATTAAAGAAGCTGGAGAAACTCGGTGGTAAGATCATTACTATTTGGGATCAGGAATATCCGCCAATTCTAAAAAAAATTTACGACCCCCCGATATTATTTTACTTGCTGGGTGAAATAACCGAAAGTGATCAATACTCAATTGCAATCGTTGGAACACGACAGCCAACAAATTACGGCAAAGTGCAGGCTGAAAGAATTTCAATGGATCTTTCAAAGCAAGGGATAACAATTGTAAGTGGAATGGCGAGAGGTATTGATTCAATTGCTCACAATGCAGCGATTAAATCAGGGGGTAGAACCATAGCCATAATAGGAAGCGGATTGGATGTTATCTATCCTGCAGAAAATAAAAAATTATTTGAAAAGATATCCGAATGTGGTGCTGTTATAAGTGAATTTTCTTTTGGAACCAAACCGGATGCACAAAATTTTCCAAGAAGAAACAGAATTATTTCCGGACTAAGTTTGGGTGTTATTGTTATTGAAACGGGGATAACTGGCGGTGCAATGCAAACCGCAGCTTTCGCTCTGGATCAAAACAGAGAAGTTTTTGCCTTGCCGGGAAATGTTGGTATCAGACAATCTGAAGGCACAAACCTTTTGATCCAAAAATCTGAAGCCGAGTTACTTATTTCAGCTGAAGATGTTATAAATGAACTTGAGCTAAAACTTAAACCCGTTCTCGGTAAAAATATTCCAAAGCAGCAAATTGATTTAGGTTTGTTTGAGGAAAAAATAATGAATGTTCTAAACTCCGAACCACTTCAGATTGATAGAATTGCCACTTTAGCAAATATGTCAACATCGGATTGTCTTGTTAATCTTCTTTCATTAGAATTTAAAGGATTAGTAAAGCAGCTCCCGGGGAAAATGTTCGCACTCTTATAAACAAAAAAATGCTCTTGGATAAATTATCCTATTTACATACGAAATTAATTTTTCACTCTCTTTAAGACTAAGCAAATTATATCACCGTCCTCCTCCGAATTTAATTTTTCCGCTTCTCTTCTAAAATTATTTATCTGCTTTTTACTAAATATGGATTTTTTCGGATTTACCGAATATGACCTGGGATCCATCAAGGATATACCTTTTTTATATTGTTCACTCGCCCAAAATTGCATCGAAGTAGAATCACAGAATTGGTTTATGATTTCAAACCCACAGCGGGCAGCTAATAAATGCAGAGATTTTTTTGTTGGAATAAAAATGTGTCGTGGTGCATCCAACCCATCCCAATCTGTACCATATCTTTTCATTACATAGCATCCCGCTACCGGAATTCGAATAACTAAAAGTGAGCCCTCATTAAGTTTCTTTGCAGCTTCATTTAACACCGAAACCGGATCTTCCATATGTTCAAGAGAGTGGTTGAATATTATTAAATCGAATTTATCATTCACCTCCGATAATGATATTTTTTTTATTTGCAGACCCTCATCATATTTAATTTCCTCAACTACATTTGGGTCTATTCCCAAAATTCTTTTAAACCCAATTTTTTTTAGCGCTAATAATTTCTCACCTGCCCCGCTTCCGACATCTAATATTTTCCAATCCAGATCAGCCTTAATAATTTTAAATACTCGTAAATAAAAAGGTGCAGGATAAATTCTACCCAATACTTTTCCAATTAGGTTCTTTATTCCAATTGAATGCCTATCCCTAAGTGAAATCAAATAAGACTTGAACGAATTAAGTCTGGTTGTATTTAAAGAATAATAATTTGAAGGATAATACTTAGTTAGATCAGAAGGGATTTGTTTTATCTGGAGGCAACCGCATACACTACATTCTAAATAAGTAAATTCATCCCTGGTTCCAAACATCATTTCTCTGATCACTATTTCTTTATACTCACCAGAATTGCCACACGTAACACAATTTCTCATATATAATTTCTTCCGTGCTTAATATTTTTTTTTATTTTTCCACAGGAATTTCAATCTTTCTTTAAGATTTTTTTCCTGACCGTTTTCTGTTGGAAAATAGAATTGCTTTCCGTCAAGCTCATTCGGAAAATATTTTTCGATAAGAAAATTATTATCAAAATCATGAGGATATTTGTATTTCTCACCGTAGCCAAGTTCTTTCATTAATTTTGTTGGTGCATTGCGAAGATGATTTGGCACAGAATAAACCTGATTATTTTTTACTTCCTCTTCTGCTTTTGTAATGCCCATATACGAAGCATTACTTTTAGGACTCGATGCAAGATAAGTTGTACATTGCGCCAGTACAATTCTCGCTTCAGGCATTCCGATTTTTTCTACCGCACCGAAAGCTGCCTCAGCCAAAACCAATCCATTTGGGGAAGCATTGCCAATATCTTCTGAAGCAAGTACAATTAATCTTCGTGCAATGAATAAAGGATCTTCACCACCCTCAAGCATTCTTGCCAACCAGTAAAGTGCTGCATCAGGATCGCTGCCACGGACACTTTTAATGAATGCAGAAATTATATTGTAATGTTCTTCCCCACCTTTATCGTATACAACATTTTTTCTTTGAATAATGTTATCAAGAAGTTCTTTCGTAATTAAAATCTTTTCCTGATTCATTTCCTGGACAATAGCAGATTCAAAAATGCTTAACATTATCCGGGCATCTCCTCCCGATAAATAGAGTAAGTAATCTTCATCTGTTACGTCAATATCAATTCCAGAAATAAATTCATCTTTAGATATCGCATTGTGAAGAATTTTATGAAGATCATTTTTTGAAAGTTCATTCAACACATAAACTCTTGCTCTTGACCTAAGAGCAGGTATCACTTCGAAGGAGGGATTTTCAGTAGTTGCACCAATTAAGGTTATCAATCCGGTTTCAACTGAATGAAGTAACGCATCCTGCTGTGCTTTATTGAAGCGGTGAATTTCATCTATAAAGAGAATCGTTCGTAGTTCAAGACTTTTATTATGCTCAGCAATTTGAATTACGTTTCTTACTTCTTTTACGCCAGCGGATACAGCACTTATCTGGTAAAATTTTGAATCGGTTTCTTCAGCTATAATTTGTGCAAGAGTTGTTTTTCCTGTTCCCGGAGGACCCCAAAGAATGAAATGGACTGATATTTTTATTTTCAATCATCAACCTGATCGGTTTTCCGCTACCAACCAGGTGTTCCTGTCCATAAAAATCTGTGAGTGATTTGGGCCTTACTCTGTCGGCAAGTGGAGTTGCAGGAATTTTTGCTGGAAATTCATTTTTCTTCGACTTCAATTTTTATCTCGCCTTCCCGCTTCATATTATATTTTTCTCTGGCAACCTGTTCCATCTTTGCAGGAATCTTTTTTTGAAGTGAATCAATCTCATTTTTAAGTCGCTCGTTCTCTGATTGTACTTTCTGGAGTTCTACATTTATTGAATCAACCTGACTCTTCAATCCAACATATTTTATAAAACCACGCTCATTAAATAAAATGTAAATAATTCCAATGACCAATATTGCGAGGAAAAGATACAACACATATTTTCTTTTTCCTTTTGACATTAAAGCGCCTGCTGAATTATTTTCTTAATCAATTCTTCAAAAGAAATTCCAGCCGCTTTTGCTGCTTTCGGAACTAAGCTGAGCGGCGTCATTCCGGGTAGTGTGTTTACTTCAAGACAGTAGAGTTCATTATTATTATTTAACCTGAAATCAACTCTTGCATATCCTTCACAACCAAGTGAATGAAATGCTGTCAGTGCCTGCTGTTGAGCTTGTTTTCCAACTTCTTCAGGAATATTTGCAGGAACAATGTAACTCACTCATTCCGGAAGTGTATTTACTTTTGTAATCGTATAAACCACCTTTAGGAACAATTTCAAGTACTGGTAATGCTTCATTGATTAAAACCGCAACCGTAAGTTCTCTTCCCGGAATATATTTTTCAATTAAAGCCTTGGATGAAAATTGTTGAGCTAATACGATTCCTTCCTCAACTTCTGATTCATCTTTCACAAATTTCAAACCTACCGTTGAACCTTGATCATTCGCTTTAATTATACACGGGAAACCAAATTTTTGTTTTATTTCATCAGCAATTAATACTGGCTCGAAGCTTCTTTCTTTAATAGTGAACCAGTCTGCTGTCTGAACTCCAGTTTGTTTGAAAATAACTTTCGACATTTCTTTATCCATTGCCAAAGCGCTGGCAAGAACTTTTGAACCAGTATATTTCAACCCTCTGAGTTCTAGTAAAGATTGGACTGTTCCATCTTCAGCCCATTTACCGTGGAGAGCTGAAAAAACAATATCAACATCATCAAGTAAATTTGAGTTTATTGCATCAATACAATTTCGGTTTGATACTTCAGCAAAATCTTTTTCAAGAAAGAATTGCTCTTCTTCTTTTGGTTGATTCAATCCATAAGCCGGGTCAATTATGGTTGTTGGATATTGAAGTGATCTCAATGCCTGGAGAACACCTTTGCCTGACATTTTTGAAACTTGTCTTTCAGGAGAAGTGCCTCCGACTAATAATGCTATTTTTGGTTTTTGTGATGACATATATATAATTTAAAACTAACCCAATTTCTTGAAGAAATTGGGTTAGTTAGTTAATCAAAAAACATTTCTCGGATCTTGTGTAATTCCATACGTTTCTTCGGACAACTCAACTAATCTTTTAACATCTTCTGGGGATAATTCATTTGGCTTACCTAACAATCTCGCTCTATATATTGTTTCGGCAGCGTGTTCAAGCTTTTCCATTTTGTAATATGCATCTTCAACATTTTTACCAAGAGTAAGTGCACCATGGTTCTGAAGAATAAATGCCCAGCCATATTCAATATAAGGATCAAGGCTTAATGGAAGATCATTTGTCGAGGGTGTTGCATACTTACACAGATGAACTTTCCCAAGAGTTAAAATTACTTCCGGGAAATAATGCTTGACTAATCCTTCACCCAAAAGAGAAAAAGCTGTTGCATTAACAGGATGACAATGAACGACCGCGTTAACATCTTTTCTTTTCGAATATGCATAGAGATGAAGTTTGAACTCGGTTGTAATTCTTCCTTCGCCTTTTAAATGTTTTCCATTGAAATCAAATTCAAGAATATCTTTTTCTGTTATTTCTCCTTTGCAGATTCCAGAGCGTGTAATCAGGACAGTATTTTCAGAAGTGATCAGAGAAACATTTCCATCACTGGCTGCAACAAATCCTTTTTCATAAACTTTGTGGCAAACCGAAATCAGCTTATCTATCTCTGACATTTGCTTTCCAGATCTTCAATTAACTTCAAATTGATTAGTCCGTCTTCACCGGTAACAGGTGGCGGTTGATTTTTCAGAAATGATTTCTGAATGGCTCTCATCATAAATAAAAATTTATTTCCCCTTTTTCTAAAACTTTTCTTTGCTTCGCTTTCAAGTTGAATCGTCAGCTTGGATGGAACGCCTTTTACTCCAATGAAATTCTCGATACTGATTGCCCCGCTATGACCAAGAATTTCAATTCTGTTGAATGCTTTTTTTGTATTATAGGAAACATTAAAAGAACCATAGCAACCATTCTCATATTTCACAATTGCAGAAGCAAAATCTTCAACATCAGATTTATAAACGATGTTATCCATATAGCCGTTTATCTCAGAAATCTCTCCTCCGAAAAATCTTAACAAGTCTATCATATGAGTTCCCAAATCACGCAGTGCACCGCCGCCGCTTAATTCTTTATTAAATCTGAAATTATTACCCGGAACGAAGTCAATATTGAACGATACATTAACTGTTACAAGTTTACCAATGGTTTGATTCTTAATTAACTCTTTTGCTTTGATTATGTGAGGATGCAGACGATGAAGATAATTTACTGCAAGCAAAACATTATTCCGTTTGCAAGCCTCGACCATCTCTTCTGCCTGCTTGCTGCTCATAGCAAGAGGTTTTTCGCACAATATATTTTTCCCGGCTTCTGCAGCTTTTATTACCTGTTCGTAATGATGAACATTTACGCTTCCTACAAAAACACAATCAATATCGGATTTCAGAAATTCATCATAATTATCGAAGTAACCTGATGCCCCTGATTTCTCAGCCAGCTCTATTGCCCTGCTTATATTATGGCTATAGAAAGATTGAACAACACTTCTTCTTAAAAATTTTAACGTTGGAATAAAGGTATGCTCAGAAAATCTGCCGCAGCCGGCAACTCCCCATTTTATTTTTTTTACTCCTGGTCTTCTAACTTTAACCATTTTATCAAGTCAAATTTTCTAAAAAACTTTATTAAACAATTTAAGTCTTTCCATAACCATACTGATTGGTTTTGAATTCAGCATAATGTAAAAATGAACACTCGGAACATTTCTATCAAGAAGCTCACGAACCTGGTTTGTTGCCCATTCAACACCAATGTTCAGCACTTCATCCGGCTTAGCATTTTCAATTTCATCAGATAGAGCCGAAGGAATGCTGACGTGAAAATCTTTTGGTATTGAATGAAGCTGAACTTTTGAAGTTAATATTTTTAAACCGGGAATTATCGGAACTTTGATACCAGCTTCTTTGCACTGCTCAACAAAATCAAAATAATATTTGTTGTCATAAAACATTTGCGTTACAATGTACTCTGCACCGGCATCAACCTTTTCTTTGGCAAACTTTATATCGGCTTTTAAATTCGGAGCTTCAAAATGTTTTTCGGGATAGCCACCAACACCAACACAGAATTTAGTAGGTTTTGCATCAAGCAACGATTCTTCTAAGTAAATTCCTTTATTCATTTTCATTATCTGCTCAACAAGCTCAATGGAATTCCGGTTGGCACTTCTACCCATCGGGATGGGTTTTTCATAACCGCTGTCATCTCCTCTTATTGCCAGTACGTTATCTATCCCAAGATAATTCAGCTCTATCATAAAATCTTCTGTCTCTTCACGGGTGAATCCTTTTACAAGAATATGAGGAACCGCATCAACGTTATATTTATTCTGAATGAGTGCACAAATACCAAGCGTTCCGGGTCTTTTTCTTTTTACTTTTTTCTTGATTCCGTCGGGAGTTTCTTCATAAATTACTTCAGCAGAATGACTGGTAATATCAATAAACGGCGGTCTGAATTTTACTATTCCGTCGAGAACATGTAAAACATCTGTGATATCTCCACCGCGTTTAGGAGGAATCAATTCGAAACTTATAAGAGGGTCTTTCGCCTTCTCTAAATGATCAATTACTTTCATTTAATCTCTTGTTGTTGGATAAATCGTTTGATACAAATATAGACAAAGTTAATAATAATTGTGGATTGAATGAGAATTGAATTATTTCGGCAGTAATTTTAGTAAACTGTTTCCTTGATTATTGATCGAAGCTTCATCCGTTCTTATCTTCATATACTTTCCATTAAGAAATAAGTTCTGTTTGATCCCTATAATGATCGCTAAAAATATTTCCAGACTGACCTGTAGTAAGAATCAGATAAAACTCATCCGGTTTTGCAAAATCATAAATGAATCTCATTGATGGTCCCAGTTCACAATCAAAAGGATCGTGACGGAATAACGGATACTCTTCAATACTTTCAGAGAAAGCATATTCTGTGTTGAAGATAGTTGTTCCATCACCACTTATTTCATAAGGTCCGATATTAATTACTTCATCAAGTAATCCTGAGACACCGCTAAATGCGTGCTTGAAAGTTACTTTATGAAGACTTCCCCACTGCCAATCTGTAACATTTTTTCCTAATTTTCGCTCAAGGTCATCAAGTGCATCAGCAAAGCTCTGTCTGATAATATCGTCTCTTGTTTTTCTTTCATTCTTTTTTACATCGTTGTACCAAACAGAATATGGATTCTGTAAAAGTTCAAGAATATTTCTGTAAGGAACATTTGCAAGAAAAACATACTGGTTGAAAAGATCTTCTCCCATTTCATCCATATAAATATTTTTCATCAGCTTATCAAAGAAAGTTAAGAATACAGCAGGTGCCTGCTGATATTTATCCATTTCAAAATTCCATTCACGCAATAGTTGCAATGACATTTTAAGATTTTCATCTTTCACTTCAACTTTTTCGAATGCAAATAAAATGTATGGTACAATAGACTTTGCATAAGGGGAATAAATATCTGACTGATATTGCATATAATCTTCAGTTGAATGTTTACTCTTTGCCTGAATCAATTCCGTTATTCTTTCAATCCGTGAAGATGGTTCCCAAAGATTTGTTATGTGATATTTGAAATCTTTTATCACTTTATTGTTTGCAGTAGCAATGTAGTTGGCTGAAGGATTAAATAGATAAGGAAGTTCATTTCTTGACACAAATCCTTTCCAATCACTTTTTGAAGTTGAACCATCAAATACAAAAGTTGCAGAATTGTCATTTCTGATTGGAAGTGCTCCACCAAACACATAACCGATGTTTCCTTCGCGGTCAGCATAAACAAAATTTTGTCCGGGAATATTGAACTTCTCAACTGCTGATTTGAACTCATTCCAATTTTTTGCTTTATTGATTTTCAGAAATGCATCCATCTCATCACTGAATTCATTTCCAAGCCAGCGCATACTGATTGGTGGATAGACTGTTTCATCTATTATTGAAAATAAAATTGTAAGGATGAATATCCTGAAATAATCGGTCCGCGATGAGTGCTTTTTATTTCAATTGGAACGCCGCCTACATCTCTGACTTTAATAGTGTCTTCAATTATTTCCAAATCTTTCCAATTTCCATCCAGCAAATATTTTGTTTTTGATGAATCGAGAGTTTCAAAATAAAAATCTGTTTCATCAGTCATAATATTTGTTAATGTCCAGGAAATATTATCGTTCTTTCCAATAACAATTCCCGGAACTCCCGGCAAAGTAACTCCCGCTGCATTCCATCCTGGTGATTTAATCACTGCAGCATACCAGATTCCCGGTGCTCTGTAAGCAAGATGAGGATCGTTGGCGATTATAGGTTTTCCTGAAGCAGACATTTGTGAATTAACAACCCAATTGTTTGAGCCAAGATGTGTTCCCGTCATTCCAATAAACTTTCTGAAAGATTTATCTGTTTCAATGAAGTTATTATTTATTATTGAAAACTTTTTTATTTCATTGGGAATTATTGTTGGAGCATTTTCCGGATATCCGGGAAGGATTTCTTTTACTTTTTCTTCACCAAGTTTCTGGACAAGCTCTGTGAATGATAAATCGGTCCACCAGCCAAGATTCAATTCCCAAGCCATCATTCTTATTACAATTATGCTATGTTCAGGTTTCCATTCTTCCGGCTGATAGCCAAGCACATCAAATTCAACAGGGTATTTATTTTTCTTCTCTTTCAGATAAAAGTTAACCCCACGCGAATAGGCTTCTAACAGTAATAATCCTTCTGGATTCATTTTTTCTTTTATCATCTTTGCGGTTCTGCTAAGTCCAACAGTTCTGAACATTCTGTCGAACGGAACAGTTTCAGAGCCAAATATTTCACTCAATCTTCCTTCTCCTGCACGACGAATCATATCCATCGAGAACATTCTCTCGCTTGCGTGAAGATAACCAAGAGTAAAAGCAACATCTTCATCATTCTGTGCAAAGATGTATGGTATAGCAAGACTATCGAAATAAATTTTTACTTCAGACTTCAGCGATGATGCAGTTAATTCGCCTGCATAAATAGGAAGTGATTCCTTGAGAGAATTGTAGAAAATATATCCGCCGACAATAAATATTATTATCAGTGAAGCAACTATTCCGATTGTAACTTTAAGCCAGGTACGCATTTAATTTTTTAATTAAGAATTATGTAAATATAACCAATAATAGGAAGGATTGGATGAAAGATTGCAGCATGACTGCTTGGTTGCATGGATGCATGGTTGCATGGTTGCATGATTGTATGGTTGTATGGGTGAATGGATGTATGACAGAATGGGAATTCTTTACCAGATTCTTTTAACTAAATATTTCGAGAATATTTTATCATTGCTGAGGATTGGAATTTTTTCAACGATGGATTGACAAATTATCATTCTATCGAATGGATCCCTGTGATGAAATTCCAGAGTTTCCAGTACAACCAGGTGTTCCACTTTGATGTCGAGTAAACGAATTTTGTTTCCAATAATATGCTTGTAGTAAAAATCAGTTAATGGCTGACCAAGTTCTAATCTGTTTAGACTAACCTTGATCGCAATTTCCCAAAGACTCGCTATACTGATATAAATTTCGTTCTGTTCGTCAAGAAAAATTTCTCTAACCTTATTACTTAATTGATTATCATCTGTTACAATCCAGAGCAAAGCATGAGTATCCAATAGGTATTCCATCTATTGATAACCCTCAAAATCATCAAGAGGCTCATCGAAGTTGTCTGAGATTTTAACTTTTCCTTTCGCCGTTCCAAGATTGCGCTTACTTTGCAATTCATCAACCAACACAAGCTTTACAACCGGCTTGTTACTTTTAGATATAATCACGCTCTCACCCTTTAAAACTTTATCAATAAGCTTGGAGAGATTTGTTTTTGCTTCGTGTATGTTAACCTGTATCATTTTCTTAACCTATAAACTTAGTCATTGTTCTTAGCTAAGCTAATAAAGAATAGCAACTTTTCAAGTTCTTTTATATACCTCATCAACTTACTCGGAGAATTTCATACTGAATTTTTTCTAAAATTTTTCGATTATAATCGCAAATTATTATAATATTTTTCGATTACGATCGCAGATTGTTATGATTTTTACAATTCAGCCGAAAGCAAAGGAGAACCAAAAAGTATTTGAATGTATGATGCTAAATGGACGAATGTTGTCTGATTCTTTGCTTTCGCCTCTGCATTAGCCTCATAAAAACTAATGGCACTCCATCTCAGAAGAGACTTCGGTTTGAACGTTGATTTTAGGGCTGATGTATTTTATTCCAAGGTTCATTCCTCTCAAAATAAAAATGACTCCTAGAATAATTGCCAGAACAGGAACAGCTTTTCTAATTTTAGTTCGAATACCAATATTGATGAACTTACCAAACACAGAAGCAGCAAACATTGCAGGAACAGTTCCGAGTCCAAACAGAATCATAACTGCGGCACCAGAGATTGCATCACCGCTGGCAATTGCTCCGGCTAATGCAACGTAAACAAGTCCGCAGGGAAGAAATCCGTTAAGAATTCCAATAAGAAACATTGCAGAAAATGTTCCCTTCTTAAAGAGCATACCAATGTTTGATTTTAAGGGTTGTGCAAGTTTTTGAATTACCGGATGTTGTGCAAAATAGTTTTTATATTTTTGAGGAAGAAGTACTGCGACGATAACTACAACTCCAAGAATAATTGAAACAACCTGCTGTGCACCAGCAAGTACAATTTTACTCCCAACTAATCCAAGAACTGCTCCGAGAAAAGAATAAGTGACAACTCTTCCGAGATTGTATAAAATTCTTCCTGTAAAAAAAGATATGTTTGATGAATCCGGAACAGGCAAAGCAATAGCAATTGGTCCGCACATTCCGATGCAATGCAAACTTCCGACTAATCCAACAAAAAATGCTGCTAATATTTCTGGTGACATTTTTAATTTAATAGAACGCTGATGACGCAGATCTAACGGATTCACGCTGATTTAAATCTGCGAATATCAGCCTAATCTGTGTCATCTGCGTGCCATTGTTTTAGTTTATTGTAATTGCTCTTTCATTATAGTATCCATTCCCATCCATTTTCCAATTTAATTTTATCGCCAAAATCCTTTCTGAAGTCTTTGAACCGGAATGACTTGCTTCCCTTCAACTAACTGTAGCGGTAATTTAAAATCTAACTTCGGATTTGATGGACGATAAAAATAAATTTCTCCTGATATTGTTTCCGCTAAATAATCATCCGGAAATAAAATAGTGATCTCTTCTCCATTGAAATTAATTTTCACCTGTTCATCAAGTGATTTTGTTCTGCTTTGTTTATCTATTTCATCCTGGTAACTCAAAGATTTTTCGTAGTAATTATCCGAAACCAAACTGACATCCTGTGTCATAAAAATAACTGTCATCGTTATGCTGATAACAACAAAAACAACTATTCCAATTACTATTCCTGTTCCCCAGTTGAATTTTGTTTTCATTTCATCATTCACTTTTCTTTTTCATTGGTGCTAGAAATGAAGTAGAAACTTTTTTAATTAACTTATCGCCGTTGTAAATACCAATATCAATAGGAGTTTTCATATTACTCAATTCACTTTTGGAAGCAGAACTAAGAACTTAGAATCAATGTTTCCCTGCGGTTCCATTACAATATCTTTTCCAACAAGCTTAAGTTCACCTTAATATTTTCAAGTCTTCAATGTAACTGGAATTTCGTTAAATGTTTTGTTAACCATATTCAAATCATAAAGATTGCTCACCATATTATTTGGTTGTTCCTGGTAAAGAAGTCCGGCAGTTCTTAGAATTGTAACACTGAAATCTGTTCTGTTCAAGAGTAGAATAACAAAAACTGTAACGAGTATAGTTAATAAAGCTGAATAACCCATTTCACGAGGAGTAAATTTCCATTTCGACTTTCCGTCAGAGCCGGACCTAATCGGCTTCTCAATGGAATTAATGGAAGCATAACGAATTAATCCTCGTGGTCGTTTAATCTTATCCATAACATCATCACAAGCATCAATACAAGCAGTGCAATTAACACATTCAAGCTGAATACCATTTCGGATATCTATTCCTGTTGGACAAACTTCTACACATTGGTAGCACTCAATACAATCACCTCGATTTTCCCAGCCTTCATCTCGTCTTATATCTGCTTCTTGGTTCACCACGAACATTATCATAAGCGATAACAATTGAATCTCTGTCAAGTAAAACACCCTGTAATCGTCCGTAGGGACATACAATTGTGCAAGCCTGTTCTCTGAAATTTGAAAAAACAAAATAGAATATTCCCGAGAAAACTGTTATTGCAAATAATCCCTCAAGATGTTCAGATGGTGGATCAGTCACAATTTTTAATAACTCATCGATACCAATAATATATGAGAGAAAAATATTCGAAATGAAGAATGCAATCGCAAAAAAGATTACTTGCTTAGTTAGTTTTTTTAAAAACTTTGATGCACTCCAGGGTGCAGATTTAAGTTTGCGCTGATCTTTTGAATCGCCTTCAATCCAGTATTCAATTTTACGGAATACCATTTCCATAAAAATTGTTTGAGGACACGCCCAGCCGCAAAAAATTCTTCCAAATACAGCCGTAAATAGAACAACGAATACTACCAATGAAATCATTGCTATGACTAAAAGATGAAAGTCGTGTGGACCGAAGAGAATTCCGAATAGAATAAATTTTCTGTTCAGAAAATCAAAAAGCATGAATGGATGACCATTAACTTTTATGAAAGGAGTTAATACAAGTATTAAAAGCAGAACAGCAGAAACAAGTATCCGTGCCCTATGAAATCTGCCTGAAGGTTTTTTAGGATAAACCCATTTCCTTTTTCCGTCGTCGGTTACTGTTGCTAATTGATTTCGAAATGTTTCAGCTTCTTCATCGTATAGCTGCTGTTCAATAGTATCTTCGTTCATAAAATATCAAATAAAAAACTTATTACTTTTCATTAGATTGATTTAAGATTAACGATCAACGATTTTAGACCTGCCTGCCGTCAGGCAGGATTAAGAAGTTCGAAAATCACACATCGTTAATCATCAATCGTTATTCAGCTTTTTCTTCCGTCCAGATTTCTCCTTCAGGCTGTTTTGGTGCTGCAGGAGTTGTTCCGTGTAAACTCATCACATAACTTGCAACTTCCTGCATCTGGTTTGGACTAAGCTGAGTCTGCCAGGCAATCATTCCTTTCTCAACAACACCGTACTTAATCACTTTAAAAATATTTTTTATTCCACCACCATGTATCCAGTTGTCGTCCGTTAGATTTGGACCAACTATTCCGCCACCATCTGCTGCATGACAAGCAATACAGTTTGCATCGTAAATAGCTTTACCTGCTTCCAATCCTGAAGGCTCTGTTAATAGCGTTACTGTTTCTTCATTAACAAATGCACCTGATTTAATCAATGCTTCTCTTTCAAGTGATGCCATTTCAACTTCATGCGCATACTCCTCGTGCATATACCTGACCTGATCCAATTACGTGATAATCAATCATATAGTACGCAGCAAAAATAATTGTGATGATGAAAAGCCACGAAAACCATGGTGGAATTTTGCTATCCAGTTCTTTTATTCCGTCGAAATCATGATCGAACATAATTTCATTTTCACGTTCAACAGGAGTTGACTTAGTAAGAATTTGATTCAGTTTTGAAAATATTGATGCTTTCTTCTCTTTAACTACTTTAGGTTTTCCTTCATAGTAAATTATGCTGAGCAAAGTAATCACAATAACAATTAACAGAATCACTGCAACAGTATCGTAATAGTTCGGTGGGAAATCAGATTCACCTGCTGCAAACATATTTGAGGATGATAACAACACAGAAGTTATAATGAATAATGATTTCGAAATCCGGGATCCGAAATTCGAAATAAAGTCTTTTGCAAAAATGTTTTTCTTTTTAGACTTCATATTTTCCACCTACGAGATTTTTAAGTTCATTACTTTCTTCATTGAGTGGAAGCTCACTCATATGCTTAATATATTTTTTATCAACTTTAAATAACCAGATTATCATTCCGATAAAGAATAAAATAAAAATCAGCATCGAAACGATTGTAAAAAATTCTATTCCTTCTATTGATTGCAAAACTTCTTTGAACATATTAATTACCTGCCTCTCCAATTACTTCCGGATTTGCTTTGATATCTGTGCCCAATCTCTGCAAGTAAGCGATAAGAGCAATGATTTCTGTATTTGCTTCTGCAAATGCACCACTTTTTACCAAATCCGTAGTGATCTCCTCAGCCTGAATCTGAAGATCGTCATTAGCAATTTTTTCATAGCCTTCAGGATAAGGAACACCAACACTTCTCATTGCATTAATTTTTGATTCAGTTGAAGAAATATCAAGCTCGTTAGTTAGCAGCCATGGATATGACGGCATTAAAGAACCCGGAGACATACTTGATGGGTCTTCCATATGAAGGAAATGCCAGAAGTTTGGATACTTACCTCCGATTCGATGAAGGTCAGGACCAGTTCTCTTCGATCCCCACAAGAAACGGATGATCGTAAACATACTCGCCAGCTTTTGAATATTCACCATACCTTTCTGTTTCACTTCGGAAAGGACGAACCAATTGTGAATGACAGTTATTGCATCCTTCACGGATATAAATATCTCTTCCCTGAAGTTCTAATGGAGTGTATGGTCTTACCGAAGCAATTGTTGGAACATTCGATTTGATAAGGAACATCGGTACAAACTCAAAGACTGAAGCAAGCAACACGACTACCAGCGTTAATACTAAAAAGATGGCGGGCTTGCCTTCCAGCCAGCGATGAATTACTCCACGCTTTAATGGGTCTTTGAACTTTTCGAGTGCAGGTGCTTCGGCAGGTTCTTCTTTTGCGAATGAACCTTGCTTTGCAGTTTTAATTAGGTTGTAAACCATTACAATGATTCCAACAAAGAACAACGAACCTCCAATCATTCTGATAATGTACATCGGAACAATTTGAATAACTGTTTCAAGAAAGTTTGGATACTGTAAAACCCCAAGCGGAGTGAACTGCTTCCACATTAATGATTGAGTAATTCCAGCAAACCACATTGAGAATGCATAGAATACAATTCCGAGGAAACTAATCCAGAAGTGAAAGTTGGCAAGTTTCTTTGAGTAAAGATTTGTCTTCCAGAGTTTTGGTACCAGCCAGTAAAGAATTCCAAAAGTTAAAAAGCCATTCCAGCCAAGTGCACCAACGTGGACGTGAGCAATGATCCAATCTGTGAAGTGAGCAATCGCATTAACATTTTTTAGTGAAAGCATCGGACCTTCAAATGTTGCCATTCCATAAGCAGTAACGGCAACAACCATGAATTTGAGAATTGGATTTTCTCTTACTCTATCCCAGGCTCCGCGAAGTGTAAGCAAACCGTTTATCATTCCACCCCAGGATGGAGCTATCAGCATAATTGAAAAAACTGTTCCGAGTGATTGTGCCCAATCTGGTAAAGCCGAATAAAGAAGATGATGAGGTCCTGCCCAGATATAAAGAAAAACTAAAGTCCAGAAATGAACTATTGAAAGCTTGTAAGAATAAACCGGTCTATTCGCAGCCTTGGGTAAGATAATAATACATCAAACCGAGATAAGGAGTGGTTAAAAAGAATGCAACTGCATTGTGTCCGTACCACCACTGCACAAGTGCATCCTGAACGCCTGCGTAAACAGGATAACTTTTTAAGAAAGCTAACAGGAATTTCAATTGAGTTTACAACATGCAAGAACAGTAACAGTAACCCAGGTAGCAATGTAAAACCAGATTGCAACATACATATGTTTTTCACGTCGTTTGATAATCGTTCCGAACATATTCAATCCAAAAGCAATCCAAACAAGTGCAATCATAATGTCAATTGGCCATTCAAGTTCAGCATATTCTTTACTTGTTGTAATTCCCATTGGAAGAGTAATTGCTGCGGCAACAATAATTAATTGCCATCCCCAGAAATGAAAATTACTCAGCCAATCACTGAACATTCTTGCTTTGCACAATCGCTGCAGGGAATAATAAACTCCCATAAAAATGGCGTTACCAACAAATGCAAATATTACAGCATTGGTATGAAGAGGTCTTAATCTCCCGAATGTTAAAAATGGAATGTTAAAATTAAATGCTGGTGCAAAAAGTTGAGTTGCAATCAGAAGTCCGACAAGCATACCAACCAAACCCCAGATTACCGTGGCAAGTGTAAACTTCCTTACTATTTCATTATCATAACTGAATTGTTCCAACTGCATAAACTACTCCTTTAATTGGATTCAGATTTATTTTCTTCTTTATTTTTTTCTTCCGAGTCATCATCAAACAAAACTCTTATCGCAGGTGTGT
Source organism: uncultured Ignavibacteriaceae bacterium (assembly GCA_963698525.1). Classification (GTDB taxonomy): domain Bacteria; phylum Bacteroidota; class Ignavibacteria; order Ignavibacteriales; family Ignavibacteriaceae; genus IGN2. The sequence goes on along the minus strand of CAVORE010000002.1, from coordinate 346,303 downwards.
GAGTATCTTTATACTGACCTTTTTTAACCGCAATCAGAAATGCAACCAGGAAACCGATTGCAACCAGAAGACTAACTCCTATTAATAATACGATCACTGAAATATTAAATTCCTTCCTGTCTTAATAATGCTAACTTCTTTGCAACAAAGTTGGTTGACAAAGTTGCAAACAGCACAACAGAAATTGAGCTAAGAGGCATTAATATAGCGGCTATGATTGGTGAAAGCATTCCCTGGATTGCGAAAGTTAGTCCAATAAGATTATATAAAAATGATATAACAAAACTAATATAAATTATTTTAATTGCCGACTTTGAATACTCTAAAAATTTTGGTAGAAGATTTAGATTAGAAGCATCAAGTATTGCATCGCAGGCAGGTGAAAAACTGCTAATGTCTTCTGTTACTGCAATACCAACATCACTTTGTTTTAAAGCACCTGCATCATTTAATCCATCGCCAACCATCAAAACTTTTTTACCGATCTGATTCTGAGATTTAATAAATTCTAATTTATCTTCAGGTGATTGATTGAAGTGAAGTTCATTTTCATCTTTAAAGAATTTCTGCAGATTATATTTTTCACCTTCATTATCACCAGAAAGCAAAGATAGATTATATTTTGAATCTAAGTGATTTGATTAACATTGTTAATTCCGTCTCGATAAGAATTTGTAACTGAAAAGTAGCCGAATACTTCATCGTTGACCGAAACAAAAGAACCGGTTGCATGATTGTGTGATTGTATGTTTTCCTTATCCAGGATATCATCCTTTTCTGAATTCAAGACAAATGTTTCGAACCAACTTTTAAATTGTTTCCATAAACAACACCTGTAATGCCAAAGCCGGAGATCTCATCAAATTTAGTAACCGGGAAAAATTCTTCACCTTCGAGTGAATTGATAAATTTTTCTGCTTAGAGGATGTGTGGAATTTCGCACAAGAGATTTTATCATTTTTTGTTGAAATGAATTCAATACGTTTCCGGTAAATATTAAATCAGATTTTCCAAGCTGAGTGATTGTTCCGGTTTTATCAAAAACAATTGAATCAACTTTTGCAAGATCTTCAATAACAGAGGTGTTACGAAGATAGAGTCTGTTCCGTCCAAGAATCCGCATTGCATTTCCGAGCGTAAATGGAGTTGAGAGAGCAAGTGCACAAGGACAGGCAACAATTAAAACTGCTGTAAAAACATTTAGTGCTGTTGCCATACTGGCTTGAAACCAAAAACCGGCGGAGATAAAAGCAATCAGTAAAATAGCAAAGGTAAAATACTTACTTACAGCATTTGAAAAGTTTGTGAAGTAGCTCTCAGCAGATTTATCGGGGTTATTAAATATTTCATTGTTCCATAGCTGCGTGAGATAACTTTGAGAAACATCTTTTATAACCTCAAGTTCAATCACGCTGCCGAGTTGTCTTCCACCAGCATAGATCATTTCACCCGAAACTTTGCTTACGGGTTTCGATTCACCCGTTACAAAACTATAGTCAATTCTCCCATCACCATTTAATAATATTGAATCTGCCGGAATGATTTCATTTTTTCTGACTATGATCCTGTTGCCAATCATTAGTTTATTTATCGGGATCGACTTTTCTGAGTTTTCAATATTTATTGTTACAGAGAGAGGGAAGAAAGATTTATAATTTCTTTCGAAGTTGAGATAAGAATAAGTTTTTTCCTGAAGAAATTTTCCGATTAGCAGAAAGAAGACTAATCCTGTTAACGAATCGAAATAACCAACACCGGTTTGAGAAATTAATTCATAAATACTTCTTCCAAACAATGCCAGTATTCCAAGTGAGATTGGAAAGTCGATATTTATAATTTTCTTTCGAAGTCCCTTTAGTGCAGAGCCAAAATATTCCCAACCGGAAAAGAAAACCACCGGCAATGCTAGAATTAAATTAAGTGTGATGAAAAAGTTTTTGAGAAATGAATCTCTTACGTCAATTCCAAGATATTCAGGAAATGAAAAGACCATTACGTTCAAAAAGCAAAAGCCAGCAACTCCTATTCTTAAATGAAGTGTTTGTGAGGTTTTGTTCTCAATTTTCTTTTCAACATTCTCCAACAATATCTGAGGTTCGTACCCAATTGAAGCTAACAGCCTAACTAATTCTTTTAAAGAAATCCTATTGTGATTAAAAGTTACACTTAATTCTTTTTTAAGAAAGTTAACTTGCGAAAAGCTGACAGCAGTGTTAAGCTTATAAAGATTCTCAAGCAGCCAGATACAAGAGCTACAATGCATTTGTGGAATGTGGAAAGTTGCTTTGCTGATATTTTCATCCTGAAAATCCAGTAGCTTTTGAATTGTTGAAGCATCGTCGAGATAATCGAATCGGTTACCAAAATTAATATTTGGAGAAATGCCGGGAGTTTGGTCGAGGTTGTAATAATTGCATAGCTTATTCTGATCTAATATTTCATAAACTGTTTTACACCCGTTGCAACAGAAAAGTTTTTCATCAATTTTTATTGAATCATCTTTGCACTCATCTCCGCAGTGATAGCATAGTAATTTTTGATCTATTTTCTTTTCGTTATTCAATTGTTAAATTAAAATTAAAGAGCAGGTTTTAACACCATTAATATTACCGCAATCCACGGTGTGAGCAATGCAATATATCCCCAGAGATCCCATTGCTTTGAAAGTTTGTGGTATTCATCCCAGTTAAATTTTTCTTTGTCAGAAGCCAGGGCTGCTAACTTCCTCTGTAGTGGAACAAGTTTAGCCATAAATGCTATCCCTGAAATTATAAATAGAATGATTGACCAAAGAATCCATCGGGTACCTAAAATTGGAATACCACCGTGCATAGCTGCACCTATCCCAAATAAAGTTATTACAATAACTCCAGGCATTGTGAAATATCTATCGGCTTTAATAATTCCCTTAAATGCAAAAGCAATTTTATCCGGGTCTTTTGTTTTTTCTGCAAACATTTTCCAGAATAACCCGATAGTGATGTTACCAAGAAAAAAAATGACAGCGATTACGTGGATTAAAACCAAAATAAAATAGACCATTTAACCTCCTTATTTTTCATTCGTGCTTATTAAAAATAATGCGAATCTAAGAAAACAAAAAATTATAACCGTGTAGAGTAGAAAAGCAGTTACTAACTCATGTTATGCAAAAAAAGTTTGGCAGAGATGATATATTTTTTAAAAATAATTTTGTACGAAGTAAATGTGTTCATAAAATAATTATCTTACGGATGTCTGAAAGAAAACCAGGTATAAACATTTATTAATCCTGAATAAATAAAAACAATATCTATATTTTAAATAAAAAAGAAGATGATTATGAAAATTGAACGTACGGAAGAATTTAACCTTGCTTATCGTTTTGTTACTGAAACCAATCAGAATATTTTTCTAACCGGTAAAGCAGGAACAGGGAAAACCACCTTTCTTAAATTTTTACGTGAACATTCTTTGAAGATGATATTAGTCGCTGCACCGACCGGTGTGGCAGCCATAAATGCTCAGGGTGTTACTCTTCATTCTTTATTCCAGCTTCCGTTGGGAATTATACTTCCCTCTTCAGACAACTTCAGCAACAGCAAAGACTCTTTTAAAAATCATCCGCTGCTTTCCAGGATACACTACAGCAAAGATAAATTAAACTTGCTGAGCAGAATGGAATTATTAGTAATTGATGAAGCAAGCATGGTTGCCTCATATATTGTTGATGCAATAGACGTTATTCTTCGTTTTGTTAAACGAAATTCTTATGAACCTTTTGGCGGAGTACAGATATTATTTATAGGTGATCTTAACCAGCTACCGCCGGTTGTTAAAAACCAGGATTGGGAAATCCTGAGTGAATATTATTCCTCAATATTTTTCTTCGATAGTATTGTATTGCGCGATAATGTTCCGGTGAGAATAGAATTGAAAAATATTTATCGTCAGAAAGATGATAAATTCATTGAAATATTAAATGGTATCAGGGATAACAATATCACAGAAGAAAATTTCTGTTTGTTAAACTCACGATTAAAAAGAAATTTTACTCCGAATGATGATGAAGGATATATTACGTTAACTACTCACAACTCCCAGGCTGATGAGATAAACAAAAGAAAATTAGAGAATCTTCTTTCACGAACACATATCTTTAATGCTGAAGTAATTGGTGAATTCCCCGAACATACTTTTCCTGCTGAAAAAGAACTTAGTCTAAAATCAGGCGCACAGATTATGTTTCTGAAAAATGATACTGAGGGGAAACAATATTTCAACGGTAAAATCGGCACTGTAACAGAGGTTGATTGGGACAGCATAATAGTTCGTTGTAAAGATGACGATGAAGAAATTATTGTAAAGAAATCTGAATGGAAAAACATAAGATATAAGATTGATCCTGCAACCAGAGAAATAAGCGAAGAAATTCTGGGAGGCTTTATTCAGTACCCACTAAGACTTGCCTGGGCAATTACTATTCACAAAAGTCAGGGCTTAACTTTTGATAAAGTTATTATTGATGCCGGAAGAGCATTCGCTGCAGGACAGGTTTATGTTGCATTGAGCCGATGTACATCTTTAGAAGCACTCGTTCTTATGAGTCCTGTTTACCGGAACTCACTTGGTTCACACAGAGAATTAAATGAATGGCAAAATAAGTACAGAGGCAGAGATATTATTCAGCAGTTCACTGAAGCCAGACAGGAATTTATTTTGCAAGAGCTTCAAAATATTTTTACGTGGAAGAACTGGTATTATTGTCTTTTGGACCTGAAAGAATTTTCAATTGAAAATCAATCCCTTCTTCCTAACAATACATTATCCTGGCTGACGGAATTAATGCAAAAACAAAAAGAGCTATATGAAACATCAGAAAAATTTAAAGAGACGATTATCCGTTACCGCAATGGAAACTTTGATGCAGAACGAAATGATCAGTTGCAAAAAAGAATTAAAGATGCAGCACATTATTTTTATAATGAAATAGAAGTGTGGAGGCATTCATTCAACAATCATCAGTTAAACGTAAAAACAAAGAAAGTGGCAAGGAAAGCAGATAAGCTGTTTAATGAAATTAATCTAATTCTTTCGGAAATTCTGAGTAAAATCCATTATTGCCAAAACGGATTTTTGCTAATTGATTACTTAAAGAATAAAAGAATTTTTAACATAGCAATTACAGAAACGACCAAACCTGTAATAAAAAGTTCCTATGCAAAGGATAAAACCGTTAAGCAGGATACTGTTAAAGAAACTGTAAAGCTTTTGCAACAAGGGAAAAGCATAAGTCAAATCGCTGCGGAAAGAAATTTTGTCGTCAGCACAATCGAAGGACATTTAGCCCGCGCAATTAAGCAGGGATTAATTCAGATAGAAGAAATAATGACAATTAGTGAGGCCAGGAAGATTGCCGAACATTTTCCTGAAAATTTGGAAGATATCAGACTGAGCAAAATCAAAGAACTTACACCTTCTGAAATTACCTATGGAAAACTAAGAATAGTTTTAGCCTGGCTTGAGAGAGATCGAAAATGAACAATCTTTCTAAATATCATTTGTACATAAAACAAAAAACCCCGCACGCAAAGCGAACGGGGTTGAAATAAAAGTTGGCGACTACCTACTCTCCCACACACCTGCGCATGCAGTACCATCGGCGTACCGGGTCTTAACTTCTCTGTTCGGAATGGGAAGAGGTGTATCACCCGGGCTATAGTCACCAAAATCTAATAAAAAAGAAGATTGAAAGAGCTTGAGCCAATAGAGAATGTAAAATATAACCTATTTATAAAAATAAATGGTTAAGTCGCACGACTTATTAGTACTGCTTGGCTAAATATATTACTACACTTACACCTGCAGCCTATCAACCTCGTAATCTCCGAGGAGTCTTAAGTTACTTACGTAAGGGATACCCAATCTTGAAGCGTGCTTCGCGCTTAGATGCTTTCAGCGCTTATCACAACCGTACATAGCTACCCAACGATGCCACTGGCGTGACAATTGGTACACTAGAGGTACGTTCGCTTCGGTCCTCTCGTACTAGAAGCGACCCTTCTCAAGTATCCTGCGCCCGCATAGGATAGGGACCGAACTGTCTCACGACGTTCTGAACCCAGCTCACGTACCGCTTTAATTGGCGAACAGCCAAACCCTTGGGACCTTCTTCAGCCCCAGGATGCGATGAGCCGACATCGAGGTGCCAAACCTTACCGTCGATATGAACTCTTGGGTAAGATCAGCCTGTTATCCCCGGCGTACCTTTTATCCTTTGAGCGACGGCACTTCCACTCGCAGCCGTCGGATCACTAAGTCCTGCTTTCGCACCTGCTCGACCTGTATGTCTCGCAGTCAAGCTCCCTTGTGCCTTTACACTCAACGCATGATTACCAACCATGCTGAGGGAACCATTGAGAGCCTCCGTTACATTTTTGGAGGCGACCGCCCCAGTCAAACTACCCGCCTAACACTGTTCCTAATCCTGATTCAAGGATCGAGGTTAGAATCCAAATAAAACAAGGGTGGTATTTCACCTTTGGCTCCACCGAAACTAGCGTCCCGGCTTCAAAGCCTCCCACCTATGCTACACATGCCCTATCCGAACCCAATATTAGGGTGCAGTAAAGGTGCACGGGGTCTTTCCGTCCATATGCGGGTAACCGGCGTCTTCACCGGTACCACAATTTCACCGAGCCCGTGGTTGAGACAGTGCCCAAATCGTTACACCATTCGTGCAGGTCGGAACTTACCCGACAAGGAATTTCGCTACCTTAGGACCGTTATAGTTACGGCCGCCGTTTACTGGGGCTTCGATTCAATGCGTCGCCTTGCGGCTAACATCTCCTCTTAACCTTCCAGCACCGGGCAGGTGTCAGTCCCTATACATCGTCTTGATTGACTTCGCAGAGACATGTGTTTTTGTTAAACAGTCGCTTGGGCCATTTCACTGCGGCCTCTTTCAGCTTTGCCCGCGAAGGACATCACATACTAGAGGCACCCCTTCTCCCGAAGTTACGGGGTTAATTTGCCGAGTTCCTTAACCACGGCTCACTCGAGCGCCTTAGAATACTCATCCCATCTACCTGTGTCGGTTTGCGGTACGGACTGATAAATTTCTCCCGTACGAAGATTTTCTCGGCAGTATGATTACGATCAGTTTGTGTCCAAAGGACTCCCGTTCGCATCTCGGCTTTAAGAAAGCGCGGATTTGCCAACGCTTTCAGCCTACTTGCTTAGACCGCCTAATCCAACAGGCGGCTGATCTTCACTCCTGCGTCCCTCCTTACGGTCGAACAAAATTCACCAGGTACAGGAATATTAACCTGTTTACCATCACCTACGCCTTTCGGCCTCGGCTTAGGATCCGACTAACCCTGAGATGATTAACATTGCTCAGGAAACCTTAGATTTTCGGCGTCTCGGTTTTGCACCGAGATTATCGTTACTAATGCCAACATTTGCTTTTCTATACGCTCCAGTTAACCTCGCAGTTAACCTTCGATGCATATAGAATGTTCCTCTACCGCTCCGATAAATCGGAGCCCACAACTTCGGTAAATAGTTTAAGTCCCGTGTATTGTCGACGCTAAGTCGCTTGACTAGTGAGCTATTACGCACTCTTTAAATGAATGGCTGCTTCTAAGCCAACATCCTAGTTGTCTAAGCAACTTAACATCCTTTCTCTGTTAACTATTATTTGGGGACCTTAGTTGGTGGTCTGGGTTGTTCCCCTCTCGGCCGTGAAGCTTATCCCTCACAGCCTGACTCCCGAAAAACATATGACGGGCATTCGGAGTTTGTCTGGGTTTGGTACCGTTGTGACAGCCCTAGCCCAATCAGTGCTCTACCTCCCGCATATTATTAATCGAGGCTAGCCCTAAAGCTATTTCGAGGAATACGAGCTATTTCCGAGTTTGATTGGCCTTTCACCCCTACCCTCATCTCATCCAAGCAGTTTTCAACCCGCAATAGTTCGGACCTCCATGAGGTTTTACCCTCACTTCATCCTGGACAAGGGTAGATCACCCGGTTTCGCGTCTACCGCATGTTACTTCAATCGCCCGATTAGGACTTGCTTTCGCTATGGCTGCTTCCCTTAGGGAATTAACCTTGCAACATACGAGTAACTCGTTGGCTCATTATCCAAAAGGCACGCTGTCATCCCGATAAATCGGGACTCCAACCGCTTGTAAGCACACGGGTTCAGGTACTATTTCACTCTCCTACAAGGAGTTCTTTTCACCTTTCCCTCACGGTACTTGTTCACTATCGGTTACGGATGAGTATTTAGCCTTACCAGATGGTTCTGGCAGATTCCCACAAACTTCCACTTATTTCGCGGTACTTGGGAACTTGTTCCAAAGAGTTATATTGCTTTTGCTTACAGGACTATCACCTTCTGTGGTAGAACTTTCCAGAACTTTCAGCTAGCAGTATAATTTTTGACTCTCCGGCTTATCGGTAATTCAGCCCGAACAAGCCCCACGACTCTGTTGACGCAAGGGTTACCTCCTTTAACACGCCATACAGTTTAGGCTATTTCCTTTTCGCTCGCCACTACTAAGGAAATCACTATTGTTTTATCTTCCACCGGGTACTTAGATGTTTCAGTTCCCCGGGTTAGCTTCTTGCAACCTATGAATTCAGTTGCAGATATCCCGACATTACTCGGGATGAGTTGCCCCATTCGGAAATCCACGGGTCTTAGGTTATTTCCACCTATCCGTGGCTTATCGCAGGTAGTCGCGTCCTTCATCGCCTATCCGTACCAAGGCATCCACCGTGTGCCCTTAATAACTTAACCAAAAATTTTTATAAA
>CAVORE010000002.1:0-335000 GCA_963698525.1 uncultured Ignavibacteriaceae bacterium | reverse complement strand
TTCATTTACATAATAATTATAGTCTCTTCCTTCAATAAATGTAACATACCCCGGCCTTAAAACTTGCCCAAAAACGTAAATGGAATTTTGGATTGCCGGAATGATAATTATATCTCCACTTTGCACCTTATATTTAGCGATGTCGGATTCAGGATCCATAATTTTATTAAAATCCAATGAACTGCCTTCGACCAAAACTCGCAACTGATTTTCAAGATTAAAATAATTGGTGTCTTCTTCTACAATATTTGACATTCTATACATCATAGCTAATTCTAAATTCAGAATCATACTTCTGACTTTTGGATCCTCAAGATCCGGTTGATCTTCCAACTTGATTCCGTATTGTCTTTCTAAAAGTACTGACAGGCTATTTTGGGAATATACTCTTGCCCTTCTTAATGAAGCATATGGTGTGAACCAATCACATGATTGAATAACTTCATATAAAGTTGTATTATCTCTTGTAATCGGAACAACTCCAGGGATATTAACTTCACCAATAACTGTTACTGCAAAGTTTTTTTTCTGCGTTTCAAACGCTAGAATTCTGAACCTGTCACCTCTTTGAATCAGAAACTCTTCATCAATTCCAATTGTTATTTTAGTTTCACTTTGACCATCATATGATAGTCTGGAAACTTCCACACTTGAAACAGAATCATACGATGAATTGATACCGTCTACAAGCTCAAGTGCATCACCAAGATTATCTCCATCAACATAATAAAAAGTTCCGGGCATGTTAACCGCACCCGAAACTGCGAAGAAATTCCTGCTAATGTCATTGGCAGGGAACACAATCACATCATCATTTTTAAGATAAGGATTGTAAACAAAATTACCGGTTAGCCTGAATTTCTGTAGATCAACTTCTATTTCTTCACCTGTAACTCTTTTTAGTGTAATTCCTCTCAATGCAAAATTATCCAGTTCTTGTTTTAGTCTTTGGTAAATATCCGGGTCGGTCGTCATTGTAACTGTTAAATCAATTGCTTTTGCATACATCCTCGAAATGAATTCATCAACCCTTTCAGTAATGAAAGCAGGATACGTTCCATTTATTGGAAATGATCCGCCTATCGTTACACTTATTGTTCCCATATTCATTAGATCAGATTTCGCTGTCTGGTCTTGAGAAAATTGTGGAAAGACTGTCTGATAAAATAAAATTGAACAACAAACTATAATTTTAATATTCATCTTTTTGAACCTCATCACAATTTATAATGAACGTGAAGAATATTGCAACTTGTAATAATTCTGATATTCACCTGATATAATTTCCTTCCACCATTTTTCGTTTTCGATAAACCAATTAACTGTACTTCTTATAGCATTTTCAAATGAATGTTCAGGTTGCCAGCCGAGTTCATTTTTAATCTTGGATGAATTTATTGCATACCTTCTATCATGCCCGGGTCTGTCCTTTACATATTCAATCAGGTCTTCAGTTTTGCCAATTTGATTTAGAATAAGTTTCACTATTTCAATATTCGGTTTTTCTGTATTTGCACCAATATTATAAACTTCTCCAACCTTACCTTTATCCATAACGAGTTCAACTGCTTTGTTGTGATCGATGACATAAATCCAATCTCGAACATTTAATCCGTCTCCATAGACAGGCAGCTTTTTATTTTTTAAGGAGTTGAGAATCATTAAAGGAATTAATTTTTCGGGAAACTGGAATGGACCATAATTATTAGAACATCTCGTTATAACAACCGGAACATGATAAGTATGATGAAAAGCCAGCGCCATCATATCTGCGGATGCTTTGCTTGCCGCATACGGACTGTTAGGTTGCAGTGGAGTTGTTTCCTCAAACAGTCCTTCAGGTCCAAGACTTCCATAAACTTCATCCGTAGATACCTGAACAAATTTTTCAACACCGAAGCGCTTTGCGTTTTCCAGAAGAACATTCGTTCCCAGCACATTTGTTCGAAAGAAAATCTCTGAGCCCAAAATGCTACGATCCACATGAGATTCAGCTGCAAAATTTATGACATGAGTTATTTCATATTTTTGGAAGATATAGCTTACCAGTTCATCGTTTACTATATCGCCTTTTATAAAGACATATTTTGGATTGTTTTCAACTTCTTTCAGATTTTGAAGATTACCTGCATAAGTTAGTTTATCCAGATTAACGATAAATACATCATCTCGTTTACCAAGGAAATAGTTTATAAAATTACTGCCAATAAATCCGGCGCCACCAGTTATTAATATTTTTTTCATAATTAAAAAGAGAAAAATCCTATGAAGATTCCTGATTGAATAAAAAATGAATTACTATTTAAATCTGAAGGAATACCTGAAACCGGTTTATCATTATCCGCTGTCCATTCATCTGCAAATGTAACCTGATAACCTGCACCCAATCTCAAAGAAACAAATCTGTAAATCGGATAATCCAGATTTATAGTTGGAGTGAACATCCAATAATTATTTTTGAGCTTTCGATTGAAACTATCTGAATTAATATTTGGGTCTGATAATGCTTCCCAGGTTCCTTCCCAGGTAAAATTTTCTGTACTCTGATACATATCGAGTTCCAAATTTCCTGCACCAATTACAGCACCAACCGACACCCCAAGATTTTTTATAAATGGTAAAGTATATTCGAATGTAACACCACCTCCGCCCAGACTATAAATTACTTCACGATTTCCATCTGATGTTGAAAGTGAACCACCATAACCCATTCCACCAATGCGCAGGTTTTTTACAAAACCAACATAAAGAAAACCGGCAATTCCTGATGAATAAAAACCACTTGAAGAAAGTTCGGGCATACCGATTTGGTTTAACTGGTTATTTATCGGATCGATATTCGGAATGTACCAAGCCGGAACATATCCAATTCCGCCACCAAATGGTGCATCGAAAAACTGCCCGGATTGTCCGTAAATAATTGTAGTTGTTAGGAAAAGAATGGTAAATAATATTCTTTTATACATATAATTCCGTTTAATAATTTATAAATTTACCAAAGGCTAAAAGTAAATCCAAAGAATGGATGCTGATAAAAATTGAAATCAAAGCTATTGAAAGAAAGAGGATTGAATAAGTCACTAATTCAGTATACTATATGAAAAAAATACTGGTCACAGGCGGCAGCGGATTGCTCGGACAATATCTGAATCGGTCAGTTTCAAAGAATTATGAAATTCTTACAACTTATAATAATCATACGGGAAACTGCAGAGACTTTTTATCCAAGAAGATTGACTTGTTGAATAAAGAGGATTTGAAAATTCTTTTTCAGAATTTTAACCCTGAAATTGTAATTCACACTGCAGCAATTACTAATCCGGTTCCAAAGGAAAACCAATCTGCTAAGGATTATTTTGATGTAAATGTGACAGTAACAAAAAATATTGCATCACTTTGTGAAAGCTTTAATTCAAAGCTATTTTATATTTCCACAGATCTTGTTTATGCCGGGTATCGAGGCTCATTCCTGAAAGAAGATGCAAAACTGATTCCCGCTTCACTTTATGCTGAGACAAAACTTGTAGGCGAGAGCAAAGTAAAAGAGTTTACAGATAACTATTTGATTATCAGAACTTCTTTACTTTATGGATTTGGATTGAATCACTCACGTTGTCATTTCCATTTTATGTTTGATGAGTTGAAAAATAAAAGACCTGTTAAGTTATTTTCTGATCAATTCAGAACTCCGGTATCTTTAATTGATGCATCAACAATAATTACAAATCTGGTGGAAATGGAACTAAAAGAAGAAACAATTAATCTTGGAGGACTTGAAAGAGTATCAAGATATGAGCTTGGTGAAATGCTTTGTTCAATTGCAGGCTTCGATAAGAATCTGCTTCAAAAAACAACAACAGATGAAATTCCAAATTATCCCAACGTAACTGATGTTACTTTGAATATAGATAAACTTAAGTTATCAGGAGTATCGGCGAGAAATATTGAAGAAAACATATTGGATTTAATTCGAAATAATTAGTGAATTCGTGGCAACTGTTTTTAGCCACGAACCTGACTGCCGTCAAGCAGGTGCACGAATTAACTACAATTTTTATTTACTTACTTCGATAGTCCTGAGAACAATTATTCCAGAATGTCTTTTGTATTTCATTAAATAATCTTCTAAAGTCAATTTAGTGATATGAACTTGAGTGCCACGACTCGGTGCGTGAAGTAAATGGATTCTTCCATCATCCATACGCACTGCAATTCCAATATGACCGATGTCTAATCCCTCCACAGTTGTTGTTATTGCAATCAAATCACCTGTCTGGATAGAGTCTTCTTTTGATTTTAATTCTTCTTTTGAAATGTAATAATATTGTCTGCAACTAATTTCCTTTTCCTGTATTTCAATGACGGGGATAAAATCCGGATTATTCTTTAAGTGCTTATAACTCTCCGGATGATTTGACATGTAACTAACATTAAATTTTATTTTCTTCCCGCCAATGTCTTTTGTAACATCATTGATAATACCTTTTTTAACATTATCATGTATCCAATCTGAAAAGTAATGAAGGCGTGAAGGATATTCATCAATAATTCCATTTCTGTATCGTACGAATTGAAGTTCATTCATATAATCTGCAAAGGATGTATTTCCTTTTTTAATACATCGGGCTAGTACCAGTGAGTTTTCAAGAAAGGTTGTGCAATCAAGTCCTGTAAGATTTATTACAAGTTGTTCTTCTCCATCTTTTTCAAGACTGTGCGATAGATAATCTGTTCCAATAAAACTTTTACCGATTTCCACTATCACATCATTAATCGGTTCAAATTCTAATTGCTTATCAACTGCTATTTGAAACTTTGCATCACAAATTTCTACATCACTTTCAGAAAATACCTGTGAGTAAGAAAATGATACTGAAAAGACTATAAAAAGAAATGTAATTGTGGAGCGAACCAATTTATAATTTTTAATTTTTAATTGACTAAATAATGTCTTCATCAGCAGGAAGTGAAGCGAACTCTTCAATTTGTCTGGCGTGGGCTAAGTTTTCGAAGCGTGCATATTCTTTTACAAAAGCTAATTTAACCATTCCTGTGGGACCGTTTCTTTGTTTACCAACAATAACCTCGGCAACACCTTCCAGAGATTCACCGTTTTCATCTTTTTCAATTCCATAATATTCTGGTCTGTTGAGAAACATAACAACATCTGCATCCTGTTCAATTGAACCTGATTCTCTAAGATCAGAAAGCTGAGGACGTTTGTCTGATCTTGCTTCCACTGCTCTGTTCAACTGTGCAAGTGCCATTACTGGAATGTTTAGTTCTTTTGCTAAAGATTTTAGTGATCGGGATATATGAGAAATTTCTCTTTCACGTGATTCTGCTTTTGCCGGTCCCGTCATCAACTGCAGATAATCTATAATTATTAATCCAATCCCTTTTTCAGATTTAAGTCTTCTTGCTTTTGCTCTGATCTCAAGAACAGTTGAAGCCGGAGTATCGTCTACATAAATTGGTGCATCAGTAAGTTTGTGAACAGTTTTGCTGAGCTTCGGTCCTTCTGAATGAGGGAGCTTTCCTGTTCTTACAAGGTGTGCATTAATTCTGGCTTCCGCACAAATCATTCTGATGATTAGCTGCATAGTTGCCATTTCAAGACTAAAAATTCCAACAGGAACTTTATGATCGATTGCGGCATTCCGTGCAATTGATAAAGCCAAAGCTGTTTTACCAATTGATGGGCGTGCTGCAAGAATTACTAAATCCGATTTTTGAAGTCCGCCTAAAATTTCATCAAGTTCAAAAAAACCTGTAGGTACCGAAAATCTTTGCTGAGTTGAAGAGTGAATTGTTTCGATGTATTCCATCGCTTCTCTTACAGCTTTGTCCATTCCCTGGTAAGATTTTTTAAGATGACTTTCTGTAATATCAAATATTCTTCTTTCAGCATCATCAAGTATATCAAATGCATCCGATGAACCTTCGTAAGCATTCTTTGCAATTTCGTGAGCGCTAGTTATCAAGCCTCTCAAAATCTGTTTCTCAAGAATTATCTTTGCGTGGTATTCAATGTTTGCTGCGGATGGAATGTTCTGTGAGAGCTTGCTGAGATAAACTGCACCACCTGCTTCTTCGAGGTCGCCCCGCTTTTTTAATTCTTCGTAAAGAGTAACTGTATCAATCGGTTCATCAGAATCAAACAACGAAATCATTGCTTCAAAAATTATTCTGTGTGCCTTTACATAAAAGCTATCCGGTGAAAGCATTTCGAGTGCTTTGGGTACAGCTTCTTTCTCAATCATCATTGCACCGAGAACAGATGCTTCAATCTCCGGAGCTGCCGGTGGTTTTACATCAGCAGAGTTTGAATTGTCAAATCCGTTTCCGTTGTTATTTGATCTTTTAGTTTTTGCCATTCTGCGGAAAAAATACCCCGAACAAGTCGGGGTAAAATTTTAGTGGATTATAATTACACTCGGAAAATAAAAAGTTTTACTCTATAATCAAATCAATTGAATTCTGTTCGAAGAAAATAAAGCACTTTTTCACTATTATTCTTTCATAAACGATTAAAACTTGTCAATATTATAATTTCATTCCACATAAATTGTATCAACAAGAAAGCTGTTATCCGGTTGAACCACTTTAATCTGTAAAAGCCCCCGTTTACTTAGTAAAGTATTATATTCTTTCCCTTCTAAATAAACCAGAACTGCTGGACATACTTTCTCAAAGTCTGGTTTAGCTCCCCAAACAGTAATTTCTAATTCTTGTGGTCCTTTATGTTCTTCAAAATGCGAGAATCCATGACATCCATTAGATCCAACAAATCCATAAAATTTTATTGCCAAAGTATCATTAACAGAAATTGTATCGGGATGTTCTATGTTATCAACATGGATTTTGTAAGTGATATAATCGTTCTCTGGTTCAGTAGAGCAAGAGAATTGAAATAATAGAAGAGAAGAAAAAATAAGCAACTTGATTGATTTCATATTGCTAACCTATCAATTAAAATTAACTGATCTTAGGTTAATCATAATTTGAATTTAATTCAACAAAATAATTTAACAATTGGCTAACGCATTTCAATTCTATAAACAATTATCTCATCACCTAAGCAAGCGTTTGGGTCTTTGATCCAGTTTAATCTCACAGGAATTGGGAAGCCAGGATTCTCCAGGTTCAGATTACTGTTATCCGGCAGCTCAAAGAAACGATATGTTACATTATCTATATCTATAATGTATCCACCGCAACAAGCACATTCTCTTATATCTATACCCGTGATCGTTCCATTACTCCTAAATTCATCTTCTTCAGAAGAACAAGATGCAATACTTAGTGTAACTATAAGAACTGAAAGAAATATTATTATTTTCATATTATCACCATCTTAAATTAAATACCCTCAATTGTCTATCAGTAATATCATTAACAACCATATTCATTTCAATGAAAAAATTTGACAACTACTGGCTGTTTGGCAAGTTGTTCATATAGAGTAATTAAAGTAAGTCCCGATTTGATTCTTAGAACAATCCTTCCTTTTTTTTCTCTTCCTGTTCTTTTTTTTGTAATAAAAACTGCTGGTGCCAGTTAAATTCTCTTATCCATTCATCAACATATCACTTTAACTACTTGAGAAGCTTCTTGTAATAAAATAACCAACAATTACTTAAAAAAATTATATGAATAACTGAATGCATCATTAAACAAGATTTTTTATTTTCCAATCGTGGCACGATTCGTGTTTTCTGCTAATAAATTTATTGCCATTTACATCGAAATTAAAGTTATGGAAATAAATCCAAGTAAACTTTATTCTAAAATAGCTTTATTAAATAGACTTCGGTTAATTCTGGTTCTACTAATGTATATACCACTGCCGATTCTTGCTGGAATAATAGGTCTACAAATTGTTATAAAAAAGTATGCTTCTGCTCTTAATTTAAATACTGAAATATTTTTTTACCCGCTGATCTTAATAATTGGTGCTGCAGTGCTGTCTACTCTTTTCCTGTTTTATGTTTTAATAAAAGAAAAGCGCTGGGCATGGATTATAATTTTTGTGGTAATGGTTGTGCTACCGTGTTTATTTATTTACTCAATTTCATTCGGTAATATTTTTACAATTTTCAACATGACTGTTATTATGATTCCTTTTTACTTGTATTTTATGTTGCTGAGGTATACTGTGGACGAATGGTTAGAAAAATATGAAGGACAGGAAATACGTAAAGAGCGAAAAAGAGAAGAAATGAGTAGGATGAAGGAGAAAGAAGAGTGGATGTAAGTTCGTTTTTTACTTTTCACACTTTCAGCATTTCAGTATTTATTTGATTTTTCTTTTTATAGTAATCCTTCATTCTTTTTCTCCTCACTTTCTCTTCTCTGTTCAACAAGGTGCTGTTCCCAGGTATATTCTCTTAACCAGTCTTCCACGGAAAACTTTATTATAAAACAATAGAAATAAAAAGGAATTATTGGAAGAAGCATCCAGGCAGGAAGTAAAATATAGTCCCCAATTATTAAGTAAAGTACAGGGTAGGGTAATACAACCACAAGAAAGAAAATAATTATCCAACCGTATTTTCTTTCTTTAATTAGAACATAAAGCATATAAGGAGTGAAAAGAATGGCTAAAGCTATTATTATATATAAATTTAATGGATAGATTGATTGTACAAAAAAAGCAGCTGAAGTGGACAATGGGAAATACAGAATTGCTCTGAATCTTCTTACCTCAACAATATCATTGATAAATCTCGAACTAGTTTCTATTTGCTGATTTTGAAGTTCCATAACTTCAATGCTTTATTTTATTATTAATAAACGATTAAGAAACATTAAATCTTCTTTTTATTCGAAACTGTGTACTTAATAATATTTACTTTTTCCATTGTTATTAATCCACCTGAGTTTGCTTCTTCAAATATTTCATTCAGAGCAAGAATGAATTAACCAACAAGTTCTTCAAATAACTTTCGCAATTTCTTCAAATCTTCCCAACTGTCTTTTTTCCAATGTGGATTTCGTAACAATGCCGCCGGATGGTATGACACAATCACTTTTGCACCTTCATATTCAAAAACACTTTTTCTTAACTGACCAAGAGATTCTTTTTTCTTCAACAAACCTTTCGCTGCAGTTAAGCCAAGACATAATATTAATTTTGGTTTTATAAGTTCACATTGTTTTTTGAGATAAGGCATGCACGTATCCATTTCATCAGGATTTGGAGTTCTGTTTTCTGGTGGTCGACATTTAACAACGTTACCAATGTAAACATCTTCCCTTTCGAACTTGATTGCTTTTAACATATCGGTTAAAAGTTTTCCTGCTCTTCCAACAAACGGCAATCCCTGTTTATCCTCTTCTGCACCGGGGCCTTCGCCAATTACTAAAACATCCGAATTTGGATTTCCCGTTCCGAATACAAATTTGTTTCTTCCCTGATGAAGTCTGCACTTTGTACAGTTGCTAATTAATTTTTCAAGTTCATCAAGAGATTTTGTTTTTTCCCAGCTTGCCTTGTCGGCAGACAGGTTCTGATCTCTTTCCGGGAATAAAGCTGTTTCTTCATAAACTGATAAAGGCTCTTTCACGACGGTTGTTGCACTTTTCCTTTTGGAGATAAAAAGTTCATCTCCAAAAATTTCTTTTTGGAGTTTAAGAGTTTTTATTACTTCCTTTTTATTCATATCTAAATAATACTTTTTGCCTCTGATAAAATTTTATTCGCTACCTGGAACTTGGAAAGTAATGGCAGCTTAATTGTTTTACCATCTTGCTTAATTATCGTGACTTTATTTGTGTCAACTTCAAATCCGCTTTCTTTTCCGGGAGTATTCAAAACAATCATATCAAGATGTTTATCTTTCAATTTTTTCTTTGCGTTACTCAACTCATTTTGTGTTTCGAGTGCAAATCCAATTACTTTTGTTTTCTTTGCTTTTATTGAAGAAAGAATATCCGGATTTAACTCAAGTTTCAAATCCATCGAACTTTTTTCTTTCTTTATTTTATTTGATGAAGTTTTGACCGGACGAAAATCTGAAACTGCTGCCGACATAATAAGTAAATTATTTTTATCAATTTCTTTTTTAACTACCTTCTCCATCTCAGAAGCAGAACGAACTTTTATTGTTTTAATTTCCGGATAAATATTTTGTGATGAAGGTCCAGAAATTAAAGTGACATCAGCACCACGAAGAAATGCTGCTTTTGCAATTGCATAACCCATTTTGCCAGAAGAACGATTGCCTAAAAATCTAACAGGATCAATATCTTCATACGTTGGTCCGGCAGATACCAGAACTTTTTTGCCAAATAAATCTTTTGAATAACCTGAAAGAATCAACTCAACCGCATCAATAATTTTATTTACATCTGCCAGTCTTCCTTCTCCTGAAAGTCCACTAGCAAGTTCACCAGTTTCAGGCTGAATAATATAATGTCCAAGTCTTTCCAGCTTATCAAGATTTTCTTTGTTGATGGGATTGTTATACATATCAACATCGGCAGCAGGAGCGATGACAAGTGGACATCGCAAAGCTGTAACAAGCGTAGTTAAAGCATTGTCCGCAAAACCATAAGAAATTTTTGCAATTGTATTAATTGTTGCAGGTGCTATCAACATTAAATCAGCCCAGAGTGCATAATCAATATGCCAGGTTGAAAGTTTTGTTCCGTCTTTTTGAGTCGGTGGAAAAGTTTTAACAATTACTTCATTATGGGAAAGAGCAGCAAGAGTAAGCGGAGTAATGAATTCAGTTGCGGAAGGAGTCATAACAACTTTTACTTCGGCACCTCTTTTGATTAGCTCTCTTACTATGAAACAGGATTTATATGCTGCTATGCAGCCTGTTACTCCAAGCAGAATTTTTTTGCCGTTTATTATGTCTTTTGTCATATCAGTACTTTCATTTTGTTCGCCTTAAATTTAATGTAAATACCAACAAGTTATTTAAAAAAATAAATCCGGCAATGCGCCGGATTCACAAAAAAGTAATTTTTGACTATTACTATTTCTTAAATTCAAAATCAATTTTACCATCTAAAAACTCATTTAAAGCCTGAAGATGTGGTTTCTTTTTTTGTTCCATCTCCAATGCAATTTTCAACTGAGCCGGGTTATCAATGTCTTCACTTTCATCGTCAGTTGTTGATTCCGGTATTGTAGTAAGCAATGCATTAAACTCGATTTTATTTTCTGCGTTAATTTGTCTTGCTCTCTTTGAAGCAACTATAATACCTTCATAAACATTTCCTGCTTGTTTATCTATCTCTCTTAAATCAATCGGATTGATTTCCATTTATTATTTCTCCTTTAAGATTTTATCAATTAAAATTCTTGCTTCTTTAATAGCTGTACCCAGATCCGTGTTCTCAATTATGTAATCAAACTGATCTTTGAGACTAAGTTCCATCTTAGCCCGATCAATTCTCTTTAAAAAATCAGACTCATTTTCAGTGTTTCTCTGTCTGAGTCTCTTAACAAGCTCTTCAAAACTGGGAGGCGAAATATATACTAAATGAGCATAAGGGTAAAGTCTTTTTATTGTTAACGCACCTTTAACATCAAGTTCGAGCAAAACAGGCTTCCCTGCCTGATAATTTTCAGAAATATAGCTTTTTAACGTGCCATAATAATAATCGTAAAACTTCTCCCACTCAATAAATTCATCGTTTTCTATCTTTTTTTTGAATTCAGACTCAGTAAGAAAAAAATACTCAACTCCATCGGTTTCAGTTTCCCTTTTTGGCCGTGTCGTTGCAGATATTGAAAAGTTGAACTCAGGAAACACCTTTAATATTTCCTTTACGATTGTGGTTTTACCGGCACCGCTCGGGGCTGAGATAACAATTATTTTACTTTTTGACTGATACAAACACTACTCAATGTTCTGGATTTGTTCCCTGATTTTTTCAATTTCTTCCTTTATGAATACCGAAGAATGGACGATAGAAGTAGAAATTGATTTCGAGGAAATGGTATTTGTTTCCCGGTTCATCTCCTGGCAAAGAAAGTTCAACTTTTTACCGGGTTCTTTTTCACTCTTCAGACTTTCTTTAAAAAATTTTAGATGACTTTTTAATCTAACACACTCCTCCGTGATATCTGCACGGTCGGCAATGAGTGCAAGTTCAAGGTTTAACCTGTCTTCATTCATCTCAACATTTCCGATCAATTCCTGTATACGCTGTTTAAGTTTGTTATGATATTCGGTAATGCTTTTTCTGTATTCTGCTTCAATAGCAGAAACTTTGCTGCCGATTTTATCTATCCTTACTAAAAGATCCTTTGCAAGTTCTGAGCCTTCTTTCTTTTTCATTGATATCAATTTATCGAGAGCTTTATTCAATGCAGATTTAACCAGATCAAACTCAGCTTTGCTAAGTTCTGCATCCTGCGAAGTGAAAATTTCTTTGCTGCTTAATAAGTGTTCTAATTTTATTTCATCTTTGATGTCCGCTGCTTTTTTTATTTTCTTGATCAAAGCAACATGATTTAATAATTTACCGGCATCAACAGAGATAAAACCATTTTCAACTCCATCTTTTTTAAAGTGAATTATAACACTAAGCTTTCCCCTTTGCATTTTTGTTTTGATATACTCCCTTAAATCATAATCGTATGGAAAAAGGAGTGGCGGAAGTTTAAGTGAAATTTCAAAAAATCTGCTGTTCACACTTTTGACTTCAGCCTCAACAGCAATTTTATTTTTGGAAGAACTTCCCTTCCCATAGCCTGTCATGCTGTAAATCATTTATATACCTAACTGTTTAATTCAATAATTTTAATATTTAATGCGAAAGATAAACATATGTACCCAAACCGGGTTAATCAGAATGATTCGCCAATACCGAAGTGAATAACCATTGTACTAAAGAATTGTTTATCAAATATAAATTTCTGATCCTGCGGGTCGTAAAACTTAAATCCAAAATCCACCCTGAAGGGTGCGATGGGTGAATAATATCTCACACCGGTTCCAATAGCTACGGCTATTTGATCAATTCTGATATCTTCGGGCCTATTCCAGGTATTTCCATAATCAGTGAAGAAAACAAAGCCATAATCTTTTTCAAACTTTCTGCGATATTCAAAACTACCTTCAAGCAAAATATTTCCTCCTCTGATTTTTAACTGCTCATTAAGAGATGGGGGAAATAAATTGAGAAGCTGATCAGACGGAACAAGTTCTCTCCCTCTCCAACCTCTGACTGAATTACTACCGCCTGCAAAAAAAGTCTGGTTTGGGGAAACAAGTGCAGCATCTCCGCTAAGCATTTGAATGTATCCTGCTTTAGCTTTAATTCCAATTACTGTAAGCCTGTCCCGCGATACGGTTCTGTACAGACCCAGTGTAGCCTGTAACTTGATATAATACCCAAGTGAATCAACAGCTACTTCTGTTAAACCAGTTTGTAGATTTTTAACATCCCATTTAACATCGGCAGACGAAAACTCTGATATAAGTGAAAGAATTCTTCCTTCGGTTGGATAGAATAGATCATCGGTATTGGTTGAGCCAACTTCTGCACCTAATGAAGTAGTGAATGTTCTCGGACTAATGGCGACTGTATCTCCTTCAAATTCAAATGAAGGAATACTATAATTCAGTCTATCAAACCTCAGGTATGGATTAAAAAGATTTATAAAAGTGTATCTCGGCATATCAAATGCGGCAGTAAAATTTGCACCGTAGTTTTCATATTCAACTGTGGAAATATTGTACGACTTAATGTAGCCTTCAAGCCTGCCGGCTACATTTCTGCTGAATAAGAAAGGTTGTTCAAGTATTGCAGACAAGTCAATTTCAGATTGAAAGGTTTCACTAAAAAGATCTGAATCCAATCTGATATTAGTTACATCATTAATTCTGAACCGGGCTCTTATTGTAAGTTTACGAGCATCACCGAGAAAATTTTTTCTTACATAGCTTGCACCAACACCCACATTAAAGAAACCGAACTCATTGTCTGCAAAAACTTCCGGCGAAAGTTCATTTAAGCTGCCAACCGTGCCTTTAATTAACAGACTTGCTTTACTGCTTTTAGAATCAACTGTATCAGCGGTAAGATTAATGGTACTGAATAATCCCGTGCGAGCAAGTCTAACTCTGCTTTTTGAAAGTTCTTCTTCCCTGTAAACATCACCAACATTTATATTGCTTAAATATTTTATTAAATCATAACTAACCTCTTCACTAGATTCACCATCTCTTTCTATCCTGATATCATCATAAGTGTACCATCGCCCTCTATTAAAATAAGTTGTGATATCAGTTTTAGCATTCACAGTATCAATTTTCACAACAGTGCTGTCGTAACGGGCCAGCATAAATCCGTTATTTTTAAGGTAGGAAATTATAGCATCATTTTTTTTCTGAACATTTTCCTGGGCATATCGTTCCCAGATTGGATATTTGATATCTTCTTCTATTGCAATGTTCATTTCCTCACTAAGCCGATCGAGACCGACAAACAGGATTTTTCCATAAGTATGAGGCACGTTTTCTTTTATAATATAAGTGAGCTCTGAAGATTTTCCTGCTGTATCAAGGACAAATGAGTAATCAATTTCGGCTTTAAAGAATCCATTTACGGCATAGAAAGATTTGAGGGAAATCACGTCAACTGAAATTGCAGTAGAGTCAAAATAATTTGGCGGAGAACCAAGAAAAGAGACGGTGCTATGTAAAAATCTCCACAACCAGAAAGGATTTTCTTCGCTCTGGAGTACTGATTTTAATTCTGTATCTGTGAAAGTTTCATTGCCTTCAAAATAGATTGATGATAATTCGAACCTGTCATCATCCTGTGCAAATGGGATTGAAATGATAGTCAGAATAAATGTCAATAGATAAAAGTGAAACTTCATAAAAGCGCAGTGTCTCTTCTAATTTGCAAAATCATAACCGCACCACTCATAATTACAATAAAATTTTCTTTGACTATAATGCTCTTTCCACCAGCCGAAGGTTTGGATAATCTCTCCTGAAATAGCTTATGAAGAAATTTTTAAGCATTTGATTGTCAATATTCTGTGACAGATCAAGAGATACTCTTCCTTCAGAAATAACGGAAAGATGTGCACTATAAACTTTGAGTTTGTTCAGATCAATAACGTGTGAGTAAACATCTCCACCGGCATTTCCCAAAAAATAATTTTTTGAATTATAGTAAATCAGTTCGTTACTCAAATCCGAAAATTTTATTTTGTTAACCAGGCACTGAACAAAAGAGCCGTTTAATAATCCAGTCTGATATTTGACCTTAAATTCACCATCAACCCAGCTTATCAGGTAAAACTGAATCCCCCACTCATTTTTTTCAGAAATTTCTTTGCCGGCAACGATAGATTTAACAGTGTCGGTTTCAAAATAACCTGCACTTGTAAATGTAACATCATCGCCAACTAAATCCTTGGCAGTTTTTAGAACAAGCTGTTCATTCTCAAAAAGATTATGAGGAGGTGGTTCGTATGATTTTTTACATCCGCTGATTGCAAGAATGAAAATGGTCAGGAACAAACCGGTAAAAAAATTATTTGATAACAACTTCGGTTCCCTCTCTGATTACTGAGTAAATTTCATCAATATTTTCATCGCTCATAGCTATTGAACCGTTTGTCCAGTTAAAAACAAACGGAAGATTCTTAAAAATATAATTTAGCTCTCCGATACCATGTATTCCGATATCTCCACCAAGAAGGTTATGGTTTTTTGTACAGCCTTCATAATAGTATTGGAATTTAATATCGTTGAAATCCTTCTGAGAAATCCAGCCCTTTCTTAATGCAGCAGCACCATCTTCAAGATTAGGATAGTTTATCTGAAAAAACTTATGATACTTGTGAGTTGTGAAAATCTTACAAATTCGATAAACACCTACCGGAGTGGCGTTATCGCCAGCTTTAGTTTTAGCTGTGTGGACTGATTTACCAAAACTAACTCTGTAATTTTTTATAAGCACACTGTCTTCATAAATTCCTAAAGTATAATTATGTCTGTCTATAACGATTTTAGGATTTGTAATTTCAGTGTAACCACTTTTAAGCAAAGCTTCTGATAGAGATACATCACGAAGGTTGAGCACGATTCCATAAACAATCACACCAAAAAAGAAAATAATAATCGCAAAAGTGAGATAAATAATATTCTTAAACACATCTTTGTTTAAGTAGTCCGAAGCCTTAATCGGACCAAATTGAATATTTTGTAACTTTTCTAATAACTTCAAGCTCAATCAGGAATTTCTATGATTATTTAATTCTTAATTATTGAATCAAAATTTACTCAAAAATCAACTAATTAATAATTGATGAGGTTAAATCGGTTAGTCGAAAATCTAAAGTGATAATTCAGTTGTGAAAGTACGATAATTGATATACCGTCTGAAAATAAAAAACCCGGTCTTGTGAGCCGGGTTATAAAAAAATTTATTTCAGGAAGATTAAACTTCCATAATTTCTTTTTCTTTGTGCTTCAATGTATCGTCAATTAATTTAGTGTGATCATCAGTTAATTTTTGCACTTCTTTTTCAGCATCGTGAAGCTGATCCTCACTCATTTTCTTTTCCTTTTCTTCCCTCTTAAGATGGTCAATAGCATCCCTCCTAATATTTCTAATTGCAACTTTTGACTCTTCACCAAATTTTCTCACCAACTTTACAAGGTCTCTTCTTCTTTCTTCATTTAACGCGGGAATTGGAATTTTAAGATTTGTACCATCACTGATTGGATTCAATCCAAGGTTCGCTTCAAGAATTGCTTTATCAATAATCTGCACCATTTGCTTTTCCCATGGTGTAATGGACAATGTGTGAGCATCCAAAACAGAAACATTACCAACCTGGTTCAACGGAACCATATTTCCATAATAATCAACTCTGATACTGTCGAGCAGCACAGTAGTTGCTTTACCGGTTCTTACTTTTGCAAGTTCATTTTGTAAAGCTTCGATTGTTTTGTTCATTCTGCCATTGGCATCTTTTATTAATTGATGCATAACTACCTCAGTTTGTTGTTAAGCTTCTTTATTAATTTTTTCGCCGTTGTTTATCAGAGTACCGACTTCTTCGCCCATAACAAGTTTCAATAAATTATCCTTCACATCCATATTAAATACTATCATAGGAAGATTATTTTCCTGACATAAACTCACTGCTGTTAAATCCATTATGCGAAGATTTTTCTTTAATACCTCAAGGTATGAAATATTCTCAAACCTGAATGCATTCGGATTTTTTTCCGGATCGCTGTCAAATACACCATCCACTCTTGTTCCTTTAATGATAACATCAGCATCTATTTCAACTGCTCTAAGAGAAGCAGCAGTATCAGTGCTGAAGTACGGATGACCTGTTCCTGCACCAAATATTACGATTCTTTTCTTTTCAAGATGTCTCATCGCTCTTCTTCGGATGTATGGTTCTGCAATTGCTTCCATATTGATTGCACTCATCAGGCGAGTAAACATACCTCTCTTTTCAAGGGCATTTTGTAAAGCAAGAGCGTTGATCACTGTTGCCAGCATACCCATTTGATCTCCTGTAGCCCTATCAATTCCCTGGGAAGTGGCGCTTAATCCACGATAAATATTTCCTCCGCCAATGACAATTCCAAGTTCAGCACCGGCTTTGTATGCTTTCTGAATTTCCTCGGAGAAAAAATCAAGTACATTATTATCTATTCCAAAACCTTGCTCACCCATGAGGGATTCGCCG
Organism: uncultured Ignavibacteriaceae bacterium; assembly: GCA_963698525.1. Taxonomy (GTDB): domain Bacteria; phylum Bacteroidota; class Ignavibacteria; order Ignavibacteriales; family Ignavibacteriaceae; genus IGN2. Next base: position 317,302 of record CAVORE010000002.1, on the reverse strand, counting down.
CTAAGCTTGAGTAAAACTCTCTTATATTTTAGACTCATCACATCCTATAGAAAATTTACATTTAAATATAAAAAAAGGTCTTAATATTTTTAAGACCTTTGTGTTTGAAATTACTTTTGCTCGTCACCGAGATGAAATCTATCAAATTTGTCTACCCTGGCATTTGAACCATGTTTTGTATTGAATTCTTTCAATAAATCACCAACGGTTTTAGCGTTATCTTTGATAAATGCCTGTTCAAGCAGAACATTTTCCTGATAGAATTTATTCAATCTGCCCATAGCAATTTTCTCAAGCATCTGCTCAGGTTTGCCTTCTTTCTTAGCAAGCTCTTTATAGATCTCAATTTCTTTGTCAACAGTTTCTTTTGGGACATCTTCTCTTTTAACGCCAATCGGATTCATTGCGGCAACTTGCATAGCAATATCTTTTCCAATCTGATAAAGCTCATCGTTTCCGTTTTTAACATCTTCAAATTTTATCATAACACCAAGCTTTGAACCCATATGAATATAATCTACTAACAAGCCATCCTTAGCTTCAATGTTATCAAAACGTGAAATTTCAATTTTTTCTCCAACCTTACCAAGCACATCATTTAGTTTATCCTGAACGGCAGAATTTTTCATTAGCTCTTCAACATTCTTCGGCTTGTTTTTGTACACTTCATCAACAACAAAATCTGCAAGATTAACAAAGTCTTCACTCTTTGCAACGAAATCGGTTTCACAATTTATTTCAAGTATGGTGGCAAATTTTTTATCATCAGAAACTTTAGTTACAACCAATCCTTCATTAGCGGATTTTTCGGCTCTCTTTGCGGCGACTGATGCGCCTTTCTTTCTAAGAATTTCAATAGCCTTTTGAATATCGCCATCTGCTTCTACAAGTGCACGCTTGCAGTCCATCATACCGGCGCCGGTTCTTTGTCTTAAATCATTTACTTGTGCAGCAGTAATTGCCATAATAATTAGTTCCTTTCAAAATTAATTTTCTGAAGAAGATTCTGTCCGACCCAAATCTTTTTTCTCTTCAGATGTGTCTTCTTCTTTTTTATCTCTTCTCTTCAAATGTTTTTTGGAAATCTTTTTCTCTTCACTTTGCTCGGATTCTTCGTGCTGTTCTTTTCTTGCTCTTTCTCTTTCAGCAATCTCTTCGGCTCTTCTTTCTTTAAATTTAGCCTGTCCTTCAATTACGGCATCAGCCATGTGTTTAACGATAAGTTCTATTGTTTTAACAGCATCATCGTTTGCCGGGATTACTTGATCTATGGGATCGGGATCGCAGTTTGTATCCACCATTGCAAATACCGGGATGTTTAATCGCTTTGCTTCTTTCACCGCGATATCTTCTTTCTTAATATCAACAACAAAAATGGCACCGGGAAGTTTTGACATAGTCTCAACTCCCTCAAGAATTTTTTTCAATTTGTCCCGTTCACGTGTAAGGAATAATCTTTCCTTCTTGGTAATCTTCTCGAAGGTACCGTCAGTCTCCTGTTTCTCTATGTTCTGTAATCTCTTTACACTTTTCCTTATTGTTGAAAAGTTTGTTAGCATTCCTCCAAGCCAACGTTCACTCACCCAGTTCATACTACATCTTTTCGCTTCTGATTCAATTACTCCCTTTGCCTGCTTTTTAGTTCCGACAAATAAGATTGTACTTCCCTGGGAAACAGATTCAATCATTTCCTGGTAAGCCTGATTAAGTAAGCCGAGACTTTTCTTTAAATCAATAATGTGAATACCATTCTTCTCCATAAAAATGAATGGTTTCATCTTGGGGTTCCAGCGGCGTGTTAAATGCCCGAAGTGTGCACCAGCCTCAATGAGGTGTGCTAATTCCATAGTTGCCATTAATATATCTCCTGTTTTTTTCCCGATGGAAATCGGGATCTTCTACCTTCGTCGTTTTTACCTTTCATCCCGACACAACGGGACACAGGAGGTAAATCGGAAGATGTGAATGTTAGTTAATGAATTATTTTTAGTTACTGGTTTTTAGTTGTTGGTTTTAGTTTAATTGTCTTTAGTCATAGTTATTTAGTAAAGTCACCAATTTTTTCATTTCAAATCAGGACTATTAACAAAGTAACCAGAACGAAAAACAAATGAACCAATAACCAATTTATCTCTTAGAAAACTGAAATCTTTTTCTTGCTTTTGGCTGACCGTATTTCTTTCTTTCAACCATTCTGGGATCTCTTGTTAAAAGCCCCTCAATCTTAAGCGCTGGTCTGAACTCGGGATTCATATCAATTAAAGCTCTTGCAATTCCTAATCTTACTGCCTGTGCCTGACCGGTTGAACCTCCACCATTCACGTTTACAAAAACATCATACTTACCTTTAGTCTCGGTTAGATCAAAAGGTTTTGTAATGTCTTCTCGACTTACCAGTAACGGGAAAGCTTTTTCAAATTCTTTACCGTTGACAGTTACTTTACCATTCCCACTTTTTAAAATAACTCTTGCTACTGATGTTTTTCTTCTACCTATATAAATTTTATCAACCATTATTTCTCCGATGGACTTAGTATTTCTGGTTTCTGTGCCTTGTGCGGATGCTCTTCGCCGGCATACACTTTTAATTTCGTAATTAAACTTTTACCTAACCTGTTTTTAGGTAACATACCTCTAACAGCTTCCTGAATTACAAACTCAGGTTTTTTGTTTTTCATTTCTTCGTATGACCGAATCTTCTGACCGCCTGGATACATACTATGCCAGATATAATCTTTTAGCTGTTCACGCTTACCTGTCATCCTGACTTTATCAGCATTTATGACTATAACAAAATCACCGGTATCCATGTTTGGTGTAAATATCGGTTTGGTCTTTCCTCTGATAACTGAAGCAACTCTGGAAGCAAGTCTTCCTAAAACTTGATTCTTAGCATCGACCACATACCATTTCCTGGCTGCATCCTCGGTTTTAATAAACCTGGTCATTCCTACCTTTTTCAAAACAAACTCCTTGGGTTAAACAAATTCATTTTTTGAGCCCGAAAAAATAAGCGGATACCCGTAAAAAGTCAAGAAAATTTAATGCTATTCCTGCTGACTGTATTAAAGTAGCTGGTATACAACTGAAATAAGTTTTGATAATCAATCATTTTGAAGCTATTCATAGAATTATCCATTTATTAACTGGCAACATTTTATTTGAAGCCCGCAACAAAATTAGTAATTTTGAGACCCAAACTTCTAATTTCTAAATAAATTATAAGGCATAATGAAATTTCTCGTTACTGGCGGTTCAGGGTTTTTAGGGATAAACCTGATCCGTTATCTACATTCCAAAGGACATCAAATTAAATCTCTTGATCTTGTAGATTTTGATTATCCCGATATGAACAATAAAATTGTCGAGATAAAGGGAGATATTAGAGATAAAGCAATTGTTAAAAATGCAGTTGAGGGAGTTGATATAGTTGTTCATTGTGCAGCAGCGCTTCCTCTTTACACTCCAGAAGAAATATTTTCTACTGATATTGACGGAACTAAAAACATGATTGAAGCTGCAGAGAGTGCAAAAGTTGAACGCTTCATCCATATTTCTTCAACTGCAGTTTATGGAATTCCCGATCATCATCCGCTGTATGAAACTGACATGCTTGATGGAGTTGGTCCGTATGGCAAAGCAAAAATTCAAGCTGAAGAGGAATGTTTGAAGTTCAGAGACAAAGGAATGTGCGTCCCAATCATTCGTCCAAAATCTTTTATTGGTCCGGAGAGACTTGGGGTTTTCGATCTACTTTTTGATTGGGCGAAAGATGGTCATGGTTTTCCAATGATTGGCAATGGAAAAAATCGCTATCAACTTTTGGATGTGGAAGATTTATGCCAGGCAATTTATCTTTGCTGCACTCTTGAGGAGAAAAAAGTTAACGATACATTCAACATCGGAGCAAAAGAATTTACAACGATGAGAGAAGACTACCAGGCAGTGCTGGATTTTGCAGGTCACGGAAAAAAAATAAAAGGGCTTCCTGAGAAACCAATTATTCTAACACTCAGACTTCTCGAAGCGATGAAACTATCACCTCTTTACAAGTGGGTTTATGAAACTGCTTCCAAAGATTCTTTTGTATCAATTGAAAAAGCTGAAATAGTTCTCAGTTACAAACCAAAGTACTCAAACAAAGATGCTTTGATCAGAAATTATAAGTGGTATCTTGAACATCACGAAGAATTCAAAAATAAATCCGGTATCTCGCACAGAGTTCCGTGGAAGCAAGGAATTCTGAAAGCTGCAAAAGTTTTCTTTTGATTTTCTTTTTACTGGCTTTATTCAGTATTAGTTGATTTTTTTTATCGCTATTTACATTTTACAAAACATAGAGATGACATCTTTTTCTAGATTAAATCTGCACTCAAACTAAAATTTTAATGCAAACTTTATTAAATATTTATTATAGAAAAGATGTCATCTCTTTACCAATTGCTACTCTGCGTAGTACTGAGTGATTAAATTTTATTTTTTATATTTATAACAACAGAATAAAATTATAACAAATGAAAAAAGATTATTTTCAATTTGACAGAAACTCTTTCTCTGTTAGTACATTACAGGAAAGTAATGGTGAAACAGAGTTTTGGTTAACAAAAACTCCTGAGGAACGAATAATTGCAGTAGAATTTTTAAGACAATTAATGTACGGCTATGATCCGACTACCGAAAGACTTCAGCGAGTTTTTGAAACTGCTGAATTCAAAACAAGTTGAATATTTGCTAATTGGCGGTTGGGCTGTTGGCTACTATGGCTATCCAAGGGCTACCGGAGATATGGATATTTGGGTTTCCAGAAAAAAAGAAAATGCTATTAAGCTTACCGAAGCTTTTATAGATTTTGGATTTGATGTTCCGGATCTCTCCACTGAATTATTTACAAAAGAAAATCAGATAACAAGGATGGGAGTTCCACCGCTCAGGATTGAAGTGTTGACAACCATTTCTGGAGTAACTTTTGAAGAATGTTTCCCAAAGCGAAAAGTCGCTGTAATAGATGACGCAAAAATATATTTGATCAGCTTGGAAGATTTGAAAAAAAATAAAGCAGCTTCAAAACGCCATAGAGATCTGGATGATCTTGAAAAATTATAATTTTGTTGATAATAAATTGAAGGAGGAATAAAAATGGCTCAGAAAAAAGATTACTTAAAAGAAGTAATTGAACACATTGATATTAAAAAACACAACGTTGTTCCGTTTGTTGATGCAATGGAAAATATGGCATTCACAGCGCGTGACTTAAATCGTGCTGCAAGAATTTATGATATGATGCTTAAAGATAAAAACTGCGGAATAATTCTTACTCTTGCCGGAAGTTTGTTCAGTGCCGGTTTGAAGAAAGTAGTTTATGATATGATAATGAATAATATGGTTGATGCGATTGTTTCAACAGGTGCAATTATAGTTGACCAGGATTTTTTTGAAGCACTCGGATTCAAACATTACAAGGGAACAAAATTCGTTGATGATAATGAAATGAGAGATTTGCACATTGACAGAATTTATGATACTTACATTGATGAAGACGAATTAAGAATCTGTGATGATACATGCGCTAAAATAATTAATGGTATGGAACCAAAACCATATTCATCCAGAGAATTCTTATGGGAGTTTGGAAGATATCTTGAAAACAACGGCGGACCTAAAGTTGATGACTCAGTTGTTTGGGCTGCTTACAAAAAGAACGTGCCGATTTTTGTTCCGGCATTTTCTGATTGCTCAGCAGGATTCGGTTTTGTTGTGCACCAAACCGAAAATCCTGAAAACCATTGCTCAGTTGATTCAGCAAAAGATTTTCTTGAGCTAACAAAAATTAAACTCGCCAGCAAGGATACCGGCATATTTATGATCGGCGGTGGTGTCCCGAAAAACTTCACTCAGGATATCGTAGTAGCAGCAGATATTTTGCAGGAAGATGCAACAATGCACAAGTACGCAGTTCAAATTACAGTTGCAGATGAACGAGACGGTGCACTTTCCGGTTCAACTCTCAAAGAAGCAAGTTCGTGGGGTAAAGTCGAAACCACTTATGAACAAATGGTTTACTCAGAAGCAACTGTTGCAATGCCTTTAGTTGTTGGTTATGCATATCATAAAGGAAGCTGGAAAGAAAGAAAAGGAAAAGAGTTTCAGAAGATTTATTCAAAGGTTGCTGTAACGGCTTAGGATTCAAAATATAATTCATTTGAGGTCACACTTTAGTATGCTTAAGTGTGACTTTTTTATTTAATCCAAAAAAACAGAATTGTTTTTTGACTGATAAAAACTGAATTTTACCCTGTCAATAGAAATAACTTAGGATAAACAGAGTGAGAATAGTAATCGCAGGAATGGGAGATGTTGGATATCATCTTGCAAAACAACTATCCAACGAAGAGCACGACATCATCGCCATAGATATGAATCAGCAAAGACTTTCGTATTCAGATTCAATGGCTGATATACTTACCATCAGTGGCTCATCAACAAATATTTCTACATTGAAAGAAGCAAGAGTTGATCGGGCAGATCTTTTCGTTGCTGTAACTTCCTATGAAGAGATAAATGTTACAAGTGCAATTCTTGCGAAGAAGCTCGGCGCAAAAAAAACAATTGCAAGAATTGGCAACTCAGAATACCTCGATGCAAATGTTGGGATCAACTTTAGCGAGATCGGTGTTGATTTTATGATTTACCCTGAAGAGCTTGCTGCAAGAGAAATGGTTAATTTAATTCTCCGATCTGCTGCAACTGATGTTATGGAGTTTGAAGGTGGAAAACTTTCTGTTATCGGTTTACGGCTTGACAAAGATGCACCAGTAATTAGAAAAACTATTGTTGATATTGCCAAAGAGTTTGAATCTTTTGACTTCAGAATTGTAGCGCTTCACAGAAATTTCAGAACTATGATTCCGAAAGGTAACGACAGGTTTCTTCCCAACGACCAGGTCTTTGTAATCTCCAAACCCGAAGGCAACAGTGTTGTAATGAAGCTTGCCGGAAAAGAAGATATAAAATTTGATAACATTATGATTCTCGGCGGAAGTAAAATCGGTCATAGAGTTGCAGAACTACTGGAAGATAAAATGACAGTTAAACTGATTGAATCAGATGAAGAAAAAAGTCTTCAGCTTGCAGACAGTTTAACCAGCACGCTTGTTATCAAAGGCGACGGAAGAGATATTGACCTTCTTGCACAGGAAGGAATAATAGACGTTGATGCTTTCGTTGCCGTTACTGAAGATGCAGAGACTAACATTATCACCTGTCTGCTGGCAAAACATCTAGGAGTTAAAAAAGCGATAGCACTCGTAGATAAAGTTGATTACATACCTCTCACCCAAACAATAGGTATGGATTCACTCATCAATAAAAAATTAATTACTGCAAATAACATCTCCCGCTTCATCCGAAAAAGTGAAGTACTTGCACTCAGCACTCTGGAAGGGATTGATGCAGACATTATGGAATATGTTGTTCAACCCAATTCGCTGATAACAAAAAAACTTATTAAGGATCTCAATTTTCCAAAAGAAGCAATCATTGGGGGAATTATAAGAGGTGAGGAGTCAATGATCGCTGTTGGGGATACTAAAATTCAAAGCGGCGATAAGGTTGTTGTGTTTTCACTTCCCGGCGGAGTAAAGCAAACTGAAAAGTTCTTTAAATAATCAATGAATCCGAAAATTATTTTAAAGATAATTGGGTTCTTACTGATACTCAACGGATTCGCGATGCTGACCGCTCTTCCCTTCTCAATTTATTATAACAGCAATGACATTAGTGCCATTCTTATTTCCGGATTGGGAACTATTTTAATTGGCAGTTTACTCTGGTTTATAATAAAGACTGATCCGGATGAAGACATCAGCAAACGAGACGGTTACCTGATTGTTACTCTTGGATGGATTGCAAGTTCGCTAATTGGTACACTGCCATATATTATCCATGGATCAATCCCCTCATTCACTGATGCATTTTTTGAAACGATGTCAGGTTTCACTACAACCGGAGCTACCATTTTAAAAGATATTGAGGTAATGCCTCAGGGTTTACTTTACTGGCGGAGTATGACTCACTGGCTCGGCGGAATGGGTATAATTGTTTTATCACTTGCTATTCTACCGATACTTGGAATAGGTGGAATGCAATTATTTCAGGCAGAAGTTGCCGGTCCGAGTAAAGATAAAATTCATCCGAGAGTAACTGAAACGGCAAAACGTCTTTGGGCTATTTATTTAATTCTTACAGTTGCACAAATAATTCTACTTCTATTTGGAAATATGAATTTGCTCGACGCAGTTTGCCATTCATTTGGAACTCTTGCAACCGGTGGTTTTTCAACTAAGAACGCCAGTGTTGCCTATTACAAGTCATCGTACATTGAATGGGTGATTATAATTTTTATGTTTCTTTCTGGAACAAACTTTACACTTCACTACTTCGCTTTAAAGGGAAAGGTATTTAATTATTTCAAGGACGACGAATTCAGATTCTACACAATATTTATTGTACTTATTGTAACATCTATTGCTCTCTACTTGATAATTCACAATTCTCAGGCAACTGAATCTGCATTCAGAGATTCTGCATTCAGTATAATTTCCATACTTAGCTCAACGGGGTTTGTTACCGTTAACTATGAGGGCTGGGCTAAATTCTTTCCTGAAATATTTTTAATTCTACTTTTAATTGGTGCGTGTGCCGGTTCAACAAGTGGTGGAGTTAAGATTATCCGGTATGAACTTCTTATTAAAAACAGTCTTAATGAACTTAAAAAATTAATTCATCCTAAGGCTGTAATTCCAGTAAGACATAATGGTAAAGCAGTCAGCAATGAAATTATTTCAAAGATCGCTGCATTTGTAATGCTATACATGATAATTTTTATTGCAGCTTCAGTTATACTTTCAATAATCGGACTTGATCTTTCTTCTTCGATGGGGGCAGTAGCTGCTTGTCTGGCAAACATAGGTCCCGGTCTTGGAACAACCGGTCCAATGACAAACTATAGTGAAGTTCCGGTTTTAGGCAAATGGGTCCTGAGCATAGTTATGCTGCTTGGCAGACTTGAACTGTTCACTATCCTCGTTCTATTCTCACCAACATTCTGGAAAAAATAATTTTTCATTTTGTCTCTGCCTTTCACTTCACTTAGATTTGTAATAGTGAATTACAGAATTGTCATAAACATAATCGGTTTCCTTTTAATTCTTAATGGATTGTTTATCCTGACGGGGATTGGATTTTCAATCTATTACCAGTCTGATGATATCTTTGCTCTGCTTATTTCCGGTGTCGGGACATCTCTTTTCGGTTTGATACTATGGTTTGTAACAAGAAATTCTGAAATTACAGAATTAGGAAAACGTGAAGGTTATTTGATAGTAACTCTCGGTTGGTTTGTAATGACAATTTTCGGAGCGCTTCCGTTTATTTTTTACGGTTCAATTCCGAGTTATACTGATGCATTCTTTGAAACTATGTCCGGCTTCACCACAACCGGGGCAACAATATTAACTGATATAGAAATTCTTCCACCCGGATTGCTCTTCTGGCGAAGTCTTACACAGTGGTTAGGTGGAATGGGAATCATCGTTTTATCTTTAGCTATTCTTCCTTTGCTTGGAATTGGTGGTATGCAGCTTTTCACTGCCGAAGTTCCCGGTGTAACAAAAGATAAAATTCATCCACGAGTTAAAGAAACCGCAAAAAGACTCTGGGGAATTTATGTTATTCTAACTGCAGCACAAACATTACTATTAATGGTTGGTGGATTAAACTTGTTCGATGCAATCAACCATTCATTCACAACAATGGCGACCGGTGGATTTTCAACAAAGAATGCGAGCATTGCATATTATACATCTCCGTTCGTTCAATATATATTTATTCTGTTTATGTTTTTTGCCGGAATGAATTTTACTCTTCACTACTTCGCCATTCACGGTAAATTTAGTTTTGTGAAAGATAACACAGAGTTCAAATATTATTTAGGCTTTACAATTCTTGTTTCACTATTTATTGTATTAATTCATATACCTCACGTAAACTTTCACTGGGAAGAAGCAATCAGGCAATCACTTTTTCATGTAGTATCGCTTACAACTACTACAGGTTATGTTATATCTGATTATGAATACTGGGCACCTTTTTCCAGGATGGTTTTCTTTGCACTTCTCTTCATTGGTGGCTGCGCAGGTTCCACTGGTGGTGGAATTAAATTTGTCCGACACATTGTTCTCTTTAAGAACAGTTGGGCAGAGTTGAAAAGATTAATTCATCCCAGAGCAATTATTCCGGTAAAGTTCAACAATAAAGCAATTAGCTCAGATATAATATCGAATGTTCAGGCATTTTTTATTTTTTACATTTTGATATTTGTACTCGGCTCAATGGTGCTTGCTTTATTTGGACTTGATTTTGAATCAGCAGCAGGTGCAACAGCAACTTGCCTTGGAAACGTAGGCCCGGGTATTGGGACAGTCGGACCGGTTTTCAATTTCGCTCATCTCCCCGATTCTGTTAAATGGATTTTAAGTTTGTTTATGGTTGTTGGAAGATTGGAATTATTTACCGTGCTGATAATTTTTTCTCCTGCATTCTGGAAGAAATAAAAACGAAAGGAAAACAGAACCCCTTTATGCTTGCCTGCATCAATCAGGAATGATATAGAAATCTTCTGATTACTTAGCACAATTCTGGAGTATCTTAATTCCTCTTCTGTTACTCCATTCTATTTGAATAAAAAGAGTCAAATTGGGATAAAAGTGTTTAAATTTTTCTCGTTAAAAGAATTGTGTAATATAGTATACCCTTTATTCAACTCGTATTTTGATTAATCACCTTCTTTCTCCACGGCATATAGATTGTATTTATATTATATTTGTTCTGATTTTGAAAGAATTATATGAGATGACTGGTAAAGAATTACTTAAAAAATACAAAGAGCCAAATAACTTTTTTAACAGGGATTTAAGCTGGGTTGAATTCAATCGAAGGGTGATGGAAGAAGCTTTCAATCCTGATCTGCCGCTGCTCGAAAAAGTAAAATTCATTTCTATCTTCTTTTCAAACCTCGATGAATTTTATATGATCCGTGTGTCCGGTTTGAAAGAACAGATTGCCGCAAATATTCTTGAACCGACAATTGACGGCTTAACGCCATTAGAGCAGGTTCAAAAAATTGAAAAAGCATTGCGACCAATGCTTAAGCAATTTGATGATTACTGGAATAATGAAATTGTTCCTGCACTTAAACAGAACAATATTCACTTATTAAAATTTGAAGACTTCTCATCCGAAGAGCAGGACAGATTAAAAGCATATTTTAAAAAAGAAATTTACCCGATACTTACTCCACTTGCTTTCGATCCGGGAAGACCGTTTCCTTACATATCCAATCTCAGTCTAAACCTCGCCGTTCTTATCCGAAATCCGAAAGGCGATACACATTTTGCAAGAGTAAAAGTACCAAGCACCCACGCAAGACTTTTACCGGTTGATGATATAATTGATCCTTCAAGAAAACCGATTAGCAACGGAGGATTTGAAGCCAAGTTTATCTGGTTTGGTGATCTCATTAAAGCAAATGTTGATTTACTTTTTCCCGGTATGGAAGTAATTGAAGCTTACCGGTTTCGTGTAACGCGAGATACCGACATTGAACTGCAGGAAGATGAAGCGGATGATCTTCTTCACGTAATTGAAGAGAATATCAGGCAGAGACGATTCGGGCAGGTTGTTCGTATGGAAGTTGAAAGTACGATGCCGGAATATATGATGGAAACCTTGATGGAGAATTTAAGAATTAAAAGAGATGATGTTCATATTTCTGATGGACCAATCGGTTTAAGTGATGTGATGGGTCTGTATAAACTTCCTCTTCATCAATTGAAAGAGAAACCATTCTATCCCGTTCTGCCAAAAACTTTTGAAACTGATGAAGATATTTTCACCATCATTAAACAAAAAGATATTCTGCTCCATCATCCATATCATTCATTTACTCCGGTGATTGAATTCATCAAGCAGGCAGCAAGAGATCCTGAAGTTCTTGCAATCAAGCAAACACTTTACAGAGTTGGTTCTGACTCACCAATCGTCAAAGCTCTTATTGAAGCGGTTGAACGCGGTAAACAGGTTGCAGTTCTTGTTGAACTTAAGGCAAGGTTCGATGAAGAGAATAATATCTTCTGGGCACGTGAACTTGAAAAAGCAGGTGCTCACGTTGTTTATGGATTAGTCGGATTAAAAACTCATGCAAAGATGACACTGGTTGTTCGAAAAGAATTTGATGGAGTTAAAAGATACGTTCACCTTGCAACAGGAAATTATAATGCAATCACTGCAAAAATTTATACCGATCTTGGATTGTTCACCTGCGATGAAGATATCTGCTCGGATGTTTCTGATGTATTTCAATTATTTGACTGGATATTCAAAACAAAAAGATTATAGAAAACTTTTCGTCTCGCCTGTTAATATGCGCGATAAAATGCTTGAAAAAATTTTCAGGGAAATTGAAAATGTAAAAGCAGGCAAAGAAGGAAAAATAATCTGGAAGATGAATTCGTTAGTTGATCCTCAAACAATTGGTGCTTTGTATGAAGCCTCAAATGAAGGAGTTAAAATTGATTTGATCGTCAGAGGAATATGCTGTCTTGTTCCTGGTGTCGAGGGTATAAGTGAAAATATAAATGTTAGAAGCATAGTCGGAAGATTTCTCGAGCACAGCAGAGTATTTTATTTCTATAACGACGGAAAAGAAGAAATGTACATGGGTAGCGCAGATATTATGCAGCGAAATCTTGATGGCAGAGTTGAGACTTTGTTCCCGGTCGAAAGTGAAAAAATCAGAAACGATGTGATGAAAACTCTTATAAAAGCTGCTCTGAAGGACAATCAAAAATCAAGAACTTTGCTTCCTGATATGACTTATCAAATGATCGTTCCACTAAATGGCGTAAAACCGGTTAACAGTCAGGAATGGTTAATGAAGCAGACTGAAAAGCGCTCGGGACAATTAATAAAATCTTAAAAGAGATTCATTTCGGAACTTCCTCTCTCCTTCTAATTGTTTATCTTTTGACCACTTTTTATAACAAATTCAAAAAAGATATTCAGAAACTATTATGGCAGAAATAACTAAAAGTTCAGTTTTAAATGCAATCAAAAAGATTGAAGACAAAAATTTTAATAAAAACTCCTTAACACTTAACTCAATAAAAAAACTTGAGCAGACAGGTGATTCTCTTACTGTTGATATCTCAATTCCTTCACTTAACAAATCAACTAACTTCGATTATAACATCATTGCGGATACAATAAAAAGTGAATTCCCTGCAATCAAAGAAATTCATTTAAATATTCAGGAAAGAATCCCGACTGTATCAACACACAAAGACCCGAAGAAAGAAGCGATTCTGCCCGGAGTAAAAAACACAATTGCAGTTGCAAGTGGTAAAGGCGGAGTTGGTAAAAGTACGGTTGCAGTAAATCTTGCAGTGGCACTTGCTAAAGATGGTGCAAATGTTGGTTTGATTGATGCAGATATTTATGGACCAAGTATTCCTTTGATGCTTGGTGTAACTGAAAAACCAAATGTTATTCAGGATGATGGTAAAGTAAAATTAATTCCGCTTGATGCTTTTGGATTGAAAATGATTTCTATCGGATTGCTTGTTGATGACAATGCGCCGATTATCTGGAGAGGTCCAATGGCAAGTGGAGCTATCAAACAATTTATGACCGATGTTGCCTGGGGTGAATTGGATTATCTTGTGTTCGATATGCCTCCCGGTACCGGTGATATCCAACTTACACTTGTTCAAACAATTCCACTTACCGGAGCTGTTATTGTTACAACTCCGCAAGAAGTTTCTCTTATTGATGCAAGAAAAGCTTTGAAAATGTTTGAACGTGTAAATGTTCCTGTTCTTGGATTAATTGAAAATATGAGTTACTTCATTGCACCCGATACAAAAAAGCGATATGACATTTTTGGAACAGGCGGTGGCGAAAGAGTTTCCAAAGAATTAAATGTTCCTTTTCTCGGCGGTATACCGATAAATCCGCAAATAAGAGAAGGTGGTGATAAAGGAATACCTATTGTCTTCGATATTCCAGATTCAAATGATGCTGAAATTATTATGGAGCTTTCAAGAAACTTAACCGAGCAGGTAAACATCAGGAATTCAAAAGCTCCGGGAAAAGTTGAAATCCTTCTTGGGGATGATGATTAATTTCTAATGCCGAACCCGCCTTCCAATAGACTGGTTCAGGGTTAGGATCAATGTAATTAAAAAAAATCATTAGATTTACACACAGCAATTAGAAAGACTGTGAAAGAAGAAATACTAAAAGCACTCGAATCAATCAGACCGTTTCTACAGGCAGATAACGGCGATGTTGAGCTGATCGAAATAACTGAAGAAAATATCGTGAAAGTTAAACTGACCGGTGACTGTGAAAACTGCCCGATGTCAACACTAACTCTACGAGCCGGTATCGAAAGAGCTTTGATGAATCAGGTGCCCGGGATAAAAAGAATTGAAGCAGTAAATTAATTTTTTATATAATGTCAGATTCAACTTACAACAAAGCAACAAAATTTTTCCTCTCTATTACTGCTGTAATAATATTTCTTTACCTGGTTTATCTTCTCACCGAAATATTAATAATTTTTGCGCTGGCAATTCTGCTTGCTTTTATATTTGCTCCATTCGTTTCCATTCTCGAAGCTAAAGGATTCAACAGGTTTACTTCTACTTTATTAATTTTCGGTGTTTTCGGGTTCACCACGTACTTCAGTCTTTCTATTATAATTCCAAAATTTATTTATCAATTGGACCAATTAATAAGTTCATTGGAAGGTTTTTCACTCGCTGAAGAGATGAAAACTCTGGAATTAACATTAATGCACTACGTTCCTTTTCTCAAAACCGGAGATCTGACAAGCAGTATTGAAACTTTTATTACCTCTCAGTTCGCCAACATCTTCGGGACTGTAACATCCCTGCTTTCAAGTATTATGTCAGTTCTTGCAATCCTTGTGATAGTTCCATTCATTACTTTTTTCCTGTTAAAAGATTATAGAAAAATTTTAATAGGTCTTCTCCAAACAATTCCGAATAAATATTTTGAGATGTCATACTATATTTTGAAAAAAGTATCACTGCAACTGGGTTTATTTGTTAGGGCATGGATTTTTGATGCAACTTTTGTTGGTTTGATGATTGGGTTTGGTTTTTATTTTATTGGTGTACCTAATGCTTTGCCACTCGGTGTAATTGCCGGACTTGGTCATTTAATTCCATACTTCGGTCCAATTATCGGAGGAATTCCTGCAATAATTGTTTCAATAGTTCAGTATGGAGATCTTTCACAAGTTCCATTCATTCTTATTGTTGTTTTGCTTACTTACACAGTTGATAACGGTTTTGTTCAGCCATATATCTTCGGTAAAAGTGTTGACATGCATCCTGTAATGATAATTCTTCTTATCATCAGCGGAGGAATTTTGTTTGGAATAATGGGAATGCTGCTCGCCGTTCCGGTTGCCACAGTAATTAAAACTTTCTCAAAAGAAATTTACTTCGCAAGAAAGAATTATAAGATTGCGAGAGTTTGAAATTAAAATTTTGAGATGACATCTTCATTCTCTGTCATGGTGCAACGGTGACAGCCATGGAAGAAAAACTTTTCTTAAAGAAATTTAATTCGCAATGAAGATTTCTAAGTAAGAGAGTTAGATAAAAAAAGGGATACTATCTATTTATTCTATTTATCCTTTTCCATTTGTTATAAATTTATTCCACATCCAGCCTAAAAATATGCCTATTATTAATGATGATACAATCATTTGCCATCCATATGTTAAAAAATAACCAACTAATAAATGTGCAACCGTACCAAAAATTACATTTGAAGAATTATTAAAAGCTTGTTCCAAACCTGGAAGTCCTGTAGCAAATCCCAATAAGTTACCTGCAACCAGTAATAATCCAAAAATTATAAACTGGTTTAATCCGATTTCGTGATTGCGTAAAAATGAATACGTTAAAATCATAATCCCCAAAGTCAAAGGAGTAGTGGTAACAAAGACCTGCCAGAAAGTAACTATTTCATTTATAAGTAGTTGATCGATTAAATGTATTTACAGGAAGAAAAATAAAAGTCACAGCAGTTAAAACTAATTTGCCTTTGTTTTTAACATCTTTCAATTTGAAAGAAACATCCGCACCAGCCAATTCTGTTAAATTAGTTTTAATATGTTCACTCTTTGTTTTATTCGGATTCATTTTTAACTCTGATATCTTTTTATAAATTCTTCGATTATCATTTAAAGATAATTTGAAAATCAAATTTCAGCTAAGGGGTTGTATTTACCAGATACCATTTATAAGTATGTTTCATCTGCTGATCGAAATAAGACCCCATTCATCTCTCACAATATCAACATCTATCAATTGATAAAATGGAGTCTTTGCATCAATTTTAGATTTTGCTTCATCAAATTGATCCTGTCCTAAATAAAAACAGTAAAGGAAATTAAGAATGGCTTCTTTATTAAAAGAATACGTCTCTTTTGAAAGAACTTCTTTAAATATATTTATATCATCCGGAGAAATCTGATCTTCAGTTACCTCTATTCCGAGAGAAGTTGTCTCAAGAAATACATAATAAGAGTTCTCCAAATTATGTCCATCTACAGTAATGAAACCCACAAAAGCATGACCTGGTATTAAAACAATCACCGAATGAATCCCTATATTTCTTAGCATAGAAGCAAAAAGCACAGTACCATCTATACAGTTTGCCTGACTTGTCTTAAGCGCATCGCTTGGAAATCTTACCTGTTGACAGAAAAGAACTTCCTGATTTATCCCTACACTAGGAATTGTTTTATTGCTGTAGGTTATTCCTCGATTATATAACACTGACCAGAGCGCCGTAACTTGCAACCAAACTTCAGCTTCATCACCCGATAGATAACCTGTAAACCTAGAAATTATTCCACTATTAAGAGCTTCCCTTTTTAGCTGCTCAATTACAGGATCGTTTTCATTAACATAAGCTGAAAACATATAACTCATATCAGCCGATGTATAATCAGTTCTTATCAGCCAAATAGGACAATCGTAGATATTATGTACAATAATTGTAATATTTTGTTGTCCGCAATTTTTACCATTTTCATATAAAGTAAATGAAACATTTGCCGGTGTTGGTTGTGAAAAATTTCGCAACCCATCATATTTATAATTTATATTAGGATATACATTAAACCAATCATATGATGAATTCGAGGGAATGGTAAATGAATACTTTGTTTCATATGCAATATCGGGAGCTGAAATTTCCAGTAAATATTCTGCATTATTTTTTTTATTTTCTATCGTTATACCAATAATGCCTCTTTTTTCTCCAATTATGCCATCCTGAACTTCATTTTTCCACATTTGTGCACTAGCAATTACAAATGAAGGAAAAAAATGTTCATCAGGAAATGCTGTTACTGGTTTCCACCATTGGACGCTTTGTGCATTGATAAACACTGACAAGATCAACAGAAACAAGAAAGTTATTGAACTGTTTTTCATTTACTACCTCCTGAAATTTCTCACTAAGTGTTTTTTGATTAAAGAAGTGGATAAAAAAATTTTATTTGAATAATCTTCAGTTTAAACTTCTTTAAATAATGTTATTTAATCCTTGGCAATAATTTGCTAATAAAAAATATTATTAGCAAAAAGCAGAAAAGAACGTAATCCTATAACTTCCACACTCAATCTCTCAATCACATCAACAGATTTTATTCCATCGGCTTCGGTACCGATGCCAAACACTTGATAAGTAGATAAATTATATTGTTTTACGATTATTTGGATTTGATAAATGACTACTTATGTCACTACTAAGGGGGTTTGATTTTTTATTGTTTTTTCTATTTCTATAAATATTTAACCTGCCTGCGGTATGCAGGTCCCTACGTGATTACTAAAGCCTTGTCCCGCTAGGGACGGAATATTTATAGAAAAAGATTTACCGGAATAAATGAAAGTCCTATAGGGGCGATATATTGATAATAAAATAGCCTGGAAATTTAAAGGTTTTAAATTTCTCTGCTCAACCTTTCAATCACATCAAGAGATTTTATTCCATCTGCTTCAGCGGAGAAGTTTGTTATTATTCTGTGGCGGAGAACAGGAAGCATTGCAATTTTTACATCATCAATATTCGGCGTGAATCTTCCCTGTATAACTGCACGGGTTTTGGAAGCAAGTATCATATATTGGGAAGCTCTTGGTCCGGCACCCCAGGTTATCCAGTCTTTTATAAATTGAGGTGAGTTTCCATTTGTAGGTCTTGTCATATTTGCAACTTTAACTGCATATTCAATTACATTATCGGCGACCGGAACTTTTCTAACCAGATCCTGAAATTCAAGTATTTCATTTGCGTTTAATATTTTTTCAAGCTTTGCTTTGTATTCGCTTGTAGTTGTTTCAACTATTCTTATCTCTTCTTTGAATGAAGGGTACTCTAACCACAAATTGAACATAAACCTGTCAAGCTGTGCTTCTGGTAATGGATAAGTTCCTTCCTGCTCAATCGGGTTTTGTGTTGCAAGAACAAAGAACGGTTGCGGCAATTGATAAGTAGTTCCTGCAGCGGTTACTCTGTTTTCCTGCATTGCTTCGAGAAGTGCGGCCTGTGTTTTAGGTGGAGTTCTATTTATTTCATCCGCAAGAATTATATTGGCAAAGATTGGTCCCGAAATAAATTTAAAATTCCTTTTCTTGCTGACTGCATCTTCTTCAATTATTTCCGTACCGGTAATGTCACTCGGCATTAAATCGGGAGTAAACTGAATCCTGCTGAATTTCAAATCCAAAACTTCCGATACAGTTTTTATCAGAAGTGTTTTGGCAAGTCCGGGAACTCCAACCAACAGACAATGCCCTTTCGAGAAAAGTGAAATTAAAAGCTGATCAATTATTTCATCCTGACCAACAATTACTTTTGCAATTTCAGATTTTACTTTTTTTATTTTATCGGCAAGCTTTTCAACAAGCTCAACGTCTTTAGTTCCGGCGGGATTTTCTTTCAAATTTATTTCCTTAAAAACTTATTGCTTTTATCTTTTTACTTTTATCTTTAATCCTTACTACAACCTTACTTCCCAGTAAATTTTATCTCTAAGAGAAGCGACCCAAGTTTCATACTGTTTCTGTTTCTTGTTTTCATCTGCAAGTCTTTTCAACTCTGTGTAATCTTCTTCAAGGCTGGCAGGATGCTGCGGAACTCTTGACTGCAAATAAACAATATGGTAGCCATAAATTCCCTGCCCGTAATCAATTCTTTTTGGAAAGCTTATTTCTCCCTGTTTCATCTTCGATACAACATCAAGCAAATTTTTATCGAGCTGATTTATATAAAACGTTCCGAGATCACCGGAGAACGGTGCTGTTTCTTTGTCTTCGCTGTATCTTTTGGCATAATTCTGAAAGGTATTTACTTCGTTTACAACGCTGTCTCTCAACTCTGTCAGGAATTCAATAGTTTCAAGATCAGCACCCTCATCAGTTTTGAATTTGAAGAGAATGTGCCTTGTATGGATTGATTCTCCCCTTCGTTCAATAAGTTCGATGATATGGTAACCGACTGGAGTTTCAACAACGTCCGAAATTTGCCCAACTTCCAGCGCGAACGCTGCTGATTCAAACTGTGGATAAAAAACTCCCTTCTTTACAAATCCAAGATCACCTCCATAAGTTTTGCTTCCGGGGTCTTCAGAATATTTTTTTGCCATTTCTTCAAAGTTTGCGCCCTGCTTAATTGAGTCAAGTACTGCCTGAGCAAGATTTTTATACTGGAGTTTAAGCTTGTCTGTTGTTTTTGGATTTCTGAAGATATGAAAAATTCTCAGCTTTTCGGGAATCATACCAAGGCTGTCTTTGTAAGTGTAGTAGAACTCTTCAACTTCACGTCGGGAAGCTTCAACAGGTGCAAAATTCTTCTCACGCAGTCTTTGCACCATCAGATTTTTTCTAACATCATCCCGTAATTCCCGCTTAATTTTTTCCAGGCTCATCCCGTACATCTTTTCAATACTCGCTTCAGAACCATACTGCTGCTTCAGAACCTGTATCTGGTAATCAATCCTTTGCGCAACTTCAGCATCTGTAACTGTTATTGAGTCGAGTTCTGCCTGAGCATAAACCAGTTTTTCATCAATCATAGCATTCAATATCTGTCTTCTGATTTCAGGAGAATTTGGATCCATACCCCGCTGCGAAGCATATATTGATGCCTGAAAATCGAGTTCGCTTTGCAGTATTATTTCATTATCAATAACCGCAACAACCTTATCAATTGGATTTGCCTGTGCAAAAAGAATTCCTGTGAATAAAATTGATATGCTGAATATTTTTTGGATCATAAAAATCATTAGTTAATTTCTATTTCATTTGTAGAGTACAAATCGTTAATGTAGTTTTCAACAGCCAGTTCAGTTAATGCTGATTTATATCTTCTTTTAACTTCAGTTTTTACCGCCTCATACGGAGGAATGGACTGCGCCTGATATTTATCCAATAGCTGAACAACTGTATAATAACCTCTGTCATCGGGAATGACAATGCTAAATTCAAGTGGGTAAAGTCCTTCCAGTATTCCTAGCAGCCTGACAGGATAAATATCCTGCTCTGATATAAGTACATTGCTCGAAACATTTATCAGAGTTGTATCCTGCGAGAATTTTTCAACTGCATTCGACCAGCCGTTCTGGATTAATTCAGTCCGAAACATTACTGCTGTTTCTCTATCGGAAAAGTTTATCCGACTAAGAAAGAACGAATTAAAAGGCAGCCTGAAACTTGATCGGTTTTCATTATAGTAATTTTCCAGCTCATCTTCAGAAGTAACTATCTGCGAAGACACTGAAAATTTTTCCAGCAAAAGAGCAGCCGCTAATTCCCGCCGGGTATTTTCGATAGTCCGGTTAAATTCTTTTGTTTCAGTTATTCCAAGTTTAACAGCTTCCTGAAAGAGAATTTCTTGTTTTACCCAATTTTTAATCAAAGCTGATCTGCTTTTCACCGAAACGGATATTGAATCATCTAATTCAGAAAGATCGGCTTCTGTAAGATAAGATTGATTAACCCTTGCTATGTAAGAATCCGGTTTTTCTTGTTCACTGCATGCACTAAAAAAAAGAAGAGGGAATATAATTCCCTCAACTATTCTAATTCTGTTTAAAAGCATTCTCAAGTTTATCATAATATACTTTTGGTTTATATCTATTTTCCAGACCAGTCAGGTAATCATTCTCAAGTTTTTTGCTCAGCATCTCCTGATATTCGCCGGAAACTTCTGCCTTGGCTTCTTCAAAAGTTTTCATCCCGGCAGGCAGCCTTTGATTAAGTTTAAAAATTGAATAACCGCCCGCAAAGACCATTGGCTCAGTGTACTTTCCAACTTCAGAGATTTTATTCGCTTCTAAATAAAAGTCTGAATGTTCAACTGACTGCAGTTCGTACCGGCCCTGATCTTTTCTCTTGGCAGTTCTTTCCGTATACATTGCAGCAAGTGAGTCGAATGAAGCACCTGATTGAAGCATTTTGTAATATTGTTGAATTAAAGAATCCTTTGTTGAATAGATTTCGCTGAAGCTGATTCTTTCCGGCCAGGAATATTTATCTTTGTTTGAACTCCAATAATTATAAACATCAGCACTGTCTATTTTTACTTTATTCCAGACTTCTTCTTCCTGGATTTTGAAAATAAAAATACCATCTCTGTAGTCGTTCATCAGTTGTGCAAACTGAGGATCTTGCTTATCCAGATTCATCGCTTCTTCTTCAAGAAGCATTTCTTCTGAGAGTACATATACTGCATTCGTTACTTCAACAGGATTATCCATCGGCTTTGCAGTGATTTTTGAATTTTGGTTGGCAGCTTCGAGAAACTCACCAATGGTTACTTTCTTTTTTGCATATGAGAACAGAACTTCCCCGGATATCTGATCATATTTTGGGTGTACCATTCCAAACCTGAGCGAATCACTATTTTCGACAAACTGATTTAAAACGTTTTCGTCAATTTTGAAATCATATTTTTTCTTTAGTGAATCAATAAGGACTTCCTTCTCGTGCTGATATCTTTGCTTGTTAAACATGTTTTTCAGATTTTCATATTCACTCTCAAAAGGCTGCGTATCCATTTTATCTGTGAGTTTAATAATATGGTAACCAAAATTAGTTTGAATTAGATCTGATACCTGTCCAACTTCCATATTGAATGCGGCTTCATCAAATTCTTTAACCATCATTCTTCTTTCGAAGTATCCAAGGTCTCCGCCTTTTTCCTTTGAACCGGGATCGTCAGAGTACCTTCTCGACCAACTCTTCAAACGAAGCGCCGGCATTTAGCTGAATCAAAACTGAATCTGCTCTCATCTTTGCCGCTGCTGAATCAATGTTACCGCTCCTATCATGGTAACCTATTAGAATATGGCTCGCTTTTATTTTAGGAAAGCGATGCTGTCTCACTGTTACTTTTATCAAATGGTAACCAAATTGAGTCTTTACCACTTCAGGATAAACTTCTCCGGATTTCAGAGTATACATTGGATCTTCAAATTCAAAAGGAAGCAGGCCAGCGGTTATATAATAAATATCGCCGCCATTTACTCCTGAAAATTTATCATCGGAATATATAATTGCCATATTCTCAAACGGATGACCATTCTTAATACTGTCCAGTATTGCCTGTGCCTTGTTTTTTGCTGCTTCATCACCAAGAGTATCCGGTCTTATCATTATATGACTGACTCTGAACTCTTCTTTTCTTCTATCATAAAGCTGTTTGATTCCCGGCTCATTAACTTTCTTCTCAAGGAGATATGAAACACCGACTTGCCTCTGGTAATCCTTCAACTCACCCATCAGGTCAGTATCTTTATCGTAAGCTCTTACCTGGGCATCACGCAACTTCATTCTGAATTTTACGTAGAGATCAAGAAAATTATTGTATTCCGACTTGTCTTGCTTAACTGCATTTTCCCAGCCTCCAACATTTTTGGAATATGCATGCTCAAACTCGTCAAGTGTTATTTCATAGCTGCCAAATTCCGCAACCACCTGTGCAGGAACATTAATGAAAGCAACTATTTGTATAAAAAGAATTGAAAAAAATGCCTGTAGAAAACGATTTAACCGCATTTTACATCTGCTCCTATAAATTTCAAAAAAATGAGAGAGGAATTTTAATTATAGCATATCTGAAAATCAAGGGAAATTGAGCCTGACCTTGTATGTTTCTTAACAAGATCAGGCACAAAAACTTATTTTAGAAGTGATATTTTTATTGATTGTTGATAATTATTAGCTACCATTCTGACAAAGTATACTCCGCTCGCCAAATTACCTCCGTTTAGTTCGATTTCCTTAACTCCCGGATTCACTTCCTCATCCAGGATAACTCCAATTTCATTCCCAAGAATATCGTGCAAATACAGCTTTACCTGAGATTTTTCAGGAACAGCAAATCGAATTTTTGTTGAAGGATTAAATGGATTTGGGTAGTTCTGAAGAATGTAATAATCATCAGGAGTTTCAGTTGAATTATTTACATCAGTCAGAAGTGTCTGAAGTGCTGAATAAGTGTTAACAATTCCCCATCCGTAAAGATTATCGGGTGTATTACTTCTTGAAGCCGTGCTTTTCATTAACGTTACTAACTGCATTGGAGTTAAACTAGGATCCACTTGAAGTAATAAAGCAGCCGCACCAGCAACCATCGGGCAACTCCACGAAGTTCCGCTTCCAAAACTGCTGTAACAACTATTTGAGTTATTACAAGCCACATAATTGCTCGATCCCATCGCCATCAAATCTGGTTTGATTCTTCCATCTGCAGTTGGTCCAACGCTGCTGAAGTTTGATCTGTTTCCACCGCTGGTAACTGAACCTATAGCCATCACACTATCGCCATCTGCAGGTGCACCAAGTGTATTTTGTGGTGGGGCAACATAACCCGCATTACCAGCAGAATTAGCCACAAATATTCCAAGTCCTACAGCAAGGTCAGCCGCTATGGTAATCCTTGCTGTATTTCCATCCATATCCTGCCAGCCATAACTTGGGTATGGTGGATCATAATCAAGATAACTAAGTGATGTTGACGTCACATCAACACCCATACCATCAGCCCATTCCATTGCAGCAATCCAGTTGTCCTCTTCAATCGGAGTTTCGCTATCGGTATTTTCAGTTTTTGCAAGAATAAAATCGGCTCCAAAAGCAGGACCAATTAATTGTCCTTCATAAAATCCACCAATCAAAGATAAAGTTGATGTTCCGTGTGAACCGTCTCCCATATCGCTGCCGTTTTCAACATCAGAATCATTATTAACAAAATCCCATGTTGCTATTACATTCATCGTACTAAAAACCTGGTGAGTAGTCCAGCGATCAAAACCAGCATCCATCAGACAAATCGTTACGCCTTCCCCGGTATATCCAAGATCATGAACCTGCGGAACAGATATAATATTAAGTTGAATAAGGGATTGACCATAATTAAAAGAATTTGTTTCTTGAAGTTTAGAAAGATCTTGATTCAGTTCTTCCGGCTGATCACTAGCAGATTCATCTTCAAAATTATCTTTTCTAAATCTATAAACTATATCGAGCTGCTTCACAAAAGGCATATTAGCAAATTGAGTAAGTTCTGATGTAGTCGCCCATCCGCTAACTCCGTTAAACCATTTTGATTTTTGTTTTAGTCTAAAACCAGACGAACTAAGCTGATCAATATAATTTTGATTTACAGGCAGGTCAGTAATTGTTATCAGTTTATCTTCGCTTAGAACTTTGGCTCGTCTCTTTAACGACTTCTCACTTACAACGGTGTTTGGTTTACTTAAATAATTTTGAGTATCATCACCTTTATCAGAAAAGAAAACCCAGATCAGTAATTCTTCATTCTGGTCAGCATTACTAACATAAGTATTAAGCAGAGGAGTGAACTTTTCAACAGAAGATTGTGCGAACATAAATCCGGCAAATAAAATAACTGCGATTGCTGTTAACTTCATTTTTTTATCCTTATAATTATTAAAACATTTACTTAACACGAGTTCCGTTTTTAACTAAATTATCAACTATGATAACTTGCAAACCTCCCGGTTCTTTATCAACGGCTAAAATCATACCTTGCGATTCTTCTCCCATTATCTTTGTCGATTGAAGATTTGCAACCACAACAACTTTTTTACCTACCAGATCTTCCGGATTATAATGCTCGGCAATTCCTGCAACCACCTGTCGTTCACCATCGTCGAGCATTACTTTTAGTTTCATCAGCTTTTTACTTTTGGTAATTTTTTCTGCGCTTAAAATCTCGGCAACCTTCAGTTTAGTTTTCATAAAATCATCATAGGAAATTAATTCGTTGGTCTTCTTTTCATTTTCAGATTCCGGGCTGCCAAGTTTTAATATTTGTTCTTCTATCACTTCATCCTCTATTTTGGGAAATAATATTTCTGCACTGTTAATTTGATGCCCCTCTTTCAAAAAGGATTTTCCACTTTCTTTCCACTCAACAGGCTTTGTGTTAAGAATTTTGAAAAGCTTCTCAGAAGAAAAGGGTATTACAGGATAAAAAAGTTCGGCCAAAGTATAAATAGCCTGCAAGCAAATGTTCAAAGTTGTGCCACACTTTTCTTTATTCGATTTAACGGTAACCCACGGTTCTGAGTCATTAAAATATTTGTTGCCATCACGGGCAAGGTTCATCATTTCATTAACGCCGTCACGGATTTTAAATTTTTCAAAAAGATCGCAGATACGTTTTGGATACTCAGAAATTTCATTCAACATATCTTGATCAATTTTATCAAGTTTTCCTCTGAAAGGTACTTTTCCATCAAAATGTTTGTGAACGAATGTAAACGTCCGATTGATGAAATTACCGAGTATATCGGCAAGCTCACTGTTATTTCTCAGTTGAAATTCTTTCCAGTAAAAATCTGTATCCCGGCTTTCAGGAAGATTAGCTGCCAGAGTATACCTCAATGAATCCGCAGAAAAAATATTCAGGAATTCATCAACATCAATTCCCCATCCACGACTTTTTGAAAATTTCTTTCCTTCAAAATTCAGAAATTCATTTGCAGGGACATTTTGAGGAAGACAATATTTTTCCTTCCCTCCTTCATTCCAAGCCATTAATATTGCAGGAAATATTATTGTGTGAAAAACAACATTATCCTTCCCGATAAACGCAATGTATTTTGTGTTTACATCCTGCCAGTATTTTTTCCAAAGATCAGGTTGATTTTTTATTTGTGCATATTCTTTTGTTGATGAGATATAACCAAGCACTGCTTCAAACCAAACATATATTACTTTTCCATTTGCACTATCTATGGGAACTTTAACACCCCAATCCAAATCACGAGTGATCGCCCGATCTTTCAATCCATCTTTGAACCAACCCCGACAATATTGAAGCACATTATCTTTCCAGCCATATTTTGCATTCATCTCGTTAACATATTTTTCGAGTTCAGGCTGATACCTGCCGAGTGGAAAAAAGTAGTGAGTTGTTTCTTTGAGAATTGGTGTTTCTCCACTTACTTTACTTTTTGGATTTTTTAATTCTGAAGGATCGTAAAGTGCTCCGCAATTTTCACATTCATCACTTCTTGCTTGTTCATTACCACAGTTTGGACAGGTTCCTTCAACATATCTATCTGGCAAAAACATTTTTGCTTTTTCATCATAGAACTGATTTGTCTTTTTCTCAACAAAAAGTCCACGATTAAAAAACTCAAGGAAAAATTCTTTCGCTGTTTCGTGATGAATCGGCAGACTTGTTCTTGAATAATTATCAAAACTCATCCCGAATTTATCAAATGCTTTTTTATTTGCTTCGTGAAATCTATCAATAATAACCTGTGGTGAAACTTTTTCTTTGTCAGCAGTAATAGTAATCGGGACTCCGTGTTCATCAGAACCACAGATGTAAATAACATCATCTCCGTTTAATCTTTTATAACGAACATAAATATCGGCAGGAAGATACGCACCGCTAAGATGACCGAGGTGAATCGGACCATTTGCATAGGGAAGTGCTGAAGTGACTAATACTTTTTCTTTGGGCAATATTTATCCGAATAAATTATCTCAAAAAATTACGATGGGAAATATAAGAATTTTGATTCGTAAAGAGTTGGTGATTACTCAATTGCTTTTATTATTTGCTTAACAATTTTTGGATGAAGGATTTTTCCACTATGAAATGGTATAACGATTCGTCTTTCATTTTTTATGTAAATCCTGTGACTTCCTCTTGTTCGTAATAAAAGAAATCCTTTCTCAAAAAGCATCTTCTCTGCTTCTATCGCAGTGATGCAGGATTCTTAGGCAACCGTTACCTCGTAGCTTGTAGTTATTATTTCCCGTGAAGTTAAATTATGTTTCTCTGAATCAGTAAGCGTTTCCAGATAAAGTTCTATTGCTTCCTTAATATTTTCAGTTACTTCATCGAGCGTATCTCCTTGTGTCTGGCATCCCTCGAGATCAGGACAGTAAGCATAATATCCATTTTCATCTTTTTCAATAATGATATTTAATCTCTTTGACATATAAATCCTCTGAAATTTTATACAAAAGTAAGTAAAATCTGTAATAAAAATAACATTGAATTAAGCTAATATCACCTGAATTTAGTTGTTATGATCAATACTATTATTAATTGTGTAATGCAAGATTTTGAAATAATCTTGAGTTAAAGAGAACAGTTACTTCTTAAATTCTTCACCGAAAATCGTTAACTTTACAGTATCAAATTAAAAAAATAAAAATTTTTCAACACGCAAGACATTGAGAAAAAGGGAAGTAAAATGAAAGATCATACAAAATTAGATTTTAACACAAAATGTGTTCACTCGGGAATAGACGAATACGAATATGGCTCAGTTGTTCCACCGATTTACCAGACCTCAACATTTAAATTCAAATCAGCTCAGCACGGTGCTTCCCTCTTTGCTGGAGAAGAAAAGGGATACATCTATACAAGAATGCTAAACCCCACAATTGAAGCAATGGAAAATGCAATTGCTGAACTTGAAGGCGGACATAAAGCTTTAGGCTGTGGAAGCGGAATGGCTGCAGTACATACAATTTTTGCAGCACTTCTATCGGCTGGCGATCACGTTGTTTGCTCTGCTGCGGTTTACGGACCAACTACTACTCTGCTCAATACAGTAATGAAAAAGTTTGGCATTGAAACCACTTTCGTTGATACTGCTGTAATTGAAAATGTAAAGAACGCAATTAAACCAAACACAAAAGTTGTTTATGTAGAGACACCGGGCAATCCAACACTTTGCATTTCCGATCTTGAAGAGATTTCTAAAATCGCACACAAGCACGGAGCTAAAGTTGTAGTTGATAATACTTTTATGAGTCCTGCACTTCAGAATCCACTTGCACTTGGTGCCGATGTTGTAATGCACAGCTTAACAAAATTTCTTAACGGTCATGCTGATGTTGTTGGCGGAATTATTGTGGTTAAAGATGAAGAGACTTATAAACATTTTAGAAAAACACTGAACCAGCTTGGTGGAGTAATTGATCCTTTCAATTCATTTCTTGTTCATCGTGGATTGAAAACTCTTGGAATAAGAATGGAAAAGCATTGTGAGAGCGCACAAATAATTGCCGATTGGCTTGAGAATCATCCTCTTGTAAAAAGTATCCGCTACCCGGGATTGAAAAGCCATCCTCATTATGAAATCGGATTAAAGCAGCACAAAGGTCACGGTGGAATGATCACATTCGAAGTTGAAGGTGGAATTGAAGCGGGAAAAGTTCTTATGAATTCTGTAAAGCTTCATCAGCTTGCTGTTAGTCTTGGTGGAGTTGAATCTCTTATTCAGCATCCCGCAAGTATGACTCATTTCTCAATGGGCAAAGACGCAAGGTTAGCAGGTGGAATTACAGATGGACTGGTCAGGCTTTCTGTTGGAATTGAAAATGTAAACGACCTTATCGCTGATCTTGAACAAGCATTTGAAAAAGTGAAACAAGCTCATCTGGTTGAAGTAGAAGCATAATTGACTGATGCGAACTTTGCATGATTGCGTGACTGCATGTAATGTTAAATCGAAACATGCAGTCATTCAACCATTCATCCCCTTTCACCGAGCTTTTTCCACTGCTCACCGATTTTTACTTTTTTACATTCATTATTTTTAATAGGTTCTCTATGAGATTTAATTAAAGGAGTCAAAAATGCCTGATAATAATAATAAGATAGACAAAAGGATCATGCTTGGAGGAATATTAATCTTCCTCGGCGGATTGTTTCTGCTCAACACAATGAACATTCTGGACTTTAGGTTCACACACGTTGTATTTTCCTGGCCGTTTATCATGCTGGTGATAGGATTGTTCGTTCTCGTAAATACAGAAAAGAAATTTCTTGGCGGAATACTTTCGGGAATTGGTGCATTGTTTTTATTAGAGAGAATCTTCCCACAAATTGATTACGATGGTGGTATCATTATTCCAATATTATTTATTGTTCTTGGCACATATATCATTCTTAAAAAACGAAAACAAGACACAGGCTCGGATTTTCTTTCAGATACTTCCAAAGTAAATAAAGATAAAATTGACGATGTTTCCATTTTCGGCGGAGGGACAAAAATAATTTCTTCCACCAATTTCCAGGGTGGAAATATTACTGCAATATTCGGCGGTTCAGAAATTAATCTTATCAACTGCCAGCTTGCTGAAGGCGATAATGTTTTAGATGTGCTTTGTGTTTTTGGTGGAACTACAATCATTCTTCCAAAAGAATGGAATGTTGTAATAAATGTAACATCAGTGCTTGGTGGTTTTTCAAATAAAGCAATTAGAAACCCTAGTATTGTTATTGATCAGGCAAGAACATTGCATATAAAAGGACTCGCAATGTTTGGTGGCGGTGAAGTAAAAACTTATCTTTAATCGCTCTGACTGATGCAAGACAATCCAATCCTAAGAAATTTTAAAAACATAACTATACTTCTGCTCTATTCTGTTTCTTTTGCGGTTATAAGTTTTCTTATTTTATTTTTTGGATTAGAGCTTGATCTTAACTCTTCAATTGTAGAAAGCCTGGTATCAGCAATTTTGTTATGCGGATTAACAATCATCTGGCATTATCCTGCAAAATATATATCCATCGAACAACATCACCTGATTAAAGTTTTTTTCAGTCACATTATTACTGCAATTATTTCTTCAGCATTGTGGATTTTATTTATCTACACTGTGATGGTTCCAGTAATTGGATTTGATGAAAAGTATCAAAACTTTTTTTATCACACTATCCTTTGGCGATTTCTTGTCGGCTTAATGCTTTATGCAATCGTAGTTTCGTTTTACTACCTTGTCTCCTATTATTCTGAATCACAGGAGAGAGCATTAAAAGAATCCGAGCTTAAAGGCCTGGTTACACAAGCTGAACTCCGATCTCTCAAATTTCAGATCAATCCACATTTCATTTTTAACAGCTTAAATTCGATGAGTGCTTTAACTGAGCTTGATCCTAAAAAAGCAAAAGAAATGATAATTAAGCTGGCAGATTTTCTTCGCTATATTCTTGCAACAAATGAAAGAGAAAAAAATAAATTAAGTGAAGAGTTAAAAAATATTCGTCTTTATCTTGATATTGAAAAGATCCGTTTCGAAGAGAAGTTCGACTACTCTGAGCAGCTTGAGAAAGAATGTAACAATGCGGAAATTCCAAATATGATTCTGCAGCCTTTATTTGAAAACGTAATTAAACATGCTGTGTATGAAACTTTTGATAAAGTAACTTTAAGTTTGAAGTGTAGTTTTTCCGATGGTTATTTGAAAATTCATCTTCAGAATAATTTTGATGAATCCTCGAAGTCAAGAAAAGGAACTGGTGTCGGTCTGAAAAACATTAATGACAGGCTGAATTTAATTTATCGGCGAAATGACCTTATGGAAGTAAAAAAAGAAAAAGGTATTTTTAGTGTGACATTATTTATACCAATAAGTGATTCGTGAACCTGTCCGCCTTTGGCGGATTCGTGGCTAAATTCTGTTGCCACTTATGCACGAATTATTCAACGAATAAATTTCCAAATCATATGAAAAGTAAAATAACCACAATAATAATTGACGACGAAAAGTTAGCCAGGGAAATAACAAAAGGCTATCTCAAAAATCACCCCGAGGTTGAGATTGTTGCCGAATGCTCAAATGGTTTTGATGCAATAAAAAAAATAAACGAACTCAAACCGGACATTATTTTTCTCGATATTCAAATGCCGAAGATCAGCGGCTTTGAAATGCTTGAACTGCTTGAAGATCCGCCTGTAATTATTTTCACTACAGCATTTGATCATTATGCAATAAAAGCATTTGAAGTTAACGCTGCAGATTATTTACTGAAACCTTTTCCTGAAGATCGATTCAACGATGCATTGAAAAAATCTTTCAATTTCCTGCAGGATAAATTTGAGCATGATGCTGTCATAAAAAATATTATTGATTATAAAGATAAAAAGATTGAGTATCTCGAAAGAGTTGTAATTAAAGAAGGATCGAAAATTTCAATCATTCCGGTTGAAACCATCAAATGGATTGAAGCACAGGATGATTACGTAATGATCAACTGTGACCAGGGAAGATTCCTAAAACAAAAAACGATGAAATATTTCGAGAATCATCTAAACGAAAATAACTTTATCAGAATTCATCGCTCGTACATTATTAATGTTGATTTCATTCAGCATTTGGAACAGACAGGGAAAGAGTCCTACCAAATAATCTTAAAGAACAGCAAACAACTGCCAGTCAGCAAAACTGGATTAGCTAAACTAAGAAATACACTCTAATTACTTAATAATTCATTCTTCAAAATTGAACTTCTCTTGCAGGTTAAATATATTTGACCTGTCCATTCACGAGGAATAAAATGATTTTAGATAAAGACCTTCTTTCTATCCAGGAAGCTCGCAGCTTAGCTATCAAAGCCAAGGAAGCGCAGCTTGAATACAAACACTTCTCACAGCAGCAAGTTGATAAAATTGTAAAAGCAATGGCTGAAGCTGGTTATGAATCTGCTGAGAAACTTGCAAAGATGGCTTGCGATGAAAGCGGCTTCGGTGTTTATGAAGATAAAATTATTAAAAATCAATTTGCTACAAAAAATGTTTATGAATCAATAAAGAATTTAAAGACGGTTGGTATTGTTGCAGAGGAAGCGAATGGAAAGGTTTTAAAGATTGCAGAACCAATGGGAGTTGTTTGTGCATTAATTCCATCTACTAATCCAACCTCAACTGCAATGTTCAAAGCACTGATTTCTTTAAAAAGCCGAAATGCTATTGTAGCAAGTCCTCATCCTAAAACTTCAAAATGTACTGTGGAAGCACTAAAAATTTTATCAGAAGCTGCAGAAAAAGCCGGCGCTCCGAAAGGATTGATTCAATGTATGAG
The DNA here is from genome assembly GCA_963698525.1 of uncultured Ignavibacteriaceae bacterium. GTDB lineage: Bacteria > Bacteroidota > Ignavibacteria > Ignavibacteriales > Ignavibacteriaceae > IGN2. Next base: position 284,771 of record CAVORE010000002.1, on the reverse strand, counting down.
CGAACCAACTATCGAAGGGACTGATGCGCTGATGCACGATAAGAATATTGCAATTATCCTGGCAACCGGAAGTACACCAATGGTAAAGTCTGCGTATAGTTCAGGTAAACCTGCCTATGGAGTCGGACCGGGAAATGTTCCAGCGTTTATTGAGCGAACCGCAAATTATCAAAAAGCAGTTGCGGATATTATTTATGGAACTACTTTCGACAATGGAACACTTTGCTCTTCCGAGCAGTCAATGATTGTTGATCTTCCATTAAAAGAAAAAGTAATTGAAGAAGCAAAAACTCAAGGATGTTATTTCGTTAATGCAGAAGAAAAAGAAAAACTTGCCAAAGCTGTACAAACAAATTTGAAAATAAATCCTGAAATTGTAGGAAAGCCTGCAACATTTATTGCTGAATATGCTGGATTTAAAATTCCGGAAAGCACAAAAGTATTAGTTGCTACTTGTTACAATGTTGGGAAAATAGAACCTCTCTCCATTGAAAAACTTTCACCGATACTTTCATTTTATGTTGTTGATGGCTGGCTTGAAGGTTGTCACCGCTGCATTGATCTTTTGCAGTTTGGTGGACTAGGACATACGATGGTTATTCATTCAAATGATGAACCCATTATTATGAAATTTGCACTTGAGAAACCTGCATTCAGAATTCTTGTAAACACTGTTGCTTCAATTGGTGCTGTCGGATACACAACTGCACTTAATCCTTCAATGACACTTGGTCCTGGAACCTGGGGAGGATCAATTATTTCTGATAATGTAAGTGCAAAACATCTCTTGAACATAAAAAGTCTCGCATTCGAAACTAATCCAATCAATAAAGGAAAAAGTGTTGACAAGTTTGAAGTTCAGAAATATAGAAGCGGTAAGGATTGGTTTATAAAGGAGATTGAGGAAAGACTTCGTGATCGTGCTGGTAATCCTCCATTAAAAAATGTTTATACTTATTCTGAAAAAGAAAAGACAAATGAAGAAAAATCTGAACCTTCGAAACAAATAACATATGGTTCCGGAATAACTGAAGATGAAATCAAAAAGATAATGAGCAAGTTTTCTTCCTGATAATTGTTAATGTAGGAACAACGAGGAATGATCAGTTAATTAGTCTATCTCAACTGATTCTTTTTGTGAAAGATCAAACCAGCTTTTTACTCTTTCCTTTTCACTTCCGTTTGAAGCATTATGATAGAATTCATTTTTATGAATATCGTACGTATAATCTTTTTGCCATTCGTCAATATCTTCCACAATTTCTTTAATTGCATTTGTAATTAAATAGAGTTCAACATTTGTCATTGTTGGATGAATTGACATCCGCACCCAACCGGGTTTTTCTGAAAGGTCGCCAAGATCAATTTTATCAGTAATCCTTTTTGATCGTTGTGGATCTACGTGAAGAAGATAATGTCCGTAAGTTCCGGCACAGGAACATCCGCCTCTTGTTTGCACTCCATAACGATCATTCAAAAGTTTTACAATGAGGTTATAATGAATGTCATCAACATAAAATGAAATTGCACCGAGACGATGCCTGATATGATGAGCAAGAATATGCAAACCGGGAATCTTGTTCAATTCTTCAAAGGCAATGTTTACTAACTCTTCTTCCCTTTCCCGCATTTTTTCAACCTGACATTTCTTCCTTTAGCTTAATGCACAGTGCAGCTTTAATTGCCTGAAGGAATGCCGGAGTTCCGCCGTCTTCGCGTGCTTCAATACTTGAAACAAACTTATGCTGACCCCACGGATTTGTCCAATCTACTGTTCCACCTCCGGGTTGATCGGGCACTTTGTTTTTGTAAAGTTGCGAATCAAAAATTAAAACTCCTGAAGACCCGGGTCCGCCAAGAAATTTATGAGGTGAAAAATAAATTGCATCAAGTTTTTCTGATGGATCGGCAGGACGCATATCAATTTTTACATACGGAGCTGAACACGCAAAATCTACGAAACAAAATCCACCGTGCGTGTGAACGATCTTTGCAAGTTTGTGAGCCGGTAATTCTATTCCCGTAACATTTGAACAAGCAGTGAATGCACCAATTTTCAACTGCCTGTCTTTATACTTCAACATTTTATTTTCCAGATCTTCAAGGTCAGGCAAACCTTCTTCCGTTGGCGAAATAACAATCACATCTGCAATTGTTTCCAGCCAGGTTGTGTGGTTTGAGTGATGTTCCATGTGAGTAACAAAAACAACCGGACGAAGTTCTTCAGGAAGTTTCAAATAATCTTTAAGTTGCTCTGGTATTTTTAAACCGAGTAATCTTTGAAGTTTGCAGATGAGTCCCGTCATTCCGGAACCGGCAGTTATTATTACATCATCTTTACTCGCATTACAATGCTTCTTTATTATCTCGTGAGCTTCATGATATGCATGAGTCATTGAAGTACCCGTCTCACTCGATTCAGAGTGAGTGTTGCCCACAAGGGGTCCAAATACATTCCTTATTTTTTCTTCAATTGGTTTATACAATCTTCCGCTTGCAATCCAATCAGCATATACAATTTTCTTTTCGCCATAAGGTGAAGTAAAAGTTTTATTGTAGCCTACAATATTTTCTCTGAATGGAGCGAAATATGCTTCAAGATTTTTCATTGTCTGTTATTCAATTTTTTCTTCATTTGGTATGTGAATATAATGAAATGGGAAAAGTAAAACATCCTGCTTAAAAGGAATATACAAGTAAGTTTCAAATTTTTTCCTTAGAGTTCAAATTTCGGTATTTTTGAACCGAATACATCACAAAATTATTTATGAAATACTTAATCGGAATAGACGGCGGTGGAACAAAGACAGATTGTGCAATAGCAGATCTGGCGGGGAAAATTATTAACGAGGTAGTTGGTAAGCCTTCCAATTTTCTTATAATCGGGATTGAAGAAGCTGTTGAAAATATTTTTGCATTAATTGAAGCAAATCTTTTTGCACTTGAAGCTGACTTTGCTGATGTTAAGCAAATTGTAATTGGTGTTGCAGGTGCCGGTCGGGAAGATGATGCACTACTCCTTGAAAAAGGATTTAAGGATTACGCAGCCTTGCAAGGAATTCATTTCAAAGGTGTAAAAGTTTTTAGCGATGCGCACATTGCTCTTGAAGGTGCTTTCCCGGATTCAGCCGGTTGTATATTAATTGCAGGAACTGGTTCAATTCTTTTTGGTAAAGATGAAAAAGGAACAATTCATCGTGTGGGCGGATTCGGAAGATTAATTGGGGATGAAGGCAGCGGTTACTCAATCGGAAGAAAGGCATTGAACGCCGTATCAAAAGCATCAGATGGCAGAGGTGAGGAAACTTTAATTTCAGAATTGCTAAATGCTAAAATGAATTCTGGTTCAGCCAATTGAATCATCAATAAAGTTTATAATGAAAAACTCGATGTTGCTTCAGTGGCTAAGATTGTAATCTCAGCCGCAGAAGAAGGCGATCCGATTGCAGAAGATATTCTTGATGAAGAAGCAGATGAGTTAGTTCTTCACATACGATCTCTCATGAACAAAATTCACATAGACAAACTTGATGTTGCTTTTTCAGGCAGCCTTTTAGATAACAATAATTTCTATTCTGATTTACTCAAGCAAAAAATCAAAAACACCTTACCAAAAGTAAAATTGGTTAAGCCCGCATCTTCTCCAGTTAGTGGAGCCATCCTCTTCGCCAAAAGACTTGCCAATGAAAAATAAGAGAGAAGAACGAAATCCATGGTTTTGGGTTCCATCTCTCTATCTTGCCGAAGGCTTTCCGTATATAGCTGTGATGACAATTTCAGTTATAATGTATAAACGGCTGGATATTTCAAATACTGAAATAGCACTTTACACAAGCTGGTTGTATTTACCCTGGATTATCAAACCATTCTGGAGTCCGATTGTTGACCTGCTGAAAACCAAAGAGATTCTGGATAATTATTATGCAGTTCTTTATCGGTGCAGGACTTGCCGGAGTTGCACTTACTCTTCCAACAGAAAATTTTTTCAAATACACTCTGGCTTTTTTCTGGCTGCTTGCTTTCAGCTCTGCTACTCACGATATCGCCGCCGACGGATTTTATATGCTCGGTTTGAAGGAACATCAGCAGGCTTACTTTGTAGGCATAAGATCGACCTTTTATCGGATCGCCTTTTTAGCAGGTCAGGGATTGCTCGTTATTCTTGCCGGTCAAATTGAAGAAAGCTCAGGTGATATTTCTTTTGCGTGGATGATAACTTTTTTAATTCTCGCCGGATTGTTTGTTTTATTTTTTATTTATCATTTATTCATTCTGCCTCATCCTAAAAGTGATTCACCGAGAGAGGATGTTAAATTAAAACATTTTGTAAATGAGTTTTTACGAACATTCATTTCATTCTTTACGAAGAAAGAAATTTTACTAATCGTTAGCTTTATTCTTTTATACCGGCTGGCCGAAGCACAGCTTGTAAAGATGGCATCTCCATTTTTACTCGATAGCAAAGAAGTTGGCGGACTTGCACTTTCCACAAGTGAAGTCGGAGTAGTTTATGGAACTGTCGGTGTAATTGCACTTTCTCTCGGAGGAATACTTGGTGGAATCGCTGCATCAAAGCGAGGTTTAAAATTCTGGATTTGGTGGATGCTCATCGCAATAAACCTGCCTGATCTTGTTTATGTTTACCTGGCTGCAACTCAAACATCAAATTTTATTTTGATTAATATTTGTGTTGCAGTAGAACAGTTCGGTTACGGTTTTGGTTTCACAGCGTTCATGCTTTATCTCATTTACATTTCTGAAGGTGAATTTAAGACTGCACATTTTGCAATTGCAACCGGACTTATGGCTCTGGGAATGATGCTGCCGGGAATGATCAGCGGATGGATACAGGAAGAACTCGGTTATCTGAACTTTTTCATTTGGGTTTGCATTTCAACCATACCTGCATTCATCATAACAACATTCATTAAGATTGATCCTGAGTTTGGGAAGAAAAAATTAACTCCAAAATAATTCCTATCAACTAAGAATTTTATACTAAAATAATATTCCCAATCAATATTTCTGGTATTTTGCAAATCCTTCAGTTACCAACAAATCATTTATATTGATAAACTTTCCTTTCTTTTCCTCAAGCCAGATTTCAGCAAGGTATCTGCCGTACTTTCCTTTTTTATCTTTAATTGTTTCGATAGTGATTTCTTTGCCTTCTATTTTTGATTTCAGAAAGTCGCGCGATAAAATACCTTTAGGTCTTTCTATCCCTCTCAGCTCAGGTGCGTTTATTCTGTGAAGTCTCAATTTTTCTCCGCGAATCCAGGAATGGAGTCCAAGATCAATGTCAACTGTGCAGGTATCGCCGTCGTAAACTGATGTTACAATTGCTTGATAGTGATATAGTGTGTGCTCCATTTTTTACCTTTATCTTTGTGTGTTGATAAATAATTTTCCCACAAGCTTTCTGAATTTAATTGAAAAAATTGTATTTGCAAATAAAATTACTTGCATGCTTGTTTCTTCTCTCTGGCATTTCTGCGACAACTAACGCACAATTTATGTTTTCTGCAGGTGCTACCATCGGCGGCGGATTTCTAAAAAGTAATTCGCCATCAGTTGGTGCTGTAACTGCTTCGTTTTTTATTGAAACCAACACTGCTCTTTTTTCTGAAGTCTTTCCAAGACTTGGTTTCATCTTCGCTAAAGATTTCAACGCAATTATTCCGAATGTTGAAAAGCCATACTTCCCATGGGTACAGGGAATAACTTTCAAAGGAGTTACCACACAATATTTTGATGGAAGATATTTTTTAGAGGAAGGTATCGGCTTGCTTGCCTTGAATGACAGAACTTTCAGCGATACGGATAGCTGGAATTACGGAGTTGTTCTTTCAATTAATGGAGGATTTGATTTGCGAGGATTTAATCTTGATGGATTCAAATTAGGAGCAGGTGCTGAATACGGGATTACATTTACAAATGCACTTCCACAGTATTCTTCAATACACGCTTTTGTAAATTATACTTTTTAATAAAACATCTCACAGGACTGGCTTCCAGTAATCACCAATAACAAAAATCTATAACACAATTCTCCAGAACTGTACACTCTTCGGGTATGGAGATTTGATCTACGAAACTCAATTATTCACAACACTTTCCACTTTTCAATTCTTCTGCAAGTCTTTCAAATTCATATAAATCTTTTATGGCTTCCAGCATTCCGGCAGAATGAACACCGACTGATCTGTTCACTTCAGGATCGTAAATAAAATCTCCCGGCAGGCTCTGAATATTTCCATCGAAAGCAACGCCAACAATTTCGGCATTTCTATTAATGATAGGACTGCCAGAATTTCCACCCACAGCATCATTAGTAGTTACAAAATTAAATGGGGTAGAGAAATCAAATTCATCGGGTGCATCCAGCCAGCGTTCGTGAAGATTCCACGGAAATATTCCTTCGAAAGAATAATAACGATCGAGCAATCCGTAAAATGTTGTGATAGGCGGAGCAATAGTTCCATTGTAATCAAAGCCTTTTACTATTCCATCAGAAATTCTTAAAGTGAATGTTGCATCGGGTGGTATTGAAGTTCCATAAACTTCAAACAACGCTCTTCCAAGTTTCTGATTCGTGATAGATTCCTTTGAACTTAGCTCACCAAATCGCACAGAAATAGTTTCGGATTCCTCAATCGAGATTTGAATGAATTCAATAAAAGGATCATTACTGTTCAAGATTGCATCGGCTCCCTGATCAACAATCGTTTTTATATTTTCATTTGAAGTGAAAATAGTGCGGGATAGGATATCTGAGACTGCTTCATCACCTCTTTTTCCTCTCGTGAATTTTTTTACTAATTCTTCGTCACCCGATTCATTGTACATTTGATCAATTTTATTTTTTAGTAACATTTTATTCTTTTCAAAGTCAAAATCTTCGGGTAAGAGAGAGCCGATAATTTCATCAAGCTCATCTTCAGTGTAAGCATAAGTTGAATCCGTTTCGGCAAGCTTCAGCTCTTCAGCAAGCCCGACAATCCGATCAGCAATTGAGAAATACTCTGGAGAATCATAACCATCGTAAGAGAGTATTGATTGTTTAACTGTTAACTTTTTCATTTCACTAACAATGTTTTCCATATCTGTCCAGATTTCTCCAAACTCATTATTCAACTCAACATCTGATTGAACTTTCTTTTTGAGGTCATTTTCAAATATTTCTTTCTTTTGCATCAGTACGGGATCTCTTAAACCTTTCAGCATTCCCGTATAAGCTTTCTTTGAGTTAAAATAGCTTAACAATTGATCGTTGAGATAATTAGCAGACTCCGGGTCTTCTTTAATTATTCCCTCAAGAAATTCGATGAAGCTGTTAACAAGCTGAATTGTCTGAGGATAAACATAGTCTCGTGCATATTCAAGCTGTGCAATAGTATTCAGTCTTGTAGTTGACCCTGGATTCCCCGGAACAAAAACAACTTCGCCTTCTTCAGCCCCTTTCTCACTCCATTTAAAATAGTGTTCAACTTTCAAAGGCTGTCCATCTTTATCGTACACTCGAAAGAAAGAACAATCAAGATTGTATCGGGGGTAAGTAAAATTATCATAATCACCGCCGAAATAACCCGCCTGTGATTCGGGCGCAAATACAAGTCTTACATCGTTGTATCTTTTATAAATGTAAAGTGAATACTTACCGCCGAAATACAATGGAGTAACCTTTGCGAATGTTTCCTCATCATTTTCATACCTTCCTTCGATCTCAATAATTTTTTCCGATTCGATTACTAATTTTTCACTATCCGAATTAGCAGTCTCGAGAGCAGAATGAATTTCTTCAGTTACATCCTCAATTCCGATGCATTGCTCAACATATAGCCCCGGCACAGGTCTTTCCTCTGAAAGTTCCCATGCAATAAATCCATCTTTATGAAAATTTTCCCCATCGCTGATTATTTCAGAAACACTCTCACGTGCACAGTGATGATTTGTCATTATCAATCCATCTTCCGAAACAAATGATGCAGAACAGTAATTGGCAAATTTTAATGTTGCAAGCTGAACATGCTCATACCATTTTTTATCGGGAGTGAATCCGTAAGCTTCCTGAAAATATTCGGTTGGCGGATATTCAAAGGTCCACATTTTACCGGTATCAAATTTTCCAGCCTTTACTGTATCAAGATTTATTCCTTCAGAAGTCTGGGAGAAAATCTCTGAATTTTGAAACAGTAAAAGCGAAGCAACAAGTGAAATAAAAATTTTTGTGTGGATGGAGAAGAATTTCATTTTAGCATCTGGATTTTGATTAGAATAAAAGCTTATTTATTAATTCAAAATTACTCAGAAACTGCCCATTCAGGAAAGGAAATAAATTTGAATATAAATAGAGTAATTTGTACAAAATTAATTTGGAGTAAATAAAAAAACCGGATGGTCTAATCCACCCGGTTCATAAAAGAACTTCTTCGCAAAAGTTTATAAGTGTTGCTTTACCTAAATGTAAGATTCCGGAAAATAAAGAGGTTCTACTTCCCATTCATCTTCTATTGTTCCGATGCAGTGTGAACATTTAGACACATTAAAAACAACTTTATCTTCATTTGGAGCAGCACGAACAAAGTTCAAAACTGTATTACAGCTTGAACACTGCACAATGTGAGATGAAGTTGTTTTCCTGCTGCAATCAGGACACAGATACCCCAACTCCCCCTGAGATTCTTCCGGATCTACCAGGAATATTGAGTTACATTTAGAATTGTTGCATTTAGCGAAGTGCCACTTAACAGTAATTTTAGTTTCGATAACGCTCTCCACAAATTTTGTATCTCCAATGTAGTAAGTTCAAATATAAAAGTCCACTAATAAATTTTTCTCCCTTTATTTTTCCTGCTGACGAAAACAAACTTATCTGAATCTTCCAGAGAAAAAAATCCATATCTTTGTACTTGAAAAAAATATCCATCTCAAGCAAAAACGGAGAAAATATGAGTAAAATAGCAGGCTTTAAGGCATATGACGTGCGGGGAAAAGTTCCGTCTGAATTAAATAATGATTTGGCATATAAAATTGGTAGAGCCTTTTCAAAATTTCTTGGTGCTAAAAAAATTGTTATTGGCTACGATATAAGAAAATCATCAGTAGAAATTTCCGAAGCATTGAAGAAAGGATTGACCGATTGTGGCGTTGATGTAATTGATATCGGGCTTTGCGGAACCGAAATGATTTACTTTTCAACACCGCGCTTCGATGCTGACGGCGGAATAATGATAACTGCAAGCCACAATCCTCCGGAATATAATGGGATGAAATTTGTCGGTAAGGGTTCTGTTCCGGTTGGATATGATTCCGGTTTGAATGAAGTTGAAAACATGATTGTGAAAAATGATCTTGGTGAAATAAGTAAAGTAAAAGGTTCAGTTACTAAAAAAAATGTGATGGGAGATTTCATAAACAATCTTTCAAAATTTTACGACCCCAAAAAAATTAGTCCTTTAAAAGTTGTTGTGAATGCCGGTAATGGTTGTGCTGGACTTTCACTTGATTCTCTTGAACCAAGGTTGCCGATAAAGATGATAAAGTTATTTAATAACCCTGACAGTAATTTCCCTAACGGAGTTCCAAATCCAATGCTGGAAGAAAATAGGAAATCAACAATAGAAGCAATTAAGAAAGAAAATGCAGATTTGGGAGTTGCCTGGGATGGCGATTATGACAGATGTTTTTTCTTCGATGAAAAGGGAAACTTTATTGAAGGATATTACATTGTTGGACTGCTTGCTAAATCAATTCTTAAAAATAATCCTGGAGAAAATATTGTTCACGATCCGAGATTAGTCTGGAATACAGTTGAGATTGTTGAGAAGTTCGGTGGTAAAGCTGTTGTTTCAAAAAGCGGGCACGCATTTATAAAACAGAAGATGAGAGAGGTGAATTCAATTTACGGTGGTGAGATGTCTGCTCATCATTATTTCAGGGATAATGCTTACAGCGACAGCGGAATGATTCCGTTTCTTCTAATTCTCCAGTTGATGTCGGAAGAAAAGAAAACACTTGCACAATTGGTTGATGAAATGATTGCAGATTATCCTTGTTCGGGAGAAATTAATTCAACCACTGATGATCCTGCAGGAAAAATAAAAGAAATAGAAAAAAAATATTCTGATGGAAAGATTGATGAGCTTGATGGTATTTCCATTGAATATCCTCAATGGAGATTTAATTTACGAATGAGCAACACAGAACCAATTTTGCGTTTGAATGTTGAAAGCCGTGGTGATGAAAAGTTGATGAAAGTGAAAACGGAAGAGTTGCTAAAAGTTATTCGTAGTTAAAGTGGTGGAAGAAAAACAGGTATAGAGGTATAAGAGAACGAAGATGGTTAACTTCTAACCATAAGAATTAGACCAAGACCGATACTATCCCTTTAAGGCATAGTATCGGTTGAAAAATAAATCTCCACTTCAACATTAAAAGGCACTTTTAATTTTTCCCATTCAAGCATTACAACTGCTTTCTTATCAGAGGTTTTATTAATCGTGAAAGCCAGCCATTCCTGCCAGCAATTATTTTGCATTGGTGTAACTTCAATGCGTAGAGCATCTTCAACATCGTTGTACTCAAAAGCGCCCCACTGGTTTGCCACTTTGTTAAAAATTAACGTCCAGGTTTTTTGTCCAGGGATAGCAAAAAAACCATAGCTGCCGGCTTTAAGTTTTTTACCATCAATTTTTACGTCTGAAGAGAAAGTAATCTTTGTAGCTTCGTTAGCTCCGGCACGCCATACAACATTGTAAGGAACCAATCCACCCCAGATTGTTCTGCCTTTTACTCCTGGTCTGTTGTATTCAATTGTTACTTCAGTAAAGCCAACTGTTTGTTTAACAGTAGCTTTGGGACTTATTCTTACCTCTTCCTTCTTCTGAGAATAACTTTCAATTGATAATATTCCAATTAACAAAACAGCCAATAAAATTGTTTTTGCAGATATTAATTGTCCAAAAAAGTTCATGCTTTTTTCCATTTTTTTGTTATTCAATTTAGGTAAAGATTTTCAAATGTTTTTCACAGTATCAACTACTAAATCAATCTCTTGTTTCGTATTGTAGAAATGTGGTGCAAATCTAATATATCCTTCCCGTAATGAGCAAACTATTTTTTTCTGGCTGAGAATGTCAAATATTTTTTGCGCATGCTCGCTTTTGAAGCTTACAATTCCCGATAAATGCTTTTCCGGCAAAGTATTTAATGGTGACTTGTAACCAATCTTTGCGAGTTCATCAATAAAATATTTTGAATTACTTAAAACCTGCTTTTCAATTTCATCAAAACCAAACTCATTAATTAATTTCATCGCGGAATTGAATGCGTAGATACCGAGGTTATTTAACGTTCCCGGTTGAAATCTTTCAGCGGTTTCCTTTGTGCTTAGATCAAAGTCAAGTAGATTCCACGCATCTTTCACTGCAAGCCAGCCAACTGGTGCAGATTTCATTTTATTTTGTAGCTCTTTTCGAACATAAATAAAAGCTAATCCCTGCAAACCCAAAAGCCATTTCTGTGTGCCGTTTGCTAGAAAATCAATATTGCATTTTTCAACATCTAATCTGACTGCTCCTAAACCCTGAATCGAATCGACAGAGAAAATAATTCCTTTCTCTTTACAGACTTTTCCAATTTCCTCAAGGTCAATTCTGTAACCGGATAAAAACTGCACAAAGCTTACTGAAATTAATTTTGTATCCAGTTGAATGGCATTTATTATTTCTTCAGCAGTTACAATTCCATTTGTTGATTTGATGAAATCAATTTCCACTCCCTTTTCTTTCAGTGATAAAAATGGATAAACATTGGCAGGAAATTCAACATCATTTAAAATTATTCTATCACCCGGTTTCCAATCAATTCCTTGTGCAATCCAGATAATTCCATTAGTTGTGTTATCAAGAAATGCGATTCTATCTTCTTTGCAATTGATCATTTCTCCGATTATTGTTCTTGTCTCTTCAACAACATCTTTGAATGCATAATAATCATCAATCTTCTCCTCGCTTCTTTCTTTAAGAAAAGATTCTATTCTTTCTTTTACTTTTATGCTGACAGGTCCGGTTGATGCATGATTGAAATAAATAATTCCATTTTTCAGGTAAGGGAAATAACTTCTGGCGTGTTCAACTAATTCAGGATTCACAGGCAATATACTTTCATTGATATTAGCAACAATAATAATTAGATTTTGATACGAGATTTTACAATCATATATCGTAAAAAACCAACCAATTTCAAACAATTATGGCAAAAAAAATGGCATATCCTAAAGCTCCAAAACACAAAGAACTTTCCCCGGAAGATTTGAGATGGAAATGTGACCCTTCAATTTTAGAATTCGATTCATCTGAAGATTTGAAACCGATTGAAGGAATTCTTGGGCAGGAACGGGCATTAAAGGCAATTAAGCTTGGTGTTGAGATGAGAGCTCCGGGATATAATATTTTTATTTGCGGGATGTCCGGTTCGGGAAAGGCAACAACAGTTAAGCAAATGCTCGAAACTATTGGCGCTGATTGTCCCCCGATTTTCGATTATACATATGTAAATAATTTCAAGGATACCGATAGACCATTGCTTTTAAAATTCCCAAAAGGAAAAGCTAAAGTGTTCAGAAAAAATCTGATTCACGCAATTGAAATTCTAAAGAGGAAAATTCCACAGGCGCTTGAAAGTGAAAATTATTTGGAACGAAAAAAGAAAATTGTTTCCGATTATACTCAGCGTGAACAGGATTTGATGCAGGAATTTGATGCGAAGATGAGGAAAGTTGGATTTTCTCTCGGCCAAATAAAAATGGGAGAAATTGCAAGACCTGATATAATGCCTATCATCAAGGATAAACCTGTTCCGGTATTCCAGTTGAATGAACAGATTGAACAGGGAAACATCACTCAGGAAGAAGCGCAGGAACTGGTCAAAAAATATAATGACCATCAGCAGGAGTTGCAGATTTTATTTAAGAAAGGATTAAAGACCAGTGAAGAATTTCAGGAAAAACTTCAGGCACTTGAAAAAGGAAGTATTATAAATGTTGTGAAAGGAATAATTGATAACCTACAGGAAAAGTATAATGAACCGAAAGTATTTGAATACCTTGAACTGTTGGAGAAAAATATTCTGGAAAATTTGCAAGCGTTCAAGGGTGCTAAACCATTGGGTGAATCAACCGCAGAAGGATTTATCATAGATTACTTTAAAGAGTATAATGTAAATATCATAATGGATAATTCGGACACGAACGAATGTCCGATTATTATTGAAACTTCTCCAACATATTCAAACCTTTTTGGTGCAATTGAAAGAATAAGTGACGGCAGAGGAAGTTTCTTCAGTGATTTTACTAACATTAAAGCCGGTTCTCTTTTACGTGCAAATGGCGGTTACATCGTTTTGAATGTTATGCATTTGTTTGAAGAGCCCGGAGTCTGGAAAACTTTAAAACGGGTTCTTACTTACAACAAACTTGAGTTCCAGGATTCACCAACAATTTTTCAAATGTCAACATCAACACTTAAACCTGAACCGATTGATATAGACCTAAAAGTAATTTTGATTGGAAGCCAGCACATCTATTCATTACTTTCAGACTACGAGTACGATTTCAAAAAGATGTTTAAAGTAAAGGCGGACTTTGATTATGAAATTAAACGATCTGATAAAGTGATGACTGAATATGCACGAGTGATTAAAAAATTAATCAAAGAAGAAAAACTGAAAGAGTTTGATAAATCTGCAATCGCTTACCTGATGGAACTTGCAGCAATTTTCGCTGGTCAGAAGAATAAACTAACAACCCGCTTCTCCAAAGTAGCAGACATCGCGCGTGAAGCAAATTTTTGGGCGCTTGATGATGGATTTGATGTAATTACTTCAGAACATGTAAAAAAAGCTTATAGAAATGCGGTTAACAGGCACGGAATGCTAGAGTCAAAGATTTCCGAGATGTATGAAGAAGGAACTTTTCTGATGGACACAACAGGAGATCGAATTGGTCAGATAAATGGTCTTGCTGTTTATGAAGCAGATTTTTATTCCTTCGGAAGACCTACAAGAATAACAGCAACTGTTTCACTCGGCAGCGGGAATATTATTAATGTTGAGCGCGAAGCCGGGATGAGCGGAAGGCATTACAATAAAGGTGTTCTGATAATCTCCGGTTACTTTAAAGAAACTTTTGGACAGGATATTCCCCTTGCCTTCAATGTCAATCTTGTATTCGAGCAATCATATGGAACTGTTGATGGCGATAGTGCTTCTTGCGCAGAAATTTATGCTCTGCTTTCGACTCTTTGCGGATTGCCTATCAAACAGGGACTTGCGGTAACCGGTTCATTAAATCAGAAAGGTGATGTACAGCCAATCGGCGGTGTGAATGAGAAGATCAAAGGTTTCTTCGAGGTTTGCTCTCATGAAGGCTTAACCGGAAAACAAGGTGTAATCATTCCAATTCAGAATGTAAAAGATTTAATGTTAAGTGAAGAGGTAATTGAAGCAGTAACAAATAAACAATTTCACATTTATCCGATATCAAGAATTGAAGAAGGAATTGAAATATTAACCGGAGTAAAAGCAGGAAAGAAAACTCCAAAAGGATACGAGAAAAATTCTGTGTTCGATCTGGTTGAACAAAAGCTGAAGGAGATGTATAAAAAATCCCGCGCAATTAAAAATGAAAATTCAAAAACGGTGCGAAGAAAGAGAAGGAAATAGAAAAATTGATCAGCAGCCAGAGTAAAACCAAAATACTTGTAACACTTGGTCCACAAACTTCAAGTGTGGAAAAAATAAAGCAATTAATTTCTTCCGGTGTTGATGCAGTTCGCCTTAATATGTCACATGGCAATTACAATTTTTATTCATCTCTTTTTGAAAATATTCATTCCGCACGTACTGAATTAAACTCCCCTCTTGCAATTCTTGCTGATCTGCAGGGTCCAAAAATCAGAATTGGTGAATTGAAAGCAGAGCAGATTGAGATTTTTTCCGGCAACAAAATAGAAATCACCACCGAGGATGTTACAGGAGACGATAAAATCATTTCTACTTCTTATAAAAGTTTGAATAAGGATGCGGAAGTTGATGATTTAATTCTGATAAACGATGGATTGATAAGATTAAAAATTATAGAAAAGAAGAAGAATTCAATTCTTTGTGAAATTGAAAACGGCGGAATTCTATCACCACGAAAAGGCATGAACCTGCCGGGAATGAATCTCTCAACTCCATCACTCACTGAAAAAGACTTTGATGATCTTAATTTTTTAATTGATAAACCGGTTGATTATTATGCTCTTTCTTTTGTAAGGAAGTCAGAAGACATTCTTCAATTAAAAGAATGGTTGAGTAAAAAAGGAAAAGCAACTCCTGTGATCGCCAAAATAGAAAAGAAAGAAGCTATTGACGCATTCGATTCAATCCTCAGCGTCGCGGATGGAATTATGGTTGCACGCGGCGATCTTGGTGCTGAACTTTCTCCGGCTAAAGTACCGGTCATTCAAAAAGAAATTATAAAGCGATGCAATGAAACCGGTAAACTGGTTATAACGGCGACACAGATGCTGGAGTCGATGATAAATTCACCAATACCAACCCGTGCCGAAGCTGCTGATGTTGCAAATGCTGTATGGGATGGAACTGATGTTGTTATGCTTAGTGGTGAAACTTCTGTAGGTAAGCATCCGGTTGAAACAGTTAAAATGATGCACGAAATTGTTCTGAACGCTGAGCAGCATTTGATACTTAATGAAAATATAAAATTTCAAGTGCCTGAAGCATTTGAGGAAAATTTATTTGATTCAGTTCTCAAAGGAATTACTTCCGTAGCAGAACAGATAAAAGCAGTTGCTATAGTTATTTTTACTTACAAAGGAAGAGCTGCATGTGGATTAGCAAAATTTCGACCGGCATCAAAAATTATTGCTATTTCTGACAGCTTTGAAACTATGAATAATTTATGTCTTCGCTGGGGAGTCAATTCGCTCTTTATTGATAAAATTGATAAACAGCACGCTGCTATTGAAGAAGCAAAAAATTTAATTCTTAATGCAGGACTTGTTAATAAAGGTGACCTTGTTATATTTTTATCTCGTGCGCCATTCTCTGAAAAAGGCAGAAGTGATTTTCTTCATTTCGAAGTAATGTAATCATATTTTCAATTTGAATAGTGATGAATAAAGTAATAGCAAAATGGTGGGAACCTGCGAACGGAGAAAAAATTCTCTGCACACTCTGTCCCCGTTATTGTAAAATTGGAGATGGACAACCCGGCTTCTGCTACATCAGGCAAAACATTGATGGGAAACTTTATTCAATTGGTTATGGCAGACCGACTGGATTTGCAATTGATCCTGTTGAAAAGAAACCTCTAAATCACTTTCTCCCTGGTTCAAATATTTTAAGCTTTGGAACAGCAGGCTGTAATCTCGGTTGTAAGTTTTGTCAAAACTGGTCAATGAGCAAAGCAAAACTGGATGATGATAATTCTCTCGACGTTTCACCCGAAGGTGTAGTTGCACTTGCTAAAAGTTACCGCACTCCATCAATCGCGTTTACTTACAACGACCCAACAATTTTTGGTGAATATGTAATAGATATCTCGAAGATTGCCCGTGAAGAAGGGATTAAATCAGTTATGGTAACAGCAGGATATATTGATAAAGAAGCCCGTAAAGATGTTTATAAATACATTGATGCAGCAAATGTTGATTTGAAAGGATTCACCGAAAGATTTTATTGGAAGAATACATATTCTCATCTGGATGACGTTCTCGATACACTTGTCTGGTTAAAAGATGAAACGGATGTTTGGTTTGAAATCACAACGCTCCTTATTCCTGATGAAAATGATTCTTCTGAAGAAGTTAAAAGGGAATGTGATTGGATATTAAAAAATCTTGGTGATAGCATTCCATTACATTTTACTGCATTTCATCCGGATTTTAGGATGATGGATAAAGAAAGAACTCCCGAAAAAACTTTGACAAGCGCGAGAAATATTGCCATTGATTCAGGAATAAAATTCTGCTACGTCGGCAACATCCATAACGTGGAAGGACAAACTACTTACTGCCCAAATTGCAGAGAGAAATTAATTAAGCGTGATTGGCATTCGGTGATATCAAATAATATTATTAGAGGAAAATGCCGAAAATGTGGACAGGTAATAGACGGAGTTTATGAATAATTCTTTTCATCGAACACTTACCGATTATTAAATTCCCATCAAATATTTTTAACTTTGCAATAAACATCATTTAAATTTAGAGTACTGTAAATGAGTCTATTAAAAGGAAAAATTACTTTTATTACCGGCGCTTCAGCAGGAATTGGCAAAGCCTGCGCTGAAGTCTTCGCAAGAGAAAATTCAAACTTAATTTTATCAGCAAGAAGAATAGAACGATTGAAGTCACTTGCTCATAAGTTAGAGAAAACTCATGGAATTAATGTGAAATGTTTGAAACTGGATGTCCGGAATTACGATGATGTTAAAAAGGCAATTAATTCTTTGGATAACAACTGGAAGAAAATAGATATACTCATAAATAACGCTGGACTTTCACGCGGATTGGATAAGATTTACGAAGGGAAAAAAGAAGACTGGGATGAAATGATTGATACTAATATTAAAGGACTGGCTTATGTTAAAAGACACGTTCTTCCATTTATGGTTAAAAGAAAAAGTGGACACGTAATAAACATTGGTTCAACTGCAGGTCACGATGTTTATCCCGCAGGTAATGTTTATGCTGCCACAAAGTTTGCAGTTAAGGCGCTTAGTCAATCTACCCGGTATGATGTTCTGGATAAAGGAATAAAAGTTACGAGCGTGGATCCCGGAATGGTTGAAACAGAATTCAGTGTAGTTAGGTTCAGAGGAGACAATGCAAGGGCAAAGAAAGTTTATACAGGTATTAAACCGTTAAGTGCAAATGATGTTGCAGAAACTGTTTTATTCTGCGCAACACGGCCTCAGAATGTCAATATTAACCAGGTTATCTTAACACCGCTAGCTCAGGCTTCTTCGACACAAATAATAAGAAAATAAAATTGGTTAGTTGAAGATTGTTGTGTCGCCTGCTCCTTCACGAACAATTAGGGGTTCATCACCACTTAAGTCGATAACACTCGAAGGTTTTCCAAGAAGGTTTCCGGAAGCGAGCATAAGGTCTACCTGAAAATCAAAAACTGATCTTATTTCAATTGGATCAATTAGCAATTCACCTTTCCGGGTAGTAGTACTTGAACTTACAATAGGGTTTCCTAATCCTTCAACAATTTTCAGAGCAACAGGATGATCTGGAATTCTGATGCCGACAGTCTTTCTCTTGCTCCATAATTTTTTCGGAACATTCCTTGCCGCAGGTAAAATAAAAGTATATGGACCGGGTAAGAGACGCTTCATCGTCTTGTAAGCATAATCTGAAACCCTTGCATACTTAGCAATATCTTTAAGATTCGGACATATAAAGCTTAGTAGTTTAATATCTGGATCCGATTTTATGTCTTTTACTCTATCGAGTGCTTGTTTATTGAAAATATCACAACCAATTCCATAAACAGTATCGGTTGGATAGATAATTACACCGCCATCCTTTAATATATTTATGGCTTTATTAATATATCGTAGTTCTGGATTTACGGGATGTAATTCAAAATAATCCATTAAAAACCTCAAAGTTTTTCCAAAGAAAATTACTATTGATAATAAATAAAATACTGTCCCTAAGATAGAATTTTGACTGAATTTATCAATTCAAAAGTATTGCTTAATACAACTATAATTAGTGTAAAAACAAGATTAAATAGTCATTTTGTTTATGTAAAAAATCTTTATATTTAATGCTCAAAATTTCATAGTTTTTGATAGATATTAAAGGAGTTTATAATGGCCAGAAAATGTCAGGTCTCAGGTGTAGGCCCACGATACGGAAGCAGTATTTCTCATGCTCACAACAAGACTAAAAGAAGATTTTTGCCCAATCTGCAAAAGAAGAAAATTTGGGTTCAGGAATTAAATCGTGAAGTTACTGTTAAATTGTCAGCAAAATCGCTAAAGACAATCAGTAAAAATGGTACGGCTGATTTAGCTAAAATGATACGGGATAAAAAAATAAAAGTTAATTGAAGCTGACGGAATGTTTAAAATCAGAAGGGAAGCAAACGCTTCCCTTTTTTAATTAATAATTTGATAATCTTACTCTCTTACAACCCAAACTTTTACTTTCGCACTAATGCTGGGATGTAATTTTATGTTCACGCTGTATATCCCCAAAGTCTTTATAGCTTCTTCAATTTCAATTTTTCGTTTATCGATATCGTATCCTTTTTCCTTAAGACTATCAGCAATCATTTGTGAGGTAACAGCTCCAAATATTTTATCCTCTTCACCAACCTGTACCGGGATTGTAATTGAAACTTTTTCTAGTTCAGTGGCAAGAGTTTCAGCGGCATGTAATTCATGCTTTGCTTTTTTAACTACAGCTTTTTTCTCCTCTTCAAGGGCTCTCAGGTTACCATCAAGAGCAATGTAAGCTATTTTTCTTGGCAGGAGGAAGTTATGGGCGTAACCATCCTTAACATCAACAACATCGCCTACCTGTCCAAGGGGTTCATAATTTTGTCTTAATATTACTTTCATCTTAATTCCTTTTCTACTATCTGATACTTTCAGAAACGTACGGCAAAAGTGCCATATGCCTGGCTCTTTTGACTGCAATCGCAAGCTGTCTCTGATATTTTGAACTGGTACCGGTTATTCTTTTAGGAATAATTCTTCCCTGTTCCGAGACGAACTTTTGAAGCAGTTTAACATTTTTATAATCTATATATTTTATCTTCGCCTGTGTAAAACGGCAAATTCGTTTTGTCTTTATTTCTTTTTTGGGTGTCATCATGATTATTTATCCTTCATTAAATCTGATTCTTCATTTGAAAGAAACTTATCAAAAGAATCCTCAGTGTAATCAACATCATTTTCATCAGTTACAATAGAATTGTCTTCTTCTTCAGGAACGGATTCGGTATCAACAAACTTTCCTCTTTTATTGAGGAATTGTATTCTCCTTGCCTTTATCTCAACTATACTGCGGTTATGCCCATCATCCGTTTTCCAGGTTCTGCTTTGCAATTCGCCATCAACTAAAACAGCGGAACCCTTCTTTAATCTTTCCTTACAACTTTCCGCGAGCTTATTCCATGCAACTATGCCAACATAGCAAACGTCTTCCTGCCATTGGTTAGAACTGTCTTTGAATCTTCTGTTTGAAGCTAAAGAGAAATTTACAACAGGAGTTTTGTTCGTAGTTTCTCTGAAGATAGGATCTTTTGTTAAATTGCCAGCCACTATCACGTAATTAATTTCCGGCATTTTCAAATCGGCCATGGGTTAATCCTCCATACTATCATTGTTTAATGTTTATACGTCTTTTACTATTGTCTCCTCATCATCCTCTTCAGCTTCGGGAATTACTACGGGAATTTCTTCCACCTCTTCAGCTACTTGAGTTTGCTGAGCTTTATCAAAATCAATTTGTTCGAGTGCATCTTTTGAAAGTGTAATGGTAAGATACCTTAGAATTGTTTCATCCAGCTGATAGTATCTTTCAATTTTGGGAATTATATCTGGTAGAGAATTAAATCTGAAGATTGCATAATAACCAATTTTGCTTTTCTTGATCTGGTAAGCGAGTCGTTTTCTTCCCCAATCTTCAACTTCCAGCATTTCTCCCCCATTGCTGGTAATAGTTTCTTTGATTTTAGCGATGAGAATTTTGATTGCATCGTCATCGAGTGCTGCATTTATGAGAACAGCACTTTCGTAAACACGATTGTTCATTTGTAAATCAACCTCCCTATGGACTTAAGGCCTCGAGCAAATAATTGCATAAAGCAGGGTTATTAAATATTAATCTTTCAGGTGACAAATTTATTTAATTAATGGTGCAATAACAAGTGAAATTACTGCCATTAATTTTATTAAAATATTTAAAGACGGACCTGAAGTATCCTTAAATGGGTCTCCGACGGTATCACCTACCACTGCGGCCTTGTGTGGATCAGAGCCTTTAAAATACTTTTCACCATTTAACTCAAGGCCACTTTCAAACATTTTTTTGGCATTGTCCCAGGCACCACCGGCGTTTGACTGAAAAATTGCCATCAATACACCTGTGACTGTTACACCAGCCAATAAACCACCGAGCATTTCTGCTCCTCCGCCAAATCCAACAGCAACCGGAGTAAGAACAGCTAATAAACCAGGTACTACCATTTTTCTAATAGCAGCCTGAGTGGAAATTTCAACACATTTTCCATATTCAGCTGCACCATCTGCTTCTTCAAATATTGTAATGTCTTCTTGTGACCATTCTGATTGTTCCTTGCCATGATTCTTCTTCATAATTGCGAGTGCTTTTGTAAGTGCAGGAATGTTTTTGAACTGGCGACGAACTTCTTCAATCATAGACATTGCTGCCTTTCCAACTGCACTCATAGCCATAGCGGAGAATAAGAATGGAAGCATTCCTCCTACAAACAATCCAGCCATAACACCTGCTTTTGATATATCAATTGATTTGATATTGGCAGATGTCATAAAAGCACCAAAAAGAGCCAGGGCAGTTAATGCAGCTGAGCCAATTGCAAAACCTTTACCTATAGCAGCAGTAGTATTTCCAACCGCATCAAGCTTATCTGTTCTTTCTCTTACTTCCTTTGGAAGATTTGACATTTCGGCAATACCACCAGCATTGTCCGAAACCGGACCGTATGCATCAACCGCTAATTGGATACCTGTATTAGAAAGCATTCCAACAGCAGCAATTGCAATTCCATATAAACCTCCGAAATAAAATGCAGCTATGATTGAAATTGCAATAATGATGATTGGGATAGCTGTTGAAAACATTCCATTACTTAAACCGGCAATGATATTTGTTGCTGTGCCGGTTAATGACTGTCTTGCAATTGATTTTACAGGAGGCTTTCCAAAACCAGTAAAGTATTCAGTTACTACCCCTATCAAAACTCCAGCAACCAAACCAATTACTGTTGCAAAGAAAATATTAAGAGAGGTGATTTGATAAGTCATTCCATAAAGTGGATCATCAAATGTCCACTGAGCTGGTAATATCCAGTCAATAATAAAATACAAAGCAATAATCATTAGAAATGATGACCCGAACTCACCTAAGTTCAATGCTTTTTGTGGATCGCCACCTTCCTTGACTCTTACAAACAAAGTTCCAAGAATGGACATAATAATACCAACTCCAGCGATTGCAAGTGGAAGCAAAATCGCACCCAATCCGTTGAAGTCTCCCTGAAATTCAGGAAGACTAAAAAATGCTGCACCAAGCACCATTGTTCCTACGATAGAGCCCACATATGATTCAAAAAGATCCGCACCCATACCAGCAACGTCACCAACGTTATCACCAACATTATCAGCAATAGTAGCAGGGTTCAATGGATGATCTTCAGGAATTCCGGCCTCAACTTTACCAACAAGGTCAGCTCCAACATCGGCGGCTTTTGTGTAAATACCTCCTCCAACTCGAGCGAATAGAGCAATGGATGAAGCTCCGAATGAAAAGCCGGTGATTATTGTTATAACACGGTGAAGGCTGGTAACATCTCCGACACCGAAAAGATCACCATAAATAATAAATAGAGTTCCCAAACCAAGTACGCCCAATCCAACGACAGCCATACCCATTACTGATCCGCCAGCAAATGCAATTTCCAAAGCTTTTCCAAGACTGGTTCTTGCAGCGTTGGTTGTTCTGACATTAGCTTTGGTTGCTACTCTCATCCCTATGAAACCTGCTAATGCAGAGCAGAGAGCTCCGACTATAAAGGAAACGGCCACAAAGGGCGATGAGTCATGCGGATCAGCAGAGACTGCCAGCAATATTGCAACGCATATAACAAA
This sequence comes from uncultured Ignavibacteriaceae bacterium, assembly GCA_963698525.1. Lineage (GTDB taxonomy): Bacteria > Bacteroidota > Ignavibacteria > Ignavibacteriales > Ignavibacteriaceae > IGN2. Next base: position 261,826 of record CAVORE010000002.1, on the reverse strand, counting down.
GACTGAAAGTATTTTATATTCGGATTTTAAGAAAGCCATCGCACCTTCAGAAATATGGCCGGCGATTTTTTTCATCCTATCAGTACCGGGATCTTTTTTGTTTATCCAGGCAGATTTGAAAAAAGTAAATAAAAGTGCTATCACTCCGAAAAAAGGAATAATATAAAAGAATGATGGCATAATTTTCTCCGTAGTTTATGAAATATTTTTATTCAGGTTATTCTGATTTTCAGATTTTACTAAAACACTATTTGCTTCCAGCATTTTTCTGGAACCACCAATAATAAATTCTTCAATCAGATGAGATACTTTATCAAAGGTTTTTTTATATTCTACCAATTCACTATTTGAAAATTCGGAAAGCACGTAGTCGGATAACACAGTATTTTCAGGACAACTGCCAATACCAATTCTTATCCTTGGAAATTGATCAGTAACCAGATTATAAATTACTGAGTTTAATCCGTTGTGCCCTCCATCTCCTCCAGAAAGACGAACCCTGAAGACATAATTCATTAAATTCGAATCATCACAGACAACCAGGAAATCTTCAGGTTCAATTTTATACTTATTAAAAATTTGTTTCGCAGCAATGCCGCTATTATTTACATACGTAACCGGTTTTATCAGTTTATAATCTTCACCAATTATATTTCCTGATCCTTCCAAATATTCGCCCGTTGATTCTACAAATCTTATCGACTTCTTCTTGGCAAAATAATCTAATAATAAAAACCCGGCATTGTGCCTGGTATTTTCATACCGAATGCCGGGATTCCCAATTCCAAATACTACCCTCAAAGCAAACAGGAATTTATTCTTCTTCTTCTTCTTGCTTACCTTTTGATATTACTTCAGGTTCTTTTGGTTCTTCACCAACGCCCTCTACAACCGGAGCTGCTTCCTCTTTTACTTTAGCATGAGTAACCTGAACTATAAGTGACTCTTTCGGATCTGTAAATTCTATATCGTCATACTTTAAATCACCAATATGAATCGAGTCACCAAGCTTCAGCCCGGATACATCAACAACTATATGTTCAGGAATATTTCTTGGCAGGCATTCTACTTCAATCTTATGCATAACATGCTGAATAATTCCGCCTTCCTTAACTCCGACTGGTGAACCGACTAATTGCACTGGTATCTCCAGAATAATTTTCTCTCCTTTAGTAAGTCCTAACAGATCAAAATGTATAACTTTGTCAGTCACCGGATCAAACTGAACATCTTTGATAATACATTCATACTCATCATGCCCTTCCAGTTCAAGAGAAATTAAGTGAGTTTTTGCAGTGAAAATAAGCGGATTAATGGCTTTATCAGCCACATTAATATGAATAGGTTGATAATTTTTTGAGTAGAAAACTCCGGGTATATATCCTGCTTTTCTGTTTTTCCGGGTTTCAGATTTATTAAAATCTTTTCTTTGCGATGCTTTTAACTTTGTTTTTTCCATTTTGGTTACAACTCCTGTTAACCTTTATCAATATGAAATAATGAACTAATAGATTCGTTATTAAATGTTCTGCGAATTGCTTCAGCAAATAATTCAGCAGAAGAGACTACGTTTATTTTTTGAACTTTATCTATGCCTTCTGTGTTTATTGTATCAGTAACAAATAGTTTGGTAACTTCAGAATTACTGATTCTCTCTAATGCTTTGCCAGAAAGAACTGAATGCGTAATTGCACCATAAATCTGCTGAGCACCTTTTACTTTTAGTGCCTCGATAGCACTAACAAATGTACCTGCAGTATCAATGAGATCATCAACTATCAGAATATCCTTACCATCAACATCACCAATAATATTCATAACCTCAGCCATATTTTGATTCGGTCTCCGTTTATCAATAACCACTAATCCGCAATCGAGCATCTTTGCGTATGCTCTGGCTATCTTTATTCCTCCAACATCCGGGGAGACAACCACAAGATTTTTTTTATGAAGCTCAATTCGGTCCTTAAAAACAGAGGAACCGTAAAGATGATCAAAAGGAATATCAAAATATCCCTGAATCTGAGCAGCATGCAAATCCATAGTTATAATACGACTTGCACCTGCAATAGTTAAAAGGTTTGCCATAAGTTTTGCAGATATTGCAACTCGTGGCTGATCTTTTCTGTCCTGCCTGGCGTAGCCAAAATAAGGAATAACGGCTGTTATTGTGTTGGCTGATGCGCGTTTTGCTGCATCAATCATAATAAGAAGCTCCATCCAATTCTCAGCAGGAGGATTTGTAGATTGGATTAAAAAAACATCCAATCCACGAATGTTTTCTCCGTACTTAACCCAAATCTCACCGTCGCTAAATCTTTTTAATTCAATCTCGCCAAGGGGTTTTCGGATCCTGGAGGCGATTTCTTTTGCCAGTGGAATATTAGAACCACCTGCAAAGATCATAAAGTCATTCGTTGCCATGAAATCTTTGATTTTCTTTAAAAAAATAGAGGACAAATATATGTAAAGCCCCTTGTTATGTCAACAAAAACTCTGAGTATTAATTATCAGGATTTTCCTTAAAAAATACTCAGCTCTTTCTTTTTTTGAGTAAAAAGAAGAGAACTAATAGCAGAACTGCTCCTGATAAAAAGTAAATCCAGGAAGGTGTTTCTTTCAATTTGTATGGCTGGAATGTTACTGTTATCATTTTTCCACCGCCAATTTCTGAAAGGCTGTAACGCCATGTCAGTGTCTTGCCGGAAATCTGATGCGCATTGTGAGAAAGTACATCACCGGATATAGTGTATTGATAGGTGACATTGAAAGCACTGGCATCTATTCCAAAGCCGGTTGCTATTGGTGGAATAAACTGGCTAAAAATTATCTGATCTTTAGTTTTTTCCTGAAAGGAGAAGTTATACTCAGAAAAAACCTTAGTTTTATTTAATGAATCAATATGGTTAAATGATAGATCTATTACAGCATGAGTAGTATTATCAATTGTATCTCTGGATACAATTACATTTTCAACATTACTGTAATCCGATTGAAATCCTGACCTGATGGAGTCCGGATTAAAAATACCCAGATTATCAACTACCTTTTCACTTTCTTCATTAATAAATTTCATCCAGTAATCTATCCGCATTTTGCCGGAACCATCAGGATAAAGTGTAACTTCCTGGTGGTAATTTAGACAGCTATTTAAATTAAAAATCATTAGTAATAATGATATTACCAGATAAAATCTGAAACTGATTGGAGAAAAAATATTATTATTATTCATTTGGTTTGAATCTACTTTTGAGATGACTAATCAAATTTAGAGAAAAAAAACTAATTTCGCTTACTTAATTTTCAACACTGTTGTAATAAATGAGGTTTAACTATGCCGACATACGATTATAAATGCTCAAATTGTAACCATACATTCGAATATTTTCAGCCGATGAGTGCTGAACCACTAACCGAGTGCCCTGAATGTAAAGGCCATTTGAAAAGGATTATTGGATCTGGTGCAGGGCCAATTTTTAAGGGTAGCGGTTTCTATCAAACTGATTACAAAGGAAAGACTACTGAAAGTAAAACCAGCAGCAATGCAGAGTCTAAACCAAAAAGCAGTGAGAAAAAATCAGGATCTGACGATAAGAAATAAATGCTCACCAATGTTTAAAGTAATTTTATTTACCTGAATTATTTCTAATCGGGTTCTAAAAGTCGGCACCAAGTGAGAAGTAAAATTTAGGACTTGAGAATCCCTCAATATTATAAGCCCATGCAACATCAAACCTAAGCAAGAAGTAAAGGAAATAAACTCTTGCCCCAACACCTGTTCCTACAAGCAAGTCATCCGTTACGAAACTACCGGAAGAATTTCTTGTGAATAAACTTAGTTTACTATTATCATACCAGGCAGCACCGGCATCAACGAATGCCACACCGATAATGTTGTTGAAAAGAAGAGGCAATCCACCAGTTAGTAAATAACGGATAAGTGGGAATCTCAATTCCATATTTGCAAGGACATACCTCGTTCCGATACGTTCAGAATAATCATAACCTCTTAATGGAAGAACTGCTGTTAAAAATGCAAAGTCTGAAGCCGATTGAATCGGGATTTCAGTTGTTGCAAATGTTCGGTTAATCCAATTATCCGTTCCTCCAATAAAAAATCGCTGTGGATTTTCTCCACCTGAATAACCACCTGAAATTCTCAAAGCAAGTGAATGATCATAGAAAAATCTCAGATAAGTTCTCATATCACCTATTACAGAGTAAAAGCTTTTATTTGGGTCTGTGACTCCCAGGTTTCCGAAAACATCAAACCGGTATCTGGTACCCTGAATAGGTGCAGTGTATCCCCAGAGAACATTATCGTGTACAAAACTTACTTGAGGAACAGTGAAGGTAACATTTTCTGATGGTTCCAGAATATTATCAAGATTTTCACCGGTGACATTCAGAACACTGGCTCCAAAATCAACACGGTAAAATCTATTCAATGGAAAACTGGCAGAACCTGATAGCCCGAAGTTTCTGTATCGAAACAAATTAGAAGTTAAAAAACCTCGTGGGTCATATCTTAAAAGCCTTACAAATCTTGCAGTGTGAAATCCTTCTATACCCCAATTAATTCTTTTTGCCAAATAGTAATAAGCCAATCCATAATCACTGTTCTTCAAATCAATCTGCAAGCCTGTTACTCCAATAAGACGATGGTTGCCCAATACATCGCTAAATGAAATTACGGTTGTTCCTATAAGCCCGTAAAGAGTGCTATATGCTGCATTAGCAAAAATAAGATCAGGAGCAAAATTTATTCTATACTTGTTTACTTTAAAGTTACCATTTCCATCAAGGTTGTCGATAGAGTTAAAAGTATCTGCCTCATCATTTTTATCCTCGGCTACTACTTGTTCCGTCCCAAAAACATAATTACCAAAATCAACTGTTATAGAGTCGCCATATTTTTTTGTTGAGTCAACAAAACTTCCGGTGAAGAAATTTGATGGGTTAAAGTCCGAACTATCAGTTGACGATTCATTCTCAGTACCAGTATTTTTTTCTCCTTTGGATAAATCGAGCGGTGGTGCGTCGAGATCTAACTTACCCTGTCTGAATTTAGTTGCCGGTAAGACTTTTACATCAAGTTCAGAATCAAAAGGATTGTTTAGGAGAAAGATATTGAATGACGATTTATACAAAGAAGAAAATGCAAGCTTCTTTCCATCTTTTGAAACAGAAAGCTGGTATAAACCTGATTGAGAATTTGTTACCGGTTCAGGTTTTATATCTTTTATATCATTCACCAGCGTATCGCTGGAAGAAAATAGCAGCTTCTTTTTGTGAATATTGTTAATTCCATTAAGATCAGAAATAAACAGAATTTGACTTCCATCAGGACTTATAATCGGGGATACCTCATTACTGTTTGGCATATCGGTTATTCTTTTTACACTGCCTGAATCAACATCAAGAGCATAAATATCCATTTGTGAAAAATCATGCCTATAAATTTTAAACCCGCCGGGAACATCTTTCATACTCTTATAACTGTTCCTGTCAGAAGAAAAATAAATAGTTTTACCATCGTGTGACCAGCAAGGATCTCTATCAGTAAAAATATCGTCGGTTAAATTTTTTATTTCTTTAGTATCGAAATTATAAGTGTATATATCGGTCTGCCGGGAATTCTGACCAATAAAAGCAAGGAGTTTTCCGTCAAATGACCATGTAACGCTTTGAACACCATCCATTTTAACAGGGAGTGTTATATAATCTTCCTCTTCAACATCGAAAATATAAATTACATCATATCCATGGCTAAGAGCCGCGATGGCAATCTTTGAACCATCGGGAGACCAGCTTAAACCGGGAGTAAGGATATTCAGCTCTTCAAAATTTGGGGACCTGTTACCTTCCGCCAGACGTGTAATAATATCACCCGTATTTGCATCCATAACGTAAAGACTGAAAAAGAAATCCCGGTTTGTAATGAATGCAATTTTATCTCCTTGTGGTGAGATTGATGGGCTGGTGTTGTAAAATCCCTCATCGCCTTCCGGATCAGTAAGTCGCTTTGCAAATTCATCCGGGTCCTGAGTTATTTCAACATCAGGCCAATAAACACGCTTAATATCCTTTTTCCAACGTTCATTAAATTCTTTAACAGTTAAACCAATTGTCTGTTTGAAGGCTGCATCAACATTTCCATGGCTTCTCAGTGCATTGATAAGCTCGCTGATTTTTTCTTTGCCGTATCTTCTGGCTATATAATAAAAAACGGCTTGCCCACCGCGGTATGCAAAATAGCCTGATAGTCTTTGAACATCGGGAAGGTATTCATTAATTGCTGCATCTCTGATGAACATGTCAGTATCTTCATCCCAACCAAGTGCCTGATACTCAGCCATTCCTTCGCTAAACCAGATTGGGATTTGTACTGTAATGTTGTTGGAAATTATATTCTGGAGTGAACCACCGTAGAACATATCATTCATTACTGCGTGCACCAGCTCGTGGTGAATCAAATGGCGAAATTGTTTGTACGAACCATGGAACTGCACTACAACTCTGTTTTTAAACAGCTCAGTGAATCCTTCAATCCCCTCACTTAAATACGAGTCAGTAACATTAGTTTCCTGAAAATCATTCTGGGAATTGTAAATGATAATCGTAATTCTGTTATTAATAGAATACTCAAAGCTCTCCTGAATTTTCGATAAAGCACTTTCGGCAGCATGTGCAGTAAACTCTGCAAGAGTTTCGCCTTTATTGTTGAAGTAAACATCAAAATGTTTTGTCTGGATGTAATACCAATCAAAATATTTGTACTGAACTTTGCTCTTTCCGAATTGTGCAAACAGACTTATTTGCACAATAAAAATTAAAGCAAGTATTTTAATTATCGATTTAAACATCAGTTTAATTAGTTATCGCTGGTTATGAAATCAAGTTCAAGATTATCTAAATCTATACGAACAAGTTTTACTGTAATTTTATCACCCAGTCTAAATTGTTTTTTAGTTCTTCTGCCAATTAATGAATATTTTTTCTCATCCAAAACATAAAAATCTCCCTCCAAATCCTTTGCTCTTATCAATCCTTCAGCTAAAATATCAGTTAATTCGACGAAAATTCCATAATTTACCACACCGGAAATAACTGCGTGAAATTCTTCACCAAGCCTGTCCTTCAGGAATTGGATTTGTTTAAGCTTCACTGACCGCCTTTCAGCTTCCATCGCTGCTCGCTCTGTTGCGGAGATGTGTTCACAAATTTTTGATAACTGGTCAAGAGAGTATTGCCTGCCTGCTTTTGAAATTAATACTTTATCTAAAATTCTATGCACGAGTAAATCTGCGTATCTTCTTATTGGTGAAGTAAAGTGAGTGTAGTACTTAAATCCCAATCCATAGTGTCCGATATTTTTTGCAGAATAAATAGCCTTTGCCATTGAACGAACTGCAAGCTTATTTATAACTCCTTCCTCTTCAGTGCCATGTACCTGCCTCATAAGCTGATTAAACTGACTTGCTGCCTTTCCGCCTTTTGGATTAAATGTATAACCAAGCGATTTAACAAATCTTGCAAATTCAGTTATCTTTTCTTCATCGGGTAAATCGTGTATCCTGTATACGAACGGAATATTTCCGCGGCTGAATATTTTTTCAGCGATGGTTTTATTTGCCAGCAGCATAAACTCTTCCACAAGCATATTACTGTCTTTGATTTCTTTCTTTAAAATATTTGAAGGATAACCGCTCTCATCCAACCGGAATTCAACTTCGGGAGTAAAGAATTCAAAGCTGCCTTCTTTCATTCTTTTATTTCTCAGGTTTTTTGCCAGCTCATTTACCAAATTTACTTCGTCGGAAAAGTCACCTTGCCCGGTTTCAATAATCTTTTGTGCTTCATCATAAGTAAACCTGCGCTTGCTGTTTATAATAGTTTTGGCGATTTGATGATTAACTACGACGCCTTTAGTTGTCATTTCAAAGATTACTGAGAAAGTAAGTCTGTCTTCATTTGGCACCAATGAGCACAAATTGTTCGAAAGTTTTTCGGGTAGCATCGGAATTGCTTTACCAACAAAATAAACACTGTTCCCCCGAACTGATGCTTCGCTGTCAATTGCTGTTCCTTGTTTAACATAATGACTTACATCTGCAATGTGCACTCCGACCTGGTAATTTCCGTTTTCCAGTTTCACGACTGAAAGAGCATCATCAAAATCTTTTGCATCAACCGGATCAATAGTGAAAACATTATTACTTCTGAAATCCAGACGCTTGCCAACTTCATATTCACTTATATCAAGATTGATCTTCTCAGCTTCCTGCAGAATCTTTTCAGTGAATAAAAATGGAATTCCAAATTCCCTTGCGATCGAAGTTACTTCAGCCTGTAAAGTACCTTCCTTGCCGATCACTTCAATAATTTCACCAACAGGATTTTGCATACGGTCTTCCCAGGAAATATTTCCTACAGCAACTTTGTCACCGATCTTGGATTCTTTCAGGCTTTTCTCGTTAACATAAATATCTCTGTGAATTTTTGGATCATCAGGCGTTACAAAATAAAAAGACCTGGCTTTTTTAAGCTGGCCTACAATTTCTTTCCGTTTCCTTTCAATTACTTTTGTTATTTGTCCTTCAAGGTTTTTACCTTTTTGTTTTGCAAATAACACAACTTCAACTTTATCTCCATGAAATGCACTGTTGATATTTCGTGCTGCAATAAAAATATCACCAGATTTAGAATTCTTGGGAGTAACAAATCCGTACCCGCCATCATTAAGATTGAAGTACCCAATCAACCTATTTGAATCGGGCAGCGTGTAAAGTTTATATCTCTTGCCATTTCTTGAAAGAAATTGCTCTTCTTCAAGTTTGTGTAATTCATTTTTTAACAGCAGGTAAGTACGGTCATCTTTTATCTTCAATTTTTTAGCAACTTCTTTTGATTTAAAAGAACGCCCCGGGTTTTCCTTGAATAGAGACTTAATTTGGTTTTTCATCAGAATACAAAACTATATTTTAACCCAAGCTCATTTATCATTTCGCTGTAGGTTGATGATTGATACGGAGGTTCTTTTCTATCGAACCTGATTATAAAATTGGGGAAGAATAACGGATGTTCGATTTTAACATTTGCACGGCTGAGATCCTGGAACACTTGCGATGTACCGCCGATTTCGTATCTGAAGTCTGCAACTTTACCTATCAGGCTGAATTTTGTTTCGGTGCCAACCTGCTGGACGTTTACACTCCTTACAACATCGCCAAGGGCTTCATTGAGAACAGTTCCAACAATTGAACCAGCCAGCGAGGCAGCGGTGGTAGCCGCAAAATTTGATTCCTGAAGCGATGCATCTTCAGGGAATTTGTTAACAATAATAAAAAACATTGCATCGGATGCAGTCTTTGTTGCGTCAAGTTCAAACTGTTCTGCGTTTCTTCTGCTTTTATATACTTCAATATTTTCCTGAAAATTAGCAGTAATATTTTTTGCGGGACCTTCTAACTTGATTACAATTCTAACGTCGTACTCATTACTGCCCGTCCTAACAGTATCAGGGCTGTAAAAACTTTCATAAGTAGCAGCTACATTAATGTATGGGTTATCAATCTCTTCAAGGAATTTAATGTTGCCATCGGCCTGGAAAGTTTTAATAAAGTCTAGTTTCGAGCCATCCAATAATGTCAATTCCCCTTTGGCAATTGGCAAACCATTAATCTCTGAGTATTCCAACATTCCACCAAGATATGCAGTGAGGTTTTGTTTGAACTCTCTTGAAAGAACAAACACAACTTTTGCTTCCTTCTCGACTTCTATCTTAAAATCAAAATCAAATGGAGTTTCGGATTCTGCCTGAAGTTCTTCTTTCTTCTGCACAGCTACCTGTATCAGGCTGTCAATTTCTTTTTTAATGAGGTCTTCATCATCGGGTGATGCAAAAACATAAGTGAATTTATCATTTTCATTTGAGAATGCTGATTGAGTCGGGGAGTAAGTAATACTTGCACCGTTTTTAAGTATCAAATCAACATTGAGATAGCTGCGGTCTTCGGATGATGTAAATATTATATCATTGCGTGTCCTGACTGCAATATCACCATAAAGAGAAGGATCAACAGCTTTAGAACGCTGATCGAATAATTTGAGGTCTCCGGAAGCCCGCATACTTATATTATCAAGTAAAAAGTTTTCATGAACAATTTCCCCGGTAGCTCTCATCTTTCCGCCATCTTTAATTTTACTTTCATTACTTAAATTCAAACTTGTAAGCAAAATTTTATTTTCAGCAAAGTTGATCTTTGCATCGAAGAGGTAAGTAAGATTAACAGCTTCCAGGATGAATGAAGAATTGCTGATAGTAAGCTCACCGGTATTAACAATTCTTCCATATGGACCAATGATATTCACATTCCCGTTTAATACACCTTTCAGATTTGTTATTCCCGGCAATAATCCCCCGGCAAATCTTAGATCAAAGTTATCGGCGAATAATTTTATATCAATATTTTCCTTGTCGGCAAATCTATCCTGAGAAAAAAATGATAGATCAATGGGAAGTATACCATCAATTCCCAGGCTGCTTCTGGCGTCACTACCTTTGACTTCGATAAATTTTAAATCGAAGGTAAGTGACCGATCAGAGTATTGAGCAGCACTTTCCAGTGAGCCAAGTAAATAATTTTGAACTTTAATTGAATCAATGGAATATTCAAGTTCCATAACAGGAAATTCTGCTGTGCCGGTCATCCTGAAATCAAGATTTAATTCTCCATCAAAAGATTTTTCCGGAATAATTCCAAGCAAATTAGTACTCAAATCTTTTATGTTGAACTTATTCAATGTCAAAGTCAAATCTTCTTCCCCGGTCAGCGACAGATTACCATTAAGATTAATACTCCCACCATTATGGACAAGTCTGAATGAATCAAAATTAAACCTATCATCCGAGTACCTGAATTTCAGATCCTCTGAATTTGTAAGATCAAAATCAAAATATTTAAGAAGAAACTCATCAATTGAAACATCTACAAAACCATCGTTTATTGAAAGTGATCCGGCCATATCCAGCTTTGTATCAAAATCATAGACAACACTCAATTCAACTATTGCTTCCTTATCAGCAAAATCGAGATTAAAGACCAGGTCGCTGATTTCACTACCTATAAAAATTCTGCTTGCATTTATCTGCATATCTGCTTTAAATCCATCAAATGAATCTGATGTTGTACTGTTATTGATGATGGTTGAAAAATTAAAATCATTGAGATAATATAGTTCAAGACCATCCCAGTATTTCATTTGATTAATTTTAGTGTCGAGATATAAAATTGTAGTGTCACCCTTGGCAATCAGCTTACCCGTAATTTCTCCATCAACTTCTATTTCAGTTTCTCCGAGGAAAAGTGACAACAATTCAAATGACTTTAGCTCAAGGAGATATTGAACATTTAAATTTCTCTCGCGGGGCATTACATTGCTTTCAGTTATTGCAACAGGATTTGATTGTGATTCTAACTTTGTAAAATCCGGCGGTTGAATTTGTTCTATTTTCTTCTGGATGGAGCCGGAAATTATACTCGCTTCTTCAGCAATTGCATCAACAACTTCAAGGAGAGTGAATTCACCGGTTATTGTAAGATCAGCAAGATCAGAAATAATATTGATTATCCTGTTCTCATCTCCGCTTCTGATATCAGCAATCAAAGTAGTGCTGTCAATGTGTATGTCGTTCAGTTTTGAACTATCAATCTCAAGAACAGCAAATAAGTTCAGCTTGTCAAGGTTCAGATTCTCTCCATCTCCATTTAAAGTGATATTGAGATCCGAAGAAATAGCGCTCCCTTTCACGAAGTCATTAATATTGAAACCATTGAGAGCAACATCGAAATTATATTTTGTACTTGCTGTGTCTGTAAAATTGAATTCTGTGTTGAGCTTACCCTGCGTTTTAAGAGATGTAAAAGAAATATTGGTGTTAATAATCCCTTTTGAACCTTCGGCCTGAATGCTGAAATCACTGAAAAATATATCTGCAATGTTTGAAGCCCCTGCTTCTATTTGAATTAATGTTTCCAGGTTCTCAGGGGAAAAACCTTTTCCTTTTAAGGTGCCAACCAAATTCAGATTTGTTTTTATTCCCGCAACCGGCATCAGATTAAGATTGGATGTTTTTATTCGGTAATCATATTCAATCTCTTCTCCGGTTAAATTCATTTTTACCTGACCGCTTACATTTCCTTTGTCTGTCTTTAATAGCATATTAGCATTGAAATCAAGCGGTTTACCTTCAAAGCTTAGAGAATCAAATTGAAGAACCCCGTAATGCTTATAAGTCGGAATATCTAATGTCGGAAGCAGATTGGTAACATCATCCTGGTTAATGAATGAATTCTTAAAATTCATATTAATAATCATCTCCTCACCACCGGTGATATTTTGGAGATAACCGGAAGCATTCAAATTAGATTCTGGTAATTTTACTTCAAGATTTTTTACGTAAAGATCATTTAAAGTACCTTCCGCACTTAAGTGAGTTTCAACACTGCCTTTAAGTATATCAGTTCCATCAATAAAATTAGTGAGGTCATCAAAATTTATATTCATCGCTTTCATCTCTAATTTTATCGGAGATTCAGCAATATTAAATTCATCATCGGTGAAAAGATAGAACTTTGATACCCCTGCGTTGAGCGAGACAAAAGATCTTTCAGTAATAATATTCAAATCAGTAATTCCAGCTATATCATCGAGCAGAATAAAATTACCAGCAAGATTAAGAAGTCTAAATCCGGTCAAGTTTGGTTTAACGCTGAACTCCGATATTTTAAGCTGATACTCATTTATTGCAATATTAATATCGGCAGTAAGAGAAAGGTTAAGACTGTCTAAACGAAAGTCATCCATATCAGGGCGGGGATAATATGCCGTGCTATTTTTATTTGCGAACGACTGGTGCCTAAAATTAATATTCTTCAGATTCAGTTCAGATATATCAATTTTCCAGCTGAATGGTTCAGTTTCGGTTACAGTCTCCTCCATCACTTTTTCCTCAGGCGGATTAGTGATTTTAGAAAAGTTTAATACTCCGTTTTCATCTTTTAACAACGCAATCTTTGTATTTTCGATTTCAAGTTTACGCACATAAATTGTTTTTAATAATACCCTTAAAGGACTTATTTTTATTTCAATTTTCTCTGATGTTAGAAGTGTGTCTTTTTCAAATATATAAGAAGTGTTCGATAAGACTAAAGTTGTGAAAATAGTGCCATCAAGATTTCCGATTGCAAGCTTGCCGTTCGTTGAAGAATTGACCTGTTCAACAATAAAATCTTTTAGCCAGTTACGAAAAGATGAAGTCTGTGTGTAACCAAATGCAACGAGGAGAATAACAATAAGACCAACACCTGTTCCGATGAAGAAATTAATTATTCGTCTGGTAAGAGGTCTTTTAATTTTTGGTTTTTTCCGGAAAAACATTTCGCTTGCAGTTAATTTGAATATCGCTTAACGATCATATCTATTATCTTTGAAGTAGATTGATCATTTATAAATTCAATGTTCATAACTCTGCCGCCGTTTTTTTCTACGATATCTTTACCCGCTATCTTATCAACTGCCCAGTCTGCACCTTTAACAAGAACGTCAGGAATGATTTCAGAAATTAATTTTTCCGGAGTATCTTCATCAAAAAATGTTACGTAATCAACCGGCTTCAGGTTTGAAAGAATGAACGCTCTTTCTTCCTGTTTGAGAAGTGGTCGTCTGCTGCCTTTAATTCTTTTAACTGAGTCATCAGAATTTAAACCGACGATAAGAATGTCTCCAAGTTTTTTGGCTTTGGAAAGATAATCAACGTGTCCTGCATGGATCAGATCAAAAACTCCGTTCGTGAATACGACTTTTTTTTGTTCAGCCTTAAGCTTTGAGCGGATAGCTTTAAGCTCTGAAAGTGATTTTGCGTAACTCATAAATTTTCTTTCAGAATCGTTTCAAACAGTTTCTCTTTTTCAATTGGAACAATTCCGACTTCTCCGCAAACCACACCTGCTGCATAGTTTGCAAGAAATGATGCTTCATAAATATCAGCGCCAGCAGCAAGACCAATTGTTAAAGTTGAAATTACGGTGTCACCTGCACCCGAAACATCGGCTACTTTTCTTGCTTTTGTTGGCATTCTTCTTTCCTTATTTCCTTTTTCGAAAACTGCAATTCCGCCTTCTCCAAGAGTAAGGAGAACATATTCAGAATTCAATTTTTGCAGAAGATTTCTACCGGCAGACGAAACATCTTTATCATCTTTTATTCTGATACCAAGAACGGTTTCAGTTTCTATCCTGTTTGGTTTGAAGACGTTGACATTTTTATATTCAAAAAAATTATCAAACTTCGGATCAACAGTAATCAAAGTATTTTTTTTGTTTGCGAGCGAGATAATACTTGAGATCAGTGATGGAGTTAAAATTCCCTTGTTGTAATCCTGCAGTATTATTCCATCAAGTTTACTTAGACTGCTCTCTAGGTAAGCTAAAATTTTCGCTTCAATTTTATGATTAATGTAGGCTTTACTTTCTTTATCAATCCTAACAACGTGTTGACTGTTTGCAATTACACGGGTCTTGGTTGTTGTAGGTCTTTCATTATCAACTATAATTCCATCAGAGATTATTTTTCTTTCATTAACAAGCGAAGAAAAAGTTTTACCATCATTATCATTACCGATTACCCCAACAGGAATCGGAATTCCGCCAAGAGTTAAAATATTTAATGCAACATTTGCTGCACCGCCGAAACGGAAAAATTCGTCTTCTACTTCAAGTACTGGAACAGGCGCTTCTGGTGAGATTCTTTTAACATCTCCCCAGAAATAACCATCGAGCATCATGTCACCAACGACTGCTATTCTTTTTCCATCAAAATTTTTCTTTAAATCATTCAGTCGTTTATTTGAAATATCTACCATTTTTTACCTGAATTATGCAAAATTTGATGATTAAAATAAGTATAATATGAGAGGTTAGAAAGCCCCGCCTTAATGGGGCTTCCTTAATTTTCTTTGAGGTGGATGACTATTTCATAAGGATCATCTTTTTTGTTTGAACGAATTCACCAGCCTTCAGTGTGTAAAAGTACACCCCAGTTGCAATGTCAGGACTGGAGTCCTGACCTACGGAGAATTCAACTTCATATTCACCAGCCGAAAGTTCTTCATTAACTAAAGTTGCAATTTCATTTCCAAGAACATCGTAAACTTTTAATTGTACGAACTTCATTAATGAAGTTCCTACAGATGGCACAGTGAACTTTATTTTTGTGCTTGGATTAAACGGGTTTGGATAGTTTTGTTTAAGTATAAATTTTTCAACAAGAGGTTCACCTTGGTATTCAACATCTGTTATTGGATAATTTAGTGTTCCAAATGCAAGGCTATCATAAGGAAGCGAACGAAGTATTTCAGCTTTTCTTCTCATTTGAGTTATGCTATTTAGTCGATCTTCCCCCAATCCAGGAACAACTGCAATCATTGCCCACTGCGTGTCACTTGGTGCTAATGTAAAAGGTCCTGAAAAGAATACAAATCCAGCACCACCAGATGTTAATAAATCGTATATCCAGCCTTCTCCTGTAACCGGATCACCAGAAAATGGAAATGTAGTTAGCTGATTTGTGACAGGATTAATAATTGGGTTACCATCTGCTTGAAGTCCTTGTGCAACATATTGTGATTCTAACATTGAAAGAACAGGTGCTATTAATGGCATATTCCAAATTGAATCATCTCCTATTCCACGAAAAGCATTCAATGGTAGATTTTTATAATCAAGTAAATTCCTACCTTTAAATGTTGCTGTACTTCCTGGAGAAGGAACTGACGGGCCAAAAAGCAAGACATAACCGACTGCAGGAAATAAAGAATCATGTATACTTTCCATTTCATCCCAGCAATATCCTAATTGACGAAGTGTATCAATTCCAGGATTGTTATAAATCACAGTTCCAAAATCAATGTCAGTCCAGAAACCAAAATATGCAGGATCAATTGTTTCGCTGCTTTTATTAATTATCTCCCATTCAAGAAATGCAATGTTTGAAAAAATATCCAACGAATCACTTTTAAAACCATTTCTTGCAAAAACAGTCTGATGAATTTCAACAGGGTAACTTGTTAATGGTCCGTCCCATGTTCCACCATGAATGGTTGCAGTAGTATCAAATGAATTGTAAACACTCCAAATAGTCTGATGTCCTTTAATTAATGGATCACCATTTGGTTGAACTGGAGCTCCATACATAACAGGCCACTCTGCATAATCAGGATTAGTATCATCATCTCCCTGTGTGATTCTATACGCTCTATATTTTAGTGAATCTTCCGGATGAATAAGCATTGCCGCTTGCCCGTTTATTATTGGACCTGGTGAATAGTTCCAGGCTTTCCACCATTGAATTATTGAAAGGATCGGATCATCACTGACTTTACCAACCAGCCAAGGTCCGTGATCGTAAATAATTACTTCACCATATCCGTTTGGGTTCAGCATTAACCAGTTTGCACCATCACAGTTTCCTACATTGGAAGTAACAAGTCGAATATTATTAACATCAAGTGTATCAAAGTCATCGTAAGTTAATGGATGACCATTACCCTGGGAGAAAATGCAAATAGAGAAGCAAGAGAATAAAAATACAATTAACTTTTTCATTTCATCCTCCAATTATTGTTTATCAATTTATTTTAAAAGAACCATTTTCTTCGTTTGGATTAATGAACCTGCATTTAAAGTATAAAAATAAATTCCACTTGTCAATTGTTTGCCCTCGAATTCAACTTCATATTCACCTGGCGAGAGTTCCTCTTTGACCAATGTTGCAATTTCATTTCCGAGAACATCGTAAACCTTTAATTGTACGGACACAGCGCGCTGTGTCCCTACAGGTGGAATGTTGAATTTTATTTTTGTGCTAGGATTAAACGGGTTTGGATAGTTTTGTTCAAGTTTAAAACTGGAAGCAATTGTTGGTTTATCTTGAACTGAAACGATAGGATATCCAAAATTGTTCTCGTAAAAAATTTGAACTGCATCTGAAACTGATCTTACTGCTGTAATTCCGCCAAGTGGAGTTGTACCTCTGTCAACCTCATAGCCAATTAATAATTCTACTGGCTGATCATTTGCTAAAGTAAAAGGACCTGCAGAACCCATTCCGCGCACATCTCTGTTTTGATTACAAATCCAACCAACATTTGTAAC
The DNA here is from genome assembly GCA_963698525.1 of uncultured Ignavibacteriaceae bacterium. Lineage (GTDB taxonomy): Bacteria > Bacteroidota > Ignavibacteria > Ignavibacteriales > Ignavibacteriaceae > IGN2. Next base: position 244,610 of record CAVORE010000002.1, on the reverse strand, counting down.
CGGATTACCTGAAAACCAGAAAAATGGATTTACTTCTGTACAAGGGACACCACCCCTTACTTCACCATAAGGAAATGTACAAGGATCAACAATATTCCCAAGTCTATCTTTACCCAAAATATAATTTCGCGCTTCGGTAAGATTATTCGGATCGCGAAGGTTTGGATCGCCTCCAATATAAAATACTGATGAAGCTACTTCTAAATTTTTTGCACCAGGAAATATTGTAATTCCAATCGGACCTAAATAGTTTATCGCTGTATCCAACGGTGTATCAATTCCGTTTTCATAAATATTATTCCCATTAATATCAATAAATGTAACTCCCGGAATGTATGATTGAGGTCCTGTTAACATATCCATCATAAATGATGGCACCTGGTTTCCGTACACCTGATCAGATGTATTTCCATAAAAATAAGATCCCTGTCTTAGAGTATCACTTGCATAAACATCATCTGATGCATCTCCAATATCTGCATCAGCCCACATACTGATGTAAACATCTTTCAAAGTATCAGTAACAGTCCCTGTATTTTTTATTCTATATCGAACAAATACAACATTTCCTGTAGCACCTGCTGAAGATTCTGCAAATATTGTTTGCCGAATTTCTATACCCTGCGGTTCGGATTGCCATCTTCTCTGATTTGCAGGCAGTCCATCATTGAAAACACACCAATATGTTTCATCTAAAATCAAATCCGGTTTATCTTCGTTTGAGTCCCATTGATTGTTTCCATTGAGATCAACAGGATTATAAATTCCATCATCATTTCCGTCATAAAAATCCGCACCAAGGTCAACAGCATCAATCCAATCCTGCCAGCTTTGTCCGAAAGGAATGTCAGAAGCAGTAACTTTATAAATTGACGCCAGTGGATCATTCGGATCCATCCCAACTGTGCCTGCAATGTAATCTTCAACAAGTGAGGCTGAAGCAACAGCGTTTACCCACAAAGTACCGTTTGTATATCCACTCAACAAGAATCCTGATGAGAATAAAAAACCACCTCCGGCAAATTGACCGAGTGAACCATTTGGCGGAACATTGACATCTGCAATTACACCTCTGTTGTCGAATGGAAGGTAAATATCATTTACCTCGATGTACGCCGAAGAACCTATGTTCTGGCTGAATACCGGATTTTGAAACAGATACACCCCCAGAACAAGAAGCAAAATTAGAAATGTATTTTTCATTTTATCCTCCAATTTATTTTAAAATGATATTTAAATATTAAGATTATCATCTTACTAAAACCATTTTCTTACTTGTGATGAAATCATTGACGCGAAGTTGATAAATGTAAACTCCGCTTGCCAATCCTGTTGAGTTAAATGTTATCTCATACCTGCCTGTTTTCTTTAATTCATTCAGGACTGTCTTTACTTTCTGTCCAAGTATGTCAAATATTTCTATTGTTACTACTCCATCCTGTGGAAGTTCATATCTTATTGTTGTTGTTGGGTTGAATGGATTTGGATAGTTCTGATAAAGCACATAACTGTTTACAGGATTTGTTGGTGCTGGTGGTGTGTAAGTCATTGATGCAAAGTTACTCTCGTATTCCTGAATTGCTCTTTGCACATTTTCTCTTGCAACTGTGACTGAGTTAATAGGATCATTTCCTCTGCCAAGTACATAAGCAATAATAATTTCCTGAGGTTTATCTTTTTCTAATTCGAAAGGACCTGTGCTTACTAAATTTCTCGAATCACGATTTTGATCGCAGATCCAGCCAATGTTTTCTACAGGATCACCAGAAAACCAAAGTCTGGGATTGACCTGGTGGCAATCTACTCCGCCGCGCACTTGACCAAAAGCCCAAGTGCAAGGATTGGGAAAATCTCCCTGCCTATCTCCTCCAAGAATATAGTTCCTTGCTTCGATGGCAGTATTTGGATCTCTTAAATCAGGAGTCCCACCGGTAAAAAATATATGAGAAGTAATATCCAGGTTTTTTGAATTTGATATTGTTTCTATTCCTAACAAATTTCCAAAATTAATTCTAGCTGTATCTGAAGGATTATTTGTATTTAGTATTGGTCCTTGCAATAATGTTGAAAAGAAAGCAGGTGGATTTTCTCCATATTGAGCATCAGGTTCATTCCCATAGTAAAAACCAGAGTTGAGCAGCGTGTCGCAGCCTACCACATCATCTGTTGCATCACCCAAATCTCCGTCTTCCCAAATTCCAAAGTAAACTGAATCCATTACCTCTGCTACTGTTCCTGTGTTAAGAATTGAATATCGAATAAAGATTACATTCTCCAACTCAGAATTATCCGAAGCAAAGATTGTTTGTCTTACTTCTATACCTTGTGGATCGACAGTGTTCCATCTTCTCACATTTTTAGGAAGACCATCATTGTAAACACACCAGGCTATTTCATCACCAATCAACAGCGGCATATCTTCATTTAAATCCCAGGTACCGTTCCAGTTTTTATCGACTGGATTGTAAATTCCATCACCGTCACCGTCATAAAATTCTGCACCAAGTGTAACTGCATCCTTCCAGTTCCGCCACGAAAGACTAAAAGCGGGGTCTCTTTTGTTTACTACATAAATCGAATTTAGAGGACTACTTACCTCACTCCCAACTTTCCCAGGTAAATAATCTTCAACTAAAGAAGCGGAAGCTACAGCATTACTCCACATTTGACCATTAGAATAACCCGAGAGAAAGAAACCACCAGAAAACAGAAATCCACCTTCGTCAAATTTTCCCACTGAACCCGGACCGCCTCTGATCGGAATATCCGCACGGGTTTCCGTTGAGCTTGTGCTTCCGGAAATATCGATCATCTCAAGTTCAAATGTGAATCCTTTATACCCGATATTTACATCAGCTATAATACCGCTGCGATTGAAAGGTAATGTAATATTATTAAGATCGATAGCATAAGATTCTCCCGCTTTGCCATCGTTAATAATTGGAATTACATTTCCATAAATGTTGTCGTTTGCAAGACTATCGTTATGTAAGCCATCATCAAATAATTCTATACTAGAATTTATTTGGTTCAATTGCGCAACAACCTTTGATACTCCTTCATCATCAATAACTTTTGCACGATAATTAACTTCCTCATTTTCATAATCAACGCCCGCTGTTTCGAAGCTCAGCAAAACCGGTGGAGTAAAGGTATCTTCTGATAGTCCATACACCCCAAAATAATTCTGCTTGACAAATGGGTAATTGATATTTTGCAGACTTCTTGCTGCATAGAAGCTAACTAAAAATTTATCATTAAAAACATTAGTATTGTCAAGGAAATCGTGCCCTAAATATTTTGTGAACTTTTCTTCTTGCTGCCATGTATCACCAAAATCACTGCTTTTCAAAACTTCAACATCATGCTGCCTGATGCTGTCATATCCAGTATCATAACTTTGGTCACAGAACAAATAAATGTTCTTATTTGCATCCGCTTCTAAGCATATTCTTGGACCATAAATCCAACCATAATAACGATCCGCATAAATGACAATTTTAATTTCATTAATAACTGTTGGTTCACTCCAGGTATTTCCGAAATCAGAGCTAACAAAGGAGTACACATTAGAATGGAAAATATTACTCGTCCCTGAGACTACTAATATGGAATCTTCATTTAATACAGCAACTCCAAAATCCCTGCTTGCACCTGTACCTATTGGATTACGAGGTATCGAAATTCTATTTTCATTCGACCACGTTTCTCCATTATTCGTACTGATATATAACCATCTTCCAACTTCATAACAGCTAAATTGTATTCTGTTGTTCGATAGCTTTTGAAGTTTAGAAAATTTAATAAGAAAACTCGGAACGGGCAGTGTTGATTCACTCCACGTTAATCCATTATCATCCGAGTATACAATTTTCCCCGACCAAGATAACAGAATTCTGTTGTTATGTCCTACACACGCTGTAATGAATAATTTTAATTCGTATTGTTGTGTCTCGAAGTTTGTCTGTTCAACCTTTTGCTGACTCCAGATTAGACCACTATTTATTGTTCTTCTGGAGAAAATTGTGTCCAGAGTTGAGTTTGTGTAAAAGGCAAGAATCTCATTTTCTGATACCCACACAGGCGTTAGTTCTCTTATGTCTTGAGTTGGATATTCTTTCGGAAACTCCTGGATGGTCTCGAACTGTGCAAAAGATTGAATAGAAAATACCACAAAAATCAAAATGGAGAATGATACATTTTTTGTCATTTTATCAAAACCATTTTTTTACTGGTGATGAAATCATTTACTCTTAATTGATAAATGTAAACTCCGCTTGCTAAACCTGCTGAGTTGAATATTACTTCATACCTGCCTGTTTTCTTTAATTCATTCAGGACTGTCTTTACTTTTTGTCCGAGTATGTCGAAATATTTCTATTGTTACTACTCCATCCTGCGGGAGTTCATATCTTATTGTTGTAGTTGGATTGAATGGATTTGGGTAATTCTGATAAAGCAAATAACTCATAATAGGAGTTGGTGCTGGAGGTGTATAAGTCATCGAAGCAAAATTGCTTTGATATTCCAGAATTGCTTTTTGCACATTTTCTTTTGCAACTGTAATTGAGTTGAGATTATTTGTCCCACGTCCAATGACAAGAGCAAGTATTATTTCAATAGGTTTATTTTTTTCCAATGTGAGCGGGCCTATGCTTGAAAATTTTCTATCATCCATAGCTCGATTATCCAACCAACCATATTGCATAACCGGATCACCTGAAAACCAGAACATTGGATTGACCTGACTGCAGTCAACATTGCCAAAGACTTTTCCAAAAACAGTATCACAAGGATTTAGCAAATTTCCCTGTCTGTCTTTTGCCTGAACATAGTTCCAAACGTGTTGAACATTTTGTGGATCGCCTTGAGAGGGATTGGATTTTGCATAACCCGTAAATGAATACAAACCAAGATTCTTAAACCCGGGGAATATTTCTTCGCCAGAAATTTCTCCATTCCTGATAAAAGCAGTGTCTGAGATATTGATGGATTGTTCAACAGGTCCCTGAAGCAAAGTTGTAAAATAGGCCGGAGGATTGTTTCCGTAAACCTGATCATCGAATGCATTGAAGTAAATACTGATTGTAAAATTGTATCGCACCCACCGAAATCATCGGTTGCATCTCCGATATCTGAATCATCCCACGGAGAAAAATAAACTGAATCTAAAACATCACTCACCAAACCAGTGTTGGTCATTTTGTATTTGACGAAAATTGCATTTTCCAACTCGGGATTACTCGAAGCAAATAATGTCTGCTGCACTTCAATTCCAATTGGATCAACTTCATAACGTCTATCATCAGAGGGAACTCCGTCGTTATAAACACACCAGGCAATCTCATCTCCGATAAGGGGCGGCATATCTTCATTTGGATCCCAGGTTTCGTTCCAGTTTTTATCAACAGGATTATAAATTCCATCCTTATCACCATCATAAAAATCTGCACCAAGCAGAACCGCGTCTTTCCATTTCTTCCAGTTATAACTGAACGGAGGATCACTTTTTTTAATGACAAATAAAATGTTTTGTGGATCATCAGGAATACTTCCAACCTTTCCCGGCTGATAATCTTCAACCAGCACACCGCTCGCAACGCCATTTGCAAAAAGAGTTCCATTCACATAACCTGAAAGAAAAAATCCTGCAGCGTAAAGAAAACCTCCTCCATCGTATTTACCCAGCCCGCCACCACCACCAAGGTAAATATCACTATAATAAGTTGATTTATAATTAAGCAAATCAGAAGCAATAATCGCTGCTGTCTGACCATAGGTCACATTAACATCAGCCAGAACTCCTGAATTATTAATAGGAAGCTCGATCTTGTTTACATCAAGTACATACCCGTTAAGATATCTTGAGTTAACAAACGGAAAAATATTCCCGAAGGTAAAATCATTTGCTTCCCCATCGCTGTGCATCCCATCATCGAACATCTCACCGACATAAGCTGAATCTTCCATTGGAACAATTACTGATTTTATTGAATCATCATCAGCCACTATAGCACGAAAAACAAACTGCTTGTTGTCATAGTCTATCAATTCCTGTGGAGTACTTGAATAAAATACTTTCGGTGGAGTGAACTTTTCTGCTGATTCCTGAAGAATACCAAATACTAATTGAAAAGTACTTTCATTCGGATAGAATGTTGAATATCTCTCAGTTGCTAACGTAATAAAAGCTTTGTTTTGAAATGCCGATATATTGAAAGATATATCTTCACCAACGTAATTAGTAAACCTTGATACAGGTAGCCATGACTCACCCTGGTCTTCACTTAATTTGTAGTAAATATCGGACTGACGAAAGCTTGCTGTGTATTCAACTTTGTCATTTTGATATGCAAGTAAAATATTTCCATTTGCGAGTTTTTCAACTCTTGGTCTGCTTTCATAATAAATTTCATTTATTACAGGCATAGGGTCCGACCAGTTCAAACCATAATCAGTGCTACGTCTTGAATAGATTCCACCTAACCCGCTTACACTATTTTCATAAACTGCAAGAAGCGAATTTGATCCTGTTGAAATTATCGTAAGTTCTTTTGTTTTGTATTGAGCAGATGCCGGAAATTCAAGTGGATTTAAACTCCAGGTAATTCCATTATCAAAACTTAATTTATAATAACTTTTATTTTCGCTATTACTAAAAAACGATAAACACATCTCGCCACTATTCCATTCAGAAAGAATCAGATGATATGAAGATTTTGTAAATGCTGCAATACTACCGGCGCCAAGAATACTTATTGGATTCGACCAGGTGTTTCCGCTGTTGTTTGAGTGGATTAGCTTCATTGATTCATTCAGAACCGACCAGGCAAGAAAGATCCTTCCCGTTGACTTCCGTCTTGCAGTCAAATGCAAAGCGTCCTGAGGATTAGCCAATTGAACAACTTGAACAACCTTTGGCTGACTCCAATTCTTTCCTCTGTCAGGTACTCTTCGTAGAAAAAATTGTATCCTTCTGCTGATTGACATAGAAAATAATTATTTCATTTTCCGATAGCCAAACCGGCGCAGATTCTGTAATTGATTGTGAATTGTCCTGAACGGGAAGCCGTGTAATTTCCGGTATTTGAGAGAAGACAGTACTATAAACCCCAAGTGCCAGAAAGAATATATAGAGATTCTTCATTTTGCACCATTAATTATTACCCTGATGGATATAAAACTAAGTAATTCGGGGAATAGAGTAAATAGCAGTTCAGCTAAAAAAGCGGGATTAATTAATGCCGAAAACTTCTAATGTGGGGATTATTTTGATTTATCTCCTTTTCGGCCACTCTGCGAGTCTGTTATCAATTCTTAGTCTCACCAGACCCTCGCCGGTTCCGATCCAGAGATATGTTCCATCAAAATGAAATGATAAAATCGAAGATGAAGTAATGTCTAACACATTCAGGTCAACAGGTGTTACCTGATGAGTGATTCTGTTTATGATGTAAAGTCCCTTACCGTATTCAAGTTTTTTTTGCTTGTCGAATTCATATACGCCAACCCAGATATAATTACCAATTCTGCAAAGAGAATAAATTCCATTTCCGCCTAGACCATTTCTTTTATAAATCCTGTCCCAGTTAATTCTTCTGTCATGGATGTAAACTCCGCCAAGATTGAAATCCGGTTCTTCGGCGGTTATGAATTCATCTGTGCCGAACCAGATATTCCTTCCTTCGAAAAGAATCCTGGAAACCGAAACTGTTTTTCCTTCTTCTTTGAATGCTTTGCTCTTATTGGAAAAATATCTCCAGGCTTTAGGATCAGTATACTTTTTCTTTTTATTGTAAATGTGAACTCCGGACTCTGTGCCAAACCAGATGAGACTGTCACCATCAAACTCAATAGTTTTTATTGTATTTGATTTCTGATCGTTTCCCTGCGTCCTGTCAATATCTTCATACTTTCTTGTTTTAAGATCAAAGCGGGTTACGTTTCTGAATCTTCCAATCCATAACACGTTTTCCTTTTCATCAAATTTAAGTGATCGTATCCAGTTACCGAACTCACCACCCTGTGCAAATTTTCTTTTATCCCAACGGTTACCTTTTTTAGTAAGCGTATAAAGTCCCTCAACCGAAGCAGCCCAAACAAAATTTTTGCTTACTTCAACAGCATAGAAAAGATCATCACTAAGGTTTCTGCTTTTTGTTGAATAATTAATCCATTTACCATCATCAATTGAATATCGGTAGATTCCCTGACCATAAGTTGCGATCCAGAGAAAACCTTCCTCTTCGGCAATATCTGTAACGGCAGCACCTTTTAAAAATATTTCAGATTGATTTTGCGTTAAGGAATCAGGTGCGAAAAGAAATGTTAAAGCTAAAACTATATAAAGGTATGCAACTAAATAAGCTAAAGAAGTATTAAATGTTTTAATCATTAAACTTTTAAACACAATTTGCATAAATCACAACCATGCTAATAACTTTCATCCGAAGAAGGGAAGCTGCCTTTTTTAATATCTGAAATATAATTCGTTACTGCTTTATTAATCTCTGTGGCTAATTTTGAATAATGTCTTACAAAACGCGGATGAAAATCAACATTAAGTGCAAGCATATCCGGAGTAACGAGTATCTGCCCATCACAAAATTTTCCGGCACCTATTCCGATGGTTGGAATTCTTAAGGTTGATGTAATTTTCTTTGCAAGTGCGGCCGGAATTTTTTCAAGGACAACGGCAAACGCGCCGGCTTCTTCCAATATTTTTGCATCTTCAAAAATTTCTTCCGCTTCTCTTTTGGTTGTTCCTCGTTCCTTATAACTTCCAAACTGATGAATGCTCTGAGGCGTTAAACCGATGTGTCCCATCACGGGGATTCCATTCTCGGTAATTTTTTTTACTGTTCCTGCCACTCGCTTGCCACCTTCCAGCTTAACAGCAGCAGCGTGAGTCTCTTTTAATATTCTTCCTGCATTCCTGAAACCATCATCTGCACCAAGCTGGTAAGACATAAACGGCATATCTACAACAACCATTGCTCGGTTCACACCTTTTGTAACAGCCTTCGTATGATAGATCATTTCATCCATTGTAACCGGAAGAGTTGTTTCATTTCCCTGGAAAACATTGCTAAGTGAATCGCCAACCAGTATAATATCGATTCCAGCTTCGTCTAAAAGTTTAGCTGTGATAAAATCGTAGGCAGTGAGTGCGGTGATTTTTATTTTTTTCTTCTTTAAAATATCTAACGCTTTTGTAGTAACCCGTCTTATTTCTTTTTCTGCTGACATTAATTAACCTGTGGAATAATTTCTTCAAATATTTCTTCTTCTAACTTAACATTAAAGTGATTTTCAAATCCCGTTTTAATTGCTTCCGAAAGTTTCAGGTAATTTATTTTATCACCAAGTATCGCTTCGAGCTCAGTAGTGTTCTGCTCAATGTCATTTTTAATTTCTTCAAGTTTTTCAGAAGGAAGATTCAGGTAATCAACTATTTTTTTATGGAAGCTTCCGCAGAGAATGGAACCATGCTGAAGAATAATATTACCCATTTTCCTTTGTGCACTGCCCACAACTTTTTTACCTTCATAATTAAGTTCGTTCAAAGCTGAGACTGCAAAGCAAAGCGTACTTTTCGGATCTTTATATAAAGATGGGAAATGCGGTTGAGTATGTTCAAGCTCGATTTTTTCTAATTCAGAATTGTAAATGACCAGACCATTTTTTAATGCTAAATTAATTTCACCATAAATCTTTTTTGGAGTTTTATTTATTGAGATCGGGTGAACAACAGAGTAGGTTAATTCTTCAGCATGCAGTATTGCCCTTCCGCCGGTTGGTCTCTTAACGATTTCAATACAATGATCAGCACTTTTCTTTTGATCAACAGAATTGAAGTCCTGATTTGCACCGAGAGATATGCAATAGGGTTTCCATTGGTAAAGTCTGAGAACCGGAAAGCCAGAAAAATTTCTGACAAGCTCAAGATCATATTCCATATTATAACTGCCGGTGTTGAAACCGTTATTAACAAAATGCCAGTTCATTTACCAACAATTCCCCTTTTAGTGCCACTTAAAAAGGTTAGCACTTTCCGGACATAAATATTATCGCCAAACTTTGATTCGATTACGTCTATAGCCTGCGATACGTTCAAAGAATTATCGTATAAATGTTTGTAAGTTTCTTTTAGAATCTGAATGTCCTGAGCTTTGAAACCTCTTCTTCTCAAGCCAACAACATTCAGTCCACCAAACTCAGCAGGATCATTTACTGCAAGGATATATGGCGGAACATCCTGTGTAATCTTTGCAGCACCGGCAATCATGGAATGTTCACCAACGCGAGAGAACTGATGCAAACCAGCTAAGCCTCCAATAATTACCCAATCCTCTATGTGAGAATGACCACCGATCTGAACAGCATTTGCAATAATACAATTATCACCAACAACACAGTCGTGCGGAATATGGCTGTATGCCATCAGCAAACAATTTTTACCAATCTGAGATTTACCTGTGTCTTTGGTTCCTCTGTGCAAAGTAGCAAACTCCCGAACAACTGTATCATCACCAATAATAAACTGCGTAGGCTCACCAGAAAATTTCAGATCTTGCGGAAGGTTAGCAACAGAAGCTCCCTGAGATATTTTTACGCGGTTGCCAATTCGTGTACCGCTATACAATACAGCGTGTGGACCAACAACGCAATCATTTCCTATCTCAACATCCCCTTCAATTATTGCATATGGACCAACCGATAAGTTTTCACCAAGCTTAGCTTCGGGATCAACTAAAGCCGTAGGATGAATGTTTTTCATTTTTCTTTGGATGAATTATTTAATTTTGGTTTATCAACAATACCAGCCATAAATTCGGCTTCAGCTACAAGCACTTCATTAACGAAAGCTTTTCCCTTCATCAATATAATTTTGCTTTTCTTTTGAACAAGTTCCACTTCCATAAATAATTGATCACCGGGAACAACCGGCTTTCTGAATTTAGCATTGTTTATCTGCATAAAGTAAACAAGATGATTTTCCGGATCAGGTATTGAACCAAGAAGAAATACACCGCCTGTTTGTGCCATTGCTTCAATGATAAGCACACCCGGCATAATAGGATTACCGGGGAAATGTCCCGGAAAGAAAGGCTCATTCGCTGTAACTGATTTAACCCCGATAACTTTTTTATCAACTTCCAGATCAATTATCTTATCAACTAATAGAAATGGATATCTGTGAGGAAGAATTCGTTCAATAGCATTTGCATCAAAGACCACTCCCTCTTTTTTAATAAGCTGAAATTTCTTTACGAGTTTTTTCTGCTGATAGAGTTTTCTGACCTGCTTGGCAAATTCGACATTTGCTTTATGACCGGGACGTGCAGCAAGTATCTGCGCTTTCAGCGGCGCACCGATTAATGCAAGATCACCAATTAAATCCAACAATTTATGTCTGACCGGTTCATTCCTAAAACGAAGCTGCTTATTGTTAAGGATTCCGTTTTCACCAAGATCTATTTTTGTTTCAACACCAATTTTTTTTGCCAAATCCTTAAGCTGAACATCATTCAATTTATGATCAACAATTACAACAGCATTATCAATATCACCGCCTTTAATTAACCCCTGATCAGCTAATGCTTCCACTTCACTCAGAAAACAAAAAGTTCTTGCCGGGGCAAACTCTGTTGCAAACTCTTTTTCAAAATCGAATAGCCCGGTATGCTGGCTTCCGAGGGCTGGATTCTGATAATCAACCATAACCGTAACACGATAATCGTCGAGAGGTAAGGCTACAATATCTACCTGCCTGTCATCTTCGTGATGCATTATGGTCTGGTCTATAATTAAATAATCTTTTGGAGCATCCTGTTGTTCAAAACCAGCTTTCTGTAAAACCTCGACGAAAGGCAAAGAGCTTCCGTCACCAACCGGCGGCTCAATTCCTTCGACTTCAATAATAATATTATCAATTTGTAAACCCATTATTGCAGCTAATACATGTTCAACTGTGTGGACTTTTGCCTCGCCAATACCGATAGTAGTTCCGCGGGAAACATCAACAACGTTATCTGCTATTGCCGGAATCTCCGGTTTGCCACCAAGATCTGTTCTTACAAATTTTATTCCGTGGTTTTCCGGAGCTGGCTTAAATGTGAGTTTGCATTCTGTTCCGGTGTGAAGTCCGGTTCCTGACATTGAGATGGGTCTGGCAATTGTTCTCTGCTGTTCTAACATTTAGAAATCCGATTTGTGTACGATTTGAAAGTATTAATTGGTTGGAAAATTAGTAAGATGAGCCCTGAATTCCAATAAATCAGAGAAGTTGAAGATTCTCAGAACATCAAGTTTTTTTAAGTAAAATTTCTTCCTTAAGCCTTTTGATTTCCTCTTCCAGCTTTTTAATCCGGTCTACATATTCAGGAAAGTTTCTAAAATGAGCTTCGAGTATTTTTGCTGTCTTAGCTTCTTTTGAAGGAGTACCAAAATACAAACCTGGTTTTGAAATTGTTTTTGGAACACCTGATTGAGCCATGAGAACAACGTTATCCGTAATCTCAAGGTGACCTGCAATTCCCACCTGACCAGCAACTATTACATTACTTCCAATTTTCACACTACCCGAAACACCGCTTTGTGCAGACATCACCGAATTGCTTCCTACTGACACATTATGTGCAATCTGAACAAGGTTATCAATTTTTACTCCTTTCCCGATCACCGTGCTGCCAAGCGCTGCCCTGTCAATAGTTGTGTTAGCTCCAATTTCAACATCATCTTCAATTATAACATTTCCAATTTGCGGAACTTTTATATAAACTCCTTTATCATCCTTCTGGTAACCAAACCCATCAGCACCAATAACAGCACCTGCATGTATAATTACATTCTTTCCGATTTTAGAATCCTCACGAATACTTACGTTCTGGAAAATGATTGTGCCATCACCAATTTCAACATTATCGAGAACAACAGTATTATGAAAAATTTTTACGTTCTCACCTATTCTGCAATTTGCCCCGATAACAACATTTCTTCCAAGAGCAGAATTCTTTCCAATTGCCGATGATTTATGTATGAATGAAGAATTATCAATTCCTTCGAGTTCAAATTTTGGCAGGAAAAAATTTAATATAACTGAGGCAAACGCTTTTTCAGGTGAATCAACTTCTATGTAAGAAATATCTTTCCGACTTTTGTTGAATTCAGGTTTGACTAAAATTGCAGTTGCTTTTGTTGATGCAAAAAATTTTTCGAATTCATGGAGGTATAAAAACGTGAGGTCTCCATTTATTGCTTCATCAATTCTTGCCACCGAATTAATTTCAGCATTTGCATCACCAATGAGCTTGCCGCCAACCAGTTGCGCTATTTGAGATAGTTTGATCGGAAGACTTTTATTCAAGTTTCAGTCTTTCAATAACTTTGATTGTTAGATCATATTGAGGTTTTGCATAAAGAAAAAGAATGTCGCCGCTTCTGTCAAAAACAAAATCCAAATCTTCTTCTGTTGCAACTTGCTCTATAATGATAAATACTTTGTTCTGGATGGGTTTCATTAATTCATTCTGTTTCTGAAATAACTCACCGTTAGCTCCAAATTTTTTATCACGGTAATCAGATATGTCTTTCTCAAGTTTTGCTATTTCTGCCGTCACTTCAATACTTGTTTGCTCAGTCATAATCAATTTTCTTTTTTCGTAGTCATCCTTTTTGGCTTTGAGTTCGCCCTCCAATTTCCTTAATTCTGTCTGCCATTCCTGGACTAAAGCATCAACCTTTTGCCTGGCATCCTGAACATCCGGGAAATTATCCATAATGGTATCTGAATCAACATAACCAATTTTTAATTGTGCGTTGCTTACGAACGACAGCAGTGGTAAGTATAAAAACAAAGAAATGAAAATTAATTTCATAATTACTCCGGGGAGTTTAAATTTTTAGTAACAGGTTCTTCCCCAAAAAGAAAGAACCTGAACATTAAAACAAATGAAATTATTTGCCCCTTTTCAGGTTGTCAAGTACTTTAAATGTTATATCGTATGCGGCATCGGCATAAAGCAGAACAATATCTCCGCTTTTATCAAAGATGAATTGCATTCCTTCACTTTTAGCAACCTGTTCAATACCCGTATAAATTTTTCTTTTAACGGGTTCAAAAATTTCTTCCTGTTTCAAATAGATTTCACCATTCGGCTGGCCAAATTTCTGATTTCTGAAGCCAAGAATTTTTTGTTCCATAGCAATAAGCTCTTGTTGCTTTGAAAGTTTCTGCTCATCGTTCATGGTAGCGGCCTGCTTTTGATAATCTGTTAGCAATTGCTGGTAAGCAAGCGTCATTGAGTCAAGCTGATCAGACCATTTTTTAGTCAATGCATCAAGGTCGCTCTGGGCTTTAATTGCCTCTGGTAATTGTGTAAGTATAATTTGAGAATCTACATATCCAAGTTTTAAATCATTCTGCGCAAACAAAGTAGTGCTAATTAGAACAAATAAAATTACAAGATAATTTCTCACAGTTAGTTTTCCTTATGTTATTATGAATTGTGTTATACTAAAAACCTCTTCCAAATTGAAAATGGAAAAGCCATTCCGGATCTCTTCCATCAACAATTTCACGATCAAAACCATAACCAAAATCAAAGCCGATTAATCCGATGGGGTTGATTAAAATTCTTGCCCCCACTCCAGCCGATCTTCTCACATCAAAAATATCTGTTTTGTCAAAACTTTCAAAAACGTTACCAGCTTCAGCAAATGTTAACAGGTATAAAGGGATTGGTTCAAGAGTTACTGCAAAACGAATCTCTGCACCTATTTTATCAAAGACTCTTCCGCCAATCACCTGCCCGAATAGGTTACGAGGTCCAACGCTTCGATCCGGGTAACCTCTTAAAGGAACAGTTGCAATTACCAGACCGTTACCTCCCATATAAAAGAATTCAAATGGTTGAATCGGAGTTCCTTTAACTATTTCATTGATATACCCAAAGTCAGCAACAGTATAAAAAACTAATCGGTTTGTGTTGAATAATCTTTTATACCACTCAACTTTGAATAAATTTTTATTATAATCTACATCACCGGGTAAAAACGGTCCGCCGGAAACTTCCAGGTCAAGAGTAAAAGATGTTCCTTGTGATGGGAAAATCGGATTATCAATGTTTCTTCTGCTGAATGTTACGCCAAGAGTATACTGGTGGGTTACTCCCTCCTGATAAAAATTTTGCCCCTGGAGAACATTGTTATATTGATATCTGAGCCTGCCCTGAACATAGAAAAAATCATCCGGCCATTTTAATCTTCTTCCTACTCTTAAAGTGGCTCCTGTCTGTCTCAAATCATAAACATATTGCTGACGAGTATCAAATACATCAACACCAACTGAAGTTGGAGTATCGAACATCCATGGTTCCGTGAATCCAATAGTAAACGTTCGATAAATATTTCCGAATCCGAACTGCCAGTTAAAGTTTAATATCTGACCACCGCCAAGTGAGAACGGTTCTGTGATAGAAAAATTGGTAAGTGTAACACCAATTGAACCGCTGAAGCCAAAACTTCCGCTGTACCCTACGGAGGCATTCAGGTAATCGCTTGATTTTTCTTCAACATTAAAAATTACAGCAACAGTGCTGTCGCTTTCAAGTTTTGTATCTATACCTCCCGGCCCGTAAAGTTTTTCAGCACTGAAGTACTGCAGGTTTGCCAGTTGTTGAACGCTTCTAAATAAAAATCCTCTGTTAAAATAATCTCCGGGAATAGTGAAAAGTTCTCTTCGGATAACTTTATCTTTTGTCTTTGTATTGCCTTCTACTTCAACACGTGAAATTCTGAACTGGTTACGTTCTTCCACACGAATATGTATGTCAATTGAATCCTCACTAACTCTTTTCTCTTCCGCCTGAGCGTTAAAAGTTAAGTAACCATTATCCAGATACAAAGCTGAAATGTCTGTTTGAGCTTCATTCCCACGAAGGTTTCGCTGAAATTTTTCATAATCATAAACATCGCCTTTCATAAAATCTAATCTCTCATTCAGAGCGTAATCAGGATATACTGTGTTGCCTTCCCAGGATATATTTCTGATTTTATATTGAGGTCCTTCATAAACATTTATTACAATTTTTAAGTCCTGATTATCATTGTAGTAAATTAGAGAATCTCCTAAAATCTCTGCATCTCTATAACCATTCTTTTTATAATAGTCTATTACTATTTGCTTGTCTTTTTCATAATCTTTTGGCTTGAACTGGGCACTGGACCAAAATTTCCACCAAACGGCAGTTGATGTTTCTTCCATTTCGCCAGAAAGTTCATCGCTTTCAAAAACCATATTCCCGTTGAACTCTATTTCCCTAACAACCACCTCACTACCTTCATTGATTGTAAGTTTCAACAGAACTCTATCTTTAATACGCTCAATAAGGTTTGAATAAATCTGATCACTGCTTTCATATGTAAAATTATATTCATCAGAGAAGTCCTTTCTGTTCCGCCATGTGACAGTGATATCTTCATCCAGTGTATCCGAGCTAAGGAATTCAAAAATATCATCCTTTATTGTTGCATTAAGAAATCCTTCCTCAGCATAAAGATCTTTTATTCTAATTTTCAATTTGGCAATTGATTGGGGAGAGATAACAGTTCCCCTTAGAAAGGTTATTGTTTTTTCAATATCCTCAGTATCAAGTTCATCATTCCCTTCGATTACGACTTTTTCGAGCCTTGGATACTCCTCAACTTTAATCAGTAAAAAAACACCCTCGTCAATTTCTCTTTCAATCAAAATTTGAATATCAGAAAAAATATTGAGTGTCCACAATTGCCGTATCGCACTTAGAGTTTGGTCGCCCGGCACCTGAATTTCACTTCCAACCTTCAATCCACTATTCGCAACTATTGTTGCAGCATCAGCCGATTTATTTCCCTCAACTGAAATTCCTAAAATTTTGTAACTCTTTTGTGCCCCCTGGGGAAATGTAGCAACAGACATCCAGCAGAATAAAATAAAAATCAAAAGTTTAAGCAATTTCAACAGCGGAGTCCTCTTCTAAATTTTCATTTGTAGTATTATGAATCTGCTCGCTTACTTTACCAAATCTTCGCTCACGCTTTTGGTATTGCCTGATTGCATCGTATAAGTGCTTTCTTGAAAAATCCGGCCAAAAAACATCAAGAATGATAAACTCCGAATACGCAATCTGCCAGAGCAGGAAATTACTTACGCGGAATTCTCCGCTCGTCCTTATTATTAACTCCGGATCGGGCATGTTTTGAGTAGTTAGATGGTTAGAGATAATATTTTCCGTGATATTTTCAGGAGAAAGTTTTTCTTCGGCAATTTCCCTGGATATGTTTTTAACTGCTTCCAGTATTTCCCATCTGCCGCTGTAACTTAATGCAAGGTTTAACGTCATTCTTTTATTATTCTTAGTTCTCTCAATATCTTTATAGAGCTGATTCTGTACGACGTCTGGAAGTGATTGGATGTTTCCTATACAGGTTAATTTAATGTTGTTTTTATTGAGCTCATCAAGTCTGTCTTTAAGACTTTTCAATAATAATCTCATCAAGGTAGAAACTTCATCTTTTGGCCTTTTCCAATTTTCAGTTGAGAAAGTGTAAAGTGTAAGATACTTTACCCCAACCTCCGCACAAACCTCCACTATTTCACGGACGGTTTCAACCCCCCTTCGATGCCCCGCAACTCGTGGTAAGCCACGCCTCTTAGCCCATCGGCCATTACCATCCATTATAATTGCAATATGAGCCGGGATATCCCCACTCTTCTTTAGTTCCTCTTGAAGGTCTTTATCAGATTGTGTCTTTTTTTTAGCCAATCCTAAACTTTTTATTTGATGAAGCTTGTAAAATTATAGTCAAAGGCCTATAAAATCAAGGTAAACAAAAACAAAAGAAGTAAATCAAAAAAGATAGGTTAATATTGTCTGGTTTGTTGAAGGATCAAAGGCAAAAAAATAGAGCGGGTTCAATTTATTTAGGAAAAAAGGACTTGCCTGGACTGATGATTTTTTCTTCTTGATTCGAAATTTTCTTCTACTATGCGGGTGAGTTTAATATTCTTTCTTACTTTTTCATCAACACTGATTAAAAGTTCCTTAACCTGTTTAAAGTAAATGCTGGGTACCCCAATTAGCAGCATAATTGGCTTATCTGAAGACCTGGTCTTTCTTGAAGCAAGATAATTGATTTTTTCGATTAGATCAGAACTAAATATATCATCTTTACTAAGCGAAATACCTATTGCATATTTTTCTCTTTGTCTTCCAATAACATCAACAGTAAACTTTCCAACATTTGAAGGCTCAGGTAAAAAAGTGCCAAGTCTTCTTTTTACTGTAAAAAAACCAAGCCTCCAAAACTCGTTTACCAATAGATCAATTGCTTTTCTTTCTGTAATGTTCATAGATATTACTCCTCACGAAGCAAAAGAGTTAATTGGAATGAGCGGTGAAAATTTAATTGAGTTTATTATACGAATGTTAGCAATCTTATTATACTCAAATTTCCTGATTTCATTTGTGTTTTTGATCCTGCCGTAAAGAATTTTTTTGCCAAATTTATTTTTCGAAATATAATATGGCTCTATATTCATTTGCTGTAAACCATAAAGAAACTGTAAGTTGTTTCTTTTTCTGATCGCCTGAATAAAAATATCTGTTTTCATTTTTCCACTCCTTTTTAATTTAACCATCGAACAACGCCTTTAACCTTACCTAACAATTTAAAGTCATCCTGGCTTTTAACTTCGATAGGTGAATAGGCAGTGTTTTCGGCAATTAGCCTTATTTTATTATTTATAAACTCAAATGTTTTTACCGTTGCCTCATCATTTAGCATAGCAACAACAATGTCTCCGTTTTTTGCTTGCTCATTTGGTGAAACAATTACCAAATCTTTATCATTGATTCCGGCATTAATCATACTATCTCCTTTTACACGCAGGGCAAAAGCATTTGCTGATTTTTTAAGAAATGAAGGATCAACCACAAGCGAACCCTCTAGATTTTCAACAGCATCTATCGGTATACCGGCCGCAACACGACCAAGCACCGGGATCTTTATAAACACGCTTTCATCTCTTAATATTCCATCAACATAATCATCAGAATTTTTTCTGATCATTGATATCCCCCGGCTGGCATTGCTTTCTATGTTGATGAAGCCTTTTTTTACGAGTGCTTCAAGATGTCTTTTCACACCAAAAGTAGAGGATATCTGGAAATGCTTCCCTATTTCACGAAGAGTCGGCGGATATCCGCTTTCCAAAGTGAATTGCCTAATGAATGTGAGAATTTCTTCCTGTCTGTCTGTTAATTTATTTTTCATAATAGTGCTCAATTGTTCACTGCAAATATAGTGCACATATGACCACTTGTCAAGAGTTATTTTTTATTTTTTTTGGGAGGGTTATTTTTAGTGGGAAAATGGGGCAGCTAACTACAAATTGCTACCCCATTAAAATTTACGAATCAACTACTTCTTTTTGTTCAACAGGAACCAACCAACCACGTTTATCTTCTTTATTTCCATAATGAATTGAAGTGAGTTCATCAAAAAGTTTCAGGTCCAACTCTCCAGGTTTGCCTTCGTTGAAAATCATTTGTTTGTTTTTATATGTTAACCAGCCAACTGATGAAATTATTGCTGCCGTTCCAGTTCCGAAAAGCCCAATCAGATTTCCTTTGTCATATGCATCAACTACTTCGTCAATAGTTATTGGTCTTTCAACAATATTCATTTTCCATTCTTTTAAAATTTCAATGACAGATCTTCTGGTAACACCCGGCAAAATACTACCATTTAAATTTGGTGTTACAATTTCATTCTTAAGATTGATAAAGATGTTCATCGTGCCGACTTCTTCAATGTATTTTTGTTCAACTCCATCAAGCCATAAAACCTGAGTGAAACCTTTTTTTACTGCATCTTGTCCTGCAAGAAGACTTGCAGCATAATTTGCGGGAGTTTTACAATCTCCCAAACCTTTTCTAACCGCTCTGACGTATTCATCAGTTACCAGAATTTTAACCGGTTTGAAACCTTCGGGATAATAAGCACCAACAGGGGATAAAAGTAAAATTAACTTATATTCTTTTGCGGGTTTAACTCCAAGGAAAGGATCAGCTCCAAAAATAAAAGGTCGTACATATAAAGATTCTCCCCGCTTCGTTGGGATCCAATCTTTTTCAATGTTAATTAATTCTTTCAAAGCCTCGATTGTAAAATCAACGTCTACTTCCGGTATGCAAATTTTTCTGGAAGAATTATTTAATCTCTCAAAATGTTTATCAGGTCTGAAAAGAACTATATCACCTGATTCCTGTCTGAAGGCTTTCAATCCTTCGAATACAGCTTGACCATAGTGTATAAACATTGATGCGGGATGTATGGGTAAATCATCTACTGGTCGAATAGTCGGGTTATGCCAACCGACTTTTTCATTGTAATCCATTTCAAACATGTGATCAGTAAAAATTTTACCGAAGCCAAGAGAATCAGGCAGGTTAATTTTGGATTTTCTCTCTTTTATATTGAATTGAATTGGTTCCATTTTTTACTCCAGAATTTTCTTAATTTGTAATTAATGGTACTGAATTTAAAGGAGAATTTAAACTCCTAATTGATGAAAGTCACACTAAACAGCATTAAAATTAACTCAGACTAGAATAATAAAGTCCATAAGAAGTAGTCAAGAATTAAGATCAGTGCAGCAGATAGTACAAAAGAACGAATTGTTGATAACCCAACACCTTCGGCTCCACCCGAAGTTCTGAATCCAATATGACAGCCTAATAATGAAGTGACTCCTCCAAACACAACAGTTTTGATCAATCCGCCAGTAAGATCTGAGAATTCAAAAAACTGCCTCACCGAGCCAAAAAAAACATTATAGGGAACCTGCAAAAAATAATCTGATACAACATAGGCCCCTGCAACCGCAATTGTATTAGCAAAGATTACTAGTACAGGCATCATCAGTATCGCAGCTAAAAATCTCGGCATTGCTAAATATCTTATCGGATCAATGGCCATGATTTCGAGAGCATCAATTTGCTCTGTTACTTTCATAGTCCCGAGTTCGGCTGCTATTGAAGCTCCAACTCTACCGGCTATTACAATTCCGGTCAGTACAGGTCCGAGTTCTGTAATGATCGCCCGGCTTGTGGTTCCGCCGAGTAATGATAATGGAGCAATTCCTTTCAACTGATAGGCGGCTTGCCAGGCAGCAACAGCACCTGTAAATGTGGCAATGATAATTACCAACGGAAGTGAATCAACTCCGATGTGCTGCATTTGATACATTACTTCTTTTCGGGTACGATGGAGGTTTTTTAGATTCTTAATTATTCCAAAGAGCAGCAGAAAAATTTGCCCTGACTCTTCCAGGAAAGCTAATGACCGGTTACCAATGGTTTGAAAAAATTTTTTAAACACAACACACAGATTTATTTTTATCTACATGAAAATTAAATAAAATTATCTAATTCATCTCTTTATAAATATCGAACGGTTGACTCAACCTGTTTCTTATTTTGCTACGTAAACATAATAAATCATATCATTCTGAGACGACAATTGTTGTTATTCTGACAAAAAATATTTTTATCACTTTGATTATCGTAAATGAATAGTCAATAATAAATTGTTTTTTTTGCTTACTTGTAACAATGTGTTGATAAAATCGTTCATTAGGACTACCAGTTAAAACAAAGACAATTTAAGCGTTATAATTATTACCGATTAGCACTATTATTGCTATAAAACAACGTTAATCTGCTTGTTAAACTATTAAGTGTGGGCAAACTTCTCTTGAAGCAAAGTACGGAAATATTAATCGACCAAATTCCGTTGGGGATATTAACATTCTCATTTCATGGAAGAGTGGAATTTATTAATCAGAACTTCCACAAGCTTGGAATGATTTATCAATTCAACACCTCGTTATTGAATATTAATATTTTTAAGTACAACCTTTTCCCTCCCATAAATATCATCGAAGATTTGAAAGCAGTTGTTAAAGGAAGACCGTTTGAAAAAGAAATTAAGCATGTTAAAACTAATGACGGACGTTTTATTTCATTGCTTGCAAAAGGTTCTCCGATTTATGAAGATGAAAACATTTCAGGAGGTATGCTGATAATTGAAGACCTTCAGTTTCTTTCAGATACCGGCGATGACCCCAGGCTAAAACTTACTGACCAGCACATAAACAAAGAAGAAATTTTCCTGATAGTAACCGACACCAGTGGAGCTATAAAATATTCAGCAGGTAAAGAAATTCGCGGATTTAATTTGCTAAGAAAAGAGATAACCGGCAGAAACATTCACGATATTTTCAATCCTCCACTGAAACAAAAAGTTGCTGACGCATTCAGCACTGCAGTTCAGTTTGGTAAGCTGCAATTTTTACAAATTGAGTTTGAGTCTGAGAACAACAATAGAAAATTCGATTGCACAGTAGAACCGGTTATCAGTGAAAATGGTTTTGTTCAAATCGTTTATCTTGTGTTTAAAGAAAGTCCGCTACCCCAGGAAGAAATTCAATCAATGGTTGTAAAATTACAAGGGCTGGAATACTATAAGGAAATTTCCAGAAGACGGGATACCGGATTAATTTTAATAAGCAGGAACGGCAGTATCGTTGACTGGGATGAACAGTTTGAAAGTATATCAGGAATTAATAAAACCGGCGATCAATTATCTATCCTCGAATTTTTTCCTTCTTTGAGTTCTGATGAAATAATAAATTTAATCAGTCAGCTTGATGATGAAAATTCATGTGATCTGACTACTTATCTCGAAAGCAAAACTTCCGGCAAACTGCCTGTGCATTTAACTTTCTATAAAAGCAAAGAAGTTAAATCTGATTTTATTGTAGTGTGCCGAAGAATAAAACTTGATTCCGCCCTATTGCATAGTGGAAAAACAACTACTGAAACGAAAGAAGAGATCCGGGAAATAAAACAACCGATGTGTAAGATTGACACAAAGGGTTCCATCATATCTACAAACAAGGCCTTTTTATCTTTACTTGAATTTAAAGAAGTGGAATTATTTATGAGCCACTTTTTTGATTTTATTATTCCTGATGATATAGATAGAATTAAAAATGAAATTCAAAACTTAGAGTACAGGTGGAAAAAAATCACTGCCCGTAAAATTGCTCACCATAAACTCCAACACCGTAGAAGTTGCACTCATAATAGAGGTTGATAAGTTAATTAATAACACACCAACAACTTTTAATTGTTATATCACCGATCTTCATATACCGGAAGAACACGAGACAAAGAGCATCTACCAATCTCTCTTTAAGTCGGCAAAGGACGGAATAGCAGTTGAACTGGATGAATGTATAACTTTGGCAAATGATTCATTTGCTAAAATATTTGGTTATGAAACTGCAAAGGAGCTTGAAAATAGAAATGTTCTTGAATTAGTTTCTGAAAAGAGTATCGACAAGGTTTTAGAGTATCTCAAGGCAAAGAAATCTTCAAAACTGTCAAAAGAAAGACTGGAATTTCTGGGCAGAAAAAAAGACAACTCGGCTTTTTACGCCGAATTTTCTTCATGCGAACTGGAAAACAGTGGACAGTTGTATCTTATTCTTGTTGCCAAGGATATCAGCGAACGAAAACGTATGCAGGAAGCAGCAAGAGACTCCGAACAAAAGTACCGAAACATTGCCGAGAACATTGATGACCTGCTTTATACTTTTGAAAGATCTGATAACAAAATGCTGCCCACCTATTATTCATCTGCTATTCAGAAAATAACTGGCTACACGCAAACAGAATTTCTAAGCGATCAGAGACTCTTTCTGAAAATCATACACCCGGATGATTTTCCTGATCTGAAAAAGAGATTATCTTTTATCTGGAAAAGTGATAAACCTGTAGCTACTGAATTTGAATTTAGAATTATTAATAAATCCGGAAATGTTGTATGGGTTAGAAATAAAATAAATGTTGTGCGTGATGCTGAAGGTAAAATCCAGAAGATTTATGGATTGATCAGCGATATTACATTTAATAAACGTGCCGAAGAAGATTTGAGACAGTCAGCCTCGAATTTGAAAAAACTGAATGATGCAAAAGACAGATTCCTTTCAATTATCTCTCATGATTTACGCGCTCCATTCAGCTCGATACTTGGATTTACAGATCTTCTCTTAGAAGATGAGGCTTTAACTGAAGTTGAACGGCTTCAGTACATAACTTATATACAGGATTCCTCAAAATCTATGCTTGCTCTTGTTAATTCTATGCTTGATTGGACAAGACTTCAAACAGGCAGAATAAAATTTGAACCGGAAAAGCTTAATGCAAGAGAAGTTATTGAAAGTTCAATCAGCACGGTTACAGGAACAGCCCTGAAGAAAGGCGTTGAGATTGAAAATCTTATTGAACCGGGATTACACATATTCGGGGATAAAAATCTAATTCTTCAGGTATTTAATAACCTGCTCTCAAATGCTGTGAAGTTCACAAAATTGGGAGACAGAATAATGATTTCAGTAAATGTTTCTTCAACCTCAAGGTTTATAACTTTTTCAATTAAAGATACCGGTGTAGGCATTAAATCCGTAAATCTTGATAAGCTATTCAATATCGAAACAAAATATACTTCAGAAGGAACCGCCGGAGAAAAGGGCAGCGGATTGGGTCTTTCACTCGTAAAAGAGATTATTGATAAACATGGTGGGCAGATAGATGTTATAAGTGAATTCGGCAAAGGAACTGAGTTTGTTTTCACGATTCCCGTTGCATCCACCAAAATACTTCTTGTTGATAGTAACACGCGTGAAAGGATGTTCTATTCAAAAGTGCTAATCAACATAACAACCGATTATGCCATCAATGTAGTTTCAAATGGTAAAGAAGCTCTGGAAAGGATAATTCAATCTCCTCCTGCACTTGTAATCACCGAGCATAAAATGCCAATAATGAGCGGACTTAATCTTATAAGTGAATTAATTAAGAATGGATTGAAGGAAACAGTTCCGGTAATAATACTTACCGGTGAAATTGACCGCACAGCAATTCAGGAATATACTGAGCTCGGAATAGAATACATTTTTAATAAACCGGTAAACCTGATAAGTCTTAAAGCGGCAATTGATAAATCATTAAAAAAAAGAAGTCATTAAACAAACAACCTGCTACATTACCCGATAGATAAACCATCCGGGTGTAACTTCCTCAATATAGATATACTCTCCTAAAGAAATTTCCGGAAGCAGGATTGCATCAGCAGCCTGAATAAATCCAACTTCCATTGTTTCGAATTTTAATATTTGGATAAATATACAGCCGGGATATTTTTTATCTGAATAAATAGCGTTACAACCGACTGAAGCAAGAGCTTCATCTGCCTGACTTTTAAAGTTGCTGTTAAATAATGAAATGAGTCCCCGGAATTTATCCAGATTTTCTTCGAGGTAATTTTTCAGCTCATAATCTGTTGCAGTAAAAAGCTGTATGGAAAGAAAAAAAACAGAGTCACCGGAAGAAAGAGTATTTAGCTGCGAAAGTGAATCACGTACACTATAAATAAAAGCCGGTAAGAGAAATCTTCTTACAGCATCAATCTTCCAGTTACTTTCATATTTTGAGAGATAACAATAAAATTCGATCGTTTTAATTTCTGTTTTAATTTCTACGGAATAAACTAACCTATCACTTTCTACTTTTATCTGATGGAAATAATTTTCTCCTTCACCTTTTAATTCTTCACCGATTGTTGGCTCATCAATATAATTCAACATTTCACCTGAAAAATAATTTGCTTTATCAGGAAAACTTGCTTTGCTGAAAAACATATCAACAAGCCACTCCGGTGAACCTTGAGAAAATTGCTGTGGTAAAATCTGAATAGAAAACAGCAGAGCAAAAAAGAATATATTTAAAAATCTTAGTTTCATTTACTGCTTCTTCAGAATACAACCAGTTGAACTATTGAGTGTAATTTTATTCTGCATCGTCTTGATGGGTTTTATGCCTGATATATTTTCATCAACTAAAACATCCCACACGCCTTCAGGTAAATTAATTTCAATAATTGATTTCGGATCTGCGTTAAATAGAACTACGAATTCTTCATCTTTGTATTTGAGTAAATATCCCAGGGCAAAAGGATTTTTCTTCAAATCGAAAAAGATTACATCACTATAACTTGCTCTTCTGAATGCTTCATATTCTGTCCGTAGCTCAATCAATCCTTTGTAATAATCAAACAAATCCTGATTTATTCTTACGTGATTGTAATTAATATAATTTGTTTCGTTGTCTTTTTCGTAACTGTTGTGATCAATCATTCCTTTATGCGGATCATCGACCGGAATATCAAAAGGAATAACTTTACTTCTTGCAAACTCCTGCCCGGAATGAATCATCGTTATTCCACGTGAAGTAAAAAGAAATAACGCTGCAAGTTTGTTAAGTTTTAACTGTGTTGGAGTGAGCCTAATAAACTCATCAACATTATTAATAACCTGATCTTTTTTCACATCGCCCAAACCAAGACGGATAAAATCACCGAGTGTGTATCCATCGTGAGATTCAAGATAGTTTACAGAATGTTCAGGTTTCTGGAATAATCCAAGTGTGTCTTTTGTCAAAGTTCCATTCACATAACTTTTTATTCTGGTGGGACTGTTGTTTCCGTACCACTTACCAAATAACCATCCGTGTCCATCAAAAGGATTTTCACCCTTTATTCCATTTCTTATCTGATCATTCCACGCACCCCAACCGCGAACAGAAAATCCGGAAGGATCATATCCTCCACCCCAGGGTTCGCAAACAAAAATTACATAAGGATTAATTTTCTTCGCTTCAAAAATAATTTGCTCGATTGTTTCCCAATCAATCAGTTTTCCAAGATCAAAACGGAATCCGTCAACGTGATATTCTTTCATCCAATAAAGAATACTTTCAACAATCATTCTTCTTGCCATCGGACGTTCAGTTTTAAAATCATTACCGCATCCACTTTGAGCAATGTAATTTCCTTTTTCATCCAGTCTGAAATAATATTCTTTATCAATCTGTTTAAGGTTTCCAATTTCATATTCTGAAATGTGATTGTAAACCACGTCCATAATTACAGCGATGCCTTCTTTGTGAAATCCTTTCACCATATCTTTGAAATCAGTAACTGCTTTTGCATCGGTTCCACTCCATTCATTCAATTTGGGTTCGCGAACATTTTCACTGTAATAACTTTCCGGTGCAAAGAATGCTGCGGTCATATATCCCCAGTGATTTCTTTCATAAGGATTCCAGCTATTATATTTTCCGTTGAGCGAATCTTTGAATGGTGCTTCATTATTTGCAAACTCCTGTGCGGGAAGAAGTTCAACGGCATTGACTCCAAGATTTTTTAAGTAATCAATACCACCAACTTTTCCTTTCTCCACTAATCCTTTATACGTTCCTCTTTCTGTAACTCCTGAAGAAGAATGTTCTGTCATATCGCGGATGTGCATTTCATAAATTATAAGATCACGCCAATCACGCTGAATCCATTCGTCACCTTCCCAACCTGCCTGTCCGGCACACAGGTCGTAACTTTCTTCTTTTACAACAATAGCTCTTCTTGGGCTGAAATATGTTTGAAAAGTCGCAACAGCTTTTGCGTAAGGATCAATACAGACAATATCTTCAATGCAAGGAGTTCCGGAATGACAAACTTTGAAGCCGTAAAACAATCCGTAACGTTCTCCATCAAGTGAAGTTTCCCAAACACCATCATTATCTTCTGATCATTGTAAATTCTTTTCCTTTAGTCTGCTCTGGCTTGTCAAAAGTAAGCAAAGAAACTTTTTCTGCATTCGGTGCAAACAGACGAAAAAATGTTTTTCCGTTTTCCACAAACGAACCCAGTTTCTTATCAGAGTATAATTGATCAAGTTGTTTTTGTTTTTTCTGAAAAGGAGTAAGTGGTGTTTTTGTTTGATCGGATATGTACAATTTACTTCCCATAATTGTTAACATTAAAATTATTGTGATGACGATATGTTGATATTTTAATTTCATTATATTTTTCCTGTAGGACAGATTAGTAATCTGTCCAACTCAGATTAAATTTAGCTGCTATAAATCTCTCCATCAACAACTGGAGTAACACAAATGAGCGGATGCTCAGCAACTTTGAAGCTTGAAAATATTTCTTCAAACAACTGGAAGTGCATTCCACGTTTTTCAAGTTTGTGAAAACGATTGTAAGTCATAAACTTTCCGTGCTTGTCTGTCGGTGCATCAAACTTATACGCGTTCGTAAAATCTTCTCTTGCTTTGCTTTTGAGGAAATCAATTTTCCTGTCATCTCCGCCTTCCATTTCGTAAGCAACTACGCGAAACTCGACAACAAGTCCGTCATTTATAACCAGATAAATATTTAAAATAGTTTCGTTCAAATGTTTAGATATTTTTTTACAACGGAAATTTAATGAATTGATATGTATGGAAGAAAGGATTCGTTCTGCCACATTGCGAACGTGACAAGTTTGTAATGGGCGGGATTTTTTTTGTTGGGCTATTAACTCCTTTTTTTAATTATAATTAATTCCTTATACCAATTTCTATTAAACCCTTTCCTTGATAATTTCCGCAGATTACAACAATATTTCCTTTAATGGCTACTTTTGAATAGCCTTTATTATTCGGTGTACTTAACATCTTCCAGCTTACTCCGTTGAAATGGAAAATTGCCCCGGAATCCCCCACAATAAAAATATCATTTGAACCATTACCCCTTACTGAATTAGTTCCT
Source organism: uncultured Ignavibacteriaceae bacterium (assembly GCA_963698525.1). GTDB lineage: Bacteria > Bacteroidota > Ignavibacteria > Ignavibacteriales > Ignavibacteriaceae > IGN2. Next base: position 215,843 of record CAVORE010000002.1, on the reverse strand, counting down.
ACAGGGTATAGGTCTATTTCATTCCATACACCAAACTTATTAACGTATGCACCTTCACCACACACATATAAAATTTTATCATTTACTGCCCAGGCTGAATAAAGCCGAACATCTCTGTTCCAGGAAACGGAGTCAACCTTTCCATCTGTAATTTTTAAAATCTTCTTATCTCCGGGAACAAAAAATGAAGATACAGGACAGTAAAGAATTGTTTCATTTTCTTTAGAAATAATTCCCCAAACATCATTTATTCTTGTTTCTGTTCCACTTTCTATTCGACTCCACATGCCGCTAACGTAGTGGGCAACGTTCCCGTTATTGCCCACAACGTATAAATCATTGCTCCTGCTTCCCCAGATTTTATTGATTGAAAAGATCCAAGGCATACATATAGTCTGCGATTGTAAACCATTGTCAATCTTAGCAACTTGATCACCATTCATTGAAACCCAAATTTCACTTTCTGAAAATGCCATGACAGATGAAGCTGGATATGAATTTTTATGTTGTTGCCCGCAAAACGTATAGAACATAATTCTTTTCAACTCCCATTGGCTTCCATCCCAATGAATTGCATTATAAGCTTTTGGATCCGGTTGCCCAAGAGTGTCATTCATATAAATCTCCCCTACGGCATAAATAGAATTTTCATCTATTATCGCCACATCCCAAAGAAAACTTGCATCGTGTTCACCAAATGTCCAGGTTTCAAATATAAAGTCGTGGCTGGTTGTGTCCATTGCTGTAACGCTCAACTCGTTGCTGGATACTTGATGCTGGATACTCGATACTTGATACTGGTATGTTTGGTTTGGCAGGAGGGAATCAACGTAGAGTAACGAGTCTTTAGTATTGAGATTTAAGATATAAGATTTTGTGTTGCCAGACGGATCTGTCTGTTTTAGTGTTAGTGTTGCTGGGAGTTGGAGTTTGGTTGTGGTTAACTCTATCCACGCTTCAGTGCAGCTTACGTCTTCACGCTTTAAATTTAAGTCCTGTCCTTCAGGTGGTTCGGTTGTGTTGCAGGACTGAAAAAACCAACTAAGGATTATGATTATTAAAGAAACAAGTCCCGGCTTCATTTATAACCAGATAAATATTTAAAATAGTTTCGTTCATCTTTGAATGGAGAATTATAAATACAAATAAAAGTTAGACAAACCGCATACACAAATGCAAACTTGCACAAAATACTTTCAATTGCAGAAATAACTGAATAAGAACCTGCAAACATCAGGCTGAAACCAAGTAATGGAGGGATACTGATAAAGATTGAACCGAAGAGCAGAGCCTTTCCAATTAATCTTTTCTTTTTATCATTTTCTTTTTTTACAAATAAAATGAGCAGAATAATTGAAATCAGAATCGGCAGGTAGTAGAATAATCCAAACAAATCGCCGAGTGGATAATGGTAAGTTGCGTAAAGTACGGTGCAGCTTGTTACTGCAAATTTTGGAATAATAAATGTGTAATAGATTACAAAAAGGATTGCAGGAACAAACAAAAAATATTTTGCCAGTTTAATTTCAGGTATGGGTTGAAGTGCAATTGTAAGTAAAAGATTTAGCGGAGGAAGGAATGAGATTATTACAAATGCGAAATAGGGAAAGAAAGCACTTTGCAATTCAACCTGGCACATCAGGAATTCCATCGACTGATAAGCTGCAAGTAATGCAATCATAGTTATTGCAATTTTGTTGAGCTTGCTCTTCTCTGCAAAAACAAGAAGATTAAACAGAAGAAGAAACTCAAGACAGGCAATTAGCAGGGATATCGTTCCGTTCCAGTTCATAAAATTTTTATATATACAAACCCAATTCCTTAAAGGAATTGGGTTTGTTGAGCTCAGTTAACCTTTTGGTCCAATCATTTTTTCTGGTCTTACAACTTCATCAAACTTTTCTGCTGTAAGTAATCCAAGTTCCAAAGCAGCTTCTCTAAGTGTTTTATTCTCTTTGTGGGCTTTCTTAGCAACCTTTGCTGCGTTATCATAACCAATTACGGGGTTTAGAGCTGTTACCAGCATTAAAGAATTATCGAGATTAAACTTAATCCTTTCAAGGTTTGGTTCAATGCCTACAGCGCAATTATCATTAAATGAAACACAAGCATCTCCTAATAATCTGGCTGAGTTAAGGAGATTAAGAATCATTACAGGTTTAAAAACATTCAGCTGAAAATGTCCTTGCATTCCTGCCATTGTAATTGCAATATCGTTACCAACAACTTCAGTGCAAACCTGTGTTAAGGCTTCACATTGAGTTGGATTAACTTTTCCAGGCATAATGGATGATCCGGGTTCATTTTCTGGAAGTAATAATTCGCCTATACCTGATCTGGGACCGGAAGCATAGAAGCGTATATCATTAGCAATTTTGGTTAGACCTGTTGCTAAAAGTTTGAGTGCTCCTGATATTTCAATTATAGAACTATGAGCAGAAAGTGCCTCAAATTTATTTTCCGCAGTAACAAAATTACAGGGTGAAAGATCGGCTATTTTTTTTGCGACTAAAACATCAAATCCCTTTGGTGTATTTAAACCAGTACCAACTGCTGTTCCACCCAGCGCTATTTGGTGCAAATGTGTTAGTGAATATCTGATTGCTCTTAATCCATGTTCAACAATAGCAGCAAAACCAGAAAACTCCTGACCCAAAGTAAGCGGAGTTGCATCCATCAGATGAGTCCTGCCTATTTTAATGATATCTTTAAACTCCTCGGCCTTTTTTTTCAGGGTATTTAGTAGTTTAGTAACTCCGGGAATGGTCACATGTGTAAGTACGTCACAAGCAGCAATGTGCATCGCTGTTGGGAATGTGTCATTGGAAGATTGTGATTTATTTACATCATCATTGGGATGTATAAAATGTTTTCCCTCACCAATTTCTCCACCGCAGTATCAAGTGGCCCGATTAGATATTACTTCATTCACGTTCATATTGGATTGAGTACCAGAACCTGTTTGCCATACAACAAGTGGAAAATGCTCATCCAATTTTCCTTCAATTACTTCATCACAACTTTGACATTATAATTTTTGCTTTTTCTTCAGGTAAAATGCCTAATTCAGCGTTAGTGAGAGCAGCGGCTTTCTTTAATATTCCAAATGCCCGGATTAATTCTCAACAGGCATCTTATCCCCGCCAATTTTAAAATTTTCATTTTGATCTTGCTGAGTTTGTGCTCCCTAGTATTTATTGGATGGAACATTAATTTCTCCCATTGTATCTTTTTCAATTCGGTAATCCATTTTATATCTCCCTATTAAAGTGAAATGATTTTTATTCTTGCTAATTGTTACCCGAAATTTACTACTTTTTTTAAAGAGTGCTTTATTCTACTCGCAGGATGGGATAAACGTTCAACTGCTTATCAGGATATGGTGATCTTTCATAAAAGAAATCTAATCTTGCTTTTGAACTATTCCTGAAAGTCTCATCATTATTTAATTTTTCTTCGAATTCTTTTTTTAGTTCAGGATCATTTGTTAACATTTCTTCAGCTAATTTTTCCATCACATAATTTTCATAATATTCTTTTTGCTCAAAGATCTGGTTCATAAATCCCCATCGAATAAATGAATCTGCTGATTTAGGTTCTAGTAAGTGAGTTAAAATTCTTGCGGTTTGCTGGTCTGTTAAATAAAGATAAGAACCTTTGGGAATGATAACTTCTTCCGAATATGTGTTGTAAGAGAAAGTCACCGCCTGTCGTCCTTCGTAAGAAGTTTCTGCAAATTTGACATCTTTAAATTTATATCGGGTAACAATTTCTTTTTTGCTTTCACTTAGAAGGAAAGATGGGTGCACTCCATGCAATTTGAGCCTATCAACCAAATAAGAATATTCGGGAGGGATGTAATAACCTCTTGCAACTTTAATAGTATCGGTTACAATAACATCATTAAAATATTTCATCTCGAAATCCATTTTGCTTTCATTATAAACAAGTTTCTTTGTCCCGGATACTGCTGATGAGTCCCAATAATATTTGTAGCCTTTGAAGTTCATCAGTTCAAATTTATCTGTGTTAGAAAAAGCAAGTGGCAGATATTCATCCTTTTCATAAAGCATAGTTGTTTGTTTATCAGCTTCTCTATTCAATTCCGTCAACTCTGTGGAATGGTTAAAGATAAATTCCATTGTTGTTTCCAAAACAGCTTTCGTAGCATAAACTCTTTCTTTATACGGTTTGAACATATGAGTTTCAACCAGTAGTGAGGGCCTATTTCGAAGGGCAAAATAACCCGTGGAAAATCTGGGAGTTGCTGGCCAGTAAATCAGACCATCATCTAAACCTTTAGCCCAGTTTTTCAAATAAACATATGGAAAAATCAGAAAGCCTTTTTCTTCTACACCATTTTCAAGAAACGGTACAAATTTTTTACCAAGCCAATCAGCAGTTTCCGAAAAAATATTTTTTGACCATTCAAGCCCATACGTAACTGAATATTGATAATCGGCACCATCTGTTGTATGAGTATCAATAGCAAAGTCCGGTAAATATCTGCTGATCAATTTTAACATTGCCTGCATTTCAGGAGAATCGGCTTTCATCCAATCACGGTTGAGATTTAAGTTTTGTGCTGTTGTTCTCCAACCCATTTCCTCCGGACCATTTTGATTGATGCGATTATACTTACTTATTCTTTCGTGCCCATCAACATTGAAAATTGGAACAACTAAAATATTTATACTATCGAGTAAATATTGTTTTTCTTTTGTGATCAGAATTTCTCTTAATAAAATCATTGAAGCATCCTTGCCTTCTATTTCCCCGGAGTGTATTCCATTAATTATAAGAATGGTTGGTTTGAATAGTTCTTTCCCTGGAGGAACACTTAATTTACTTTCTTTAGTCACCAATAAATATTTTAACTCTCTGCCCTGTGGAGAAACACCGAATGATAAGAATTCAGCAAATGCAGAATTGTCAGCAAGATTTTGAAAGTAATCCATCGTCTGAATGTAATTTGCCGTTGACATAAATCCTGATTTTTCAAAACCGGTTTCCCAGTCCTTTTCTGACTGCTGTGCAATTGACCGGACAGGCAAGATAATAGCCAGGGCAACAAATAATAGTTTCATGATTTTCTGAAAATTTATTGAAAATTAAAGTGATAATTTTTCCATTTAAAAATAATCAAATAAGAATTCCTTCTGATCCTTAATAACTAAAGTAATTTAAAAATATCAACTATAAACAGTAAAATTGATTTCCGAATCGGTAATAAAAACTTAACAAGTATTAAATGATGAGATTATTTAATTGTTAATTCGTTAAATATGGCGCAGGGTAACCGTTTATCACTTTGAAATTCAAGTCTTCATTAATTAAATTTCAAATGGATATTATGGTATTATGTTTGAGTGTATTTGCAAAAGCATTTTTTGATTAGTTCAAATTAATTAGCTTTGTGTATCATCAAACCAATGTGAGGTTATTGTGGAGATTCCCCAACTCGATCGCAGCAGCTACCTGAAAGGTTTGTTAATTACTGCAAGAAAAGACAATCAGTTAACTGAATCGGAAATATCTATCATTAAGAAGATTGCAACACGTCTCGGATTTTCTTCGGATTTTTTTGAAGAAACTATTTCACACCTTCTTGAAAATAAATACATAACAGAGGAACCAATTAAATTTTCGGACAAAGGTATTGCAAAATCTTTTATTGAAGACGGTCTGAAGCTTGCTCTTTCAGATAATGTAATTGGAGATGATGAATTAAACTGGCTGAATGCAACTGCAAAAGTGAACAACATTGATGAAGATTGGGTGGGCAAAAAAATGAAAGATATTAAAAGTAAGCCTCATTCAATTGGCAAGACTGAATTTGCCTTGTTTTCTCTGATATGAAATAAATTTCAGCTTCAAATTTTTCCATTTCTTTTTTTTACCGACAATAAGTTATTGTTGTTTACTCCCCTATTATCTAAGTTTAAATTGTTCAAAAAATCTTTTTAGCAAATAACAATAACAGCCTGCTTATAATCTTTTCTCGAAAGGTATTATCATGAAAAAAATGAAAGCTCTTGTAAAAAAATATGCTAAACCCGGTATATGGATGGATGAAGTTCCATTTCCTGAATATGGACCGAATGATGTCTTGATAAAAATCCATAAGACATCTATCTGCGGAACAGACATCCACATCTACAACTGGGATGAATGGGCGCAAAAAACTATTCCCGTGCCTATGCATGTTGGTCACGAGTATGTTGGTACTATCGAAGCCTTTGGAGAAAATGTTCAGGATGTTAAAGTTGGAGAATTAGTAAGTGGTGAAGGTCATATCGTGTGTGGTCACTGCCGGAATTGCCGTGAAGGAAGAGGACATCTCTGCCCGAATACAAAAGGAGTCGGTGTAAATCGTCCCGGATGTTTTGCTGAATATCTTGTAATTCCTGTTTCCAACATCTGGCATTGCGATCCGAAAATTCCAAAAGAAATTTTTTCAATATTTGATCCGTTAGGAAATGCAGTCCATACAGCTCTTTCATTTGATGTTCTTGGTGAAGATGTTCTCATCACCGGTGCTGGTCCAATCGGAATTATGGCTGCAGCAATTGTAAAACATTCCGGTGCAAGAAATATTGTCATCACTGATATGAATGAATACAGACTTGAACTTGCAAAAAAACTTGGAGTCACGCGCGCGGTTAACATTACAAAAGAAAAACTTCCGGACGTTGTTAAAGAATTAGGAATGGTTGGTGGTTTTGATGTTGGACTTGAAATGAGTGGAAGCATTCACGCTTTTAATGATATGATTGATGTTATGTATCACGGTGGCAAAATGGCATTGCTCGGAATCCTTCCTGAAAAAGCAGGCATTAATTGGGGCAAAGTTATTTTCAATGGACTAACCATCCGCGGTATTTATGGTAGAATGATGTTTGAAACCTGGTTCAAGATGCAGGCAATGGTTCAAAGCGGATTACCAATCAGTCCAATCATAACTCACAGATTTAAAATAGAGGATTACCAGGAAGGATTTGAGATAATGAAATCTGGTAATTCAGGAAAAGTGATTTTGGACTGGGAATGAGCCTGGATACTGGATACTGGATGCTGGATACTAGTTAATTAATCAAAAACAATAAAAATGAGTTATAAAAATCTTGAAATCTGGCAGCGAGCCAGAGAATTGGTAATTGAAATTCATAAAATGACTTTAACTCTTCCGAAATTTGAAATGTACGAAGAAGGAAGTCAGATTAGAAGATCATCTAAATCTGTTAAGTCTACAATTGTGGAAGGTTATGGAAGAAGAAATTACAAAAGTGATTATGAACGATACATAACAATGTCTTTAGCTTCAAATGATGAAACTTTAGATCATCTTGAAAATTTATTTGAAACAGGCTCTCTCACTGATGATAAACTTTATAACGAATTGCATTCTAAATTAGAAATTCTAGGAAAAATGATTAATCGATTCTTACAATCAGTTCAGAACGAACATATCAGCAATAAATAGATTTCCAGAATCCTGTATCTACTATCTAGCATCAAGCGTCAGCTAATAACGCGGTGCTTCTTTCCCACTTTCTCAAACGCGTTTATACACGCGTCAAGGTTTTCTCCGGAGTGTGCGGCAGAAATCTGCACACGAATTCTTGCCTGCCCTTTCTGAACAACAGGATATGAAAATCCCACAACATAAATTCCTTCATCATAAAGTTCTTTTGAAATTTGTTGAGCAAGCTGCGCATCATTTTCAAATTTTCTGAACAGAACAGGAACTATCGGGTGAATACTTTCAATTAAATCAAAACCAAGTGCCTTCATCTTTTCGCGGAAGTATTTTGTATTTTTCATCAACATATCACGCAAGTCATCTGATTTTTCAAGCAGATCAAATGCTGCTATGGAAGCGCCAACAATTGCTGGTGCAAGTGTATTCGAAAACAGGTACGGACGTGATCTTTGTCTTAGCATTTCAACAATTTCTTTCCTGGAAGCAGTGAATCCACCGGAAGCACCGCCCATTGCTTTACCGAGAGTCGAAGTGATTATATCAACTTTACCAAGTGCATTACAATACTCAACAGCACCTCTTCCGGTTTTCCCAAAGAAGCCGGTTGCGTGTGAATCATCTACCATTACAAGGGCATCGTACTTATCACCAAGCTGAATTATTTCATCAATTTTTGCAATATCACCATCCATCGAAAACACACCATCAGTTACAATAACAATATTTTTTGCCGGATGAGGCTCCTGTGCAAGTCCAGTATGATCCCAGATATTAGCACCTTCCCGTGCGAGGATTAATTTTTGTTCAAGCGATTTCATATCCGAGTGTTCATAGATCAGTCTTCTTGCTTTGCACAATCTTATTCCGTCAATAATGCTCGCATGGTTAAGCTGATCTGTAATTATAACATCATCCTGACCGAGAATACTTTCAAACAATCCGCCATTTGCATCGAAGCAGGATGAATATAGTATGGCATCATCCATCTGATAAAAATCTGCGATTCTTTTTTCCAGTTCTTTGTGAATATCCTGTGTGCCGCAAATGAACCTAACTGATGACAAACCAAATCCGTGAGTGTCCAGAGTTTTTTGTGCAGCTTTAATTACATCCGGATGATTTGCCAGTCCCAGGTAATTGTTAGAACAGAAGTTGAGAACCTCTTTTGGTTTTGAATCTGCCGGATAAGAAACTTTTATTTTAGCTTTCTGGTCTGAGAGAATTATTCTTTCATCTTTATACAGGTTTGCTTCCCTGATTGATGTCAACTCCTGTTTTAAATCGTATTTAGTTCTGCGGTACATAGTATCACTTAAAGATTGTTATTAAAAATTATTGGCGGAACAAAAATATTGAAATTGAAAGAGAAGTGAAATGAGAATGGAGAAGAAAAAGGTCAAAGGTGTCAGTAATCACCTCTGACCTTAAAAATCAATTTGATTTTTCACATCCCGTACTGATTTATAATCTCCTGCTTTGTCTTTCCGAGGATATCATACTTCTTTCCTACTTTAATAAAAGCAGCAAGAGCTTTTTCAAGATGATGTCTTTCGTGAGCAGCAGATAACTGCGTTCTTATTCTCGCCTGTCCTTTCGGAACTACCGGGAAGAAGAAACCGACAGCATAAATTCCTTCAGCATAAAGATCACGTGCAACATCCTGCGAAAGCTTTGCATTAAAAAGCATAACCGGAACAATTGCAGTTTCACCTTCTTTAATTATAAAGCCGGCATCGGTTAAATTTTTTCTCCAGAAATTTGAGTTCTCTTCAAGCTTGTCACGTCTTTCAGTTGATCTGGAAATAATTTCGAGAACACGCAAAGCACCTTCAACAATTACGGGTGCGACAGTGTTTGAGAAAAGATACGGACGTGCTTTCTGTCTGCACATTTCTACAATTTCTTTTCTTCCGGAAACACAACCGCCGCTTGCACCGCCGAGTGCTTTTCCCAAAGTAGTTGTGATGATATCAATTTTACCAAGAACTCCGCAATGTTCCTGCGTGCCCCTTCCGGTTTTTCCGATGTAACCGCTTGAGTGCGAGTCGTCAACGAAAACCATCGCATTATATTTTTCTGCAAGCTCAACAATTTTATCCAGCTTTGCCAGGTCGCCATCCATTGAAAAAGCACCGTCGGTAATTACCATTCTCAATCTTTTATTTTGATGAAGCTGCAGCTTCTCTTCGAGATGAGCCATATCAGAATGTTTGAATGAATCGTTCTGCGCTTTACACAAACGCATTCCGTCAATTATCGAAGCGTGAACAAGTCTGTCTGCAATCATCACATCCTGATCAGTTAATATTGCTTCGAAGACTCCGGCGTTTGCATCCATACAGGATGGAAAGAGAATTGTATCTTCTGTTCCGAGAAACTCGGAGAGTTTTCTTTCAAGCTCTTTATGAATATCCTGAGTTCCGCAGATAAATCTAACGGAAGACATTCCGTAACCTCTCACATCGAGTCCATCGTGTGCAGCTTTTACAACTTCGGGATGGGATGAAAGTCCGAGATAATTATTCGCACACATATTAATTACTTTTTTCTTTTCTGAGCCGATCGGGAATTCAACTTCGATCGCGGAATCCTGCGGAGAGCAAATTGCTCTTTCTTCTTTAAAGATTCCCTGAGATTTCAAATCTTCAAGCTGATCAGTATAAAGTTTCCGAACTTCTGTATTATAAGCCATTTTATTTACTCCTGAACATTAAATTCTTTAAGAAGATTAACTATGTTATTCACGCTGTCGAATGCTTCCGGTGAAGCTTTTGCATCCGGTATCTGTATGTTGAATTTCGTTTCGAGAAATACTTTAAGCGAAACCATCGAGAAAGAATCAACTATTCCACCTGAGATAAGTGGTGTCTCATAAGTGATTTCCCTATCATCATCTGAATCGAGGTATTCGTTTTTTACGTATTCGAGGATTGTGTCTTTCATTGATGCCATTTTTTACTCCGTTTATATTGTTATTAATTTCTTTTTCTCTTTATGCTGAATTTATTTCAGCATCTTTAGCTTAAGCTACCATTTTAAATAACTTGCTATCACTCATATTGATTTTTTGAGGTTCCCAAAATATTTAGTTTAAAATCCTTAAGAACTTCTTTTGCTTCTTCTAATTGGTTCTCATTTACAAAAAATCTTGCTGGTTCAAGTAGTGGACGAGCACTCAAGAAGTTTTCACCTAAAACATAATAATCAATTTCAGAGTCATCCAGAATAGACTGAATTAAAGCTATATCACCTTGATTTAGCGAAGACAATAATTCAACATAATTTTTATTCTTTAATAGTCCAGGAGGATTAACTCTCAAATCGATTACTGCTTCACATTCGGGGCAATGTACTTTTCCTGATGTTCTCTCATCATCTTCAAGTTCTAATTCATCAGAACAATTTGGGCAGATTATTTTTACGGGAAATTGTTCGGGTGGTAATTCTTCAAGCAAAAGCTTTTGACATTCCGGATTTTTACAATAGTAATATTCCTTACCTTCATCAAGACATTCTTTACAATAATCTTTTCCACAGCCGTGGCAGATTGAGAATGCTTTTTTATCGGTATGATTGAAACAGGATTTCATTAAATAACTAAAACAGTAATTAGATTTTTCTCATATTATGCTGAACTTGTTTCAGCATCTTCAATTAATGATTAAGATCCCGAAATAAACCTGCCTGCCGGCAGGCAGGTTCGGGATAAACTCACATATCATTTTCCAAAGTAGAGATATCTCCAATCTCTTCACCCCATTCTTTTGCACGAAGAACGCGGCGCATAATTTTTCCGCTTCGTGTTTTCGGCAGTGAATCAACAAACTCTATTTCCTGCGGCATTGCGAGTGCAGAAAGTTTCTTCCTTACAAAATTCATTATGTCAAGCTCAAGCATTTTTGATTGTTCATTCCCCGGCTTAAGAGCAATGAATGCTTTAACTACTTCCATATTCATTGGATCGGGCTTACCAACAACAGCAGATTCTGCAACTGAAGGATGTTCAAGTAATGCAGATTCAATTTCGAAGGGACCAACCAGATGTCCCGCAGTATTTATCACATCGTCATCTCTTCCAACAAACCAGTAGTAACCATCTTCATCAATACTTGCCCTGTCACCGCAAAGATACCAACCGTTCTGAAATTTTTTATCATAAGTTTCTTTATTGTTCCAGTAAGTGCGGAACATTGCCGGCCAGTCTGGCTTTAGCGCAATCATTCCAACGATTCCTTTCTTCTCAATTGGCTGATGAGTTTTCAAATCAACTACTGTTGCAGTAATTGCGGGAAAAGGTTTTCCCATTGAGCCGGGTTTTATTTTCATTCCCGGATAATTGCTTATTACCATACTTCCTGTCTCTGTCTGCCAATAAGTATCCAAAAAAGGTAAACCAAATGCTTCCTTCGACCAGATAACTGCTTCGGCGTTCAACGGTTCGCCTACACTTGCCAGATGACGAAGAGAAGATAACTTGTATTTCTTAACAACTTCAGTTCCTTCTTTCATCAATGCACGGATTGCTGTTGGTGCAGAATACCAAACAGTGATTTTATGTTTCTCAATAAACTTATACCACGTTTCTGCTTTGAAGCCTGCATCAAGCACACACTGTGTTGCAGCATTTGCCCAGGCTCCGATAATTCCGTACGAAGTTCCTGTAACCCAGCCAGGATCTGCTGTGCACCAGTAAATATCTTCCTCTTTAATATCAAGAACATATTTTGCAGTTATGTATTGTGAGATCAAAGAGTAATGAACATGCTGTGCACCTTTTGGCTTACCTGTTGTACCTGATGTGTAATGAAGAACAGAAGGGGTCTCTGCTTTTGAAGGATAAATTTTGAAATCATTAACTCTTTCCGCTTTATCCATGTGAAAAACTATTTCCTTTTCCCGGAGAGGTTTGCTTCCGTCATCATCAACAACAATAATATTTTTTAATGATGGAAGCTGTTCAACTATGTTTCTTACTTTAGCCAGATGTTTTTTCTGAGTGAAGATCGCTGAAGTCTGCGCATCCTCAAGTCGAGTGAGAAGTGATTCAGAACCAAATGCTGAAAACAGTGGTTGAGCGATTGCGCCCATTTTAAGAATGCCGAGAAATCCGAAATAGAGTTCAGGGACTTTATCCATAAAAAGACAAACCCTGTCGCCAGGATTTACTCCAAGCTTCTGAAGAAAATCTGCGATTGTGTTTGTAAGCATCCGCATATCATCAAAAGTGTACTTCTTTTCCTCACCGTTAAATCCTTCCCAGATAAGTGCAAGCTTATTTGCTTTTCCCATTCGACAGATTCTATCGGTGCAGTATTCACCAATATTAATTACATCTCCATCTTTATAACCAAGCTCATCGCGGGAAATTTCCCAGGAAAAATTTTGATAGACTTCTTCGTATGATTTCATATTCGGTTGGTTGTTCGGCATAGAGGTTTTCTCCCTGTTCTGTCTTTCAGTATATAAGAAAATTAAAAATTAAGCACTTCAAATTTAAGTAAAATTTATCATCGGATTAAGTTTTCCGATTGATTAAGTATTATTTTTTGATATCAATGTAACTCAGAAAAACCGATTTAATTTCTGTGATATTTAAACCATTGAAACGGTTATGACAGCAAAGATTGGCTTCATTAAAATTAATTAACCGTTTTAACGGTTTACAAAATCAATCTATCAACTTGAGTATTTTTGTTAAGTGAATCAAAAGAAGCTTTAAAGAAATTGTTAAATGAAAAACAGAATCGAAATCCAAAAGGGTGACATAACCAAATTAAAAGTTGATAGTATAGTAAACGCTGCAAACACTTCCCTGCTTGGAGGTGGCGGAGTTGATGGCGCAATTCACCTTGCTGCTGGTCCTGAACTTCTGGAATTCAATAGAAAACTCGGTGGCTGTGAAACCGGTGAAGCAAAAATATCACCCGGATTCAATCTTTCGGCAAAATTCATTATCCATACGGTTGGTCCTGTTTGGAATGATGGCAAGAATAATGAAGATAAACTTCTTGCAAACTGTTATAAAAATTCATTAAAGTTGGCTGTTGAAAACAAAATAAATACAATTGCATTCCCGGCTATCAGTACAGGTGTTTATCGTTTTCCACTTGAAAGAGCAACAAAGATAGCTGTAAACGAAGTGAAAAAGTTTTTAAAGGAGAATCCATCAATCGAGAAAGTAATTTTTGTTTGTTTTGATGATGAGACTTACCCGGTATATAAGAAAATTCTAAAAGATTAATTTTATCTTAGAAAGATAATCGCAGCACCTACTACTGCCACGAATGCACCGATTATAGCTTTCCAATCCAGCTTCTCTTTAAAATAAAATCTTGAAATCGGTAACATTATTATTGGCATAGTCGCCATAAGTGTGGAGGCAATACCAATTTTTGTGTATTCAATGGCAATTAAACTTCCGGTAATTCCAAGCACCGGACCGAATATAGTTCCGATTAAAATTACTTTTGTTGAGTAGCTATCTTTTGAATAAACGCCAACAGGATTTTTATATCTTCTGAATGTTGCGGCAACTGGAAGAATTATTATTGAAGCAGAAAATAATCTTATAAAGCTTGCTGAAAACCCGTTCAGTTCTCCACCTTGAAACGCATATTTAGCAAAGATCAATCCTGTTGCCTGACCGAGCGCACCAAGGAATCCATAAAATATTCCGAGCTTGTTAAAAGGAATTTTGTTTTGCTCAACTGATTTCTTTTCTAACACAACAATCAAAATACCTGCGATGGTTAAGAGCATCCCGAACATTCCCAGGAAAGAAATAATTTCATCAAGAAAGAAAAAAGCGAGTATTGCACTGAGTACAGGAACTGCAGCCATAATTATTATTCCGAGTCGTGCACCGATAAGCTGGAATGATTTAAAAAGAAATGAATCACCAAGAACTAATCCCAGAATTCCGCTGATTACAAGATTTGATATCTGATTGAAAGTTAATGTGAGACTAATTCCAAATACTCCGATAATAATGAAGAGCAGAACGCTGGCAAAAACCATCCTGTCGATGTTCACCTGAATTGCGCCAATCCTTCTCGATACATTCGTAAATGCATATGAGGTTATAGACCAGCAGAAGGCTGTTGCAAGGGCAGCTATTTCACCAATGTAGTTCAGAGATTACCCAATCGATGGTTATTAAATCTGGATAGTAATTTCAACCACATAGACACATTAGATCATATAAAACTTTGTGGACTATGTTTGTATGTGGTTTTTTTTAAAACGTCTCAAGAACTACAAACTGAAGTACATCTTGTATTCAAACGGGTGAGGCATTGTACCGATTGACAGCACTTCTTCCCGCTTTACTTTTATCCATTGTTCAAGTAATTCATCAGTAAATATATTTCCCTGCTTTAAAAATTTATTATCCGCTTCGAGAGCATCAATAGCCTCTGCAAGACTTCTTGGCAGAAAGTGAATATCCCTCACGGACTCATCTTCTAAAAAGTTTTTATCGTAAGGTCCGAATCCTTCTTTTACGGGATCAATCTTTTTTACCACACCATCTATTCCTGCTAACAGGATTGCTATCATTCCAAAATATGGATTCATTGTTGCATCCGGCGGACGATATTCAAATCTGGTTTCCTCAGGATTGATTACATACTTGGGAATTCTTACTGCAGATGCTCTGTTTCCCTGTCCGAATGTTAAAGCAACCGGTGCTTCAAAACCCGGGACTAATCTCTTGTAAGAATTAGTACTTGGATTTGTGAATGCAGAAACTGCAGGCCCGTGCTTTAGCAATCCACCAATAAAATATTTTCCCATGTCACTAAGGTTTGCGTAAGCGCCTTTCTTATAAAAAACATTTTTGCCTTTCTTCGTCAGATAAAGATGAAGATGCATACCATTGCCAGCCTGCTGGTACATTGGTTTTGGCATTAGTGTGATGTGTAACCCGTTCTTCTCAGCAAAGTTGAACAGGATATATTTTGTCATCACAATATTATCACCGGAGTTTAGCAGATCAGAAAAATAAGTTTCAATTTCCTGCTGTCCTCTTTCCCCAACTTCGTGATGATGATATTTTACTTTCACTCCCTGCTTGATTAAAAGCTTCGTTAGCTGATCTCTGAAATCATCATACTCATCAAAAGGATTTGCTGCGTGGTATGCTTTCTTGTAAAATTCTTCAACGTGTTCAACCTTGTAATATGAAGATGAAGTGCGTGTATCGTACTCAACATTAGAGAAAATATAAAACTCAAATTCAGGTCCCCACCACGACGTATCAGCTCCGGTAATTTTCTTCAACAAAGATTCAGCCTGCTTTGCAAGATGTCTTCCATCCTGGTTGAAAGGGGTTCGTTTAACGTCAGTTAAATGAATATGTGAGAAGAAACTTAATGTTGAAGCTTCACGGAATGGATCTATAGCTGCTGTTTCAAGATCAGGAATTAAAACCATATCGCTGTTTTCAACTTTTCTAAACCCGTAGCTTGATCCATCAAAGCCAACACCTTCAGTAATTATTTTTTCAAGGAGTTTATCATAGTACGGAAGCGTTATATGATGCAGTCTGCCAACGAGGTCAATTGCTTTAAGATCAATGAACTCAACTTTATTTTTCTTGATTATGTTATTGCAATTTTGAAGATGACTTTTTTTCATAATTATGCCTGTTAATGAAGGATGATTCAACTTTATTTTTACTGAAGACAAAAATGCCCGGACGATTATTGCATCAACCGGACTGAATAATTACACAATATAATTTAACGCATCAACGCCGGGATAAACTGCTGTTACATCAAGCTCTTCTTCAATTCTCAATAGCTGATTGTATTTTGCAACCCGGTCTGTTCTTGATGCAGAACCTGTTTTAATTTGTCCGGCATTCGTTGCAACTGCTATATCTGCTATTGTAGTATCTTCAGTTTCACCTGAACGATGACTGATAACGCTTGTGTAACCATTTATTTTTGCAAGTTCAATTGCATCGAGAGTTTCTGTAAGAGTTCCAATCTGGTTTACCTTTATTAAAATTGAATTGGCGATACCAAGTTCAATTCCTTTTGCAAGTCTTTCTGTATTTGTAACAAAAAGGTCATCACCAACAAGCTGAATTTTATCACCGATTTTTTCTGTCAACATTTTCCAGCCATTCCAATCATCTTCAGCAAGGCAATCTTCAATTGAAACTATCGGATATTTGCTTGCCCAGCCTGCCCAGTAGTCAACCATTTTTTCAATCGGAATTTCCTGGTTTGGTGCAGATTTAAAAAGATGATATGCATTTTTTTCTTTGATGAAGAATTCACTTGCAGCAGGATCGAGAGCAATTGCAATTTCTTCGCCAATTTTGTAACCCGTTTTCTGAATTGCTTCAAGAATTACTTCGATTGCCTCTTCATTTGATCTTAAGTTTGGAGCGAATCCACCTTCATCACCAACTGCGGTGTTATATCCTTTTGCTTTGAGAACTGATTTGAGTGCATGAAAAGTTTCAGCACCCATTCTTAATGCTTCTGCAAAGCTTGGTGCACCAACCGGCATTACCATAAATTCCTGGAAGTCAACATTATTATCTGCATGCTTTCCGCCATTCAGAATATTCATCATCGGGACAGGCAATGTTTTAGCATTTGTTCCTCCGATATATCTGTAAAGAGGAAGGTCAAACGTTTCAGCAGAAGCTTTTGCACAGGCAAGTGATACTCCAAGAATAGCATTAGCTCCAAAGTTGGATTTATTTTCTGTTCCATCGAGATCAATAAGCAACTTATCAATTGCTACCTGGTCAGCAGCATCAAGTTCAATCAACTGATCTGCAATTTTCTCGTTAACATTTTCAACTGCTTTTTGAACGCCTTTGCCGTTATAACGGTTTTTATCTCCATCTCTTAATTCAACTGCTTCGTGTTCGCCTGTGGATGCACCACTCGGGACAGCAGCTCTTCCGATAACTCCGCTTTCAAGCATTACTTCAACTTCAACAGTCGGATTACCTCTTGAATCGAGTATCTCTCTTGCTATTACATCAACAATTGTGGTCATTTTTTTCTCCGTGTAGGTTTCAAATAATTTTCAGAAATTGTGAAATGAAAATTACCGAATGGGTAATGAAAATGAAAGGAAGTTCGTCATATTCAACACTTAAATTAATTTCGTGCCTGTGATTTGAATAGCAATAAAAAGCCATTCATCAATAATAAATTGTTACTTATTCGGTTTAACTTATCTTTGCATTCCATATTCAAATCAAAATAAAAAAATGACTGAAAAGTACGGGGTTAAAGCATACTTAGCCTGGATAACAATTTGTCTGGTTTGGGGAACAACTTACCTGGCAATCAGGATTGGAGTCTCAGATTTACCTCCAATGTTATTTGCAGGTTTGCGATGGATTATTGCAGGTATTTTGATGACCATCCTTTTAAATTTAAGACACTACAAGCTACCCGCGCTAAAAGATTTGAAACATCTTGCGATAGTTGGAATTTTACTTCTGGGTATCGCAAATGGATTAGTTGTTGTTGCAGAACAATGGCTGCCAAGCGGATTGACTGCTCTTATC
The DNA here is from genome assembly GCA_963698525.1 of uncultured Ignavibacteriaceae bacterium. Classification (GTDB taxonomy): domain Bacteria; phylum Bacteroidota; class Ignavibacteria; order Ignavibacteriales; family Ignavibacteriaceae; genus IGN2. Next base: position 197,817 of record CAVORE010000002.1, on the reverse strand, counting down.
TTGAGCACACTTCCATTCTGGGTCGTTGGGTTAGAATATTTTCTTCCAGACCGACCAAAAATAAATTTATTCATAATCGCTGGTTTACTTTTAGGAACTACAGGTGTTGTTCTAATTTTTGCCAGAGATTTAAATATTGCTCTGGATTTTAATATTCTACTTGGCGGATTATGTTTGTTAGGTGCTGTCATCGCATGGTCAGCGGGAAGCATTTATTGGAAATACAAAAAAATTGACGTCCGTCCTTTAATGGGCGCTTCGATCCAAATGTTAATTGCAGGGGTACTTCAGACTGCACTTGGGTTAGCGCTTGGTGAACAACATGGTTTACATTTTACACAGAACGGAGTTTTTGCTCTCGGTTATCTGATAGTTTTTGGTTCTATACTCGGATATGCATCATACATTTATTCAATTACTAATTTGCCGCTTTCTTTGGTTTCAACATACGCTTATGTAAATCCTGTTATTGCAATTCTTCTTGGCTGGTATTTTCTTGATGAACCGTTGACCATCACTGTTTTTATAGCTGCCGGATTTATTCTGATTGGCGTTTCTCTTGTTAAAAGGGGAAATACATTGGCCTTACGAAAATAGCTTTACTAATTAAAATTTCTCACTCCGGGAATAGAAGAATTGATACCTACAACTAAATATAGAATGATTGTACGTAGTTGATAGAATATTATTTATACTAAATAATTTTTAAAGAAGCCTTATAAAAAAATGTGCTGCTGAATAATATCTTCAACAGCACGAGTTTAATTTGTTAATACTAATAAATTTATTTTACCAAATTCATTTTTTTCGTATGTGCAAATTTTCCAGCCTGCATCTTTGCAAAATATACACCACTTGATACGCGGTTACCTCTGTTATCTAGTCCATTCCAGTTAACTTCATATTTGCCGGGTTGGTATAAATCATAGTCAACTAAAGTATTTATCAACTTACCTTGAATATCATAGATTTCTAATCGAACCTTCTCAGTTTCCGGAACAGAAAACTGAATTTTTGTGCTTGGGTTAAATGGGTTTGGATAATTTTGACTCAGTTCGAAAGAAGATGCATTGCCAGGAATCGTTTCAACCGCTTGAGGGTTATGAGGATCACCATGGCATGGCTGGCAATCCATTCTTGTCATAACATTATTGAATCCTGCAGAACCGTGACAGCTTAAACAAGCAGCTACTGCTGCCGGGTCAACATAAGTAGGTGTAAATGTACCTGCAAAATATTCATTTAAAATTTCAGCGGTTTTTGCTGCACAATCTCCGGCTATTCTTGCGCATCTTTCTTTTCTTTCTACATCACTAACTTTCTTATTTGCAGCGATACACCATTCAGTCACAGAAGCATGACACAAAGGGCTACCAGAAATATTTTGCACAAGATCGCCGTCAAAGTTATGTACCAAATATCCACCATTAACTCCAATTTGATTTGCTTCGTCTGTAGGTAATTCAGCCTGAGTATACCACCCCTGGAGTTCTGTAAGCAAGGCCCCTGATGGAGTCTTTTCAGTTACAAGACTTATTAATGCCAATGCCCCGTTGATAGCACCACAAATGGTTCCCCAACCTGCGCCTCCACCACGACCATATAACATTATTTCCATTGGAAGGCTTGACCATGGTTCTCCGATTGCAGTGGAAAGTGCTTGCGTAAGCGAACCAAATACTCCAGCGCAACAATCCTGACCATTCCAATAAAGATAATGTGCCTGAATTCTTACCGCTTCGGGATCCAATTGCACGTAAGGCCAAGGCCAGGGAGTGACCCGCGTTTTCGCGTTGATTGCTGTAGTAATTAAGCCTGAAGCTCCGGCAACCGCAGTTATACCTACTGCTGCTTTCGAAGATTTCAATAAGAAATCTTTTCTAGTAATGTTGTTTTCCATAATGAACTCCTGATTTTAGTTTTGAGGATTAAACGAATAATAATTAATGAGCTCGTAATTTTCATTGATAAGTTTCATCATCTTTTCTCCCAACTTACCCGGTACTTTCGACAGCCTTTCTCTGAGTAACTTATTAATTTCCTCTGCAACGTGATTTGATGTTTCCTTCCCTTTTTCAGTCAAAAGAAGCTGAATGAATCGCTTATCATTTTTATCAAACATTCGAAGCACTAGTGCTTTCTTTTCTAGAGAGCTAAGCACTTTTGATGTGTTGGTTTTTGAGATTGTTAAATACCCTGATAGTTCTTTAACAGAATTGATTTCAATGTTAGAAAGAATAATCAGTGCATTCCTTTCGTTCACTGTGAGATGATATTTTTTGGAAATAATTCTGCCAACATCATAACAGAAACGATTAAGTGAAAGTAGAAATAATGAGTGATCGTTAAGTTTTTGCATAGGTTCACTGTGTTCAACTAATGAAATGATTCAACTAATGTGCCCGGAAAGTTTTTATCCTTTGGATAGTGGAGTTGAAAAAATCTGTAGTGAATTGAAAAATAATTCGACTAAATGATATAGTCTTTGATGATTTTAGAATTTATTGAGCGGTATATTTCTAAGAATCAAGAAGCTGTTTCTTGAAAAAAAGACTGCTGAACTCGGGTGATGAATTAGTAATTATGAATGGTTGATAATTGGAAATTAGAAGTGTGAATTAACAGTTGATAATTACAAATTAAAATATTTTCAATCTTAATTTGACCCAAGGATGAAATATTTCTTCTGAAAAAAATAAATATCAGTGTAACTAAGAGTTTCATATTTTAGTAAATCAGTTTACAGTATATATCAAATAAATTCCACCAAGAATTACCAGCACACCGCAAATTCTTTTTATCCATAAAATTGTTATTGAGCCTTCTGACCAATTCAAATATTTCTGAACTTTTCCGGTTAGTGTTCCTGCTCCAACAATTACGGCGCAATGACCAATTCCAAATGCAGCCAGAAGAATAATTGAAAAAACATAGTCTGTTTGTGCTGTTTGGAATACAACGCCAAGCACCGGAGCCATAAAAGCAAATGTGCAAGGACCAAGTGCCAGTCCGAAAAGTAAACCAAGTATTAAAGCAGCAAGCAATCCCCTTGTTTTAGTTTGCTTCAAAGCAGAGTTGTTCCAATCAATTTTTATTATATCGAGGAGATATAATCCTACAATAAAAAAGATGACAGCAACAAAATAATTTCCGAATGAGCCAAGGTCACCCATCAATCTTCCAAGAGATGCAGTGACAATTCCAATTAAAGCTATGGTTATTAATATTCCCAAAGAGAAAACAAGAGAAATATTAAACGTTCTTCCAACAGTCATTTTGCCCTGTGAACTTATAAAGCCAACAATCAACGGAATGCTTGAAAGATGACATGGTGAAAGAATTATGCTCAGAACTCCCCATCCAAGAGATGCAAGCACAGCAATCCACGCTGCACCCATCATTGCTTCGTAAAGTGTTATAAAAATAGAATCTAACATAAAATCCTTTCAGTGATTGATAATCGGTAACCTGTAATCAGTGAAATCCGATCACCGATAACTGATTACCTATTACTGATTCTTCGGTTTCAATCCTTTATTCTTTAGCAGCTTATCAATTTCAGCTTCCGGATAAAATCCTTCGTGACGAAAAAACTCTTTACCATTCTCATCCAGAAAAACCTGTGTTGGAATTAATTTTATTCCGTATTGCTGTGCATACTTTTTCTGATCTGATTTCCATACATCATAAAAAATAACTTTGATCTGCTCACCATATTTTTCTTCTATTGCTTTCATAACCGGCTGCATCTGTTTGCAAGGGATACAGTTAACTGATCCGAGTTCAACAAATGTTACTTTGGGTTTTACTTCTTTCGACTGACCAAGAATAATGTATGGAACAAGAACGAAAACAAGCATAAACAATAATCTCTTCATTCTATTTCTCCTTCAGCCAATTTAATAGCTGATCATCTTTTGGAATTGTGCCGAAGCTTTTAACCTGTTCATTAATGACCAAACCGGGTGTCATCATTATTCCATATTTCATCATTTCGTTAATATCTGTTACTTTTTCTATGTCTGCATCAATTTTATTTGATGCAACCATCTCTCTGACTTTGTTTTCAAGATTCTGGCATTTCTTACAGCCGGTTCCTAAAATTTTTACAGTTATCATTTCTCCCTCTCTATTTTTTCAAATGCATAATTAAGGCATTTGTTAATTTCATTTAAATCAAATTTTTGTTTTTCTTTGGATTTTAATTTCATCGAAATGGAATTGGGCGTCTCTTCAATGTTTAGTGATTCCAATTTTTCATACTCCTTGGTGGGACAACCACAATTTCCCTGTTTACATTTGTTAAATTCTTCGATTAGTTTTCCTTTATCACTATCCATGATACTAACGTTGATAATCAAACCATTTTTTGTTTTTTTTAATTCGCTTCTCATACTGACCTCTTCAATTTTTTGCAAAATAATTTGTGATCATCTCTAACAGATTTTCTTCATATTCAATTTTATATAATACTTGATTGTTGCCATCGAATACTATAACTGATGGTGCAAAGAGTGTTTCGTATTTAATTTGTAAATCATTATACCAGTAAGAATCAATAACCCAATAATCATATTCATTATTATTTTTTTGAATGAGTTTCAACAGTTCTACAGTTTGATTTTTACACATCTCAAGTGTGCAGTGGCAGGACATTGATGTGCTGAAGAAAAGAATTTTTGTTTTGTTTGATGAGAAGAATTTTTCTTTTGAATAATTGTAGAAGATATTCTGAAAGTGCAGATACCAGTAGTTGAAGAGCACAAATGCAGAATCTGTAGGAATGCTTTTTAATTCTGATTCGAATTCCGTTAAATGATTATAAAGACTATCAATACTTCGTGGATTGAAGTCAGTGTATGATTTGGTTACTTCATCATCAATTTCAGATGAGAGAATATTTTTTAAGGCATTTAGATTTGATGGATTAAGAGAATCCCCCTCTGAAAGTGATATTAAAACTCTTTCAGCTTCTTTTTCAACTGACTCAAAATACTGAGCACGCAAGATGACAGTACTGAATATCAATATGATAAGTTGAAATGTTATTTTTATTAACATAATCTCCCCGCAGAGATATATAATTATTTGAACCTATTTATGGACAAATTTCAGGAGCAGCGACAGTTCCTTTGTCAACTTTCCCGAAATACTTCTTTTGAAAAAATAAAGCGACATTAACCAGTGCAATTAGTACCGGCACTTCAACCAGCGGACCAATAACAGCCGCAAATGCTTCTCCAGAATTTATTCCAAATACAGCAATGGCAACTGCAATGGCAAGCTCAAAATTGTTACTCGCAGCGGTAAAGGAAAGTGTTGCTGTTTTGCTGTAATCGGCACCGACTTTTCTTCCCATATAAAATGAGACTAAAAACATTATTACAAAGTAGAGAAGCAATGGTACCGCAATTCTCACTACGTCCAATGGAAGTTGAACTATGTATTCACCTTTTAGTGAAAACATTACTAGTATTGTAAATAACAATGCAATCAATGTGATCGGACTGATCCTTGGAATAAATTTCTTTTCATACCACTCTTTACTTTTTAATCTTAATAAAGAAAAACGTGTAATCATTCCTGCGATGAATGGAATTCCAAGATAGATGAAAACACTTTCTGCAATTTGTCCGATTGTGATGTCAACTGCGAACGTCTGCAACCCAAGCCATGATGGAAGTATAGTTAAAAACACATAAGCGTAAATCGAAAAGAATAAAACCTGAAAAATCGAATTGAATGCAACAAGCCCCGCTGCATATTCAGTATCACCTTTTGCAAGTTCGTTCCACACAATAACCATTGCAATGCAGCGTGCAAGTCCGATCATTATCAAACCAGCCATATATTCAGGATAATCCTGAAGAAAAATTATTGCAAGAACAAACATTAATATCGGACCAACAATCCAATTTTGCACAAGTGAGAGCAACAGTACTTTTACATTTCTGAAAACATCCGGCAGTTCTTCATACTTAACTTTAGCAAGTGGAGGATACATCATTAATATCAGACCGATCGCAATTGGGATGTTAGTCGTTCCAACCTGAAAGTAATTCCAGAAGTTGACAACCTTTGGGAACACGTATCCAGAAAAAACACCAATGATCATTGCTGCAAAAATCCACAATGTCAGATATCGATCCAGGAATGAAAGTTTTTTTGTAATTGTGCTCATAAAATTTTTAATGAAATGGAACACAGATTGAACTGATGAGACAGATTTAAACGGATATAAATCAGTGTTCTATTTGTTTTTTAATTCCTTCTGATAAAACTCATAAAAATCTTTTTTGATTTCATCTCTTACTCTCCTGTAAACTGGCATAATCTCCTCTTCAGTTCCAACTGCATCAGCCGGATCATCAAACCCAATATGAAGTTGGTGTTTAACTTTACCTGTAAAAACAGGACAGCTTTCCTTTGCGTTATCACAGACTGTAATCACATAATCGAAGGGTTGAGACAGATATTTATCAACATTCTCAGCAACTCCATTGCTTATATCAATTCCAACTTCTTTCATTGCTTTGACTGCAAAAGGATTAACTTTTTTCGCTGGATTTGTTCCTGCTGAAAAAACTTCAAGATTCTTATCAAATGATTTTAAAAATCCTTCAGCCATCTGGCTTCGGCAGGAATTTCCTGTGCAGAGTATTAAGATTCTATTCTTCATTAATGATTATTCCTCATTTTAAAACCAAGCACCATAAATTAATCCGCTTATTGTTGCCATGATTACAACCAGTGCTACATAAACGATCGTTTTTTGTGTGCCGATGACACTTCTAATAACAAGCATATTCGGTAATGACAAAGCCGGACCTGCAAGTAACAATGCCAGTGCGGGACCTTTCCCCATTCCACTTCCTATTAATCCCTGGACTATTGGAATTTCTGTCAGCGTTGCAAAATACATAAACGCTCCTGTAACAGAAGCAAAAAGATTTGAGAAGAGAGAATTTCCACCGACTAATGTAGCAATCCACTCATTGGGGATAATGCCCTGACCACCTTCCGGAGAACCAAGAAGAAATCCGGCAACCAAAACTCCGATTGCGAGCAACGGCATAATCTGTTTAGCAAATCCCCAGGTTTCTTTCATCCAATCATTAGATTCTCCCTCTGAAAGTGAGAGAACAACGCTAAGAGAAATTACTGCAACTGTAAATGTGATTAGTGGAGAATCAGGAAAAATAAAATAACTAATCAAAGAAAGAGCAGTAGCTGATAGCACATTGTAAATGTTCAATTTCAAAATGAAGATCAGGGAGAATATTAGTCCGGCAGCAAACAGAGAAGTTATAATCCATTTCGCTTCGTACACAAAATACCAGAAACCTGCATCATCACCCGGTTTTCCCCAGTTGGCAAAAACAAGAATAGCAACGAGTATAAAAAAGTGAAGTGATGTTTGCCAGATCGGACGAGTTTCTTCAGGTTCGGGTAGAGCAAGCTGTGCATCAGCTTTTACTTTCTCTTCTTTTCTATAAATCAAAGACATAATTAATCCGATAATTATACTGAACAAAACTGCACCAATGATTCGCGCTATACCTAATTCAAAACCAAGAATTCTTGCTGTAAGAATTATCGCAAGAATATTTATTGCTGGTCCTGAATAAAGAAACGCAATTGCCGGTCCTAAACCTGCACCTCTTTTATGAATTCCGGAGAACAAAGGAAGAACAGTACACGAACAAACTGCTAAAATTGAACCTGATACCGAGGCGACCAGATATGCAATCCATTTTTTTGCTTTTGCACCGAAATATTTTATTACCGATGCCTGACTAACAAAAACAGATATAACTCCGGCGATAAAAAATGCAGGCACAAGACACAGAAGAACGTGTTCCTGCGCATACCATCTTGTTAACTCGAGTGATGATGTTATTGCTTCGTTAAATTTCTGGTAGTTTACAGGAAGAAAGTATGCTGCTAAAAATAAGGTGATGAGTAAAGCAAGTTTTTTATACTCAGGTTTCCAGAGTTCGGTTAAGTTTGTCCATTTAGATGTTTTGCTAAATGACGAATTGTCTGCAAAAATTTTTTTAACGGCTGCAGACTTCATAACGATCTACTTTCTGCACTTTTTCTTTATCATTCATTATGATTTTGTCGTCTGCAATCCAGAAATCAAGTGTTGAGATAATTGAAGAAATTCTGTTGTCCGAAGGATGAGGATTTATTTTATAGTTTACCCACTTCCCTTCTTTTTCCTCTATAATAAACCCTGTATCCCTTAGAATGCTTAAGTGTTTTGAAACCGTTGATGTTGCAAGTTGAAGAACCTCGGTCATTTCGCAAACACACAGAGGCTTAGATTGAAGCATTTTAAGAATACGTAATCTGTTCGAGTCAGACAGAGCTTTGAATAATCTTGTTTTTTCCATAATTACAAAAATTCATTTCGTTAACTAACGAAATATAATCCAATGAATTTGTTTTTCAAAATAAGCTCTAGGCGGCAGAATGCGTATATAATTCCCATAAGGAATTACAAATGGTACACATAATATTTTCTTAAATGAAGTTCTAATTACAAGAATATCAACAAATCCTCGGCAGTTGTTCACCTGAAATCATATCTACGATTCTCTTACTTCCTATTGTTGTTTTCATTACCACAGTACCCCGGTTGTCCGAAGTTACTTCTCCAATAATTTCTGATTCTTTTCCTAACTTAGTTTTTCGCCATTCATTTAAAACTCTATCAGCAATATCATTAGAAACAATGGCAATCATCTTTCCTTCGTTTGCAATGTATAAAGGATCAAGTCCCAAAATTTCACAAGCACCTTTCACTTCATCCAGGATGGGAATCTTTTCTTCTTCGATTAACATTCCAACATTAGCAATTTCTGCTATTTCATTGAGACTGCTAGCAATACCTCCACGTGTCGGATCGCGCATAACGTGAATTTTATCTCCGAACTTTTCGATGCACTCGAACAATTCATTTAATGGAGCGGTATCGCTAACGATTTCAGTTTCAAATTCAAGTCCTTCACGTGCAGACATAATTGCAATTCCATGTTCAGCTATTCTTCCACTAAGAATTATTTTATCCCCTGCCAAACATCTTTTGGGTGAAATATTTATTCCTGCTTTTATAATTCCGATACCGGAAGTATTGATGAATATTTTATCTCCCTTTCCTTTGTCAACAACTTTTGTATCACCTGTAACAATTTTTACTCCTGCTTTCCTCGCAGCTTCCTTCATCGAAAGAACAATCTTCCAGAGATCTTCAATTAGCAAACCCTCTTCAATTATAAATCCTACAGAAATGTAAATGGGTTTTGCACCTGAAACGATTAAGTCATTTACTGTTCCATTTACGGCTAACTCACCAATATTTCCACCTGGAAAAAAGATTGGCTGCACAACATACGAATCAGTAGTGAATGCAAGTCTTGATTTATCGATATTGAGTATCGCACTATCGTGCTGTTCATTCAGAAATTCATTATCAAACTGTGAGAAAAATAATTTACTTATTAATTGATGAGAAAGTGTACCTCCTCCTCCATGAGCAAGTAGAACATGCTCATAATCGCTTTTTGGTATTGGACAATTAAGCCCAGAAAATATCTCTGTTTTGGTTTTCTTCGTTTGACTCATTTCTTTCCTATGAAAGATTTATTATCCACGAGCTTTAGGCAACCTTCGAGGTTACAGGCTATATTGCACCACTCTAACCTCGAAGGTTTTGGTTAACAAGTTCTGCAACACACTTTAAAGGTCGGGACTATTTTTTGTAATTGTCATTGCGAAGAGTACAGTTATGCAGCAATCCCATAATTATAAAGACTACCTCATTCCGGCAATTTGGAATTCGTAATGACGTGTTTCTCTTTTTTTACTTTGCCATAATGAAAATAAGCAGCACAAGCTCCTTCGGTTGAAACCATAGGTGCACCAAGCGGACGTTCCGGAGTGCACTCTTTGCCAAAAGCAGAACATTCAACTGGTTTTTTAATTCCTTGTAAAACTTCACCAGCTATACAAAGTGGAGATTCTTCAGCCACTATGTTTTCAACATTAAAAATTTTTTCTGCATCGAAATCCGAATACCCATCTTTGAGTTTATAACCACCTTGAGGGATGGAACCAATACCTCGCCATTTTCGATCCGTTCTCTCAAACACTTCGTCAAGTAATTTTCTTGCTGCAACATTTCCTTCTTTGGAAACTACTCTGCTGTATTGATTCTGAACTTCAGTTTTTCCTGTTTCAAGTTGTTTAACGGTTAGATGAATTCCGTGTAAAATATCTATTGGCTCGAAGCCTGTAACTACAATCGGGACAGTATATTTTTCTGCAAGTGGAAAATATTCATGATAACCCATAACTGTACAAACATGACCGGCAGCTAAAAAACCTTGTATATTATTCTGCTTTGATGAGAGAAGTGCTTCTATAGCAGGTGGAACTAAAACATGAGAACAAAGAATCGAATAATTTTTTAATCCTCTCCTCCTTGCTTCGACCACTGACATTGCATTTGCCGGTGCCGTTGTTTCGAAACCTACTGCAAAGAAGACAACTTTTTTATCCGGATTTTTCTCTGCAAGTTTTACAGCATCAAGTGGAGAGTAAACCATTTTAACATTTCCACCTTTTGCTTTTATGCTTAGCAAATCATGTTTCGATCCAGGCACTCGCAGCATATCTCCAAATGAAGTAAAGATAACATGTTCTTTCTGCGCAATAGCAATTGCTTTATCAATCAACTCCAATGGAGTAACACAAACAGGGCAGCCGGGACCGTGAATTAGTGTAATCTCATCTGGCAACAGTTCTTCAATACTATATTTTAAAATGGAATGCGTTTGCCCACCGCAGATTTCCATTATCTGCCATGGTTTGCTCACAACAGATTTTATCTCTGCAGATAATTTGCGAGCAGCATTTCCATCTCTGAACTCATCAATGTATTTCATTTGTAATAAAAATAGAATAGTTCAAACAATTATTCATTAAGCTCTCTTCTTTGGGGAGGGTTGGGTGGGCCCTCTTCTTCAATGTCACCCATCTCCCTTAAAATTTTCAGAGTTTCTTCAGCATCCTTTTCATCTATTTTATTTAATGCAAAACCAACGTGAACAAGGACATAATCTCCAACTTGCAAATCGTCAAGCCACTGAACACAAACTTCTTTTGAAACTCCGCTGAAGTTTACCTTAGCCATTTTTAATTCTGGATTACTTTCATCAATTGATACAACTTTTCCGGGAACCGCAAGACACATTACCCAATCTCCTTTGTTAGTTGATTTTCATTCTCAATTTCGTTTAAGTTATTGTTTTGCATTAAGTAAGCAGCAATCTGCCCTAATGCTATCCCTCCATCATTCGGTGGAATGCGTTGGTGCCAATAGACCTGATAATTATTTTCTTTAAGCAAAATAATGGTTCTTTCAGATAAAAACGCATTTTGGAAACAGCCGCCGCTTAACACTACTTTTTTCATTCCTGTTTTTTTCGCCATTGCGAGAATTATCTCAGCAAGTGTGTTGTGAAATTTAGCTGAAATAACTGAAGCAGCAATATCGCGTCTCAAATCATTAATGATTGAAATTATAATTGGCTGCCAGTCCATGATTTGAACCGACGGTTCATCAGTCTCTAACTGAGTTTTAATTCTCTCTTTTATTTCAAATGGATAGGATTTCATCTCATTCCAATCCGATTCAAACTCAAGCATCATCGCCGCCTGACCTTCATAATTTGATTTATCACAAATACCAAGCAATGATGAAACTGCATCAAATAATCTTCCTGCACTGGAAGTGACAGGTGAATTAATATTTTTAGACAGCATATTTAATATTAATCCAATCTCAGCAGAAGTGAATTTATTCTCAATTAAATCGCTAAACTCATTTGCGAAAGAATTACCAGCAATTTCAAATAAAATACCAGAAAGAGATCGTCGTGGTTCCTTTATTGCTTTTTCGCCACCGGGAAGCATAAATTTTCTGAATTGTGCAAAGTGCTTGTAGGAATTATCATCAGTTAAAAAAAACTCACCACCCCAAACGGTTCCATCCAAACCGTAACCCGTGCCATCCCAGGAAACTCCAAGTGCTTCTCCTTCAACCTGGTTTTCAAATCTGCAAGCCGCAATGTGTGCATAATGATGTTGAACTTGTTCGATCTCATTACTCAAATGATTTGCATACTTTGTCGAAATATATTCAGGATGAAGATCACTAATTATTTTATCTGGCTCAGCAACGTAAAGTAATTTAAAGTCGTCAATCACTTTTTTAAATGTTTTGTTTGATTCCTCGGTTGAAAGATCACCAATATGCTGACTAATGAAAATATTGCTTCCTTTTTTCAAAGCCACTGTGTTTTTTAAATGTCCTCCAACAGCGAGAATAGTTTTGAAATCCTGTTCAATATATTTCTCATTTATCATTATTGGTAACGGTGCATAACCACGGGCTCGTCTTATAACTAATTCGCGATCCATTACTATCCGAACAATTGAATCATCAACGTGACGAACAATTGGTCTGTTGTGAATTAAATAATAATCAGCGATTCCTTTTAATCTTTCTAAAGCCTCGTACTCATCAATGCAAATTGGTTCCTCAGACAAGTTTGCGCTTGTTGCTACAATTGGAATATTTAACTCTCTCATCAATAAATGATGAAGTGGAGTGTATGGAAGCATTGCTCCGAGATAAGGATTATGAGGAGCGATAACAGAAGAAATTTCGGATTTTTGATTTCGGACCTGACTGCCGTTAGGCAAGTTTTTGGATTTTCTCTTCAATAGAACAATCGGTGATTCGGAAGAACAGAGAACTCTTTCTTCAGTTTCAGAAACGATGCAAACTTCTTTAATTGATTCCAAAGTTGGAAACAATAATGCAAAAGGTTTTTCTTCGCGATGTTTTCTTTTTCGTAATTCTCTTACTGCTTCATCGTTTGTGGCATCAACAATTAGTTGAAAGCCGCCCAATCCCTTTAGTGCAACTATTTTTCCTTCTTGAATTAGCTTAACGCTTTGTTTTAGCGCGGAGTGTTTTTCAGAAAGGATAATTCCTTTTTCATCCCACAAAAAAAGTTGAGGTCCACAGTCATGGCAGGCAGTTGGCTGTGCATGGAATCTTCTGTCAGATGGGTTTTCATATTCTTGTCGGCAATTGCCACACATATTAAAATTTATCATCGATGTGTTCGGTCGATCGTACGGAAGCGATTCGATAATTGAAAACCTTGGGCCGCAATTAGTGCAATTAATAAAAGGGTATAAATATCTACGGTCGTTTGGATCAAGCATCTCATTTAAACAATCATCACAAAATGCAATATCAGGAAGTATTAATGCAGAAATATCATTTGACTCTTCACTTTTCCTAATTTCAAATTGTGAGTGACCAACCGGATCAAGAAAGGAGTGCTCAAGACTCGTGATCACAGAAAGTTTCGGCTTATCCTTTTCAATTCTCAAAAGAAAATTTCTTAAGACTGTTTCGCTTCCCTCTGCTTCAATAAAAACTCCTTTTGAATTGTTCAAAACATATCCGGTAAGTTGTAACTCATTGGCAAGCTTATAAATGAACGGACGAAATCCCACACCCTGAACAGCACCCCTGATTGCGATGTGAATTCTTGTATTCAATTATTTTTTTAATTTAGATTCAATCCAGTTACACCACTCTGCAATTCCTTCATCGGTAGTGCAGGAGGTTTTAAATATTTTAAGTGATGGATTAATTGAAAGTGAATTTTTCTCCAGTGTTTCAAGAGAACAATTTACGTATGGAACCAAATCGATTTTATTAATAATTAATGCAGAAGCATTTCGGAACATAGCAGGATATTTTAATGGTTTGTCATCTCCTTCAGTTGTACTAACAATTACAACTTTTAAATCTTCGCCCAAATCATATCCAGCAGGGCAAACAAGGTTGCCAACATTCTCTATAAATAAAACTTCAAATTTATTTTTCTCAATTTGTCCGAATGCATCTCTGACCAATCCTGCTTCAAGATGACAGGCTCCCTGAGTAACAATTTGAACAACAGGAACACCATAAGCAGCAACTCGTTCTGCATCAAGGCTTGTCTGAACATCTCCTTCAATAACAGCAATTTTGAATTTGTCTTTAGTGTGATGAATTGTTCTCTCAACAAGACTTGTTTTTCCTGAGCCTGGTGAGCTAACAAGGTTCATTGTGAAAAGATTTTTTTTCTTAAACGAATCCCTGTTCTGCTGAGCAATTGCATCATTTTTTTCTAATACTTTTCTTTCAACAGTAATTATGCTCATAATAATTCCTTTTAATCATACAATTCTATTTTGCTTATTTCAAGTTCATTCCCGGAGACAATTTCAATCTGATTACTTCCACAGTTTTTACAGCTAAAATTAAATTCAACTAATTCAGCTTTTGTTTTACAGTTTTTGCAAATAATTCTTACCGAAATCTTTTCAACCATCAGCTTTGCACTACTGAATTTTGTTCCTTCAATTAAAGAATTAAAACTAAATTGCAGTGAATCAACTAAAACATTGCTCATCTCACCAACTTCCAGATAGACAGCTTTAAATTTTTTATCGTCAACTCTCTGAGAATAATCCTCCATTATTTCAATTATATTTTGAGCAATAGAAAGTTCGTGCATAAAATTTTGTGGTAGAAAAAATTATAATCCTAAAAACTTAATTGCAGCTCCACTCAGAAAAATAAACAATCCGGCAATTGCATGGGAGTATTTTTCCAATTTTCCGACCGGGAATAAATTCAATCCATAGTGTCCAATCAACACGATAGATAACATTGTAATTACTGTACTCGCCCCAAATATCACTATTACTAAAATCAATCCGGATAAACTATGCGTCGCAGCAGGGTACATCAGTAATGGAATCAGTACTTCACAAGGTCCAAATACAAAAATTGTAAATATTATCCATGGTGTCAGGTTAACTATTCCTTCTTTTTCATGAGCATGACTGTGATCACTGCTATGTGAGTGTGAATGTGAATGAACAGTTCCATCAGCATGCGGGTGGAAGTGTGCATGCACTTTTTTCCGGTACGCTTTTTTAAACCCCATGCAAAGTATATCAAGCCGAATGAAATCAACAACCATCCTGCTAACTCCCCGCGGGATGATTCAATACTGGTTATGTGAGTCAATCCAAATCCGAAAGCAATCCCGATAAATCCTAAAATAACTGAACTGAGAACGTGACCGATTCCACTCAAAAGTGTTACCCATACGGTTTTCACTTTAGACCATTTGCCCGCTTTCGACATAACAATAAATGGAATATAATGATCAGGACCAAGAATAGTATGAAAAAAACCAAGCGAGGCTGAAGTAATCATCAATACAGATAGTTCAGAACTCATAAACAATCACCGTTAAAATTTTTCAATGATTTACTCCAGTATTTTGCATCAACCTTATAAACTAATTTTCAAGATCATTCTCTAGTATTGAACGCGCTATTTTTTAGTTCACTATCTAAGCAAGATAATAAATGAGCCCACAACTTTGTAATATATAAACTCTGATGTCAAGCCTCACTGCTGAAAAATTTATGCAATTTAGTTTTAACCAGTTCTGTTAAACTTTCTTGAAAATTTGTTGAATATGGTTGAATCCCTATAAACATAAAATCCATCTGCCGATGATTCAGAAGAAAGTCTTTAATCATTGTAATTGAAAATGTGTGAGTGCTGAATTCGGCTTGAGTTATTTCATCCTCAGAAAAAATTTTTACTTCACCGGGTTCACTTTTTGATTCAGCAGCATCAATAAAAACTACAGCCTGCGGTTTATGGTTTAGAATTGCCTGCAGATGATTTTCAGGATTTCTTCCTGCTATAATGAAGTGAGAATTTATAAATTCTTTTTTCGATTTGAGTTTTTCAACAAATTCTATCCCCGCTCCGTCATCAGCTCTTAGTTCGTTACCAAGTCCGACAAATACAATTTTATTCTTCTCGTATTTAGAAAGCTCATTTGTTAAAAGCGTAAAATTCATCTTCGACCACAATCTTTTGACGGCATTTAGGACATACTTCTTTAATCTGGTCTTCTCTTCTTATCCTTGATTTTGCTGATGAAGGTTCTAATTCAAAAAACTCCCTCTGTATGTTCAATAAAAAATTGGGATGTGCATAAGCTTTTGCACCGAGTCTGTCCCGTATCCATCTTAGCTGATCGTTGGGTGAGATCATTTCTCCGCATACTTCACAAATCAGAATTTCTTTTTCAAGAGTTTCACAAACTGATGGATCGTTTTTATCCATTACTGAAAAAGAATATTCATTGCTCATTAAAACGCCTTTCTCTGTAATGCAATGTTCCTCACATTGTCCGCAGTGAATACAGGATAAATAACTTATCTGTAATCTTCTTAGTCTTTTTCCGAGATCATCTGTAACTGTTATTGCACCGGCAGGACAAACCTGCGCACAGGTTCCGCATCCGACACAATCATCATTGTGATAGCGCGGAAAACCTCTGAAATCTTCTTCAGGCTTATATCCGCCCGCGGGAAATTTTGTAGTATATGGTTTTGAAAAGAAAGAAGTTAACGCTTCTTTTATTTCTCTTATTTTAGGAAGATACATATAGTTGCTCCATAAAAAATTTTCAGACTTCGACTTCTTCTTTTACAGTTTCGTCTTTTAGTTCTTTGTCTTCTTCGTATTTATCAACAACGGATATTTTCGCCAATGGTATTTTGCTTCTGTGAGCTGCTCTTGCAACTGCGTGAGCAGCAGTAGGTGCTGCAAGTATTATAAATACAATTCCAATCAGGGCTTTAAATCCAAAACTTGTAAATCCCTGTATAACAATTACACCGAGCAAAATTCCCATTGAACCGAATGTAACGCACTTTGTTGCAGCCTGCAGCCTGTTGTAAACATCAGGCAGGCGGACGAGACCAAGTACGCCGAGAAAGTCAAATACAATTCCGATGCAGATCAGAATGATTCCAATAGTTTCAGTCATCTAACTGCCTCCCTTCAAGGATTTTTGAGAAGGCAAGTGTTGCAATAAGACTAAGCAAAGCCCAGATCAATCCAACATCAATAAAAAATGATTCTTCATAATACAAACTTAGTAATGCTGTTAAACCGATGATCAGGATTCCAAGAATATCTACTGAAACAATCCGGTCTGCAGCGGTTGGTCCGATGATCACTCTTATCAATACAAGCAGTGAACTGAATAAAATCACATTGATCAGTTGCAGCATTAATTCGCCTTCATAAACAAAGAAGTTGAAATAAAAGAATGCTGCAAAGATGATCAGCCCGATTGTCCATTTCAGAATTTTCATTCAAACACCTCCATAAGTGTTTTTTCAAATTTGTCCCCGATGTGTTTCGTGGCTTCCTGTGTATCTGTTGATTTCACATTTATCCAGTGGATGTATAATTCTTTTTTACTTTCGTTAACATCTATAGTTAGTGTTCCGGGAGTAAGTGTGATTGAGTTTGCAAGCACTGTGATTGCCGAATCCTTAGTAAGTTTCGTTTTTATCTTAACTATACCCGGTTTGATCGGAAGCATCGGATGAATCACGAGATACGCAACTTCTAAGTTTGCTTTTACCATTTCCCAGAAAAACTTAACAATGTAAAAAAGAAAATGTAAAAATCGTTTTGCAGGATGCTGGCTTTTTTCAGTTGTGACTAAAAATTGTCCTGCTAAAAATGTTACCAGCAATGATATTGCAACACCGATTAAAACTTCCTGATAGTTTTTTATGTCAGTTAGTGCAAACCATACGAGCAAAGCAAAAAAGAAAACAATAATTCTGCTTTTAGTTTTAGTTTCCATTCATACCTCCGAGAACAAGCTGAATGTATTCTGTTTTATCAGTAATAACTTTCACCACCGGATCAAGAGTCACTTCCCTTATTCCGGGGACTACCATTAAACTTGTTACAATACAAAGAACAGCAAGTGTGATCATTGCAGAATTCATTCGCCAGCCAACTTTGGTTGTTACTGCTTCGATAAGTGATTCACCTTTAAATCCATATCTCTGAACTTTCATGAACGAAGCAAGTGTAAGTAAGCTTCCTACAATTGCAAACACTGCATACCAGGGTAATCCAGCCTGCAAAGCCGCGATAATAATTATAAGTTTGCTGAAGAAACCATTAAACGGCGGAATACCGGAAATTGAAAGCGAAGCAATCAATGATGTTTGAGATGTAGTTGGAAGGATCTTCATAAGATTTCCCATCTTTCTTAAATCGCGTGTGCCGAGCGCCATCTCAACAGAACCTGCATTGTAAAATAAAAGTGATTTGAATATTGCATGATTGAATAAATGAAATACGGCGCCAAGTATTCCAAGCGGAGTAGCTATTCCCATTCCGAGCAAGATGTATCCAATCTGGCTGATGCTGTGATAAGCAAGAAGACGTTTCATATCCCATTGACCGATTGCAAGAAACACTCCTGCGATAATTGAAACTGTTCCGAGAATTAAAAATATATTCGTGAAGATTTCAGGAGCATTAAATACGTTAAAGAAAATTCTGATCATCACATAAATACCGAGCGCTTTAATCAGCACACCGGAAAGCATTGAAGAAATCGGAGCCGGTGCAGATGAGTGAGCATCGGGAAGCCAGGCGTGGAAAGGCATTGCCGCAGCCTTCAGACCGAATCCTGCAATGAATAATCCTCCAACCCAGAAAATAACTTTTTCATTAACCGATGGAAGTACTTCAGCTACCTTAGCCATTGTTAATGTTGATGTAGCACTGTACAAAACTGCTATTCCGGTTAAAATCAAAATGGATGAAATGGTTCCCATCACTGCGTACTTAAATGCTGCTTCAAACTCTTCTGCTTTACTTCCATACGCAACAAGTGCGAATGCTGCGAAGAGAGCAATCTCCATAAAAACAAAAAGGTTGAAAAAATCACCGGTTATTATTACTCCGTTCATTCCTGTAACAAGCAGCATAAACAATGAATAATATTTCCAGTCCATTGAAAGATGACGGATATACTGGATCGAAAAAATGAGTGATGTGAAAGAGATAATACTGACCATCACAAGTATGAAAGAAGTAAGTGCATCCTGAACAAGAACAATTCCGTATGGTATTGACCATGCGCTCATTTCATAAGTAACAACCTGATCTTTCATAGCAACAAACGAATAAATTGAAAGAACGAGCAAAGCACTTACAGAAATAACACTAAGAATTACTGCCCAGTTATCTTTCTTTCCAGCGATAAGAGTAATTAAGAAAGCCGACAGAAGCGGAATAATTATGAAATAAGGAAGTATCATCCTTTTAACCTCCTTATCTGTGTTATATCGAATGTCTGATATTTTTCAAAAAGTTTCACTGCTAATGCAACAAGCATTGCGGTTGTTCCAAGTTCGATTACAATTGATGTGAGAACTAATGCCTGTGGAAGCGGGTCAACCATTTTTGCTATCTCTTTTCCTTTGGCAAGTATGGGGTAAATTGAATCGTTCCGGTATGCAAAAAGAATGAGAAGAAGATTTACTGCATATCCAAGTATTCCTAACGAAAGAATTATTTTTATCAAATCTCTTTTCGTGAGCACTCCGTAAATACCAACAAGCAGTAATGCAAAGCAAAGAAGATATACAATCATAGATTATTCTCCTTTCACAGGTTTAGATCCGGCTAAAACCCAGACCACAAGAAATAAGGACATCCCGACTTTGATACCAATAACAATATTGAGTGGAAGTATTGTACCTGCACTTAACAGTGCGAACAATTCTCCTTTTGAAATAAAGTTTGCAAGAAACGCTCCGCCGACAGACAAACCGAGAATACCGAGTAATAAAAACATAGTTGCGCTTGCGGCTTCTATATCGTGAAGGAAGCTAATGTTAAGCCAGTCGGAAGTAAACTTTCTTCCGTATGCAAGCATAACATTCAGGAAAGCTAATGCGATAATAACTCCGCCAGCAAATCCTCCGCCGGGAGAAAGATGTCCGTGAAAAATTATATAAATTCCGTAAAGCAAAATCATCCAGACGCTAATTCGCGTAACGGTTTTTACTATTAATGTCATACCATCATTTTGCCGCATGACTTAACTCCGTTTTATCTTTTTTTGATTTGGATTTTATTCTTAGAATTGTGAATGCACCGAGTATTGCAGTGAACAGCACAGTAATTTCACCGAGAGTATCGTATGCTCTGTAGTCCAGTATAATTGAACTAACAAGATTTGCGGCTCCGGTGTCCTTAGCTCCATTATCAAGATAATATTGTGATGTGGTCATCAACGGTTCGCCGAATGGAGGAAGCAATTCAAATACTGAAATGCTGAAGATAAAAATTGCCGCAAGAGTTATAACTGTAACCCCTGCAAGAATTTTATTAATTCTGGATGGTTCTTCTTTGTGATAATCTTTTCCGAGAAATGCTTTTACAAGAATGATGAGAGCAAATATCTCAAACAAGAACTGCACAATTGCCAGATCAGGCGCTTGCAGGAAAAGGAATGAAAGTGAAACTCCCAAACCAACAACACCAATTGCAACAATCGAGGAAAGAATATCCTTCATCTCCAAAGCAGCAATGGACGCGATTATCATTACGATAAGTATAAATATTAACCAATACTCAACAGGCATTTAATCCTCCTGGGATTACTGTCTAAAAGTAATGCTGAATTTGTTTCTCCGAATGAAATTCTTCGGACAGCATCTTCGAAATTATTATATAGATCCTGAAACAAGTTCAGGATGAAACTATACTACACCACCAACATTATTATCAAAAAACCAACTACCATGTAAAGAACATAAAGCTGAAGTTGACCGGGATGTGCTTTTTGAAGAAATCCCGAAAATGAAAAAGTAAATTCTCTGCCCATCTCATATAGATCGAAATACTTTTTCTCAGCATAATTATAAATTGATTTCAAAACTGTGAAATTTCTAACTTCATTGTAAAACTCGGTTCCGGCAATACGGAACTTTTCCAAAGCAGGCATACCGCCAAGGTAAACATCATCATATCTTACTTTTACCGTTAAACGATAAACCAACATTCCGATGAGGAAAATCACTACGAATAACAATATGATAACTATCGGATCGTACAATCCTGCGAATGATGGAATTGTCATTCCGGAAGCTTCCACAACCGGGTAAATGAAATACTTCAGTGGTAACGCAACTGCTAAAATTCCAAACACCACGCATAAAACTGACAGTATACCAGTTGACAGCCACTGATTTGCCGGAGCTTCTTTTATATCTTTATAAATATCCGGTCGTCTACCGAGAAAAGCTGCGTGCAAAAATTTCATAAAGCTCGCAAGTGTAAGTGCACTTCCGAAAACAGCAATGATTATGCAGGCAAGAAGCCAAAGTTGATATCCCTGACCAAGTGATGCTGTTTTTTCAATTAGTCCCTGATAGATCATCCACTTGGAAAAAAATCCGTTGAATGGCGGAATACCTGATATTGATAAAGCACCAATCAAAGCCATCAGGAAAGTGATCGGCATATTTTTTCCGAGACCGCCAAGATAATCAAGCTCGGCCGTTCCGGTTCTTTTTTCTACCGAGCCAAATGAGAGAAACAAATTGGATTTATAAATTGTATGATTGATCATGTGGAACAATCCGCCGGCAAAAGCAAGCACACTTCCGCTCGCAACTCCCATTACCATATAACCAACCTGGCTCACTGCATGATAACCGAGCAATCTGTAACCGTTGTGCTGCACCATCGCCATCATAACTGCTGAGATAACAGTTAGCGCACCGAGTGAAATAAGTATCATATTTATTAATGGATACACAACAAAGAGCGAGGTTAACATTTTTGCCAAAAGAAAAATTCCAAGCAGTTTATCAAGCGATGCCGGAAGGAAAGCAGCACTTTCAACAGGAGAGTTCTGACTGAAATCCGGAACCCATGTGTGCAGCGGAAAAGCACCTGCCTTTGCAAATGCAGCAATCAATAAAAAGATGAAAGCAAAATGAGAGTACTCACCCTCCAAAGGAATCTGCGGATTGTTCAGTGACCATCCTGTTGCAGGAGAGAGCAACCACATTAAAACCAAACCCATCAACAAAAAAGCGTCACTTCCACCAATTATTATGAAAGTTTTCTTCGCAGCTTTTGGTGCATCAAGAGTTTTGCCCATCGTAGCAAAAAGATAAAGTGTTAATCCGCTTAATCCCCAGAAAATCAGAAATGATAAAGCGTGCTCACTTAAAACAACAGCATTACAAAATGAAACTGTAATCGGATACAAGAAGAAGTATCTTCTTTCAGAATCTTTATCTAATCCATTCAGTGAAAAGACCAGGATGATGAAGCTGAGTATCTGAATGAAAGTAATTACAAATAATCCAAGCTGATCAAGTGAAAAAACTATCTGACCAAAGTAAGCAAATGAATCGGATGGTCCTTGGTAGAACAAATAAACCATCACCATTCCAAATGCAAGAGCAATGAACGTTAATACTTTTCGCAAAATTGCGGGAAGGAGAAGATTTACAAATCCAACCGCAAGAGGAACGATGAGAAACAGGAGTAGTTCATTAATTATCATAACATTTGCCTCCTGAGCTGTTCTGTTTTTTCACGTGAGATTTTTTTCAGGTCAAGCTGATATGGCTCGTTATTCTTATCACGAATTTTTATTGATCTTTCCGTGCAGCAGTAACAAGGATCAACTGCAGCAAGCGTTATAAGAGCATCTGCAACAGGAATTCCTTTACACGAAGCTTTGAATGTTGGAATGTTCACATAACTTGGTGCGCGGACTTTGTGTCTCACCGGTCGGTTTGTTCCATCTGTTCTTACATAATGAAATACTTCACCGCGTGGTGCTTCATATCTTCCAATGCCTTCACCGGGAGAAATTTCTTTTACGTTGTTCATAATTCCCCCGTTAACTGTTTTTAATTTTTCAAGACATTGCTTACAGATTTTTATTGATTCAAAAGTCTCGAGTAGTCTTACAACTGTTTTATCAAACACATCGCCATTTTCTGTGACGATAACTTTGAAATCAACAAGATCATAAGCATCGGTGGGTTCATCTTTCCTTACATCAATCGGAACACCTGAAGCACGTGCCGTAGGACCAACAGCACAAAAATCTATCGCATCTTTATTTGTAAGAACTCCAACTCCTTTTAATCTTGATTTTAGAACCGGATCATCAGTAGCAGCTTTTGCAATCATTTCTATTTTCTTTTCAATCTCATCCATAATAGTTAGCAGACTGCCGACTTTGGAAGGATCAACATCCTTAGCAACACCACCAACTCTCATCATTCCATAATGATTCCTGTTGCCGGAAATTATTTCAAACATCTGCAGAACCGGCTCACGGTATTTCCATGCCCACATCCAGAGAGTATCATATCCGATAAAATGTCCTGCAAGACCAAGCCACAAAAGATGGCTATGAATTCTTTCAAGCTCACCAACCAGTGTTCTTATATACCTGGCTCTGAGAGGGATTTCAAGATTATCTATATCTTCAACAGCATGAACACACGCAAGCGGGTGAGAAGTAGAACATATTCCACAAATACGCTCAACAAGGTAAATTGATTGAGTAAATGTTTTTTGTTCGGAAATAAATTCATGTCCGCGATGCATCCAGCCAATTTCAAGATCGATATCTACAACAGTTTCGCCATCAACCTGAAGAGTAAAATATTCTGCTTCTTCCAGCAGCGGATGATATGGACCAACAGGTATTACATTTTTATCCATTGCTTCTCCATTTTCTAAGAGGCACTTTAATATTTTTGGGATGATTACCGGTTAATAATGGCTCAGGTCTCGGATGACCTTCGAAAGTAACTCCAAGCATTTCTGCCATTTCTCTTTCAATCCATTCTGCACCACGAACAACAGGAGTAATTGAGTTCATCTTTGGATTTTTTTTATCACTCATTACAACTCTCGGACAATAGTATTCTCCTGTTTTGTCGAGAGAGAAATGATAAAGAACTTCAATTCCCCGGTATGTTTCTGTTGCGGTTGCTGTTGACAATCTGCATCCGAGTTTATTAAACAGATGCTCGGTAACTTCTTTAATATTTTTATCCTCAACTTCAAAGTAAAGACGTTTTTGCTTTTCATTTTTTGAAATGATTTTATTTCCCATTAAAGAAACAAATTCACTGTAGTTATGCATTTAACACCCCCATAA
This sequence comes from uncultured Ignavibacteriaceae bacterium, assembly GCA_963698525.1. Classification (GTDB taxonomy): domain Bacteria; phylum Bacteroidota; class Ignavibacteria; order Ignavibacteriales; family Ignavibacteriaceae; genus IGN2. The sequence goes on along the minus strand of CAVORE010000002.1, from coordinate 173,614 downwards.
GTTTTACTACACCTTCAATCATTGCTTCGGGTTTCGGCGGGCAGCCGGGAATGTAAAGATCAATCGGAATTACATCTTCCCTTTTTTCAACTGCATTATAACTTTGTTTAAAGCAGCAACCGGAGGCAGGACAGGTTCCAACTCCAACTACGAAACATGGTTTTGCTGCCTGCTCGTAAATTTTCTTTACCTGTGGTGCAACTTTGTAATTGATTACACCGCTGAGTAAAATTACATCGGCGTGGCGAACTGAACCGACAAGCTTAATCCCGAATCTTTCAACATCATATTTCGGGGTAATCAGGTCGAGTATTTCAATATCGCAATTGTTACACGGCGATGCGCTCATATGGTAAACCCAGATTGATTTTGCAAGCCGTTTGTTATACCAGCTCATTTAATACCTCTACGATTAGAAAATTTATACTTCTCTTTGAACTCAGAACATTGATTAGCGATTTTTGATTTAAGAAATTAAAATCAAAATTCTTAAATCGTTAATCCTTGTTCTTAAATCATAATTAGTCTGTTCATAGCCCCGGCATTTTTGCTGGGGGTCAAAGAAATCTCCATTCTTAGAGGGCTTTAGCCCAATTTAATTTGGACCAAAGTCCAACGTGTAAGTGCTAACATTTTTCCCCGACCTGAAGGTCGGGGCAATAATTCAATTTTTTAAATTTAATATCCAAACACAGCCAGCACTATTGCAATCAATGTTAATGGTGTTGCATACTTCCAGAAGAAGTTAAGTGCTGTATCAATTCTTATTCTTGGATTTGTGTTTTTGATGATTATCATCAACACAACTATCAATAAATATTTAAGAACACTCCAGAGAATTTCTATTCCGTTAAAATTAAATCCACCCCAGAATAACAGAACAAGAAGAAAAGGAAATACCACAAACATCATAAAATGATTCAGCTTCCAGAAACCGAGCAGCGGACCGCTGTATTCCATAAATGGTCCTTCAACAAGTTCTGTTTCTGCTTCAGGAATGTGAAATGGCGGTAACGTCATCTTTGCCTGAATACAAAGTAATCCGATTATGAAAGCAATTATTCCTGATGCAGAACCAATGAACATTCCACCAGACTGTGCAGATAAAATGTTTACAAGATCAATTTGATATCCGGATTTAATTATCGGCACAAGTAAAACGAGGATGAATGCAAGTTCATCAGCAAGCAGAAGTTTTATTTCTCTTCCTGCACCAAGGCTTGAGTAAACATTTCCCGATGCAGAACCACCGAGCACAACCATAACTGAAAAGATCATCAGTAAATACATTATTACAATTAAGTCACCACCGAAGCTAACGTTAAAGAAAAGTGAAGTTCCTACTATTGAAGAAACGAGCACTAACATTGCAAATGAAATAAACGGTGCAAGAACGAACATTGATTTGACACTATCTTTAACAACGATGGTTTCTTTTCCGAGCAGTTTAAAAAAATCATTGAAGTTTTGAAGGAACGGTGGACCGACACGATATTGAAATCTTGCTGAAACTTTTCTGTCAACCCATCCAACAGTTAATCCAAGTATGGCTGTGAATAAAAATCCCGGGAAAATCAGAAGGTAAAAAAACAATTCGACGTTCATGATCTTCCCTCCTTATTCAGCCAGTTTGGAGCTCTCACTGCCAGATGATTTCCGACAAAAAAAATATTTTGTTTATGATCTTCAGCTACATCCTTCATCATAAAAGAATTTGGAGGAGCAGTTTGAACACAAGCAGGAGTGTAGTCTGGATTCTGTTCAAGTTGATTCAGGCAGAAATCACATTTGGATGTAACATAATTAATTACTTCCGGAAAAATTGTTCCGAAAGGACAAGCAAGAACACAACTTTTGCAGCCGACACATCGCATGTTATATCTTTTTATCATTCCGTTTTCCTGGTGTTCAAGTGCTTCCTTGGGACAAGCATCTACACAAAATGCTTCTTTGCACTGTCTGCAGTAAGCTGAAAACTGAGCGACTTCTAGGAGACTGAAAGAACCGAAGTTTTTCTGATGAAATAAATACTCGCACTTTATATCAGAAGCATTTATGTTTGATTCCATCAATACAGGGACATCAATAAAAAGTTTTTTCAATCCCATATCGCCTCCTCATTTTTAATCTGATCATAGGTGAAGACAGGTCCATCTTTACAAGCGTAATAACCACCGATAACACAATGTCTGCATTGACCAAATCCGCAATACATTTTCTTTTCCATTGAGAGATAAATGTTCTCTTCTTTGTAGCCGTACTTCAATAAATCAAAAGTTCCGAACTTCATCATCACGGGAGGTCCGCAAACAATCGCAGGATTGCCGTCGGGTTTCATATCAATTTTTTGTAGCAGTTTGGTAACAAGACATACATCCTCTGCCCATTGTTCACCCGGCGGAACTTCATCAACGGCTCTTATAAATTTTACATTATCATATTTTCGCCATTCTGTAACAGCATCTTTGTATAAACAATCTTTGGGAGATTTTGCACCGGCTAAAAAAGTAATACTGTTATAATCTTTATTATCGTGAAGCATTGTTAAGAAGAGAGAACGAAGCGGTGCAAGTCCGCAGCCTCCGCCAAGAATCAGAACATCTTTGCCTTTAAATTTTTCCAGCGGATAATTGGAACCGAACGGACCGCGGATACCTATTGTTTCGCCGGCGTGCAATTGATGAACCCTCTCGGTCAGGAAACCGGTTTTCATTATCGTTACGTCCATATCATCAACCATGTAGTGCGATGATGATGGTGTAAACGGACCTTCACCGATGCCGGGTAAACCAACTTCAATAAACTGTCCTGTTTTAAATGGAATTGGTTTTTTCGGTTTGAACTTTAAAGTTCTGATTAAAGGTGATTCCTGAATTACCTCATAAAGATCTGCAGGAACAACTTCGTAAGGATTTTGCATAAATTTCCCCGAAATAATTTTAGTTTACTTCCTGAGCTAAAGAACTTACATTTCTTACAACTTCCCGGAAATCAATTTTAGCAGCACAAGCTTCTGTACATCTGCCGCATCCGGTACAACCTATAGTGCCAAAATTTTTGTACATATAATCGAACTTGCATAAATACCTGTTGCGGAATCTTTCTGTCATTTTTGGTCTTGGTGTTCCGCCGCCTGCAACTCTTGCATATCCAAACCACTGGCATGAATCATATGATCGTACCTTAACAAATTCTTTTTCTGATGATTCATCATTAAGAATTAAGCAGTAGCAAGTCGGACAAATATTTGTGCAGGCACCGCAGCCGACACATTCCTTTGAAACTTCTTCCCAATTTTGATGTCCGGTTTTTCTGATTTCAGAATAATTTCCATTGCCGTTCAGATGATTGTTCTTTTCAATTAATTTTTCCTGGATTTTTTTTCTGTTTGACTTAACCAATTCAATATCTGAGGCAGTAGAATTTGCAACGGTGATTTCTTTTTTCATCAACTCAACAAAATCATTACATTTTTCTGAACCAACTTCCAGATAATAATTTCCGTCAATCACAGATAAGTTTAAATCAAATCCGTTTTCCGGATAGGGATGACCATTCACCAGGTTGCAACTGCAGGTTTCGTGTAAATGATCGCAATCAGAAGAAATTATAAGTGTGTTATCTCTCCACATTTTATAAGCCGGATCAATAAAGCCACTGCCGAGCATAGCTTTATCGAGAAGAGTAAGAGCTTTCAGATCACATGCTTTCATACCAACGATCACTCTTTTTATATTATTATTTTTTATCGGATAAACTTTTTCGCGGGAGAGATAAAAAAGAACTTTAGCAGGATCTACTGATCTGTAATAATTTAAATCAGGAATTTTATTTTTATCAAGTAATTGAAAATGAATGGTTGGATTGCTGCCATCATCGGATCGGGCACGGTATGGAGCAATAACTTCACTGAAGCTTCCCAAACTGCTATGTATTTTTTTTAGGAAGGAATAGAAATCTTGAATATTAACTATCATCGATTCTCCTCCTGACAGTCGATAGTTTGAACTTATGTTTAATCATTCCGAAAACACCTTCGGAATTCAGTACCACATACGACAATAATTATTAAAATTACACACGAAACATAGGTGTCAAATTTTCTAAAGTCAACCTAAAACCTTCGATTTTAGCTCATATTCGGCATTTTTTGTTAATTGGCAATTGTGGTGAATCGTGTAATGAAAAGATGTTTTGAAATTCAAAAATAGCTTCAATGATGAAAAAATATAATGCAAAAGCAACTTAGCTTGGTGAATATCTTCTTGAGTAATTATCCGTAAGTGATTAAATTTATTCCAAATTAATCTTAGATTAATAATTTAATAGGCAATAAGATGAATAAACTCGGTTACTTAGGTTTTCTAGGAATCCTCGGTGTCCTGGGAACAATATTAAATGAGCCGGCTCTTTTTGGACTTTACGGTTTGTTTGGTTTTTATGGATTCTTCGGATTCCATACTCACGATCATAAAGAGAAAAAGTAAATTACTAAAGTAGTTGTGTTTATTAGTTTTTAAATCCAACTACTGTAATACTAAATATCCCAATATTATTCTGCTTGAATTTTTCAATCTCCGAATCACTCAGGTATTCTTTAAGAACATCATCGGGCAATTCAATCACTTTAGTTCTTTTAATTTCAATATTTGTAAACCCTGTTTCTTTTATAATGCATAAGTATTCATCCTGCTGAAGTGCACCGGCAACACAACCGGCATACATTTCTGCAGACTTACGTAACCCGGCAGGTAATTCATCTTTCAGAACAATATCGGAAACACAAAAATGCGCACCTGGTTTTAAAATTCTGAAAATTTCTGCAAACGCTTTTCGTTTATCGGGGACAAGATTAAGTACGCAATTACTTATCACAACATCAGAAGTATTTCTTTCCAAAGGTATGTTTTCAATTTCACCAAGTTTGAATTCAACATTTTTAAACCCGACTTTTGTTTTATTCGCAATTGCTTTATCAACCATTTCCTGGGTAAAATCAATTCCGATTAATTTGCCTTCATCACCAACAATTGATCTTGCCACAAAAACATCATTACCTGCACCACTTCCAAGATCAACTACAGTATCACCTTTTTTTATTCCCGCATATTCAGTCGGCACTCCACAGCCGAGTCCAAGATCTGCATCGGCAACATATCCATCAAGGTGATTGTATTCATCCTGCATTACACTGTAACCGACAATTTTATTTGATTTGGGACCACATCCGCAGCCACATCCTTCCTGATTCTTCACAGCAATTTCCCCGTACTTTTCTTTTACAACTTTTTTAATCTCTTCTGATGTTTGCATTTTAATTTTCCTTTCTGCTACTATCTTTTTTGTCACTAGATCCGCCACAGCATGTTGGACCACAACAACTTGAACTTTTTAATTCACTTGCAACTTGTTTTACTTTTACTTTGATTTTTTGTTCTTGTTCATTCGGTGTTTTCATTTTTTGCTCCTTTATTTTTTAACAACAACCAATTTTTGAAAATAATTTATCTAAAGCTGCTTTCGCCCTGGAAAGGTTTTTATTGTTCACACAGTAGCAAACTTTCAATCCATCAATTTCGCCCTGTATCAGACCAACCCGTTTAAGTTCCTTTAAGTGCTGCGAGACTGTTGCCTGTGCAAGAGGTAACTCATCTACTATATTCCCAACAATGCACGAATCCATCTGTGTAAGTAGTTTAAGTATTCTTATTCTTGCCGGATGAGAAAGAGCTTTTGCCACATCGGCAAGCCAGTTGTCTTCCTGCGTGAATTCTTCTTTTTTTGAAAATGCCATAATGCTTGCTTAATCGTTCATCGTAAATATACGATGGAAAATTATTAAATCAAGAGAATTCCTCAATCTCTAAATCAGTAGAACAAAATTATGCCCAGGATCACAAATAAAAATATCTTCATAAGAATCAAATTAGAATAAATTCATAAATTTGAATGGATTGCTTTTCTTTCTATTGAGCCTGATTTTGATTAGCTTCACAAAAAATAATCCTATTTTTATTTACTAATCACCTTTTTTGTTGAATGCCAATGCCCGGTGAAATAATTCAGGCTGCAATTAATAACGACCTTTTGAAGCTGCTGATCCAGATTTCAGTTTTGCTTGTTACTGCAAGACTTTTTGGTGAGCTTTCGCAAAAAATTGGTCAGCCGGCTGTACTCGGTGAAATTTTTGCCGGAATCGTTCTTGGTCCTTCCCTGCTTGGAAATTTGTTTCCATTTATTCACGGATGGATTATTCCCGTAACTGAAAACCAGATAAACCTCCTTGAGGTTATCACTTTGATCGGCGCAATGTTTTTGCTGTTGATCACCGGACTCGAAACTGATCTTCAATTAATTAAGCACCACGCAAAAAAAACTTTCGGAATTGCATTTGGTGAACTTCCTTTTTCGCTTGCCTGCGGTTTTGCATTTGGATTATTAATTCCAACATCTTTTCTGGTTGATCCGGATCAACGAATTGTCTTTGCATTGTTTATAGCAATCGCAATTTCGTTATCTGCCATCCCGGTAATTGCAAAAGTACTTCTGGATCTAAAATTAATCAGGAGAGATATTGGTCAAATTACACTTGCTGTTGGAATGTTCGATGATGCTGTTGCCTGGATTTTATTATCAATCGTTCTTGGTTTGATTGGTGGAGAAGCAGTAAACTTTGGAACAATCAGCTACTCATTTTTAAAAGTGATATTGTTCGTAGTGTTAAGTTTTTCAATTGGAAAATTTATAATGAAGTATTTATTGAACTTCACACTCAACAGAATTTCCATTAGAGATAAAGTTCTTACATTAATAATGGTTTTCACATTTGTTTTAGGCGCGATAGTTCAAGCAATTGGTTTAGAAGCAGTTCTTGGTGCGTTCATCGCTGGAATTGTATTTTCACAATCACCGGCGGTGCCAAAAGATTCGATTGATAAACTGGAAGGAATGACTTTTGGAATATTCGCACCGATTTTTTTCGCAAGTGCAGGATTGAAAGTTAATATCATTGATCTATTCAAGCCTGAGCTTATGCTGATTGGGGCCGGAATAATTACTGTTGCAATCCTCAGCAAGTTTATCGGAGCTTACATTGGTGCAAGATTTTTTGCTAAAACAGATCATTGGACCGCACTAAGTTTTGGTGCCGGGTTAAATGCAAGAGGTGCAATTCAAATTATTGTTGCTACAATTGGTTTATCGTTTGGAATTCTTTCGGAAGAAATTTATTCTTTAATTATTATCACAGCAGTTTTCACTTCTCTCATGGCTCCTGTTATGCTCCGATGGACACTCAGCCATGTTAAACCTGAAGCTCAGGAAACAAAGAGACTGCAAAAGGAAGAGCTTTTAAAAGGCAATATATTAGCCAGAGTTCACCGCGTACTGCTGCCTGTGCGAAGAAGAGAATTAAGCCAGGCAAGTCCATCAAAATTAATTGAAGCAAGAATTCTTGAAAGGCTGGGGAGAAAGTCCAAACTCAGCGTAACTCTTCTTACAATAGCTGATGAAAAAGAAAAAGAAGAAAGCCAGAAGTTTTTGAATTCGCTTGCTGAATTTTTTACAAAGTTTCCTGTTAACAAAAAAATCTCGGAAAATAAAAACATTCTTGAAAGTATTCTTGATGAAGTTAGAAAGGATTATGATTTGCTGCTCGTCGGAGCAACTGAAAGGCAAAGAAATTCTGATATGATATTCAATCCCATCGTAGACAATCTGGTAAGACTTGCACCTTGTTTAAGCATTGTAGTACAAAGCAGTAATGTTTCAGAAGACTGGAGCCCGAGAAGAATTCTTGTTCCAACTAACGGAAGCCTTGCTTCAAAAAGGGCTGCTGAAGTTGCTTTTGGAATTTCTTTTCACGAAGATGATGAAGTTCATATTTTAAATGTAATTGAGAGCAGAGATAGTTTTAGTTCATTGGATGTTGATGGAAGCCTGAAAGAAAGAAGACTAACCTTTGCTCATCGGATTGTTGATGAATTAAAAAAACTTGGTGAGTCTCTGAACATAAACACTTTTACCGAAGTTGAAATTGGCGAAGACCCGGATAAAGTAATCCTTAAAATGTCGAAGGAAAATAATTTCGATTTAATAATTTTAGGAACCGATATCAGACCGGGAAGCGATAAGCTTTACCTCGGTCCAAGAGTCGAAAGAATATTGAACAATTGCACCTGTCCGGTGCTTGTTGTTAACGGAACCTAAACCAATATTTTTGATAATGCTTCGGAAGCATTTTTTCCAAGATCAATTGTAAGAACATTTCTTTTATTATCAATCAAAGCCTGCCTGTCACCTAAAGTCTGAGCTTGTATCAAAGTTCCAAAAGAAATTGATGAACCATTTTTTCCAGCCTCAGCGGGAATAGGAACCTTATCTTTAATATCAGAAACGAACTGAATAAAATATCCGTTTCCTGAATCTCCTTTGTGCAGTTGACCGGTTGAATGAAGAAACCTCGGGCCATAACCGAGAGTTGTTGCAACTTTATATTTCTTTAATAAATTCATTCTAAAATTCTGTAGTTGTTGCCAGGTTTTTTCATCAGGTTTTAAAAAAGCATGAATAGCAATGTAGCTTTTCCCTTTTTCACATTTAGAAAAAAACGATGCAACAGCCTCAGTCAAATTATCAGCTTTAATTTCACCAAAAACTTTTATCCCTTCTGATTCTAATGCGGGTTTTAGTTCAGGAAGTTTTCCTTTTTGTTGAAACTCTTTCATCATTGCCTGTGCTGCAATTTTAGCAGACTCAACATTCGGCTGATCGAAGGGCTGAAGTTCAAGAACATGTCCCGCTACTGCTGTTGCAAATTCCCACCGGAAGAATTCAGCGCCAAGTTGATAAACATTTTCCATTTCTATTTCAATAAGTGGAAATCCGGCAGCTTTTATTTCACTGACTTTTTTATCGAAGAAATTATCTTCTGCAATTTTCAGATAGACAAAAACTCTATCGCTCCCATACTCGCTAACAGGTACAATTGGTTCAAGATCAACAGGCAAAATTCCTTTTCCATCTTTTCCGGTACTTTCTGCAATCAATTGTTCAAGCCATCCACCGAGATATTTTATTTGTGGAGAAATAATAAAAGTAAGCTTGTCAACTCCTTCTTTTGCCAACGAGCCGATTATCCCACCGAGCTTTGCACCACTATTATCAGAGACTTCGGGCTTTTTACATTCAACAATCAGCTTTGATGTTTCGTCAAATAACTTATTAAGATCAATCCCGATCAATGCGGCAGGAACAATTCCAAAAAGTGAAAGTGCAGAAAACCTTCCTCCGATATCCGGATCATTTAAAAATATTTTTCTGAAATTTAATTTCTTTGCGGTATCTTCCAATCCACTGCCCGGATCTGTAATTGCGATGAAATGCTTTGCTACTTTTTCTCTGCCAAGTTTTTCTGATACGCTGTTAAAAAAGTATTTCATAAATGACATTGTCTCAACTGTTCCGCCCGATTTTGTTGAAACGATATACAATGTCTTTGCGGGATCGAGTTTCTTTTCATACTCCAGCACAGCTTCCGGGTGTGTGCTGTCTATAACATGTAAATTTAGGTATCCCTTCTGCACACCACATGTAAATCGAAAAACTTCGGGTGTTAAACTCGATCCTCCCATTCCCATCAACAGAGCATTGGTAAATCCTTCTTTCATTAGTTCTTCAACAAAAGAATTTATTTCATCAAAAGATTTCTTTGTTACATCAATGCAATCCAGCCAGCCGAGCCGGTTTGATATTTCTGTTGGATCCTTTCGCCAAACTGTGTGATCTTTCTGCCAGATTCTTGCAATAATCCTTTCCCGACTTATATGGTTAAGTGATTTTTCAACTGCAGTCTGATATTTGCTCAATGATACGTTCATATTTAATTCTATCTTTAATTTGATATTTTTGAATTGAAGAAAGTTTCTGTTACTAAACTAAGCAAAAAAAGAAAATTAGATAATGGAAAAAAATGTGCTTTTGATACTTCTTGTCTCTGTCTGGATTATACTATCTGTCGTATTTGGTATTTATGATCTGGATATTTCGAGGAACGTCGTAAATCAAAATTCTGGCTGGACAATATTTCTCGAAAACTATGGAATGATCCCAGGAATGTTCGTAATCCTTAGTGGAATTTATATTTATTGCTCCGTCATAAAAATAAAGACCAATGTTTGGTCATACATTCAAAAAATAATCTTCTTTTTAGTCAGCAGCGGATTGAATTTTTATCTGTTTGATATTCTCCTCAACGTTGCGGAATCAAATTACTCCTTTACATTTTTAATTATTTCTTTTTCAATTAGCATTATAGTTTTTACTCTTCTGCATATAATAAAGCAAGTTCAGAATGCTATTGCGATCAGGTATTCAAAAATTGTTGTGGGTCTGGCATTATTTGGTTATGTATTTGGGATTCAGGTTACAAAATATTTATGGGGAAGAGTCCGTTTCAGAGAACTTGATTCTGCATTTTCACAATTCACTCCGTGGTATTCCCCACAAGGTTTGACGGGATTCGATTCTTTCCCTTCAGGTCATGCAGCAATGGGATGGATGCTTTTAGCTTTATTGATTTTATTTGCAAGTGAAAAGCAATGGATAAAAAATTCAGTTCTTACTATAATTATTGTGTTGGGAATATTGTTGGCGACAAGCAGAGTGGTTGTTGGTGCACATTATGCTTCCGATGTTTTGTTCGGTTCCTTCTTCATCATTTTGGTTTTCATTATACTTGTTAAAAATTCCAAACAACAAGCATCAAACGACAAATAAATTCCAAATTTCATTTTTAAATTAATTTAGAAATTATGATTTGAATATTGGTTATTGTTTGTTTTTTGTGATTTGAAATTTTGAAGAATCTATTCTTCCCGGTTATTCCAAAACTTCCTGTATTTGTCCTGAGTAATTAATCCTATTGGTCCCTGGTAAATTCCCCCATCCATATAACCATCATAAACTCTAACTGCAATTACGTTCTCCCTGCCAGTCTGAAGAATATTATCCGGAATGTAATAACCCCGCACTGTTTGCCACTCACTATTATCATTGAAGCTACCCGGTGTTAAATCAAAATTCCAATCACCGACTGAACCAACTAAAACTCCGTTTACAAAAGTCTGATCAATATCATCTATTTTACCAAGTAGCAATACCATTTTCTGATTTTCAAATTTTTGTGGAAGTGTAAATTTCATTCTATACCAGGCAAAACCGTTGTAGTTTTTATATCCTTGTGCTTCCCAGAATGCTGGAACAAAAATCTCTTTCCATTCTTTATGATTGTAACTTGGATCTTTCCAATCAGCACTATCGCCAACATTAAATTTCCACATCCCTGTTAGATTTATATCAATGTCAGGATAACCGATATAACGAGAATCAGGTTTTGTTACAGAAAGTCCAACTGCTCCTCTTGTGATTCCTCCTTCAAGTTGAGCATCAAAAACACGTATTGCAATTGTGTTCTCTCCTTCCTGCAACAATTCTTTTGAGAGATAATATTCGCGGTGTGCATCATAAGCAGTTACGTACTGAGGCGGGAAACCTCCGGACATTCCTACAAGTTTTCCATTAATATATGTTTGATCAACATCATCAATAAACCCTGCATTAAGAATAAAATTGCTGCCAACCATTTCTTTCTGAACCTCAAAAGTTTTTCTATACCAGGCATAACCGTTGTAACCGTGAAATCCCTGATCTTCCCAGGTTGCTGGTACCTTAATTTTTTCCCAATTGTTATCATTAAAATCAGGCGAAGCCCAGGCAGAATCATCACCAATTGAAAATCTCCAATTGCCTTCAAGATCTATATAATTCTTTTCATTAACACCAAACATTTTATCCGCGAAGGGTGGTGGAGGGGATTGAAAAAAATTTTCATCATTATTTACTTGTTTCTCATTTTTGTCAGACCAGCAGCCTGATAATATTATTATTGAGAACCCAAGACAGACAAATATTTTCAGCAAATTAGTTTTCATTTTAGATTTTACTACAACAAAGATTTTAATTTCAAACGTAAAATACTACTTAGTAACATTCGCTGTACTGATCCCATCGTTAACAAGGTATTCATTATATATCTGGGTAGCCATTCTTCTCACTTTTGCATCTTCGTCATTCAATGAAAGATCCTGGACTTCTCGCAATCCTTCTTCACTTCCCATTTCGTATAGAACAAGGGCTATCAATATTCTTGTGCTTGGATCATTTTCCTCTTTGAGCTGCGTTATAAGTGGTTCTTCTGCTTCAGCTATTCTGTATTTACCGGCAAAGTAGATTGCACTTCTTTTTACACCGGTATTGTCTGATTGTATTCCTGCAACCAGGTTTTGCAAAGCGTATTGATTTGTGGTAACATCTTTTATTGAATTCTTCTGTGCATAAACCGAACCTGTTAAAACTGCTGCAAGAAGAACTACGTTTAAGATTTCTTTGTAAGTTTTCATAGTTAGACTCCTTTCGTGATGGTTAATTTTCATTTAACTTCCACCAGAAAACTACCTTTTTGAAGTGCAACAGAGATCATGGCAAAGTAAGGAATTGTAAAAAGTTGTCATGGGCGAATAATCCAATTGAATTACTAAAACCATAACTTTAATAGATTAAAGCATCTTTAAAGGGTTGGATTGTTAAAAAATTATATTGAAGTTTGTATTAAGTTATTGAGAGCACTAATCCTGATTTGCCCAGATAGTGCAAAACTTAATATAATTCCAAGTGAATGATATTAGGAATAAAAGCTTGAAAATGGATAAACAAATAAAACATTTAATAATTAAACTGATCTTTATCAGGATTACGACACAGTATCCATTTCCTGATAAGTATTAGTTAGGTGTTTATGAAAATACTTGTTTCTTCTTTCATTGTTATTTCAATTCTATTTTCTTCTTGTTGTACTTTTAAAAGAGTTGGAAATATGATTTCTTCTAAAAATGAAGATGAAATAAAAAAGTTTTGGTTTGATGAAATCATAACTGCAGAAGCAACTGATAATATATGTTATTTGGATTCGTACTTGCCAAATCAATATTATCCTAATAAGTATGAATTCATTGATACATTTTACAATGATAAAAACATAGTCTTCGCCATACTATTAGGACCCTATGATGTGTTCTCAAAATTTACGACCGTTATAGCAACGACAAAAGATTCTGTTTTTAAATTAAATATGACAACAGAATCTCATGGTAAATTCATCTTCAAGGGAATGTCTAATTTGTCTCAATCCAACTTTTCTATTCTTATTGATTCAATAAACACAATATCAAATGATATTTTACAAAAAAATAATAGTACGACCTACGTAGACACAATAGATTTAAATAGCTGTATAGCATTAAGAACAGCCGAGATTGAAAAATTCAAAAGTGATACAACAGGTAAATATGTTTTAGTTTACGATGATCATAGTGTTGATCATCGACGAGGTGTTACTTATACATATTACAAAACTTACGACGAAATCAAATCACATTGTTTTGATAAACAAATCATCTGTGTAATAGTAAATAATATTGAAAAATATTTAACTTATTTGCCTAACACGTTAAACGTGGAAGATAGTAGTGAAACCGCGTCAAATTATGTAGGACGTTTAGCGAAAATTTTAAATGGTATAGAATGGAAGCAGTTATATTAAATAAACAACTAATCGCTTAAAAAAGTAAAAAGTCAAGAGTGTGCAAGGATTTAATGAGAAATAGATTTACGAAGTTCTTTAAATTACTGAAAACTTGTTTCCTTAATGATATCATTTCAACTCACCAGCTTATACCCAATCCCATGAACAGTTAAAATGATCTTCGGGTGGTTTGGTTTTTTTTAATCCTGTTTCTCAGCTTCAAAAAAGTAATTGACTTAGTTAGCACGATGGACTATATTTGGTCTAAAAAAGGACCACGATATGAGGTTAAGCGAATCAGTAAAATCAATCAGCTATCTTAAAGCCAACGCTGCTAATCTGATAGAAGAAATAAATAAGGATCAGAAAACTTATGTGATTACTCAGAACGGTGAGGCAAAGGTAATTGTCCAGGATATAAAAGTTTATGAAAAAACACAGGAAACTATGGCTATGCTTAAGCTGTTTGCAATGACTCGAGATAAAAGCAAATCAGCCAAAGGCATTAAAGAGACTTTTTCTGAACTCCGCAGTGAGCTTAAGTCAGGCAAGTGAGAAAATATAAAGTTATTATTGATCCTTTAGCGAAAACTGATCTTAAAGAAATCTTTGTTTACGTTGAGCTGAATGACAGTATTCAGTCAGCGAATAAGCTTTTGGATGCGCTGGAATCAACGTGTTATAGATTGGGAAAATATCCGGCAAGAGGACACCTTCCACCTGAACTAAAATCAACCGGAATAAAAAATTATCTGGAGATTCATTACAAACCTTACCGCATCATCTACGAAATTGTAGGGAATCTTGTATACATACATTCTGTACTGGATGGTAGAAGAAATATTCAGGAGATTCTAAACAATAGAATATTAAGATAGGGACACTTCAGCTCACCAGCTTATACCCAATCCCGTGAACAGTTAAAATAATTTGCGGGTGGTTTGGATCTTTTTCAATCTTATTTCTCAGCTTCACTATAAAATTATCCACAGTTCTGGTTGCAGGATTTTCATCGTATCCCCAAATGTTATTAAGCAATTCATCCCTGCTTACTGTCTGGTTTCTTTTTTTCCAGAGATAGTGAAGTATCTCAAATTCTTTGTGGGACATCTGCACAGGAATTCCTTCTTCATAAGCCTGGTAGCCTGTAAAGTGAACTGTAATTTTTCCGATAACAGCTTCATCAGCATTCGTATTTAAGGAGGATTCCCCTCGTCTCAAAACTGCTTTTACTCTTGCCAGCAGTTCCCTCAAGCTAAATGGCTTTGTAACGTAATCATCAGCACCTAACTCCAGACCAAGCACTTTATCTATCTCTTCGCCTTTTGCAGTCAAAAGAATTACAGGAGTTTGCACTCCTTCTTTTCTAATAGTTTTGCAAATATCAAACCCTGACATCTTCGGCATCATCACATCAAGGATTATTAAATTGTACTGGTTTTCGCGAATCATCTTTAATCCTTTTTCTCCATCTTCGGCAATGCTGACTTCGTAACCTTCAAACTCAAGGTTATCGCGTAAACCCATCCGCATATTTGGTTCGTCTTCGACGATAAGAATTTTAGTCATAGTAGCACCTGGAATAAATCTCAGCTTTAAGCGATAAGCTTTAGGCTTTAAGTGTTTGAATTAATGATATCAACATTTTTTTGACTTCATTAATTTCATTATCTGATTCAATGTATAATTCATTTTTTATAATCTTTAAATCCTTGGATAGCAAAATTAAATATTCTAATTCACTTGTTGATCCAAGAGCTATATAAAGGAATCTTGCAAAATCAGCATCAGAACTCCTGACACAACCTTCTGCAATGTTAGTTGGGATAGATACACTAGCTCGCCTTATTTGTGATGTCAACCCATATAATTCTTCTCTTGGAAAAACTTCGGTTATTTTATAAATCTTCAAAGTTAACAAATGAGCTTTCTCCCAAACTTTTAATTTCCTGAAATCTTTCATTTAATTTATCCTCCTTAATACTTAAATGTTTATGCTAATGGTTAATTATCCTAACTTACTGCTTACCGCTTAAAGCTTACCGCTACGCTTTATTTAACGGGAACAATATTACAAACTTACTTCCTTCGCCAACTTTGCTTGTTAACCTGATCTCACCTTTGTGAGCATCAATGATATACTTCACAATGCTCAAACCTATACCCGATCCTTTCACATTGTGCACGCTGCCAGGACTAACTCTAAAAAACTTCTCGAATATTTTTTTCTGATCTTTCTCCGGAATTCCAATTCCTCTATCCTCAACTTCAACAAATGCAAAATTATTTTCTTGACCAGTACGAATCGTAATTTCCTTTTTGTTATCACTGTACTTGACTGCATTATCTACAAGATTTACAATAGCTTCAGAAACTGCTTCTTCATCAATTTTAATGATAGGGATTGTTTCATCTTTTTCAATTTTAAAAGCAAATCCTTTTTGCTCTAGATGAAAATTGTATGAGCGATATACATTCTCGACAACATCATTCAGATAGCTGTCAACAAAATTAAACTGCCTCTTCCCTGCTTCCATTTTGGAAAAGTTAAGAATGGAATTTACAATCTTGCTTAGCCTGCTAGCCTCCTGGCTGATAATAGAATAATATTCTTTTTTCTTCTCTTCAGTCTTAACTCTGTCCATTTCAAGTGTCTCGGAGAACATATTGATCAGAGAAAGCGGCGTTCTGAGTTCGTGAGATACATTTGAAACAAAGTCAGATTTGATCTGAGCAAGTTCAACTTCCTTTTTAATATTTCTGTAAACAATCCAGACTCCCAATATCAAAACAAGTGTAAGTAAACCGATGAGTAGAATGTTTGTCAATGCTCTTTGCTTAACGAGATCTTCAATAGTTTGCCCGACAAGTGAAATTCCGATTTTGTAATCAGGGAAAATCCACAGTGGTCTTTCCTGCTGTACATTTCTTACTTTAAAATCTTTAGAAGAGTTGAATTGAAACTTCATTTCAGGATTAAAGACTGATATAATGAACTCCTCCTGCGCAATCTCTTGTAATTTGGGAGAAAGGATTCTGTAAGTAAATTGTTGAGGTTCAATAAACATTCCTACTATTCGTTTTGTCCCCGAAACTGTTTTTTTGATGAACAAAAGGAAATACCCTCTTTGTTGAGGAGTTCCAAGTTTGACTGGTTCAAGTTTTCTGTATCCAGATTGGCTATACGAGAAAAGTTTTTCTACAAGAGTTTTATTTGCAGTTAATACGTGATTTATCAACGAATCCATTTTGGTTTGAAATATGGAATTACGATTTTTCTTTTTATCGAATCCAAGGAGTTCTATGTTTTTGTCACCAACACTATCGGCTATGAAAATTGTATATAATGAAGGAAACTGATTCCGGAAACTATCAACTGCTGTAGGGATTTTTTCTTCTTCCAGATATTGAACTTCATCAATAAACAAATCAAGCCTGCTCGCCCAGCTGCCTACAACGTCATCGGAATATTGGTTAACCGAATACAGAATTGCATCAAGCTGGTTGGAATAAATTCTCCCGATTACCTCTTCATTATTATCCAGAGATATTATTTCATTAATAGTAAGAAATGCCGCGGGCAGCAGAATTAAAATGATGAGAATGATTACAAT
Organism: uncultured Ignavibacteriaceae bacterium; assembly: GCA_963698525.1. GTDB lineage: Bacteria > Bacteroidota > Ignavibacteria > Ignavibacteriales > Ignavibacteriaceae > IGN2. The sequence goes on along the minus strand of CAVORE010000002.1, from coordinate 156,361 downwards.
TCTTTTAACAGTTTTATTCATTAAAGAGACAAATTCTATTTTTTCAGCAATCCAACTTCACCCAAACATTTTTTAATTCGTTCAAATGTTTTTTGGATGTTGTTATCCAAACCTATAGAAATTCTTACAAGTCCTTCACTCAATCCCATTTTTTCTTGTTCTTCTTTTGGAATTTCGGAAGATGTGCTGTGCCCGGGTGAACTGAACAACGTTTTAAAGTAACCCAGACTAACAGCTAGGTAACCAACTTTTGCATCCTGCATTTTTTTCATCAGAGCATCGGCGGTTTTTTCATCGCCTGCATCAATAGCCAGCATGCCTCCAAATCCAAATCCTTCATTCATTATTTTTTTCATCAACTTATGACCGGAATGCGAAGTCAAACCAGGATAGTAAACTTTCAGTCCAAGCTTCTCAAAATTTTCTGCGAGATACATTGCATTCTTACTGTGTTTTTCAATTCTTATATGAAGTGAATGAAGATTTTTCAAAATGCTTGCTGCTCTGTGACTATCTAAAACAGGTCCCAGAAGCATTGCAGTGCCGGCGTTGATATCCATCATCTGGTTAATGATCTCTTTGCTGCTGCAAACACATCCTGCAACACAATCACTTGTTCCATTAATAAATTTTGTGAGACTATGAATTACAATGTGCGCACCTAAATGCAGTGGACTAATAATCAGAGGACTAAAAGTATTATCAACCATCAGTTTTATCTTGTGAGTATTCGCGAGTTCACTAAGCTTTGGAATATCGGCAATTTCCAGCAATGGATTGCTTACAGACTCACAATAAATAATTTTTGTTTTTTTAGTGATTGATTTTTTTACTGCTTCAAGATCCAATGTATTAATAAACTTTACATTTATTCCGAATCTTGGTAACAGATTTTTGAAGAATGCATAAGTACCGCCGTAGATAGTTCGACTCGAGATTATTTCATCTCCGGCACTGCATACCTGCAGGATCGAACAAACAATAGCAGCCATTCCTGAACCAGTCACAAGTGCGGCTTCACTGTTTTCCAATCTGGCAAGAGCATCAGCTAAATATTTATTTGTGGGATTCCAGTGCCGGGAATAAAGGAAACAACCTTCGACCTCGTGGTCAAATAGCTCCTTCATTTTTTCCGGACTTAAAAAGGTGTAGGTTGATGAATCTGTTATGGATGGATTTACATCTCCGTATTCTCCAAATACAAGATAATCCTGGATTTCAGCAGATGGGTCAAAATGGTGCATAATTATTCTCCTTAAAAATTTGCTTTGTAAAAATAAATAAATGATTTTTCATTTTAGTATTTAAGAATTTCAGGATTAAACCATGGAAGAAAAGAAATTAGCAGCTGAATATGCTGTAAATTATATTGAGGACGGAATGGTTGTTGGATTGGGAACCGGTTCAACAGTATCATTTATGATTCATAAATTAGCTGAAAGAATACGAGCCGGGCTGAATATCACCACTGTATCAACTTCACAATCCACAACAAAACTGGCCACATCACTGGGGATAAAAGTTTCAAAGTTCAGTGAAGTTGAGGAGATTGATTTAACAATTGACGGCGCCGATGAAGTCGATGAGAAGTTAAATGGAATCAAAGGCGGCGGCGGGGCTTTACTTTATGAAAAAATTATTGCTGCAAACTCAAAGAAAAATATATGGATTGTTGATTCATCTAAAATGGTAAAAACTCTTGGCAAATTTCCTCTTCCGGTAGAGGTTGTGCAGTTTGGCTGTAATCATTTGGGTGTAAAATTGGAGAACAATGGATTCAGACCTGCTATGCGTATGAAAGGCAACACTCGCTTTATTACAGACAATAATAATTACATTATTGATATAAAAATGGGAAGCATTCCGGATCCGGCGGCTCTTGATGTTAAACTAAAAAGTTTTCCCGGAGTAGTTGAGACTGGTTTATTCTATAACGTTGCAGATGAAGTAATAGTTGGCATTGGCAGGAATGTAAAAGCATTTGTCAAAAAAAAGAGAGTTCAAACCAGTTAAGGTCCAAACTCTCGTTTCCCCTTTTTGTTTGTCTTTGTTATTTATCCGCGCCCATTCTTCTTAATTCTCTTGCTACTTTTCTTGAATTGTTATAAGCCAAAAATCCAAGTATTGCCAGAAACGCAATAACGATTAATTCAGTAATACCCATTTTGTTTTTCTCCAATAAGTTAAATGTATTGCCAATAAAAAAAACAAGTATGATGCCACCAGAGCATATCAAAATGAAACTCTCTTTAATTGATTCCGGTAGTTATTATTTTGGGAGAGAATACTAACTGTAATTATTACAGCTAACGACAGAACTGGCAGTAACAATTTACGTAAAATAAAAAAGGGTGTACCGAAGTACACCCCATTAACTAAGGAGGCTAGTTAATTATTACTTCATCAAAACAAGTTTTCTGGTTTCTGTAAAAGAGCCTGACTTGATCTGGTAGAAGTAAACACCTGAGGTTAATCCAGTGGCGTCAAAATTTATTTCGTAAATCCCTGCTTCGTGGTCCCCGCTGATTAGAGTTTTTATTTCTTTCCCCAAAGCATCATAAACAATCAGTTCAACTTCTCCTCTTTCCGGAATTGAATACCGAATAGTAGTATTCGGGTTGAATGGATTTGGATAATTCTGATCGAGTTTGAAACCTTGTGGAATTGAATTTATTTGTCTTTCAACACTAACCAGTAAAGTATCCATACCGATTTTTGCCATTTGATACTTTGTTAAGGGTGTGCAATATCTGAGCGCAAATCCATCAACATTATCTTTTACTACAGACCAATTTTTTGATGGGGCTACAGGATCGTTTGGGTCACCATTATACGTAAGGAAATCCATCTTGAACGAATATTTATAATCAATTGGCAACGGGACTATTCCGGTCAATGTGCTTATTGTACTATCAGCAGGATTCCATGTAGCAAACTTCATTCCCCCACCATTATTATAGTCAGTAATAGCCGGAACATTGCCACCAAAATTAGCATGACAATCATTACAAGTTCTGGCATTGTCTTTTGTTATCGAATGTGCTACAGATGGTCCCATTCCAATCCAGGTATTTCCTTGATAAGTTAGAGATTGAAATGATGCAGGATGAACTTTCCCATCTTTAGTTCTGTTAACCAGTATCATAAAGTTTGTAAACTGTCCAAATGCTCTTTTCTTCATAACGACCTGGCTTTCAAAATGACAGCTCAGGCAGGTCAGATTTGTGGAAGCATGACAGGAAGTACAGTGTATATCAGCTCCGTGTGTATTGTGTTCAGAATTTGATGCAATAGTCACATGACATCCAGCTTGCTGACAATCAGTTTGTATCGCACCAGTATCAAACATGGAACTATGTTCAATTCCATCATCACCATGTAATTCTTCTTTTTTGTGACAGTCCATACAGGTAAAAGGTGTTGATGCACTACGATGAACATCGGGAATTCCTTTATTGATGATTGAAGCTTCTCTTGAGTGGCATCCAAGACAATCAGCTTGAGTCACAGGCCAACCAGTGGTATTGGTAGCATGGCAATCCACACAATCCGCTGTATAAGTTCCAGTATATGGGTTACCATTTGCATCGTTTGCATCGTGACATTCAACACAGCCCACCGCACTTATTGGAACATTGGAAATTGTTTCAAATCCACCATTTTCTGCATTATACCAGGTGGCTTTACCATTTCTTGTTTTATGCAGGCTTGTATTGAAATTACCCTGTGCAAAGGAAGGTAAGACATAGCCGATCGTAAAAAGGATGGTTAATAGTATAGATATTTTTCTCATAAGTTTCTCCATTGATAGTTATTTAATGAGTGATTTTGTTAACTGATTTTATTTTCTCTTCGATAATAGTAATTACTTCCTTTATTCTGTTATCACCGGGATATTCAGATAGAACTGCTTTGAAAAAATCCAAAGATTTTTTAGTGTCACAAAAAAGCCAAAGCATCCCAATCATAATCCTTAAATCATAGGAATCATTTTCATATGGAAGTATCCCGCCATATTTTGCAATTAACTCGGGACAGGGACAATCATCAGCAACTATATCCGTGTTGATAATAAAATCAATATCCTCTTTAACAAGAGTATAAAAACTTTCAAAGGCTTTTTGAATTTGCCCCATTTGCGTATAGCAGATAATCAGTTTTTTTTTGATTGATTTATTTATCGGATCAGACTGAAGAGTGTGATGAAAGTTTATTGCCGCATCTTCATAATTACGGGCTAAAAAATATTTATTTCCTAACATTTCGCTGTACATCGATTAGAACCAGTGCAACTCGTAAGCCAGTAAATTGTTGTGGATATGAAATGATTTGACCTTTAATGATGGAACACGTTGTTTCGGTTGAAACAGTTACATATAATTGACTAACAATAAAATGTTGTATTATAAAAAGTTAGTGCGGAACGAAACGAATCGTTTCAATATTAATAATGAAACAGTGTTCAATCATTTTCAATTTGCCTGAGCATACGCCAAAGAGTCGTTCTGCCGATACCCAATTCTTCAGCGACTTTAGTTTTGTTCCATTTATGTTTTTCAAGAAGTTGAATTAACTCGGAAGGATTTTCTCTTCCATATACGAAATCCGGCTTTGAAGTATTTGTCGTTGATTTAAGGTTTGATGGTAAACTTTCAAATTGAATTGAATCCGCCTTAGTACGCACTACCATAAACTCAATTACATTTTCAAGTTCCCGTACATTACCCGGCCAATAATACTTTGTGAGTATATCTAGTACCCTGTCATCAATATCCTGAATTTTCTTGTTATAGATTTTTGAAAATTCTTTTATGAAGCTGTTTACCAGATGAGGAACATCTTCATTTCGCTCACGCAAAGGTGGAATGACTATCGGAATAACATTCAGTCTGTAATAAAGATCCTCCCTGAGTTTTCCGTTTTTCAAAGCTTCAGTAATTTTCAAGTTAGTAGCTGCTATAACTCGAACATCGGTTTTCCTGGAAATTGATTCACCGACTCTTTCAAAAGTACCTTCCTGAAGAACACGGAGAAGCTGCACCTGAGTCTGCAAAGGCATTTCTGCAATTTCATCAAGAAAAATTGTTCCTTCATTTGCCAGTTCAAATCTTCCCAGCCTATCCTTCACTGCATCAGTAAAAGCACCTTTAATGTGTCCGAATAGTTCGCTTGCCAATAAAGTATCTGGAAATACTGCACAATTAACTTTTACAAACGGTTTGCTTTTCCTTTTACTTGTGGCCTGAATTGCATTAGCTACAAGTTCCTTTCCGGTTCCGGATTCCCCCTGTATCAAAACGGCTGCATCAGAATCGGCAATTTCCTGAATCAGGTTAAAGATATCCTGCATTGTTTTTCCGCGTCCAATAATTCCATAGAAATTGCCTGAAGAACCTGCATCTTTTCTTATTGATTCTATTTCAGATAAATCACGGAATGAAATTACACCGCCGATTGGCTGGCTGAATTCATTTTTGAGAATTGCGGCATTAAGTTTTATCGGTTTTCGGGTTCCATTTTTGATTTCAATGTTCGATCTGAAATCATAAAGTGGATTGCCCGTTTCAAGAATTAATCCTATGGGGCATTTAGATTCACACAGTTCACATTTGAAAACGTATTTGCAAAATTGATCTAGTACTTCTTCACGTTTAAATCCGGTTATTTCCTCGGCTGCACGGTTGAAGAAATTTATTTTAAAATTCTTATCTACCGTAAGTAATCCTTCACCTATTGAGTCAAGTATTTCATCGCGGATGTTTTTTTGATCAGACATTTACTTTACGGAAATTTTTCGAATTCAGTTTTGGAGATAATTTTATTTTTTCTCACCAGCTGGTTTATACGTTATTTCTATTCTTGACCTTAACCTACTTCTTAGGTTTTCATCAACATAAACCAAATCAAAATTTTCACCATTTTCGTCCCTGATCGCCACTGTTGGTACGAATCCCGTCAGAACCTGAATAGCCTGTCCTTTTACAAAGCTCCTGAATTCCTCACTATAGTTCCATCCTTTTTCCTTAGAGAGGATTCTTTTATAATATGCAACAACATTATCTGGACTATCTGTTGAGACCAAAATTACAAATGGTAAAACCTCCTGCTTGTACTTGGTTGTGTCTGTTGATGGTGCGGAAACAGAACTTATGAATGCACCAGGGTATGGCGATATTCCGACCTCTTCTTTTGTGGGGACAGGATAATTTCTACTGCTGATATCTTTTGGCGCATTGGAAGAAAGTTTTGCCCAGGGAGCAAATTGTTGTGCAAAGTTTTCTGAGAAGAAACCAGCGATTAATAAGATGATCGCAATTATAAAACTTGTTTTTTTCATTTTGATTTCCTTCAGTTTAATATTTATAAACAATTGACTCAAATTCTTATATTCCAAATTACAGTAAGCAATAACTTTTTTCAATTCGATTATTAATAACAAAGATTATGATAATTCAGTTATTTACATAGTAATTATTTCATCAGTGAGAAGAATTTGCCTTCCCATTTCATAACATAAGTAAATTTACATTATTTAAATTCAGAATTGATGGTATGAATTGTGATTATCCACGTGAATAAATATTCGAAGAGTTGATAAATAGCAACTAAGTGAATGACAAATAATAATTATCTGGTTTAATTCATATCTGCTGTTTATCAACTTTTTACATATTTTTCATTAGCTGATTATTAAAAATATTTCAGCGATATAATTGAGAAATTAAATATTTCTTTAACAATACTGGAAGGGGATATGAAAACTCTAATTTGCTGGTCTCTCCTTTTTTCTGTTCAGATCTTCTCACAATCTCACCTTAATGTTCTGTTCAATAATGGAACTTACAAAAACTCTCCAATTGGCTCGTTAAAAAAGATTACCCTGAGCACGAATGGTGAACAGCTAAATTTTCATCTTACGGATGGAACAACTGCTACTGAAAATCTTGCTGATATAAAAAAAATGACACTCGACAACATTCCGCAAGGTGAACCATTGCCAGTCGAGTTATCTTCATTTACTGCCGTAGTTAATGGCAATTCTATCATTCTAATATGGCGAACAGAAACTGAGGTTAGTAATTATGGATTTGAAATTGAAAGGGCTTCGACTACGCCCGTTCAAGAAGGGTGGAAAAAGATTGGATTTGTTCAAGGCTATGGTAATTCCAACTCACCAAAAGATTATTCTTTTACAGACACGCCTGAAGAAGGGATTAGTTTTCAGTACAGACTAAAACAAATTGACACTGATGGGACATTCCAATACAGCGAAATTGTTGCTGTTGAAATTGCAACACCCGTACAATTTGAATTGAATCAAAACTTCCCGAATCCTTTTAATCCTGCAACTACAATAACCTACAATTTACCTCGTCATGGTTTCGTAACTGTAAAGGTATATGATATTGTCGGGAGTGAAATTGTCACACTGGTCAGCGAAGAAAAAAAGGCGGGGAGTTATGTGGTAACGTTTGAAGGAAATAATCTCTCAAGCGGTGTTTATATCTGCACAATGTCCGGCAATAGCTTTGTCAAATCGATAAAAATGTTAATGATTAAATAAATTTTAAGGAATCCATAAAATGAAAAAAATATTTTCTTTAATCGTAGTTTTGTTTTTGATTGATTCAATTTCAGCTCAACACAAAACGCTTACCCTGTATTATCCTAATGATAGTACTAATGTAATTAGTATTTCTAATATCGATTCAATGTCCATTTTTATTTGTGGAGCTAGTAAGGTAAAGTATGGCGGAAAAGACTATAACACAGTTTTGATTGGTGACCAATGCTGGTTAAAAGAAAATCTGGATGTTGGAACAATGATAAATGGCACCACAAACTCTACTAATAATGGTGTAATAGAAAAATACTGTTATGGTAACGATCCTCTTAATTGTACAACATACGGGGCATTGTATCAATGGAATGAAGCCATGCAATATGTTACGAATGATGGTTCTCGCGGAGTTTGCCCTGAGGGATGGCACATACCAACTCGTGTAGAATTTGATACATTAAGTGCATCTGTCGGTGGTGATGGTAATTCTTTAAAGGCGGTTGGGCAGGGAATCCCACCAAATGGTCTTGGGACAAACAGTTCAGGTTTTTCCGGGTTGTTAGCGGGAAACAGAGAACCAAATTCCTCATTCATTCACTTAACATATTATGGTCACTTCTGGTCCTCAACAAAGGATATTAATAATAATGTAGATCATTTAGTTTTATATTACAATACAAATGCGATAGTCAATCATATTGGAGTTTTCAGTACTTACGGTTTTAACGTACGATGCATTAAAGATTAGTCCAGAATGAAATTTTTAACTCTGATATCATTTTTTCTGCTTGGCTCTGCTGCAGGTTTACCCCAGAAAATGAATATCACGGTTGATAATCTCAACACCAAGCAAGTAATACTCTATTCCTTATCGGGTGAAATTCAGACATTTGTTGATTCATTATCAACTGTATCAAAAGGATTATTTCAATTCAACTTAAGCCAGCAGCACTCAGGATTCTACCGATTATCTTTCGACAATAATAAAAGAGTTGACTTTATTTATGATAACGAAGATATAGAAATAGAAACTGATGCGAACAATATTCTTGACAGCTTAAAGATCATTAAATCAGAATCAAACAAAATCTATTATGACTTCATCAAGCTCAACAAGAATTACCAAACAAAAACAGAACTGCTTCAGTTAATACTTGCCCGATATCCCATAGAAGACGATTATTATCAAACTACAAAAGAAAAACTCAATCAGGTTAAGGAAGAATATTTATACTTTGTAAATGTAACAGCTCAAATAAATCCAAATTCATTTATAGCGAGATATGTGAGAAGTGCTCAACTTCCATTTGTTGAAACCGAAATGCCATTTGACGAACAGTTGTTGTATCTGAAAACTCACTCACTCGATAATGTCAATTTTTATGATGACGATCTGATAGATTCAGACGCTTTCACAAATAAAACTATTGAGTATCTGACTTACTATCGTAACCCCCAACTACCACTTGAACTCCTTGAAAAAGAATTTATGGCTGCAGTCGATACTATACTAAACAAGGCAAAAGTAAATGAAATAGTCTATACACATATCACAGAATATCTTCTTGATGGTTTTAAAAAATTTGAGTTTGATAATGTTCTCAATTACATAGTTGAGAATTATGTTATTAAAGATGATTTGTGTCTCGATCAAAAACTTACAATCACACTCGAGCGAAGAATACAACAGTCTAGATATTTCAAAGTTGGGAACACTGTGCCGGATATTATCCTTCCCGATTCAGCAGGCAAAGAAGTAGAACTGAATAAAATAAATTCTGAAAAGATTCTTGTCATATTTTACGCCAGCTGGTGCCCGCATTGTCAGACTTTACTTCCACAAGTTTATGATCTTTATAAAGACCAGAAGGAAAAAAAGCTTGAAGTGCTTGCTGTGTCAATTGACACTTCAAAAACAGATTGGCTAAATTTTATTCGCAACAATAATCTGAATTGGCTAAATGTTTGTGACTTGAAGGGATGGGATGGGAAAGCAGCTGCAGATTATTATCTTTACGCTACACCAACTATGTTTCTTATTAATAAAGAAAGAAAAATACTTCTCACATCTCCTTCTATAAAAGAACTAGCTGATTGGTTTAAATAAAAATAGAGAGATGGTTCAGTTGTACCCACGACGTGATTCGAACACGTGACCTACGGTTTAGGAAACCGTTGCTCTATCCAGCTGAGCTACGTGGGCAGAATAATTAACAATTAAAATTGAAATTTTTTAATTATTGAAGTGTAAAAGTAAGGAACTTTAATGTTTTAATGAATGGAATTTTAATTGAGTTAAAAGTTCAGCCAGTAGGTAACTTTTATCATAAAAATATTATCTGGTTCAGCTTGTACCATTTTAGTCATCGATTCTTCAAATTTGAAATCTCCAATTTCTTCTGCTTCTGACCTTGTTTGAGTCCAGACAAAATAAATTACACTTCCCGGCAAGTACTCCCAACGCAAAACAGCATTCCCTCTTAATGATTTTACATTGAAATCAGGATTCTCGATTTCAATTGGCTGCGCTAGTCCCTCGCCATCAGGATCAGCGGTATTTGTTTCTGGATTAAATGTTGAACCTTCTTCACCGTAAGTTAGAAAATCGTATGTGCCTGGTGCTTTAAGTTCTTTAAAATTAGTGTACTCACCAGCTGAAATTAATGGCTGAACATAGATTTGCAGACTTAACTGGGGAGTGAATGTCCAGTTTAATCTGATGCTGGATGATAAAGTTTTTTGATCAAGCTCTGCAAAAACGTACCTGCTTCCATATGTGTTAGTTGCAGTTTCATCAACATATGTATCAACGTACTGTGCATAAGAAAATTCTCTGGCAAACTGAGGACTTAATATGAAAGAAATATTAGGTAACAATCGAAGCTCAAGACTGGCATTAGTAAACCAATCGTATGATGGGCTGAATTTACTCGCTCCTCCTCCCAAACTTACAACCCAATCTTTCCGGCTGTCAGAAGAAATTCTAAGTGAAGTTTGATAACCTGCGGGATTTATGGTCAAAGGACCACCTCTTGTACGGTTATTATTAAGAGTTTCCGTGTAATAAGCAAGATCCCAGTTTGCTGAATAGTAATTTGGAAATTGCCAATATCCAAAATTGTAAATTCCCTCCCAGGTTTTATTTCCCCCGAAATCATGATTTTGAAATATGGCTGCACCGAATTCAAGATATCTGAAGAACACATTAGGATCGCTCCAATAATACCCGGCACCAGCATGCCAATTAATAATATCTGCCCTGTAGAAGAACCCAACATCATTTACATCAAAAGAAGGAGTGATAAAGCCGAATGCTGAGTTAACGAAAAAATTTCCTTTCTGCTTATTCAAATAAATTCTTCCAGCATAACCTGTCAGTGATGATGTTAAACTATCCACACTAACGTGATCAGCATCGGGTCTTTGAAAATAATGTCTTGAACTCTGCTGCAAGTCAATCATTCTCGTACTATTCCCGCCAATATAACTGCCTCCAACCCAACCAGCAATTACCCAGGTTTTGGATTCATCAAGAAACGTCCAGCCATCAAGACCCAAAGTGATAGCATTTTTATTTATTTCATCTCTCAGTCTCTCATCTTTAAAATCCCTGAAAGCTAAAGTTGAAACAAAGCCTAATCCCTGTTGTCCTTCTCCAAATTCATTTTGAGCTCTGAATATACCGTAGTAAGCTAGTGGTTCAACTTCAGTTTCTGATTCAATTCCGCCACTGGATATTCCAGCAAACTCTCTCTTTGTAATATTTTGAATAGTACCGACATTCCAGCTATCACCAAGTTTGCCGGTAATTTTTCCTGCGGCAATAATATGTGTTCCTGTTGGATAATCTGAATAATCAACATCGCCTGGTAAGCTGCCCTGAGGTTGTCTGCCTATTCGCCTGCTGTAAAAGAAATCCGCTCCTCCCCAGTTAAAGCCCCAATAATTTCTGGCACCACCATATCCAAAATTGAAAATGCTAGAACCCTCGATAAAGAATGGTCGTTTCTCCTCGAAAAATGTTTCAACATCACTCAGGTTAATAACTGCGGGGTCAATTTCAACCTGACCAAAATCAGGATTAATTGTAGCATTAAGATTTAAATTTGAGCCTATACCCGTTTTAAGATCAGCTCCCGCTCCCGGAAAATAACTTTTGCCACTATGGAATGGATCACCATCTTCATATTGAAGATATTCAGCGCGAGCAGTTATATATGGAAGTATTTCAAGTTGTCCGCTGCCTTCAATTTTATCAAATCCTCTCAGGCTTGCAAAGTGAGAAACGAAACCGCTTTCACTCTTAGGAACGAAAACAAGATAAGCTTCTTCATTTTTCCGGGCAACAATTCTTCTGAAATTAATTCCCCAAACCATGCTGTCGGATTCATTAAATCTCATTTGGGAAAAAGGTATTCTCATTTCAGCAGTCCATCCTTCACTATTAGTGTGAACTTTGCCTTCCCAGACACCATCCCACGAATCGTCATCCCAGGAATCGTTGTAAAGCACTCCATCCAATTGAGTGCCCGCAGCGTTCAGTCCAAAGTAATAACCACTTCGTTTATCATTGTACGGATCGAGGCATAAAATAATATTATCAGCGTTCACCTCTTCATCCCGGCGGGTTAATCTTGCCATAATTGAATCGGGTGATGAGTCATACATAACTGCACCGAGGTACAAATATTTTTCATCATAAGCTAGTTTTATAATTGTTCTTTCGCTTGCAGGTAAACCTTCGTTTGGATCTCTTTGAATAAAATTTTCAAATCCTGTTCCGCTCTTCCAAACAGCTTCATTTAATTTTCCATCAATCTCAATAGGATTACCAATCTTTTCAACAAAAAGAACTACATCATTATTTCGAATGGATAAAGAATCGGAATTACCGTATAACAGGTATGTGTAAAGCAGGATTTGAATTGAAAAGAGTAAAATCTTTTTCATATTCTTGGTTCATTTACATAAGTAAAAAGAAGAACCGCTAGTTTCACGGTTCTTTATTAATCTTGACGATCAAATTTCATAATTATCATTAGAATTATCTTAACAATTTTTATAAACGGTTAAGTTACGTGATGAAATATCACTAATTCATTTTTCTTATTTCAATCTCACCCATTGCTGCATTCAATTTAATCGTTGGTCCGCCACCATTGAGTTTATAAATTACTTCAACCTGCCTTTTGTCCCCTCTTTTATTCACTTCGGTTTCAGTAAAGTCAGATTTAATATGTTCAAGAGCATCATCACTATCTCCCCAGGCACCGACTGAAAGTCTTGCAACAATTGTTACCTTTGCGCCAGCAGGAACTTTAAGTGTTATGTTACCGATAGCACTATTCAATTCACTCTGCATATTACTCTCAGGGTAAAGTTCTGCATAAATATTTCCCGCTGCAGTGCTTGCATCAACTGCACCTTTAATATTTTTCAAATTAATATTTCCGGCAGCGGTCGATGCTTCCACTTCTCCCCCTGCACTTTCAAGATTGATATTTCCACCAGCAGTTGATATTTCTGCGCTACCGTAAACGTCTCCGATACTCACATTACCACCAGCCGTTGAGGCACTGATCTTACCACCAACCTTACCAATTGTAATATTCCCGCCGGCAGTTGATAACTCTGCTAATTTGTTAACCGAGCTTACGGAAATATTTCCGCCTGCAGTACTAATATCTGCATTACCATTTATTGCGCCTGTTTTCATATCGCCACCTGCAGAAGCCAGATCAGCATCTCCATTTATATCTCCTACAGAAACATTTCCTCCTGCAGTAGAAAATTCTGTTTTTCCAAAAATGTTTCCAGCCGAAATATTTCCACCGCCTGTGCTGGCATCAACTGTGCCTTTTAAATCACCTTTAACTGATATGTTGCCACCACCGGTTGACATATCCAGACTCATTTCCGAAGGAATAGTAAGTTCTAATTCGAATTCATCAGAGTTATCACCTTTAAACTTTATTTCCACTTTCCCCGATTTTTGTTCCATCGTTAAAAGTTTCAGTTCATCTTCTTCAATATTTTTAGCAAGAACTTTAACCTGGTTACCTGACCCTGAGGTGATGTTTATATTTCCTTGCCTTAGTGAAACATCAAGTAAATCTCCGTTTGAAACTGTGAAGCTTGCTTCTTTTTTTGATTGACTTAACCCTGTAATTGTAAAGCCTACACAAAGCAAAGCAAGAAGCAGTGCAAAATTGAATGCAAATGTTTTCATTTTAGTTGTACTCCTGTAATATTGTTCGTGAACGTAATTTGATATAAGGATTTTCATCATCCTGGATTTGCTGGCGAAAGAGATTTAACTCTTCGCCGCTTAGTTTATAACCTTTACTCCCCGCTTCAATAATCGAGTTCAAAGCTTCAATCCTTAATCCTGAAATTGTGTCGTTGGCTATTACATAAAAAAGTGCTTGCTTTATGCTCTCATCATAAGGAAATTTGCTCATAAGTTTTAGAGCCTCTCGTCTAACTCCTGGATTTTTGTCCGACATAACAACTGTTACCAAAGCATTCTTTACATCCGGATCAAAACCATTGGTTGGTTCTGTATCCATAGCATTAATTGAGTTTAATCTTGAGCCTGGATTCTGTTCGTTAAGCATTGCATAAGTAAGCACACTTTGTATTTGCGGATCGTTTACTTTGCCTTTTAAATGTACAGGTCTTGATGCCTGAAACGTAAACTCAACTTCTCCATCAGATGCATCCGAATCAATAAAACGAAGATTCGAAATGCCTATATCTTCACTTAAGGAAGCAAAACGATTTTCGTTTCCGTTTTGTGTTATTAATTCTTCACTAGCTGAATTTCTGAATAACAAGCTGCCGATCAAAATTCCAATTAGCAACATCGTTACACTTACAACTGCAAATTTTAATGGAGTGGTAAAAAACTGGGTTATACTATCAATCGTAGTTTCAAAAATACTTTTGTTCCCCGTCTCTGATCTTAGTGCGCCTCTTAGTTGATAACGTGCAGCAGATAATACTTTTTCATCAACCTTTGATTTCTTCTTCCCGGAAATTAATTCCAGAAGATTTTTCTGATCTTCAAGTTCTGTTCTGCACTCTTCACAGGTTAGCAGGTGCTCTTTTAACTTCATTTGCTCTTCAGATTTCAACTCGCCGAATAAAGAAAGCTGAAGTAATTGTTTATACTCATTGTGTTTCATTAGTTACTCCATACATCGGGTTTATAATTCTATGCATAAACCGGACTTAATTTTTTTCTCAAGTTTTTTATAGCATCAAAAAGATATTTTTTTACCGTGCCTTCTTTACAATTCATCATTTCTGCAATCTCCCTGATTTTATAACCTTCGTAATGTTTCAAAATAAATGTCATTTTTTGTTTTGGCGAAAGCGACTCAACTGCATCGTTAACTAACTCACCTATATCTGCGCCCGAAGAAATTTCTTCTGGTGAAGAACCTTCATAAACCAGTTCCTGTGGCGTACTAATTTCTTGATCTTCAACATCAAAATTTCTGTCAATTGAAACCTTCAGATGATCTTTGCTTCTGCTTTTATACGTGAGGCATACATTAGTTGTAATCCTGAATAGCCAGGTTGAAAACTCACTCTGAAAACGAAAATTTTTCAATCCTCGGTAAACGCGAATAAAGACTTCCTGGTATAAATCCTTTGCATCATCTTCGTTAATTGCATATCTCATTGTAATCGAAAGAACGTTTCGGTCGTAACGGTACACAAGTTCTTCAAAGGCATTCTGATTGCCTTTTTGAGCTTGAACTATTAAGTCAGTATCATTCAAATGCATCTAGTCTTTTCCATAACTAATCAATTAGACTCAGGTAGAATTAAAAAGGTTGTGTTGTCTGGTGGGCTAAAATTAGCTTTTATGAATTATTAAATCAAAAACCGAATTTAACTCGTAGGTTGGAAGTATATTTTCAGTTCCATTTGGAAAGAACTTAACTCCAGTATGGACTAATGCCGTATCTATTCCAAACTCGTTTCCCATCTTTATATCAGTTTCAATCCTGTCTCCAATCAAAAGGGTTTTTTCCTTTATGAATTGAAGACGATTTTTTATTTCATTGAACATAAATTCTGATGGCTTGCCGAAGTGAAGTTCAAGCTTTCTGTGCGTTCTTTTTTCAAGTGCAGAAATTGTTGACCCGGCATCTATAACCTCACCATCGTCAACGGGACAGGTATCATCAATGTTTGCAGCAAAAAAACGGGCACCGTTTTCAAGAGCACGTGCAGCAATTTCGAGTTTCTTGTAGTTTAATGTCCGGTCAAGCGTGATTAAAACAATGTTTATTTCTTCAGGAATTATTGAATACTTCAGGTTGAATTTTTCAATTTCATTTATAAATGAATCTTCACCTATTGCAAAGAAGGCTTCACCATAAAAATTCTTTTCCAGATAACTTGAAGCCACAATAGTAGAGTTTAAAATTTCACTTTCTTCAACATTCAAGCCCCAGTTTTTCAGAAGATCATAATAATCTTTTGCAGTTCCGGTTGTTTTGTTGGAAACAAAAACAACTTTCTTCCCTGAATGTTTTAATTGATTTATAACTTTATCAGCATTTGGTATGAGATGTTCACCGCGATAGATTGTACCATCGAGATCAAAAATAAAGTAGTCATATTTTTCAAGGAAGTTCAAAGATCAAGCTCTTTCTTCATTGCGGCAAGTGATTCAGAAATTGTGTGCGGTTTGTAGCCCAGCTCTGTTTCTGCTTTCAAAATTATCAAACCTGATTTCAGAGGTCTTCGGGCCGGCTGTTTCAATTCTTCTGTGGTAATTGGTATAATCAGATTTTTATTCAGTTCAAAAAAATCAGCAATTCGAAGTGTGAAATCATAGCGGTTTAAAAATTCCTTCCCTCCAATATTGTAAGTGCCGGTCTTTCTAAAATCAATAATTTTATTAATTCCCTGTACAAGGTCATCTATAAATGTTGGATTATTAATTTGATCTTTTACAATCCGGATATTTTCTTTTTTATCAAGTGAATTTTTAACCCATCGCACAAAATCAGGTCTGCTGTTAGGTGCAATCCCATATAAAACATTTGTTCTGAGAATAGTGAAAAAAGTTCCGCTTATCTTCAGTGCATTTTCACTTGCTAACTTTGTCCTACCATAATAACCGACAGGATTGGGTTTTGCATTTTCACTATAAGGTCCATCTTTGCCGTCAAAAATATAATCAGTGGAAATATGAATTATATGTGCATCAATTGCTCTCGCTGCTTCAGCAATATATTCAACGCCTTTTACATTTATTTTCCATGCGTCTTCACGAAGTTTCTCGCTAAGGTCCACATTAGTAAAAGCCGCTGTATGAACAATAAAATCAGGACAGTAATCGTAAACAACTTTCTTAATATCATCTCTGTTTTTAATATCAGAAGAAATATATTCAACCGAATCAACAACCGATTTCTCCTCGACTGATGTTGCAAGCAATTCAACATTCTCTTTTGAAGAATAAAACTGCACTGCCCGTTGTCCGAGCATTCCGTTAGAACCGGTGATTAATATTCTATTTTTTACCAATTTGTTTGTTAGCATCGCTCTTAAGATTTAAATACTCTTTTACATCAGAATATGTTGTGGAAATTCCCGCAAATAAATTTGCACGTTCGAGTACTAAAGTTACGTTTTTATTTTTAATGTAGTTATAGAAATATACTGCTCCAAACACATCACCACAGCCAACTTTGTTAAATAGATTTACCTGAAGAGCATCTTTGTGATATTTTTTTATTTTATCATTCTCACCATAAAATACTGTGGCTCCTCTTTCAGCTTTTGTAATTATCATCTGTTTAACACCAAAAGAAAATAATTCTTCGATGATTTGACCTTCATCCTTTTTATCGGACAGTGTCATCAACTCTGATTCATTTGCCTGA
Source organism: uncultured Ignavibacteriaceae bacterium (assembly GCA_963698525.1). GTDB lineage: Bacteria > Bacteroidota > Ignavibacteria > Ignavibacteriales > Ignavibacteriaceae > IGN2. The sequence continues at coordinate 138,889 of CAVORE010000002.1, read as the reverse complement.
AGAATATCAATACACTCTGCCCACTTATTAAAGTTTTCTATTCTTCTGAAAATTCTCTTGAGATTTTTATCAACTCCGCGGCTCAATGTATGAACGTCAAAATAAATTAATCCATTATAGTTTTTCCTTAACTCAATTAGTTGACGCAAAGAAATATCGTATCCTGATATCATATTTATCAGGATTCCATCGAAACGATTTAAGTTATCAGTTGGTAATGATAAATTTTCTGTAACCTCAGAGTAGGTTTCATTTCGTTCTCCAATATTGTCAATCATTAACTCAACTTGTGGAATTGAATCAACTTTACTGATAAATTCATTCTCGACCTGATCGTAAATATCTTTAAATAGATTCTCATTTTTTTCATCAATGGCGGTGCAGAGAAATAATTTGTCTTCTTCCTGCATTTGACTTAAACAGGATACGACCGTATAAAAAATGCCTCCAGGTTTTATTGATACGCTGCCATTATCAATAATTTTATCTACTACAGAATGTCCTATTACAAGAATATTCATTTTTATTTTTTTTGTAAATATAGATTCTAACAAACTTCAATTGAAATAATCAGGGCTTCAATCTTCATTAAATTTAGGTTATATTTGTTCATGTTTATGATATCAAATACCTTCAGAAAACTGAAATGAAAATAGGAATTACCTGTTATCCAACTTATGGCGGAAGCGGAGTTATAGCCACAGAATTAGGAAAAGAATTAGCTTTACGGGGTCACGAAGTACACTTTATCAGTTATGCTCTTCCATTCAGACTTTCACATTACATTGAGAATATTGTATTCCATGAGGTTGAGATAAGCACCTATCCCTTATTTGAATTTCCTCTCTACTCGCTTTCACTTGCCAGCAAAATGGTTGAAGTTGCTGAATTTGAAAAACTTGATTTACTGCATGTTCATTATGCTATCCCTCACGCTACAAGTGCTTATCTCGCTAAAGAAATGTTGCGCAGTAACAGGGACTTGAAAATTTTTACAACTCTACATGGAACTGATATTACTCTCGTTGGGCTGGAGCCGTCCTTTCTTCCACTTGTAAAATTCAGCATTGAAAAAAGCGATGGCGTAACTGCTGTTTCCAGATTTTTAAAAGAGAAAACGATCATAAACTATTCCTGCGAGACAGATATTAGTGTCATTCCGAATTTTGTTGACACTGAATACTTTAAACCCGGAAGCTACTGCGATTTCAGAAAGGCAATTGCACCGAAAGGCGAAAAAATTCTTGTTCATACGTCCAACTTCAGACCTGTTAAAAGAGTTCCCGATACAATAAGAATTTTTGAAAAAGTTCAGAATGAAATTCCTTCAAAATTAATACTTGTCGGCGATGGTCCGGATAGATCTGAGTGCGAAAGACTAACAAGACAATTAAATTTGGGTGACTCAGTTAAATTTTTAGGTAAACAGGAAGGATTAGTAGAAATATTATCATCATCCGATCTATTTCTGATACCATCACAATCTGAGAGCTTCGGGCTTGCTGCTTTGGAAGCAATGGCTTGTGGTTTGCCGGTCATCAGTTCAAGTGTTGGCGGACTTCCTGAATTAGTAAAACATAACGAAACAGGTTTTATTGCAGAGATTGGTGATATAGAACGAATGGCAAAGTATGCGCTTGAGCTTTTAAGTAATGAAAAAAAGTATAAAATATTTTCTGAGAATGCCAGAGAAAGAGCAGTTGATAAATTTGATAAATCAAAAGTAGTACCGCTTTACGAAGATTATTATGAAAAGATTTTAAAAAGCTGATTATGATAGTTTATTGCACAGGAACAAAAAAAGGCGACCCGGCTCACCAAACTCTTTTAAAAAACATTATTGATTACACTGAAAGCCTCGGACACACTGTGTTAGCCGAATTAAGCAGCAGGTTCACCAGTTCGATACCTCTTACAGATAATCAGGTTTATAAAAGAAATATAAAGTGGATTGATGGAAGCAAGCTTGTGATCGCTGAAATTTCAAATAATGAACTGGAAACAGGAATTGAAATTGCGTATGCCTTGTTCCAAAGTAAAATACCTGTCCTGGTTCTTCATATTGCAGATGTACAAAGAATTTCATCAATGCTTACCGGCTTCGATTCCACTTTACTGAAGATCGAAAAATATGGGGATATTAATGAAATGCATGATATTGTAAAAACCTATTTAGTAAGTCAAGCTAAAAGTTGAGCGAAAAAGATTTCATCTTCAGCAAAGGCAAAGCCCTTTCGATCTCCGGATTAAAAAATTTCCCAATAGATTTCATGCGATCAAAAAACTTCAGTACAGTTGATGTGCCCGATAAGGTACTGGTTTTGGGTAAAGAATTTTTCGGATCCTATGAAGTTTCCTCCGCCACCGGTGATTTTGTAATTACTTTTCAGAATGAGTTCGAGGCTAAGTACGTTGTTTATGCAAGTCAAAACAGGAAAAGCAAAATCAAAATTCCTGCTGACACTGAGTCAATTCAAAAGGCAGTTGAAGACTATGAACAATATCTTGATCAACTTCTTCAGGAAATAAGAAAAGACTATCAAAAAAAATTCAGCGGCGGAAAAAATTTCACTGCAGTATCAAATGAGATTTTCAAAAAGCTAAATCTCACGCGGTTATGAACAGACCGTCCAAAGTATCCGATAAAGTTTATTCTTACCTCTCAGCAACATTTGGAGAAGAAGCCGCAAGAAATTACGATGACTTTGCCCATAAAGAACCCGCCAAATACATCCGCGTAAATGAAAGAAAAATAGACCGCGAAAGTCTTTCAAGCAGACTTGAGGAAAGCTATGGAATAAAAACAGAAGCGTTATCTTTTCCTTCAAATGCACTTAAAATACTTGATGGATTTGATTTTGCAGGAAGCACTTTCGAGATTGCTTTTGGTTTTTATTATATGCAGGCATTAACTTCAATGCTTCCTCCGTTAGTTCTCAATCCAACAGAAAAAGATCTCGTGCTTGACCTGTGTTCAGCTCCCGGTTCAAAAACAACACAGTTAGCAGAGATGATGCAGAATAAGGGAATGCTGGTGGTGAATGAGCTGGAGATGGATAGAATAAAAGCTCTGGCATTCAACCTGGACAAAATGAATTTTTTGAATTGCGGTGTTGTAAATCAGCGTGGAGAAATTTTAAGCAAATATTATAATTCATATTTCGATAAAATTCTTGTTGATGCACCCTGCAGCGGTTTGGGTATCATCCAGAAAAAAAGTGAAGTGAATAAATGGTGGTCTATTGAGCGCGTAAATAATCTTACCGAGATTCAACATAAGTTGTTAGTCTCAGCAATCAAAATGTTGAAAGTCGGTGGTGAGCTTGTTTATTCAACCTGCACACTTACGCCGGAAGAGAACGAAATGATAATTAACCGGATTCTCGAAAAATATCCGGTTGACATTGAGCAGGCAGACCTTCCAATAATACATCACAAAGGAATTACAGAATACAATAATTTTATTTTTGATAAAAGATTATCCAATGCGATAAGAATTTTTCCATGGGAAGTTGATTCGGATGGTTTCTTCCTGGTCAAGCTGAAAAAAACCGGCGAAACAATTGCCAATGAGCAGTTCAAATGGAAGAAACATTATGCAATGACTATACACAGCAGTACTGAAAAAATTATTGCTGATAAAATAAATTCACTATCCGAAGAATTCGGAATTAATAAATTGATTTTTTCAAACTATAGATTTTTACTAAAGAGAAATGATATTTATTTCGCTTCCATAGAATGGAGTAATGAAAATCTCGGACTTTTTCACCGGGTGGGAACAAAGTTTGGAATGATAGACAAAAACGGCAACATAGTGCTTCACTCCTTTGCTGCACAGATTCTTCAGGATTTTATTACTAAAAACATTTATGATATTCAGAATCTGGATGAGCTCAGGCTATACCTTATGGGAGCATTAATTAGTAATGTTCAACTTCCTCACGGACAGTATGTCGTAAGATTTAATGGCTATGTTTTGGGTACGGGCGTTGTAATTAAAAATGGATTAAAAAGCAGATACCCTCGCTCAAGCCGGACTCAAACCATCCGCATTAAAGGACAAAAAGTTCAATGACAACCCGATAAAAAATTTCAGATGTGAATTAAAATTTCATCAGGCACTTAAAGCGCTAACCAGGCTGCCTTGTTTTTCAAGTTCGACAATGCTTTTATGATTTTTTAAACCTTTCAAACAATCCATCCTCTCCAGAACAGAGAACGCCTCGAAAATAGCTTTCTTCCAATCAGAATTCTTTATTATAAAAGGCAATTCTCTAACCGGCTTTGGTGCACCCTCAGAAATAGGAACGATCTTCACTATTTTATCTTTATCACCAATTGCCTGGTTTACTGAAACGCTGATCAGATAACTATACAAAGTTCTGGGAACACCGTATGAACTTAAGCTATCACCAAAAAAAGTTACTGTTGCTAGTGCCATATACAACCACCATATTTTTTATGTTGAAATAATTTGTTTAAAGCCATCTGCAACCTCAGATAACTTTTCATCCCGACTCGGATTTATTCATATAAGTAAGTTGCAACAATGGTACCAGCAAATTTTCAGGGTATTTACATCGATAAGAATAGTTACTAACGAGGATTTGCCGACATTTATTTGATCTAACGACACGGATGTCAATTAGATCATTTATCTGTCGTATTTAAATCTAAATAATAAATAAAAAACCGCCTTAAAAATTTCAAGGCGGCTCAATTCTGAAATGAATTATATTTTACTATTAAACTCTATTTAGCCAAAAGCATTTTTTTTGCTTGTTTGAATTCTGGTGTTTCAATCGTGTAGAAGTATGCACCGCTAGGCAACTGAGAAGCATTGAATGAAACAGAATGTAAACCTGCTTCCTTAAACTCATCCATAAGAACAGCTACCTTTTGCCCAAGCAAATTAAATACAGCTATTTCCACAACGCTCGGTTCGGCAATACTGAAATTTATGTTCGTTGATGGATTGAAAGGATTGGGATAGTTTTGTTCAAGGGCATACTCTGCGGGAGCATCAACTTCCACAGCAACCTCATCTGAATACGAAAATGTTCCATTATAATCTGTTTGTTTCAGCCGGTAAGTATATTGACCATTAGGAATTTTTGAATCAGTAAAGAAATAAGTTCTTGGTTCAGTCGTAGTTCCTGCACCTATAACAAATCCTAAAACTTCATAATTTGAATCACCAAATTTTCTTTGTACTTCAAATCCATAATTATTAGTTTCTGTTGCGGTTTCCCATTGCAGAACAACATTGTTGCCATTTGCTGAAGCTGCAAATGAGATAAACTCAACGGGAACAGGATCATCAGCAGTGATTCGTACAATCGAGAAATTTCCCTGGGGGCCGGAATTAGCAGTGTAGCCGCTTCCCCAACAAGCTCTGAATAAAGTACCATATCCGGTTGTAGAGGTTGAAAGTGCGTCAACACTTCTTGATGTTCCTGTAAAACCAGTATGACGAAGTTCGATCAATAAATTTCCTCCGGTATAAACCCAAACACTATCAAATATAAAAGTCATTTCTGGTCCCCAGTTGTTTGGTGTGTTGCCGAATGTGTAAGAACTGGTTAAAAGAGTTAAGCTTCCGGCTCTTACCTGCTTTTTAGGCCCGACAAAATTTGAAGAAAAATCAGTGATACTCATATTTGCAGGATCAACGGCCTGACCGAGATAAAAATCATAATTAGTGATGGTTATATCTGAGGCCGGCCAATCTGAAGTAGCCGAAGTAGGTAACCGCCAGCTTACGGCTAAAAGTTGTTTGTTAAGTAAGGTTGCTAATAAAGTTTCATGCATTAAAAGCTGATAAGTCCGAGGGGTTGTCGCCAGCTGACTGGTAAAGGATGCATTGCCGGGTGAACTTGTATAATCAGGTGGAACAACATGATAAATTATTGCTTCCTGCGGTAAAATATTGAAAGCAAAAATAATGAAAACTAAAAAAGTGAATAAAGTTTTCATAGCGTCTCCTATTTTGTTGATGATGTTTAGTAGAAACTTAATTTATTTCACAATATAATTCAAGAATCAGGAGAAATTTTTTATAAAATTTTCAATACCGGTTCAAATAAACAACTAGCAATAGAATATGCAAAAAATATAAATACCGCAATCCCATTGCTAAAGGAATTGCGGTAATAAAGTAGGATTGTTTCGTTCAATTTAACAGAACGCATCCGAAAGGTATTCCTTTGGAACAATTACATATTAATGATTAAACATCGTAATACATTCCGAACTCAAATGGATGAGGCTGAAGTGCCATTGGTTTTATTTCCTTTTCAATTTTATATTTTATCCAGGTTTCAATTACATCTTCAGTAAATACGTCACCTTTCAATAAATATTCGTGATCATTTGCTAAAGCTTTTATTGCTTCATTTAAACTTCCCGGAGTTGAAGGAACATTTTTTAATTCTTCAGGTGGCATATCGTATATATCTTTATCCAACGGTTCACCCGGATCAATCCTGTTTATAATTCCATCTAATCCTGCCATCAGCATTGCTGAAAATGCAAGGTAAGGATTTGCTGAAGGATCAGGACAACGAAATTCAACTCGTTTTGATTTTGGACTTGTTGAATACATTGGAATTCTAACAGCAGCACTTCTGTTTCTTTGTGAGTAAGCTAAATTAACCGGAGCCTCAAAACCGGGGACTAATCTTTTGTATGAATTTGTTGTCGGGTTTGCAAAAGCACAAAGAGAAGCTGCGTGTTTCAGTAATCCGCCGATAAAATAAAGTGCATCATCACTCAAACCGGCGTAACCAGGTCCCGAAAAAAGTGGTTTTCCTTTTTTCCACAAACTTGTGTGAACGTGCATTCCGCTTCCATTATCACCTTGAATTGGCTTGGGCATATATGTTACTGTTTTATTCCACTTCTTCGCGGTGTTTTTAACAATGTACTTAAACATTAAAAGCTGGTCAGCAGCTTTTACCAAAGGAGAAAATCTCAAATCAATTTCACATTGACCACCGCTTGCTACTTCGTGATGTTGTGCTTCAACATCAATTCCACAGTTCATCAGATTTACTACCATATCATTTCTTAAATCCATTAAAGCATCTGTTGGTGGAACAGGAAAATATCCTTCCTTATATCTCGGCTTGTAACCAAGGTTTGGACCTTCTTCTCTACCTGTGTTCCATCTTCCTTCTACAGAATCAACGTGATAAAAACTGCCGTTTGGTTTGGAATCAAATCTTACATCATCAAAAATGAAAAATTCTGCTTCGGGTCCAAAATAAACGGTATCGGCAATACCGGTTGCCTTTAAATGAGCCTCAGCTTTTTGAGCAATGTTTCTTGGACAGCGAGAGTACTTTTCTTTTGTTGCAGGTTCGTACACATCACAGATTAAACTTGCGGTTGGTGCCTCGATGAATGGATCAAAGAACAATGTTTCAGGATCAGGAATTATTAACATATCACTTTCATTAATCGCTTTCCATCCTCTTATGGATGAACCGTCAAATCCATAGCCATCAACAAAAGAATCAGCATCAAAATGTGTTGAAGGAACGGTAAAGTGCTGCCACTGTCCAGGGAAGTCCATAAACTTTAAGTCTATAAATTTAATTTTCTTTGCTTTGATAAAGCTGAGCACATTATCAATAGCGCTCGGAGATTTTGCCATGTAGTTTACCTTTTTGTTTATTGTTAAATATTGATTGCTGTTGTCTCTTTTAAAGTAGAAAGAACGTAAGTTGTTTTTGTGCTTGTTACACCAAGCCAGGTTTGTATTTCACTTAACAACTTTTCTAATGCTTCTGTATTCTTTACACAAACTTTTAACAGATGTGAGCCTTCACCAAGAACTGAATAGCATTCTAAAATATTTGGATGTTTCTCGACATGTTTTCTTAAATCTTTATAATGCTTGGATGAATCCATCACTACAAGAATGAAAGCAAGTATATCCAGACCAAAAGCTTGCTTACTAACTTTTGTATAGTAGCCTTCGATTATTTTATTCTCTTCTAATTTTTTTAACCTCTCGCTAACAGAAGGAATGGATAAACCAACCTGTTCAGCAAGTTCGTTCCTTTTTGTTCTTCCATTAACTTGAAGAGTTTTAAGTATTTGAATGTCTAAATTGTCGATCAAAGCAAATGTGTTTTATTATGATATAATCGGTGGTGAAAATATATTTATGATACATAGTTTCCAAATTAATTAAGGATTTATGCTGTTACTACCTTATTATTTTAAGTAAATACGTCAATTTAAAGTAATTAATCAGGAAATTATTCAGTTATACTTTACTACAATTGTGCCAAAGTAGATTTTCCCGGAAGGCTATCTGATAGGCTAGAAGGGGGGAATAATGTTTCGTACTACTATTAGATCAATCAGTTTAAGTTTCTTCATTTATTTTCTTTTTCGTTTTTTTCTTTTCTGATTTTCTGTCGTATGATTTTTTATTCTTCTCAACCTTTGGTGGCTTTTTAGGAACAGGAATACGCTTCTTTTTCTTTTTAATTTTGATTTTCATCAGCCCATCCCAAACCCTTCCCAAAGGGAAGGGCTTTTAAAATTCTGAACGTAAATATTTAAAAATGTCTTATTCAATTGTTCACTCATAATTTATATATTAATATTTCAAAGCCTCCCCTTCGGGGAGGTTGGTGGGGCTTTAAAATATTGCGTAAATAAATGGTGCTAATGCAGAACCTTGGGTTAAAATAATTAGTCCACCGAGAAGAAGAAGTAGAATAAGAATCGGTGCTAACCACCATTTTTTTCTTATTCTAAGAAAATCCCATAGTTCAGATAGGATTGAAAGTTTGCTCATAATTAATTCCTCAATGATTTATTCCGAACCTGCCTTACGGGCAAGTTTATTTCTGAATTTTTTAAATATATAACTTAAAACTTCATTAATATATTAAGATGCTGAAGCGAGTTCAGCATATGTTTTTAAAATTGTCTCTCATAATCTATTTGTTTTTTTTGAATGTTCGTACGTTTTTCCCAATAAGATTTTGCTGATTTATCATACTTCAAAGTCATAAATTTTTTTCCGAAAATCTTCGCAAGGAAACCAATAGGGGTAATCACAAGATAATATAAGGTTGTAAGTATCACTCTTGTCATAATGAAACCAAGGATAATGGCAAGGCTCATCCAGATTTTGTTAAGTGGTTTAAGTACTTGCGGAAATAACACTCCGAATAATACCAGTAACCCTCCAATGCTTATAAAATAAATTGCAGATGGTTTTTCAAAATAAAACAACAGAAGACCAATTCCTGCAAGCACGATACCGACAGTTATTCCAAACTTTCGCAGATCTTTTTTCGTTTCTTTAATATGTTTGAATTCTTCTTTCAGCATATACTAGTCCAGAGCAAATTCCTTTTTCCAATCTGTATCTTCATCCAAAGGTGTCTGATCTTCTTTCGTAAGCAAATAGTTCCCAAGCACAAGATAGTCAATGTTCGTTCGCATAAAACATTTGAATGCATCGTCGGGAGTACAGACAATGGGTTCACCTCTCACATTAAATGAAGTATTAATAATAACTGCGCAACCGGTTTCTTTTTCAAACTGTTTAATCAACTTATGGTATCTCGGATTTGTTTCATTATGTACTGTTTGCAGCCGTGCGGAATAATCCACGTGTGTTATTGCCGGGATATCAGAGCGAACAATATTTAATTTATCAATTCCCCAGAGCTTTTCTTGTTCTTCAGTCATTGCAATTCTTCTTTCTTTTTTTACATCTGCAACGAGAAGCATATATGGACTTTCCTTTTCAATTTCAAAATATTCATTCACCCTTTCAAATAACACGGATGGCGCAAATGGTCTGAATCCTTCCCGGAATTTTATTTTAATATTCATCAATGCCTGCATTTTAGGTGAGCGTGCATCACCGATTATTGTCCTGGCGCCAAGAGCCCGCGGACCAAATTCCATTCTTCCGTCAAACCAACCAATAACTTTTTCTTCAGCAATTAATTTTGAAACTATTTTGATTAATTCATCCTCATCTAATTTTTTTGCAGTATAATTATTCTTTGTGATGAAGGAGTGAATTTCATCTTCGCTAAATTCCGGTCCGAGATACGAACCTTTCTGAGAATCGGATTTATCGTCAGTTATTCTTGGATTTTCAAGATAGCAATACCAACCAACAAGTGCTGCCCCCAGAGCGCCGCCTGCATCTCCTGCCGCAGGCTGAATCCAGATATTTTGAAAAGGTCCTTCACGAAGCAGTTTACCATTTGCAACACAGTTGAGAGCAACTCCGCCAGCAAGTGTTAAATTTCTTGAACCTGTTTCTTTGTGAACATGATTTCCCATTTTCAAGACAATTTCTTCTGTAACCTCCTGAAGTGAACGAGCAAGATCCATGTCTTTTTGAGTAAGCTTTGTCTCCGGAACTCTTGGTGGTCCACCGAATAGATTATCGAATCTACTATTCGTCATTGTAAGTCCGGCACAATAGTCAAAATATTTCATATTCATTCTAAAAGAGCCATCATCCTTTACGTCAATCAAGTTCTCGTAAATCAATTTTTTATATTTTGGTTCGCCGTAAGGTGCAAGACCCATCACTTTATATTCACCTGAGTTTACTTTAAAACCAGTGTAGTATGTAAACGCCGAATATAAAAGTCCAAGCGAGTGAGGAAATTTAATATCCGCCCAAAGCTCGACAGAATTTCCTTTGCCAAAACCGTAGCTGCTTGTCGTCCACTCTCCAACACCATCCATTGTTAAGATAGCAGCTTCTTTAAATGGTGAAGGAAAGAAAGCTGAAGCCGCGTGAGATTCGTGGTGCTCGGGAAAAATAATTTTGCCTTCATACCCAAGTTCCTTCTTTATCAATTCCTTCATCCATAATTTTTCTTTTATCCATAGAGGCATAGCTTTGATAAAAGATTTAATTCCAACAGGGGCAAAAGTAAGATATGTTTCAAGTAAGCGTTCAAACTTTAAGAAAGGTTTATCATAAAAGGCAACGAGATCCAGATCAATAGCTTTAGCACCTGCATAGTCCAGACAAAATTTAATTGCATTATGAGGGAAGCGATGATCGTGTTTTTTTCTTGAAAATCTTTCTTCCTGGGCAGCAGCCAAAATAGTCCCGTCTTTAACAATGCAAGCCGCACTATCGTGGTAGTATGCTGAAATGCCGAGTATGTAAATGTTTTTCTTTTTCAAAATGTGTTTGTTAAAAAAATCAGGGTGTTACTTTTTTTTGTTCCTGCCATGGTTTGACCCAGAGATAATTCGGAGTAGTCATTGGAACTGCAAGCAGCCTTCCACCAAATCCAAAATATCTATAAACTACAGTTGTTGTATTCAAAACTTTTATGGAATTCAAAGTTTCTTCACTAATCTGAACATCATATTTATCTGCAAGTTCATAAGTATTTTTGATTAAAGCATCACTATATTTTTTATGCTTTAACTCCGCCTTGATCTTCTCTTCTAATAATTCAAAATTTCCGACTGATAAGCTATCCTTTTCTTTCTTATCAACAAGTTCAAAAAGTGAATATCCCTCATGAACTTTGATCGGTCCAAACATATCTCCAATTTTCATCGAAGCAGCAATTTGCCCAATTTCACCATATTCCGTTATCGGAAAATAACCCAGTTCACCATTATTTTTCCTTGCTTCATCTCTGATTGTATACTTAACGGCGAGTTCTCTGAAATCCTTGCCGGTATTTAATTCATCAAGCACAGTTTTGATAACATCAAGATCTTCGGTTAAGAGTTCGATAATTTTAACTTCAATTACTGCAGATGAAACACTACTCTTTTTAAGAAAATAATCATGAGCTTCTGCATCAGTTATTTGAATACTGTCAGCTATTTCTTTTCGCAAAGCTTCGCTTAAATAATATGACCGCCACATTCTAAGATTCCTTTGGACTTGCGGAGTATTCTGCAATCCCTGTTTGAATCCTTCACGTGAAAGAAGTTCGTGTTCAATAAATTTCTTAACCGCAAAATTCAATCTTCCTTTAATATGATTATCATCGAGAGAGTCCACATAAAATTTTTCTATTGAAAGCTCCTGAAGAAAATCATTTATTGTGGCCGGCCCGTCATTTAGTTTGATAAATTCTGCATTCAATAACTCCGATCCCAATTCTTTTTCAATTTTATACAAATCTCCGGGCAGAAGATAAATCTTTTCCCCGTTCTTTGTTTTTTCTTTTTCACTTCTATTTTGCAATTCAATTATAACAAGATTGGATAATTTAAGAAACAGTTCTTTGTCTGTTTCTGCCACCGCATTTTTAAAAAATCCGGAATAAAAATTCTTAAAGATGCTGTCAGTAACAGTTGATCTGGCAACCTTCATTACATACTTTTGCTGCTCATCTGCTTGCTGCAAATTTTCGATTATTTTAGGCTCCGTTAAAAGTAGTCTGAAAATATACCATCCGTTCGGAGCCTTGATTGGTTTTGTAAATTCTCCGGGACTCAGACTATACAAAATATCTTCAACATTTTTATCCATTTGTCCATAGCTCACAACATAAGGTGTTTCCTGTAAACTACTTTCTGAACGCTTTAGAAATATAGAATAAAAATCAACTCCGTTATTAAACTGTTCGTAAATATTATTGATCTCCTGCTCGTTTATTGAAAAAATATAATTTAAATTCAGCAAGAGGCCGTTTCGTCGAAACGCTTCATTTAAATACTCATTTGATAAACTTACTTTACTAAGTATTTCCTGTGTGTAAAGAGCATCCCGAACATACATTTTCTCAATTGCTTCATAAGTTGATGTTATTAATTCTGAATTATTCAAGCCCATCATATCAGCCTCAAGCGCCCAAAGTTTTTCAGCAATTAATGAATAAAGAACTTCTTGTTTGAGAGCCTCTTCCCCTCCAATAATTCCGGCATAAATTTGTGGAGTAAGTTCAAATCTCTCTATGAATTCGCTTTCTGTTATTACTTCACTACCGATTTTCGCTACTACTTTTGACTCATCTATCTGGGCTGATATACTCATGGTGAAAATCATGAGCAGCAATATTAAATCTTTATACAACATGTAATTTATTTTTGAAAACGATCTTAAACAACAAGCATTTAAAATTGATATCTCTAATTTGATTCCGTAAACAATGAATTAAATGTTCTCTAAAATAGCGATATTCTCACAATCCAGTTATGTCAAAAGATAAATTGATGTGGAATTATCTACTTAATTAAATCAGTTATTTTAACAACCTATCTGATAATATTAGCAAATTGATTCATATTTTTCTGATGAGTTTTTTCAACTCATTTTGATTCGGTTTATAAACTCAAATTAATATTATTAAGGAAGATAATTGTTGCTTTCTGATAAACACAAAAAACTGATAAACAAAAAAAAAGATAACCTTTCCCCGGAAGAAATAGCGAAAGAGTTAAAAATTGAAAAGCATCTTGTTGAGGATTTCATACGTAAGTCAACCAGAAAAACTCCCCGCTGGTTTTACCTGGTTTTAATTTTACTTCCAATAATAATTATCCTTCTATTAGAATTCACCTTAAAATTATTTAATTATGGACGAACTTATGACCAATGGATTCCGGCAGAGGAAGGAAGATTAACACTAAATCCGGAAATAGCATTCAGGTATTTCTATAACACCGACAGAGTGCCATCAGCAAATCATAATTATTTTGATGAAGTGAAGAAAGAAAATTCCTACCGGGTTTTTGTAATGGGAGGAAGCAGTGCCGCAGGTTTTCCTTATTCACCAAATGGTGCATTCTCCCGATATCTCCGCATAAGACTTGAGCTTCTTAATCCGGAAAAGAAAATTGAAGTTGTTAACATCGCCATGTCTGCAATTAATTCTTATGCCATACGAGACATGCTGCCCGGAGTTTTAGAAAAACAGCCTGACCTGATAATTATTTATGCCGGACACAACGAATATTATGGTGCACTTGGGGTTGGCTCAGTAGAAACACTTGGAGAGACAAGATTCATAGTAAATACTGTTATCTGGCTTAATAGATTTAAAACTTTTGAATTGCTGAGAGATGTTGTGAAATCAGTTTCCGGCTGGTTCTCAACACCTGTTAAATCTGATGGAACATTGATGGCCCGGATGTCTCAACGGCAATTAATTCCTTTTAACTCTGAAAAATATTTTGCGGGTATAAATCAGTATGAAGGAAATTTACGTGATATTCTGGAGATGGCTAAGGAAGAAAACGTATCGGTAATTCTTGGAAAATTGATCAGTAATCTAAAAGATCAAGAACCTTTTGAATCCTCTTTTGATAAAGAATTACCTAATGCAGATGAAGTATTTTCCGATGCACAAAGTGAGTTGAATTCTGGCAATGCAGAAAAAGCTGATTCACTTTTTCGATTTGCAAAAGACCTGGATGCTTTAAGATGGCGTGCACCTGAAAAAATCAATCAAATTATCGAAACACTTGGCAAAGAATTTAATTGCCCGGTTGTGGAATTAGATTCTGCCTTAAATTCTGAATCCTCAGAAGGAGTGGTTGGTGACGATTTAATTACAGATCACCTTCATCCTAACCTCAGAGGATTTCAGATCATTGGAAGAGAAATTTGTAATACAGGAATTACTTCGGGAATATTTCCGCAGGATTATATCAAAACCTATTCACTTCAAGCGCAGGATAGCATCACTTTAAGCCGATATGAATTTACAAGATTGGATTCAACGATTGCACTTTATCAGATTATTATTTTGAAGAGCGATTGGCCTTACACAAAAGAAAAATTATCTGATGAAGAGAAGCTTAAATTATTAAACATTCAAACCTACCAGGATTCACTCGCATTTATGGCAGGTAAAGGTGATTTATCATGGGAAGCAGCACACCTGAAACTTGCAGAAAGAAAGTTAGCTGATGGGGATATAGAATCATTCAAAAAAGAAATAAGAGCTGCTACTGATGAATACCCTTTCGATCCGTATCCACTTGAATTTGCGGCACAACTTCTCGTAAATCTTAAAAAGTTTGACGAAGCTTACGCATATTTAACAAAATTAAATGAACTCAAGCCCGGTGCATTCTCAACAAAATGGCTTGGCATTATTGATCTGCTGGATAATAAAGTTGATCCTGCGATCAGTTATCTTTTGAAAAGTACTAATTATAATTCATCAGATGCACAGGTATATTATAACCTTGCCGGTGCTTATTCAATTAAAAAGGATTATCAGACGGCATTACAAATGATCAACCGCTGTCTTCAGATTGAACCGGAATATGCGATAGCAAAAAATCTTCAGCAGCAATTAATTAGCGCAACAAGACAGAACAGGTAAGGAATAAATTTTGCCTTTATCAGAAAAACAAATACAATTTATACTAAAGAACTACAAAAATCTTTCCGTTAAAGAAATGTCAGGGCAGCTCAACGTTCAGATGGATGAAATTGAATCATACATAAAAGTCATTAAACCATCAGCGCCGATTTGGTATTACATGTTGTTAATTACTATTCCTGTTCTTTTCTTCGTTATGCTTGAAGCTGGTTTAAGAATATTTAACTATGGAAATGATACCAGAGTTTGGGTTGATATTTCCAAAGACATGCAAATTTTAAACCCCGATCTTGGTTACCGATACTTTTTTACAACCAGGAATTTACCATTCTCTGTCGAATCATTTGTTTACAAAGAAAAAAAGAAAAACAGCTTCAGAATATTTGTGGTTGGTGCAAGTTCTGCAGCAGGCTATCCTTATTTATCAAGTGCTTCGTTCAGCAAGTTCATTAGAAAAAAACTGGAAATCTTATATCCTAAAAAGTTAATTGAAGTTGCAAACTTCAGTATGTCGGCAATTAATTCGTATACAGTCAGAGACTTGATGCCGGAGTTATTAAAGAAAGAGCCTGACCTGGTTTTAATTTATCTTGGTCACAATGAGTACTATGGTGCACTTGGTGTCGGCTCGACGGAATCATTTGGTTCATCAAGATTTGTTGTGAACACAACTCTCTGGCTTAATAAATTTAAGACTGTCGAGCTGATCAGGGATATTGTAAAAGCTATAACGAAATTATTTTCTTCGGGTAGTGAAGTAACTGGCAGCACAATGATGGCACAACTGGCAAAGGATAAACTAATAAAGTTTAATTCTGAAACTTTTATGGATGGATTAAATCAGTTCGAAGGAAATATGCATGACATTCTTTCGATGTGTAAAGAAGCCGGGGTTCCGGTCATTGCCAGTACTTTGTCAAGTAATCTGAAAGGTCAAAAGCCATTTGTATCCATTGGTGATTCAGTAAATCCAAGTGCAAATTATATTTTTGATATTGCAAATGAAGAATTAGCAAAAGAGAATGTTGATTCAGCTAAATCACTTTTTATTTATGCTAAAGAACTTGATGCATTAAGATTCCGCGCACCAGAAGAAATAAATAATATTATTATTCGTTTGTGCAAAGAGTTTAACTACGATTTTATCAGAAGCGATTCATTGCTTAATTCGGTTAGTTACAATGGAATTGTCGGAAACGAGTTGATGACAGATCATCTTCATCCTAATGTAAAAGGCTATCAATTAATTGGCAATTTATTTTTTAATGCTATGAAAATAAATGGCTATCTCCCGACAACTGAGCTACCTGATATTACTGAGACTACTGCCGATAGTCTTATTTATGCTTATTACAATTTTACTACTTTTGATTCGACTGTTGCAGACTTCAGGATAAAAATTCTAAAGAATGACTGGCCATACGTTAATCCCGGGAATCAAGTGCCGAGAAATAAACTGATTCGACTGAACAGTCTGATGGATAGTGTTTCAATTGAAGTTATTGATGGAAGGATCTCAAGAGAACGGGCCAGATTAAAAGTCGCAGAAAATTATCATAAGAAAAATCTTTTTGATGAATATGCAACCGAAATGGCAGCTCTGATAGAAGAATTTCCATTTATTTACAAATACTATAACCTCACTGCAAAAGAATTGATAACGGCAGGAAAATTTTCCCGTGCATATTACTTTTTAAAAAGAGGCTTTGATAAAAATCCGGATGCATTCAATTCAAAGTGGCTTGGTATTATTGATCTGTCACAAGGCTTTGTTGATGATGCGATTAAATATCTGGAAACAAGTCTGAGTTACAATAAAAAAGATGCTCAAACCTATTTCAATATTACGGGAGCTTATGCTCAGAAAAAAGAATTCAATAAAGCGCTTGAATCAATTAATAAGTGCCTGGAAATCAGTCCGGATTTTCAAAGAGCAGCACAAATACGGCAGCAGCTTGAAACTATAATTAGTCAAAAGACTCCTCTTGAATAAAGCAGAAAAAAATAAAAAGATTAGAAACATCAAATCTCCGTACTGGTTTTACTTTATCCTGATCCTCATTCCCGTACTCTTTTTCCTATTGCTTGAAATTTTCCTGACTGTTATAGATTATGGCAGGAATAATGAACAATGGATTAAAATAACTGAATCAAAGTTCATGCTTAATCCAGATATCGCAAGCAGATACTTTTTTAATACAAAAAACTTACCTCAATCAAATAATGATGCGTTTGATATTGTTAAAAGAAAAGAAGCTTTCCGGGTTTTTGTACTTGGAGGAAGCAGTGCGCAAGGATTTCCATTTTCCCCAAACGGAACTTTTTCAAGATATATTCATGATCGTCTTGAATTACTATATCCTGAATCATACATTGAAGTTATTAATCTTGGCATCACGGCAACTAATTCATATACAATCAGAGATCTTCTTCCGGGAGTCCTTGAACAAGAACCAGATTTGATTTTGATTTATGCGGGACACAATGAATATTATGGCGCGTTTGGTGTGGGTTCAACCGAGAGCATTGGCAGCTCAAGAAATTTTGTGAATTTTCGTATCTGGCTGAACAGTTATAAATCGGTTGAACTTGTTCAAAATATCATCAATTCATTTTTAAATTTATTTAGCAGCCAATCAGATTATAGCACTGATCGTGGTGGAACTTTGATGGCACAAGTTGTAAAGGATCAGTCAATACCGTTTAATTCAGAATCTTATAATATTGGAATAAAACAATTCAAGGAGAACTTTGAAGATATACTTCAGATGATAAACAAAGCAGAAGTTCCCATTGTGATTGGTACGCTTGTAAGTAATTTGAAAGACCAGAAACCATTTATCTCAGCCGGAAACAATCCCGGACAAATAGCTGATTCAGTTTACAATCAAGCATATTACTTATTCAATTCCGGCAATGTAAAAAAAGCAGATTCACTTTTTCGAAAAGCAAAAGATCTTGATGCTCTCAGATTCAGAGCTCCTGAAAAAATAAATGTGATTATCCGAAGCCTTGCATCAAAATACAATTGTGGACTTGTGGATGTTGATTCAGTTTTCAATTCATCAAGTCATGGTGGAGTAGTTGGGAAAAATCTTATTGTTGATCATTTGCATCCATCGCTCAGCGGTTATCAGTTAATGGGTAAGATTTATTTTGAAGCGATGAGAAAAAATAATTTTCTCCCTGGTGGGGAAAAATTAGAAATATCAAATAATCAGCAGGACAGTCTGGTCGTGTCTAATTTTGCTTTCTCCAGACTTGATTCAGTCATATCAGAAATCAGACTTGCAGGCTTGCTTAATGATTGGCCTTTTGTTGAGAAACCGGATTTTAACATTATTAAAAAGTTTAATCTTAGTGACAGGATTGATTCTATTGCTTATAAAATCGCCATAGAAAATATGAATTGGGAGAAAGGTCATAGAGATGCTGCTCAATGGTATTTACTAAATAATGATTACAAAAATTTTGCCAGGGAATTTAAAGTCATCACTTCACAATATCCGTTCAAGCTAAATGATTATGATTATGCTGCTTCCCAGTTGATCAATGGGAAGCAGTTTGATCTATCTTTTTATTTTTTACAAAAGCGATATAAAGAAACCCCCGATGCCTTTTCAGCAAAATGGCTGGGCAGTATAAATCTTAATGAAGGAAAAACTGATGAGGCAATCAGGTATTTGTCAGAAAGTATAAAGTATGATGATTCTGATGCCCAATCTTTCTTTAATCTTGCCGGCGCATATATTCATAAAAAAGAATTCTCAAAAGCACTTCAATCAATTGAGAAATGCTTAAGGATAAAACCAGACTTTCCAAATGCTGAAAGATTGAGAAGCCAGATACAAGGAATATTAGAAAAATAAAAAAGCCCCGCAGAACGGGGCTTTAACTTTTAGTTGAAACAATCTTTGAGGATTACTTCAATAAAATCATTTTCTTTGTTTCTGTAAAGTTGCCTGAGCTAATTTTGTAGAAATAAATTCCACTAGTAAAATTAGAAGCATCGAAATTAACTGTGTAGGTACCAGCAGTTTTGCTTTCATTTACTAATGAAGCAACTTTCTGCCCAATAGAATTGTAAACATCAAGTGTTACAAATCCTTCGGTTGGAATACTGTAGTTAATCTTTGTTGATGGATTGAACGGATTCGGGAAGTTCTGCTCAATAGCATAAGCACTTGGAATAGTCCCGGGAAGATCATTTACATCAGTGGTGAAATTATGATTTCCCATTGCTCCGAATACGTTATCAACCTGTACATCCCAAGCAAGCGCAAACAATTCAATAACGTGGTTAGCACCGATAGCATTTTCATTATCGTTACCGCCGCCATTATTTACTGCATCCCCGTAGTTAATTCCATATTTGTATTGGATTTGAAATATGGTGTAAGCTGGGAATGTCACAACGCCGGTAAATATCTTATCGCCAGCTGTTGGATCTCCGTTAGTTCCATCATCATACATAGCAATCATTCTGTCAATCTGATTATCCGGCCAACCTAAATCAGGCCATTGAAGTGGTGGTGTGCCGCCAGCTATATGAACTGTGTTAACAACAGGGAATGGCTGATTGTTTAAAGCTGAAATAGCATTATTACAGTCAACTGTAAATGTAACTTCAGTTGCCTGGTTGGTAACCGTCTGGAGAGTACCATCATTAAAAGCACGTGCTACTGTAGCTTCGCCGTTGTCATAGTCTTGCTGTGTTAAAACATAGAATCTATTATCGCCACCTTCCCAATTGCTCGGGGTATAGAAAAATTTATATCCGGTGACTATGGTATCTCCGACTACAGCATCAAGAGCTGTATCCGGCACTTCGCTAACATAAAAATCAGGATTCAATGTGCCGGGAACCAGATCCTTACGACCCCAGCCATTGAAGCTGCCTCTTGCAGCAACTGTATCTGTTGCAGGATTAAATCTGCCAGAGAGGATTTCTATCTCCATGTTGCATTCCCAATTAATGAGAATATCTTTCGGCTGGGCAAATGTAATGCCGGAAAGTAAGAGCAAAAATGAAACGTAAAGTATTTTATTCATTTGGTTCTCCTTGTATTATTAAATGAATATAGTTGTTAGTGTTTTCTTTTAACCGGAATAAATATATTAAATATTTTTCTCAAAAATAATGCTTTATTCGGTCAAAATTTAATACCT
The DNA here is from genome assembly GCA_963698525.1 of uncultured Ignavibacteriaceae bacterium. GTDB lineage: Bacteria > Bacteroidota > Ignavibacteria > Ignavibacteriales > Ignavibacteriaceae > IGN2. The sequence goes on along the minus strand of CAVORE010000002.1, from coordinate 118,406 downwards.
AATGAAAAATGCTGTGTATAATCTAGCATACCAAAATCCTGGTATGCGTAATCTATCCTAACTCCAAAATCGGTTGTAAAATTATAATTAAGTCCGACACCAGCCGTTAATCCTTCTTCAGAGTTTGTTAAAAACAATGATTTATATCCAACCCTGAATGCAATTAAATTATTAAACATATACTCGCCGCCAATGTTGAGCGATTCATCGTTATCGTTAGGATGCAAAGCATCGGCAGCCAGAGTAACACGATGTTCTTCACTGTCTACTACATCCATTGCCAGGCCTATCCTGAAGGTTAATGGAAGTGGAAATTCATCTGTCTGCAGAGATGCAAGAATTTGATCGTTATTACCATAATTATTCGGGTCTATATCATGCTGAACAAGTAAGTCTTTCCCATCCATCTCCATTCCAGTTCCGAAGTTGGTGATAGTTGCACCGATTCTTAATCCATAAATATCTGAATGGAACAAGACACCAATGTCCATTGCAAAAGCACTGGCAGATGTATTCCAAATTTTTGACTGGATGTATTTTACTGTTCCACCCAATGAGAATCTGTCAGTTAAGTTATATGCATAGGTTAAACCCATTGAAAGATCGTACGCAGTGAAGAACTGTCCGGTACCATCCTGTTCAGCAAGAGTTGTAATTTCCATATCACCATAATCAAGATAAGTAAGGTTAAGACCGACTGTACCGGCATCACCAAGCTTAAGCATAGCACCAGCCCAATTATAATTTATATCTGCAAACCAGCTTGAATGAGAGAACATTGCTTCATTTGTGCTGCTTCTTGATGCACCGGCCGGGTTCCAGTATAACGAACTAACATCACTTGCAGTAGCTACAAAGGCACCACCCATCGAAATTGCACGCGGACCTATGCCTATATTAAGAAAGGGGGCTGATGTTGAACCTACTTTCGATTGACTAAATACACAAGCAACAGAGAGTATAAAAACAATTAAAATCTTTTTCATAATTAAGTTCTCCATTATTTAATTAAGGCAAACTTGCCAATCTTGGTGCCAATTGCAGGTGCATCGATAACAAATACATATACACCGAAAGCCACATCTATATTTTCTTCACTTCTTAAGTTCCAGTAAACGTCACCAACATACAGGCCTTCAGCATAGAGAGTTCTGACTAATTCCCCTCTGACAGTAAATATTGAAATTTTTGATCCGGGAGGAACATAAGTAAATCTAATTTCCCTCTCTCCTCTGCCGCTTGTCTGTGTACTCAATAATCTCTGCTCACCGGCGTGAGTAACCACATAAGGATTCGGTACAACTTTAATCTTATCTAACTGTTCTTTTGCGAGTTCATTATCAATTTTAGCTCCTTTCATTGTGAAGAAGAAGCTGTCAGTCTGATTGAACGGCTTGATGGTAAAAATATTAAACGTACCACCAGTTTCAAGTGGTGCATTGATAGTTCTGTATCTTATGTTCACACGCCAGGTTCTTACAAATCTACCCTGCAAAAACTCTTTGAACCAGATACTATATGTGGTGCTGATTGTACCTGTTTTCAAATATACAAAGTCTACATACTGATCTTTTGTAAGGTTCTTAACTTTGAACCCAACCGGAGTCGACGGTACAATATTGCTTTGCCCGGTTCCAACTGTATCAACCACAGAGGTATCAACAATTGTATCATAGAATTCAATCACATAGTCGTTGGGTAAATTATAACCATTGTATTTCGGATTATTAGCAACAAATCTCGATACCTCAAACGTCGGCGGCGGATCAGATGGAATATTTAATGCATAAGTAGTATCTATTGCAATCTCATCATTGTACAACTGCATTCTGAATCCATGACGAACAGGTGTTTCACCAGCAAAAGTGTCTGACTCTTCAACTAGAATTTGATAGTCTGCTTTATAATATGAACCGGTAACAGCAACCTTTGAACCATTAACAATTACTGTATCCGTACCAGCAGGCAGCGCAATAGAATCATTTGGATTAACAATATAAGTTTGGTTAGCAAGAGGTACAAAAACAGTATCCGGAGTTTGAAGATCAAGTAGTGACCAGTTAGCTGTTAAGTCTGTAAGTCCTGTATCCTGGAAAACAACCTGATAATTAAATCCATCTCTAACCTGAGATTCGTCTACGATTTCAACTGCTGCATAACCGGTTCCAAAAAATGGATCTGATTTTTCCAGATCATCAAGAAATGCATTTGAGTATCCTGCCGGTCTTCTGCCCGGAGTTATAAAAGCGGTATTGTCATCTAGTATAACTTCTCCCGTATTCGATCGGAAAATAAATTTAGAGTTTTCTTCGGGAAAAATATCTGGCGTTCCATCTCCTCTGTCAAAAGAACATACCGCATAATAATAAGTTATTCCAGGCGTGACCGTTGAATCCACAAAACGATTTACTATTCCATTATTTTCACCAAAATAAAATGTCGTTCCTCCATAAGCTTCCAAAAGCTCTGCACTGGGGATGAAGAAACCGCTATACTCATCAGCAAGATCATATTGAGCGATTGGTTTATCAAAAGATAAAACACCGAGTGCATTAGTAATAGTTCTTGCATCTCTGAAGTTTGCATCGGTAGCCCGGTAAATTTTATACCCTTCAAAATCCTGTTGCTTGGTTACAAAGTCTCTTGAGTTTTCGGTCTCTTCCCCATCCCAATAAATTACAACCTTTCCATCATTATGAGTGATAGTAATAACAGGTTTTTTAGGCGCTTGCGGAAAGGCATATCCAGCATTGTAAATTTGCTGAACTATCTTTTTATTCTTTACAATATCATCCAAATCCTCACCGAAGAGTAGTGAAACTGAAAACCGCTCAGCAGTTTTTGGAAACAGCGGGAAGAATCCTGAACTATAAATAAAATCGCCATCCTGTGGAGTTGGGGGAACAACATCAAATCTTCCCGGTGTCATTCTTCCCCATAGCGAAGAATCTATACTAAGATCCGGCGCACTTTGCAACTCGAAGAAGTTAAATCCGGTAAGTCCGATTTGATCGGATTCATCCGGGTCTGTTTTTCCAAAGTTTGGTTCACCTTGTGTTGGTATCCCATCTCCTTCACCTATATCCGGTCCGGGATAACCGCTATCTTCCGGTCCTAAACCATCTTCTCCCAGATCATCAAATAAAGGATCCCAATCTCCATCTTCATCAATATCATCGTCACGTCTTTCATCAATAAGCGGATCATTAACACCGGCACCTGTAATATAATTTTTATAAGAAGAGGCCGGTAGTGGTGGTAATGGTGGCCGGTTAACTCTTGTTTGATAGTGGGTTGCTTCGTTTTCATCCAATAGACCATCCAGATCATTATCAATTGCGTCATTTGCAGAAGGATCCGGAATCCAAACTCGTTGTCCATTAATAATTTGTTCTGTTGCATTACCTTCTCTGAATTGAGTTACACCAGGTTCAATAATGAATCTTTTCCCTATAGAAAAAACAGTATCAGTAGTAACCTTTACTGTATGAAGGCTTCGTTTGTAAACTCTTAGTCCCAGAGCATCTACCGTATCTTTTATTAAAACAACCTGATCACCGGCGTTATATATAACGGGATTAAAATCAGATGCAACAAATCTCGGTGATGAAGATTTAGAATCATTATCATTATCAATTCCATCAAATGGATTTCCCGGAGACTCAAGAAAAGCATAGCCAACATAACCAACTTTTTGCCCTCTATTACCGATACCATCGCTATCCCACGAATATGTTATCCAGTCTTCTACATCAAAAAATCCTAGGTCATCCTGGCTGTCACCATCTCCACCGGCAAGTGTACCAACCACAGTTCCGAAATCTGCTTTACGATACAGAGTCGTTCCGTCATTATTAATTTCGTACAACCAGAAAATAGCATCTTCAGCTAAGAAGCTGGACCATTGAAAACCTCTTTGTCTCATCCGGAGAGCCATGCCATTTCTAGAAAGATTTGTTGTGTCTGGTCTAAAGTTTCCATTAAATTCATCGTCCCAGTCATCATCTGCTTCGAAGAAAGATTCCTGGTCGGCATTCTGAATTCCTCTTCCAAAATATCCAAACCACTGAGTGTTTCCATTTTCGTCCTTCCAAAATCTTGCAATTGGGTCGTTCCATCCATCAAGTGGCCAGGTTTCCGGAAGATGACTCATCGCTACACCTTTAACATTTGGATTTCTAAATCCGGGAACGGGATTCCAACCCCAGAAATAACCTTGTGGGCTTTTTTCATCGAACTGACCTCGTCTTGGTCCGCGGGAAATAACAACTGATTGAAGAGTATCATCAATAGTATTTACAAATTCAACTCCGATTAATGGAATACAGTCTCCAATATAATTTTCACCTGAACCGAGAGGCCATTCACCTCTGATATCAATTCCTGTATTTATACCTGCTATTTGTCCATCATTATAATAAGTGATAGCTGCTCTGTTGCCGGTATGATATCCAATTGTTAATAATGATGGGTCACTGCTGCGTTGTGCATATATGCTAAATCCAGAGAATAGAATTAATATGATAAATATCTTCTTCATAATTACCTTTACGAAAAATTAAAAATTAAAGCCCAACCCAATCTCAACTCTTCTTGGGTCAGAAAAGTACGTTGGGTCAGTGTAAAACTGATCTAAGTCGTTATTAATAACATCAGTAAAGTACTGAGGAGGAGTATTCCTTTCTGCTTCCAGCTTTGCAAAAGTGAAGAACGGATCTCCGGTATCTGTATAGAGGTTGACCGGATTATCAAAATCAAGCAAGTTAAATACTCTTAGGAATACAGTTAATACAGTGCTTGATATTTCAAAATCCTTATAAACTCTCAAGTCTACATTAATAATTATCGGCTTACTGTCGCTGTTCCTTGGGAAAGCATTCTGAGTTACTCTGGTATTTTTATTTACAGCAGGCGTGTATGGCTGACCGGAAAAGAAATTTCCGATAACTGAAAATCCCCAGTCACCTGGTTGAGTATATGCTATTGATAAGTTAAGCGTATGAGTTTGATCCCAGTTAAGAGGAGCGATAAAAGTCTCCGGTAAAGCACCACCAAGTGTGGCATTTCTTGAATCGGCCGGATCAGAGGCATTACCTTTAGTGTCTGAGTAAGTATAATCAATGTAAGCTGCTATACCGCCGGAAAATCTTTTGGAAAATTTTAACACAAAACCTCTCGCAGAACCAAAATCTGAATTTATATACTGGCTGTAGGTCTGAGCTCCACCGTAAACAACGACATCCTGTGTTTGAGTTCCGGTAAGGTTTCTAAAATCTTCAAAGAACACTGTAGCATCAACAGCCATATCTTCACCAATTTGCTGCTGTATCCCGATCTCACCTTTGACTGTTTTTTGAGGCTCGAGATCTGCATTTCCAAACAAACCGGCGTTTCCGGAATTAACTCCCAGTTTAAATCTTGGATTTAAATAAAGATACTCGTATCGGGGAAGCTGTAAAAAATGTCCGTAAGAAAAATGTACTACTCCGTTTGCAGAGATTGGAAACGCCAGACCCACACGCGGACTGACTTGTGTTTTTGCAGAAGCATCATTATACCAGTATGTTTCTCTTTCCTCAACAGTTCTTGATGCTTCGCCTGCATCCTGAACGCCGTTTCCATTAATATCATTAAAACGGTTGTTTGGCTTTAGAGGATTGTAAATATTTGGATCCGTTGGATCACTTAAGGTAACACCGTCCGGCTGAAAATGATCTACTCTTAATCCAAGATTAAAGATCAGATTGAATGCCTCAAATTTTGACTGGACATATCCTGAAATTTCATTTGGTTTATGCTGATATGTATCGTAATCCGTTGAAGTAATTGGTGGGATCATCACATTATAAGGAGTAACTTTCTGTCCGTTTTCATCTGTCATCGGCACCAGATTAATATTCTCGAGGTAAATCTCGTTGTATCTGTAATCGCCGCCGAACTGCAGGTTTATTTCCTGGTTGAGCTGAGTCGTCCAATCTAATTTAGCTCCGTAAGTACCGGTATTTCTTATAAAGCGGTGATTGTTTGATCCTCCAACGGCAAAACTGTAAGGCGGCGTTACTACAGTTGAGTTATCTTCATAATTAGTTGGTTTAACCGTATTACCTGTATACATATCCTCAAAAAGATATTCCCGGTAATCTTTAAATGAATAACTCAAGTTTAATGTATAAAAACTGCTGGAAGACAAGGCATGATTTATAGCAAAAATATTTGTGTAAGATTTATTAAATCTCTGGAGGTTATTGTCCGGTGTAAGTTTATAAAAATGATCATAATCCTGATAGTCCCTCTGTTCTAACAAATAATTGTAACTAAGCTTCAACCCCTGAAACAAACGATAAGTTACTTTACCCTGCCCATAAACAGTTTCACTTTCGTTCATAGATACATATTCTCTATCACCATTTTGCTGAATAGTGAGTTCCTGAGTTTGAGGATCTTCAATTGCCCTGTCACTGATAAGATAATATCTTTGACCATAAATTGACCCGGAATTGAAATAATATCTTCCATTCACATAGAAGAACAAATCATCTTTTATTACCGGACCGCTGAGACTGCCCTCTATGTTTCTTATTCCAACCGGGCTGACATCATTAACATTAGTGAAAATATTAGTTCTATCTGAAACATAATCGCCGCTGTAAACTTGAATATTACCTGCAAAAGTATTGCTTCCATCTTTTGTAACAAGGTTTACAACTCCAGATTGAGCCTGACCATACTCTGCATTAAATGCACCGCTTATAACCTGCAACTCCTGAACTGCATTTTGATTAACATTAATAGTACTGCTGCCATCATAAACATCGGTTACAGGAACTCCATCAATCTGATAGGCAACCTGATTAGCTCTGCCGCCCCTTATATGAATAGCACCGTCTGAAGAAACAACAACACCAGCCTGAAGTTTTAAAATATCCTGCACTTCAGCAACCGGCAACTGGGAAATTACATCATCACCAACAATAGAAGTACTGGCTGTTAAATCCATCTTTACCAAAGGCTTGGTAGCAATGACTATTACTTCTTCGCCTAATTCAACTGATTCTTCAGATAATTGAAAATCAATAGTTGTTGTTAAATCAATTGATACTTTTACATCCTGAAATGAAACGGTGTTATATCCAATGGCAGAAGCTTTAACAACATAATTCCCGGGCGGAATGTTTATGATGGAATAATATCCATCAATATCAGTCGCCGCACCTAAAGTGGTTCCCATTATAACCACGTTTACAAAAGGAAGCGGTTCGCCTGTAGCGGTATCAGTAACTCTTCCGGCCAGTCTTCCTGTAGTTCCGGCAAACAATATTTGGTTAAAAACAATCAGAAGAGAAAGAAAAATTTGTAAGATTATTTTCATAAGATGCTCCTGTTTAACATTCTTTCAAAAACCGAAATAAAACAGTTAATAATTCTTTAGATCAAAAACACTGTTTAAAAATACACTTACTGCAGAATACTTTAATAAACACCATTCTACATAGAGCCTATAAGCTGACTAAAGGTGTTTATAAAAATAACAGGGGAAATAGTTTATGAATTGCAGTAAAAATTTTCTAACAGATACTCCTTATTTTTTTGCAAAAAATTAGATTTATCAAGCGTAAAAAACAGATAAAACACCTGCAATATTAACATCATTTTTAACTATCAGCAAACTAAATGTGAATGATATTATTTTGTCATATTTTACTTGAAAGCCGGGTTGGAAAAGAACTGGACAAAAAATAAAATTAATTTAGACCGCACATCCCGGTCGAGCAGCCACTTGCAGGTAGCCCACAATTACCGGTGCTGCAGTTGTCACTGTTAAAACTTTTATCCTCATTGCTTGCGGAGCTGAATGAAGAAAATAATTTTTTGTTTTTACTCGATTTGCAAGCTGGGCAAACAACTAATTCCTCAACAGAAGTTGATTTGTGTAAAATCTCGAATCTTGTTGTGCACTCAGAACATTTGTATTCAAATACAGGCATTTTTTATTCCTCCAATCCTAACATTTTCATTAAGCGTCCGTGAGCCTCTTCAGGCACCTGAACATTATATTTTCTGTAGCACTCTATTGTTATTTCAACCGATTTAAAATATTCCTTGCAATGAGGACATGCTTCGAGGTGGTTTTTTACTTCAATACATTTCTCATCATTCAGATTTTCACCTAAACTCTCACAAACGTGTTTCATAACTTCTTTACAAGATATCTGTTCTTTTTTCATCTGCTTAAAGCCTCGTTAATTTCTTTTCGGAGATATGCTCTTGCTCTATGAAGTCTTGACTTCACTGCCGGAACTGAAAGCTCAGTAACTTTGGCAGTTTCCTCGGTTGAAAGACCTTCAACATCTCTTAATAAAAATACAAGTCTGTAGTCAGGCGAAAGGTTTTGTATGGCGGTATCCAGTATTTTTTTTAATTCTTCGTTCTCGGCATCTTTGTATGGTATAGAACTCCAGTCGGCAGCATATTTCTCTTCAAAAAGATTATCTTCATCATCCAGAGAAACAAATGCACGGCTTTTGGCTTTCCTTGCCATCATAAGACAATGATTGGCAACTATCCTGTATAGCCACGTAGATAGTTTTGCGTTATGGTCGAACTGATGTAGTGATTTAACCATACTGTAAAATGTTTCCTGCATTATGTGTTCAGCATAATTTTTATCCCGGCAGATTTTAAATGCAAAATTGTAAATGGTTTGTTCATACTTCTTTACTAACTCTGCGAGCGAAATTCTATCGCCGGATTGTGCTTTTTCAATAAGTTCTTTTTCGTCCATTGGTATGATGATTTCAAGTATTTTAGGATTCAAAACTAATGAATTTATGGTTATCATACTCACACTCCTGCTAAAATCCCCTGTTTATCTTTGCACTTTTATTCTATGATAACTAATTTTATGCTCGATGAAAAAATTGATATTGGTTATTTAAATATATGACGATTACCAAATCCACAAGCGATATTAAAAATAATAAGCTTTTTACGGGTGTAAAAGAGTCTGTTCTGAATTCCTTTTTTGATCAGAAGGAAATAAAGGAAGCAAGAGAAGGAGATATTATTTACAGAACCGGTGACAACAGCAGTGCTCTTTTCCTTATTATTAAAGGTGAAGTAAGGGTAAAGTTTCCGTCGGTTGGTTATGTTGCAAATAAAATTTTTAATGATTTTTTTGGTGAGAAAGAACTAACCGATGAAACAAAAAGAATTTCTTCTGCTATGGCATTCAGCAGGTTAATTTATTACAAAATTAACAAATCAGATCTTCACAATCTCTTTAAAAAAAATTCGACAATCGAGGATAATTTTAAAAAGTGGGGAGAGTATAAGCTACCTGAACCATCTTTAGATAATGAACGAATAATTAATTTTGCCGATAGAGATAAACCCATTCGGTTCAGAGCTTTTTCCAAAGATACGAATTGGGAAGACGAGAAAGGAGTTGAAAAGGAACCGGAACCGGTTCAAACACAACAACTTCTGCCTGACTTCGAACAGATTGAACAATCAATTGAACTGGAAGAAGAATCAATTCCTGATGATAACCTGGAACTTGAACTGGCCTTAGAGGAACTAAGCGAATTAGCTGCTCAGGAAAAAATGGAAACGAATGAAACGATTGAAACAAATCAAGATGACATAGAGGAAACAACCGCTCCAGTCACAGCAATTCCGGAACTACCAGTTGAATCAGTAGAAAAAATTAATAAGTTCCCGAGATTAAAATCAGATGTAGAGTCGCCTAATCAACCTATTGAAACCGGAATAAATAGAGAGATTGTAAGACGCATATTCCTGTCATTAAATAGAATTTTCGGCAGCATCAACATGATCGAGCTGGTTAAAAATACCAGGCGGGCTATACGAGATCTCACCAACTCCGAAAGTGCTGATTTGATATTTATTGATGAGCAAAACGCTTCATTGTACAGGCTGATGACGCACGATGGGAAAATTAAAAGCGAATATTTCCAGATCACTGAGGGGCTAACAGGAAGTTGTGCGGTTAAAAAGGCACCTATAAACTTTGACCGGCCAAGTGAGGACAATCTTTTCAACTCAAAGATAGATCATCCCGGTCCTTCCAGAATGAAGCGTATTCTGTATTTCCCGGTCATTAGTGATGTTGGAGAAACGATAGCTGTGGTCCAAACGGCTAGAGAAAATAAGAAATTCACTGAAGATGAAGTTTCTTATCTGACGATGATAAGCAAACAATTGGAAACAGCAATTACCCGAACAAAAACTCTTGAATCACTTCTTAACAAGGAGAAATTAAATTCCGGGAAAAAATTAAGAGAGGTTATTACCAAAGAGATTCAAATCCCTATTGAGATTATTGATAGCTACACAAGAATACTTAGTTCCAAAAATCTTCCTTCTGATACAGACGATATAATCAGGATGCTTCAAAAACAAGCTGCATCAATAATTGATCTGACCGATAGTATGTTAAAGGTTTTGGTGGATGAAATAATACTGGAGAATAATAAAATTCACTTTAATGAATTTATTGATGATGTTCTGGAATTGCTGTCTGAATATTGTGAGACTAAAGAAGTTAAATTATTTAAAAAAATCGGTGATGGTGCACTTGTAGATATAGATCGTGCAAAGCTGTACACCGCGATCTTCCAGTTTATTAAAGCTGGTGTTGAGGATTGCAGAAACGATGGTAAAATTTATTTCAGTACCGAACTGATTGATGAAACAATTTCTGTCTCAATTCAAAACGAAGGAAAGGGTGTGATCGTATTTCCTGAGGGTGAGATACTCGATTATTTTTACTATAAAGAAAAAATAAAGGACAATGAAGTTCATTTACTTTTGGCAAAAAAAATTATCAATGCTCATTCAGGTAATGTTGATGTTGAAGGCATTAAAGGAGTGGGTTCTACTTTTAAAATTTCGTTGCCCGTTGCCAAGTAAGCGATTGACCTTTTTCCTTTTTTAAACCTTTCAATATGCATTTCGATTTAATTACTATTCTTGGTCCAACAGCTTCAGGAAAAACAAACATAGCCGCCAGGCTTGCAAACGATTTAAACGGAGAAATAATCTCAGCCGATTCAAGACAGGTTTATAAAGGTATGGATATAGGAACGGGCAAAGATCTGATTGAGTTTAGGAAAAATAATGTCAGCTATCATCTAATTGATATAGTAGAACCATCAGATGAATATAATATTTTCCGTTTTGCAAAAGATTTTAAATCTTCATTTGAAGAAATAAAATGTAAAAAGAAATTTCCAATATTAGTCGGCGGAACCGGATTATATATCAGCACAATACTTCAATCTTACTATCTGCCGGAAATAAATAATGAGAAAGAAATTGAAGATCTCGGTAAACTCACGATTGCTGAATTGAAGGAAATACTTGTGAAATTAAAACCAAAACTTCATAATGTAACTGATTTCGGCAGTAAAAATCGAATTATCAGAGCAATCCTCATCGAAAGGTCACGAATAATTGCTAACCCAACGAAGCTTGAAATGAATTCATTAAATATAGGAATAAGGACTGACCGCGAAGAAACGAAAAGACGGATTACTGAAAGACTAAAATATAGATTAGCAAATGGAATGCTTGATGAAGTGGAAGGGTTAATTAAAAAGGGTGTTTCATTTGAAAGGCTTAATGACTTCGGTTTAGAATATAAATTTGTGTCTCAACATTTTGCCGGGGATTTAAACTATAATGATATGCTGCAAAAACTGAACAGCGCTATTCACAATTTTGCTAAAAGGCAAATGACCTGGTTCAGAAAAATGGAACGTGAAGGAATTAAGATAAACTGGTTTCATCCGGACAATTATACTGAATTAAAAACTTTCGTCATCTCACAAATAGACAATGCAGCTTAAGATTCCTGAAAATGTTTCTGATTATCTGAAGAAAAGATCTTCAAACAAATGGAATCTTGAATGGACTCCTGCTTCAGGTATTGAAGCTGCTGTGGTTATACCTGCAATCTGTGAATTTGAAAATATTAATAATCTTCTTGAATCGCTTTGTCTTAATGATAAATCCTGCTTAACTAAATCACTTGTTATATTTGTAATTAACAATTCGGCATCATCTGATTCTGAAATAAAAAATGATAACCAGAGGAGCATCGAATATCTGAGAGCGATTCTGAATAAAAAACCAGTTAATCCAGTCATCAGCAGAATTATTAATTCAGGAATAAGAATTGGATTAATTGATGCCGCCTCCGTTGGAAAAGAATTTGAAGTTGGGGAAGGCGGAGTCGGACTTGCGAGAAAAATAGGAATGGATGCTGCATTAACAGTGTTTGACTATTCATTGCCGGGAATAAAAATTCTTATTTCCCTGGATGCTGATTGCACTGTTGAACGTAATTATCTGCAAGAGATTATTCGTTCTTTTACAAATAAAAGATATTCTGTTGCTAATGTGGATTTTGAACATTCTCTTACAGAAAGCGGAACAGAAAAATTAGGAATAATTTCATATGAAATATTTTTAAGACATTATGTTGCTGGACTACTCTTCGCTCAATCGCCTTTTGCTTTTCATACTGTCGGATCAACAATTGTTTGTGATCACCAGGCCTATATCAGAGTTGAAGGGATGAACAAAAAGAAAGCGGCAGAGGATTTTTATTTCCTTCAGAAACTGGCAAAGCATTATAAAATAAACAGGCTTGATTCTACAAAAGTAAAACCATCAGCAAGAGAATCCTGGCGGGTTCCGTTTGGTACAGGCAGAAGTATAACGGATTTTTCATCAAGCAAAAAAAATATTTTGCTTTTTGATGCGGAGGTGTATGTCATTTTAAAGGAATGGTTGCAATTACTCAATTCAGACTTGTCATCTGACCTCAATTTAATTTTAGAAGGAGCAAAAAGGATCCATCCGGAATTATACAACTTTCTTGAGAATCGTGGATTCCCCCGTGATTGGAAAAAAATATTAAATAATAGTAAAACAGAAAGACAGCTTCGTTACCAAAGAAAAAACCGGTTCGATTCATTTGAAACACTTAAATTAATTCATCATTTAAGAGATACCGCTTTCCCAATGATGGATATTAGTTCCGGAATTAAAAAATTATTCCAAGTTGTTCAGCATTCTCTTAAATTTGATTTTAAAAATGGCAAGAATGATTTAGAAAGTTTGTATACTTCATACTTATCTGAATTAAAGCTGCTTGAATATTCACTATATAAAAAATCAAACGAATGATTACAAAAACGGAACAGAACGAAATACAGGATTATCTGAAGGATGCTTCAAACACAAAAGGTTTTTGTGATGCTGTTGTGTATGCTGAAAATACTGCAGATGTAATTTCGATCCTGAAACTTGCCAATAAAGATAAAACCAAAGTAACAATTTGCGGAAACAAAACCGGTCTATCCGGCGGGAGTGTTCCCCAGGGAGGAATTGTGCTTTCAACAGAGAAAATGAACAAAATTTTGGAAATCAACGAAAGGGAAAAATTTGCAATTGTTGAAGCAGGGGTTTTGTTGTCCGATTTTCTGAAAGAACTTAAATTTAAAAATCTTTATTACCCGCCTGACCCAACGGAATTAAATTGTTTTTTGGGCGGCACTGTTGCAACAAACGCTTCCGGTTCAAATACTTTCAAGTATGGATCAACCAGAGATTTCGTTTTAGGAATTGAGATAGTTTTGCCAACCGGGGAACTTATTTATTTGGAAAGGGGTCAGTATGTTGCTGATAAATTTGACTTGTCCTTTTTAACAGTTGGAGGGGAAAAGTTTGAGTTGAAGATTCCAGCTACAAAAGTTCTTCCCACAAAAAATACCGCCGGTTATTACTGCAAAGAAAATATGGACGCCATTGATCTGTTTATCGGTTCGGAAGGTACCCTGGGAGTATTTACAAAACTCAAGTTGAAACTATTAAATGCCCCGGAAACTGTATTGTCTTCCGTAATATTTTTTCAATCAGAAGAAGACGGATTGAATTTTATTGAAGAAGCAAGAACTGAGTCTTACACTTCAAGAGAAAATAATAGTTTGAGTTCTATTGATGCTCTTTCACTGGAGTACTTTGATAAGAAGGCTCTCGATTTTTTATATAGTGATTTTCCAAATATTCCTAAAGATGCAAATTCGGCAGTATGGTTTGAACAGGATTCAATCGAAAAATCAATTCAACTTGTTACCGACTTATGGATAAATCTGATTGAAAAACATAATGGCGATCTGGATAATTCCTGGATTGCAATGAACGAAAAAGATAAATCTCAGTTTGTAGAGTTTCGTCACAGAATTTCTGCTAAGGTGAATGATTTTATATCACAGCGAAATTTAAGAAAACTGGGGACTGATTTCGCCGTGCCGGATAATGTGCTCAAGAAATTTTATTTTCAACTTAAGCAGGATGTTAAGAGCGCCGGGTTAGACTATGTAATTTATGGTCACTTCGGGAACTCGCATATTCATTTAAATATGCTTCCAAAAAATCCGGAGGAATTCGAAAAGGCCAAATCGCTCTATCAGGAAATGTGCCTGGCTGCAATCAGATCCGGGGGAACATTTTCGGCTGAGCATGGTGTCGGAAAGAACAAAAAACATTTATTGCAGGAAATGTATGGTCAAAAGATTATGAATGAAATGTTTAGTATTAAGCAGAAGTTAGATCCAAATTCAATTTTAGGTAGTGGTAATATATTTTAATCCGGAAAATTATTCGCCTGCCAGCACCTTATTAATCCTGTCAATCAAAGATGCTTTTGTAAACGGTTTTGTTATGTAATGTGAACAACCACCATTTAATATTCGTTTTTCATCATACCTGAATGCATGCCCGGTAACAGCCACAATCGGAACGTTTTTGTAGTTCTTTATCTTTTTAATTTCACGTGCAAGTTCAAGACCATCCAAACCTTTGTGAAGGCTGATATCCATTAAAACAACTGAATAATTATTTCTACTTATTTTCTTGAGCGCTTCAGACGAATCCGAAGCCGTATCAACAGCAAAACAGTTTCGTAAAAACATCTTAACTATCTCGCGGTTTGTACGATCATCCTCAATATATAGTAGTGAAACTAAAACCCCTTTTTCCTTTTGCATCACGTTCTCCTTAAACAGATAATTTAACTTTTTACTAATCGCGTTTAAAAAAATCTGTTCCTTCTTTTGTATCCTTAAGTGTAATACCTAGTTCATCTAACTTTTTCCTGATTTCATCCGAAAGCTGAAAGTTTTTTTCCATTTTAGCTTTGAACCGGATGTCAATCAAAATTTTTATAAGTTCATTCTCCAGTAATGAATCCTGTTTCAGTAGTCTTTCCTCAAAGGAAATTATTCCAAGGACATTGTCTGCAGTTCTGATTAAGAAATCTTTAACCGCAATATAAAAATTTATATGAAGATTTTTCTTCTCAGCAATCGTCCGGTTAACTTCCTTCACAAAATCAAATATCACGGCAACCGCCTGTGGTGTGTTAAAATCGTCATCGAGTGCATCAGAAAACCGTTTTTCAAATATCTGGAAATCAAAGATCGGGTCAAAAGTTCCGGAGTTATTTTTGTTTAGTGCAGACTCAATCGTTGAACGCAGGTTCGTTAATTTCTCCAGACCTTTCTCTGCTGAGTCAAGCAATTCACTCGTAAATTCAACAGGACCTCTGTAATGAGCCTGGGCAAAGAAAAGTCTTATTGATTCTGCAGAATATTTTGCCAGCACTTCCCTTGCAGTGAAAAAGTTGCCGAGAGACTTGGACATTTTTTCTCTATTGATATTCAGGAATCCGAAATGGAGCCAGTACTTTACAAATGTTTTTTTAGTTGCAGCTTCACTCTGTGCAATTTCATTTTCGTGATGAGGAAAAATCAAATCGTTTCCGCCTGCGTGAATGTCAAATGTATCTCCTAAATGACTGCAGCTCATTGCCGAGCACTCAATATGCCAGCCGGGTCTTCCATTTCCCCACACACTCTTCCAAAACGGTTCACCTTCTTTAGATTTTTTCCAGAGGGCAAAATCAAGCGGATTTTTCTTTTCTTCCATAACTTCAACCCTTGCACCAACTTCCAGTTCATCAATTTTTTTTCCACTTAACTTTCCGTACTGTTTAAACGATGAAACATTATAAAAAACATTTCCATCTACATTGTATGCAGCACCGCTATCAACAAGCAATTTTATCATATCGAGTATTTCATCAATATTTTCAGTAGCCTTTGGGTAAAGAGTTGCAGGTTTTATCCTCAACTTTTCGATGTCTTCAAAAAAAGCCTCAGAATATTTTTGTGCTATTTCACCGGCAGGAATTTTTTCTTCAATAGATTTTTTTATGATTTTATCATCTATATCCGTAAGGTTCATAACATATTTAACTTTGTATTCTTTAAATTCAAGATATCTGCGGATAATGTCAGCCATTATAAAAGTTCTTGCATTACCGATGTGAAAGTAATCGTAAACCGTCGGTCCGCAAATATAGATTCCGACATGCGGAGGATAGATAGGGACAAATTCCTCGATTCGCTTTGTTAGTGTGTTATATAATTTCAACATCTTATTAAAAATAAAGAATTAATTTGGAGTGGAAATATAACCAAATGAAGAGAGAATTTTAATAATTAGTATATGATAAGGTGAAAGAAATGAAAATTTTAAAATGAAACCCGATTAACCTGGCTTCATTTTTAATTCCTTTCTAGCTAAGGCCCGGTATTTCACCGGTTTTAATTATTTCAACAAAACTGTTTTTATTGTTTTAGAATTATTGCTAACTGAATTAACAGCGTTTAACCTTATTAAATACACGCCGGAAGGAAGTAACTTTCCGTTACTATCCCTGGCTTCCCAGTCAATCGTGTGACTGCCGGGAGTTAATTCTTTTTCTATGAGTGTTATTATTTCTTTCCCTAAAATGTTAAATACTTTAATCGAAACGAATGCCTGTTCCGGAATTTCAAACCTGATACTGGTTGATGGATTGAATGGATTAGGATAGTTTTGATAAAGATGAAATCTTTCAGGCAATGTTTCTGTTTCTTCTACATCCACTGAAAAATTGGCTTTATATATAAACGTAAATAATCTCATTCCTACATTTGTAATAATATCATCAAGGTGGATTATTATGTCTTCCTTGCCATCACCTGTAACATCATACATAGTAGCTCCATAAAAAACACTATTTCTTCCGCTGAAGGCAAGATCATTACGCTTTATATAAAAAACTTCATAAGTATGATGATTCAAGCTGCCGTTGAACTTCAGTATTATTACGTGCTGCTCAATGCACATCATTATTTCTTCTTTTCCATCTTTATCAACATCAAGCACCTGCATATTTTTAGCGTAAAAGTTGAACGCTCCGATAATATCAATTTTTCCAACTGCCACATAATTATTATTTCCGCTTGCTTCAAAGATTGTTATCCTTGTTATTGCCTCTCCGTTCCAAAAATGATATCCGCCGAGCCATACTTCCGGTTTTCCGTTGCCGTCAAGATCATTGGTTACAGCATACAGGTATGCGTTATTTGTCTCAACAGAGCCTTGCCAGATAAAGTTATAACAATTATCACCGCAGTTTTCTATTGCAATAACTTTACCGTTTACACTACCGGCTAAAAATTCTGTCTTTCCATTCTGATTTATATCCCCAATTGCAAAACCAGACCAAAATAAATCAAATTGCGAAGGATCATAATAATAAACCGAATCAAAATTATTTTCTAAATTATTATATTCATAAATGGCTATACCATTAGGACAACATTCCCAACCAAATATCTGATCAGTAAATTCATCATTGTCCCAATTGCCAAAAGTATTTTTATTTTGCTGAGTGTTTGCATCAAAAACAAATGAGAGAACGGTAGCTAAGGAAGTGTCGGAAGTTTGACTAAAAAATAGCCAGCTATGTCCGGAATAATTTGTATCTGGCGGAAACCTGTGAAGAAGTAATTCATTCATTCCATCTTTATCTACATCATAAATTTTTCTTGCAACACTTGTGCTGTCATAGCTATGAACAGAATCAAAGCCTCCTAGCTCATTCATTTCCATTACTGTGTTATTGCTATAACCATTTGAATAGTCTTTCATTATACCATAAATCTCCGGTAAACTATTACTGTTAATGTCTCCAACTAATGGTGGTGCGGTTTCGTAGCTGCCTACACTAATCTCCAGCAAAAAGCTGTATTTGTGGTAATCCAATGTTGTATCAATCGTTGTAAGGTCTATTATTGTACTGTCAAAGGTTGTTGCGTAGCTCAGGTTATCGGTAACCGGTGATCGGTAATCAGAAATGTTTTCATATAGAACTTTGCCGTTCGGGTATTCTATCTTCAGAATATCCTTTTCAACTTCGGTTACTTTTATATCGGTTCTGGTTTTAATCTGCTGCAACTTTTCTTCACGAGTATATTGAGCAAAGGAAATACTAACAGCAAATAACAAACAACAAACTATTTTAACTTTCATACCGGAATAAAAGAAATAATTTGTTTAAAAGCACCATAATTCTTACCTCACTAAAAAGTAAGTAAGAAAAATTGTGCCGCTAAAAATTGTTTGGGAATTAATAATTAAATGGAATGCTTGTTAATTGTAAAACAAAAACTGGCGCAGCGAATGGCGTTTATAAGTTTAATCTTTCAATTACTTAGTCCGGATATTTTCCAGAAGCAATTTCATATCATCAGGTAGTTCAGAATTGAAAAACATCTTTTTTTTCAATTGAGGATGATAGAAGCCGACTGTTTTTGCGTGCAATGCTTGTCTCGGCATTATGTCAAGAAGATTCTGAACTCTGGCTTTAATTTTCGGCTGATCAGAACCATAATTAATTTGCCTTCCTCCATAAGTCGGGTCACCGAAAACAGGTTTTCCTATTCCGGATAAATGAACTCTGATCTGATGAGTTCTTCCGGTTTTCAAATTAATTTTAAGATATGTGGTAAACTCAAATTCTTCAATAACTTCATAAAGAGTAAGTGCTTGCCTTCCTTCGGTTTCACTTGTTGAGAATTTCTTTCTATCCTTTTTGCTTCGAACAATATTGAAAGCAATCTCACCTTTTTGTTCTTTGAACTTTCCCCAGCAGATAGTGTGATATTCACGATCAACTGTTCGCTTGCTGAACTGCTCGGCTATTTTTGCGTGAGTAAAATCATCTTTGGCAACAACAAGAAGTCCGCTTGTATCTTTGTCCAGCCGGTGAATTATTCCCGGTCTGCCCGGTTCATTTAAACCGCTGAGTTTTTTTGTATGATGAAGTAGAGCATTTACAAGTGTTCCGGTGTAATTTGCATAGGCAGGATGAGCAACCATTCCTGCAGGTTTATTTACAATAATCAGGTAATCATCTTCATAAACAATATCAAGTGGAATATTTTCGGGCTCTGTATCTTCGGGCCGCGGGGTTATTGGATGGACGGCTTCAATTACATCTAATGGTTTAACCTGATAGTTTGCTTTTACTGTAACACCATTTACCTTTACGAAATTTGCTTCGATGAGTTTTTGAACTTTAGAGCGGGTTGCATTTTCAATTGCATGGGTAAGAAAGAGATCAAGCCGTTCTTTCTTTTTCCCCTCGGGAATTTCAAAGCGATATTTCTTTTCCTTTATCAGGTTCACCATCGTTCAAATCATCTTTTATATTTTCCGGAGACGGTTCATTATCAGAACTTTCATTCACTGCAGCAGAATTTGGATCGGAGCTGCTCGGAATTTCCCTGTTCTTTTCATCCTCAGATTCATGGTGTTTATAAAAAACCAAAAGTATTAAAACTCCGATTGAAACAGCGGCATCTGCAATATTGAAGATTGGCCACCTGTCATAACTTCTGCCCAGAATTGAAAAGTTAATGAAATCGAAATCAAAAAAATCAACAACTTTACCGTAGAACAGAGGCGCATAATCATAAATTAATCCGTAAAAAATTCTGTCTATTACATTGCCGATAGCTCCGCCGAGTATTAATGCAATTGCTATTTTCAGGCTGAGTGATTTTTTTCGAACAGTGAAAAGATATATCAGTAATCCAATACTTGCTATAAGTGAAAAAACTGAAATGAAAAGTTTAAAATCAGAACCGGGGTCAAAACCAAAAGCCATCCCCGGGTTTTCAGTGAATGTTATTCTGAAAAAATCACCGATTACAGGAATTGATTCTCCGAAATACATCCCCTCAAAATTAATATTTAAGAAAGGGATGGAGATGCCTTTGATATAGAATTTTGATAACTGGTCGGCAAATATCACCGCAAGAGTCAGATACAATACTCTCAATTATTTTCCTCGCTATCATCAGCTAATTGCGGGATCAGGTTCCCGGATTTTTTTTTATTCTTCACACTCAATATCATATAAATAAGCAGAAACACTCCTGAAAGTATACTCACGTCAGCAAAATTAAACACATAATTACCATGTATGCTATCAAAAAGAAAAAGCTTGAATAATCTTATGTCCAAAAAATCAACAACATTGCCTTGAAATAATGGTGCATAATTATAAAAGTAACCATAAAATATTCTGTCAAATAAATTACCGGCTGCACCGCCCAGGATAAGCGCAACAGAGATCCTTACTTTTCTGTCAGCATTCTTAGCCATTAACAGATACGCAAGAAAACCGATGCAAGTTAAAACCGTTATTACCAGGATAATATCTCTCAACGATTCTCCGGGGTCTATTCCAAAAGCAATACCGGGATTTTCAACCAGTGTAAGATGAAACACATTTTTTATTATTGGTTTGCTTTGCCCGGGATACATTCCATTATGGTTTATATTAAGCCAGGGTAAACTGAATCCTCGCACAAATAATTTACTTGCTTGATCAATTAGAAAAAGAAATAATGAAAGAAAAAGAATTTTCAATATTGCACTGTTGCGATAATCAAAAATAAAACTTTACTATTTCTTTTCCTGTCGCTGCTTTATCGGCAGACAGTGCTGGCTATGTGGAACAGCCTCTAGTCTTTCTTTGGGAATTAAAGGACAAGTCTCACATAAATGCTGCGGTTCATCAATGCATTCTACGCAAATTCCGTATGTGCCTGCTTCAATTCTTTTCAAAGCATCTTCAAGATATCCGAGAAATTTATTTTCTCTCTGTGCGTAAAGAAAAGTTTTTTCTCTTTCCATCGCGTCTGTTCCCTGTTCAGCCATGTGCAGAGAGTAAGGTGAGTTTTCATTAATATATTCGCCTGTTGTAGGATCAAGCATTTGCTCTTTTAGATTTTGAAGCTGTTCAATTATTTCGTCCCGCTTTTCAAGTATGATTTGTTTGAAATGATCAAGATCCCTTTTGCTGTATCCTTTTATTTTATGAATAGCTTTATTTCTTGATTCTACCATATCCTCAAATTTTACTTCAACACGTGCTTTGGTAACTTTTAATTTCTTTGCTGAAACAGCTTTGACGGCTTTTCTAACCGGCTTTGCTTCCTTCTTTACTGCAGAACTTTTTGGGGCTGTTTTTTTACTGGTAACAGTTTTTTTAACTGCTTTCTTGACTGCTTTTTTTGTTACTGCCGGTTTTTGTTTTTTCTTAGCAGTTGCTTTTTTAGCTGAAGATTTTACTGCAGTCGTTTTCTTGACTGATTTCTTCACAACTTTTTTTGCCATTTTGATTTACTCCTGTTATTAAATACTAATTTTTTCAATTTTAATTTTTATTTCGTTTTCCCCGATTTTCCAATCCTGTACAAATCCGCCGTTCAGCTCAACAGTGGTTTCAATTTTTTCTGCCAGCGTTTCGACAGAAATGTAATTTGAGAAAGATTTAATTGCAAATATGAAAGTGTCACTTCCTGCAAACGCAATTTTAATTTTATCCGTAACCTGAAATCCGGCTTCTTTTCTCATATTCTGAATCCTGTTCACAAATTCTCTTGCAACCCCCTCCGAGATCAATTCTTCCGTAAGCTGTGTATCAACAGCTACTGTAACACCGCCTTCGCTTTCAACTATCCATCCTGATATCTGCTCGCTTAGAATTTCAACATCCTCTTTGCTGATTGAAAAAGTTTCACCTTCAATATCAATAGTTACATCATTACCTTTTTCAACCAAAGAAATTTCAGTAGCATTAAAGTTCTTTATTCTTTCAGCAACCGGTTTCACACTTTTTCCGAACTTAGGTCCGATGGTTTTAAAATTTGCCTTTGCAGATTTATGAACTAGGGTCGAATCATCATCAAGTATTTCCAGTTCTTTAATATTTACTTCCTCAAGTATAACATCTTTCATCTTCGCAAGGGCATCTTTCATTTTCTTTTCAGCCACAACAATAAGCTTTTTTAACGGCTGCCTGACTTTTAAATTTGATTTCGCTCTAATTGCTCTTACAAGATAAACAACTTGCTGAGCAACTTCCATTTTTTGTTCGAGGTCTTTATCTACCTGCCCTTTTTGCGGGAAGTCCGATAAATGAACGGATTCAATATTTTCACTCTTTGTAACCGAGTTTAAATTCTGGAAAAGTTCCTCCGCTAAAAACGGAGCAAAAGGGCTAATTAATTTCGATATGGTAACCAAACATTCATAAAGAGTCTGATAAGCAGCCAGCTTGTTTTCATTCATTTCAGATTTCCAGAATCTTCTTCTGCATCTTCTAACATACCAGTTTGAAAGCTGATCAATTGTAAAATCAGAAATTGCTCTTGCAGCTTTTGTTACCTCGTATTCATCCATCAGCTTGATATTATTTGCTACCAATGAATTGAGCTTTGAAAGAATCCACCTGTCAATCTCTTCTCGTTTTGAAAGAGGAACGGATGGTTGTTTATTTTCAAACCGATCTATGTTGGCATAAAGAGCAAAGAATGAATAAGTGTTAAGCAGTGTTCCAAAAAATTTCCGTTGAACCTCAACCAAACCTTCTTCATCAAAAAGTGTTGGTCTCCAGGGTGGACTATTTGTAACAAGATACCATCTGGTTGCATCAGCACCGTATTTGTCAAAAAGTACGAAGGGATCAACCGTGTTGCCTTTTGACTTTGACATTTTCATTCCGGTTTTGTCAAGAATCAATTCATTCACAATTAAGTTCTTGTAAGCAACATTATCAAAAAGCATCGTTGCAATTGCATGCATAGTATAGAACCATCCGCGAGTCTGGTCAATTCCTTCGCAAATAAAATCGGCAGGGAAAGCTTTTTTCTCAAACCATTCTTTGTTTTCAAATGGATAGTGATACTGAGCAAAGGGCATTGCACCCGAATCGAACCAAACATCAATTAACTCAGGAGTCCTCGAATAAATTTTCCCGTCCTTCTCGAATTGGACTTTGTCAACAAATGGTTTGTGAAGATCAACATTTTCAATTTCACTTACCGGAATTCTTTTTTCACCTTCAACTACAAATCCTTTTTTCAGATCTTCAATGCTGCCGACAGGTAGAATGTCTCCATCTTCATTTATCCAGAATGGAAGCGGAGTAGCCCAAAACCTGTCACGTGATAAAGCCCAGTCTTTATTTTCTTCAAGCCAGTTTCCGAATCTTCCGGCACCAACTTCCGGAGGCTGCCAGTTAATTGTTTTATTCAACTCTATCATTCGCTTGGCAACACTCGTTGTTTTTATGAACCACGATTCCCGCGCATAATAAATTACCGGTACATCCTGGTTTCTCCAGCTAAAAGGATAAGTGTGTACAATTGTTTCTTTTTTGTACAGCTTTCCTTCGATTTTTAATTTTTTAATTATTTCAACATCTGCATCTTTAACGAACTGTCCGACAAAATCAGAAACATCGGAAGTAAATTTTCCGCCTCTGTCAACCGGCTGAAGCATCGGCAGGTTATATTTCTTGGATAATTCATAATCATCGGCACCAAAAGCAGGAGCCATGTGAACAATTCCTGAACCAGTATCCGTACTTACAAAATCGCCGAGACAAACATAGAAAGCTTTTTTGTTTGGCTTAACGTAAGGAAGTAATTGTTCATACTCGATGTGCTCTAAATCTACACCTTTAATTTCTTCAAGAATTTCATACTCACCATCAAGTGTAGAAAGTAATTCTTTTGCAAGGATTATTTTTTTTTCTTTGTTCAGAACTTTTACGTAATCAACATCAGCACCAACAGCAAGAGCGACATTGGAGATCAATGTCCACGGAGTTGTTGTCCAGACAAGAAAATATTCTTCTCTTTCTTTTAACTTGAATAGAACATAAACAGATGGGTCTTTGGTTTCTCTGTATCCAAGTGCAAGCTCAGCCATTGAAAGAACAGTTTCAGATTTTGGATCCTGCGGAAGGATTTTATAATCTTTATAGATTAAACCTTTTTCATAAAGCGTTTTGAGTGCCCACCAAACTGATTCAATGTATTCGTTGGTTAAGGTTATATAAGCAGATTTCAAATCAATCCAGTAGCCCATTCGTTCCGTCATCTTTTCCCAAAGATCGAGATAAGTGAAAACAGAATCACGACAGGCCTGGTTATACTTTTCTACACCAAATGCGGCAACTTCACTTTTATTTTTTATGCCTAAAGCTTTTTCAACTTCAATTTCAACAGGAAGTCCGTGAGTATCCCAGCCTGCTTTTCTTTCAACACGGAAACCCTGCATAGTTTTATATCTGCAAACAATATCTTTTAACGTTCGGGCCATTACATGATGAATGCCGGGTTTGCCATTTGCAGTCGGAGGACCTTCATAAAACGTAAAAGATTTTTCCGGTGAACGAGACTCAACACTCTTCTCGAAGATTTTCCTTTCTTTCCAGAACTTCAGAATGTTCTGCTCAGTTTCCGGATATTTTATTTTTTCTAAACCCTGTTTATACATAGTAAAACTTATTTAAGGTCTTCATACCTTTTAATTAATTCTCTTTCAGTTTGAATGAACTCTTTTAATTCCTGCTCAATTCTTTCCTTTTTCAGAAAAATATTTTTTGCATTTGCTTCGGCTTGATGAATAATCGTATCGGCAGTTAACCTTGCTTCCTTCATTAATAGTTCAGCTTCTTTTTTTGAATCGGATGCGGTTGCCTCAAGAATTTTTACTTTTTCTCTTAAGATCAACGCTTCTTTCTCACCACTTACAATTTCCTGCACTGCCATACCAAAAATTCCCATTGCACCAAGAGTAATATTACGCAGACTGAAAAGAATAAGGTTTTCTGTGAGCAACTCAAATGTGCCGAAGTATTCATTAAAGAAAATAATAATTGCAATGCTAATTATTGTAACTGCAACGATTACGGCAAAAACAACTCGGCCACCAAGCTGCCATCCGAGTGATCTGTTTATATACCAGCCGCATGCAAAAGTTAAAATCGAAAGAACAAACCAGACAGCAAAGTTTCTGTCTCCAAAATTGAAGAGTGATGTATTAAGAAAATTTGAAGCGAAGATCAACAAACCAAGAAGTAATGGAACACTGTATGAAGTAATAAATTTTTTCATTTCAGCCTCTTAATTAATTCTTTCATTATTAAAGTCATCTTCGGCTCTGCCTTCATTGCTGTTGAAATAATTTCTTCAACATTAACCGGCTTGAGTGAATCCGGAAAACATTCATCTGTTACAATACTTATTCCAAGAACTTTCATTCCCATATGATTTGCAACAATGTTTTCAGGAATAGTTGACATTCCCACAACGTCTGCACCAGTTTGCCGGAGAAATCTGTACTCAGCTCTTGTTTCGAGATTTGGTCCGGGAACGGCTACATAAACTCCTTTTTGCACTTTGATTTGATTTTCATCTGCAATCTTTTCGGCGAGTTCAATCAACTCTAAACTGTACGGCTCGCTCATATCCGGGAATCTTGGTCCGAGTTCATCTTCATTTTTTCCGATGAGTGGATTATCACCAAGTAAATTAATATGATCGGTCATAATCATAACATCGCCTTTTCTGTACTGAGGATTCATTCCTCCACACGCATTGGAGACGAGCAAAGTTTTAACTCCAAGAAATTTCATCACGCGGACCGGATAAGTAATCTGCTGCATTGTATAACCTTCATAGTAATGAAACCGTCCCTGCATTGCAACAATATTTTTCCCATGAATTGATCCGAGGATTAATTTTCCGCGATGTGATTCAACTGTTGAAATCGGAAAATGCGGAATGTTTTCATATTCAATTTGATGTTTAATATCAATCTCTTTAACCAATCCACCTAATCCAGTCCCGAGGATTATTCCAACCGGAAAATTTTCATTGGAATGATTCCTGATTACTTCAAGAGTCTCACTAATATTTGTCATTAGCTTTGTCATTTTTATAAAAGTTTATCCACAATATCGTCAACGTCTATATCAAGTTTCTCCGCTTCATTCTGTGCTTTATTTTTTTTAGGTTCTTCACCGGCATCTTTAACTTTGCCTTCAAGCAGATTACCCTGCGTGCTTACAATTGCTTTCAATCTTGCAATGATCGTATCTTTCTCTTCTCTCAAATTAATCACGGCGTTTCGCATTTCAGCGGTTATGTCTTCTGCATTTTTAATGATCTGGGATGCTTTAATTTCAGCTTCTTTAATAATTACCGATGATTGCTTTTTTGCCGACTCAAGCGCCTCCGCAGATGTTTCCTGTGTTTTAATAATGGTATCCTGAAGCTTCTGCTCTATCTTTTGAAACTCTTCGAGCTGTTTACTAAGTATTTCAACTTCATTTTCCAATTGTTCATTTTGGTCGATCAGCTCTTCCATCTCAGAAGAAATTTTATCAAGAAAGGTTTGAACTTCATCGACATTATAACCCCTCATCGATTTTTCGAATTCTTGCTTCTTAATTAATAGCGGCGAAAGTTTCATGACTGCCTCCAGTCTTTTGTTGTATCTCTTTGACCGAAGATTGCTGAACCAATTCTCAGCATAGTTGCTCCTTCTTCAATTGCAATTTCATAATCGTTTGTCATCCCCATTGAAAGCTCTCTCAGGTCAAATCCATTTTGATTAATTTTGTCTCTCAAATTACGCAATTCAATAAAACTTTTCCTAATAATTTCCACATCATCTGTAAACGGTGCCATAGTCATCAGGCCAACTAATTCAATATGAGAAAGGGATGAACAATGTTTTACTAAATCTAAAATTTCAGTTTCTGTTGTAAGTCCTGACTTTGAATCTTCGGATGATGTTTTAACTTCGAGTAATATTTTTTGCACTTTATCAATTTTCTGAGCCTGATTATTTACTTCATCAGCAAGCAAAGATGAATCAACCGAATGAATGTAAGCTGCGGCTTTAACTGCATACTTCACTTTGTTTCTCTGGAGAGTTCCGATGAAATGCCAGGTTACTTTATCACCAAGAATTTCGTACTTATCTCTGAGTTCCTGAGCTTTGTTCTCACCAAAATCGGTTAAGCCCAGTCTGTTCGCTTCATTGATCGCATCCAGTCCGAAAAACTTTGAAACTGCGATAAGTTTGATTTCCTGCGGATTTCGCTTAAATTCATCACATTTGGCAGTTATTCCCTCTCTGAGATGCTGTATTTTTTCTGCTATCATAAAAAAATTAAGGCTGTGAATGTATATCATTCGGCATCAAAAATCAATCTGAACCGCACTTTAAATTTAATGATTATTATCAGGAGTAACCTTCGAGCCTGCCTGTTCGGCAGACAGGGTTAAAGTAAGTAATATGTTGCCACAACCACGCAGGTTGAGATAAGCAATAATACAAGTCACAAAAAATGAGTTCTTGTTTTAGTAATTTTGAATGTCGTTTTCTCAATTATACGGAGTATCAATGGAAATTAAGTTGTTAAATGAAATAAAGGAAAAAGCATCAAAGCTGAGAAAGACAATAGTCCTTCCTGAATCACACGATGAACGAGTTCTTAAAGCCGCCGAAAAGCTAACAAAAGAAAAAACTGTTTCAGTAATTACTCTCGGTGATGAAGACCGGATTCGTAAAGATGCAAAACGGTTGGATGTTGATCTGACCGGAGTTAGAATTATCAATCCAACCACATCAGATAAGCTTAGCGATTTTACGAATATCTTTTTCAACCTTCGCAAACATAAAGGTGTAACAATCGAGCAGGCAAGAAGCACAATTCAGCAGGATTTATTTTTTGCCGCAATGATGGTAAAAGAAAATATGGCTGACGGAAGTGTTGCCGGTTCAGCTTCCGCTACTGCGGATGTTATGCGTGCAGGAATTCAGTGCATCGGAATGCCCGAAGGAATTTCAATTGTATCAAGTTTCTTTCTTATGCTTTTCCCGGATAAAAATTATTCTTTTGCCGATTGTGCGGTTGTCCCTGATCCCGATGAAAAGCAATTAGCAGATATTGCAATCTCAACTGCCGATAACCACAGAAAACTAACCGGAGAGGAACCATTTGTTGCTATGCTTTCATTCTCAACCAAAGGAAGCGCAAAACACGAAGCTGTTGATAAAGTTTTAAAAGCAACTGAAATCATTCGTTCAAAAAGACCCGATTTAAATGTTGATGGCGAATTGCAATTTGATGCAGCAGTTATCGAATCAATCGGGAAGAAGAAAGCACCGGGCAGTAATGTTGCCGGCAAAGCAAATGTTTTAATTTTCCCAGATCTGAATTCAGGAAATATTTGTTACAAGATTGCACAGCGCTGGGGTAAAGCTGAAGCTGTTGGTCCAATGGTTCAGGGATTGAAGAAACCGTTCTTCGATTTAAGTCGCGGCTGCAGTGTAGACGATATTGTAAACACAACGGCAATAGCAACGTTGATGAGTTAGGCCTCACCCAAACCCTCTCCAAAGGAGAGGGCTTTTGTATTTTATTCAACAGAAATTTCGTAGAACAGGTCTCCAGACCTGTGCTAATTATTTATCTATATAAAGAAAATACTATTAGAAATATGTATCTTAAGTTATCGCAGGACTGGAGTCCTGCGCTACATAATGATTATATTTTAAGCATGAATATTCTACTTCTAACATTATTCACTTTAATTATTAATATCCCATTTGGTTATTGGCGTGCGAATGTAAGAAAATTCTCGCTTCAGTTTTTATTAGCTATACATATTCCGGTGATTTTGATCATCGCATTCAGGATTTTATCATCGAGTGGATTTGATCTGACTACTTTCTTTTTTACGGTTCCGGCATTTTTTCTTGGTCAGTTTGCCGGTTCTAAAATTTATTCATTCAGAAAGTTGAAAGAAACTGTGCCACTTAGTTCGTGCCTAATAATGGACCTTATTCGGGTGAGGAGTCAACCTGAAAAATAATTTGAACTAAATGAATTCTAATTTTGTTAATGAGTTATCAAACAGGAGTTAAAATGATTAATAAAATATTATTGATTGCTTTGCTTTTAACTTTGTCACAGTTATCAGCACAGGAAAAAACAACAAACATTCAAAAGAAAGCAATTCAGATGGACAACATAAACGACATAACCGTTCTCGATATGTATAATAAACAAGTAAAACTATCTGATTACATTGGGAAGGTTTTCCTAATTGTGAACGTTGCGAGTGAATGTGGAAACACTCCACAGTATGCAGGTCTCGAAGAAATATATAAAAAATTTCAAACCGATGGATTTGAGATTCTAGCTTTTCCCTGCAATGATTTCGGCGGACAGGAACCCGGCACGAATGAGGAGATTCAGAATTTCTGCAGCTCAAAATATAATGTGACATTTAAATTGTTCGATAAAGTGAAAATATTAGGCAATGATAAATCTCCGCTTTATCAAATACTAACCGATAACAGTGTAACCGGTAATGGTGATGTGAAGTGGAACTTTGAGAAGTTTCTTATTTCAAAAGAAGGAAAGATCGTTGCAAGGTTTGGGAATAAAGTGCAGCCAACCAGTGATGAGATTGTAACAGCGATTGAAAGCCAATTGAAAAATTAAATTCTTCTTCAGAAACCTTCGAGGTTGCTAACTGTTAACGGTACGTTAACCTCGAAGGTTGCTGGTCACTTCCCCATTTCCTGTTTTACAAACAGCTTTGCACCAATTACATCTTTATGTTCAAGATTTAAAGTGCTGCCTATAATTTTGATAAGCCGGTCTTCGTGACTGTCAAGTTTTCCATCATCATATATTATCCGCCAGAGATTTTTCATGAGTTCAAATTTTTCCTGCTGAGAAAAACTTTCGTTGATGACAGAAGAAAACTCATAAACGCTTATACTGTCTTTTACTTTTTGCTCAGAAAGTTCAAGCAGTTCAACAATACAATCATCATCTAAATCAAAATCATTTTTCATCAACTCAATTATCCGATTTCTTTCATCATCAGAAAAATCACCGTCGGCTTTAGCTATCTCAATTAATAAAGCGGCAGTGGCAACGTGGTATTTATTTGAAGTCGTTTCAGAGGAGTCTATCTCTAATCCCTGTGAAGTCTGATCAGACGTGAGAACTTTTCTTAGATATTCAAACATTATAAAAAATTAATTAGTAATTATTTAATTCTGAAAGTAAGCCCGGAAGATCGAGAGCTTTTGTGACCATCACAACGTTACCTTCTTCATCAACAGGCCATTCTTCCTGCGGTCTGTCGCAATAAAGTTCAATTCCGTTTCCATCAGGATCTTTCAGATAAACTGATTCAGAAACTCCGTGATCAGAAGCCCCTTCAATCGGATATTTATTTTCCCACAAAACTTTAAATGCTTTTGCAAGTTCTTCCCTGCTCGGATAAAGTATGGCGAAGTGATACAATCCTGTATGTCCCGAAGGAGGAGGAACTGCATTCTCGCCAGCCCAGGTGTTTAATCCGATATGATGATGATAATTTCCCGAAGATAAAAACATTGCAGAATCTCCAAACCTTGCTGTCACAGAAAATCCAAGCATCTCAGTGTAGAACTTCACTGCTCTTTCAAGATTTCCAACGGTTAAATGTATGTGCCCGATTTTTGCTTTTGGATGAATTTCGTAGCTCATCAGTTTTACTTTCCTGTTTGATTGATTTTAACCGGTTCAACTTTCCAGATTTTTTCTGCATATTCTTTTATTGAACGGTCGCTTGAAAATTTTCCTACTCTCGCAACATTTAATATTGCCATCTTCGTCCATTCATCAGAATTCAAGTACAACTTGCTTACGTTATCCTGGGCATCAACATAAGCCTGATAGTCAGCTAACAGGCAATAATAATCAACTCCCAATAAACCATCTACAATTGATTTGAAAATTCCAGGTTCATTTTTGTTGAAGTAACCGGATGCAATCATATCTATCACTCTCTTCAGCATTGGGTTTGATTCATAGTATGTTTTCGGATTATATCCACTGCTCTTCAGCTTTACAACTTCGTCTGCAAGCAATCCGAAGATAAAAATATTTTCTTCGCCGACTTCTTCACGAATTTCAATATTCGCTCCATCCATTGTTCCGATTGTTAATGCACCATTCAAAGTGAACTTCATATTTCCGGTTCCGGATGCTTCCAAGCCAGCCATTGAAATCTGTTCAGAAAGATCAGCCGCAGGAATAATTTTTTCTGCAAGAGTAACAGAATAATTCGGGATGAAGACAACTTTTAATTTATCACCAACATCAGGATCGTTATTCACAACACTTGCAACTGAATTGATAAGCTTGATAATTTGCTTTGCCATAAAATAAGCCGGTGCGGCTTTCCCGGCAAAGATGATTGTGCGTGGAACCATATCAATTTTCGGGTCGTCCTTAATACGATTGTAAAGAGTAATGATATGAAGAACATTCATCAACTGTCTTTTATACTCATGAAATCTTTTTATCTGCACATCGAACATTGAATTTGGATTAATTTTTATCCCATCGTTTTCTTCAATCAAAGAAATCAACAACTTTTTATTCAACCATTTGGCATTTCTGAACTCATCTTTGAAATTGGAGTCATCAACATACTTTTCAAGATTGTGAAGTTCGTTCAGATCGTAAACCCAGTTTTCCCCGATCCTGTCACTAATTATTTTTGAGAGAAAAGGATTTGCGGTCTTTAACCATCTTCTTGGTGCAATGCCGTTTGTTATGTTGATAAATTTGCCGGGATATATTTTATGGAAATGAGAAAAGATTATTGACTTTAATATTTCTGTGTGAAGTGCGGCAACACCATTAACAGCAAAGCTTCCAACAATTGCAAGATTAGCCATTCTAACTGATTTGCCGTTACTCTCATTAATGATTGAAAGCTTAGATAAAATAGCCGGGTCTGTTGAATAATTCTTTTTAACATCCTCTAAAAATCTTCGATTAATTTCATAAACAATCTGAATATGCCGTGGAAGTAATTCTTCAAACAATTGAAGCGACCATTCTTCCAACGCTTCCGGAACTACAGTATGATTTGTGTAAGCAAAAGTTTTGCTGGTAATATTCCATGCTTTTGTCCAGCTCAATCCTTCATCATCAATTAATATTCTCATGAGTTCCGGAATTGCAACAACGGGATGAGTATCATTAAGCTGGATTGCATTCTTCTCAGCAAAATTATCAAATGTGCTGTGACTTATTTTGTACTTCCTGATGATGTCCTGCAGAGTTGCAGAAACGAAAAAATATTGCTGCTTCAGTCTTAAAAATTTGCCTTCAACATAAGAATCGTTTGGATATAAAACTTTTGAGATAGTTTCTGAATCTGTTTTTGTGGAAACTGCCGCAACATAATCACCGGCGTTAAAATCTTTAAAGTTGAAATCAGAGCAAGCTTTTGCCTGCCAGAGTCGCAGACTATTTACAGTATTATTTTTATATCCGGGCACGGGAATATCATACGCAACAGCAAGAACGTCTTCAGTATCTACCCAATCGAATTTGTAAGTACCATCAGGATTCTGAACTTTAACAGCTTTACCATAAAACTTAACACGATATTCTAAATCTCTTCTGAGAATATCCCAGGGATTTCCGTGTTGAAGCCAGCTATCCGGATACTCAACCTGGTTGCCGTTTTCTATTGCCTGTTTAAAAATTCCGTACTCGTAACGTATCCCATAACCAAACGCCGGTAATTCAAGTGTTGCCATGGAATCAAGATAACAAGCAGCAAGTCTTCCCAATCCACCGTTTCCCAATCCCATATCATTTTCAATTTCTCTTATTTCTTCAAGACTATATCCATCTTCTTTCAAGATGTTATAGCATTCTTCGTAGAAGTCCATATTGATCAGAGAATTGCCAAGAAGTCTTCCCATCAAATATTCTAATGAAAGGTAGTAAACTCTCTTTGCGTCTTTTTGAAAATACTGGTGCTGAGTTCTGAGCCATTTACGAACAAGCCTGTCACGAATAGCAAGAGACAATGCAAAGTATGCATCCGAGCCGGTTGCAGTTATTCTATCTTTGATTAATCTGAATTCAAGATGTTCGGCAAATTGATTTGAAAGTGAATATGAAGATGCTGCTTCAGTATCCGTAAAAAATATTGATGATTTTCCGCTTATTACTTTTTCTTTTTTGCTATCCATTAATTTTCTGATTTCTTAATAATTAAAATTCGGGGGATAATTTAAGCCGGACTGTATTCTTAACAAAATGATAATTAACATCTCTAAAGCAAAATGGTTAATTTGCATCAGTTAATTTCAACATTAAGGAATTACGATGTATAAAAATATACTCGCACCTTTCACGTTAATACTGATCACCACGGGCATTCTTTTAACCACAATTTTATCTTGTCAGGAAAACCAAGAAATAAAAAAAGGAAACGTGATATTTTTTCACCCCGATGGAACGGCATTAGCTGGATGGAATGCAATCAGAGCTTTAAATTATGGAGTTGATGGTGAGTTAAACTGGGATCGGTTATCTCAAATAGGATTGTATCAGGGCTATATGACAAACACTCTTACAGCATCATCTGAAGGAGGTGCAACTATTCATGCGTATGGCGTTAAAGTCCAGTTGTTATCTTATGGGATGGATGGAAATAAAGCTTTAACGTCAAGATCGGGAAGCAGTTTGAGTATTATGATGGAAGCAAAAAGTAAAGGGATTAACATTGGTTTAATAAACAGCGGAAAAATTGTTGAGCCGGGAACCGGAGTTTTTGTTGCAAGTGATGTTTCAAGAGCAAATGAAGATGCAATTTCAAAAAAAATAATTGAATCGGGTGCTGATTTAATTCTTTCGGGTGGCGAAGAAAATTTATTGCCGGCTGGTGTGGAAGGTAAATTCGGACCGGGAAAAAGAAAAGATGGATTAAACGTGATAGAGCTTGCGGAACAATCAGGTTACAAAGTTATTTACACAAAAGAAGAACTCGCTTCTCTTTCCAGTCAGACAGAAAAAGTGCTGGGAATTTTCGCACGCGGGCACACTTTTAATGATAAATCTGAAGAGGAACTTATTAAGCTTGGTTTAAAAAATTATAATCCGGAGGCACCAACATTAGCTGAGATGACAGATGCGGCAATCAAATTTTTATCAGGAAAGCAGGGAAATTTTTTCCTCGTTGTCGAGGAAGAAGGAACCGATAATTTTGGTAATGCCAATAATGCAAACGGTTACTTTGAAGCACTTAAACGCGCAGATGATGCAATCGGTGTTGCCTTAAATTTCTATCTGAAAAATCAAAACTCTTTAATTATCACAGCCTCTGATAGCGAGGCAGGCGGCATGGAGATTTACGGATTCCTTAAAAAAGATATGATGCCCGATAAACCTTTACCGGAAAAAGCAAAAAACGGAGCCCCACTCGATGGGATTAATGGAACCGGAACATTACCATTTATGACAGCGAAGGATAAAGACGGTAACCAGTTCCAGTTTGCAGTTGCCTGGTCAACCTCTGACGATGTGTACGGTTCGGTTATTGCAAAAGCTGAAGGTTTAAACTCCGGTTTGATGAAAGGTAAAATAGATAACACGGATATCTACCGGATAATGTACGCAACACTATTCGGAAAAATTCTGGAGTAAGTTACGCTTCATTTAAATAAGCAGTTGCTTCAATTTCAACAACAAAATTTGGATCAATTAAAGATTTAACCTCAACCATTGTTGTAACCGGCTTAATAATTTTGAAGAACTCACCGTGAGCTCTTCCAACTGCACCCCAATCTTTAATATTAGTTACATAGATTCTGGTTCGGATAACATCTTCTAAAGATCCACCTGCGTCATTCAAAGCTTTTTCAATTTTTTGAATAATGAATCTGGTTTGCTGATAAGGATCGCCTGATGCAACAATCCTATCCCGGTCAATTGCAGATGTTCCGGAGACTTCAATCAATCTTCCAATTCTGACGGCTCTTGAGTAACCAATTTTATCTTCCCAGTTTGTACCGCTTGGAATATTTATTCTTTTTTCCATTTTAACCTCTAAATTTTTCCGAGTAAATATTTTTTTCGTTTTAATTCAGGAAATTTTTCTATTGAATATCTAAGCATTGTTCTTGGCATTTTTTTATAGTGAGGCTTTAGAAATTTTTCCTCTACTGATAAATCCCGATTCCCAATTTCTCTTAACATCCAGCCAACCGCCTTGTGAATTAAATCATGCTCGTCCTCCAGTAAAATTTTAGCTATCTTCAGAGTAGCATCATATTTACCGTTCCTGATGAATTCATAGGTTGACAAAATTGCAATTCGGCGTTCCCAAAGGTTTTTCGACACTGCAAATTTAAATAATAAACTTTTATCCTTTTCAAGAAGATATTTCCCGATGATTTTTGGAGCAGAAAGATCAACAAGATCCCAGTTATTAATTCCTTTTCGGTTTTTATTATAAAATTTGAAAATGACTTGCTTTTCTTTTTCTGTGCCTTTTTCAAACTTCTCAACTAAAATTAAAAGTGAGATTAGTCTTTCTTCGTGAACCGTAGAATTTAACAGCACCTTCAAATCAGCAAAAGATAAATCTTTGAACTCGCGGGCAAGCTTTCTTTGTGTCGGCACTTTCAGCCCTGCAAACTGATCTCCCTCTCCATATTCACCTTTTCCGGTCTTGAAGAACCATTTCATCTTAGATGCTATCTCGGGGCTTGCAATTAATTTAATCTCTCTTCGAAGTTCAGTTAGACGTTTGCTCATTTCTGATTATTGTTTGTATGTATTGAATTAATAATTATTTTTTCAGACACATAAAAAATAATCAATAATAATTTGAAATTATGCGGAGAGGTTATGCTGGCCGGGGTTGTTTAAGCCTGATTGCCCAAATCTGTTTAATGAGCTGTAATTTTATTAATTAAGGTAACCAAATCACCTTTTGCAAATGGTTTCACTAAAAACTCATTCGCGCCTGCTTTACGAAACTGCAGTATTTTTTCCTGAAGAAATTCGCTTGACAAAATCACGATGGGAATTTTCTGTGATTTATTTTTTCTGATATTTCTAACTATATCCAATCCCCTGTTCCAATAATTGATAGCAACATCGAAAATTATTGCACTAAATTCTTCATCTTTAATTAATCCTGAATTAAATTCCTGAGAAGGTAACAGGTTTACCTCATAATTATCCTTTAAAAAAGCTTTTATTAGAGGATAAGAATCACCGCTATCATCCAGCATTAATAGTTTTGAAACACCATTGGTTTTCTCAAATCCAATGTCAATCATTTCAATTTTTCCGCTCTTAGCAAGTGGGAGAGTAAAAGTAAAAGTGCTTCCTACTCCCTTAATGCTGTCAACAATAAGTGAGCCCCCCATTTTTTCTATATATCTTTTAGAGATAGCAAGTCCTAATCCATTCCCTTCAAAATTTCTCCCAATATCTAATTCTTCCTGGCTAAATGGTCTGTAAAGATGATCGAGATACTCGGTAGATATACCAACACCGGTATCCTTAATCTTACAAACAGCAAGATCTCTTCCACTAAAGGCTTCAACTTCTATTTCTATAAAACCCTGTCTGGTAAATTTGATTGCATTCTCTGTAAGATTATTTATTATCGCTTCTACACACTGTAAATCAACATCAACAAAAATATTCTCATCGGCAATCTTAATTGTGAAATCGAGTTTTTTTTCTGAGGCTTTGTACTTAAACGGCTCTAAACAATTCTTTATTATGTATACAAGGTTTACTGTCTCTATATTCAATTTATAGTTGCCGGCTTCTATCTGCGCGAACTCAAGCATCTGAGTTATACTTTTAAAGAGCCTTTCGCTACCAGTCTGAAGATTATCAAGATAAATTTTATCTTCACTACCGATTTTTTCTTTAAGATTTTCCTTGATGATTGTGGAATACCCCAGGATAATATTAAGAGGGGTCCTGAGTTCATGTGAGAGAACGTTCAGAAAAGTACTTTTTAGTCTGTCGGCTTCTTTACTTGCATCTCTTGCTTTTCTAACTTCTTCTTCAGCTAAAAGAACATCGGTCTGATCTTCGTGAAATAGTACTATATATGATTTATCACCAAAACTGATAGAGAAAATTGTAGTCCGTAAAAAAGGCACAGCTCTATCTGCACCAAGCAGCCTTGTATCAACATAATTCTGAAGTTGCAGAGGTTTCTTCTTCTTTAACACACTGCTGATTTTTTGAACTAATTCTCTTTTTTGAAGCTCATTATCCGTTGCGTATGAATAACCACTCAGTTCCGTCAAAGTATATCCCCACCTTTTTGAAAATGCAGTATTAATAAAAACCACATAACCATTTTCATCAAACACTTCAACCGGAAAGGGTAAGGGCTCATAACACAATTCAAAATATTTCAGACTGGATAAATCCATTATTGATTAACCGGCAATGAAAAATGAATTAGAGCACCTTTTTCTACATCCAGAATTTTTATTTCACCTCTGTGCTTATCTATAATGTTTTTGCAGAGAAACAGACCATAACCACCGTTTGAAAGATTAAATACCGCAGTGGGATTTGCTTTTACATTAGCAGAAAAGCCGGGTCCATCATCCTGAACTTCAACACAATTTCGCTTATCCCCGGCAAATGAACGGATTGTAATTGTTGCATTTTTATTAGCGTCAACTGAATTTGTGATCAAGTGAACAAGCAGGTGTTGAATTTGTTCGGGATCAAAATCGCAGAGAGGCAGAGGATTTAATTCTGTTTTAAATGTAATTGAATTGAATTTTTTGAGCGGTGACAGATATTTTATTACAGATTGTATAGCTCTATTTATATCGTTATTGTTTTTATTCAAATCAGTAACAGAAGTTTCAAGCAGAACCTGAGCATATTTCTGAATGTTTCTGATACTATCTGCAGCAACTTTAGACTTCAATTTTAATCTGTCAAAAAGCAAATCGTCAATCTGATTATTACCATCATATTCAGATTGAGACTTTTCAATTGTTCTTAGAAGACTTTCTGTTTCCAGCAACGCAAGATGTACTAATCCTTGTAATGCCTGACCAATTTCGGCATCAATGCCGGACTTCAACACTCTCCTTTCTGCCTGAATCAATTGAGCATTTGCCTCCTGAAGTGCATTATATGAATTAATCTGACCAACATATAATTGAGCATTTCTTATTGCGGTAGCAGCCTGACCCGCAAGTATTTCAAAGGTACCGGTGATCTCCCTTACTTTTATTTTATGCAGATGTTTACTATCAACATAAACTACTCCGATCTTTTTTCCGGCTGTGATGAGTGGAGAACAAAGAATAGTTTGTAAATCAAGTTTTAAAATGCTTCTGGAAGGATCATTTGCGGCATCACTCTGTGCGCCTTCAATAAAAATTGATTGGCCGTTTTGAAAAACATTTTCTACAACTGTATTGCTGACTTCGAATAACTCTTTGGGAAGATTCTCGCCTAGTTCATCTAATCCAAGCTTAAATTCCAAATCGCCAGCTTCGTTTTGAAGAACAATAAACCCCCGTTCAGAATTAGTAAGTCTTATTGCATTCTTCAGCACAAGTTCAAGCACATCTTCAAGAATTAAAGATCTGTTTATAGTGTTTACTATATTCAGAATCGCATCAAGATTTTTCAATCTATCTGATGATTCATCATCATCAATAGCAGTTTTAATTCTGTTGTCTATATTTTTTTTAAATTCTGAAAATTTCATTTTATCAAAAGTAAAAAACTAATCCTTCAACAACTTAATTGACAGAAACCATTCCCAGTCATTGTAACCAGACCAGGACCACGCTTTAGCAACACCGGCCGAAAATGTTGACTCAAGGTTATACCAATGTTTAAGCTTTATGTCCATCTGAGCACCAACATCAACAAGGTAGTCACCTAAATCAGATTCCGTAACAAGCCCCTGAGAATAAACTGAAAAATCAAAATGATTTACAAACTGCTCAAGCAACAACCAACCGGAAGTTCTGATCGGCGGAAATGCATTTTCCATCAGTAATTTCCCAAATTTATTTGCAACGAGGCTGTAAATCGGGATTCCCGGGAATCTAAATACCCTTCTGAACTGCTTAATTTCATCATTATCTACTGGTCTGTTGCCAAATCCACCAAAATAAAACAAGCTTTGAACAAGATTTTCATTTTCATAGTTATATCCACCTGCAATTTTTACGTGCAAAGTGTTATGATTCCACAACCACGTGGAGAAATCACTCAATTCAATGTAAGAATTAAAGGCAACTTCTGGTTGGTCAAAATTTGTACCGTATAGCCCTAAAGTCCAGTTAAAATCGTTTCCATATTCATAATCAGAACTTCCTATACTCTTACGCAGGTTCCTGAAGTTCAAGTTTGTCGCGAGAACTCCAAAATCTGGCTGAGAGACGGGAATGAGGTTATCATTAATAAACTTTACATCTCTGTAAAATGTTAGCGTTGTAGCCTGTTTTATTTTTTCAGGATTATCATATTTCCAAAAGTAGGTATGACCAAGTTTGAACTGTGTTCCGAGCGTCCCTCTTTTTCTATCATTGAAAAGATCAAAAAAATCAGCGCCGTTATAAAGCACATCAATATAAAATTGCTGCTTGTAGTCATATTTAAATCTGAGATGCCAGAGAGGGGAATTTGGTGTTTCATTAAGTGGTGAAACTCCTGCTTCAAGATAAAAGTCATGTGTTAAAAGCGGGTCAGATATTCTTGTAAATAATCCGAAGACAACCTGATTCTGGAATCCGCTTACAACAGGTATTATTGAATGAATGTGCAAATTGTTAAGCCCATTGTAACCAGACTCAAGAGAAAAATTAATAGGATTTATTTCACTGGAATCACTGCTCAAACTCAAATTTTGAAGTTGAGGATTTCTTTCGATCACGCTCTGTCCAAAATAATTGATTGCGGGTAAAAAACTTGCGGATTCGTTTTTAAAGATTACCGGTTTAAAACCTTCAGAATTAAATTCAAACGCAAAAATTGAATCAGGCGATATTTCTATTGGTCTGAATAATCCTGTAACACAATTTGAAATTGCCTTAAGTGATTTATCATTGAAATCGTAACGGTAAATATTAGAGACGCCATTTGTGTAAGCATTCCAGAACAAAGACTTTCCATCTCTGCTCCAGGATGGATTTTCGGGAGATCCACTGCTGCTGATAACCTGATACTGGAATGAAGTATTGGTTGAAAATTTATCAGCATCAAAGACTATTATTGATTGCTGACCGCTGGATTTCTTTAAAGTTGCAGCAATTTTTTTTCCCTGATCTTCTATTGAAAGATTGAACAGCTCGTCGCCGAGTTCAAAAGAGACCAATTGATTAATTTCGTTGTATGGGTAAGCTGAGAAAACCAAAGTGCTAAGTCCTCCGCTGTTTTGTATTCCCCATAAATCATGAGTTACCGGTGAAACTGCCAGATCTCCCACTCTTGCATCTTTAAAAATTAATTTTTCATCACCCGTTTCTAAGTGATAAACCCAGATATCTCTGAAGAGCAAATTGTTATTTGTGGTATAAAATAATAATCCATTTACTTCATCCAATGCAATTGTTGAAACCTGCAGCATACTTGGTGTTGCAATTGATATAAATTTTTTAGATTTCCCTGAAGCTAAATCAAGCGAATTTAATGCTGTGAGTTCATGTGGTCTGTGGTAAACATAAAAAACAGAGTTTGTCGGGCTATCGTAAAAAGGTCTTGAAACCCAGCCGAAGTTTTCAGGACTTACTTTTCTAAGTTTTGTTTGCTCGGTTTGCTTAAGGATATTAATATTCTCTTGCTGGAATTTCGTTTCGTAGGAAATAAAGTTACTCCAGACTTTATAAAAATCTATTTTAAATACTTTATGAAATCTGCCTTCAAAACCACTGTATGCATCACCTTCTTTTGTTCTGAACCAATCCATTACTTTTTCATTTCCATAAAGAAGGGATAAATATGCAACAAACCTGCCTCCATAGATGTAATGAATATTTTCAAGTAGAATTGAATTATGACTTAATATTGTTTCCAGATCTAATTGAGATGACAGATCTTTCTGTTCATAGATCAGGCTACGAAAATACATTTCATCAAAACTGCCAAGAACTCTTCCATATCCACCGCTCAACCAGGTTTCCAGATAAACCGCAATTGCTTCCTGATGCCATCGTGGTGTATAGCGATTATAATTAGTAAGGAGTCCATAAAAAACAGAAAGTGGTTGTGTTTTTTCAGGAGGCACTTTTCCAAAAATTGTTCTGGAGAACGACTCAAAGCCAATCTCCGCATCATTAACAAACACGTGAACAAGCTCGTGGCTTAAAAGCCATTGTAATCTTTCATTATATGGAACTACCTCGTAACCGGGTTCCATAGGTTCAATTTCCAGTCTTATAAAATTTTGAGGAGTTGTACTTGTTGCAGCAAATCCATAATCGCTCACATCATAAGTATTGATAATGATTTTGTCTTTTGGTTTATATTTAAATATTTCTGATAGTGGTTTGAAAGCTTTTTCTGCACTAACTAAAATATGATTAATTAAATGGGAGTGATAATCCCTGTAAATTATTTTGAAGTGTTCGCTTTCTCTTTCCAGCCAGAGTGATTCTGTCCGTTCAAAAAGATGCACTATCAACTCATTGTTATCTCCTGTATAAAAATACTCGTTAGCGATGTTCCCGGCTTTTTTTCTAACTCTGATTTCTACATTTCCATCTAAATTTATGACCCCTATATGCTTCACAAAACCAACCGGAATCAAATCTTCAAAGTTTCTTCCAAATGTAGAAGCACTACTTATTCTAAGAGTAAAAAAATCAGGATCATATGAAATAACCCGCGAAACAAATTCAACATTACTCCTGATATAAATGAACGTTCCTTTATTATTGTGCTCTAATGATATTTTTTCGATTCCTGCAATATTTTTCTGATCTTTTTGAAGCACTAATACTTTCCCGGGACTAATAACTGCAAGTGATCTGGAAAAATATTTGTTAAACAGTTCTATGGTTTCATTAAGCGGAAC
This sequence comes from uncultured Ignavibacteriaceae bacterium, assembly GCA_963698525.1. GTDB lineage: Bacteria > Bacteroidota > Ignavibacteria > Ignavibacteriales > Ignavibacteriaceae > IGN2. Next base: position 76,200 of record CAVORE010000002.1, on the reverse strand, counting down.
AAAAACCAATTCATCCACGAAATGTGTTGATGTTGGTAGTTGGTGAATGTCTGATTTTTCTGACGATTTTGTGGTAATTACAACATAAGGGTTTTTTGAAGTGAACCGTAGCAAAACTTCTTCTAAGTCAATTTCAATCACATTTCCTTCATCATGAATATTACTGGTTACTTTTAAGCTTTCAGCAAAATGTTTTAATGATAGATAAATTGTCCCTTGATAATTATAGGAGGGAACAGACTGGCTTAGTTCACCATCAACAATGGAAATTCTGGAAATTTCCTGTGCAAACAGCAATGATGAAATCAGAAACAGTAGAAGAGAAATTCTTAACATTATTTGGTTCGCAGGATAATTTGTTTTACTCAGAAGTTAAAAGACCATTCCCAAAATCCGGTGAGTAACACTCACCACCGTTTGCAAATTATATTATAAAAATAAGCACTTCCCCCAAATAATAAAAAAGCCTTCAATAAAGATTGAAGGCTTAACAAAGTATACTTTGGAGAACTAATTCATTCTACCTAACCCAACCGTATTTACTGCCAAGTTCATCAAGCTGTGAAGCTGATCTTACCCAACCGTATTTACTGCCAAGTTCATCAAGCTGTGAAGCTGATCTTACCCAACCGTATTTACTGCCAAGTTCGTCAAGCTGTGAAGCTGATCTTACCCAACCGTATTTACTGCCAAGTTCATCAAGCTGTGAAGCTGATCTTACCCAACCGTATTTACTGCCAAGTTCGTCAAGCTGTGAAGCTGATCTTACCCAACCGTATTTACTGCCAAGTTCGTCAAGCTGTGAAGCTGATCTTACCCAACCGTATTTACTGCCAAGTTCGTCAAGCTGTGAAGCTGATCTTACCCAACCGTATTTACTGCCAAGTTCGTCAAGCTGTGAAGCTGATCTTACCCAACCGTATTTACTGCCAAGTTCATCAAGCTGTGAAGCTGATCTTACCCAACCGTATTTACTGCCAAGTTCGTCAAGCTGTGAAGCTGATCTTACCCAACCGTATTTACTGCCAAGTTCATCAAGCTGTGAAGCTGATCTTACCCAACCGTATTTACTGCCAAGTTCGTCAAGCTGTGAAGCTGATCTTACCCAACCGTATTTACTGCCAAGTTCGTCAAGCTGTGAAGCTGATCTTACCCAACCGTATTTACTGCCAAGTTCATCAAGCTGTGAAGCTGATCTTACCCAACCGTATTTACTGCCAAGTTCGTCAAGCTGTGAAGCTGATCTTACCCAACCGTATTTACTGCCAAGTTCATCAAGCTGTGAAGCTGATCTTACCCAACCGTATTTACTGCCAAGTTCGTCAAGCTGTGAAGCTGATCTTACCCAACCGTATTTACTGCCAAGTTCGTCAAGCTGTGAGCTAGATTTTCGATCAAGAAATTTTAACTCTGTTTGAGTTACTTCAGATGATTGAAATTGGTGGCTTTCAGCAGCGGTAGATATATTATCCTGATTAACTCTATATCTGGTCGCTTCCTGAACATTGTTAGCAACCTGAGCGAATCCGGATATGAATAGTCCCAAAATAAGGGCTATGGATAATATAGTTCGCATAGTACCACTTGTTTTTATGACACACTACATGTAGTTTGACATACACTTCACCCTGGAACTGCGGATTTGCAGCCCTAATTACAAACCCAATGCTTATGCCATGCTAAAAGCTTATGTTTCCTTGATAAGCATAAATCGAAAGATAAAATTGAGTAATTTTTACTTAAATAGATGTCCTTCAATTACTTTTTGTAATCAAATTTTACAAAAAATGCAGTCAATTCTGTCTATCACATGTCAAAAAGTGTCGCAAAAATTCACATACTAATCTAATATTGACGAATTATGTTAAACTTTTAGCAAAATATCCAATTTGGGCCGCGATATACCCAAAAGTTTAGCCGTCTGCGTTTTATTTCCACCCATTTTGGCAAACACTTTCCGTGCATATTCCTTGTCTACATTCCTGAGTGAAGTGATACCATAATTAACATCTAATCTTACAATATTGAAAGGCATATTATCAGGTTTGGATTCCTCCTGAGGTTTTGAGCGGGCACTATCAATTAATGTCGTAAAATCTTTTATTTGTAATTTTCTATCATCACTCAATAGAACGGCTCTTTCCATAGCGTTTCGTAATTCACGTACATTTCCAGACCAGGAATGCCCCATTAGAAGGTGCTGTAAATCCTTATCGAGTCTTTTTACAGACTTATCAAATTGAAGATTGAATTCGTCAATAAAGTGATTTGCAAGTAGAATAATATCTTCGCCTCGCTCTCTCAAAGGTGGGATTTCTATTGATACTACATTCAGCCGGTGGAATAAATCCCTTCTAAACAAATTTCGTTCGACCATGAATTCGAGATCTCTGTTAGTCGCCGAAATTATTCTGGCATTTACCGGAATATCTACAACACCACCAAGTCTTTTAATTACTTTTTTCTCAACAGCTCTTAATAGTTTTGTCTGAATGTTAAAACTCAGATCGCCAATTTCATCAAGAAAAAGAGTACCTCTTTCTGCTAGTTCAAACAAACCAACTTTTCTTGTCCGGGCATCGGTAAACGCACCCGCTTCGTAACCAAACAGTTCTGATTCTAAAAGAGATTCAGGAATTGCTGTACAAACAATATCAATAAATGGGAACTGATTTGCCGGCCCGTTATTATGAATAGCCCTTGCAAATAATCCTTTCCCGGTACCTGTTTCACCAAGTATTAATACGTTAGAACTACTTTTCTCTGAAACTTTACTTGCAAGCTCAACTGCTCTAAGCAATTTTTCCGAATTGCCGAGTATTGATTTTATTCCATGCCGATTCACACCAAATGTCCCCAGAGGACTTGATTCTGTTATATAGGATTTATTAGAAATAACTTCAGCTAGAAATGAAGTGAACTTCAAAACTTCGTATGGGAAAACAAATATATCAAAGAAGCCCTGCTTCAACAATGAGGTAACTAAAAGAGAATCTGAATTATTAATAACTATTATAAATTTATTTGTTCTGCCTCTCCTAATCCTGAGCAGATTCTTATAGAGCGGAGAATCGAGAGACTCTATTTTAAGAATTACAATTTCATTATCCTCAACTTCAATTTCTGAAGGGAAGGTAGTGTTTAGAGAAAAACCTTTTAACTCCAGCTGCTTTAAAGCAGAGCTGACAGAAACCAGATCCGAAGAATCCGAAAAAACCTTTATATTAAAATTTCCTTCAGACATCATTCATTTTTGTGGATATAAAGTTTCCAATTTCTTTAATGTGTTCAATCTTTCTTCCTGTCGCAAATAAGCTGCTCTTAAACGTGGGGATTCTATACGTTCTGCGATATAATAAATTAATTCCCTTGCATACGTAACAAAATATTTTGCCTTGTTAAGGTTTCCTCTGTCTATATACAATTCGGAAATTTCGTAAAGTACCTTCCAGGTTAATTCCATTACAGATTCATCTTTGATTAGTTCATATGCTTTTTCAAAATACATCATAGGTGGTAAAAGCTTATCAGACGTGAAATTTTTTGATATAATTCCTAAAAAATATTCCCTCTCTGCCTCCAATATAGAATTTTGTGAGCACAATTCAATAAGTTCCGGGTAATGAAGTTCTTTTATGGCTTTCTGATATTGTTTTTTATAAATAAAAAATTGAATAAGTATGTTCAAGACCTCTATAAAGTTATGATCGTCTTTTCTTTTTACCATTTCAATTCGGATTAGTTCTAATTCATCCACTGAAACTGTTTTATTTTTGCCGAATGATTCCCATTGAATTAATAATTTTTGAAAAATATTATGACTCTTATGCAAATTATGCTTGCTGCAGTTTGTTCGAAAGATATCAAGAATTTCTTCCAACTTTTGAAATGCACCAATTTTGTAAAATAGTTTGCCCTTCATATATAAAACATCGGCCAATTCTCCATAATTGTTCAGTTGCTCAAATAGCTGCTGAGCTTCGTCTAATGAATTCAGGGCATTCTCATAATTACACGATACAATGTAAATTTCTCCAAGATCCCAAAGAACTAATCCCCTATTAAGATCATTTCCTATACTTAAAAATATTTTTAATGCTTGCTTGTATGATTGAATTGAAGAGTCAAATTTCATTCGGTTAAAATAAAAAATCCCCATATTTTGTAAAAGTAATCCCTCCTGTTCAAGATTACCAATCGTCTGATTAATCCTGGAAGCATTTTGAAAATGTTCTTCGGCTTGCTCATAGTTGCCTAAAATATTGTAAACATTCCCAATATTTACTTCGGCCCCGGAAACGCGCACAGGCTGCCCTGCCTCTGCAAATTTAATTTTGGCATCTTTAAAGTTATTTAGTGCTGAACTTAAATCATTTTTCTGATATATATCTATCATTCCTCTAAGATTATAACATCGTCCGGATAATTCAGCAGAAAGATTTTTATCCCCAAGAAGATTATTACACTGAAGTCTGGCTTCTTCGTACATTTTCAGTTCAAAATCTGCATAGGCAAGTTCTACACTCAAACGCTTTTTTTCTTTTTCATCTTTTAACTTTTGAAGAAGTTCCTGAATTACTTTTTTACCCGTCTCATATTCACCTGATGCAATAAGTGCGCTTCCCTCAATTGAAAATAATTTATTATCAATCTTATTTTGAGGACTGGATTCTTTTAATTCTTTTATTAGTTTCAAAGACGATTGAACATTACCAAGCTTAAAGTAAACCTCACATAGCTTTAACTTTAATGCATCAATTGATTTTTTTTCAATCGGGAGTTCTAACAAGTGAAGCAACAGTCCCTGCATATATGAAAATGCTGAACGTTTTTCAGCGTCATTGATTTCCTCTAATGTAAGATTGAAGCATTTTTTATAATCGCCTGCTAATTCGTACTGCCTTGCCTCTTCAAGTTTATAAGTTGAAGGCGACTTCGAGGAAAGTTTTTTGGCGATCTGCAAATGAAGGTCTTTCTTATTTTCGATTGATGCATAAATGTATTTTTTAATTGCATCGGAAGTAAATATCAGAGTTTGACCGGAAGTGAATTTCTGAATGATATTATTCAATTGCAGATTATTAATTATTTTTTCTGCTTCGCCTTTGTTTAATCCAAGCATTAATGACAAAAAATTTGCGTCAATATAGATTTCCAATGCTGATAAAATTTTTACTGTAGCTAATTCTTTCTTGGAAAGATTGGCTAATCTTAAATCATAGATTGAATAATGAGCTTCAGTTAAAGTTGATATCTTGTTTTCATCATCGGAGAAGAATGCACCGCTTTCCGAGAATTTCATGATGCCGAAAAGAATTAAATCCTTTATAAAAGACTTAATGTTTCCCGGGATAAAATCTGCGTTTGTTGTTATTAATTCCTTAAGATCATTTTGCGGGATCGCCGTGCTATAACTTTCTTCAAGAAATGTTAGCATCTCTTCATTGGTAAATGGACCGAGATTTATTTCTTTTATATTATTTATCCCTGACGATAACAAATTGTGTTCTGAAGATTCATTAACTACAACTTTGATATTATTAACCTGGAATTGCGGAATAATTTCAACAAGTAAGTCACTGACCAGTTGATCATAAAGATTAAAATCATCAATCAATAGAATAAATTTACTTTTTGCAGTTAGTAACGCAACAATTGAACGGAGTTCGCTAATTATTTTTTCTTTGCTGCCCGTTAATAAACTTAAAAGATTAGTTTTTTCTTCACCAGTAAGGCTGGGAAATACAGGTTTTGAAAAAGCTATCTGCCTTATGATGTACTGAATTAATTCCCCGCCGGATTTTCCTCTTACATTTGAAATAACAACAGCATCTTCATGAAGCTCCATTATTTTCTGAAAAAAAGAAGTTTTCCCGACCCCGTCGAATCCTTTGATCGTATAAACTTCTGTGCTGTTACTATCCGAAAAATATTTTGTTAGTGTAGCAATTAAGGTTTCGCGGGATGAATAAACGTTGGCTGGTAAAAATTCTTTTGTGATTGAAATATCCAGTGGAAAACCTAAATCGCTAATAATAGTCAACGCAGATGAATATCTTTTTTCAACATCCTTCTCCAGTAATTTTTTTACGACATTAATTAAATCTTGTGAAAATATTTCTGATGACGGGAAGTCAAACACATTTTCAATAGACGATTTATAAATATCGAGTTCATTTTTTGCTTCAAACGGAAATCGGTTATAGATCAATTGATAAAGAATTATTCCTAACGAATAAAAATCAACAGAATGATTATGATTTTCTTTTTTCAGCAGTTCGGGAGCGATGTAATGTGCTGTTCCTTTAATTTCGTAATCTGTTTGAGAAGGCGAATATTCAGCAAGTCCCAGATCAATTAGCCTGAACTGAGGAATTTCATCATCAGATGATACCAGAATGTTATCAGGCTTAAGATCGTAGTAAATATATTTTGATTGATGAAGATAATAGAGTACGCTGCAAATTTGCTTCGTAATATTTTTAAGATTTTTTTCATCACGTACTTTGTTTGAATTGATCAGAATATCACCTTCAAAGTATTCTAAAGTGATAAAATGAGAACCAACTTCAATCTCATCTTCATCACTGGTATGAAAAACCGTTCCTATTTCAAATGCTTCAATAATTCCAGGATGTTCAAGCTTTTTAAGAGTAAAAAATTCTTTAACAAACATATCTCGTTCGCGGGCATCTATCCCCGGTGGAAGAATTTTTATTGCGTATTCTTTTTCGGGAAAATCTATGTCCCTGCAGAGATAAACTTTACTTCTTCCTTTTCCGAGTTTCTTAATTATTTCGTAGCGTGTATTAATCATTACTTTAATCTTGGATTAAATACTTTACCGAGCATTCTTCCGGATGAATTAAAAGTGTACAAAGTTAATATCAAACCTAATCCCGGAAACGCAATAAGCCACCATGCTTTTGTAATATATTCCTGCCCGGAGCTAATCATCGTGCCCCAGGAAGGATAAGTATTTCCAGTACCAAGCCCAAGGTAACTTAATGCTGCTTCTGCAAGAATAACATTACTGAATAAAAATACCAGGTTTACCATAACTGGTGTGATAATTACAGGAAATATTTCTCTTTTAAGTAGTTGAAATTTATTTAAACCAACAAGTTCAGCAGTAGCAAAGTAATCTTTCTGCTTTATAGAAAGCACTTCACTTTTAACAATTTTAAATAGACTCATCCAACCTGACACACCTAAAACAATTATAACAGAAAAAATTGAACTGCCAAACAAAGCTAAGATTAACACTATAAGATAAATTACAGGGAAAGCTAAAAACATTTCAGTAAAGCGATTAAGTGAAATATCAAGCAAACCTCCACGATAACCAGCTATGAATCCCAAAAGTATTCCAATAATAAATGACAATAAAACTGCTCCTAAACCGACTGTGAGAGAAATACGAGTACCATAAATTAATCTTGCAAAAAGATCTCGTCCAAACTCATCAGTGCCAAGCAGAAAGAATTTATCTTTAATAATTGGAATCCCGGATTCACTAAGTAATATATTTTTTTCAATTTCATAAGCTTCATTTTTTTGATAGTAGATTATTTGATCCGATAGGATAACACTATCTGCCAAAGTAATATTATTACTAAATGATGGTTTGATTATTTTTTCTAATTTATTTCGGAAAATTTCTGCCTCTGATAATTTTTCCTGATGCTGATTAATTAACTCGAGTTGTTTTACAGAACTAAATGGCGGAAGCAGTTTTGTTACAGAAAGATTTTGGGAGAATTCAGGATTTTCATTCGTAATTATCGGTGCAAACAGAAAAACAAAACCGAGCAACATCAAAAATGCAAATGAGAAATTAACCCTTGTTGAAATGAATTTTAATTTTTTTCTAAAAATTGCGAGAAGAGGAATTATAAAAAGAAAAAGTGAAACAGAAAATGTTGCATCAAAGAAGTTGAATTTCAGAAAAGTTAGCGCAGGAGAAGAATCACTTGCTAATAAACCGATATAACTAAAAATCAATGTTAGATAGCCCAGGATCAAATCAAACCGGAGAATGATTATGCATATCCACAGAAAAATTATCCAATGAATTATTTTTATTCCGGATTTCAATTCAAAATTCCTGTGATCATTCTTTTATCAATTTTCAATTTTACTAAATCAGCAAGAAAGTTTGCAAGGATCATTACTGCACCGGCAGTAAATACGCAACCAATTACTAAAGGATAATCTCTGGATAATATCGAATCAATTGCTAATCGTCCCATTCCGGGCAGACTGAAAATTACTTCTGTTATTAATGTTCCACCAAGCAATATTCCAAGTTCGACACCTGCAACAGAAATTAGTGGTCTGATTGCATTTGGAAAGATGTGCTTTTTCAAAATTACATTTTCATCAAGTCCGGACGCTCTCAAATTCACAACAAATGTTTGATTTTTTATTTCATCTAAACTTTCTTTTGCATATTTATAAAACAGTGCAACGCCTCCAACAGAAAGAGTTATCAATGGCAGAATCAGATGATGCAGTTGATCAAACATTCGGGAAAAGAAGGACAGTCCATCGTAATCGAGAGATTTCAAACCTGAAATTGGGAAGAAATCCAGATGAACAGAAAAGATGTAAATCAAAGTTACACCAAGAACAAATGCTGGAATGGAATAAACAAAAAGTGAAAAGTTGGAGGTAAATTTTTCTAACCACTTAATTTGTTTTCTCACTACTCTGATTGCAAGCCAAATGCTCAAACTTAACTGAAGAATAAAACTGATTCCTGCAAATATTAATGTGAAGGAAAAGTATTCCCATATTACATCAAATACCGGAAGCCGGTAATTGTACGAAACTCCTAAATCTCCTTTAAGGATATTTGAAACAAATGCAAAGTATTGATCAGCAACAGGTTGATTGAGTGAAAACTTTTCAGCAACATTTTCTGAGAGTTCACTGCCAAGTTTAGCAGAGATGTATTTGTCAGTAGGGTTGCCGGGGGCCAATCTTATAATGAAAAATAAAAAACTTACAAGAAGAAAAAGTGTCAGCAATGATGATAAAAACCGGATAAATAAAATTTTTACAATTCCAGATTTCAAAACTTTACTCATTAAGAGTCCACTCCCAACAGTGCGTCATAATTCCATAAGGAGTTAAATTTATTTTTTTTATTCGATTGTTGTAAACTACAATATTGGGCGTCCAGTAAAGAAAACTGACCGGCTCATCCCGATGAATAATTAATTGGAATTGCCTCACTAATTCCTCTTTTCTTTTATTACTTATTTTTCTATCGAGTTGATCAAGCATTTTATCTATCTCTAAATTATTATAGCTAACAAAATTAAGCACACCAATGCTTGGATCAGCATACCAGTACGGTTTTAACTCTAATGGTATCGGAATTCCCCAGCCAGCCATCCATGAATCAAGTTTTCTTTCGTAAAGATTATTAATGAACGCACCAAGTTCCATCTTTTCGGTTGTAACTTCTATTCCAACTGCCAATAAATTATTTTTAATAACGACGGCAGCATATTCACGAAGCGGATTCCCAACAGGGTAGTACATTTTAAATTTAAATTCTTCATTACCTTTTTCAAGAATTCCGTTTTTATCTTCATCCTTCCACCCTTCCTGAGCGAATAACTTCTTCGCCTCGTCTGGATTGTATTCATAAGGTTCTATTTGATCATTAAAAACGGATTTAAAAATTGGAGAAACCGGCGATGCGGCAAGTTCACCCTGGTTCAATAAATATTCCTCTAAAATTTCTCTCCTGTTTATAGCCATTGTCAATGCTTTACGAACAATACTTCTTCCGAAGAATTTATTTGGGATAACCTTTCCTTTGGAAAATTGTTCCGGATCAATATTATTCCAACCTATATAATCATATTCTCTTCCGGTATTATTAATTACTGTTAAATTTTCTTCTGCTTTTAACTCATCCATATCTTCAACTTTTACCAGCTCAACTAAATCAATATCTCCTTTTTTAAGCTGAAGAATTCTTGAAGTGTAATCCGGGATAACTTTAAAGATAAGCTCAGCAGCTTGACCGGATGTAAAAAGAAATGAATTACTATCGGCTTCCAAAGTTATAGTTTGATTTCTGTCCCATTTTTTTAATTTAAAAGGACCGCTTGAAACAGGATTAAAATTAATTTCGCTATTATCAATTTGATCTCTGCTTATTGAAGAAAAAATATGCTGCGGCATTATTGGAATGGATATCTTTACTAAATCAGGTTTGGAGTTTTCAGCGAAATGCATTTCAAATTCAATCGGAGAAATTACTTTGAAAGTTTTCTCAATATCAATGTATCCGGCAGAATCAGTGTAAAGTTGATTGAATGTTCCGAACAAACGACTTTGAACAACCGGATCGGAAAAAACATCGTAAGAGAAAACAACATCGGCTGATGTAAGTTTCTCTCCATCAGACCAAAAAATATCATCCTGCAAGAAAAACTTAATGTGCGATGAATCTTCAGACCATTGCCAACTCTCTGCTATCATCGGGTAGATATCCAATTCACCTCTTTCATCATTCCATCTGAAATCAAGTAAACCGGGATAAAGCAAATCAGCAATTGCGCTTTCTTCATAGCTGAATGCAAACAGAGAATTAAATGTCTGAACATCCGCAGAAATTCCAACAACGATACGATTATTTGTAATTGATTTTTTTGAATCGCATGACAGAATCAGTAGAGCTAGAAATGAAATTATTAGAAGATTTAATATTTTAATATTCATTAAGAAGATTGTGCATTACAAAATGTAAATTCTCATGCCAATTTATTATTTTGTTGAGTAAAAGAAAAACAACATTTTAACCGATGCTCAGTGTTGACATAAATTCAGTTTCAATTCTTGATGAAGAGATCAGACGAACGCTGCTTACCGGAATCAAGTTTAATCTCGAGAAAGGAAAAGTTTACACAATTCTTGGGAAGAATGGTTCAGGCAAATCAACTCTTATTAAATCACTTACAGCGCTTCTTCCGAAAACAGAATATGAAGTAAGTGGAGAAGTTATTTTCAACAGATTGGATTTATTTCAAGCCTCAGAAGAAAAATTAAGAGAGATAAGAAGAAATAACATTCGTTATGTTTTTCAGGATGCTGCTAATAGTTTTGATCCACTAAAAAAAATCAAGTATTACTTTGATCTTGCTAATATAAGCCCTCTTAAAATTGAAGAACTACTACTTTATTTTTTACTGCCCAACTATAAAAAGTTATCCGGACTTCATTCTTATGAGTTAAGTGGTGGTATGGCTCAAAGGCTTTTAATCGTACTTGCACTTCTTGCAAATCCTGACTTGCTGATTCTTGACGAACCAACTTCAGGAGTTGATTATGCGGTGATGAATCTTATTCTGCTTAAGATAAAAAACTATGTCAGAGACAATGATAAATCAGTCCTAATCGTAACTCAGGATATTAATTTTGCACTTAAATCATCTGACCGAATTGCATATTTATCAGATGGAGATCTCACTCAATTTTATAACGCCGATGAATTTTTAAATTCGCCTGATGATAAATTGAAAAACTTTATTAATTCATTTAACGAGATAAGCAATGTCTTTGCTTAAAGTTGAAAATATTTCATACTCAGTTGAAGTAAACGAAGGGATAAAAAAGCAGTTCGATATTTTAAAGAATGTATCATTTGAAGTAGAAGCGGGAGAAATTATTGGAATCGCTGGTGAATCCGGTGGAGGTAAATCAACTTTGGCTAAAGTAATTGCTGGATTGATAAAACCTGACAGTGGAAAGATTACTTTAAACTCAAAGATAAAAAATAAAATAAGCAGTCCGATTCAAATTCTATTTCAAAACCATGGTGAAGTTTTAAATCCATTTCGAAAAATTTCAAATGTGGTTGACGAAGTGTTAGTCATCAACAGAATTGATAAAAAATATATTGAGAACCAAAGGGAAAACATTTTAAACTCTGTTGGATTTCCAAAAGAATTATATAATCGCAGAGGATACCAGCTCAGTGGAGGCGAACAACAGAGAGCGGCCTTAGCCAGACTGCTTGCTACTAAACCTGTTTTATTAATTCTCGATGAACCGTTCTCAGCACAGGATGTTGAATCGCAGTTGAATCTCATCAAACTTTTCAAAAAGCTCAATACGGAAATTCAACTTACAATGATCTGTATCAGTCACGATCTGAAAATTTTAAGAAATCTAGCTGACAGAATTATTATCTTAAAAGATGGGGAAATTGTGGAAGGCGGGGGAACAAATGAACTGTTTAATAATCCTAAAAAAGATTACACGAAATTTCTTCTTTCAGCCGAAGCCCTAAATCTTACTTATGATGAATTACAAGCCTCTTCAAAACATTAAACTATCTACTAAAAACCTGAGATGACAAATTGGAATGGATTACAAACCCTGAATCTTTAATTGCTCTTCTTACTTTAACAGTACTGGAAATTGTACTTGGCATTGATAATATTATTTTTATTTCAATCCTCTCCGGCAAACTGCCAAAAGAACAGCAGAACAAAGCGAGACTAATTGGATTAGCTCTTGCAATGATCTCGCGAATACTATTGTTGTTCTCAATTGTTTGGATAATGAGACTAACACTTCCATTGTTTACTGTTATAGGACAAGAAATAAGTGGAAGAGATATAATTTTAATTGCTGGTGGATTATTTCTAATTGCAAAAAGTACTTTTGAAATTCACGATAAACTCGAAGGAGAGGAGGGGCATAGAAACCCTAAGGCAATAAAGTCCTTTTCAAACGTGATCGTGCAGATTCTTCTGCTTGATATTGTTTTTTCTCTGGATTCTGTAATCACTGCTGTCGGTATGGTAAATAATATTATGATAATGGTTCTTGCGGTTGTAATCGCTGTTGGAGTAATGATGGTTTCTGCAAAAGGTATAAGCAATTTTGTTGAAAAACATCCGACTGTTAAAATGCTTGCGTTGTCATTCCTGTTATTAATTGGTGTTTCACTGATTGCAGAAGGGTTGGAGCAGCACATTCCAAAAGGCTACATTTATTTTGCTATGGCATTTTCAGTTTTTGTAGAAATGCTGAATCTGAAAATGAAAAGTAAATCAAAACCAGTTGAGTTGAGAAACAGGTTTGCAGAGGAGAAGCATTAGGGGTTAAAACCCCAAATGAAATTGGATGATTTCATTATCCACGCCCTGAAGGGCGTGGCTATTAGCCCCGACCTTTAGGTCGGGGGTATAAAAATCCCACAAAATTTGCTGGGGCTTTAGCCCATTAAAATAAAAGCGATTAGCTTGAGAAATATTAATAACTCATTTCACCAAACTTGCATAAGCAACCAGCTTATCTTCATCGTACTCAATTTTTATTTGTGAAAAGCTGTCGAGAAAATGTGACAGCTTATCATACCCAAACTCTTTGTGATTAAACTCCGGATGTTCCTTCTTAATCCTTATTCCGATCGTTGCAACATTTACTCTTCGGTTCTCTTTCTTCAATAATGAAATAATACTATTCTCTATTTGCTCACTCAATTTTTTCTGAGGACTCTGCAATGATTTGGATTCTTTAGGTTTTATTTTTGCCGGCTGATATTCAATTAGTCCATCTGCAACATTTACCAGGTCTCGTGATATAGATCCGGGAACACCCATTAAATAAGTACTTTTCCCAAGTGATCTTAATTCATTCAGCAGTGGAATAAAATCACGGTCACCAGAAACCAGAATTAGTGTGTTTATGTTTTCATTCTGCATAAACAATTTCATCGCACTGACACAAATAAATGTATCCGCACTGCTTTTTTCTGTACGGGATAAAGGTGTAAAAACAGGTTGTATTCCGCTAGTCTGAAGACCATCAATTTGATCATTGAATCGAACCCAATCACCAAATGCCTGTATTGATGCTATGCCACCTTTTTTTGCACATAAATTCCTGATTATCATTAAATCGGGAGCTTCGCCGTAATTATTGAGTGATGAGTAATATAAATTTTCAAAGTCAATAAATACTGCAATTGTATTTTGAGATTGTCTTTCAGTAGGGTTTTTCACTTATAATTTCCTTATTGAATTTTTGTAATGAAAACTAAGTCTGTTCAATGACATTCCAAAACAAAACCCTCTCCATCTTTCGAATGACTTGTCCAGAGGGATCTTCGACAAACTCTGGTGCATATATACTGTGGATTGTAGTAATGTCGTTTGAGAAATCTCCCGAAGCTCAGTAGCACAGATTAGTAATCTGTGCTACAAAACAATGTACTCGGGTCGACAATATGAATACTTCCAGCCACTCCAGATTGTTACCAATCCAGCATTAACCGGATTCAGTAGAACGTACTTAATTATAAAGTATAATTCTTTATCATCACGGACTAAATGGTCGTAGCTTTCATCCTGCCAGAATTTTCCTGTTCGATTGAGAATCAGATTACATTTTCTTGCAGATATTCTTTTAATTGATTGCATAATTTTGCTAATTTCTCTATTCCCTGCCATCAATTCAAACACGAGATGGATATGATTAGGCATGATGCAATAACAAATTAACTTGTATTCCTTTTCATCAGGGTAATGCAACGTGTATTTGCAAATCTCTGCTACCTCCAAATTAGCTAAATATTTATTTCCATAAAGACCGCTATCAAGCAAATGATCATATTTCCTAAGTAACAGTTTAAACTTCTCATTGTCATTAGTTTCCGTGGATTCAATCGCTGATTTGATTTCAGCCACTTTACTTGAAGGTAATGAATGAGCTAATCGAAATGTTATAAAATATGTTCCTTCGCTAAAATATAAATGAGGAAGATTACGACGATGAAACTGTTTATCGTGCATTAAATAAGTTTTTCAATTTTTGTTTTCTGTAGCACAGATCAGTGATCTGTGCACGCATTGTGTTTTGTAAATTTATCAAAAATCACTATTCTGAATTATATTTTTATAATTAGCACAGATTGCTAATCTGTGCTACCAAATTAATAAACTTTCACTCTCACACCTTCAGAATGACTTGCAAACTCAGGTGCATACATACATTGTATCGTCGTAATTCCGTTTGAGAAATCACCTTTGAATGTTACTCTCAAAGGATACTCAAACACATACGTACCTTTGTTTAGTCTATCCATAAAGAAATTAGTTGCAACATCACGTGTGTTTTCGTAATACCACAAACCATCCTGGTACTTGTGCTGCGAGAGAACATTTATCGGTTCAAATCCAGCTGCTCGCATATCTTTCAGATGAACAAATTCCATATCACGGTCAACCCGAATTTCAATTCTTACTTTAACAATATCACCCGGTTTCAGCTTCGTATTTTCATCCACAGGTGTAATTTTCTTTCCTGTTGGAGAATCCAGCTCTAAAAATAACTTCTTATTTATCTTCAGCGGAGTTTCAGCAGGAGTAATTTTATCAAGCTGCTCATAATACTGCCAGTAGAGTGAGCCCCACGCAACAACATTATTATTGTTTGTTACGGTTACTTCTCCCATTTCAGGTTTTATATCTTCACCTTTCCACGATGTTTTGAAATATCCTGTTCCTGCTTCAATGTGAATTTCAGGATTGTTCAGAAGATCAAGCATTTGTCCACCGATTTTAATATCAGGCATTTTTGTATCAGCCAGCCAGTCACTTCCTCTTAACAAGAGTGCATAACAAGCTTCAGCAGTTGCTTTTGTTGTTTTCCAATCCTGAACCTGTTTCTGTTTCAGCAGCCAGACTTTCATCAAATCAACTGATTCCTGATCTTTCACAATTTCATCAACGGCTTCAATCAACAAAGCCTGAGTTTCAATCGGTGCCTGGTACCACCACCATCCCCATTCTTCTTTGAAATACATTCCCATTTCATCATTGAACACAGCGTTTTCAATTATTGATTTTATAATTGCTTTTGCTGTCTTCGCATCATACATTCTGTAAAGAGCAAGTGCAATCATTCCCTGCATATACTTGTTGTTACTCAGCCAGTACTGCTGTGCTTGTCCTTTCCAGTAATCAAAAGCTTCTTTGTATTTATCATCAACAGGAATATCGAGATAGTAACTTCTGCCATAAAGATACTGTGCCTGGATGTAACCGATATTCTTCTTGTCAAGAATTCCATGTTTCTTTATCCATTCATAATCTTCATACATTCTTGCATCAGTATAAAGCACTGCCTTTCTCAACATTTCCCAGATTACAGAATTTTCTCTGATATCTTTTATTCCAAGTCTTTCAAGATGTCCCATTCCAACGACAATATATTGTGTAATGAACCGATTTTCGGGAAGACCCGGGAACCACGGCCAGCCGCCGTTAGAATATTGCATTTCTTTTATTTTCTGCTCTGCACGGTTAAGTTCATTTGCCATTCTTGTTAAATCGAAAAGCAAACCGACTCTTCTTTTTCTTTCAGATTCATCCTGTGCATCAAGAACCCACGGAGTTTCTTCAAGAAGTGCTGATTTTAATTCCTGGTTCTTTTCAAGATTGGAAAGCAAAGCATCTTTATCTACTTCCTTCCAGGTATCAAAAATCTTTTTGATCTTCGGACTTGAGTTTGCAATGTGAGTAGCAATACTGTTTGCATAAAACCTGTTGAACACCTGCTCGATACATTCGTAAGGATATTCCATCATATAAGGTAAAGCCTGAATTGCGTACCACGCAGGATTTGCTGTGAACTCAAGTGTAAGATTATAATTCTGCAAAGTACTTGATTTATTCTCCATCAATTTTTTCAGAAGAAATGTTTTTGTCTCGTGACCTTTTACAGGAAGTGGAAGAGTTTCAGTTACAAGCATTCGGTTTGTTAAAATAGGAAGAGCATTTTCTTCGCCATCACTAAATTTTCCTGATTTTGCAATTACTCTGTAAACAATTGCATCAACCTGTCCAAGCGGAACTTTGAGTCTCCAGCTTAAGCCTTCACTCATTCCTTTTTCTGATGTGAACGACTTTATGTTATCTGAATTTTCAAAAAGTGCATCAATCGGTTTCATTGTGAAAGCATCAAACAACTGTAAAGTTGCAGAGCCAGAAAGCAAGCTGTCTGAAAGATTGCTGACTTTTGCAGTGAAATAAATTTCGTCACCTTCTCGTAAAAACCTCGGAGGATTCGGCATAATCATCAAATCTTTTTGAGTAACAGTTTCATTGTAAACAATTGAACTCTTTAAATCTTTTGTGAGAGCGAAGCCCATAAATTTCCAGCGAGTCAAAGCTTCCGGAACTGTGAAGGCAATTATTATTTCACCTTTTTCATTTGTTCTTAACTCAGGATAGAAGAAAGCTGTTTCATTCAGGTTTTTCCTAATCGAAACACCTTCGAAAGATTGTTCTGGCTGAGTGCCTGAAACTAATCCCTGCGATTTATCTCCATCTTTTTGTCTTTCTTTTCCATCCGTTTCTTTTTTCTTCTCTCCGACAGATTCCATTTCCTCAACTACATTCCCGGCTGCTCGTAAAGAAAGTTCATCACTAACTGAACTTTTTGCTACCATATCAT
Source organism: uncultured Ignavibacteriaceae bacterium (assembly GCA_963698525.1). GTDB lineage: Bacteria > Bacteroidota > Ignavibacteria > Ignavibacteriales > Ignavibacteriaceae > IGN2. The sequence goes on along the minus strand of CAVORE010000002.1, from coordinate 58,710 downwards.
ATCGTCCATTTCTATATCCACCATAACCATATCCATAAAAATAAAATCCGAAATTATTTAGATAAGGATAATAGACATAGGGTCTGTAGTAATATGGATTCCAATCTTCATTATAGAAGTTAGAACTGATGCTCTGAAAATTGTTATCTGTTGTCCAGTTATATCTTGAGTAAAAGTATGGATAAATATTTAAGCCCCAATAGTTTGCAGCAAACACATCCAAAGATGCGTCATACATTGAAGCAAGTAATTCCGCTGCAACTGCATCACCATTTGGTCCGGATATTTTTAGTTTCCATTCTTCATTTGAACCAGGAAGAAGTTTACTGCGGAAAGTTTCAAAAGAAATTTTTAATTGCTTATTTGTCCACGGCACTGAAATTACTTTTGAAATTATAAATGGCTCGTTATTTACAATGAACGAAACGTGTGCAACAAGATTTCCCCTATATTCTTCTTTAATTAAAACTTCAATTTTCTTCTGCTCATCATTAAGACTGATCCATTCCTTTTTAATTACTTTACTGTCATACGTTAGTTCATAAAGTGCCGCAACATTTTTTTCTGCCGAGCCAATATACAGAGTTGCAGTTTCGCCAGGTTCATAACTATTGGCCCCCTCTAAATCTCCCCCAAAGAGGGAGACTTTAGTTAAATTAACCCAGCTTGCTTCGTTTAATGGAGTCTTGTCAGATTCAGGATTGAAAATAGTGAAGTATTTTATCAGCTCAACCGGTGTTCCGTTTTTGTCTTTTGTTTTTAGAGTAGCAACATATTTACCTGCTTCCCATTCCGGCTGATCTTTAAAAGTTATGTACGAGCTGTCCGTTGTCGTGAAACTTGTGTTAAATACTTTTCTTTCTTTTTCCCAGTTGAAGAATTCATTTTCATCATCATAAACATCGTGCTGAAAGAGTTTATAGAATTCATCCTTGCTCAAAATGAATTTATCAGGCTTCGACCAGAGTCTTTTCCTGAAAATTCTCTCAGGAGTTTTTAGTTTGTAAATTTCAATTGATACTTGAGCGGGTTCAAATTGATTATTCAGGTTTGTGGTTGAAACAAAATGTTTATCGAGAACATGAGAATTAATTATTTCCGGTAAGTTCAGATTTGCAATGAGTGCAACATAACCTGCACTTACATAAGTCTGTGCAGAATGAGTTTCTCCTGTCACATCAATTACATCAACATAAACTGTATAGTTAAAAACCGGTTTGGTTTCCTTCGGCATTGAAAGGTCCGGAACCAGTTCAAACTCAACTTTAAACTTTCCTTCCTTATCAGTTTTAGTAATACCATTCGTAATTTCCATTTCAGAATATCTTCCCCAGAACCAGTTATAATACCATCTCCATCTGTAATCGTAGTAAGGGAAATAAACGGTTCGCACAACTCTGTATTTTACGTCAACATCATTCAGGTTTGCACCGGAAAAAGTTTTTGCAAATCCTTCAACATTTACCTTGTCATTTAACGAATAGCTGCCTTTCAAAGGCTCAAATTTTACTTCAAACTTTGGACGTTTGTATTCTTCAACTCTGAAATACTGCGAACCATTTTCATTGGAGATCATATACTGACCACCAATCTTTCCGATTGGGACAGAAAACTTCCCGTTAAAAGTTCCGTACTCATTTGTTGTGAAAGTTGCATCGGTAATTTTCTGATAGTTGGCATCGTAAAAAGTAACAGTTGTAGTTTGATTTGTGACAACCTTATGCTCTTTTTTACCATCCGTATTAATCATCAATCCTTTGAAGTATACTATTTGCCCGGGACGGTAAATTGCTCTGTCAAGATAAAAGAAAGTGGTGTTTCTTTTTTGAGTTGTTTCCTGGTAGTTGTAGGAATAAAAATTCTGTGATTCAAATTTGTCCTTTCCATCAATGAATACAACTTTGTAAGTGTTATACTGGTTGTCATCTTTCTTAAATTCAAATCCACCTTCGCCGTTCGTTTTTCCATTTTTAAGTTTAAAGAATTGATATTCCCTTGCATCAGGTACATACTTCTGGCCCCAAACTTCATAATTAATATTGGAAAGGGGCTGTCCGGATTTTCTGTTCAATGCATAAAATAAAACTTTGTTCACATCAGTATCTTTTCTGACGTAACTAATATTTGTAGTCCAGGTTCTGCTGTAGCCAACAGCATTTTTTATGATAAGAAAACTTTGAATCTGTCCCGACGAGGATAAGATATTGACCAACAGAAAGTGAAGGCATTTTAATTTCAACACTGTGCTGCTGAAAATCTTTATCATCGGGCAGTTCAACTGACCATTCGTGAATCGGTTTCTGTGCTGCGTATCGTTGTGCAAGCTTTTGTGCATCAAGTTTATTTTTTGTCTGATCGAAAGATTCATCCCATGGAATTATTCGTAAATAAATTTTATTTACATTTTTATAAGTAACTAACGCGCGGAATGATTCACCAGGTAAATTTCCATATTCGGTTTGGACGGTTAAACTTTTTTGAAGTATTTCATTTTGTAACCATTTACATTCCCCTGCACCGAAAGTATCGGGATATTTTTCAATTGTGGCATTACAGATTTCCAGTGCCTTTTTAATTTCCCATTTGTAAGCATCAGAACCATTTGGATCGTATTTCGTTCCTTCAGTGTAATAATATTGTGCTTTGTTGAACGAGATCAGAGAAGAAAAAGGAACTTTACTGAACTCTTTTTCCATTGCGATAATTGCAGAAATGTAGAGGCTGTCCTTTCCGGAATTAACACTCTGGCTTCTTACAAAATTTATTCTTGCGAGATCAACATCAATCAACGCATCTTTTTCATTATCATCAAGATGGAATGCAATTAACTGCTGATAAAGTTGAATTGCATAAAATTTAAGTGAGAGTGAATCTTTGGTTGTGTAATTTATTTCAATAAAATCATCGGCAGGAGAAAAATCATTTTTACTATTCAGTTCAAATTTATAAACAGGTTGAGTAACGGAGGCTTCATCATTTACAAAAAATTGTAAAGCCTGATGAGCGAGTAAATCAAACAAAGTCGGACGGAGATAAGAATGTTCCGTAGTTCCATAAACGAGTATATCTTCGAATTCTTTCAGAGGAATTTTCTTCAACTTATCGCTTTGATCAAGAGAAGCCTGATAATATTTTACAATTTCTCTGATTAGTCTCGATAAGTCCCAGGTTTGAAAGTCTTCATTGTCAAAATTCACTGTTTCAGTTCTATTCTGAAATCTCCAACGATTGTTCTGGTAATATTGCCAGTAAACATTTGCAAGAATTGATTCGAGAATTGCATTTGCAGGAAAATCCGCACTGTCAATTTCAGCTTTTACATCACTAACAATTTTAACGTGACTATCTTCTTCTATGTAGTTCCCAAATTTCAATTTGTAAAAAACAGATTTAATAAACTGCGGTTGGTTGTTGTCCTTTTTCGATGCTTCATAAATCTCTTCAACAACTTCCAGAGCTGAGCGCGTTAATCCCTGTTGTTCAAGTGAATCAACGGTTCTCCAGGCAGCTTTGTAATCATCTTTGAATTGAAATGTGAATTCATTATCAGTATCACCATCGAATATTCTGATTCCGGGAATTAAACTTGAAAATGATAAGAATAGAAAAGCGAGTGGGATTATCAACAGAAGAAGATATTTGGTTTTCATTACAGTAATCCTTGATTTATTCATAATTATAAAACTCCAATAATTTATTTTCGTTTTAACTGGTAGTTTTACTTCCGGGAACTGAATAGGTTCCTGAAAAAGTTTTTTTACTTGAATAAATTTAATGATAAGAAAAGTTAAATGAGACAGATTTGACGGAAGTGGTTTGTAAACCTTCGAGCTTAAAGTCCGTGTTTCGTACCCTAACTTCGAAGGTTTCTAATCGCGAGTAAGTTTTTCAAACATTTCAATATCTGTAGCGGTAGTAACTTTGAAATTGAGCATTGAGCCTTCAACAATATTAATATCGATGCCAAGCTCTTTGATGAGCATTGACTCATCAGTTCCGATAAAATTCTTTTCGTAGGCTTTCTTCATTGCTTTTTTCAAATCTTTGTATCTGAAGATTTGCGGTGTCTGCACGTAATAAATTTCTGATCTGTCAAAATATTCCTTTACAATCTGGTCGCCTTTTAAAAGAGTATCTCTTGCTTTAAGACAAACAAGAGCATTCCCCTTTTCTTTTGCGGTGTTGATTGCTTTGTTGAGAATAGAATCAGAAAGCATAGGTCTTGCAGCATCGTGAACAGCAACAAGATCGTTGTCATTGGCTTTGATTGCGTTGAGAGCATTATTAACTGAATCCTGTCTCTCATCTCCGCCTTCAATTAACTGGGTAATTTTAGTAAGGTTATAATCCTTTGCAATCTTATTCAAGAGTGAAAAGTAGGGCGGTTCAGCAGCTATGATAATTTCATCTACCAGATTATTTTTCTGAAAGACTTCGAGAGTATAAACAATAAGCTCTTTCCCATGAAACCTGAGGTACTGTTTTGGAGTTTCAGTACCTCCCCTTTTTCCCTTTCCACCAGCAGGTATAACAGCGTAAACCCTCACAGTGGAAATTCTTTCTTAATTGTTGTTCTATCAGGAATCAAAGATAATTTCATATCATTAAAAATATATAGATTGGCTGCGTGTTTGCACCACTGCATGCAACCATGCATTCATGCAATCATACCACCATCATTGCATCGCCGTAACTGAGGAAACGATATTTATCTTTGAGTGCTTTTTTGTAACCTTTAAGCACTAAATCATTTCCTGCGAGCGCACATACAAGCATCAGCAAAGTTGATTCAGGAACATGAAAATTGGTGATAAGTTTTTTTGTTATCTTAAAATCATAAGGAGGAAAAATGAATTTATCTGTCCAGCCACGATTTTGCTTTAAAAATCCGTCTGCGGTTGTGCTTGTTTCGAGAGCACGACAAGTACTAGTTCCCACAACAATAATGTCATGCTTATCGTGCATAGCTTTGTTAATTACGTCGGCAGTTTTTGCGGGTATTTCAAAAAACTCTGAGTCCATTTTGTGCTTTGTTAAATCTTCAACTTCAACAGGTCTGAAAGTTCCCAACCCAATATGAAGAACAACAGGAACAATTGTAATTCCTTTCTTCTGAATTTTAGATATAAGCTGTTTAGTAAAGTGAAGTCCGGCAGTTGGGGCAGCAACAGCACCATCAACTTTAGCAAAAATTGTCTGATAGTCTTCTTTATCTGAAACTTCAGCTTCTCTTTTAATGTAAGGAGGTAGAGGTGTCTGCCCGATTTTTTCCACAGCTTTAAAAATATTTCCCGCCTGATTAAACCTGATCGTTCTGCCTCTTGAAGTAGTGTTATCAATTACTTCACACCAGAGCTTATCATTAAAATAAATTTTATTACCAATCCTTACTTTTCTTGCCGGGTCAACAATAACATCCCAGATACCTTCTTCAGAGTTTAGTTCTCTGAGAAGAAAGACTTCAATCTTTGCGTTCGTTTTTTCTTTCTTTCCAAATAATCTTGCCTGGAATACACGGGTTTCATTCACAACCAGGACATCACCTTTCGACATATAATCAACAACATTGGTAAAACGTTTTGATTCCAGCTCCTGGGTTTCCCGGTTTAGAACAAGAAGCTTAGCTTTATCTCTAGGTGATACAGGATATTTTGCAATTACTGTTTTTGGCAGATTGTAACTGAAATCTGATAGCTTCATCATTTTTCATTCCTTATAATTAATTATACAAAGCGGATGAAGAATTCATCATCCGCTAAAAAATATTTTTATTTCTTTTTCTTTGAAGAAGATTTTTTAACTGGCTTCTTCGATTTTTTTTCATTGATCACTGCTCTTGCTGCTGCAAGTCTTGCAATCGGAACTCTGAACGGAGAACAGCTTACATAATTGAGTCCCGTTCTATGACAGAATTCAACTGAAGAAGGTTCGCCACCGTGTTCACCGCAAATACCAACTTTCAAATCTTTTCGAACTGATCTTCCCTTCCTTGTTCCAATTTCAACAAGCTGTCCTACGCCTGATTGATCAAGCGCTTCAAACGGATCAGATGGCAATATTTCTTTTTCAACATATACAGGAAGAAATTTACCGGCATCATCTCTTGATAAACCAAATGAAGTTTGAGTAAGATCATTTGTTCCATAGCTGAAGAATTCTGCTCTGGTTGCAATTTCATCTGCGGTTAAAGCTGCTCTCGGCAACTCAATCATAGTACCGACGAGATAATTTATTTTCTTTCCTTTTTCATTCATTACATCTTTAGCAACTCGTCTTACAATGTCTTCCTGTAATTTAAATTCATTAACATGTGCAACAAGCGGAATCATAATTTCAGGTTTTACAGAAATTCCTTTCTTCGAAACATTTACTGCTGCTTCAATAATTGCTCTTGCCTGCATTTCAGTAATTTCAGGATATACAACTCCAAGTCTGCAACCTCTGAATCCAAGCATTGGGTTGAACTCGTGAAGGCTTTCCATCTTTGCTTTTAGTTTTGATTCACTGATACCAAGTTCGTCAGCAAGCTCAGAAATTTCTTTTTCTGAATGGGGAAGAAATTCGTGCAGCGGTGGATCAAGTGTCCTGATTGTCACCGGATAACCGTTCATTGCTTCAAAAATTCCCTCGAAGTCTTCTCTCTGAAGAGGAAGTAGTTCTGCAAGTGCAGCTTTTCTATCTTCAACTGTATCGGAGACGATCATTTTTCTAACTGAAGTAATTCTGTCACCGCCGAAAAACATATGTTCAGTTCTGCAAAGACCAATTCCTTCAGCACCGAAAGCAATTGCATTTCTTGCCTGGTCAGGCTGGTCAGCGTTTGTTCTGACATTCATTGATCTTATTTCATCAGCCCATTTCATTAAGCTTGCGTACGTCTGATAAACAGAAGATTCCTTCGCCTGCATAGTTTGAGAAATGAGAACCTGAATTACTTCCGATGGTTTTGTTTCGAGTTTTCCTTTTATTACTTCACCAGTTGATCCATCAATTGAAATATAATCTCCTTCACGTACGATATCGTTTTTACCTTCAACACCAACTGTTCTTTCCTTATAATTTATCTTCAAAGCTCCGCAGCCGGCAACACAAACTTTTCCCATCTGTCTTGCAACAAGTGCTGCGTGCGAAGTCATTCCACCTCGTGCTGTCAAAATTCCTTCCGAAGCATTCATTCCTTTAATATCTTCAGGAGAAGTTTCAATACGAACAAGAATTACCGGTTCACCTTTAGCTGCCATTTCTTCTGCATCCTGTGCGCTAAGTGCTACTTTACCTGACGCAGCACCCGGACCAGCATTCAAACCTTTTGCAAGAAGTTTTCCTTCTGAAATTGCTTTGTTCTTTTGGTTCTGATCAAAGATTGGTCTGAGTAATTGATTCAACTGATTGGGTTCAATTCTGCTTATTGCATCTTCTTTGGAGATGAGTTTTTCTTTAACCATATCAACTGCCATCCTGATAGCAGCAAAGCCTGTTCTTTTTCCAACACGGCACTGAAGCATCCACAATTTACCTTGCTGGATTGTGAATTCGACATCCAACATTTCTTTGTAATGCTTTTCAAGATTTTTTCTGATGCCATCAAGCTGTTTGTAAATTTTTGGGTCTTCTTTTTTTAATTCAGAAATTGGATGAGGAGTTCTTGTTCCTGCAACAACATCTTCTCCCTGAGCATTGAATAAATATTCACCATAAAAAATATTTTCACCGGAAGCAGGATCGCGTGTAAATGCAACTCCGGTTCCGGAATCTTCTCCCATATTTCCAAAAACCATTGACTGAACATTTACTGCCGTTCCCCAGTCTGCCGGAATGTTATTAAGTTTTCTGTAAACGATCGCTCTTTCATTCATCCACGAACCGAACACTGCGCCAACCGCACCCCAAAGCTGATCCATTGGATCGGATGGAAAATCGTGACCGGTTTTTTCTCTTATTGCAGCTTTAAATTCTTCAACTAAATCTTTTAAATGATCTGCTGTTAATTCAGTATCAAGTTTAAAGCCGTGTTTGTGTTTTTTCTTATCAAGTATAACTTCAAAAGGATCTTCATCGTGTTTGTCAACTGGTTTTAAACCAAGAACAACATCGCCATACATTTGAACAAATCTTCTGTAAGAATCATAAGCAAAGCGTGGATTGTTTGTCTTTCTTATTAATCCCTGAACGGATTCGTCATTTAATCCAAGATTTAAAATCGTATCCATCATTCCCGGCATTGATGCACGGGCACCGCTTCTTACAGAAAGAAGCAATGGATTTTCAGAATCGCCAAACTTCGCACCCATTTCTTTTTCAACTTTACTTAATGCTGAAAGAACCTGGGCTTTTAATTCTTTTGGATATTTATTTTTGTTATCGTAATAGTATGTGCATACTTCTGTAGTAATTGTAAAACCTGCAGGAACCGGCAATTTAATATTGACCATTTCTGCCAGATTAGCGCCTTTACCTCCAAGTAATGATTTCATCTCAGCTTTTCCATCGGCTTTATTGCCTCCGAAAAAGTATACATATTTACCGGGCATTTAGATTTCCTCCGAAATTAGAATGATAGGAATTATTGCAAAAAAGAAAATTTTTAGACCTTAAAGATAAGGCCTTTAAAGGCATCTTCAGCATCGAGTGAGAATTTTATTTTTAAATAATATATGTCTATGTCGTCCATCTCACGTGAAAATTTGGTCAATTTTACCGCATCCTTCTCAGTGGTAACAACAGAATGTGAATTTGTTGAGTAAAATAGCTGTCTTATTCGCTGGACATCATCAAAAGTATATCTTTTGTGATCTTTAAAAATGAGTTTGTTATCAGTTTCAACTTTATTCTGCCTCAAAACATTCAGGAACGAAAATGGGGTTGCAATACCAGAAACAACAAGGCTTTTCTGCCCCTGAAATTCTTCTAAACTTAGTTCGGTGTTATGCTTCAGATCAAAAAAGCAAATTGCTTTATAGTATCCGGTAAAAATGTTTTTTCCTTCGAAATATTTATTGAACTCATCAGGAATATCTTTCTTCTCCGTAAACTTTCTGTTTATAATAATTGCATCTGCTCTATTAATAGAACTAAGCGGTTCACGAAGTACACCAGTTGGCAAAAGATTATTAGTAAAAAAAGATTTCTCCGTTAAAAACCGTTGATCAATTACAAGCAGATCAAAATTCCTTTTAATCCAGCGATGTTGAAACGCATCATCAAGAACTATCGAGTTAACACCACTATCCTTGATTAATCTCTTCGCACCATTAACTCTGTTCTCCGAAACTGCCGCAGGAACTGAACAATCAAGCACAGTATGATAAATTTCATCGCCTGATCTGTCTACGGTCGTAAGAAATTTTTTACCATCGGAAACAAAAATGTAGCCTCTTGATTTCCTTCCATATCCTCTACTTAAAACGCCAACTTTAAATCCTCCGAGTTTTAATAAAGTTGTCAAATAAATTGTAACCGGAGTTTTTCCGGAACCACCAACAGATATATTACCAACAGAAAACACTTTTGCTTCAACTGATCTGCTTTTAAAAATGTTTTTATCGAACAGATAATTCCGCAGCCAGATTACAAAGGCATAAACCAATGTTGATGGGTATAATATGAGTTTGAGAAAATTCATTTTTAGTTCGGATTAAAATCCTGTGCCTGCAACTGAAGCTGATTTAATTTTTCTTCACATTCAGAAATAATTGAAGATGTTTCTTCATAAGTAAAATTAACGTCCACATAAATTGGTTCTGAATAAACAATCTTTGCAGTTGTAAAGAAATAAGGAATTTCAAATTTATCCCAGTTACCTAAAATCTTTTTACGCTTGAATCCTATACCTGCAAGCACGACAGGTATATTCGTTTTCTTTGCTGTGATTACTGCACCGGCTTTAAATTTATGTCTTGGTCCTCTTGGACCGTCAGGAGTAATTGCTATTGAATATTTATTCTTTGCATAATCAACCATAATTCCGAGTGCAACATCACCGCCAGTACTGCTTGAGCCCCGGACAACATTAAAATTCCATTTCTTTAAAATCTTTGCGAGAAGATCACCATCTTTACTTTTACTTGTAAGTGCAGCAAAGTTTGGTGCGCCGTGCAAATACCAGGGCAAAAGCATTGTACCATGCCAGAAAGACAAAACATAGTTTTGATTTTTTGAATTCAGTTTTTCGATCGCTTCATAATTATGTTTTTCAATTTTCAAACTTTTACAAAGAGCAGTAATTCCACAATACAGAAAGTGATCACCGAAAAATCTCAGAATCTTCTGTTTTGATTCCTTAAAGCTCATTTAAAATTTCCAAAATTGAATTAGCTGCCTTTTTGGAGGCTCCATCACTACCTAATTTTTCTTTTACTTTTCCCAGTTTCAACTTCATCTTTTCATAGGCATGATTATCGGATAATACTTTTGAAACAGTATTAAAAATATTTTCTGAGCTTGCCTCGTTCTGAATTAGTTCAGGTACAACCATCTCATCGAGCAATATATTCACAATCCCGATTCTATCAAGCTTTACAAGCTGTTTGCCAATTAAATAAGTAAGTGGACTTGTTTTATAAACTACAATCATCGGTAAAGCAAAATATCCAGCCTCAAGTGTTGATGTTCCTGATTTAATTATACCAAATCGGGAATATTTCATCAACTCATAATTATGGTTTTCTATGGTTGTGAATTTTTCTGAGCCACTACTCTGTCGGAAATATTTCTTATCAATATTTTTAGATCGGGCAACCACAACCTGTAAGTCAAATTCATTTGACAAAAGGTTAGCAGCTTTGACAACTTCAGGAAATATTTCTTTTACTTCCTGCTTCCGGCTGCCCGGCATAATTAGCAAAATTTCTTTTTCCTTTTGCAGATTGAATTTAGAATAGAAATCATTTCTGCTTAAAAATTTATACTGACTAATTCTTTCAACCAGAGGATGACCAACATATTCAACATTTACATTTTCTTTTTTATAAAACCCAACTTCAAAAGGAAAAACAACGAGCATTTTATCAACAAGTCTTTTTACTTTTTTTACTCTTCCCCTTGCCCATGCCCAAATTTGCGGGGAGACGTAATAAATAATTTTTACTCCAAGAGGCTTTAGTTTTTTTGCGATGCTCAGATTGAAGCCCGGGTAATCAATCAAAACAACAGAACTAATTTTTTCTCTTTTGATTACCTCAATGAGTTCCTTTTGCACTTTCCTTATAAAAGGTAAATGCTTAATAACTTCAACAAATCCAAGAAAGGCCATTTGATCAGTATGATAAATCAAATCCATTCCGGCGGATTTCATTTGATTTCCACCGATACCAGTTACTATCAAATCAGGATTCTGTAATTTCATTTCTTTGATTAATGATCCACCAATTAAATCTCCGGATACTTCACCGGTGATGATCATCAATTTTTTTTTGGAAGTTCCCAACTCAATTAACCTCTGATTAACCAGAGAATAATCAGCAGTAGTGAAATCCCCAGAAAAGCCTGGAGACTTCTTGCCTCAGAGCGGACACCTGCTTTCGGGTTGTACGCCGGCTGAACAATATTTTTATTTTTATAAGGAAAAATCCTTGGAAAGAATGCCGGAACGTTCTTGCAATATTCCCTGTAATCTTCCTTAAATTTTTCCAGCAGATATTTTTCTTCCTTACTAACTATGAAATAATATTGAATGAGAAAGAAAATGATTGCGACAATCTGCAGATAAGGAAATAAAGCGAATGACATGATTCCGAGACCAAGATAAAGAAGGATATTTCCGACGTAGAGTGGATTCCGGACGTAAGCAAAAGGTCCGCTAATTACAAGAAAAGTTCCTCCTACTCCACCGGTTGTTCTTGTCTCACTGCCTGCCCAGCTAACTCCCCAGAATCTTATCAGCTCGCCAGTCAAAGCAACGGCAAAACCAATTATCAAAGTAAGTGGAGTAGATTCCTGAAATATCAACATAAGAATAAGGAAAGGTACAGGAGTATAACTTCTGTATTTAAAAGCAAGAGATGAAATTTTGTTCATTAGTTTTTTATTCTATTTATTTTTTTATTCGGCCATGAATGCATCGCGTCTTTTCAGCACTGCCTGGTGTCTTTTCTTCAGTCTTTTTTTTGCTGAAAGTTCATCGAGACGTGAAATTACATCATCAAAATTTTTAAAGGGAAAATATGTGATTCTTTGAGCCTCACAATATTTTAACAGATCGCTCTTTGCAAATATGAAATCAACATATTGAATTGCATCGTTATCCGAAATACCATCGCCTATAAAAACAGTGTAATCATCATCACTGCTGTTTTCAATAATGTGGTTTCGCTTACAGTTTGCTGAACTTCTGCAATCATCATTATAAAAAGGGAACGAAGGGATCAAATTCCCTTTATCAGAAAATAGTAATCTGTTGCTATAATATTTCAGATGATTGAGATTTTCTCTTCTCAGTATCATTTCGATGTAATAATCAAACCCATCGCTTAAAATAGAAAGATCATATTTTTTTTCTTTACAATATTTGACGAAGCGATGAACCGTCCGGTCAACTTGCTGAGAATTTATAAATTCATCAAAATCATTTTTATTAATTCCTGATGTTGCTTCACATAATCTTTCCCAGCATTCTCTCGCTGATATTCTTCCGCTTAAAAGCTGATCAACAATTCCAGCAACAATTTCTTCGTTCACGAATTTTTTAAAAATTTCCTCACCGACATCGTTTATGGTTATTGTCCCGTCAAAGTCTAAAAATATTTTGAATTGCTTATCTGTCAATGCTCTAACAAAAAACTGGTTTAAAATTTCGGGATGATATAATTGTCTGTTTTTTTATTCGGGGTTTACTGACTTTAGAATTTATTCTTTATGAAACTGCTGATGTTAACTAAGCAACAACATTTATATCTTCATTAAATCTAACACTCACTAATTTAGAAACTCCTTCTTCCTGCATAGTTACTCCATAAAGAGTTTCTGCTGCTTCCATTGTACGTTTATTATGAGTAACAACTATAAACTGAGTGTTTTCACTAAATTGCTTAATCAGCCTTGTGAACCTGTCAATGTTCGCATCATCAAGCGGCGCATCAATTTCATCAAGTATACAGAACGGGCTTGGTTTAACCAGATATATTGCAAACAGCAGTGCGATTGCAGTTAAAGTTTTTTCACCTCCTGATAGCAATTCAATGGAAGTCGGGCGTTTACCTTTTGGCTTTGCAATTATCTCAATCTTTCCTTCAAGAGGATCGGCACCTTCTTCTAATCTTAAGTCTGCTTCATCACCGGGATCAAACAACGATCTGAATACTCTTATAAAATTTTCTCTTATGAGATTAAAAGTATCAGCAAATTTTGCCTGTGCGGTTTGATTTATTTCTTCAATAGTTTTAACTATATCTTTTTCCGAGTCAACAAGATCATCCCGCTGTTTATTCAGAAAATCAAGCCTGTCTCTTTCTTCTTCATACTCAGAATAAGCAAGAAGGTTTATTGGTCCGAGGTTACGGATCTTCTGCCGAAGCTCGTGAACCTCTTCCTTTCGGGGTTCAAACTCGAACGATTCGTTATCATCAAATTTTTTACGTTCGATTTTAATTGAGTATTCTTCATTAATGTGTTCAAGAAGATTATTCTTTTTAATCTCATACTCACTTAGCTTTATCTCGAGGTCCCGGTTGGCATCCAGGATATTATCTTTTTCAGCCCGGATCTCGTTTACTCCCGATTCGATTGAAGAGCTTTCTGATCTCAATGCTTCATACTCAATCTCAATCTTTTTAAGCTCTTCAATGGTAAACTGTTTTTTGTTCTCCAGTTCAGATGCTTCAGCCTCAAGTTTATTTACCCGGTTATCAACATCAGCGATTTCTTTCCTCGCCATTTCGATGTCATTTCTTCTTGAAGCAATTGAGCTGCCGGTATTTTCTATGTTTTCTTCAGATTGCGTAATAGTGTTCCGGAGATTTCTGACTTCGCCGAGACTTCTTTCCAGTCCAACTTTAATTTCATTTTCTTCTGCTACAAGCTGATTAAAATAAGCTTCGGCTTTCTTGTTCTCATCTTCAAGAGAATAAAGTTGAGTTTCAGATTCCGATTTTTTTATTTGAAGTTCTTTTAATTGCTCACCAATTACATTTTTATCATTATCAAGTTTGTTTGATTCGGCCGCCGTATCCTGTATTAGCTGACGGGTTTTCTCGATTTCATCGCCGGCTTTTTTCTTTTCATATTCAAACTGTGAGATCTGTTTATCAATATTTGCAAGATCATTTACCAGCATTCTTCCCTGATCGGAAAGGATTTTAAGATCAATCTTGCTTATTGCCGTTTCATAATCGGCTATTTTTTTCGAAAGATCATTTAGTTCATTTTGTTTGAACGGAATTTCTTTTTTAATCTCAAGCAGAAGCTGTCTCTTGCCAAAAAGGGACTCATCAACCACCGGTGAACCGCTTTCAATTAAACCAGTTCCTTCAGCAAGATCGCCATCAAGTGTTACAAATCTGAAATCAGAAAATTTTTGAGAAAGAGAAATTGCAGTATCAAGATCATTGACAATTGCAGTGTTGCTAAGAAGTTTGTGGAAGAAATTTTTCCAGTCACCCTCTGCCTGAACAGCAGAATCAGCCCAGGATTTGAACGAACTGTGTGACTCGATTTTTTTTCTCTGCCTTGATAAAAAATATTTTATTAGCTTCCCGAACAGTCCGTTATTACCATCACCATTCTGCTTCAAATAAAATGATGCCCGGCCCAGGTTATTGTTTTTAAGATGCACAATCCCTTTCTTCAGCTCATCAACGGAAGAAATAAGAATATCATTTACATTATTTCGTAATGCTGCTTCAACAGCAGGACGGAGTTCATCAGATGAGTTGCCGGCATTTGCAAGCAAAGTAACTCTGCCGTTTGCCCAACCGGCCAAATCAAGGAGAGATTTCGTTCCCTGTGAAACGCCTTCAAGATTGTCAACCAGATTCTGAATAAAAGAAATTTTATCCTTGAGACCATTCAGAATACTGTTCAACTCAAGTTCTCTTGTTTTGAAATCATTCAGATCCTGCTCAAGCTTTTCTTTTTCCTGAACTTTCTTAGCGTAATTATCTTCTGCTTCATTCAGCTTTGAAGAAACTTTTTCTTTTTCTTCCTTTAGACTTTCAATGAATCCCACCGTCTTGGCAACATCGCTTGTAAGATGAAGAATCCGGGAGTTCAGTTTGTTGATCTGTTCGTTTCTTTCCTCAAGTGATCTGATAATATTTTGAAGTTCATTTTCTTTATCACTGACAAGCTTCAAACCTGAAACTATAAACTCTGAATGTTTTTTAACCTCAAGTCTTTTTTCATCGAGATGAAGACTGGCTTGAGTAATTTTTAATTTGAGTTCATCTTTAGTTTCCCTGTTCTTCTCAATTTCATTTGTAAGGCTGGTAGTTGTTAAGAGTGCCTGTTCAATTATTTTTTTCGTTGATTCAATACGATGATTAAGCTCAATAATTTCATTATCATACTTGGCAATATTTGAATTAACTGATTTCTGCCTCTCCCTGGAAACAGAAATATCGCTTCGAATCTGGTAAATATTTTCTGTTAGCCTGCTATCCTCAATACGTTTGTTTTTGAGTTCACTTTCATACCCGGCAAGTTTTCTTTTAATCTCTTCAAGTTTTTCCAAAAGAGAGGACATTTCATCATCAAGATGTTTCTTCCTCTTATTATTTTCAACTTTGTGAAGAATAATCTCTTCAGTTTTATCAAGGAACCATGCATATTCTCTTTCTGCAAGTTCAAGCTCAATTTCTTTCAACCGGGAAGATAATTGATTATACCTGTCAGCTTTCTTTGCCTGTCTTTCAAGACTTGCAACATTTTTGGCAACTTCACTAACAATATCATTCACTCTTGTCAGATCAGCCATTACTTCTTCAAGCTTTCGGAGTGCAAGTCTCCTTCTTAATTTATACTTATTCACACCCGCAGCTTCTTCAAACATCGTACGGCGCTCTTCAGCTTTGCTGCTGAGTATTGTCTCAACCATTTTCAATTCAATAACTGAATAAGCATTGGCACCAATGCCAGTATCCATAAAGAGGTTGGTAATGTCCTTCAGGCGGCAGATATTTTTGTTCAGCAGATATTCACTTTCACCAGAACGAAAAATTCTTCTGGTTATTGTAACGTCAGTATATTCAGTTGGCAGAATACCTTTAGTGTTTTCAATTGTAAGTGATACTTCAGCCATACCCATCGGTTTGCGGGCAGAAGTTCCGTTAAAAATAACGTTTTCCATTTTATCACTTCGCAGGGTACTCGTTCGCTGCTCACCCAAACACCATCTTATTGCATCCACGATATTGGTTTTTCCGCAACCATTAGGACCAACTATTGAGGTTACTCCCTCATGAAATTTTATTGGTGTTTTTTGGGCAAAAGATTTGAAGCCGAATATTTCAAGCTTTGATAAATACAATCCTGATCTCTAAAAAATATTAAACTGTTTTAATGTAAAAAATAAATACTGAACGGTTGAATGTTTAAGTTCAAAATAAAATAATACTGAACCAGCTAATGCAAGAATGAAAATAATACTATATAAATAAACTGTGCTGGGTTTTGAATCAAACAGAACATGAATCCCTTTCATAAGTCTGTAAAGAATCCACAACTGAACAAGTAAAAGTCCGATATAGACATATGAGTTTATACTGCCAGCATACAAGAGTCTGTACAAAATTATTCCGACAGGTATTAGAAGAACAGCAGGAAGCAATGCCCAGATTAATGTAAAGTAAACACTTATTATATAAACTCTTGTTTTAACAAATAAAGCTGCAATTTTTATTACCAGGGCCATGATAATAAAAAGAACAATGTTAAAGGCAGTTAACCACAACAAAGACATTATCGGATGCCATGAAAGGTAGTTTGCTGTTTTCATAACCATCGGACTGGCAAAGGCAAGCAGTAAATTCTCAAAAATCAGATTAGTCTTCAGGTGAAATAAAATATTACTAATGATCAGGGCAATTACTGCAGCAACGATCAATCCTAATAAAGTTGTGTGGTAGGCAGAAATTATCCGTTGATCTCTCACATCTGAAAAGAAATTATACGGACGCAGCAATGCACGCGAAGCATCATCGCGAAACTTCCTTCCTGAGTTCACCAGTACTCCCATAAATATTGCAAGAAGAAGTCCAAAGACTATAAATATCATTGGCGAATCATCTTTTTTGCTGCCGATCGGGATTGTTACTTTTTCAAGATTATTAAGTTTAGAATACACAACTTTATAGCTGATCCTGTTCTTACTACGGTTTTCGTCCATCAATCCAAGTCTGTATAAATTCTCTTCGCTTCCACCGCAAAGAAAAGATGAATAATCTCCATAGTAATCAGCAAATGAATTAAGGAAAAACGCCGGCGGATTATTTTGAGAAACGTAATCAAAAAATTCTTCGTAATATTTTGCCTGAGCTTCGAAAGAATAATCGTTCAGATACCCATCTGAACCACCGATGTAAACCGGGTATGTAACTGATGAAAAGAAAATATTTCCTTTGCCAACCCGTGTCTGAAGTTCCCGGATCTGCTCATCATAATCAGCGGGGTTATCTTTCATAAACTCCAAACCATAAAAATCAAGTCCTTCGATCAACGGAATATTTATTCCTGCGAAGGATGCATAGGTAAGAAGATTGCTTTTTTCTTTTGCAGCAATTGTAAGAGATGAGATCAATGAAACATGTTCATCAAGCTGGGGAAGATAAGCGCCGCCAAAACCTATTGCAGCAAATGAAGGATAGTCTTCATAAAAAGAAATATAATTGTAAAGAAATTCTTTACTCCTGCTGATGAAACTTTCCTCCGAAGCAATTCCTTTCGGCACACCATTGATCGGAATTTCAAGAAAAGCAAACAACCCATATCTTTCACAAAGATGAAGATAGTATGGATGGATTGTGCTTTTTGCAAATCTGATCGTATTGAAACCTGCTTCCTTAATTAATGCAATATCCTTTTCCATCTGATCGTAAGAAATCAACTTTCCATAAGTTTCGTTGCCGGGATAGTACGAAACTCCTTTAATAAAATAATCAGCGCCATTTAGCTTTATAGTTTTATCACCGGATTTCAAATCATACAATGAAATCAACTTCTGTTTTATATCTATGAGTGAATCAGATTTGAATACCTGCTGCCTCAGGATATAGGATGAATGTATTTCAGGCGACCATAAGATTGCAGCCGTAACGTCAATCTTTTGCTTAATGGTAATGTCCTTGTTTCTGTCGAGAACAAAATTATATTCGGGAATTTCCTTAATTATTGTTCCTGCCCGATCGGTTAAAGTTATCAGAAATCTATAAGAATCCGGGCTACCTGTTACGAGTGAATTGTCCCTGGTTCTATTATTCCTTATAATTGATTCAACTTCAAGCGTAGCAAATTTGTAATCCGGCGAAAATGAAGTGACAATTTTTTCTTTAGCAATATAGAAATCAGGTTTAAGATGAATGTAGACATCACCGATTATGCCGCCGCGATTCTGCGGGAAAATGAATCTTTGTTTCTGAGGTATTGTATTCTTTGAATTGAGTTCGTACAATAATTTTAATGTTAGAATATTTTTCCTGTCGCTTCGCAGAATATCTCTTGGAAGGTTTACTTTAAACGGATATTCACCGCCGCTGTGACGATAAATGATTGTATTGTTGAGGGAAATATCTGCTGTGTAATTTATTGAGAAGAAAACTAACTCTAATGTGTTTTCTGAAATCTGGGATTTTGAAAGCTCAAACTCTTTCTCAAAAATTAATTCATCTTCTCCCTCAAATATTGAAGGAACGCTTACTATCACTTTTTGGGCTTTGTCGTCATCGGCAGGCTGGACACTCCATTTTCCATTAAGCGCTATGACCGATCGGGTTTTGGTCAGATCGAAAAAGAGAGAATCAGCAATCTGAATTTTGTAATTCGGAACTTCTCTAAATACAACCTGGCTTAACGATAATTGAACAGCAAAAAGTACAAAGACTACTGAAATAATCAGAGATCTAATGGGGAAGGTTATCATCCGATAAGCGAATCCTTTGAAAATTTATTAAAAAACGCACAAATATACTACAGATTCGATGGGAAATCAATCTGAAAGTTCTGTTATTAAATGAGTCTATTGGATTTTTTCAAAGTGATTCATTAAGCAGAAGCAATAATACTTAGAAAAGAATCCGCCTTAAGACAAGCTCCGCCAACCAACGCACCGTCAATATCTTTTTGTGAAAGAAGCTCAGCCGAATTATCCGGCTTAACGCTGCCGCCATATTGTATAATTAGATTTTCTGCCACCGAAGAGGAGAATTTTTTAGCCACTAATTCACGAATAAACAAATGAACTTCATTTGCCTGTTGGGGAGTTGCTGTTTTTCCAGTTCCAATTGCCCAAACAGGTTCATAAGCTATTATAATTTTTTTCATTTGATCGGAAGTAATTCCTTCTAATCCTTTTTCAATCTGTGAAGAAATCACGTTCATTGTCTCACCTCTTTCTCTTTGTTCAAGCAGTTCACCAATACAAAATATTGGTTTCAGTTCTTTAACAAGTGCAGTTTTAATTTTTTTATTTATCAATTCATCGGATTCATTAAAAATCACTCGTCTTTCCGAATGACCAAGTATTACATATTCGCAGCCGACAGATTTAAGCATATCAGCAGAAATTTCAGCTGTGTAAGCTCCGCTTTCTTCATAATACATATTCTGTGCGCCAAGTTTTAACTGTGTGCCTTTCGATAAAGAACTTACTTCACTTAAAGAAGTAAACGGCGGACAAACAATTACTTCTGCTCTACTGTCTTTTCCCAATCCATTTAAAATTTCAGAGACCAGCTTTTGCGATTGGTGCAGATCCATATTCATTTTCCAGTTGCCGGCGATAACTTTTTTTCTCATTATTTCCTCTTTGTTTTCAATATTTGTTATGCAAAGTTAGTAAAGATAATAAACAAATATTTTGATGGCTGGAACTTTTTAATAAATGAAATCTAAAATTCCACGACAGGTTTTTGTTTTGGGAATGGTGAGTCTTTTTACAGATATCGCCAGCGAAATGCTTTATCCTGTTACGCCGATTTTTTTAACTGCCGTCCTCGGTTCATCAATGGCTGTGGTTGGAATTATTGAAGGCATAGCAGAATTTATTGCAGGATTGCTAAAAGGATATTTTGGAAAGCTTTCTGATAAAGTTGGGAAGAGATCGGTTTTCATTGTGATTGGATACGGACTTTCAGCAATCTCGAAACCACTTCCGGGAATTTTTCAAAATATTCCGACAGTTTTATTTTCACGAGTTGCAGACAGGACAGGTAAAGGAATAAGAACTGCTCCGCGCGATGCTTTGCTTGGGAGTTACAGTAATGGGAACTCGGGTGCAGTTTTCGGCTTTCACAGGGGAATGGATACACTTGGTGCTGCAATTGGTCCGGCAGCGGCTTTGGTTTTACTTAAATACTTCCCTGATAATTTTCAATTAATTTTCCTTTTGGCATTCATTCCTTCGTCCATTGCATTTGCTTTTACATTGCTGGTAAAAGATAAACCGGTTGAATCAAAATTAAGAAGTAAAAAAAATTATTCGGAATTCTGGAAGTCAGCTCCAAAAACTTACAAGAGACTACTCTTGCTGATTACAATTTTTTCACTCGTCAACAGCAGCGATGTGTTCTTAATCCTGAAATCAAAAAATATTTCCGATTCAAGTACCCTTGCGATCTTCGGATATATTTTTTACAACCTGGTTTATGCGGCAGTATCATATCCACTTGGCGGCTTATCTGATAAATTTGGAAAGAGAAAAGTTTTTTCTTTTGGTTTGATAATCTTTTCATTGGTTTATTTTGGATTTGCTCTTGCACCCAAAATAGAATTTATCTGGATACTCTTCGCACTCTATGGAATTTATGCTGCTGCCACAGAAGGAATTTCCAAAGCCTGGGTTTCAGATTTAATTCCCGATGAGCAAAGAGGTACCGCTCTCGGTTTACTGACAATGATGACCAGCTTTTCAATAATGTTCGGATCGTTCATCACGGGGATTTTGTGGGATCGGTTTGGTTCTTCAGTTCCATTTTTAATTTCTGCAATTGTCAGCTTAATAATTGCTTTCTTTATTTTCTTTCAAAAAGACAGATAATCAACAAAAACAGACCTATAAACTCACTTTTCAAATTAGTATTTTGAACATCAATTTATTGAAATTATGAGCACTCTTGGAAAAGAACCCGCTGTAGTTGCCGTCAGCGGAGGAATGGATAGCTGTGTAACAGCAGCAATTGCAAATGAAAAATACCGGCTGGCATTTGCACATATTAATTATGGACAGCGAACTGAGAAAAGAGAACTAAAAGCTTTCAACGATATTGCGGATCACTTTAAAGTTGAAGAAAGATTAGTGATTGATTACACTCATCTTTCAAAAATCGGTGGCTCATCTTTAACGGATAAAAATATTTCCGTATCAAAAGCTGATCTCAACAACAGTGCAATTCCATCGAGTTATGTTCCATTCAGGAATGCAAATATCCTTTCAGCTTGTGTAAGCTGGGCAGAAGTACTGAATGCAAATGCTGTATTCATTGGTGCGGTTTATGAAGATTCAACGGGTTACCCGGATTGCAGACCAGAATTCTTCTCTGCATTTGAAAAGATGATTGATCTTGGTACAAAGCCGGAAACAAAAATTAAAATTGAAACTCCTGTTATTCATCTTTCAAAAGCTGAGATAATAAAAATAGGAGTTGAATTAAAAGCACCACTACATTTAACATGGAGCTGCTATCAGAATGAAGATAAGGCTTGCGGAGTCTGTGATAGCTGTGCACTTCGTCTCAGAGGATTTCAGAAAGCAGGCGTCGAAGACCCGATTTCTTATATGACAAAACCGAAATACATTTGATTGTTATTATGGGTTGAAACCCATTCTGAATTTTGTTGATTTTATGGTCCACGCCCTGAAGGGCGTGGCTAATAGCCCCGACCTTTAGGTCGGGGAACTAATGAAACTAAAACTTATACGGGGGCTTAAGCCCCATTTGGATTTAGAATATCTCTCTGAATAAATAAAATTTTGACAGACAATTTAATTCGTAAATAAGAACTTATTTCAATCTTTGTTAGAAGCGTTGAAACAGCACAGAAAAATCTAAAATCATAAATCGTTGTTCGTTAATCTGAGATCAAACAATAAAACATTAGAGACTAAGATGAAAAGTAAAATAAAACTTCTTGACACATTCAAAAACGAATTCCCCAATCGGGATTACACAATTATTCACACAGCACCGGAGTTTACTTCACTTTGTCCAAAGACCGGGCAGCCGGATTTTGCTACAATTACAGTTGAGTACGTTCCTGACAAATTATGCATTGAATTAAAATCCTTGAAAATTTATTTCAACTCATATCGAAATGATGGTTTGTTTTTTGAAAGTGCGACAAATAAAATTCTCGATGATCTGGTATCTGTCTGCAAGCCGCGCTATATGTTCATAACGGCAGAGTTCAATGTTCGCGGTGGCATTTCATCTATCATTGAAGCTGAATATTACAGTGATGAGTTTAACAAGTAACATAACAATAAGACTGCCTGACTAATAATTTGAAATCAGAAATAAAAAAAATATTCCGGGAAAAACGTGACGAGCTGTTTACTGCTTATTCAAAGCAAGCGGATGCATTAAGATTCAGCAAAGAATACAGCTTGTTGATTGAAGAGTTTATTCGCGCTGTTGCCGGAACAGAAAAATTTGATTTTGCCGTGGCTTCTGCGGGTAGTTTTAGCCGTCGGGAATTCTCCCCTTATTCCGATGTTGATATGATTTTTATTGCCGAATCTGTTGAAGACAATGCAAAAAAAATTTCTGAATTGGTTACCAGGTTCTGGGATAATGGGTTGGAAGTTTCTCATACAGTCCGGGATTTGTCTGATATTCAAAAATACATGCTGTCTGATCTTCATACCTTCACACAGTTTTTTGAAACCCGCTATTTATTTGGATCTGAAAAAGTTTACAACCTCTGGAATGAAGAACTAATAAAAACACTGAACGAAGACACCAAGGCAAATCTTATTGAAAGGCTGATTGAAGATTCGACGGACAGGTATCAAAAATATGGCAGTTCACCAAAAATGATGGAACCAAATGTTAAGTTCTCTGCCGGCGGTTTGAGAGATTTACAAATTGTTGAATGGATGTTCATCTTTTCAAGAAAAGAATTATTCGATAAGCAGCAGGAAGCTACACAGATTGAAACATTTCTGAACATCCTGAAAGCCGGCAAAATTTCTTCGGCGGATGAATGCAGTCGTGTGCTCAGCAGCTACAAGCTTATACTTTCCGTACGGAACTTAATGCATCTTGATGCGAATCAGAAAAATGACCGTTTCGAGTTCAGTGAGCAGATCAGAATAGCAAAGATTTTTGGATTTGAGGAAGATGCGTTAACAGATTTTATGAGAATCTATTTTAACGCTGCTGTAATCCTAAACCGATTCTCCAAATCAATGATAAAAAAATTCTATGACGATAAGTTTATTTCACTACCGGCATCTCTGGCAATAAATCTTGATGATGATTTTGAAATGAAAGGCAGAGTTATTTCGATGAGGAATAATAATCCGCTTACTATGTCGGATATTCTTCGTGCATGTTACTATCGCGGACTCCATTCAGCAAGATTTGATGAATCCCTCCGCTCACATATAGTTGATAAATTTGAAACAACCGACAGGTATCATATTCAGGAAAGCGAATCATCGGTTTTTTTCAGAGAAATATTACGACTGCCGTCAAATGTTGGTCAAACTTTATATGTAATGAATGAACTCGGTGTACTTGGTGCATTTATGCCTGAGTTTAAGGAACTAAACGGTTTCCTTCAGCATGGAGTCTATCATTCATATACAACTGATGAGCATACATTAATTGCAATCCAGAATGTAGAAAAACTGGCAAACGAAAATTCACAGCTCGGAAGAATTTTTAACAAATTGAAGGACAGGGAGAAATTATTCCTAGGATTACTTCTTCATGATATAGCCAAACCGATTAATATCAGCGGTCACGAAATAATCGGTGCTGAAATGGCATCTTCAATTATGTACAGGATGGGTTACAGTGAGGCTGAAATAAATATTGTAGCCTCTCTCGTAATGAATCATCTGATCATGGAGCAAACTGCATTCAGAAGAAATTTAAACGATCCTGAAACTCTCAACAATTTCACTTTAAGGTTCACATCAATCGAAGAGCTTGAACAGCTTTATCTTTTAACTTATGCTGACCTCTCTGCGGTTAATCCGGTTGTATGGACAAGCTGGAAGAGCGAGCTTCTCGCAGAACTTTATCGCAAGACCCGTGCAATGCTTGAGGACAAAATTTCCGGTGAAGATCTTTTATACTCAACCACGTACGCTGTCCCAAAAGAGATAAGCAAATACTCTCCCAACATATCAGAAGAGGATGTTCAAAGCCATATCGAATCGATTGATGATCTCGCATACTCACATCACTTCGGTGCAGAAGAAATTGCACGGCATATTGAAGAGATTGATAAAGGTTCTGCTGTTTCGGTTTTGTTCTCCGACTCTAATGGTTTTACAGCCATCACGGTTATTACTAAAGATTTTCCTTCTCTGCTTTCAAAACTTTGCGGTGTGCTTGCAATAAATGATATAAATATTCACGATGCTAAAATTTTTACCCGTAAAGACGGAATTATAATTGACACTTTTAACGTAACCGATTTCAGCTCTCATAAAAAACTTGAGAATGAAAGATTCAGAAAAATTGAAGAGGATATGAGTCTTGCTGTTAGAGGTCTGCTTCAACTCGGTAAAGAAGTTGCTTTGCTTAAATCAAAATGGTGGAGAATTGAAAGCAAGTTTTTTAAGAAAAAAGGAACTGTTAAAGTTGCTTTTGAAAACCATGAAAAATACACAATCATTGATGTTCATTCGCCGGATAGACTCGGATTTCTCTATCACGTCACCAGCAAAATGAACGAGCTTGGTCTGAATATTTTCTTTGCTAAAATTTCAACACAGGGGGATGAAATCGTCGATGCTTTTTATGTTCTCGACCGGAACAGCAAAAAAATTTCTCCAAATGATTACGAGTTTGTTAAAAGCGAGATTACCTCTGCAATTGATAAATTATTATAAGGATAATTTTGAATTACACAGATAAACAAAAACCAATTCATCAGGGTGAAGTTAAACAAAGCCCAACCCGCACGGGCGAGACCAGCCGAAGACCGATCGGAGTTTTTGATTCAGGTATTGGCGGATTAACAGTTGTAAAAAGACTTGCGACGACTCTGCCGAATGAAAGTATAATTTATTTTGGTGATACTGCACGAGTGCCTTATGGTTCAAAATCTAATTCAACTGTAATTGAATATTCAATTCAGAACACAAAATTCCTTCTGCAAAAAAATATTAAAGCACTTGTGGTTGCTTGCAACACTGCATCATCAATTGCAATTCCCGATCTTAAAAAGATGTTTGACATTCCTATTATCGGAATGATTGAACCCGGTTCAAAGATGGCTTTGGAGGAGAGTCAAACAAAAAATATCGGAGTGATCGGAACGAGAGCTACTATAAGCAATCTCGCTTACTCAAAAGAAATAAAAAAGCTGAATAGTTCCGCACAGGTATTTGAAAAACCCTGCCCACTTTTTGTTCCGCTTGCCGAAGAAGGATGGATAAAACACCAGGCTACTTATGAAATTGCAGAAGAGTATTTAAAAGAACTTCGTGAAAAAGGAATTGATACGTTAGTCCTCGGCTGCACACACTACCCGATTTTATCTGAAGTAATTCAGAAAGTTATCGGCAGCAAAGTTACATTGATTGATTCTGGAGTTGCTTCTTCCGAGGTAGTTAAAACAGAACTTGAAAAACTTGACTTACTTTCCGATTCAAAAATTTCCGGAGGACAGGAATATTATGTAAGCGATATTCCTGCAAAGTTCAAAGAAGTTGCTGAGTTATTTCTGGGAAGAGAAATAGACCACGTCCACAAAGTTGATCTAGAAGTGTTGATTTCTGAGCATTAATTACTGATTTCCCTCTCAATTCTAAATGAAGAAAATGAGTAAAACTAAATTTATTAATCAATAAGTTTATTCTTCTTGTAACTTTAATCATTTCTTAAGATTTTACATTTGAAGTAAATAAACATTACTCAAATGAATTATCCAGCTCGATATTGCACTTTGCTCGCTCTTCTGATTCTAATATTGTCTCACCAGACATTTCCGCAAACTTATATCAACACTGGTCAGGAAATGTATCCTCAATTCAATCCACCTGTATTTGAGAATATTACAATTAAAGATGGCTTACCTGAGAACAGCGGAACTTGCATTCTTCAGGATTATCTCGGTTATTTATGGATAGGCACTCAAAATGGTTTGGCGCAATATGACGGCTACTCAATGAAAGTTTTTCTGCCTGAAAAAGGTAATAGTAACAGTATAAGTGACGGATCTATTATAACGATTTATGAAGATAAAAATAAAACTCTCTGGATCGGAACTTTGAATGGTGGTTTAAATAAGTATGACCGGATAAATGAATCATTTAAAAGTTATAGATATCATCCTGAGGATACAACCAGCATAAACAGCAATCAGACACATTGTATTTATGAAGATAAGTCCGGAAGATTTTGGATAGGTACTCTTGAGGGATTAAATATGTTTGACCGGGATAAAGGAATCTTCACCCGCTACTATTTAAGAGAAGGAGACTCGGGCTCAAGCAGTAAATCGACGTCTAATCCATATAACCTAAGCATTCATACTATAACAGAAGACCCCGTATCAGGAGATCTTTTAATCGGTACTGAGATATATGGATTGTGGAGATTTAGTGTTCAAGAAAAATCCTTTTCAAAATACAATTTTAGTGGTGACAATAATTTAGATAAGAAGATAGGCGTTATTCAATCATTTCATAAAGCCAGAGATGGAAAAATCTGGATAGCTTCGGTACACACGTTATCAGTTCTGGATCCTCAGAAAAAAACAATTAAAACTTATATTGACTTCCCACTGATAGGCAATGAACAATATACCAAATATTATTATGTAGATGCCGGTTTAATTGAAGATAAGGATGGGCTGATCTGGTGTGGATTCCGGAGAGGTGAGAAGGGAGTATTTTGTTTAAATCCAATTACAGATAATTTGTTGCAATATGATTTATTCCCTGAGAAGACGAAAGAGGCTAACTATAACCAGGTATTCACACTATATGAAGATCGTTCAGGCATTATTTGGATTGGCACCTGGGGAACAGGGCTTATGAAACTTGATAAAAGAAACAACAAATTTCAAATATTAAAAAGTGATCCTTACAATTTCTCCAATTGTCTTAGTCATTCGGAGGTGTACTCAATAATTTATGATCCTAAAGGATTTATCTGGTATTGCACCCGCAAGGCTCTGGATAAATATGATATTAAAACGGGTAAGTACAAACATTACCTAAAAGATGAGAAATGTATTACTCAATCTCTCTACATCGGTATTCAGGATATGTCAGGTAATATATGGCTTGGTACAAGCAGTTGTGGAATTATCAGGTTTGATCCACACGATGAATCTTATCGTTTTTACTTTAATGACCCGAATGAATCTACAAACTTAGTGAATAAGCAAATCTTATCTATGATTCAAGATCACCTTGGTATTATATGGATAGGCACAGATGGATTTGGACTTTATAAGTTTGATATTACAAAAAATAAATTAACTAATTACAAAAACAATCCAAATGATCCTTCAAGCTTAAGCCAGAATCAGGTGCGTGTAATTTTCGAAGATCAGCTTTAGCACCCTCTGGGTTGGAACAAATTTAGGAGGACTGAACAAGTTTGACAGAGAAACAGAACAGTTTAAGTATTGTGGGTTCGCTTGCAATTATATTATCTATGAGGACAAACAGGCCAATCTCTGGGTGTCAGATTATTTCTCAGGACTAAATTTATTTGACCGTGAAAAAGGTACTGTTAGTGCAAGCTATAATCAAAAAGATGGATTAGTGTCTAATTATATTTTGGGGATACTAGAGGATGATCATAATAACCTTTGGATTAGTGCGGAAAACGGATTATCAAAATTCAACATAAACACAAGAACCTTTCGTAATTATTACAAAGAAGACGGTCTTCCATCTTGGTTCCTTACAGAATCTAAATACGGCAAGGGACCGGATGGTAGAATGTATTTTAATACCAATGAAGGAGAAATTGTTTTTCATCCGAATAGTATTATAGATGATCCCACACCCCCACAAGTTGTTTTGAGCGGAATATCACTTTTCGATAGACCCGATGAAAAGTTAAGTTACGAAGGTTTTATTTCTGAGCTTAAAGAGATAACTCTTCCTTATAATCAGAACGATCTTCGATTTGATTATGTCGGATTGCATTTTAGTGTGCCAGCAAAAAACAGATACAAGTACATTTTAGAAAATTTTGATAACGATTGGATAGAGGCTGGTAATCAAAGAAATGCAGTTTATACAAATCTTGATCCGGGTGAATATGTTTTCAAAGTTACGGCTTCAAATAAAGATGGAGTTTGGAATGAGGCAGGAACTTCATTGAGAATTATTATAAACCCACCGTTGTGGGCAACAACCTGGGCTTACCTTTTTTATATTCTATTTATTGCGGGGATTATTTATTTCATCTGGAAAGCTCAATTAAAACGGATAAGAATCAAACAGGAATTTGAGATGAGCAAATTTGAAGCGCAAAAACTTCACGAAGTGGATGAGATGAAATCACATTTCTTTACAAACATTTCCCACGAATTCAGAACACCGTTAACTTTAATACTTGGACCTGTTAAACAAATCATCGAAAGAATAAAGGATGAGAAAACAAAGGATGAACTAAGTTTGGTACACAGGAATGCAAAGAAACTACTGGGACTTGTAAATCAGCTGCTTGATATATCCAAACTTGAATCAGGTAATATGAAGCTTCAGACAATCCCTCAAAACTTTATTCCATTGCTAAAAGCATTGGTATTATCATTTACCTCTTATGCTGAAAGAAAAAGAATTACTCTGAGATTTAATTCAGTCGAGAATGAAATAGTTATTTATCTGGATAGAGACAAAGTTGAGAAGATATTTACCAACATACTGTCGAATGCATTCAAATTTACTCCTGAGGGAGGAATGATTGAAGTAAGTGTAAACAAAGAAGATAAACACATTAATGTGATAGTAAGTGATACTGGAATAGGAATTCAAAAAGAAAAAATTTCAAAAGTCTTCGATCGTTTTTACCAGGTGGATGGAAGTCATACTCGCGAACAGGAAGGAACAGGCATCGGTTTATCTTTAACAAAAGAATTAGTTGAACTGCATAAAGGCAAAATAGAAGTCGAGAGTGAAGAAGGAAAAGGAACAACAGTAACGATAAGTCTTCCTTTAGGTAAAGATCACTTAAAGCCTGATGAGATTATTGAACCAGATAAAGATGAAGTTTCCTTTGAACCAAAGGAATCAATTTACTTTGAAGAAACAAAAACTGATCTCTATGCAGACAATACGGGAAAATTCGACCTCAGCTCAATTACCCAAACAGACAATCCACTTCTGCTGATAGTGGAAGATAACTCCGATGTAAGAAATTACATTAAAGATAATTTGAAAAAAGATTACAGAGTTGTTGAAGCAGTTGATGGAGAAGATGGCTGGGAAAAATCGATAGAACATACGCCGGATTTAATAGTGAGTGATGTAATGATGCCAAAGATGGATGGGTTTAAGTTATGTAAGAAACTCAAAACAGATGAAAGAACAAGTCACATACCGGTAATACTTCTTACTGCAAAAGCAGCAAAGGAAGACAAGCTGGAAGGATATGAAACCGGAGCCGACGAATATTTAATGAAGCCGTTTGAACCGGATGAATTAAGAGCTAGAATTAGAAATCTTATCGAACAACGAAAAAGACTACACGAACATTTCCGGAAGCAGGGAGTGTTTGAACTGAACCAAACGAGAATTACATCTGTCGATAAGAAATTCTTACAGAAGGCATTTGATAGAATAACTGATCATATTTCTGATTCATCTTTTAGTGTTGAATTGCTCGTTGAAGAGCTTGCAATAAGTCGTTCGGTTTTGCACAGAAAAATCTTATCGTTAACGGGTGAAACACCCGGAGAATTAATCAGAAGGATAAGGCTTAACAAAGCAGCCGACCTTATTAAACAGAAATTCGGAAATCTTTCAGAAATCGCACTCGAAGTAGGCTTTAATAATCCTGCACATTTCTCTGAAAGCTTTAAGAAGCAATTTGGAGTTACCCCCTCACAATATCAGCAAAAAAATACCAACATTTAACAATAATCAGAATGTTTTTACTCGTTTTGACAGAAAAGCGGAAGTAATTGACAGAAATCTGGTAGAAAACCCCCTCCTTAAAATCTTATAATATCATCAGCAATTAATTTTTTATTTACCTGATCTTTTGAGGCCCGAGCAGCGAGTTTCATAAGAAGAAATTGATTAAGAATACATATATGGATGAATTAGAACCATCAGAGTTTTATCTGGCTCAGAACTATCCGAATCCATTTAAGGAAAAGACAATAATAAAATATTGCGTTGCATACAAAACCAGAGTGAAACTTACAGTCTATAATTCTGAAGGTAAAGTAATAGAAAAACTTGTAGATGAAGAAAAGAAACCCGGTACTTATGAAACTGTTTTCCAGTCAGCAGATGGAGGCAAGCAGTCAGCAAATGAAAGCTATTCTTATCGATTAGAAGTCGGTGAATACAATAACGAAAAGAAAATGGTTTTAATAAAATAATTCTCTAATTAATCATCCATAAATAGGAGGATCCTATGAAATCGGTTACAGGTACTTTCGGTTATTCATTTAACAGTGTTTATTTCTTACACTGTTGTTGCACAAAACTGGCAAATGCAAAATTCAAATTTCCCCACGAATATAAGTGTTATAGATTTCTCTGCTGTAAACGGTCAGGTATGTTGGGCAATTGGAATTGATATAGACGGAGTAGCTTACGGAGGTTATAGTCGCACTACTGACGGAGGAAATAATTGGGTGTGCGATACCATTGCCGGAAGTTGGACAGGATATTTATCTCAAATATTCGCGTTCGATGCGGAAACAGCATACATCACTTCTACTGTATTGTCTGGTGGAAATTCGAAAGGTATTTACAAAACTACTGATGGCGGAACCACCTGGAACAGACATAATGCGTACGACACAACTCTCTATGGTGCGGGTTACATTCATTTCTTTGACACGCAGAGCGGCGTGGTTATAGGTGATCCTAATCTTGAAACATATACCACAACAAATGGAGGACAATCTTGGAATCCTGTTGTTATGCCCCCTGCTTTAGCAGATGAATTTACCCGGAACAGCGGAAATGGTATTACAGCAGCAGGTGATAACATATGGTTCAGTACTGGTGCACGGGTCTTTAAGAGGTACTGATAAAGGATATTCCTGGAATGTTATTTTGAATGAACCACAGTATAGTTCATACTGGCCCTGCATTAAATTTCAGGATTCTCAAATTGGTATCCTATACATTAGGGCGGTATTCGAGCCATATCGATAGGAAAACCACTGATGGCGGAGTTACCTGGAATACACTCTCAAATCCAATACCGCAAGGCCTTAGCACAAAAGGTATGCAGCATATACCGGGAACTACATCAACTTATATCTTAACGGGTATAGGGCGTCATGGAATTAACGCTTTAGTTTTAACGAATGATGCCGGTGAGTCTTGGAGTATTTATGACAATGAGTGCAATTTTTTTGAATTTCCTTCTGTATCAGTTGGTTGGGTTTCATTCGACACAAATGCTGTTAAGAAATATATTGGTCCACCTCTTCCAGTTGAACTTACATCATTCACAGCAACCACAAATGGTAAAGAAGTAATACTTAACTGGACAACAGCAACGGAGTTGAACAATCAGGGATTTGAAATACAAAGAAGCACAGAAGGAAAAGAATTTTACTCGGTTGGATTTGTAAATGGTCACGGCACAATTAACGAGCAGCATAATTACAGCTATTCAGATAGAAATTTAGATAACGGAAAGTACAACTACAGATTAAAACAGGTTGATTACGATGGAAGTTTTGAGTACTCAGACGTTGTGGAAATAGAGTGGCGTGCATTTAATTCATATCTGCTTGAACAGAATTACCCCAATCCTTTTAACCCGACAACCACAATTGGGTTTGGTTTACAAAATAAATCTAATGTCAAGATCACAATTCTAAATGCAATCGGAGAAGAAGTTGCAGTCGTCTTGAATGAAGATAGAGAACCGGGATTTCATAAGATCGAGTTCAACGCAACCAATTTACCAAGCGGAGTTTATTTCTATCAACTTAAAGCTGGTAGATTTTATTAGTGACGAAGAAAATGATTTTAATAAAATAATACTCTAATTAATCACCCATAAATAGGAGGATGCTATGAAACGGTTATTACAACCTTTGTTTTTCTTTTTTCTGGTAACGCAAATAAGTTTTGCGCAGTGGACGCAAGTCGGTCTGAATAACGAAAGCATTAAGGATATTGCCGTCTATAATTCCTTAATCTTCGGTGTCACTTCCGATAGCGGAAAGCTATACCGCTCCACTGATAATGGAATTAATTGGTCAACAATTTTTGAATTGGGTGTAATTGATATTGATATCTCTCCTACAGGAGACGTTTTTATGCTCAAGGATAGTATTTACAACACTGGTCCAAAACAACTATTTCGCTCTACAAATGCGGGAAGTAGTTGGAATTATTTGAATGTGATTGAACAATTTCCATATACCTGGGATATTATTGGCCCTAACAACGTAAAGATTGGCCCAACGGGAACAATCTTTTGTTGTTATTATGCAAAGCCGATACGACAAGAAAGATATTCATCAATTGCAATATCCACAGACAACGGTATATCGTGGATATTTTGGCAGCCATTCGAGGTTCAAGTGGGACTTGTATATGATTTCAAAGGTAATTCTATCATAACTTTGGGTGTTGCATGCCTCCCAACCGCAGGTTGTAATTACTCAATCTCTTTATCTGAGGATGGAGGTTTCATATGGTCTCGTTTGGGTTCTACACCTATTTACGAGGGGAGAGAACTTGGAAACTCTCAGACTATGTTTGAATGGAAATATTTTGGCAGGTGGAGGGGGAATGTTCCTTTCCGACGATTCGTGCTATTCATGGACGCAGGTAAGTACAATACAACCCACTTGTGGACTTTCAATAGAATCTGGAGGTATGTTAGTTGGAACTGATAGCTTAGGTGTATTTCTGTTTTCTGATAATGGTGATAGCTTAGGCTCATTTAACGAAGGCTTATCTAACCTAAATACTCATACGCTTACAATGGATATCAATGGTTATGTATACCTTTGCACAGACAACGGTGTTTGGCAAAGACCACTATCGGAGATTACCTCTGTGGAAGATAATTTAACTAATTTACCTTTGGGGTATTATCTCTCTCAAAACTTTCCCAATCCCTTTAATCCAAGTACAAAAATTGAATACTCTATTCCACAATCATCTAATGTGTAATTAAAGTTTTTGATGTACTCGGTAATGAAATAGAAACATTAGTTAACCAAGAAAAACCAGCGGGCACTTATGAGTTAACGTGGAATGCAGCAAACCTGCCCAGCGGAGTTTATTTCTATCAGTTGAAGGCGGGCAGTTTTGTTGAGACAAAGAAGATGTTGCTGTTAAAGTAAGAAGCTAGAAATAATAAATAGAGGCGAGGCGATGTCTCGCCCTAATTAAAATATTTAATCATCCCAAAATAGGAGGAGTTATGAAATTTCTATTCAATGCAATTTTAATCGCCGTCGTTTTATCGATTAATCTTTTTTCTCAGTATGAGTTTAAAGATCAACCAGTTTCTTTCCCGAAATTCTCCAATAACCAATTCAAACTAACTAAACAACAAAATTTTATTAATGTTGAAACGCTTGATTCGATTATTAATAGCACAATGAATCAGTATCATATACCTGGACTTACAGCTCTTGCTGTTAAATACGACTCCATTATATGGAGTAATAATTATGGCTATGCCAATATTGCCCTAAATCGAACAGTGAATGATTCAACTTTATTTATGATGGCTTCTATTTCAAAAACAGTCATTGTGACTGCTATGATGCAGTTATGGGAGAATGGGTTATTTGATTTGGAAGATAATATTAATGATTATCTGCAGCCTGATTTACAGGTATTTAATCCATACCATCCCAACGATACAATTACCATTAAAATGATTATGACACATACTTCAAGCATTAGAGATAATTGGCCCATTTTACTACCTATAATTTCTTGCGGTGATAGTCCAATACAACTGGATACTTTTATGATTAATTATTACACACCAGGTAGTATCTATTATAGTCTGTCAAATTTTTATACTCATTCCCCAAATGCTAATAATTATCAATACACCAATGCTGGTACTGGCATCTTAGCATACCTTGTGGAAAAGTTAAGCGGTATGCCATTCAATCAATATTGCAGGGAAAATATTTTCGATCCTCTTGGTATGAATAAGACCAGTTGGTTCTTAGAGGGTTTAAACACAACCAATATTGCCACTCCTTATCAATGGATTTCAAATCAATATGTAGCTAACTGTCAGCAAGGCTGGCCACTCTATCCAGTTGCATTTTTAAGAACTAATAAAATCGAACTACTAAGTTTCTTATCTGCTTATATGAATTTTGGAAATTCAATTCTTGATAGCTCCACTATAAGTTTAATGTTCTCTGATCACTTAGGCTACATTAATCAATATGGTGAAAAACAAGGTTTAATTTGGTATGCTACTCCTTACGATGGAGAGTGGTTATGGGGACACACAGGTGCTTGGGCTTATGGGACTAATACTGCTATGTTTTTTCATCCCGAACAAGATTGGGGAATCATTTTCTTTATGAATATTTACACAACTGAGCAAGCTTTTTTAACTATCCTCCAGGCTATATGCGATTATGCATCTGAATGGCAAGTCCCCGTAGAACTAACATCATTCACAGCATCATCAAACGGTGAAGAAGTAACACTTAACTGGTCAACAGCAACAGAACTAAATAATCAGGGATTTGAAATTGAGAGAAGTGAAGACAATGTTAG
Organism: uncultured Ignavibacteriaceae bacterium; assembly: GCA_963698525.1. GTDB lineage: Bacteria > Bacteroidota > Ignavibacteria > Ignavibacteriales > Ignavibacteriaceae > IGN2. Next base: position 23,453 of record CAVORE010000002.1, on the reverse strand, counting down.
TTTTAATAAGATTGGATTTGTTCCAGGTTTCGGTACTACAACAGAACCAAAAAGCTACAACTACTCTGATCAACCAGCTAGCAGCGGAACTTTTTACTACAGATTAAAGCAGGTTGATTACGATGGAAGCTTTGAGTACTCAGAAGTAGTAGAAGTAGAGTGGAGAGCATTTAACTCATACCTGCTTGAACAGAACTATCCCAATCCATTCAACCCGACAACCACAATTAGATTTGGTTTACAAAATAAATCCATTGTTAAGATCATAATTCTAAATGCAATCGGAGAAGAAGTAGCAGTAGTATTGAATGAAGAGAAAGAAGCAGGATTTCATCAGGTTAGAGTTTAACGCAGCAACCTTACCAAGTGGAGTTTATTTTTATCAGCTAAGAGCAGGCAGTTTTGTTGAGACTAAGAAGATGATTTTGTTGAAGTAATCATCTTTTATTCCGAACTTGATTCGGAATATTTGGTACTTTGAGATCCTGAAATAAACCTGCCTACCGGTCAGGCAGGTTCAGGATGTAGCATATTATTAAATCTCTCTTATCTCACCCTCAAAAATTTTCTTCAGGATTTTTCTGTCGGTTGTTTTACTCAAAGCAAGCATCAACTTGATTCTTGCTTTTTGTCCATTCAGGTAATCTGTAAAAATAACTCCGAGATTATGCAAATGCCTTCCTGCGCCAGGATAGCTGTAAATGTAATCTGTTTCTCCGGCAGGACATCTTGATACAAGTACAACAGGAATATTTTTTTCAATAACGTATTCAACTCCTTTAAAAGCAGCAGGCGGAACATTGCCAACACCAAGTGCTTCAATCACCAAACCATCCACACCAGAATCCGCTGAATGTCTGAAAAACTTTTCATCCATTCCTGCGTAAACTGTAAGTAAGTCAACATTTGGGTTAATTTTATCTGTGTTTATTATCTCAAGAAATCTTGGTAAGCGATTGTAAACAACTCTATCCTTCTGCACAAAACCGAGTGATCCGAAATCCAAACTCTGGAAAGTTTCAAACTCATTTGAAAATATTTTTGTCACCTCGCTTGCTGCATTAACTTCTCCGTGCATGCAAACAAGTGTTCCCATCCCGGACGAATTTTCATTCAGGCAAACCTGGATCGAGTCAGTTAAATTTTTTGGTCCGTCCCAATCCGGTTCAGAACTGTTTTTCATTGAACCGGTAAATACAATTGGAATTTTCGTTTTGATTGTAAGATCAATTAAGTAAGCTGTTTCTTCAAGCGTGTCTGTGCCGTGAGTTACAACAATGCCGTCATATTTTTTTTCAGCAAGCTTCTTTTTTAATTGCTTTGATAGCTGCATCATTATTTCGGGAGTGACGTGCGGTCCGGGATATTTTCCAAAATCATAAAATGAAATGTTTGCAAGTTGCTTGTGCTCTCGGGAATTTTCTTCAAAAGTTCTTCTACCTGAATAACGTGGTGCAGCTCCTCCGGACTTTTTCGAATCTATTTTCATTGAAAAAGTGCCGCCGGTAAAAACTATTAGTATATTTTTCTTTTCAGCCATTGACATAAAATTGTTATTAAAAAACTAATGTGAAAATTAAGCTTATTTTAAGGAAATGCCATTTGGCGAAATCACAAATAGAGTTGTGCAGATAGAAATAACTTGAAGGTAAAGTCTGGTTAGATTAACTTTAAAACAAAAAAACGAGGTAATTATGTTGATGGTAGAAGATGTTGATTTGACACCAAATCCGCACGCATTAAAATTTATATTAAATCAAAAGCTTCTTAATTATGAAACAAGACAGTATGCAGATAAAGGATCGGCAAAAGATGATCCGTTTGCAACCGGAATATTTGAACTTGAAGGAGTTGTTTCAGTTTTTTACATGGACAAGTTTGTTACTATTGAAAAATCTCCTGAAGCTAACTGGGGACAAATTCAAAGACCATTTATCGATTTCTTAAAATCATTTGATCCGGAATTAATTCCCAATGAAACTATTTCTGAACCAACTGCTGAAGAAGAAAATGCTTTACTCAATAAAATTAATCAGTTGCTTGATCAGAAAGTACGACCAGCACTTGCCGGAGATGGTGGTGGTCTTCAGGTTTTAGGAATTGAGGGGTTTACAGTAAAAATTAGATACCAGGGTGCTTGCGGAAGTTGTCCGAGTTCAATTTCAGGAACTTTGATGGCAATTGAAGGATTATTGAAGAGAGATGTGAATCCTTCTATTCATGTTGTAGCCGCTTAATACATTTTATTGAATGTTCAGGGGAAGAAATCAATTACGGTTTCTTCCCTTTTTTATTTTTATCAAAGCATCAAACAAAAATAATTTATGGCCGAAGAATTGTACTTTTGCGCTGATAATATTGAATCAATTAAGTTCGATGTGATAGTTTCAGAGAGTGGAATTAGAGAAATTCTAATAAACAAAAAATCGAAATCGTTTGATACTTCTGAAATGATTCAAATCTCTTCTGATGATACAAAAGTCGCAAATGTCTTCACTCAGCTTAGAGAATATTTTAACTTGCAACGAAAGGAGTTTGATCTTCCATTAGAAATTCTCGGAACAGATTTTCAGAAAAAAGTTTGGGATGAGCTGACAAAAATTCCTTATGGAGAAACAATCAGTTACGGTGAGCTGGCAAACAGAATGGGCGATAAAAATTTAATGCGTGCAGTTGCAGCAGCAAACGGTGCGAATCCAATTCCAATTATTATTCCATGTCATCGTGTAATTGGAGCAGACGGAAGTTTGACTGGGTATGGTGGCGGACTTGATGTAAAACAGAAATTGCTCCAATTGGAAGGAAGTTGGTCGTTAGATCTATTTAAGCAATAATGATTTTGTATACATTAATTAATAAAAAAACGCGATAGATATTAATATTATCCATCGCGCAAATCTTTTCGATCAGATAAGTAATAAACTACTTTACTTCTGAAAGCTTATTCAAATCCTCTAACTGAACAAATTTTTCGTTGAATTTATAGTTACCACCTGCGGTTTTCATCGATTTAATGAACTTTACAGTTATAAGATCATTCTTTTTCTTCTTTTTTAACTTATCTGAAAATGATTGTTGTTTAGCCATATCAACTCCTTTAAATTGAGGCGCAAATATATCAAAACCAGCCTCAAAAAAAAACAATTTGACTGAATTGAGAGAAATTAATACTTCATTCCGAACCTTATTAATTAATGTATCATCCAATGACTGCGATTTCAATCGATTTTTCTATGGTATGAATTTTCGTTGTTTATTAATCGTCAAATGTTTAGGTTTCCAAAACAATTTTCTGGTAAATAAATGTTGTTATTAGCAATTATAGTAATACTTTCTTATCTGATAGGTTCCATTCCTAACAGTATACTTATAAGCAGAGCTGTAAGTGGAATTGACATCAGAAAGCATGGCAGTGGAAATGCCGGCGGAACTAATGTTATGCGTGTTTTGGGATGGAAGTATGGATTACTGGTTATCTTTTTGGATGCATTGAAAGGTGCAATTGCGGTCGTTATTATTTCCAGATTATTTTATGGTCCGCTCCCTTTTGAAAACGTTTCTCCTTTTGATGATTTTACTTTAGTTCAGATAATTGCAGGAATGTCCGCTGTGATAGGACACATCTGGACTGTCTTTGCAGATTTTAAAGGAGGAAAAGGAATTGCTACTGCACTTGGAATGCTTTTGACTTTGATTACCATTGATATGTTAATAGCCGTTGGAATTTTCACATTGGTTGTTTTAGTATCAAGATATGTATCCCTCGGTTCGATCATTGCAGCAATTAGTGTTCCTTCAACTTTATTTATAAGAGAAAATCTTTTCCACGTTGATATACCTGGTTATAGTACGCTGTTTCCTTTCATAATTGGAGTAACTGTCCTGGTAATTTTCACTCACAGAAAAAATCTTGTCAGGATATTCAACGGAGATGAAAATAAAATTAGTTTCAGGAAGAAAAAGAAAACCGACTAAATGAAAATCTCAGTTCTCGGCGCTGGCGGCTGGGGAACTACCCTTGCAATCTTACTTCACTACAACGGTCACAACGTAACTCTTTGGGAATATAAGAAAAGTTACACCCGTCAATTATTAAAAAAACGAATTAACACCGATTACCTTCCCGGTATAAAAATCCCGAAAGAGATTCTGATCACTTCAGATATTGAAGAATCTACTGATGATAAACATTTGATTGTTCTGGCTGTGCCTTCACAGTTTCTTAGAAGTGTGATTAAGAAAATTAATTATCACCAGATTGAAAATGCTGTGTTGGTCAGTGTTTCAAAAGGAATTGAAAAAAATACGTTGATGACAATGTCACAAATGATGAAAGATGTGTTTCCTCAAGTCAACGAAAACCAGATTGGTGTGATTTCCGGTCCAAGTCATGCCGAAGAAGTGAGCAAAAGAGTTCCGACTGCTGTTGTTGCTGCTTCTGTTGATATCGAAACTTCAAAAGCGATTCAGGCTGCATTTATGACTTCATATTTCAGAGTTTATGCTTCAACAGATATTCTGGGTGTTGAGCTTGGAGGCGCATTTAAAAATATTATTGCAATTGGGGCTGGAATTATTGATGGGGCTGGATTTGGAGATAATACCAAAGCTGCAATTATGACTCGTGGAGTTGCTGAAATTTCCAGACTTGGATTAGCTATGGGCTCCCGACCAGAAACTTTTGCCGGGCTTTCGGGAATGGGAGATTTAATCGTTACCTGTATGAGCAGACACAGTCGAAATAGATTTGTTGGTGAACAAATCGGAAAAGGAAGGAAACTCAAAGAAATATTAAAATCAATGGGGCAGGTTGCCGAAGGAGTTGAAACCACTCGTTCCGCGAAACAACTTGCGGTAAAAGTTAAAATCGAAACACCAATCACTAATGAAGTATACAAAATCCTTTTTGAAGATAAAGACCCGGTAAAAGCAACAACCGATCTGATGACAAGAGATATGAAAACTGAGTGAAGAGCTCGTTATTTTTATTTTGATATTCCCTGCCTGAATAATTCAAACGATAAGAACCAATCAATTTCAGAATTATAGTTGTTTTCCTCTGACAAATAATTATCTGCTATTCTCTCAAGTTTTTTGTGATCATAATATTTATAATTTCTTACTTCAGATGATTGAATAACATCTCCAATAAATTCTTTTAAATTTTTAAGAAATTCAATTTGCTGATTGCTCTGATAAGATAATCCAAGTTTATTTTTTACTCTAGACTGTATTCTTGCGCCTAATGATGAAGAATGAAATGGATGAATAATATTTCCTTTTACTAGAGGTTTTTTAGTAAGCACCCCTGCATTCTGCTTTATTAATTGTTTCAGCAATTTTCCGTTTTTCTTCTCTGCATCATTAAACCCGAACAACAAATTCAGAACGTCTTTCTGAATAAAAGGCATAAAAGAAATTACAAAATTATCAACACGGATTTGTTCGGGTGCATAATAATTTGTCAGCCTTGAGCGGATTGAAAAAAGATCTATCCATCTCGCGGGACTTATCTGATTCGCAGCGGGCATTTCTTCAAATAAGATATTCAATTGTTCAAGAATACCTTTTCCCATTTCATTCAAAGCATCTTCTGAAAAAATATCAGCCCGTTCATAGCTCAGAAAGCCGGACACCGATTTCGAATCTTTTTTCAATACGGCATTTTTTCCTATAATCAACAACCTGTTTGCAAAAGTTCTTCTCCAGATTTCACCAAAGCCGCCATCTATTATCACTCTGTTTTGATCGGCTAATCTATTATAATATCTTAGGTTCAATATTGAGCTGGCTGGATTAGTAACAACCGATTGAACGGAATAGGTTTTTACAAGCTCGATTATTTCATTGATTGATGGAAGTTCATCATTTATAACTTCGTTTTTTCTGTTTAGACTAACTAGTAAATCAGAAGCAATTTTTGAATCTGGATGATTCGGATCTCCAAAAGTATGTGTGTCCCAAAGATCAAAATCTTTTACTGACAGGTAAGAAAGAAGCAATCTGGAATCAAGCCCACCTGAAAGGCTAAGTGAAATCTTTTTTTTATTTATTGATAATAACTCTTTTAAGGTTGTATCGAGAAGCTCTTGTTTGCCGGTTACTCTAAAATCAGGCTGCCAGAGATTTTTTTCTATCTTAAGCTCATTATTTTTTATCGTCGCATTTGCAGACACGAGCCGGCTTACATTCTTTATTATACTGTTTTGGGATATCTGATTCTGTAATAGCCATCTTGAACCGAACTCCTTCAAATCAATTTCCGGGTTGAGAAAATGTTTAAGCCAATCAATCCTTGTTGAAAAACCGTAACCATCCGGAAGTTTGACAACATAAATTTCTCTTAAGCCGAGTTCATCGGTGAAAAATTTAAGCTCACCATCAATATACTTTACAATCACAAAGTGTCCGTTCACAGAAGTTAAATCAACCTTAGTCGAAGCAAGTAAATTGTTCCAACCATTTTCTTCGAGGACTTTGTAATTACTTTCAGAAGAAACTAAGCCAACTCCAGCTACTGCCCAGCAGGAATTCAATTGATTGGATCTTAAAAAAGAGGTTTGTTTGTTTCCACCAACAAACAAAATGAGATTTGAATCTTTAAATGAATGGTGAGAAATTTCAGGTGAATTTATTTTCCTGATACTAACGTTTCCAAAATACCCAAATATCCAGCTCATAAAATCAGAAATAATTTTTCAATTACTCAGTTACTCTTCCACCGGGCAGGGAGATTCCTTTAATTTTTCTGAAAAGAGAAACTGCAAATGAATCAGTCATACCGGAAACAAAATCAATCACTCTCAAAAGACGGAGATAAAGCTCGTCCGGAATATCTTCGCTGATCCTGTTTGGAAGCAGCGCAAATACTGATTTGTTCTTTGAAGAGCTTTTACCCTCGTAAGCTTCATTATAAGAGTGAATAAATGTGTCCAGCAATCCGCCAAGAACTTCATAGCCTGCAACTTCTCTTTCGACAACGCTGCGCGATTTATAAATCTTTGCGACGGAAATATCTTCTATCCGTTTCAAAGCCTTTGCTCTTCTTATTTCACCGATAAGTTCATCTTCATACTTGCCTGTTAGAATATTTTTCTCTTCATCAAGAAATACTTTTGCGAGTTCGTTTACAAGTTCATTAATAGCTACTGCACGGAGGTATCCAATTCTATCTTTTTCATCTTTATCCGTATAATTTTTCAAACCCTGCTTTGAGACCAATGGTCGCAACAGTTCTTCAGTTTCTTTAAATGAAACCAGCCCAAGTCTGAAACCATCTTCAAGATCCATTACTCTGTAACAAATATCATCTGCTGCTTCAACCAGGAATGCCAAAGGATGACGACACCACCAGAAAGCTTTCCCACTTTTGATACATTCAAGACCGGTGGTAGCTGCGACTTCTTTAAATATTTCTTTTTCTGCCTGGAAGAAACCATATTTTCTGTAAGCTTTATTTTGGAGCGATTTGTTTTGACTGTTGATGAGTGATTCTCTCGGATATTTTGTAATTGCGGCAAGCGTTGAAAAAGTTAGGCTAAGTCCGCCTTTTACTTTCGGATTCTGAAGTTTTGTGATTATTCTGAATCCCTGTGCATTACCTTCATACTTAACAAGGTCCGTCCACTTTTTTTCATCTCGAATTTTTGATTTGAACTTTTGCCCATTACCGCTTCGGAAATATTCTGCAATTGCATCTTCACCGGAATGTCCGAAAGGTGGATTGCCAATATCGTGAGCAAGGCAAGCCGCAGCAACAATTTCACCGAAGTGGAATTTTGTAAACTTATTTTGCAAAGCAGGATTTCTTTTAATTACCGTTTCACCCACAAGATTCCCCAATGATCTGCCAACGCACGAAACTTCAAGACTGTGAGTTAACCGGGTATGAACAAAATCACTTTCAGGTAGCGGGAACACCTGAGTTTTATCCTGCAGTCTTCGGAAAGCCGGAGAGAAGACAATCCTGTCAAAATCTTTCTGGAATTCACTTCTTCCATCATGAAGATTTTGTTTACTTTGGTTTTTCTCACCAAGCCTTGAATCGGTTAATAACTTTTCCCATTCCAATATTTATTTCCTTCTTTATTTTCTCTCTAAAATTAAATATAATTTACCAGAAAGGCTTTAAGTGATTTTTGAGTTTAGCAAAACGTTAGATTATTTTTCTATTAATGAATTCCATTTCAAAGAACACACTTGACGATTCCGTCCAGTATTTGAAGTCGGTAGGACCTAAAAGAGCCGAATCATTTTCGAAAATCGGGATTAACACAATTCACGATTTACTCTTTTACTTTCCTTCACGTCATCTGGATCGGACAACGGTTTTAACTGCTGCAAAAGCTTATGGCTACTTGATGAACGGCTACGATGGTGAGCTGACAGTAATTGGAAAAGTTTTTGAAAAAGAAAAGAAGAGGTTTGGCAAAAAGGAAGTTCTTAAAGTTCAGTTCAGAGATGAGACTGGATTTTTTGAATGTGTCTGGTTTCATGCAACAAAATATTTTTATTCTGTTTTTAATGAAGGAGATATTTTTGCTGTCTCTTCGAAACCTGATAAATCAAAATATGGTGCTTTACAATTTATTCATCCTGATTTTGATCGAATATCTGAAGAAGAAGAAAAAAGTTTTCTTCATACAGGAAAGATCATTCCTTTTTATAGAATACCAAAGGAACTTAAGTCTGGTAACATCGGCGACTTAAGTTTACGAAGAATAATCAGTCTTGCTGTTGAAAATTATGCCGATTTAATTGAGGAAACTCTTACCGAAGAAATTATTAATCAAAATAAATTAATACCGCTTAAGGAAGCAGTACGAAGTTTTCATTTTCCTGAATCTACTGAAAAACTGAATTGTGCACGAAATCGTTTTAAGTTCGAAGAATTATTCTACCTCGAATTGCTGGTTGCCCTCAGAAAGCAGAACTATCAAAGTAAGCTCATTGGAAATAAAATGAGCATCAAGTCGAACTTGGTTCAGAATTTTTTAAAGACACTTCCCTTTGAACTCACAAAAGCACAATTAAAAGTTTTGAGCGAAATAAAGAATGATCTGCTTTCCGAAAAACCGATGAATCGGCTACTCCAAGGAGATGTTGGAAGCGGAAAGACAATCGTATCATTAATAGCAATGTTGATTGCGGTAGATAATGGATACCAGGCAGCAATTATGGCTCCAACCGAAATTTTAGCTGACCAGCACACAAAAAATATTTCCTCGATGATGAAAAAACTTTTTGAACTTTATCCAGAACGGGAAATAAAAGTTGCTCTTCTTCTTGGCGGTCAAAAGAAATCAGAACGGGACAAAAGACTTCAGGAAATTGAACTTCAGGAAGCTGATATCATAGTCGGTACACACGCTCTTCTCGAAGAAAAAGTAAAATACAAGAATTTAGGATTGGTTGTTATTGACGAACAACACCGCTTTGGCGTGAGGCAAAGAGCTAAACTTCAAAGTAAAGGTAAAACTCCTGAAGTTTTGGTAATGAGTGCTACACCAATTCCCCGAACGATCTCGATGACTGTTTACGGTGACCTGGATATTTCTGTTATTGATGAAATGCCGAAGAACAGAAAGCCAATCAAAACTGTGCTTCGGGGAGAAAGTAAACTTCCAGAAATTTTTAAGTTCATCATTGATAAAAAGAAGGAAGGTTACCAGACATTTCTTGTTTATCCTTTGGTTGAAAATTCTGACAAGCTTGAATTGAAAGCTGCTGAAACTTTTTATGAGGAACTCAGGAAGACTCATCTTAAAAATTTAAACCTTGGACTTATTCACGGAAGGATGAGCTGGCAGGAGAAAGAAGAAAAGATGCTGCTCTTTCTGAAAAAAGAATTTGATGTTTTGGTTTCAACAACAGTCATCGAAGTTGGTATAGACATTCCCGATGCGAATATCATTTTGATTAACGATGCTCACCGGTTTGGTCTTTCACAACTTCATCAACTGAGAGGAAGAGTCGGAAGAAGTGATAAGCAGGCTTACTGTGTCCTTGTCACCAGGGATGAGATTGTACAGTATAATATACAACTGCAACTTGAACTCGATTACCTTTCAAGTGCCATGCTCGACAAATATAAATCTGCAATCAGACTTCAGACGATGGTAAAGACAAATAATGGTTTCGAAATTGCTGAAACAGATTTAAAACTTCGTGGACCTGGAGATATCTTCAGCACAAAGCAAAGCGGCTTCCCTGATTTGAAATATGCAGATATAATTCATGATGCAGAGCTTATAAACCAAACAAAGAACATTGCTTTCGACCTTATAAATAAAGACCCATCTTTGAAATCAGAAAGTAACCGTGTAATAAAAAATAATCTCATCAAATATTATTCGAGCAACCTTCAGTACGCAAAGATCGCCTGAAAAAAAATTTCGTTTACAAATTTTTTCATCTTCAATCAACACCAACAGAAATATTTTATCCGAGCTACTTCAGAAAAAATTTTAAAAATCATGACCCGATACTAAAAAATTTCTCTCATCAACTCTCGTTCATGAAAATTTTCCATGAAAAATTATTTTAAAAAACTTTTTAAAACATGTTGACAAATTATTTATAAAGTTTATATTTGGAACAAAAAATAATTTAAAGGAGAAAATATTTTATCACCAAGGTTTAATGTACGTTTAGATGTTGCTATAACATTCAACGTAAAACCAGAAAGTGAAACTTTCCACGAAGACCTCTCCCCTGTTCAGAATTCTCCTCAACATGAATTTCAACCGGCAGTGGACACATATGCAGAATGGGATACGTGGGAAACTGTAAACGCTGTTAAAGATGCTATCGCAGAATTTCACAACGTTACTTTAGTTGAAGCGAACAACGATGCATTTATAAAACTTAAAGAATTAAAACCGGATATCGTTTTCAATTTTGCAGAAGGACTAACCGGAGTTAACCGTGAATCGCATTTACCTGCAATGCTTGAGATGCTTCAGATACCTTATTCGGGTTCAGATGCACTTACGCTTGGCATTTGTCTTGATAAATCCCGCGCAAAAGAAATTTTAACTTATCACAAAATTCCAAATGCCAAATTCCTGGTTGCTAACCGGATGGAGGACATTAAGAATGCCAGTTTCGATTTTCCATTAATAGTAAAACCAATTTCTGAAGGTTCAAGCAAGGGAATTTTTTCCTCATCATTTGTAAAAAATACCAAAGAACTCGAAGACGAGATTAGCAGAATATTAATTTCTTATAACCAGCCGGCTTTAATCGAAGAATTTCTTCCCGGAAGAGAATTTACAGTAGCCGTTCTTGGAAACGGAGATGAGGCTGAAGTTCTTCCAATCATCGAGATCCGTTACGAAGATTTTCCAGAGGATATCGTCCCTCTTTATTCTTATGAGGCAAAGTGGATACTTGATACTAAAGAAAATAATTTCGATGTGTTTGAGTGCCCGGCTAAACTTGACAAACAACTTGAAGAAAGAATAAAAGATACTGTCCTCAGAACTTACAAAGTTTTAAACTGCAAGGATTGGAGCAGGATAGATGTTCGTCTTGACAAAAATGGAATTCCGAATATTATAGAAATAAATCCATTACCGGGAATAATGCCTGACCCAAATGAAAATTCGAGTTTTCCGAAAGCGGCTCGTACTGCAGGAATGACATACAATCAATTAATTCAACGCGCTCTTTACTCAGCCGCTAAAAGGTATAACCTCGCATGAAAGAGAACGCAAAGATATTAATTTGCTATAATGCACCTGTTAGTGTCTTTTCAGTTTATAACGGAAAGAAAAATGATGACTCTGCAAAAGCAAATGATCTTTCAGAAAAGAATTTTCTTAATGAACTCAACAAAGTTGAGGAATCTTTATCAAAAAGTTTCAGTGAAGTGAAATCCCTTTCTGTTGACAGAGATGTTCAAAAGACTATTAATAATATTAATGCTTTTAACCCGGATGTGATTTATAACTTTGTTGAATCTGTGGAAGGTATATCTACTTACGAATCTTCTATGGCTGGATTATTTGAACTTTTGGGTTACGAAATTACCGGTTGTTCACCCATTACACTGGGTAACTGCCTGCATAAAGCCAGAGCAAAGGCAATTCTAAAATCCAGAGGCATTCTTACTCCGGAATACAGAACACTTAAAAAAACCAAAAGATTTACGGAAAAAGAAATAAAATTATGTTATCCATTAATACTAAAACTGATGAATGAAGATGCAAGCATCGGTATTTCTGAATTCTCTGTGGTAAAAAATTACTCAGAATTGAGAAAACAATTCAGCTTTTTGGTAGAAACATACAGCCAGGATGTTATTCTTGAAGAATATATCCAGGGAAAAGAATTGAATGTGGCAATACTTGGAGGCAGAGTACTTCCAATTTCGGAAATAAGTTTTACCGGGCTTCCAGAAGATTTTCCTAACATCGTTACTTACGATGGCAAGTGGACGGAAGGCAGCGTCTATTACAATCACACTAAGCCTGTTTGCCCGGCACCACTCGGTGAAAGAATAAAAAAGCAAATCCAATTTACAGCATTAGCATCATATGATGCGCTGAACTGCAGAGATTATTCCCGTGTTGATATTAGATTGAGCAATGATGATAAGCCTTATGTTATTGAGGTTAATCCCAATCCTGATATTTCTTCTGACTCAGGATTTGCACGGGCAGCGGCTGCAGATGGAATTAGGTATGACGATTTGCTTTATACAATTGCAAACTTTGCATTAATCAGAAAGAAAAAAAATGGTACGCAGGCTAAAGCCGGATGATGCAAAAAAAATTGAAGGTATTTTAAATTCGACTCCGAATTTTAGCAGTGAGGAAATCAAAGTTGCGATGGAACTTGTGAACATCGTAGCAATGAATCCGATGCAGACAGACTATAATTTGTTCATATATGAAGAAGATGGCATGATTCTTGGATATCATTGCACCGGTAAGAGACCATTAACAGATGGTGTGTATGATCTTTACTGGATTGTAACCAATCCTGATCACGGAAAAAAAGGGATTGGAAAGAAACTTTTAGAACATGCAGAAAGTTTTGTTAATGAAAACAACGGCAGGTGGCTGCTCGCTGAAACTTCTTCCAAAGATAGTTACTCTGCTACAAGAAATTTTTATATGCGTAATAATTACAGCATAATTTCTGAAATAAATGATTTTTATTCCAAAGGAGATGGTATGATCATCTTTGGAAAATATTTCAATCACAAGAATAACTGAGGAACTATCATGGAACTTTGGCAGGAAATGGTAAGGGACAGCGTACACACTGTGGACCATGTCGTAGAAAAATTCGGCATCGACCGCAAAACGGCCGAAGAACTGGATGAATTTTTCCAGGCTCGAATTAATCCTTACTATTTAAGTCTCATCCGTTATCCCGGCGACCCAATTTGGCTTCAATGCGTTCCGGCAAAAGTAGAGCTGGAAGATCTTGATGCAGAAGAAGATCCTCTTCACGAAGACGAAATGAGTCCCGTTCCAAACATCACTCACCGTTATCCCGATCGTGCTCTCTTTCTTGTTACAAGCCAATGTGGCATTTACTGCCGCTTCTGTACCCGTAAAAGAAAAGTTGGTGACTACGAAAAGATTTCAATGAAAGGTCTCGAGAGTGCATTCAAATATCTTGAAGAACATACAGAGATAAGAGATGTGATTCTCTCCGGCGGTGATCCTCTTATGCTCACAGACACAATGCTTGAGAAAATTCTCCAGCGGTTGCGTCAGATAAAGCATTTAGAGATTATCAGACTCGGAACAAGAATGCCTGTAGTTCTTCCGCACAGAATTACAACAAAGCTTGTTAATATGATAAAGAAGTATCATCCTGTTTACGTCAATACTCATTTTAATCATCCGTGGGAAATTACTCCCGAAAGTTCTAAAGCCTGTGAAATGCTTGCAGATGCCGGTGTTCCTGTTGGTAACCAGATGGTGATTATGAAAGGTGTAAATGATGATCCGGCAGTAGTAAAAGAACTGATGCAGAAACTATTAAGAATAAGAGTTCGTCCTTACTATATGTATATGGCTGATGAAACAAAGGGTGCAAACCATTTCCGCACTTCACTTGAAACCGGTTTGAAGATAGCCGAAGCATTGCGCGGACATACAAGCGGTCTGGCAATACCTCACTTTGTAATTGATGCACCCGGCGGCGGTGGAAAGATTCCAATTCTGCCAAATTATGTTCTGCATATGGATGAAGAGGAAATAATTCTCCGCAACTTCCAGAATAAAGTTTACAGGTATAAAAATTATTCGGATAAAAATAATCCTGAAGGATTTGGTAATAAAAGAAAGAAAACTAACGGTAAAAAGAAAAAGGTTGAAGAGCCTGTATTGGAAGAAGCGTAAGAAGCGTATGATTGCATGAATGCATGGTTGCATGAATTTATATTTAATGCCATCCCGATAAGTCGGGGTGGCATTTTTAATTTTACTTCTCCCTTAATCCTTCTCCTTGCTAAGGAGAGGAAACAGAGCTTGCCCCGAATCTACCTGTCGGTAGACAGGTTTATTTCGGGGTGAGGTTTTAGTTTACTTCAAAAGTAACATCTTTTTTGTCTCAACAAAACTTCCAGACCTGAGTTGATAGAAATAAACTCCACTTGGCAGATTCTCTGCATTCCAGGTTAACTCATATGTACCGATGGATTTTTCTTCATCCATTAGAGTTGCGATTTCATTGCCAAGTATGTCATAAACCTTTATCACAACTTTTGACTGTGCTGGAATTGAGTATCTGAAAGTTGTGCTTGGGTTAAATGGATTCGGGTAGTTTTGCTCAAGTGCAAATTCTGTTGGTAAAGTTATCTCATCTTCAACACCAACTACTCCATCAAGTTCATCCGCACCTATATCCGGTGTGGTTGCGTGGCGTGCATCACCATCAAAATCTGTATCTATTCCTGGAATTGGGATTCCGCGTGACTCGATATAAGTTGCGATCGTATCATCTATATGCAAATATGGATCAACAAAGTTTGGCATTTCAACATAGCTGTGCAAATCTTTTCCTGTTACCTGCCAATCTGCTAATGTGGAATAACTCCCACTATAAGATTTTACAAGGTAATTGTATTGACTCGCTTCATAGGACAGATCATTATAATCTGAGTTCAAAAGTGCATTAGTTGATTGCAAATAAATTGAAGATGCACAATAGGGAGATTCATCCCTTGTGTTTACTAAAATATTATTTTTCGCTTCAACATTTGAACAATTATTCCAGATATATAAAGCGCCCGATCCATAATGATTAGCACCTGTCCCAAAAAGATTAACTGAGTTATAATAAATTTTAGGATTATTCTGCTGCCACATCTGAATTCCTGCCACGCGGCTGTCACCTTGTGTAGAAGTACTTTGGATATCGTAGACCATATTATTATAGACTAAATTATCACTACCAGTGTTTCCTACGTCACCGGATAATAATATTCCGACACTAGTATATCCACCGCTTGCTTTTATTTTATGGACAACATTATTTCTTATTATATCTCCACTACCCCAATAAGAGTTGATCCCAGTGTTTATATTTTCCCAGGCATAACCATTGTTGACCGTTAGATTTTGAACGATATTATCTTCAACGATTGTGTTATGACATTTTTCTAATTGAATTCCCCAGGCAATTAAGCTATCGGTTTCTGAACCAATTATATTTTTCCTAACTATATTGCCTGTTGGTCTTGTAGTTGATGCTGAAAAATATCCTCCAACCACTATTGCTGCGCCGGCTTTTTTAATAAAGTTACCTTCAATGAGATTGCTGTCTGGTGCAACAATTGAATTTACTCCTGCCACAAAAAATATTCCTATACCATCTCTCATGATATCATCACAGATAACTGTTAAATTCTTCGCGATATTATGATCTGCATTATCCCAAAAAATTATTCCTCGGTTTGTTTCATATTGTGAATTATAGAGTGAGTGAATTGTAAATGTTGGTAATAGCGGCCTGTCAATGCTAATACCATCTAAGGTTAAATAGCTTACATTTCTAAAAGTAAATACATATCTCCAATTTCCTTCTGCAATGACATGTCTATTATCTGCAGGTCTAATGGTAATTCTGCTATTTGGTCCGGCACCTATTATTGGACCATCTAACAAGAAACCAAAAGTATCTGCGGGTGCTGTGTAAAGGTTGTCAATTAATTCAAATGTAACAGCACCAGCAATTCCATCGGTTTCCAGTTTGTCAAATGCACTTTGGATTGTTTCGAAGTTACCACCGGTACCAATTGTATAAGTTCCCGTCGGTAATGGATCCTCTAGTGTAAATCCATCAAATTCATCAGCACCGATATCAGGTGTTGTCGTATTGCGTAAATCACCATCAAAATCATTTGTTATTCCGGCAATCGGAGTTGCACCTCTTTCAAGATTTGTCGGGAAAGTTTTATCGATGTGCAAATCAGATGAAGAAATGAAGTAAGGCATCTCGGAAATACTATTTAAATCTTTTCCTGTTGCCTGCCAGTCTGCTAATGTCTTGTAATTAGTTCCACTAAACTTTCCAATATATGAATTATCAAAAGGTCCAACTAACAGATCGTTGAAATCTGAGATGCCAGTAGCTCCATCAAACCTTATTGATGTTGAAGTATACGGAGAATCATTCCGTGTGTTCACAAGGATGTTATTATATGCAGAAGGAGAATTATTGGATGATTCAAACCAAAGTGCTGCTGAACCTGTAACAGGTGCAACATCTCCCACCTCCGAAAGAGAGACGGAGTTGTATTCTATTCGTAGGTTATCCTGATCCCAGGCACGAATTCCAGACAGCCCAACATTTTGTGATGCGTAGCCGCGAATATCGTAAACCATATTATTATAAACCCAGACATTATTCCCACGTTCTGATGCATCACCTGATATCAGTATTCCTTGACTACGTGTGTTATTTTCTGTTGCGCGAATATTATGGACAATATTGTTGCGGATGATAACATTATTGCTAAAGTAAGCGTTAATACCATACAAGAAGTATTGAGAAGCAGAAGTGAAATAACCGCGTCTGATGTTTTCAACCTCATTATTCTCAATGATAGTTCCGTCAGACAATTCGTTTTGGATTCCCCAGGCAATGAGACTATCAGTTGGCGAACCGATATGATTATTGCGAATTTCAAACCCGCTAGGTCGGAAACCAGTTTGTCCAGCCACGTAAATACCAAATGTTGCTGAAGTAACAGAGACACCTGAAATAATGCAGCTATTCGGTATCGCCGATTGGATATTACTGAAGAAAATAGCTGCTGAAGCTCGTGTGACATCATCTGAATACGCAGTAAGGTTTTGTACTTGCACATAGTCGCAATTACCGTAGAAATCAATAGCATCGTTCCACTGAGGTTGGGCATTATATAGTGCGTGTACTTTTAGATGGGTATTACCTTGCAAACTGATACCGTCGAGTGTTACGTAGCTGGCATCAAAGAACATTAGCACAGCTTCGCCATCACCTTCAATTGTAACAGCAACATTGTCCGCAGGTTGGATAGTAACTCGGCTTGAAGTTCCTGCGCCAGGGATTGGTCCATTCAGAATAAAGGAAGAAAGTGATGGTGCAGTATATAGCGCGTCAGTCAGTTCAAGAGTAACTTCACCGGCAATTCCGTCAATGCTGAGTTTGTTGAATGCAGAATCAATTGTGGGGAAGTAACCACCGGTACCGATGGAATAAGTGCCTGCCGGAAGCGGATCAAGAACAAGTTTGTGAATTTTTTCAGGAATTTTAATCTCGTGAGCTTTTCTTATTGAACCCAATTCCTGTGCAATAACAGTGTAAGCAAAAAACACTGTTAGAAGAAACGAAAGTGTAATTACGCGTTTCATTAGAACCTCCTATTTATGGATTGTTAATTAATTAGTTAGAGACTTATTACATCCTATTTATTTTAGAACCCCTCCTTCATCCTCCCCTTTAGTAAGGGGGAGGAACGAGGTAGGGTTTTTATTACTTCAACAGCAACATCTTTTTTGTCTCAA
The DNA here is from genome assembly GCA_963698525.1 of uncultured Ignavibacteriaceae bacterium. Classification (GTDB taxonomy): domain Bacteria; phylum Bacteroidota; class Ignavibacteria; order Ignavibacteriales; family Ignavibacteriaceae; genus IGN2. The sequence continues at coordinate 5,439 of CAVORE010000002.1, read as the reverse complement.
CAAAGCTACCCGCTCTCAGCTGATAGAAATAAACTCCGCTTGGCAGGTTAGCTGCATTCCAAGTTAATTCATAAGTGCCCACTGGTTTTTCTTCGTTGACTAATGTTTCTATTTCGTTACCGAGAACATCAAAAACTTTAACTACTACATATGATGATTGCGGAGACTGAGTATTTTATTTTTGTACTCGGGTTAAAGGGATTGGGATAATTTTGTGAAAGTAAAAACTCTGTTGGTATTTCATCAATCTGTTCTTCTTCAACAAATGAAACACCACCGTTGGTTGTGTGGAGAATTATTCCGTTATTGCTAGATATCCAGCCGTTAAGAGCGTCAGTGAAGTAAACATTATTTAGTGGGTTTGTTATTCCGCTTGTTTGTGCTTCCCAAGAAGTTCCGCCATCAGAGGTTCGATGGATAACGCCTTCTTCACCAACCGATATACCCTCCATTGCATTAATAAAGAAAACACCGTTGAGTGCTGGAGGATCGATAAGAATCTGCGTCCAGTTTGCACCTCCATCAATAGTCTTAACAATCAGAGCATAGTTAGAGGCTACGTTTGGTGCAGATCTTCCAACCGCAATACCAATATTCGAATCAAGAAAAACAATGTCCCTAAGGTGTGATCCCCACCTTGAACCAATTTCAAACTGAAGTCCCCAAGTATTTCCTCCATCGATTGTTTTATAAATGCAAGACTTACTACCCATCCCAATAGAGGTTGAAATAATCCAACCTGTATTCATATCAGCAAAAAAGATTTTGCTTCCCCATATCGTATCAGTTAATGTCTGGGTCCAAGTAGTTCCACCATTATTTGTGCGGAGGATAATCCAATATTCTGAAGTCCACCAAATACTATCTGTTCTGACGCCAACAGCCCAACCGTTATCAGCATCAACAAAGCTAACATCATTAAAAAGAGTTAATGGCATAGTTAGCTGCTTTGTCCAGGTTACACCACCATCAGTAGTATGAAAGATGAAAGAAGAATCACGAAGCTCAGTATGGAAACCGTGTATGATACCTGTGACAGCCCAACCTTCGTTTGCATCTATAAAACTCATTGCAGTAAAATCATTGGTTGTACCCGTGAAAACTGGAGTCCAACTTATCCCGCCATTAGTTGTTCTCAGAATCGTTCCACCATCACCTATAACCATTCCGTTATTTGGGTCGGTAAAGCTGACATCTGTCCAGTCATTTGTTGAACCACCTGGAGGACTGTTCCAGGTATTTCCACCATCCGTTGAGAGTTGAATAGTTCCATTTTCGCCAACTGCAGTGCCATTGCTTGGATTCGTAAAGAATATACCATTTGTTGCCTTTGATACACCTAAGTATTGTATTAACCAAGTAGCGCCACCATTTGTAGTTCTTAGGATATGACCTTTTATACCACCATACCATCTATCAGCTGCAGTTGCCCACCCATTATTAGAATCAATAAAGTGTGCGGATGATAATTCTGCTTGTGTAGGACAGCTCTGTGCAATCCAAGAAGAGCCTCCATTAGTTGTTTTTAGAATTTCGCCCCAAGGATCTGTTCCATTGTGATTACGACCAACAATCCATCCTGTATTTATGTCAGTAAAGTAGACATCATATAAGCTTTCGTGAATGTTAATTGGACTCAATTGAGTATTCCAAGTATTTCCTCCATCTGTTGTTCTTTTAATGACACCATCAGGATAATTTTCCCCAACAATCCAACCGTTGTTATTATCTACAAAGCAAACACCGTATAGTGTGTTAGTAATGCCTAGCATCTGAGCAACCCAAGTGTTGCCACCATCATTTGTTTGCATAACTCTTCCATTTTCACCAACTGCTAAACCAACATTTTCATTAACAAATGAAACATCATTTAGATTGTTAGTAACTCCAGAGGTTTGCAAAATCCAATTCGATCCTCCATCTGAGGTTTTCAAGATTGTTCCATTTTCACCGACTGCCCAACCACTGTTCACATCTATAAAATTTACTCCTCTAAGTGAATAGACTGTATTACTCTCCTGAGTGAACCAATCTATTCCACCATTTGTGGTTTTTATAATTGTGCCACTATCGCCAATAGCCCAACCAGTATTTTCGTTAATTAATGTTACATCACACAGATTGTTTTGTGTGATTAATGGATTCTGCAACTCCCACTGAGCAAAACACATTTGCGTTGTCAGCAAAAAGAAAAACAAAGCTTGTAGAAAAGATTTTCCTGCAAGGCCTGCCTTGTCGGCAGACAGGCGGGATTTTCCCGAATTATCGGGACGAGCTGTAGAATTCAACATTGTAACCTCCTAGTTATGGATGATTAAATACTATTTACCACATTACAAATAAACTAAATTTGTAAGGGGGGTGTTATTGACTATGTCTCTAAAGCTTGCACTTATGTTGCAATCTTGATTCTCTATAGAAAATTGACTAAAAATTGAGATCATATCAGACCGCTTTTAGGGTTTTCACTTATTATGTGCATCTTCTTTTCACTTCTGTATTCTCCAGCTTGTAATCGATAGAAATACGTTCCACTTTTTATCGCAGGACTGGAGTCCTGCACTACGCTAAATTCAACTTCATAAGTGCCGGGACTTTTTTCTTCATCAACTAATTTTTCTATCTCATTACCTTCAGAGTCATATACTGTTATTATCACCCTGGTTTTATAAGCCACACAATATTTTATAACTGTCTTTTCCCTAAACGGATTCGGGTAATTCTGGCTTAAGAAAAACTCAAGCGGTGTTACATCATCCATAAGCGAATTATTGTTTAGCATTTTATACTCATCTATTTGTTAAAAAACTTCGATTACTGTTATACTGAGCTTGTCGAAGTGTGATGAGGTGATAAATGTCAGTCTTCGACAGGCTCAGACTGACAATAACAGTTTCACCTTAAATAAAATGAATTTTTTTCACCTATATGGTAATACATTGGAGGGGCAGAAATCTACCAGATATGAGTAAAAAACTATCAATTATGAGTACGGAGCGGTCTAAAAAAACTTGCGAATATTAAGTGTTGCCGGATTTGCAATTAAAGCCCTGAACCTGTCTACCGACAGGCAGGCTCGTTTCGTCGAAGGAGTCCTTTGGGCAGGGTCTTTTTCATTCTTTAATTAATGTTAAAAGATTCTTCTGAATGTAAAAATGAAGGTATAAATAATCACCACTTCATCGGCTTTTATTTTGAAAAGTATTATGTCAAAGCTTATATTTATTTCAGTAAAGTAATAAAAGTAAGGAAATACATTATGAGCGATTTAGCCAGAAAATTTATGGAAGAAGCGCTTCTACTTCCACTTGAAGACAGAGCTGAATTAGTAGAACAGTTATTACAAAGTTTAAATATTCCAACTCAGGAGGAAATTGACCGTCTTTGGATTGAGGAAGCTGAAAAACGTGTTAGAGAATATGAAGAAGGAAAAATTAAATCCTTAGACGGTGAACAGGTATTAAGAGAAATAAGAAATAAGTACAATCCGTGAAATTTACATTTCATCCGGAAGCATGCATTGAGCTTGAACTAGCAGTAGATTATTATGAGAAACAGCAAACAAAAATTGGATTGAAATTTCTTGGAGAAGTGTATTCTACTATTAAACGCATAAGTGAGTTTCCCAAGGCTTTCCCTAAACTATCGACAAATACCAGAAAATGCTTAACTAATAGATTTCCATTTGTAGTAATCTATAAGGTAAAACCGGACGAGATATTTATTGTTGGAATTACTCATCTCGCACGGAAACCCGGATACTGGAAAGAAAGACTAAAGTAAAAAGTTAATAATTACCCCGGGCAGGTTACCTTATTTATTTATTCTTACTCTGATACTGCGAAGGAGCAACTCCAAATTGCTTTTTGAAACATTCGGCAAAGTATGATGGATTGTTGAAGCCAACTTCAAGAGCTATTTCAGAGATATTTCCGTAGTTCTTTTCAATCAGTCTGGCTGCTTTGTTCAGCCTTGTCCGTTTGATAAATTCGCTTGGTGATTCTCCGATAAGTGCATTCACCTTTTTAAGAAGCAGAGATCTGCTGACCGCCATAGAATCGGCCAGTGTCTCAACTCCGAATGATGTATCCGAAATATGTACATTAATTATGCTAACTGCTTTCTGTAAAAACTTCTGATCAACCGGAGTAATATTCTTCTCTTCTATTTCAAGCAATCCATACTTCCGGAAATGCTCTTGCAGTCTTTTTCTTTGCTCAATTAGATTTTTTATTCTGGCTTTAAGTTCTGCTTCTTCGAATGGTTTCATTATGTAATCATCAGCGCCAATTTCTAATCCGCTCACTTTATCATTCATTGTTGCTTTAGCTGTAAGCATTATTATCGGAATGTGACTGGTCCTTGAATCTGTTTTCAATCTGCTGCACATCTTAAATCCATCAAGCTTTGGCATCATAATATCGCTGATGATAAGATCTGGAATGTATTCAAATGATCTGGCAAGCCCCTCTTCGCCATCTTTGGCTTCAAATATTCTATAGTCATTCCCAAGAATCATACTGATATATTTTCTTACATCCGGATTATCTTCAACTATTAGCAAAAGTGGTTTTTCTGTTTCCATTATTAGGCTAATATCAGGCTGAGCTGTTTTAGTTTTTTCAGGAATAATTATTTCTTCCGAAAAGCCCTCTCCTTTGGAGAGGGTTTGGGAGAGACTTTCTTCACAAATTTCCTCTGCTTTCAAATGATCTTTACCGAGAGGGAATATTATTCTGAAAGTCGAACCTTTTCCTTCTTTGCTTTCAACCTCTATTTTCCCTTTATGCAAATCAACTAATTCTTTGGTAAGCGATAATCCAATCCCCGTTCCTTCGTGTTCCCGGGTATGGCTTCCATCAACCTGGTAAAATCTGTCGAAGATTTTGTCTATCTGGTTTTGTGGTATTCCGGTGCCGGTATCGCGGATAGAAATTTCTACGTAGTTGTCATTTAATGAGTATTCTTTACCCACCCCTTCCGTTTCCCTACTAGGAGGGGATAATATGCTCTTGAAAGTCCCCTCCTTTGGAGGGTACTTAGGGGAGGCCTGTATTGCAACTTCAACCCTGCCGCCTTCCGGTGTAAACTTAAAAGCATTAGAAAGGACGTTGCTAAGAATCTTATCAAATTTATCTTTGTCCAGGTAAGCAACTATCTCCTCATTATCACTATTCACTTTAAAAGTAATTTTCTTTCTATCCGCTAAAGATGAAAATGAAAAGGCTAGTTCTTTAACAATTGAAACTAAGTTTACCGGACAAGCCCTAAGCTTCATTTCACCGGCCTCAATCTTCGAAATATCGAGCAGCTCATCTACAAGCCTGTTTAATTTATTTGCACTTCTGTGAATAAGCTCGGCTTTGGTTTTTGTTTTTTCATCAGTTGATTCATTTGAAAGCTGCTTTGAGGGTCCAAGAATTAAAGTAAGCGGTGTTC
>CAVORE010000001.1:0-217005 GCA_963698525.1 uncultured Ignavibacteriaceae bacterium | reverse complement strand
CGCCGGCGGCGGAGCTGGAACGGAGATAACACGCGAGTTATCAGACTACACAAAAGAGATCCGGATTGTCAATCGTAATCCGAAAAAGGTTAATGATACAGATAAATTATTGAAAGCTGATTTAACTGATCCAAAACAACTTGATGACTCAGTTAAGGGATCAGAAATAGTTTATGTGGCAATAGGGTTTCCTTACAGCATTAAAGTCTGGCGTGAACTCTGGCCAACATTTATGCGGAATCTGATTGATAGCTGCAGCAAGTATAAAACCAAAATTGTTTTTGTTGATAATGTTTACATGTATGATCCGAAATATCTTGGCAATATGAGTGAAGAAACGCCAATGAATCCGATTTCCAAAAAAGGAACGGTTCGCATGGAAATTGCAAGAATGCTGATGGAAGCAGTTGAAAATAACAAAGTTGAAGCGATTATAGCACGGGCACCGGATTTTTACGGACCCGCTGTAACAACAAGTATGCTTTATCAAACTGTATATTTAAAACTCATTAACGGCAAAAATCCACAATGGCTTGGTAAGCTTGATGTAATCCACAGTTTTATTTACAGCAAAGATATCGGGAAGGCGGTTGCATTACTTGGCAACACACCCGACGCATTTAATCAGGTATGGCATCTTCCAACAACCGATAAAAAGTTAAGTAATGAACAATGGATTGAGTTGCTGATGCAAGCGATGAACAAGCAGAAAAAAATTCAAACTATGCCGGATTGGATGATAAGTACTTTAGCAATTTTTGTCCCAATATTAAAAGAGCTGCACGATGTGGGATATCAGTTCAAACAGGATTACTTCTTTAACAGCGGTAAGTTTAATAAGAGATTTAACTTTACACCGACCTCACCTGAAATTGGAATTAAAGAGATGGTGGGTTGATTAGACTTTCACGTTGGAAGATTGTTACGCCATCCTTTGTGATGGCTTTTTTATTACGCAGCAAGTAAACTATTCCACATTTATTATTGTTATTACATTATCAGAATTTTTAGGTCATTTATGCTCGAATTAAAAAATGTAAATAAAAGCTATCTTGAGGGGAATATTAAGCACGCAGTCTTGAGCAATCTGGATCTGCGCGTTTCAAACGGAGAGATTATCATACTGTTCGGGAAAAGCGGCTCCGGTAAATCCACCTTGCTTAATATCATCAGCGGAATTGATGTTCCCGACAGCGGCTCAGTGGCTATTGATGGAACAGATATCACAAAACTTTCCGAGAAAGAAAGAACACTTGTACGCAGAAACAAAGTCGGTTTTATCTTCCAGTTCTTTAATCTGATTCCAACTCTTACCGTTAAAGAGAATTTGCTGCTTCCTCTTGAACTTACAGGCTCAAACAATACCGAAGAAAGAATCAATTCTATCTTGTCGGAAGTCGGACTTGCGAACAGAGCAAACACATATCCCGACAAACTATCCGGCGGCGAACAGCAGAGAATTGCAATTGCAAGGGCATTGATTCACAACCCCGATATTATTCTTGCGGATGAACCAACCGGCAATCTTGATTATGAAACAGGTCTTCAGATTGTTGATTTGCTTGACAGGGTGGTTAAGAAAAAAGGCAAGACAATGATAATGGTTACGCACAGCAAAGACGTAATAGGACTCGCGGATAAAATTTATTCTCTAAAAGAAGGCAGACTTAGGGAAGTGAAAAAGGAATCTGTCTTTGAATAGCTTAACAAAATCAAGTTTAAGATATTTGATAAAACATCCCTGGCAGTTTGGTTTGTCTGTCCTGGGAATTGCAATGGGAGTGGCAATTGTTGTTTCGATTGATATTGCAAATCATAGTTCGGCAAAAGCATTTGATCTTTCGATGAATGCAGTCGCCGGCAAAGCAACTCATCAAATAATTGGAACTTCGGAAGGAATACCGGACTCGTTTTATACTTATTTGAGAATCGAAAAAAGAATAAAGAACATCGCACCCGTAATTGAAGTTTATGTAAACGTTTCAGATTCAAACAGAAAGATTTTCAAGCTGTTAGGTATTGATTTTTTTGCCGAACGCCCCTTCAGAGATTATTTAGCTAACACCGCAACAGCTATTGATAGTGAGTTGAAAGATTTTCTTACAAAGCCAAATGCAGTTGTTCTCTCCAATGAAAGTTTAGCAGTCTTAAATAAAAGCATCGGAGATTCAATCTCTGTTTTAATAAATGGTAAAGAAAAAAATCTTTCTATAATCGGATTGATTACAGAAGACGGGCAAAACAAATCAGCACTGGAAAATCTTTTAATCGCAGATATTGCAACAGCACAGGAGTTGACCGAAAGGATCGGCGTGATAGATTACATAGATGTTATAGTTAACACTCCTGCTGAAGAAGAAGAATTAAAAAGTCTTTTGCCCAAGGGATTTCAGCTTCAAAAATCAGGTTCGCGCTCGCAAACCGCAGAACAAATGCTCGAAGCGTTTAACATCAACCTGACTTCTCTCAGTCTGCTTGCTTTAATTGTTGGATTGTTTCTGATTTACAACACGATGACGTTTTCGGTTGTTCAAAGAAAAGTTTTAATCGGAACACTTCGCTCGCTTGGAGTTACATCGAACGAAGTCTCCAGAATAATCATCCGAGAAGCTTTGATAATTGGAATTATTGGAACAGCAATCGGATTTGTCCTGGCATATTTCATTTCAAAATTTCTGATCGTCTTCATCTCACAAACGATAAATGATTTATATTATGTCGTTTCAGTCAGAGAGATTTACATTTCACCATTTATAATTCTGAAAGGTGCGGCATTAGGAATTCTGGCAACAATTCTTTCGGCAATCAAGCCTGCAAAAGAAGCGTCAATGGTTCATCCGCGTTCTGCAATGATGCGGTCTGAACAGGAATCATCACTGGTGAGAAAAATTCCCGCGATGAGTATTGCAGGTTTGCTATTCATTATCATCGGAGCGATTGTTCTGTACATTCCATCAAAAAACATCTGGCTAAGTTACTTTGGAATTCTCCCGATCATAATCGGTTTTGCATTATCAACGCCTCTTATAATTATTCTGGTTGAAAAAATATTTTCACCAATCTTCAGGTCACTGTTTGGCATAACAGGAAAAATCGCATCAAGATCAATTATACAAAACATCAGCAGAACTTACATTGCCATAGCAGCATTAGCTTTGGCTGTTGCAGCTACAGTTGGAGTTGGAACGATGGTCAGCAGTTTCAGAAGCACCGTGATCAACTGGCTTGAAGCACGATTGAATGCTGATATTTTTATTTCTGCCCCAAGTTTAATTTCTCGAAGAAATGATGCGGTGTTATCAGAGGATGTTCTTCTTAAAATAAAGTCCATTGATGGAGCAAAAGACATAAACTTTTATCGTGAGATAGAACTGCTTCAGGATGGAAAGCGATATCATTTGATTGCTTCAGGATTGAACCCAAGAAGTTACTCGGGATTTCAATTCAAAGAAGGTAACCAAAATGAAGTCTGGAAACAGTTTGAAAATGGTGAGCTTTTTCTTTCTGAACCATTTGCATACAAACACGATCTGGATGTTGGCTCAACACTTAAACTTAAAACTGATTACGGTATTCGGGATTTCCGTATTGCAGGAATTTACTATGATTATGCTTCTGATCAGGGATTGGTAACAATTCATTATGATCACTTCAAAAAACACTGGAACACAAAAGGCGTTTCCGGTATTTCTGTTTTTGTTGATGAGGGAAGTTCAATTGATGATGTAAAAAAAAATTCAATCGCTGGAGACCGATGGACAGCAGTTGTTTGTGCGCACTTACAAATTTCTTCGCGATTCTTCCATTGAAATATTTGACAGAACATTTTTGATTGCTCAGGTACTTCAAATCCTTGCAGTAATTGTTGCCTTTGTTGGAATATTAAGTTCACTAATGTCGCTACAATTAGAAAGAAAAAGAGAGCTCGGAATTTTGAGAGCAAATGGTTTGCTGCCCGGACAACTATTTAAAATTGTAAATCTTCAAACTCTGCTAATGGGGTTAACAGCAGGAGTGCTTGCTTTACCGCTTGGAAATATCCTTGCCTGGATTCTTGTTTATATCATTAATAAAAGATCCTTCGGCTGGACAATGCAATTCGAGTTTTTACCATCAATAATGATGGAAGCAATGGCGCTATCGATTGTGGCTGCAATTCTTGCAGGAATTTATCCCGGATACAAAATGTCAAAAACTTCTCCTGCAAATGCGCTGAGGGAAGAATGAAAAAGTTTTTATCAGTCCTTTTGCTGGCTTTCGTGTTCTTTGCTTGTGAAGATAAAAAAGAAATTACAGATGACAGCGGCGTAAGTCTTTCAAAAGCTATGGGTGATGTTGAAAGCGAGGACTTCAGTAAAGCTGTTGAAAAAAGAAAATTTGTTTTTCCCGATGATCACGGACCGCATTCCGATTTCAGAACCGAGTGGTGGTATTTAACAGGAAACTTAACAACAGACAACAACAGAAAATTCGGATATCAGTTCACGATTTTCAGAACTGCTCTCAGTAAAGAAAAACCTGAAAGAAAAACTGACTGGAATTCAAATCAAATTTATATGGCACACTTTGCAGTTACTGATATTGATGGAAACAAATTTTACTTTGATGAAAAATTCAGCCGGGAAGGGAACGGTCTCGCCGGCGCACAAGCAAATCCATTTAAAGTCTGGCTGGAAGATTGGCAAATTATTCAATTAGAAGACAAAGCAGTATTTGATTTACCCAGAATCAATGTAATAGCAAAAACAGAAAATGTTACCATCAATTTTGTAATTGAGGCAGTTAAGCCAATTGTGCTTCAGGGTGATGAAGGATTAAGTCAAAAAGGAAAACAACAGGGCAATGCGTCTTATTACTATTCCTACACGAGATTAAAGACAGAAGGAAAAATAATTCTTGATGGAAAAGAATTTTCTGTGAATGGATTCTCGTGGATGGATCGCGAGTGGAGCACAAGTGCTTTGAGCGAAGATCAGGCTGGATGGGATTGGTTTGCATTGCAGTTGAATGACAACGATGAAATTATGTATTATCAGATGAGAAAGAATAATGGAACTCCAGATGTTTTCAGTAAAGGGGTTTATGTAAATAAAGACGGCACATCACAATTACTAAAGAAGGATGATGTGATTTTGAATGTGAATGATTATTGGAAAAGTCCAACCGGAGAAAAATATCCATCGGGCTGGAGATTACAAATTCCAGAAAAAGAAATAGATCTTAACATAATTCCCGCTATAAAAAATCAGCTGATGGATGTTGCGGTGAGATACTGGGAGGGCTCTGTAAAAATTGAAGGAACTAAATCCGGTTCTAGAATTTCAGGAAAAGGTTATGTTGAGTTAACGGGATATTAAACTTTAAAAACTTTAAGCAAAAAAATGAAAATTACAAACGAAAATATTTTAGCATTCGAAAAATCATACAGGACTAACTTTGTTAATTCGGTATCGGGATTCAAGAGCGCAAATCTTATTGGAACAATTTCCAAAGAGGGTAAAACCAATCTTGCGATTTTTAGTTCTGTGATTCACGTTGGCGCAAATCCGCCGGCACTTGGATTTTTAATGCGTCCGGTTTCGGTTGAAAGACACACTTACAATAACATAAAAGAAACAGGACACTTCACAATCAATCATATTAATAAAAAAATATTTAAGCAGGCTCACCAAACATCTGCGAGATATGATAAAGAAATTTCTGAATTTGAGGCGTGCGAACTAACTCCTGAATACACAGAAACAACGAAAGCACCATTCGTTAAAGAATCAAAGATTAAAATTGGGCTGCAGTTTGTTGAAGAGCAGGAATTAAAATTCAATGGGACGATTTTTATTGTGGGGGAAATTATAGAAATTATCTTACCTGATGATGTGACATCAGAAGATGGTTTTGTAAATATTGAAAAAGCAGGATCAATAGCAATCAGCGGATTGGATAGCTACCATAAGACAAAAGGAATTTCCCGGTTGGAGTATGCAAAACTAGGAATTGAACCAAAAGAGAAATAAATAATTACGACAAAGAATTCAAGTAATTTTCTGCAGAGGTTAAAAGTCTTTGTTTTTTCTTTTTTTCCATTTTGTCGAATGTTTTAATTAGCATTCCCAGCCTTGGATTCGAAAGGAAAAATTTTCTATGCTTATCCATAAATCTCCAGAACAAACCATCCCAAATAAGTTGCCAATCACCTTTTTTGTAATTGCTCATCTTCATTAAATAATTACTTCCGCTGATGTATGGCTTTGTTGCCATTAATCCGCCATCAGCAAACTGACTCATACCGTAAACATTTGGAACCATCACCCAATCGTAAGAATCAATAAACATTTCCATAAACCACTTATAAACTTCGTCCGGATCAAACTCGCAGATAAGCATATAATTTCCTAATACCATTAACCGTTCAATATGATGACAATAGCCAGTATCTAAAACTTTTTTGATGGTTAAATCAAGCGGCTCAATTCCTGTCTCTCCCTCCCAGAAACTTTTGGGAATTTTTCTTTTGAATTTCCAATAATTTTTGGTTCGCTGTTTTGTCCCTGCTGTTTCATAAATTCCCCGTATAAACTCACGCCAACCGATAATTTGTCGTAAAAAACCTTCAGTAGAATTTATAGGTGTTTTATTTCGCTCTGCAAAATCCAGAGTTTTATTAACAACATATTCAGGTGTTAACAGGCCTGCGTTCAATAATGGTGAAAGCAGGCTATGATGAAGAATCGATTCTTCAGATACAATTGCATCTTCATATGGACCGAATTCAGAAAATCTTTTCTCAAGGAATTGATTGAACCAATCCTTACTTTCATCAAATGTCGCTGGATAAATAAAGTCTTCGTTTATCACTCCATAGTTTTGCAAAAAATTTTTATTTACATACTTGATTGCTTCTTTAGTGTATTCGTTTTTTCCAGGGAAAGTTATTTGTGGCGGAATTTTCTTAGCAGGATATTTTTTTCTGTTTTCAGAATCATAAGTCCATTTACTCCCGATCGGCTTTCCGTCATCGTCTATTAATAAATCAAGTTTCTTCCTTTGTTGAATATAAAATGAAGTTTGTGAATAATTCTTTTTACCGTTGAAATATTTTTTTATTTCTTCTCTTGAATCAATGAAAGCGGGGGAGTCGTACACTATTCTTTTAACTCCATTTGCTACTGCTGTTTCTTTTATTCTTTTTTCGAGCCAGTTATCAACAACATCTGCAAAATGTATTTCTGTAACTCCACTCTTTTGTAAAGAGGGTATAAGATTTCTAATGTCAGAAAGCTTATTACCCGATTCAACGTAAATTATCTTATGATTTTTTTCCTTGAGAAACCTTTCATAGAACTTCATTGATGCGCGATGAAAGACCAGCTTTTGTTTGTGGAACTTGTACTGTTTGAAAAACAGAAATTCTTCAACCAGATAAACATTTCTGTTTGAATCGAGTGCGGGATGATGTTGAAAGAGCTGATGGGGAAAAATTAATGTGGCGGATTTCATTTTTAAATTTTGAATTTCTACTAAATAGACAGACAAATCCGGCTAAGGCAAGTGATAAAAATATTTAATCTGAACATTTCTACCTTAACCGGATCTATTTGTTATCTTGTTTGAACTTATTGTTTGTTTGCAAAAGCAGAATACATCCAAACAAGTTTCTCCTGTGCACGAATGTAATCGCTCATGAGTGCATTCGTCCCCTCATCACCTGTTTCGGCAGACAAGTTTAGAAGTTCTCTTTGGATAGGTAAAATAGTTTTGAAAGAATTTATAATTTCGTTGACGGCTTTCGTTCCATCAGATACTTCACGGCTTTCCAGAATCGTGGAAAGCTTTTTATAGTCTGAGTAATTATGATTTGGCAAAAACCCAAGAGTAAGTATTCTTTCAGCTATTTCATCTATTTTTATAAATAAATCATTATATAATTCTTCAAATTTTAGATGAAGTTCAAAGAATTTTTCGCCTTTAATGTTCCAATGATAACCGCGTGTGTTTTGATAGAATATTGAGTAGTTAGCGAGCAAAACATTTAGTTTTTCTGCTAACTCCTTTGCTTTCTTAGTATCAAGTCCAATTGCATTTAGATTTTCCATAGTATTAAATCCTTAGTAATTATTAATTATTCATTAGTTCCTATACACTTTAAAACAATTCTTAAGGAATAATAATTCCATTTTTCTCTATAAAATCAGCGTTTCTAAACAGATATTTGTAAACCAAATCTGATTTTTATACAAATATTAGAATCAAAGAAAGCACCAGAAAACTAAAAGCTGGAAATGATTTAATGACTGGATCCTTCACCTTAATATGCATAGCGACGGCTCCCAACATCAAAACAGCCATGCCTATTGCAGCAGGCTTAATTAATACCGGCACAAATATTCCCGCAATTAAAAGTGAAGCAAGAGTTAGCTTTAGAAAACCGATTAACTTCATAAACCAGAGCGGTAAACCATAAGCTTCAAATTCTTCTTTCATACTTTTCGCAGTGCCGCCTCGCCAGCTAGTTGGCTTTCTAAAGCGTATTAACCAAACATTAAAAATCGAGACTGCTATAACTACTTGAATACCAATTTTAATCCATTCCAATTTATTATTCCTATTATTTGTGAAAAAATTTCCAATTAAAAAAGAAACTTGTGCGATCTATAGAGCAACAATGAAAACGTATAAATTCAATATCATAAAAAACAAAGAAGGAAAAGAAAACCAAAAACCATCTTTTACTTTTATTCTTACTCCAAAGCCCAATAGCATCAACAAAGCTAATCCTCCAGAAGAAACCAGCAGGATAAAACCAACCTTCAGACCAACCAGTAAACCAATTCCGCCTAAAAGCTCTAAAATTCCAGTTAACGCGGTAAACTTTTCTAACTCAAAACGCTTAAACTCATTTCGCATCTCTGTAGATATAAACAGAAGAGTTCCGTAAATAATAAACGACACACCAGAAAATAAAACCAGCAAGATATAAAGTGTGTTCATATTTTAATTTTTCCTGGAAGTGTAATCTTTCCCAAACCATCTTCTCCACCAATCCTCATAATTATTCCGGAAGAAGCGTATTAATTGTTTAAAAGTTTTTCACAAATATCCCAGAGATTTTTTTCGTCTTCTTGATTTTTAAACTGGCAAACTAATTCTTTTCTGTCTCTAAAGAATCCGCCATTACTTTCGGGGATTTTATCACTTGATGCAAGCCAGACGATTGTGTCCGCACCTTTCTTAACAGATCTACCACCGACCACACCAACTGTTTTTATTACTGCTTTGTTGAAAGTTGATTGTTCTCTGAACAAATCTGTATTAGGTACCCAGCCGGGTGTCATTGAGTAAGCGGAAATATTTTTTCCAATTAAATGCTTCGCCCATTCGCGATTGAGCATTCTGTTTGCTTGTTTAGATTGCTTATAAGCAGCTGTAGTCCCGTAACTTCTTTTATCATAATTAATATCGTTAAGATCAAGACCGCCAGCGTATTCTGAAGCCACATTAATTATTCTAGAAGGGCTGGACTTTTCCAAAAGATCAATTAACAGCTTGGTCAAATAGTGATGGCCAAGAACATTGATTGCAAAAGTCATTTCAACTCCTGCATTGTTTAACTTTTTAGTTTTTGTCCAGAGACCAGCATTGTTAATAAGCACATCAAGTTTTGATTCTTCTTTTTTGAAATGAATCAGCAAATCTTATTATCTGATTCAACCGAAGCAAGATCCAGTTCTCTAACAAAGACATTTTCGTTTTTAGTTTCTTTAATGATTTCATCTTTTGCTTCGTTTGCAGAATCAAGCGATCTGCAAGCCATGTATACTCTTGCACCTAGCTTTGCTATTTCCTTTGTTGCCTCTTTACCAATACCCCGGTTGGCACCGGTTATAATAACTACTTTATCCTTCATTTGATTCTCACCTTAATTGATTTTTATAAATACTTTTAACAATAATCCTCTTTAATTCGTTCAAATTTGTTGAATAGGTTAATGAGCAAGAATCAATAAAAAAGCCGAGATTGATTAATCGCGGCTTTTAATATTTTAAATAAGCAGGGTTTATTACTTGCCGAACAATCCGCCCAGCATATCCATTCCCTTGCTCATAATATCTCCTTCGGGAACCTTGCCGTCGGGTGTTAACTTATTTACAACATCAGGCAGTATATTTGAAAGTTGCGAAGTTAAAGCTCCGCTATCCATGCCAAACTTAGATGCAAGGTTTTTAACTGTCTCATTGCCAAGAACACTTTGAAGTTGATCTGCAGAGATTGGCAGATTTTTTCCAGTTCCTATCCAGGAATTTATTATATCTCCAAGTCCTTTTGAAGCAAATTGACTTATTAAGCCGTTTAGTCCCCCTGTTCCAGCAAGCAGTCCCATAACAATTGACATCAGATCGCCTTTTTGATCTCCGCCTCCGACTGCAGATTTTAGATTATCTAATATGTCCATTTAATACTCCTTTCGTTAATAATTGATTTATACTTTTTAAGATAAAAAATCTAGGATAAATTTTCCGAAAAATTTACAATATTTTTTGCCATTCCATCAAATACAAAATAATGAAATGGAAGAACCGAATACCAATACAATCTGCCAAGCAATCCTTTAGGGCGGAAGGTTGCTGTTTGCTGCAGATAATTCTTTTCATCTTTATTGATAATCTCAAACTCAAGCCATGCTTCACCGGGCAGTTTCATTTCTGCATAAAGAAGTAATCTTTTGTTTTGTTTATCGGCAACAAGCACACGCCAAAAATCCAAAGTATCTCCCGAAAATATTTCGTTTTTGTTTGTTCTTCCTCTTCTTAATCCAACCCCACCTAAAAGTTTATCTAAAAACCCACGAATTCCCCAAAGCCAGTCAGCATAATACCAGCCACGCTCACCACCAATCGACCACAGGTTATTCACAATCTGTTCGACACTGTTTGTAATTTCTTTTTCTCGTTTATCAAAGAAGCATCCAAAGGTGGGTACGTTTATATGATCCAATAGTTTGTCATCTTTATAACTGGAAACAAGTGAATCTTTCCAACTTGAAACAACCTCGTTCTGTTCAATTCTGGAAAATGCTTGTTCGACAGCCCCTTTGTATGAAATCGGATTTATGCCAAGTGTTTTTTCCAGCTCATTCGGTTTAGCAATTACTTTAATCTTCATACTGTTAACGAGATTTACTGCAAGCTTATAAGATGTTGACGTTACAAAATAAAGCCAGTAGGAAGATAGGCGTGGAGTCATAACCGGCACTGTGAAAATAAATCTTTTAAGCTTACGAACTTCTGCAAACTGGAGAAGCATTTCCTTATAAGTTAATATATCAGGTCCACCGATATCAAACGAACGACTAAACAATTCCCTCTTCAACAAAACCCCCGTGAGATATTGAATGACATTTCTTATCGCTATGGGATGATGTTTTGTGTTAAGCCACTTTGGTGTAATCATGACAGGAAGTTTTTCAACGAGGTCTCTTATTATTTCGAAAGATGCGCTGCCGGATCCAACAATTATTCCGGCTTTGAGTGAAGTTAATGGTATACCAGAGCCAGAAAGAATTTTTTCTACATTTTTTCTTGAAGCAAGATGCTTGGAAAGTTTCTCTTCGTTTGTAATTCCACCAAGATAAATTATCTGCTTCACACTCGTCTTCTTAATTAAGCTGATAAAGTTTTTAGCAGAAGTTTCCTCCAGCTTTGAAAAATCAGAAACGTTAGCGCTCATTGAATGAATAAGATAGTAGGCGGCATCAATATTTTTTATAAAATCATTGTCGACAGGGTCTTTTAGAAAATCAACTTCAAGCACAGAAACTTTTCCACTACCATTTAATAATGGTGGATGAAATCTGTTCTTATCTCTTACGCAGCATACAACATCATGCCCCTGCTCGATCAAAGCGGGGAGTAGTCTTTTACCAATGTAACCAGTTGCTCCTGATAATAATATTTTCACTTTTTTACTCTTTTAGCTTATAACAATACTAACCTTATAATAATTCATAAAAAAGCACTTGACTTTTTGCTATCAATATGATATCATTACAATATCAATAAATAAAAGGAATGGAAAAATGGAAAAAATAGCAGAAAAACAAGCAAATAAAACCAATGGATTTGTGATGCTGTTTGTTTTATTTGCACTGATTGCCCTGGAGGTTTATTTATTTTTAGGGATACTTATAACCAAAAATACTCAAATCCTTTGGCTTTTATTTCCGCTTATGGTAATAATAATTATTATTTTGAGCGGGTTTATTGTTGTTCAGCCAAATGAGTCGCGGGTTTTAATATTCTTTGGCAAGTATATCGGCACAGTTCGTAACTCAGGATTTTGGTGGGTTAATCCGTTTACTATAAAAAGAAAAGTATCTCTTAGAATCCGAAACTTTAATAGTGATAAAATTAAAGTAAATGATTTGCATGGCAACCCTATTGAAATAGGTGCAGTTGTTGTCTGGAAAGTAATTGATTCTGCAAAAGCAGTTTTTGATGTTGAGAATTATGAAGAGTTTGTTGACATACAAAGCGAAACCGCAATTCGTTCACTTGCTTCTGAATATCCTTATGATACAGAAGATGAAAGCAAGGCTTCGTTGCGGGGAACGCCACAAGAGATTGCAGATAATTTAAAAGGTCAGCTGGAAAAAAGACTTGAAGTTGCAGGCGTTGATATTTTAGAATCAAGGATCAGTCATCTTGCATACGCACAGGAAATTGCACAAGCAATGTTAAGAAGGCAACAGGCAGAAGCAATCATTGCCGCAAGACAAAAAATTGTTGAAGGTGCTGTTGGAATGGTTGAAATGGCGTTAAAGTCTTTAAGTCAGCAGAATATTGTTACACTTGATGAAGATAAAAAAGCTACAATGGTAAACAACTTAATGGTTGCACTTGTTTCTGAACATGACGTTCAGCCGGTTATAAACACAGGAACATTGTATCAATAACCAGTAATTTTTTAATGAACCTTTTAACGAATTATATTGGTCAGACACTTACATTCAATCAGCCAAAAATTACGAAGCGTGAATTTGAACTGATTTCATCTGATGAAGTATTGGCAAAAATGATTTTTCCTAAATTATTCAGCAACAGTGTTGTGGTTGAAGGATTTGATGGGAAGTGGGAAATAAAACAACCAAGTATCTGGCGCAGTGAGTTTGGAGTTTATAAATACGGATATCAAATGCCATTTGCAAAGTATGTCGCTAATTTCTGGAAAACCAAAGGAACAATAGAGCTACCAAAAGGTGCACGGTTGAATTGTAAATCGGGACAACTTAAAAGACCTTTTGAAGTTTATTCATCCAGCGGTGAACTTCTTATGGTTTATGCTAATAAATTTTCACTTAAAGGCAGAACAACTGTGACAATTGAAAAGAAGTTCGAGTTAATTGATAAATATCCCTGGATAATTATGTTGGGCTGGTATATTGTTTTACAGAACAGAAGGGGCCGGGCACGTGCTGCTGGTTAAATGTTTAATATATGTGGATTATAATGTGATGCTATGGCTGAAAAGAAAAAATTTCTATTAAGAATAGATGAAAATATTCATGCCGCTCTTGAAAAATGGGCGGCTGACGATTTGCGAAGTATAAATGCTCAGATTGAATTTCTGCTTACGCAAGCAGTTAAAAATGCAGGAAGGTTAAAAACTTCTGAATCAACAGACATTCCAACAGGACAACCAAACGAATTCAAATAAAATTAAGAAGTTAACAGCTTTATCATCGTTTTCTTGTTGTTCCGCCCAAACCGAGCACACCCAAGATACCTCTTGCGAACTCACGAGCAATTGTTCTACCAACTTGCCTTGTTGTGGTGCTGGTAAGAACCTTTTCGAAAGTGCTTTTCTCAACCTTAGGTCTTCCGCGAGGTCGCTTTGGAGGTTCGTATTTAGGACTTGGTTTAGTCTTCGGTACTTGTGATACTTCAATTTTTCTATTTAACAATTCATAAGCACTTTCTCTGTCAATCGTTTCGTTATACTTGGGTACCAGTCTTGAGTTGCTTACTATCTCATTAATTTCATCATCAGATAAAATATCCATTCTCGATTGTGGCGCACGAAGCAAGGTTGCTGCAAGTGGCGTTGGAATTCCTTTTTCATTTAATGCAGTAATTGCTGCTTCCCCTATTCCTAAAGAAGTCAACATTTCATCAGTTTTATAATATTCTGATGTAGGATAATTCTCAGCGGTAAGCTTTATCATCTGTCTGTCTTTTGCCGTGAAGGCCCTTAATGCATGCTGAACTTTCAAACCAAGCTGCGAAAGAACACTTGCTGGTACATCAGTAGGGTTTTGTGTACAAAAGAAAACACCAACTCCTTTTGAGCGGATAAGCTTTATAATGGTTTCAATCTGTTCTAACAATGCTTTTGAAGCTTCTTTAAAAATAAGGTGAGCCTCGTCGATAAAGATAGCAAGTTTTGGCTGGGCAATATCACCCTCTTCCGGAAAAGAAGAATAAATTTCTGCAAGTAATTGGAGCATAAAAGTAGAAAACAATTTCGGTTTATCCTGCAAATCAACAAGCCGGATTATTGAGATAATTCCATGACCTTTGTCGTCTATTCTTACAAGATCAGCTACCTCGAAAGATTTCTCACCGAAAAACTTTTCGGCGCCCTGCTGCTCAAGCTCAATAACTTTTCTCAGAATTGTTCCGACTGATGTTGTTGAAATTTTCCCGTACTCTTTTTCAACGACTGCTTTTCCTTCGTCAGAAATGTATTGAAGCACTCTCTTAAAATCTTTTAAATCCAAAACGGGAAGATGTGCATCATCACAATATTTAAAGATTAGAGATACAAAGCTCGCCTGAGTGTCATTCAGTTCAAGAATTTTTGAAAGCAGAACAGGACCAAACTCAGAAACGGTTGCACGTAAACGAACACCTTTTTCTTCTGAGAGAGTGAGCATTTCAACCGGGAATCCTTCAGCAGAGTACTGTAATCCAATTTTCTGGTGTCGTTCTTCTATTTTTGGATTAACAACTCCCGGTTTGGCAATTCCGCTTAGATCTCCTTTCACATCCATTACCAGAACAGGAATACTTTTAGATGAAAGCTGCTCGGTAATAATTTGTAAAGTTTTTGTTTTACCAGTACCAGTTGCACCAGCAATTAATCCATGACGGTTTAAAGTCTTTAGAGGAATATTTACAAAAAGATTATTAATACACTCTCCCTCATAAATAGCTCCCCCCAGAGTTATGTAATCTCCTTTAAAGGAATAGGATGAACTTATTTCTTCTGTGAATTTTTCTTTTGTGTTCATAACTGCTATTAAGATAATAGATAAAAATTATTTGCTTAAATTTATTAAATAAAAATTTGGCATTCGAATGAACTGGTATGTAGAATTAGTTACTGCTCACCCAATATTAACGGCAATAATCCAATTTGCTGTGCTTGGCACTCTTGGAGATGCTGTTTCTCACTGGATTGTTAAAAGGGAAATATTCTCTCCCTATGATGTTAAAACGCTGATTCTGAAAATTATAGAATGGTCAATTCTTGCAGTTATGATTAAATATGCTTTCATTGGATTTCAGGGTTTTGTTGATTCATTGATTGATCAAAATTACCTTCCAGCAATCAGAGGTGTCGGCAGATCTTTTGCGGTTTCAGCTTTGATGAATTTGCAATTTGGACCTTTGCTTGTAATTATGCACAGGCTGATGGATAACCTGATTGCAGGGAAACAAAACTGGAAAAATCTTGACAAAGGATTTTATTCGCTGCTCTGGTTCTGGATACCAGCACATACAATTACATTTATACTTCCAAAGGAATTTCAGATTGGATTGGCGGCATTATGGTCGCTCGCTTTGGGAATTATACTGGGCTTTTATAATAGGAAGACATCAACTTAGAAATCTTAAAACGAGGGATAAACAGATGGAAACAAAAATACGCTGCCCCTGGCCATCAGACGATTCTTTGATGATAAAATATCACGATAGGGAATGGGGCGTTCCACTTCACAACGACAGAAAACTTTTTGAGTTTCTTATTCTTGAAGGATTCCAGGCAGGTTTAAGCTGGCGAACGGTTCTTCATAAAAGAGAAAACTTCCGTAAAGCATTTGATAACTTTGATTTCAATAAAATAGCGAAGTACGATAAACGCAAAATCAACTCTCTGCTGAAAGATGCAGGGATAATTCGTAATAAGTTGAAAATTGAAGGAGCAATTACAAACGCAA
The DNA here is from genome assembly GCA_963698525.1 of uncultured Ignavibacteriaceae bacterium. Lineage (GTDB taxonomy): Bacteria > Bacteroidota > Ignavibacteria > Ignavibacteriales > Ignavibacteriaceae > IGN2. Next base: position 200,792 of record CAVORE010000001.1, on the reverse strand, counting down.
AAGCATTTCTGCTTGTAAGAAAAGAATTTAGAACATTTGATAAATACATCTGGGGATTTGTTGATGGAAAGTCAATTCAAAATAAATTCAAATCATTAAAAGAACTTCCTGCAAAAACGAAACTTTCAGATAAAATAAGCGAAGACTTGAAAAAACGAGGATTCAAGTTTGTAGGCTCAACAATTATTTATGCACACATGCAAGCCACAGGAATGGTAAATGATCATCTCATGGATTGTTCCAGGCATCGGGAGGTACTTAAATTTAATTAAGTCCTCAAACAACAAAATTCTTGACAACAATAAAAGAAGAAATTTAAAATAAATTTTTAACCAGCCATTTGTGCAGCGGAAGCATATCTTTGAAAATTTTGAGAATAGTGCTTACTGCTTTTCCATCATCAATTCTTTTGAAATCAATTCCATCATACCACGCATAAATTCCATCAAACAAAAGATAACCCGGATAAAGAGTATTTGGATCGTAACCTTTTGGAGTTTTCTTAAATTTTTTACCACCGATAGAATAACCTTTCTTCTCTAAAGCTCTTATAATTTGATGAAGTTCTTTAGCTGAAGAGGGTTTGGAAACAACATCACGATACCTTTTCAACAAGTGGGGAGGGAACACATACATTCCAAGACCAACGCCAAAAAGTTTTGGTTCAAGATGAAAATAAAAACCGCTGGCATCCATCTTTTTTGATTTACCATTCCAGAAATATAAACCCGCATTGGTTTTGTAAGGTGTTTTGTCTTTACTGAAACGAACATCTCTGTGCAACCGGAAGATTGATTTATCTATTTTGGGAATTGCAACGATGTCAGGATCAAGATCTTGCAGTTTGTCTCCCATCTCAACAACAAACTGAATGCAGGGCTCCAGAAAATCAGAGTTATAAAGATCACGGTTTGCCTCAAACCATTCGCGGTTATTGTTCTTTGAAAGCTTCTTTAGGTAGGCGGTAGTTTTTTTAGGAAAACCTTTTAGCGTTCTATTCATTCAAGCTCCTTAGAAAGTATTAACTAAAAAATAAAAATGTCTCTTAATTTAAAGAAGAGAAAGCGAAAAAATATTTATAAAGAAAATTTATTTATCACCGGGCGTCTGCGAATAAATGAAATGAACTTAATTTTGAATTAATCTATTATTTGCTAATTTAGTCCCGGCTTAACTAAATAACTCCATTAGCAATTTACAGACATCTTAATTTAGTTAACTTAACTTAATTTAATATATACCAGATATGTCGTCTTAATTATATCTCCTCATCTGGTAAAAATCCCTCCGGATAAACTCTCCGGCTTAATGTATATGTAAGCCCTAAATCAGATTATATAATCTTTTAAATAGTGAGGCAGTTATGAATAAATATTTTCTGCTGAAAACCGCAATGCTGTTGGGTATTTGTTTTACATTATCCAATGCTCAAAATTCATGGCAATCAATTGGTCCAAATGGGGGATATATAAGATGTATTGTCAAGGATAATATTGGTAGAATCTTGGCAGGCAATGCATATGGTGGAATATTCAGAACGTCGGATGCCGGACAAAACTGGGAACAAGTTTTTAACGGCTATAGAAACGAAGATGTCCGCTCACTTGCAGTTAATTCAAACAATCACCTTTTTGCAGGAACAGATGGCCATGGGCTTTTCCGCTCAACAGATGATGGAGATACCTGGCAGAGGTTAAATAATTTAATCTTTACAAGCACAGTAATGGCAATACTTATCACCTCTTCGGGAGATATTTTTGCGGGCACATTTAATGGACTGTATCGTTCAACAGATAATGGAACCACATTCAGTTTATCTGGGAATGGAATAAGCGGCACAACTATTCGTGCAATTGGTTACTCTTCAGGTTTTCTTTTTGCCGGAAGTGATTTTAATGGCGTCTTCCGATCAAGTGATAACGGGAATAGCTGGGAAGCTGTAAACAACGGAATAGATTACAGCAGCAGACTTATTGAGTGTTTTGCTTCCACAGATTTCATCTCAGACGGTGCAAATAAAATTTATGTTGGTGCCAGCGATAAAATGTACAGCTCATCAAATATAGGGATTAGTTGGGATGAGATTCCAACACCCCAGAGAAATTTTAGCGATTTACTTATTCGAAGTAATGGAAACATCGTTGCCTCTGCAAGCAGCAATGTTACAACTGCAGGGGGAGGTATTATCGAATCTTCGAACGAAGGTAATAGCTGGCAAGTTTTTAATCTCCCAAATATTCCGTTTTCTTCAGTGAAAGAAGACAATAACGACAAATTGATTGGAGGATCTCATGGTCCCGGGACTTATGTAACAATAAATAATACCGACTGGAATCTGGAAGTGACAGGTATGCCTGCAGTAGCAATAAACGGGATTAACCATACTTCCGGCGTAATAACAGTTTCAACCAGGCATAGTGGTTCATTTGTTACCGATAACGAGGGACTGACCTGGGAAAATGTTAGTAATTCTCTTCCTTATGGCTGGAATTATGAATTTAAAATTAACCCGGTTACTAATACAGCTTTCTTGCTTCATCAAAACGGAACTTACAAAACAACATATGGCGAATGGAATAACTGGACCAACACCAACATCTTTGCTAATACCATAGGCTTCAATTCACTTGGTCACGGTTTTCTGTTCAACGGTGCGTTCTGCTATAAAACAACAGATGATGGATCAACATTTCAACCAATTAATATTGGAAACATAAATTATGTAAGACAGGTAGCGCTTGATGAGGCGGATAATATTTATATCGCAACTGCGAATGATTTTGGAAATAATGGAAATGGTGTTTGGAGATCTACAGATGCTGCCCTTACCTGGCAGCCGATTAATGCAAATCTGCCTTTGAACATAACAGCAATAGCATCTGTTGAATATAACGGACCGGAAATATTAGATTGTGAAAGAGAAATTATTGCCGGCACATCGGACGGGAAAGGATTTTCACTGAATGACAATTTAAGCTGGAATGAGTTTTCTGTCGGGTTTACAACGAATCAATTTGTCAAAGACATAGCCACAATCAGTTATACAGATGGGTTCGATGTTTCTTTTCTAAGTGAGGATGCTATGAAGTATCATTTGGGCCCAGGAGTTAATCCTGGTTGCTTTTGGTATGATGCGCCAGAGGTATCAGAAATCGATATATTTAAAACTGTAATGTCAACAGGCGGGTTTAATTTTTTCAAGAGCTCAAAAAATAACAACACTGTTGAGATAGTTAAATATATTGGAACACTTGGGGCGGGCATATATAAAAGAGTTTTTTCAACAGATATAGATGTAACCGATGATATCATTCCCGACGCCTTCAACTTAAGTCAAAACTATCCCAATCCGTTTAATCCATCTACAACGATTCGGTTCTCAATTCCGGAACACTCATTTGTAAAGCTGGAAATTTTCAACACCCTTGGAGAAAAAGTAACAACGCTTGTTTCAGAAGAGTTGAATGCAGGTAATTATAAGTATGAGTGGAGTGCAGGAAATTATCCTAGCGGAATTTATTTCTATCGGCTGAGCGCTAACACTTTTTCTAAAGTAAATAAAATGATTTTTCTAAAGTAAGATTTATGGTTTATCATCAACAAAAAAAGGAAAAAATATGAGAGGAACACTTATCGCCAGCTTACTGATTACGATCTGCAGCCTAATGCCGGCACAATGGCAGCAGGTATCAAACGGATTAACTTTTGCAACCGTATATGGTCTAACAGCTGGCAACAATTACATTTATGCAGGCACATCAGACGATGGTGTGTTTATTTCTTCCAACAATGGAAATGATTGGACAGCTAAGAACAATGGCATGTCAGGAGTTTTTGCGTGGGAAATTTCAGCCATTAACAATTTTCTCTTCACTGGAATTTTTCTCGGCGGAACTTTTCGTTCATCTGATAATGGTGAGAACTGGACCGAACTTACACTGGGTTCAAATGTAGTTTCAGCAAGGGAGTTTATTCCACACAATTCATACATCTTTACTCAGACCTGGAATAATGGTGTATTCCGCACTTTGGATAATGGTGAAAACTGGGAAGCGGTTAATAACGGATTAACTCCGGGCGGGGGTTGGGACATGCTCTCATCCGGAAGTTATTTGTTTTGCTGCAATGGATATGGTGTTTTTCGCTCAACTAATGATGGTAATAGCTGGACAGATGTAAATAACGGATTAACTTCGACAATAGCTTACAGGATGACGCAATCAGGATCTTATATTTATGTGGGAACCTATGCGGGTGGAATTTTTCGAACCTCAGACTATGGTGATAATTGGGAACCAGCAGGGCTAAGTGGTTCAACCATTTATGCACTTCAAACAATTGGTGCGAACATTTTTGCAGGAACCAGCAACAGTGGAGTTTATCTATCGACTGATAACGGAAATAACTGGGCAGATATAAATGAAGGCCTGTTTAATCTTGGAATTCTATCACTAGCAGCAGATGACATTTATCTATATACAGGAACGACCGGGACTGGAGTATTTCGTCGTGAGATTGACAATATATTATCAGTCCAAAACATTTCTGGCAAAATACCATCAGGCTTCAGTTTAGAACAAAACTATCCTAATCCGTTTAACCCAAGCACGGTAATCGGTTATCAGTTACCGGTGAACGGTAATGTAACATTAAAAGTATATGATATACTTGGTAATGAAGTAGCTGTTTTAGTTGATGAAGAATTACCTGCAGGAAGTTATGAAGTTGAATTTGCTGCAAGGGAATTATCAAGTGGAATGTATTTCTATAAACTGCAGGCTGGCAATTTTGTTGAAACTAAAAAGATGATACTTATGAGATAAAAACAACACCGGAATTAAAGAAGTTTATGGAATAAAACTTTGCTAAATTGCTCGCATTACTTTTATATGTTCAATTTTTATATGCAAAAAAGAGCAATCAAAATATTAGTTGCGGTTTTTTATCTGTCAGTTATAATCAATGCTCAACCGGATAACCTGAAGTTTGAACGAGTCACAACCGAGAAAGGTCCGTCAACAGGAACAATCCAATCTATACTTAAAGACAAATTAGGATTTATCTGGCTGGGGACAAACAATGGTTTACTGCGATATAATGGATACAACTTCAGAGAATATAAAAACAATCCTGCTGATTCAAATTCAATTTCAGGAAATCAGATCTGGAGTATAATTCAGGATAGGTATGGCGATTTATGGATAGGGACTTCAGGAAAAGGACTAAACAAATATTTATATAAAGAAGACAGGTTTATTCATTACAATCACAATCCAAATGATTCAACAAGTTTAAACAGCGACCTTGAAGCAACATGGCTGATTGAAGATTCCGGTGGCGTTATTTGGGTTGCACTTTGGGAAGGCGGCTTTGATCAATATGACCGTGCAACAGATAGTTTTATTCACTATAAACATGATAGGAAAAATCCAAATTCACTTGTAAGCAACAGTGCTCACAGAATATTTGAAGATAATTATGGATTCCTGTGGATTGGAACGTCAAGAGGTCTATCGAAATTTGATAGAACAAAAAACCAGTTCACCTCATATAAACATAATCAAAACGACCGGTTCAGTATTGCGGGAGATTATATCAACTCAATTATTCAGGATAGATCAGGGAATTTATGGATTGGTACTTATGGAGGATTGAGCAGGTATGATTACAAGGACGATAAATTTTATAATTACCTGAAAAAAAATAATGATCCTTCCTCAATAAGCAGCAATGCTGTTAGTTCGCTTTGTGAAGACCCATTCGGCAACATCTGGGTTGGAACAGATGGAGGTGGACTGAATTATTTAAATGTTAAATCCGGAATCTTTACAAGCTACTTTTCTGAAAATGAAGGCGATAATTTTTTGTCTGCTTCTTCCATTCCATTTTTATATTTAGATGATAATTCAATCCTCTGGATCGGTACGGTAGCAGCAGGTCTTTATAAAGTTGTTTACAATAAAAATAAATTTTCACAACTAACTAAAAGTTCGCCGGATAAAAACAATTTAAATTATTCCGAAGTAAGCGCTATACTGGAAGATGAGAATGATGAAGTCTGGATCGGGACTTATGGCGGTGGATTATACAAACAGAATATTAAATCAAAAAAAGTTACTCATTATAAAACCACAAAAAATTCAAACAGCATCAGCAATGATTTTATTTTGTCAGTTGCTAAAGATGCTGACCGGTTATGGATTGGAACAGAAAACGGTTTGAATTTATTTGAACCGGACAAAAACAAGTTCTCCCGATATTTTAACAATCCAGATGATACCACAAGTATTTCGGGTAATAAAGTAACCAGCTTACTGAAAGACAGGAAAGGTAATTTATGGATCGGTACTGACGGCGGTGGACTAAATATTTTTAATCCTGAAAATAAAACTTTTCAAAGACTGAGTTTACGTGAACAAAAACCGGTTTTCCCGAGTTCACACGTGTGGTCATTATTTGAAGACAGCAAAGGTAATATCTGGATTGGCACCTGGGGACTTGGAGTAATTAAATATGACTACAACACTAATGACTTTACCCAATACAATACAAAATCGATAAATAAAGAGTCAGTAATTTTAAGCGTTGTTATTTCAATTACAGAAGATAATTTTTCTAATATATGGCTGGGTACCTGGGGAAATGGTTTATATAAATTAAATCCAACAACAAACGAAATTTCTGGATATGGAATATTAAATGGAATACCTCACGAAAATATTTATGCAATAATACCGGATGACTCAGGTAATTTATGGATAAGCACAGGAAACGGACTTACAAAGTTTAATCCGTCAACAAATAAAAGCCAGACCTATGATGAAGAAGACGGACTTCAATCACTTGAATTCAGAAGAGGTTCTTTTCACAAGGGAAAGAGCGGAAGATTTTATTTCGGCGGTGTTAAGGGGTTGAATTATTTTTATCCGGATAATATAACCGACAATCAAAACAATCCGAATGTTGTATTTACATCTTTCAGATTATTTGACCTGGAACCTCCGGCAGCAAGGTTTGGTAGTAATATTAATATGTTAGATCAAATAGAACTTTCTTATAACGAAAATTATATTTCTTTTGAATTTTCAGCACTGGAATATGCCAGCCCGCGAAAAAACCAATATGCATATATGCTGGAAGGAGTTGATAAAGACTGGCACTACTCTGAAAGCAGACGGTATGCAAGCTATCCTGATCTGAGTCCCGGCGAATATATTTTTCGGGTGAAAGCTTCAAACAGTGATGGCGTATGGAATCATGAAGGCAGGTCTGTTAAACTTATCATAACTCCTCCAATATGGTTAACGTGGTATGCATATACTCTATACATTTTAATTTTTTTAGGAATATTATATTCCTTTCGAAGGTATGAACTGAATAAAAGAAGGTTGAAAGAAGAAGCAAGAATAAGAATGCAGAAAGAGGAAGCTGAATTGCGCGAAGCAAGGTTGAAAGCCGAATCAGCCGAACTGAAAACGATTGCAATGGAATCTGAAAAAGAAATTGAAAAACAACAAATGAGAAACCGTATTGCCGCCGATCTGCACGATGAAATCGGGAGTAATCTTAGCAGTATTTCACTGTTAAGCACTCTTACTAAGAAAAAAATATCTGATGGTGGGGAAGTATTAAAAAATTTAAACGAAATAATATTAGCTGCAAAAACCTCATCCGAATCAATGAGGGAAATAATATGGCTTATTAATCCAATGTCAGATCAACTGCAGAACCTTATAAGTAAAATGAAAGAAACGGCGAATGTTATGCTTGGAAATATTAATCATGAGATAATCGCAGAGGTATGTGCATCCGATGAAAAAATAAACCCGGAGATAAAGAGAAACATTTATCTCATCTATAAAGAAATGTCTTAACAACATTATGAAACATTCCAATGCAAACAATGCAAAGATATTAATTAAAAAAGTAGATAATGATTTTATCTTATCTGTTTCAGATGACGGGATAGGATTCGATCAAAAAAATATCAAAGATGGAAATGGACTGAGAAACCTGAATACACGTGCAGAACAAATAAAAGCGGAACTCACAATCAATTCTGTTTTAACAAAAGGAACGGATGTTACCCTTAAAATAAAAATTTAAATAATTCACAATAGCCTGTTATTAATCTTATTACAAAGTTCATTATCACCTAAATACGCTATTGATGCAGTAAAGGATTATTATTAAATATGGACAGATTTTCTCATCAATTGATATGACAGAAACAAAAAAAATTGAAATAGCAGTAGTTGAAGACAACAACCTCTTCAGGAAAACTCTTACGAATTTCATCAATGAGAGCAGTGAAATGAGGTGCAGCCACAGCTTTAGTTCCTGTGAAGATGCGCTAAAAGAATTCACTAACAAACAAAATGGAACAGAAGTAATTCTACTTGATATCGGGCTTCCGGGAATGAGCGGGGTGGAATGTATTAGTCATCTTAAGGAAAATACAAACTCAAAAATAATTGTCCTTACTGTTCAGGATGATGACGAAAGTGTTTTTAATGCTATATGCAACGGAGCCTCAGGATATTTGCTGAAAGACTCTACGTCAGATAATATTCTTGAATCAGTTAAAGAAGTTCTGAATGGCGGCGCACCTATGAACTCATCTATCGCCGCAAAAGTTCTCAGGATGTTCAGAGATTTTATTCCTGTTAAGAATGAGTACAACTTGTCTCCGAGAGAAAAAGAAATTTTAAAACTATTAGTTGAAGGACTCAGCAAAAAACAAATTGCCGATAAATTATTTCTTAGTTATCATACTATTGTTTCTCACATCAGAAAGATATATGAAAAGCTTGAAGTTCATTCAGGCAACAGCGCAGTAGCAAAAGCAATAAACGAAAAATTACTCTGACACAGTCCATTCTTTCATAGGCAAAATTACATTTGCTCTTCATTTCAATCTGCTCTCTATTTATCAGAACCGGATAATAGAATAACGCATATATGTTATTGCTGTTATCAGCTTATCTGATTATGATTAAAACAGTTAACTGATTATTTATATTTTCATAAAACAAGGAGTCCCTATTATGAAACGTTTTTTCTACATTCTCTTTATTTCAGTAACAGTATTTTTTTCTTTTGGGTTCCGTGGCTGTGGCGAAGCTTTTTGTGAATTTTTTTTTAATCTAAGTAATCAAGCATGGGGCAACCATACACTTTTTTCTGTCGCCGAAAATGTTATTTTGATCATCTAAAAACGAATCCTGGCGAAGAAACAATAGATCATACTTCAGTGTTGGAGTCTTACTGACATTGGTTATTCTAATAGTGAAGTGCCAATGTCAGTGATGGTTCGGGTTTCTTCTGTGCAATTGGAGATTCAGGATCGGTAATTTGGTCACCCGATGGAGGAGAAACGTGGGAAGACAGAAGCATTCCAGGTGCTGGAAATAATCAGGTTAACTAAAATTTATACAGTTTGGATTTTCTTGATTACGGTCCGGGAGATGTACAGGTGGTTGTTTGCGGCGAAGGCGGCACATTGTACAAATCAACAAATTCCGGCAGCGGCTGGGACTGGCAGCAGGTAAATACAATTACTAACCGAAATCTCACTTCAATTATAACAATAACAACTGATCTTGTTTATAGCCGTAGGTGACAACGGAACGATTATCAAAACATAGCGACGGAGGTCAAACGTGGGAAAATGCATAAGTGTCGCTCAGTAACATTCAATTTAACAGGATATTTGATGGAATTGAAATTTCTGCTTTCGGATATCTCTGGGCTGTAGCAGATGGTGGGATAATTTAGCAACAACAAATTACGGAATAAGCTGGTTTCCACAGAACAGCGGACGTAAATGAGAATCTTAACGATATTCAGTTTAGAAATCAGAACGAAGGAATTGTTGTTGGTGATAATGTGCTATTAGACAGACAACAAATGGGGGCACAACCTGGGTAGCCAATCCTTATTTTGAAGGCTTATGCGAAGAGGGTGATATAATTGATATTGAAACTGTTGACTTTAATACTGGAACAGCACTCATAAGAAATACAACATCTGATGGTGTTACTACTACAAAAATGGTTACAGTTTCCTCAGAACCACTTTCTGTTGATGATGATAATAATATTATGCCTTCAGAATATTCTTTAGAGCAGAACTATCCGAACCCGTTTAACCCAAGCACAACAATACAGTTCTCAATTCCTGAACAATCGTTTGTAACACTGGAAATATTCAATGCACTTGGGAGAAAAAATAACAACGCTTGTTTCCGAAGAAAAGAATGCCGGTAATTACGAAGTAAGTTTTGATGCATCATCTTTACCAAGCCGTCAAGGCTCGGCTTTGACGAGCGGCATATATTTATACAAGCTGCAGACTTCAACATTCACCGAAAGCAAAAAAATGGCATTACTCAAATAATGAAATTTTATACACGGGAGAGTTAAATGATTTTTAATATCAAAAAGGAGTCTCTAAAATGAAACGTTTTTTCTACATTCTGTTTATAACTGTAACAGCTCTATTTTCTTTTGGGTTTCGTGGCTGTGATCAATATTTTTGTCTCATCATTGAAATATTAACAGTTTCAGCATATGGCCCACCTAACACAAATTTTAAACCGATTGTTTTTGCCACTAGTGAGGAATCAGAAGCGTATACCGCTCATTGTGATTCTACTGATTGGTGTACATGTGATGAATTCTCAATTCTTTCACCATATGCAGTAAATGATGCTAAGTATTACGGAAATAGTAGTTTTATGCTAACAAAGTCTGGAATATATTCTCTTGTTGCAGTAGGGGATACTGGAAGTGTTTTTTATTCTCAGGACGGTGGAGCAACCTGGGAAGACAGAAGCATTCCAGGCGTAGATATTAATTTGTCAAGTTTTGATTTTCTCCCCATTGGTTTGATAAATGTTATTGTTTGCGGAGAAAGCGGAACAATTTATAAATCAACCACTTCCGGAAGCGGCTGGGCTTGGCAGCAGATTAATACTATCACAACCGGAATCTCACATCAATTATTGCAATAACTAACGATTTTATTGTTGCGGTTGGAGACAGTGGAACAATAATAAGATCGGGCGACGGCGGGCAGACCTGGGAAGATAAAAGTGTTGCCACGGATGTAAATTTTAACAGACTATTTAATGGTGGGAATTCATTTGCGTTTGGTAAAGCATGGGCGGTTGCCGACAATGGAAGGATTTATTATACAGTGAACTATGGGATTAATTGGTCTCCTCGGTTCAGCGGTGTAACTGAAAATCTTTATGATGTTGCTATTCAGAAGCGAGTTCGATGGAATTGTTGTTGGCGCAAATGGTGTTGTCCGTTATACTACAAACGGGGGATTTACCTGGCTTGAAGATCCATACTTAAGTGGCTTAACAAATGATGACATTATTTCAATTGCAGTAAGAGATGAAAATACAGCCACGGCTATCGTCAGAGGAACCAACTCAGATGGAGTTGCAACAACAACGTTGATTACAGTTTCTTCAGAACCGCTTTCAGTTGATGATGATGGGAACATTACTTCCTTCAGAATATTCTTTAGAGCAAAATTTTCCAAACCCGTTTAACCCAAGCACAACAATACAGTTCTCAATTCCTGAACGATCATTTGTAACGCTGGAAATTTTCAACGCACTTGGAGAAAAAATAACAACACTTGTTTCAGAAGAATTAAATGCAGGAAATCATAAATATGAATGGAACCCGGAAACTCAGCCGGGAGGCGTTTACTTTTATAAATTAAGCACAAACAGTTTTCAACAGACAAAGAAACTTGTTTTGATTGAAGTAATAATTTTTATGGAGGCACAATCCCCGCTTTCTTTAAAAAGTGAGCGGGGATTTTTTATTTTAAATAAAGCATCTTTTTTGTTTGAATAAAATCGTCGACTCTCAATTGGTAGAAATGAATACCAAGATACAAGATACCGACTTAGATTCCGGCGCGAATGACAATTCAACTTCTATCTCAGCTGGTTGTACTCACTGTAATCTCCAGGGGGTTTTTCTTCATTCACTAATGTTGCGATTTCATTTCCAAGCACATCATAAACTATTAGAGTTACATCACCCACTACCGGCAACTGATAACTGATTACTGTTCCTGAATTAAAAGGGTTTGGATAATTCTGATACAGTATGAACTGAATTGGGGTTTTATTAGTGGTATCTGGAGGCGTTGAAAATTTTAAAATTACTCCATTTTCCCCAACGGCGTAACCTGTTCTTGCATCAGTGAACAGAAGATCATAAACAATAACGCTGTCGGGAGTTTCAAACTCACCCCAGGTTTCGCCTCTGTTTGTTGTTAGAAAAAATTTATAACCCGATGCTGACCAGCCTTCATTGTAAGTTCTAAAATCGATTGCGAACGAAAGTCCGAAGAAAGGCAGCTCGGTATAATTCCAGGTAATACCAGCATCTGTAGTTTTAAGATCAGCAACCGGAAATCGTCCCTCCGGGTCACCCGAAAGCGTAATAGCGCTTAACGAATCAAAAATAAAAATATCGAATACTTCATCTGCGCTGATACCCTGTGCGGCCCAATTTAAACCGTAGTCAGTAGTTCTCCACACCACTCCGGCAACGTCTAATCGCCCGCCGCAAGCATATCCAAACTTCCGATCGAGAAAATTAAATTTATAAACCGGGAAATTCGAAATCATATTCGAATCAACTTCAGCCCTTGTCCAGTCATTACCCCCGTTTGATGTGTGCGCAATGTAAGATCCGCCTACAAACCCGTTAAGAGAATCAAAGAAAAAAATCGTTCTCAATAAAGTGGTAGTATCCTGAAAATTTTCTGCCACCCAGTCACTTCCACCGTTTGTAGTTTTAATAATAACCGAGTTAAAAGGAAATACGTCATTGATTGTTATCGCCCAGCCAAGATTTTTATCAATAAAAAATATATCCGTAATAAAAGTCTGAATTGTACTGTTCTGTACTTCCCAATTAATTCCCCCATCTGAAGTGCGAATAATTGTTCCAAGCTCACCTGCTGCCCACCCTGTTAAGCTATCTACAAAACATAAATATCGCAGGGTTACATCTACGGGTGATTGCAGTTTTTTCCAGGGCTGTGTTTGTGCGGTAATTAAACAAGCCGGAAATAAAAAAATGTATATAAGATTTAAATAGCAAAAGGTCTTTTTCATATTCCGGATAATATTCAGCTTTGAGTTTCTAATTTAAAACTTAGCCAGAATATCTGAAATATGATATGATATTATAAGTGCAATAATTTATTTTGCTGCCAGATCAACAGCATCAACGGTTTTTTCCTGCAAGTGTGCCCTATAAAATATTCTGCACATCCTGCTTACTCGTTCACTGTCATCGAACCTGATTGTCTGTTTAATTGCATAAATGCCTCTTGAGTCTCCAATTTTATAAAGTGATAGTGCTGCAAGAATTCTTAATTCTTCTGTTTTGCCATTATGAAGAAGATCGAGCAACTTCACAACGCTTTTATCACAGCGTATCTCGCCAAGCATAAACGCACAACCCGCCCGCAGTCCTAAATTATCGGTGACAAGCCCCTGCATTAGTGTTTTTATACATGCTTCCTTATCGGAAGAATTCAGGTTTGCTGTTTCCTGTGGAAGAATGCGGAATGAGAATAGCAGGATAAAGGAAACCGCGAAAAGTATAAATGATCTTTTCATGGTGCTCTCCTTGTTTTGGATTATTTTCTGTTATAAAAGTAACCCCAAAAACCACGACCGGAAATCGAATTTGTATGGAAGGGCAATATTAACTTTAAGCAAACCTTTTCAAGGTTAAAAACAATGTTTGGGCGAGCAAATCCTTCCACTCAGGATTTTGTAAATCATTTTACTTTTATGATTTTCACAGGTCTGAATTTTTATTATTCATATTAATAAGGGCGCACAATGAAAAAAATATTATTCATACTTCCGTTGTTACTTGTTGCTGCGGGATTTTACTCCGGTAAAATAATTGATGATGAGGCAAAGAGTTTACTGCAGACTCTTAAACTCTCCGAAGATAATGCCAAAAGCACGATCTTCTCTGATATTTCTTCCACATCGTTTTATCTTCCGGGTATTAAGGAATTGAAAAGTATTGCAATAAATGATCGTGCTTCACAGGTTGAGGTTGTCGGTAAATATGTGAAAGATTTTACGGCATCTGAAGAATTTAAAAAACGTTACAACGAGTACCGGGAATCAAGAAAACCTTCTCAGCCGGAAAAACCTAAAACAGCCGCAGAGTTGAAAAAAGAATACAAAGAAAATATGCAGAAGAGTATTGAAGAAATGCAAAAAGCAAAGTCGGAGGCTCCTGCAGATCAGAAAGCCATGTATGACGAGACGATAAAAATGTTCGAAGAGCAGTTAAAAGAAATTGATAATCCCGACAATCCGATGTTCAGCCCGGAAATGGATACATATTCAAAGATGGGCTATGATCAGCAAATGGAACAACATAAAAAAGATGTCGCAGCGTGGGAAGCAAAATATCCGATCAACAATCCAAAGCCATTAATTAAAACATGGCTTGAATCATTCCTTGAACAAACAAAGGATGTTGACTTTGGGGCTCAGACTGCAATTGACAAGAATAGAACTCTTTTTGTAAAACAGGAATACGAGAAAAAAAATAACCTGTGGAAGTTGTGCTATCGCGGAGGAAAAGAAACAACCGAAGCCTCTCGCAAGTTTGCTCAGAACTGGTTGAAAGAAGTTAATTAATATCAGAAATTTTATTCTCGATGAAAAAATATAAGGGAAAATAAACTCTTTGGAATGGATTGTCATAATTCTTTGGCTTCTAATAATTAATGGCGGGCTTGGTGGTCAATACTTGCTCAATTGGATGGGGAACCAACCCGACTTCACAGGAGGAAAAAAGATTGATATCTCGCCAGGAGTAATGACCTGGTGGAGAGAATTATCAAAACTTGTCTGGGCTATTATCGCAATTTCTGTTGAGCTAAGCCGCGGCAAACCGGTGAAGCTTCTCTGGCCGGGATTTATTTCTCTTTCAACAATTATCATCTGCGCATTCACGGGTGTTATTGAAAACATCGGGTTCTTTTATCTGCCGAGATATTATTCACCGCATATCTTTGCGCCCTACATCAATGTTTATCTTGCTTTTCTTCCATTTTTCGGAAAGCTGCTTTTCAACGCTCCCATTCGCAGAGTACATTGGATAGGAATAACCCTGGTAATAATGGGATTGGCCGTACCACACATTCCATATTTAATTGGCTCTGGTGTAGATCCTAAAACAGTGCTTGACTCAACGGCGATCATCTGGATAATAATTATAAATTGCTGTCTGCTTTCACAGCAGGTTCTCAATAACAAAACTGTACAGACCGCTCTGACAGGCGTTGGACCAAATGCACTGGTTTTCTGGCGGGAAGTCTGGAAAATGATTTTCATCTCCCTGGCAATTTTTATAATACCCTTAATAGGGCATGCTCTGCATGCAAATATGCCGACAGCTATTACTGCCAAAGAGTTTAATGAAAGAATCCTTGCAAAAACGGATGAGTACAAAAAAGAAGTATTATTAAACTATTACACACCTTCGGGCGATGAGTATGTTCTGAGAAATAATCTTTCCCCGAACGAAGAAGCCTCCATAAAGAAAATTATTAAAGCCACGGAATACAACAGGTTCTTTTCATTATTTGAAGGAAGTATTTTGCCGAACAACTGGCTTCCAATTCTTTTTGTTATTGCCGCGGGTTTAACTGGTTACATTTACAGTTTTGGATTCTTTAAACTATCGAGGTTTTCTGCCCACTTCTGGGTACCATACACAAATGTTTATCTTGCACTGCTTCCGTTTATTATGATCCTCTTCGGCAAGGAGGTTACAGTTTTCCAGATTGCAGGTGCAATCGTTGTTACTGCTGGATTAATGATTGGTGTAATGGACTACAGTCGTAATAAAGTGGTGGAAATAGAAAAAAAGAATACACGAAAATAATTATACCGGTTATTAATAAAGCGATTGAAAACCGTGTCAGCTTATTGTGATGAAAGAAAAAACAGCCGGAGAAATTCCCCGGCTTCTTTATTTTTAATTAACGGTGTGTTTTCAGCTAATTATAGAACAACCAAATATTCTGTTCTGTTCAGTTTATGGTAGGTGACGTATAAATTTTTACAAACAGTGGCCACCCTTTCGTTGTCGTCAAAAACGGCAACACCTCTCAATCGATAAATTCCGATGGGGTTACCAAGCTGGTAAAGTGCAACTGCTGCGGCAATTCTTTCTTCCTCTGTCTTTCCTTCTTTCAGTAGTTTAAGCAGGGGAACCATTGCCTTCGATGCATCGCTGCTTTCAATATATGAATCGCGTATAAGATCATACATAACCAGGGCTGAGCTGGTATGCAAGCCGGTGTTTTCGGATTTAATTCCGACCGTTAAGTTGTCAACAATTGCAGATTTTTTTTCTGCAAGGATTTCAGGTGTTTGTGCTGACAGAGTTTGCACAACAAGAAGCGTCAAGAACAAAGTTATTAATGTTTTCATTGTCTGCTCCTCTTGAAATGTTATGTGTTTTTTATTTCAATTATAAATTAAATTTAAAAGATATATCACGCTGTTTAATAGTGAGGGAAGGAAAAATAATTTTAAGAACGGAATAAATCAGTAGGTGAATAAAAATAAAAAATCCCCGCACCGGGGGATTTGAATGTAGATCAATAAAAAATTACTCTTTAAAAATGAACATCTCTTTGATCAGGATTCTCTGGTTTGATTTTTTTACTCTCTATCTAATAAAGTCATTCAGGTCCAGCATATCTGAAACTGAAAGGGTACCATCACTTGATTTAAATGTAAAGGCAAGGTTATCAGTTTTTTCGCGAAGATATTTCTTCATACTTCTGAACATACTGCCGGGGAATATTTTATAAGTTGCAAAAATTGCTGTCTTTATGCCGTTAAGTGTCGGCAGTCGTTTAACAAAGTTTACCCATTCATTATCTGTGCGTGAAAAAAACAGGCCGTTTCCCCAGCCGCTGAGCAGCAGATAATCCGCACCCTCAAGTTTTTTTGGCTCAAAACTGTTGATTGGGATAAGCTCGGCAGCGAGGCCTCTGTTAAGTAAAAAATTTGCGATTTCTTCGCCAAACTTTTTTGTGTTGTTGTCTTTGTTCTGGACTATTATCAATGCCTTTTTCATTTTTATCTCCTTTGTAATTTCTGGTAGAAAATTATATAGAAACGCCGCAGAATTCCATGTATATATTACATGCGGAAAAATATGGTGATAGGTAGCCGTATTAGATTATCGATGTTTAGGGTGGAACAAATTAATGACAACTAAAAAAGTTATGATCTGCATTATTATTAACAACAACCGAAGAGATCTTGCGCAAAGACACCCTAACGAACTAAAATCATTTTTTTTGTTTCAATAAAATTACCTGATTTAAGCTGATAAAAATATATTCCGCTTGAAAGCGCACCCGCATTAAAATCAACCTCATAATTTCCTGCGGGTCTATATTCATCTACAAGAGCCGCAACTTCATTTCCAAGAACATCAAACACTTTAATCTGAACAAAGGAATTATAAGGAACCGTATAATATATTTTCGTTGACGGATTAAACGGATTGGGGTAATTCTGGTATAGCACAAAATCTTCTGCCGGCAGTACTTCATCCTGAACAACTGTGGGTGAATTCATAAACATATATTTCAAAAGTGTTGCGCCCGCAGCTTTTATTACTTCACTGCAGAAGTCCATATCGTAATTAGAAATTATATCATTTACTGTATGATAGAACGGACTGAACTGGTCCTCTTCAAAGTAAACAGCCGGGAACCCTTTCTCAAAAAACGGGTAGCTATCAGAATATTGATTAAGAGATCCGTTCACACCGGTAATAAGAGTAAACTGATTAGTAACATTCTTTGCAAGAGTTAGCAAATCTGTAAAGCCCGAATAATAATTAATACTAACATTTGCCTGTTCAAGAGGCTGTGTGTTGTAACTTATCATATCGCAGTTGATCATCAGCCTAATATCCATCCCCTCGTTAAAAGCTTCCTGTGCATAGTGTTCACATCCTGCATCACCGAAAAGCATTAGCTCTTCAGCTCCGAAGGCGATGAACCGGATAGTTGCTTCGGGCTGGAAACCTGATTCCATAATTACTCTGGCAACTTCAAGCACGGCAGAAGTTCCGCTTGCATTATCGTCTGCACCGGGTGCACTTGTCATTGGCGATCCGGAAGCGTATGAATCAAAGTGTCCGCCAATAATATAAACTTCATCGGGTCTTGTGGTCCCGGGTAGTGTTGCAACAACATTAACCTGCAGCGTGGTTGACCCTCCGCCGAAGCTGGTGGTGCACATAAAAGAATCACGTTCAATATCTGAAAAGCCGAGAGATGTAAACCTGTCAACCAGCCAGTCAGCCACATCAAACCTGTTTTCGTTGAGCATAAAACGAGTTTGGAAATCCTGCAGAGACTGAATAACATACTCAACAGAATCCGGCTGGATCCTTGAGACAACAGAGGTTATCAGCGAGTCTTCATTGATTTGAGCTTTTAAATTTGTGCAGAATGTTACCGCAGCAAGAATTGTAAATAGAAAAGTAAAGGTTATTTTGTGCATTGTTTCCTCGCTAAAGTTTTAAGTTGTTATCTTAAAAAACTTGTTGTTAATGTTCTGCAAATATAAACATGCTGTGTATCAGGTTTAACCCATTTTTTATTACAAAAAAAATAACCTAATGGTGAATATAATTCCAATAAAACATAATAGATCAACGGAGCAAAACCATCTTCCTGGTTTGAGTAAACGAGCCGGCAGTTATCCGGTAAAAATATATTCCGGTTGAAAGTGCACTCGCATTGAACTCAACTTCGTATTCACCGGCAGGCTTTTCCTCATTAACAAGAATATCAATTTCATTCCCGAGCACATCATAAATTTTTAGCGTAACAATTCCGGTTACTGGTAACTGATAACTGATAACAGTGCTTGGGTTAAACGGATTCGGATAGTTTTGCGAAAGTCTAAAACTTGTTGGCATTGATTTGTTATTAATTTCATCTTCAACATTTACAATAAGTATATTTGATTGAACCCAGGCTGGATCGCTTGCCTCTGGATTTGGTGATGTGCCGAGAGTGGCAGTGTTTGAATAGAAAGATAAATCTTCTGCAGTTTGTCCGATCCCTTCATCCAGCCTCCAGTAACCGGCGAGTCCGCTGTCTGGTGAGGAATAATATTCTTGAGTTAAAACGGTGTTCATTGTAGTTTGAATCTGTGATTGAGTTCGGGCAACGTTCCAGATTCTTACTTCATCAATTTTTCCATTGAATACTCTTCCCGGAAATCCGGGCGACTCACCCACAAACAGATTGCTATTAATAGCATTACCGATTGTAAATGTACTGTTCATTTGTGCGGCCAGTTCTCCATCAACATAAATTTTCATTGAAGTTCCGTCATACGTTGCTGCAACATGCTGCCAGTTGTTTTGTTGAACCGAATTAGCGGGCGTGCTAATCTCATGCCAGCTTCCATTCCCGATGTTAAAATTAATTATTCCGTTTCCGCCGCATCGAATCATATATCCCGAACTATTTGAGCCTTGATCTTTTACAATTACACTTCCTGCGAAAGGCTGGCTTTTAAATTCATTTACATTAATCCATGCTTCGAGAGTAATTTTGCTTCCAGTAATTTGTAACGAGCTTCCGTTTCCGCAATCTAGTTGGTCATCTGTTCCATCAAACTGAAGTGCAAAACCATTTGTATCTGCAATTGAATTTCCTGTTGTAAAGCTCCAGACAACTCCCTCAGTTGTATAGTATTGATTTTTACAATCAACACGCCAGTAATAAGTGGTATTGGAATTAAGTATTTCAGTTTGAAAAGAATTTGATGTTGTGTTAGTTAAAAACAAAGGTGGGCTTGATGTCCCCAAGTAAATATCATTTGAGGTTGTTCCATTTCCCGGCGTCCATCCAAGAGTGGGATTTCGGACCAATATTGTGTCTCCGTTTTCCGGAGAAGGATTAGTAGCTATTCCGGGAGGAGAGAACCACTCGAATGTTGTTTCGGCAAATGAAGATTCCCCAAATTCATTTCCAACAGTCTGAACCAAAACAGAAACAGAACTATCACCCTGTTCATATTTAACAAAAGGAACAAAGTAAGCATTGTTTGCTGTTCCGCCAAGGTAGGTAAGTGAGTTATCCTGATTTTTTCTGAAGACGTTGTAATAATAAGATTCACTTGTTGAATGATCCCATCTTAATCTTAATGTTACGTAACCTGTTTCATCAACTTTATTTTCTACAAAAAGATTTGCTGGTGGATTGGGTATATCAATTGTTCCGTTGTAAATGCTAAGTCTTCCAATTTTTATTTCATAACCGCTTCCAAAACCTCCGGTAAAGAAGAGAGCAATTACAGAAATCTTTTGACCGCTGATTGAGCCGATATCAATTGTTTTCAAATTCCAATCCGCTGAAGTTGTGTTTCCAACATCGAAGTAGGTAAGGGTTGACGGATCATTTTCAAATGCTAATCCGACTTTCATATTTGTTGAACCGATATTACCCGTTTTAAAAGCAACATCAATTTTTGTGTCGGAAGAGATTAAGCAATTAGCCTTGTAAAGCTTGATAAGATTATCACTTGTAAGATCACCGGAAATTTTAAACTGTTCCCTCCGTAATAAGCATCTGTAAAATCAAATTCGGGAACGAGTTTTATTCCGCTGCTTTGGACTATCCATCGCCACGTTGGAAGAACATCCTGAAGTGAAAGATTATTCCAACCGGTTGTTGATAATTCAGGATAGGACAATTTTTCTCCATTGATGTAGAAATCATATCCTTGTCCCGTACAGAAATTTGTAACAAACGGAACTTCGGTTATTGGCGTAAATGCAGGAATATAATTAGCCAATACCTTTCCAATTACTTGCAGTTGTTGTGTTGCTTGGATCGTGATTCCATCCAACCCAGAATATACTTGAACGGTTGTAATAATTTTCTAGACCTGTGGATGAGTTATAACACCAGTCGGGCCGGTAAATTCCAAGCGAAGTTACGTGAGACAGTCCGTTTGGAAAAGGTGCAGACCAATTGACACTTGAGTTATATCCATTTGCCTCAACATCAATTCCGGCAAATAATTCGTACTCACTTCTATTTAAACTCTGAGCCAGGATTCGTGAGCTATTTAAACCACCGGCACTCCACCAGAAATTCAAAAACATTGTTTCAGAAACAAGCGTATCTCCCCATTGAAAATACCAATCGTTCTGAGAATTTAACTGATTCTGCCATGAAACAACTCCGCTTTCAGTCATTGCATCGTACCATTCAATATCCAGATCAGAATTTTCCTGGAAGTAAATCATAAAATCTCTCATATTTACAGCAGTCTGAGAGTTGCCACCAGCAGTTTCCTGGTTTAGAAACCAGCCATCGAAGCCGTAGTATTCTGCGACTTCAATTAATTTATCGGCAACAGGAAAAGTATTTCCATTCTTCTGAAGAAAATCATTTACCCACTGGAACTGTCCGCCGTATGCAACAGGTGGAAAGAAAACATTTCCCAAAATCTTTACACCATTCCTGTGAGCAGCGTCTATCAATGTAGGATTTGGTGCAAGAATTAATCCTTCTCCCGCAGAACCGCCCCAGAAAACAAGCAGGTCTGTATACTGCCAGTAGCTGAATGTATAATAATTAATATTTAAAGAACCCTGTGAAGGATTGTCGCTCGTTGGTGCAAAAGCTGAAAGCGGATTTACCATTGCCTCGTTTACTCTTGCATTTGGATTTACTACAGTAATACTATCAACAAATTTATTTTTAAGCGGAACACCCGAACGATTATAAGGCGCATCTGGATCTGTGGAAGGAGACCAGCTTAAAATTTCCAGCGGAAACCAGTAAGAAGCAAATGGTTGATCAGATGAGTAAAAAGCTGTTTTGTTATTTATAGAAGTAAATAAACTATTAATTTGTGCTTTAAGAGGAACAGAAAATAACCCCAAAACTAAAGCAACGGTAAGGATTAGAAATAGAAAATTTTTAAGAAACGCCATATTATCTCTCTCAATCTATTATTTACTTGAGAAAATAATAATATTTCATTTAACTTCTATTAAACCAACCCTCACTCTTTTAATTTGGATGATAAATTGCTAATCTAGGGATGTCTTGCTAGCGCAGTAGTAACATCTTTTTTGTTTCAGAAATATTACCAGCACTCAGATGATAAAAATAAATTCCACTTGACAGACCCGAAGCCTTAAATAATACCCGATATTCTCCGGGTAATTTCTCTTCGTTCATTAATGTTGCTACTTCGTTACCAATAATATCATATATCTTTAAACTAACAAATCCGATTTCAGCAATCCGAAAGCTAATATTTGTGCTCGGGTTGAACGGATTGGGATAATTTGGAAAGAGTTTAAATTCATGCGGGATATTTCCTTGTGATTCATCATCAATTGATGTCATTATTGGCGAGAGATTGGCACAATTAGGTCCGCCGAAAACTCCCATATCATTTCGTAAAGTACCTTTAGATGGCCACAACGCATTCCCCGGGTTTAATGGGTCTTCACGGTCGTTGAAGACAAGGCTGTCTTTTCCGGCATCGATACACGGAGAAGTATTGCTCAAATAATAACCTGGCTGAATAAGTTCGGGATTAAGATTTATATTCCCCTCGCCGGTGTATCCACCTTCAACATCATTATATGTTATTTGTACAACGCCACCCTGAACTCTAATTTGCGGACTGGAAGGCGCAGTGTTTCCCCAAATAATATTATTCCTAACATAACTTTGACTTGAAGACCAGAGAAAAATTCCACCACCTGCTAAAACAGAAGAGTTGTTAACAATCGTGTTGTTTTCAATCACTTTAAGTTTATTATCAAACCTGTTGCCAAGGATCCACAATCCACCCCCCGCATAATCTTCTCCACCGAAATTATCTGCAATCACATTATTACGTATAGCTCCGCCTGAATAATTAAATACAATACCTGCACCGTATCTGCCACGATTGTGAATTAGAAAATTATTTTCGATAAGCGGATTACCATCACCGCATCTTATTGCACCACCTCCCGCGCTTGTTAAACCGGTTTTGTCATAAGCTTCATTATCTATTATTTTATTAAAACGAATTCTTGGTGCCCAATACTGAATTAATATTCCACCACCTTCTCTGTAAAAACTGCCTAAATTATGTTCATCATTCCAAGCAGTTCCTTTTCCTCCTGTCAGAGTGAATCCGATTAAAGCTGCAGATGAATCATCAGAAAATGACTGATTGGGTTTATACATTAATACACAGCTTGCCGTATCAGGATCGACAGGCTCACTTCCATCGATTATTGTTGAATCTATATCTTCCAGGTCATTTGAAAAAAGAAAATTGCTCGTGAGAACAATTCCTTTTCCCCTGAAATTAATATTTTCCACATATGTTCCTCTGGCAACAATTATTGTATCTCCGTCTTGTGCCGCATTAATTGCTGATTGGATTTCCTGATAATCCTGAGGAACACGGATTGTTGTCGATTGAACTGCAGTTGAGCAAAACAGGATTGCTAAAAGTAGATAATAAGTTTTCATTGTGGCTCCTTTTTTCTCGCAAAACTAATATATGATTATGCAGAAGTCGTCCTGAAACACGAATTAGAACCTGTTTCCTTAATCAGCGGTATAATATTGGGTATGTGCGGTTTGTCTATGTGGTGATTATAGCCAGTTAATAAATTATCAAGCACTACGTTTGTATTTTCTACGGTATTCAGAGGGTGTCATCCCGGTGTTCTTTTTAAATACTGAATTAAAAACAGACTTGCTGTTAAACCCGCAATCATACAGAATCGAAAGTATCTTCTCGCTATCATGAGCAGGATCACTAAGAATTTTTTTAGCTTCTTCTATCCTGTAGCCATTTACATAATCGTAAAAGTTTTGTTCCTTAAGTTCGTTTATAACCTGTGAAAGATACCTAGGCACAACAGATAACTTCCGGGCGACTTCTCCGAGATTTAACGATGAGTTAAGAAAGAGTTTTTCCTCCAGCATTAATTTTTCAAGCCGGGCAAGAATATCTGATTTTGTCTGAAGTGTTAATGGTGATTTTTCATACTTAGGTATTTCAGCAACAGTCTGCGTTTCGGGAAGGCGGAGACTCTTCAGGATAAGTAGATTGGCAAACACAAAGTTGATAAATAAGGAAATGAAACCAAGCAATTCCTGTAATGTCATTGAAATAATCCCCAAGCTGCCTGTAATCCAGTTAATGATGTCAACTATCCACATTATAAGGAAGGCGGACACAACAAGCTTAAGCCAGTCGTAATTTATTTTATCGAGGGAAGAATAATATCCTTTAAGGCTTTGATTCTTTTGTTTCACTAATAAAATTGTTTTCAGTAGATAGACCAGTATGGTTATCTGCATCAGCGAAAGGTATATAATAGATCCGGTTGCGTCATATAACCCTGTGTGAAGCAATTCAATCTTTGTTTCATAATTCTGGAATTGAAAACGGACAAGCGTTAAGATGAACGCCACAAGAAACGGAACAAAGTGGAGAATATCTATCTCTGTAAGTTTAAAATCTCGGGAGTTTACGGCCCTTGTGTACAAATAAAGAAGGGGTCCAAAAAGAAAACCAAAGGTGCCGCCGATAAAAAACAGGTTAACGGTATATGGAATAATATCGCCGCTGTATTCAAAGGCAATAAAATTAAGAATAAAAAATCCGTTGGCTAATAAGAATAATGCGAGAACTGTTTTATCAAGCCCATGATCTCTTTTTCCACTAATAAGAAATAGTGCAAATAGTATAAGCTGAGATACAGTAATGATTGCAATTATGTCGGCGATGGCAGTAATCAAAATATTGGTTTGTATGAGTTTGTTTGTGCTAAAATACTGCCCTTGTTGTTGTCCCGCAAAACCAGGTTTAACCACTATAAGATGACCATACAAAAAATGCGTGGAACTACACTTGTCTTCAGATTACTAGCTAAACCATTCAGGATACAAAATCCACACTCCATAATAAATATTTTCCTTAAATCAGATAGTAATTATTAGCTGGCCTAGTA
Source organism: uncultured Ignavibacteriaceae bacterium (assembly GCA_963698525.1). Taxonomy (GTDB): domain Bacteria; phylum Bacteroidota; class Ignavibacteria; order Ignavibacteriales; family Ignavibacteriaceae; genus IGN2. The sequence continues at coordinate 175,671 of CAVORE010000001.1, read as the reverse complement.
TTGACTATTTTCTATTCGGATTAATAACTGAAATCCCAATTCCTTAAGGAGGCATTATGTATCACATGATAATCTTAAAGGTTTTATCTAATCTTATAACAATCTGCTTAATGCTAATTAGTTTTCAGGCATGCAGTAAAGAAGAAAATAATAACCCGGTTTCACCAACAGTACACGAAAGAGGTGAGATTGCTCAATTAAACAGTATCGGCACAATGACGGCTGATGATATACAACAGATACTTGCAAATGTTAACATGACCATTCCGTTCACTTTAAATTATTCTGTCGAGACAATTTCAATAAATTATTATACGACAGATGGATCTGGTAGTCAAACCATTGCATCCGGAGCTCTGATGATTCCCCAGGGAGGAAGCAATCTGCCATTGGTAAGCATTCAGCACGGAACTGAAACAAAAGATAACCTTGTGGCATCAGTTTCACCGTTAAACTCAACGGAAGGTATTGTCGGATTAATTATGGCATCGATGGGCTACCTGGTAGTTGTTCCCGATTATCTTGGCTTCGGAGTTTCAAATATTATGCATCCGTATACTCATGCAAAGTCTCTGATCCCCTCTGTAATAGATTTGATGCGGGCCGGGAGAACATATAGTTCACAACATCAAATAACATTGGATGGAAGAATTTTTCTCACCGGTTATTCAGAAGGCGGTTATGCAACGCTAGCCACACAAAGAGCAATTGAATTGGAATATTCTCAAGAATTTAATTTGACAGCTGTAGCTCCTTTGGCCGGACCGTATGATTTAAATGGAATGATGCAGACACTTTTTCAAACAGGTCAATATAATCACACAGCTTATATAGCATACATTTTAACTGCTTATAATAGCATTTACGGTTGGAACGGTCTTAATGATTTCTTTAATGTGCCTTACTCCACAAGGGTGCAAAATCTATTTGACGGATCAAAAACATTTGGCGAGGTTTTAAATCAACTGCCGGCAACATTCTCAGAACTTATGAATTCAAATTTTGTCAATAACGTAAATAACGGAAGTGAAATTGATTTTATTTCAGCAATGCAGGAAAACACATTGCTTGATTGGAAACCCGAGGCGCCAATCAACTTTTTCCATGGAGATGCAGATGATATATCTCCATATCAGCACGCATTAACAGCTGTTGAAAGGTTAACTGCTAATGGAGGAACCAATATACAGCTGACAACTATCCCCGGCGGTACTCACGAAAATTCCGGCCCTGTTGCCATCGTTGGTGCAATTCAGTGGTTTGAGAATTACTAGCAATTGATTTATCCAATAAAGTTGCAAACAACTAGATTTATTACTTTAATCTCTGAAAGCAATTTGTGATAACTAGAAAACGTAAAATTATATTCATTTCGCTTTCTTCAATAATTTTGCTGTTGTTCGTTTTTTTCAAAGTTAGCAAATGAAAACATATTCATCAATTAAATAAGGAACTATGATTATTATATTTATTAATAACACCGCCATGAAAATGTTGACAGGCTCAAGACTTTTTGATAATAAAAATTATTCTGCCTAATATGTACCCGGAGGTTATAACCATTTCAAACCATCCGCTATTTAACAATCAACCAACTAAGGAGACTAAATGAAAACCACGTTGTTTTTTTCTGTCCTGTTCGCCGTTCTGTTTCTTTTTCCATTTGAACAAATCTCTGCACAGGAAGAAGACCTTTATGAAGACGGCACTGTCTGGACGCTTACCTTTGTAAGAACCGGTGCGAATAAAAGTGATACTTACTTAAAAGGACTTGCCAACACATGGGTTGCTTCTATGGAAGAGGCAAAAAAGGAAGGACTTATTGTTTCTTACAAAATTCTTGCGGGAACGCCAGCCAATGAAGATGACTTTAATCTTGTTCTGATGATTGAAAATAAAGCAATGGCTGATTTCGATCCCAACAAAGACAGAGAAGCTAAGTTTGATGCAATTGAAAAGAAAATAAAAGATAAAATGGGCGATGATTATGATGCGACAATCACTAATTATGACGATATAAGAAACCTGCTTGGCACAAAGCTGATGAGAGAAATTCGTCTGAAGAAATAAATTTCTATTTAATGGGAACAGGCAATTTATCACGCCTGTTCCTTTATCTTTCTTTCAGTTTGCTGATATTCCTTTAAATAGATTTCCGCATAATAATTTAATCTTCAGCCGCTCCGCTAAAGAATAATTTTTTTCACCATCTGCTCTTTTTATAAATCGGAAGATAAAACTAATCAGAACAGAAAATTATTAATTTGAATAACCCCGCTGCTTTGCTATTTTTATTTCCCGGATGCTTTACTTCTTTTATGAAGTGTTAGCCTATTTTATTAATTATCACACTGGGAGGAAATTAAATGGTCAAAAAAAGAAACATGCTCGCACAAATCGGGTTAGTGATAATAACCTTCGGGATTTATGCTATCTACTGGTTTTATAAAATTTCAGAGGAAATGAAATTTGTTGGAAAAGATGCAGAAGCATCGCCAGGACTCTGGACTGTTCTGCTTTTCATTCCTTTTGGCAGCATATATTCAGCCTATAAATTCTCTGAACTTTATGAAAAGATATCAACAGATCATTTTAATAAATGGCTGCTGTTTGTTTTGTGGCTTGTCTTTTCTCCGGCAGTATGGTTTATTGTTCAAAATGAAATGAATAAGAAAGCAGTACAGACTCCCGCAATAAGTGTTTAATCATTATAAATAGATTGATAGGAAAAGCCTTCCAAAAAACGGAAGGCTTTTTTAGTGGCTGCATTATTAAGCCAGTAAAGACTCTGCCGGGATGTTAAATTTTTTGTGAAGATCACGCATCATCTTTGCAGTGAGTTCTCTTTTTCTGTTTAGAATTTCTGAAGCACGGTTCTTCCCACCGATTACGTCAGCAATATCAGATTGCTTTAATCCAAGCTGTTCCATTCTGAATTTTATAGCTTCGATGGGATCGGGAGGAGAAATGTTAAAATGTTTTTCTTCATATGCTTCAACAAGAGTTACCAGTATTTCAAGCAAGTCCCCTTCCGACGTATCTGGTCTTGCATCAAGAAGCTCTTCTATTTTTTTGAGAGCTGCTTCATAATCCTTTTTTGTTTTAATTGGTTTAATGTTCATTCTAAATTTCCTTTACGTTTATTTTATCGTATTCTTTGTGAGTACCTATAAATCTGATGTAAATGATTTTATATTCGTAATTAACCGCAACAACTAATCTGTAGTCATTTCCTTTTATATTAAAAACAATCCCGTTGTTTGTCAAAATGCTTGCCGACCTGTATACCCTGGTTATGTCAGTCGGTTTTTTCCACTCTGCTTTTTTCGCCTCAGCGTACCACGCTCTTAATGGTTGCTCGGCATCAGGATGCTTTTTCCAGAATTCTTTCAGACCTTTGATTGCTATTACTCGCACATGCAAATATAAAAAGTTCCCATATTGGGAACAAGGGGGCAATCATTAAAAGAACCGAAAAATATAAACAATATTACTCGACCTGCAGTCAGGATTAAAAGTCCTTGATGCTTCGCTTTACAGGTACGAGAAGATCTTCTTATTATTTGAAATATAAATTACTGGTTGGGCGATTACTCATCCGGAAGCGGAAAGTATCCACGTCTTCCGAAATAAGAGAGAGTGTGTCCGTAGATAACCGAACTCATGAACACAATCAGAAAAAGGAAAGTTGAGTTCATCGAAGTTTTCATGAACAGAGTTGCAAACCCGCCAACGAATCCGATCGGCCAGCTCAGTATTAAAAACGTCCGGGAATATTTCTGAACATGCAGCATCAGATCAATTAATTTTTCTTTTTCTGGAAGAAAATCATTTATTGAAGATGGCTTTTCTTTCCTGATGAAAAGCTTCACCAGTACTTTTATTATTGGCCATTTAATGCTGCTGAATGCCAGAGCACCTACAAAGCTTATCCACAAACCGTAACCGAGAAAAAGCACCAACAGAAAAATAAAATATAACACTCCTGAAGCGAACGATGATAAATCACCGGGAATGCTGCTGATCAACCATCCTAAAAATATTGCAGTAAAAAATGCGCCAACGAAAAATAAAACCTGTTTGCCCTGTGTTGGTGGATAGTAGAGATATCCTTTCGGAGTATCGATTCCTTCGGGCGGTATACCTTGAAAAGTTGTTTCATCATTCATAGTGTTTCTTCATACGCAAGAATTATTCCGGTGCTAATTATGCAGTTTGGAGGTATTCTTAAAATAACCAGTGAAAAAACGGAAGTATGTTTTTCCATCACCCCGGAAATGTCTGCTTGGCAGGCTTTTTCTGGGTCATTCTAATCCCGGTTTCAGTCGGGAGAATAATCTCTCCCAGTATCTATGGAAAGAAGATCGGTGGGAAGGATTATATTTAATTCAACTTTTTTAAGTCATGTTTTATACTAAGCAGTCTTTTTATATTTTAATTTCTTAATTAAGGAAACTCTATGAAATATTTCTACATAGTAATAGTCATCTCTCTTGCAATGATTATAATAACCAGTTGTGGTGGAGAGACCAAAGAAGAGCCTGAAGTTTATTTGACCGAAGGATTGAAAGTTCGGCCATTGCGTGAAATTACTTATGAAAAAACTATAGCACGGATTGAGAGAGGAAAGTATTTAACCGAATCAGTGCTGCAGTGTTTTGCCTGTCACAGCGAAAGAGACTGGTCAAAGCCCGGGGCGCCGATCATTGAATCTAAAAAAGGTGCAGGTGCAATTTTTCTTGAGCAGGAAGGCTACAGAATGGTAGCACCGAACATTACTCCCGATAAAGAAACCGGCGCAGGAAACTGGACTGACGATATGATAGGTCGTGCAATAAGAGAAGGTATCGGACACGATGGACGTGCTTTGGGCGGGGCAATGTGGTTCTGGGCTTTGAGTGTGCTGTCCGATGAAGATCTTGCCTCCGTTGTAATTTATCTCAGGACGATTCCTCCCGTTAAAAATAAATTACTAAAAAGAAAAGTCTCACTTGAACTGCAAAGAGCTTATGTTAATAGACCTTCTCCTATTTACAATCCGGTTTTATCTCCTGATATGAATAATGAAATTGAAAGAGGAAAATACCTTGTTAAAGTTGCAGATTGTTCCGGATGTCATACCGCCTGGGATGTGCCGGTTAATCCAGGCTTTTTCGGGGGCGGTAATTTTATAGAAAGACAAAATGATTCTGCATTCAGCAGCAATATAACTTTCGATCAGTCCGGGATATTTTATGATGAGAATGTTTTTGTTCATGTGATGCGTACAGGTAAATCCGGGACATTAAGTGGAGTAATGCCATGGGTTGTGTTTAGAAATATGACCGATGATGATTTGAAAGCAATCTATAAATTCTTGAAAACATTAAAACCGGTAAGACACTACGTAAATAATATTTCTACTCCACGCAAATGCAGCGCCTGCGGACAGATTCACGGTTTTGGCGAAATGAATAAAGATGGATTTGTCCGCGCAGAGGTTTCATCTGATTTATATGATGACTACACAGGAAGATACATGTTTGACGACAGTCTTTTTATGAAAATATATGTTGAAGAGAAAAAGCTAATGGTATTGGAAGACGGTTATGAACCCTCCGAGTGTATACCTGTTTCAGAAAACGAATTCAGGTATTTTGATGCCGGTTTGAATATTAGCTTTGAGAGGAATAGGAAAAACAAAGTGACACACCTTGTGCTTTATGAGATGGATGAACTGGTTGCAAAAAAAATCGAGTAGATTCTCTGGCAATAAAAAATATATCGGAAGAAAAGAAAGGATATAGACAACCAGGAATTTATGATGATATGATTTTTAAGCTTATGTTTAATCCGGGCCCGAATTAAATAACAACTATACACGGAATTATTTTATGAACAATGAAATGAAAATAGCAGGCGTAGCTCCCTGGATCGCCATTCCAACCTTTTTGTATTTAGGGCTCACCATTCTCATCAACTCCTCAGCCGGGGGAACTTTCACAATCACAGAGCGGGGATACTCTGTTCTTCTTGCTGTTGGCTTAGTGATGATCGTAATCGGCGTTCTGATGGTGGCCAGTTGCGGAAGGAAGCTGCTTAAATCTTTCAACAGCGGCAAACTTATGACCGACGGACTTTACAAAATTTTCAGGAACCCGATGTATGCAGCTTATATGCTGTTTGTTGTACCGGGAATATGCCTGCTGTTCAACTCGTGGCTGGTTTTAACCACAGTTATAATCAATTCTTTGCTGTTCTTTATTTTTATTAGAAGAGAACACCGGTACCTGCAGGAAAAATTCGGGAAAGAATACGAAGAGTATCTCCAAAAAGTATTAATAAAATTTCTTTAAGCAAGATCAGCGTAAATGAAGTTATTATCCTGAACGAAGCGAAGGATCCAAAAAAAGAAAACGGGCGGGAAACTTAAAATCTTATTTCGACAGTATTTATCCTCCGAAGTTTTAACAAAGAAAGATTCCCGCAAAGACGGGATTTCTGAATAATCGACTTCGTCATTTAATCATCAACATTTTCTTTGACTGAATAAAAGACCCGGACTTAAGCCGATAAATATATACGCCGCTTGTCAGGTCAAACGCATCGAACTGCACCTCATAAGTACCGGGCTGTTTTTCTTCATTCACCAAAGTCGCGACCTCATTACCAAGAATATCATAAACTTTTAGGCTTACAAATTGTGGAACAGAATAATATTCTGTTTTACCGGCAATTGTAAATGTAATTTTAGTAGATGGATTAAAAGGATTCGGATAATTCTGCTCAAGCTCGTACATCCCGGGGGTTTCACTTTGATCATTAACGGATGTAACTGTACTGCCTGTCATCTTATGAATAGTTCCTCCGTACCCAACAGCCCAGCCCATCTGACACTCATTTAAATTATCAGGAAAATCCAGATGATTTAAACTTAAACCTGACGGCGTATCGTATTCTTCAATCCAATTGATTCCATCATCGGTGCTGTGAAATATTTTTGTGCCCCTGATATACCAATAATCATTACCTGCACACTGTATTCCGTTTATGTTTCCTGCGCCGGGCACAGAATGCGGTTGAAAAGTTATCCCGCCGTCTGTTGACCTGCTCATTTCTGTGCTTGCTGCCATACCCACACCACCGGCATTAATAAAAAGTGAAAAAATATAAATACCCGCCCCCGTTGTTTCATGCTCACTGAATGTAACTCCTCCATCGGTGGAGCGGTAAATAGTTGTAATGCTTGTGCCCCAATAAATATACGGCATAGATACCTGGAAAGAGTTGTGTACTGCCTGGTGAATAAAATCAGCAGGCGGGCGGTGAGGGGAAAGCTGCCACGTGTTCCCGCCGTCGGTTGTAAGTAAAAGATTCCAGAGGTTTGATACTGGACTGCCGATCGCAATGCCGTTTAAAGAATCGAGCATCCTGATTCCTTTTACAGTTCCACCGGTGTTTGAATAAACCTGGAACCACGAATCACCGCCATCTGTAGTTTTATAAACAGCAGTGCTCGTCGGGCTTTCCGTAGTAACCCATGCCGTATTAGCATCCAGCGCTTCCATATTACGAACATCGCCGGTAATTATTCCGGGATTTGGATTAGCATTAAGCCATGTATTTCCACCATCTGTAGTACGCAAAACTGTAGCATTTGCTCCTGCTGCCCAGCCTACAAGTTCGCTCACAGCTTTGCAGGTATATAAAAGTCTGGTTGTTCCTGAATTTTGCGGCGACCAGCTATAGATGCATTCTTGCGAAAGCACCGGCGGATTTATTGAGCAAAGAGCCAATAAGATTAATATAATTGATGTGTGTTTTTTCATAATATGTTAATTTTTTTGAAATCAATTTTAATTGACAAAGCGTAATTAAACCCTGAAATTTCAATGGGAAATTCCAATCCTCTATCACCGTATAATATTAATACTAGCTACAGAAAAAAAGGTTTTTCAAATGAAATTTTTGGGTTAAACTAAAAAATTTCAGCAAGAATTAAAAACGCTATTGTATTCAGATGTGTTAACTTGCCTGCCCCGACCTTGTCGGGGTCATTGCGATCCGGCAGTTGCCGGAGAAGCAATCTTTGGAATCTATGATGAGAATATCGGCGGGAAACTTAAAATTTTACCTGTCCGGCGTCAGGAATAAAAAATAGTTATCCTCTGAAGGAGTACAGGTGGTAAGCTTGTGAAAAAAAATATACCTATTGCCGCGGGGCAATTTTAACAAAGAAAAATTGATTCTGTTACCCTCAATATTTATGAGCTTAACCAATCAGAATAATTATCAATTGTAATTACTTCAAAAGATGAATTCGGATACGCTTTTTGCCACGCAGCAGGAGTTTTACTTTTTATTTCCTTCCACTTAAACTCATAAGCAAATAATTTTCCTTCTCTTTCTTCTACAAGATCAATTTCCTGCTTATCGTAAGTTCGCCAAAAATACCTGTTACAAAAGATGCCCGAGTAGCTGTGATGTTTAATTCTTTCACTCATCATATAATTTTCCCATAGTATTCCCCTGTCGTCCCGGAGATTCACAGGATTAAAGTTTGCAATAATTGCATTACGTATTCCGTTATCATAAAAATACCATTTAGAATTTTTAACAACTTCCTTTCTTAAGTTCCTGCTGAAACCGTTTAATCTGTACACGATAAAAACTTTGGATAGAAGATCCAGATATTTTTCAACTGTGTTTTTTGACATAGCAAGCTGTCTTCCAAGTTCTTCGATTGATACTTCATTACCGGTTTGATATGCAACCAGCTTAAGCAGATCAAACAGTTTTGAAGAATTCTTTATTCTCTCAAATGCTAAAATATCTTTTAACAGGTATGAACTTACAAGTTCCCGAAGATAGGCTGCTTTATCATCAGAGTTATGAATATTAATTAACTCGGGCATATTACCATAAATCAATCGTTGCATAAGGTTGTCTATTCTTGCTTCCGGCTTTTCTATTTGCAGGATTTCGTTTTCAGAAACAGGGTACATCATTATTTCATATTTTCTTCCGGTCAGGGGTTCGCCTGTCAGATTTGCGATATCAAATGCGGAAGAACCAGTTACGATTATTTTTAGATCATCAAACGAGTCCACAATCATCTTAAGCACCTGCCCGATTTCCGGAATTTTCTGAGCTTCATCAATCACAAGAAGTTCAATGTCGCCTAAAATATTTTTGTAGTTTTGAACACTTCTCCTTTTTAGAAGCTCGTGCACGGCAAAATCCTCGCCGTTCCAGAAAATATATTTTTCAGCAACCGTTTTTAAATACTCTTTGATGAGGAATGTTTTTCCCACTCTTCTTGCGCCGTGGAGAACAACTACCTTTCCCGGCTTTATTTTGCTTTTTATTAGATTTTGAGCTTTTCTTGTTATAATCATATAAATACCGTCAATTGGCTGACGGAATTTACGTTAATACCGTCAGCAAAGCAACTGTTATTCCCGGGAGTGGGGCGATCCGGCAGTTGCCGGAGAAGCAATCTTTGGAATCTACGAAAGAAATATCGGCGGGAAAGTAAAGTATCTTATCCGACTTTTGAAGATTATGCTTTGCACAAAGTATTTTAACATTTTTAGCAGTTAATGATGTACCGCCTTTAGAAAAAGGAAGATCGTGATCGAAGTGTAGGTTTTCCTTTGAGCCGCACAAAACACACTGTCCTTTGTCTCTTGCCCAAACTTCTAACTTAACGGTTGTAGGAATTAATCTTGAGTGTGGCAATTCAATTTGTTTTTTCTTCGTAATATACTCAACAGGTTTTAAGATAAAACTTAAAAACCTTTCTTTCATCAGAAGTTACCAAGGCTGCATCTACAAGATTGAAGAAACCTTTGTAACACCAAATACCATCTTTTATTTTCTCATAGACTTTTACTTTGTGCGGTTCATCTACTAATTCTCATTTTGTATGATTGAGCAGCAGTAAAGAATTTTCCGTTTTCTGTGAGTGTGCCGTTTGGTGTGTTCAAAGGTTGATCAGCTTCTTTTGGATTTTTTACCCAGTTACTAAATGCATCGTGACCTTCATAAATCAGCGTTTCTGTTTTTTCGTCCCATTCATCTGCATAAGGTGCGTTTTTACGAACAGACATTAAAAAGATTGAATACTCCGGCTTAATTTGAAAGTTCATTCCCTTCTGTACTGTTGCATTCTCCGCAGCAGACAAGCTCTGCATAAGAAATTATATCATCAACTTTGAAAGTGGGTTTTGGGAAGAAGGATTTCATAAAAACACGTCACACTTGAAAATCTTTTTCAAATAAAAATTCTTTTAATTCCTCTGCAGCTAAATCTAATACTTCAGATATTCTATTATCAATCTCGTTATTAATAACATCAGCAGTTAAGTCCACCTCTTGTTTTCCTTTATTATATATAGTTTCTTTAATAATTATATCCATATATCTCTGGAACAAATATTCACGCCAATGAATTGAATTGGCAGTATATTTTTCAAGAATTAATTGAGCAATTCTTTTTGAAGAATTTATCCAATAAATCCCCATTTGAACATCTATTGGTCTTTGATGAATAGCAAAATGACGACTATCTAAATTTAGTATTTCGCCGGTTGCTTCGTCAATGTCAATACCGGAAATTTTAACTTCAGGAAACTTGCTTCCTTTTCTCTTGTCACTCCCCCCTTTGTCACCCGATTTTTTTTCTTTTTTTTCAGTATGCTTTTTTTTGTGTGAAGAAAATATAATCTCATTTTCTAAATTGCCATCCATACCTGAATCACCACTACCGCCTAGACCTTCTTTAAACAATTTATTTAAAAAACGATTTTTCCATCTATTAAGCAATTCATTGTACAGAGATGTCTGTTTTAAATCAATTCTTTTCTTTTCGCTTTTTAATTTATCATCCATCTCTTGACAGAAAGACTGTATGCAATCTTTTACCCAATTAAGCAGCGCCCTTTTCTTAGGCGAATCAACAAATTTATCTCTATCATTGCGTACATGATCTTCTTTCTCCATAATATCGCAAAAACAATCACCATAAATGAATTCTGCATAATTAGATAGATTGGTATAACCCAGCTCGCTTATTTCATAATTAGCTATGACACCAACTCTACTCAAAAAATCGATTCTATTTAAGCCTCGAAATTTCTGCCCTTTCAAAGGAAGCTCAGAGCTAAATAAAGTTAATTTTATTGGTTGATCTTCATGTGAATACATAACAATTGAATCAGTTTCGTTTGCAAGTACTTTTGGACATTCGAATTCACGAGGAGTTTCAAATCCTGGTTTTGATCTAATCGTGGGAGTTTGAAGTTTTTTAGGTCCGACATTTTCATCATATAATATAAAAACTTTCTTACGCTGAATTATTCTGCGAGCTTGAGGATGAGTAATTAGACCATCAATAAGTTTAGTTAAGTAATTGGTTTTTGCAATTGCCTTTGGCTGTATACCTTGAATAACAGTAAATCTTTTTTGAGAATGAAGGTGTTGAGATATTATAGGATGCAAGCTTTTTATTTTATCAATGTTTGCAATCGATATGGCTTTATCAATTGAAACTGCTTTATTGTCAAAATCTTTATGAAAACCATATTGTTTTTTTTCATTGAATCCGAAAATATTAATATGATTATTTCTATAAGTAACAATTTGAGAAGTTTTAAACATTTCTCGCATATAAAATTTCCCACCATTTCCATGACCCCCTAGGGTTTTAATATCTCTTTTAATCAATTCATTAGTGGTTCGCGCTGCAGATGGATCAAACCATATTTTAAATGCCTTATCAATCTTATCACGAGTCATACCTACAAAATCAATAACAATAATAGATCGGACCAAATAATTTTTAGAAACATCAAGCACAATAAAAATATTTTGATCTTCATCTGGAACGTTTTCTAATGTATATGCATCAACCGAGTTCTTTAACCATTCAGATAAACCTTTTGCGTGATCAAAACGAAATTCTTTGCCAATTAAGTTTAATAAGTTTTCAACATCTATCTCTGGTTTTTCAATTTTAATGTTCATTTTGCATCTAGTTTTAGTTATTTAATAAATCTTGGAACGATGTAATTAAAAAATTATAATACTCATTTAAATTTGAGGAAAGTTTACTATCAAATTGAGAGTACATTTTAATTATCGTATTAGCTTGTTTAATATTACCGGCCACTTCAATCTTGCTAGTCCTAACTGAAGTGCTAAAGAACTCATAAAAATCCACATCTAGTATTTTCTTTCTATCACCCTCCATAAAAAGCTTGAAGCCTTGAAGCTTCGACATCTTCAATACTTTATTATAAACCAGATTAAGCTCATCATCAGACTTAGTTTTTATGGAACTATTAGAAACGCCACGCTTTATTTCTGATGCTTTGTGCAGACCTAAATCTGTAAACATACACTGTCTTTTTTTTATTCTTACAAGACCCTCAGGGACTAAGTTATATAGCTCTCTCATTAATATTACCGTATCTGGATAATGTTTGTATCCTTTTAAATGAAACACTTCTGGATATTTTTCAAATGTTTTAACCAATATATCTTCATATATCAAGGTCCTTTTTGAGGAATTAGACATTTCTAACATCGTTAATAGGATCATATTTTTTTTAGAAAGTTTTATCATGATTTTACCATTATGATTTCATTCGTAATTATAAATCTTTCATCTTCCTGAAGAATAGCGCGAAGCTTATTTTCGTCCAACCCCTCACTTGCTAAATCATCTTTGAATTCTGAAAAGAAATCTCGTAAAGAAAAAGTTGTTTTTGTTTCAAGTAAGAGTTCATAAAACACATCTATCAATTCATTATCACGATCCGCACTAATGTTATAGTCGAAATATTCAAGCATATTGTCTCTTTTAATTATCTGGTTATCATCATAGATCTTGTATTTATTGTTAAGAAAACATTCATTTGAAATATTTAAATCATCCAGAACCCATTTTATTTCTGTCAAATACACTGGTCTGTGATAATTGAATAAAATACATTTAATTAATTTTATAAGACTCCAATCCATTGAAATAATAAACGAATCAGTATCGGTTATTCCGTTAATTTCTTTAAGTGCGTTAGACATTTTAATAGATCTAATACAATTTTTTTTATTGTCATCACAATTAAAAAATTCTAACAGCCCTGAGATTTTAGTGTTGGGAAAAAGTACTGTAGAGAAGTAATTTGTAATAAACCGCTCATTTTGTGAAAGAGAAGCAAGATTATTTTGGTCGAGATGTTTTAGACCATAAAAGGCCCCGGGGTATTTAATAATCTCCGGGATACTTTTTAAGACGACATTTAGTCCCTCAACCCTTACATGTCGTATCTCAGATATTTCATTTTGTATTTCTATATAATGACGAACTCTGGAATTATCTTTGTAAATTTTATGTATAACATCTTTTAACTTAATTCTACTTTTTAGCCCATTATCTTTCACGCTAAATGTGAAAAATTTTAGATCAACAATTTCTTCATCACTTCGTAGAATATGTACTAATTCATACTTTGATTTCAATGATGGAAAATTTATCCGTATCTGATCCAGTATTTCTCCTACATAGACTTGTCTTCCCGAAGATCTAAGAATTATTTTTGCATATTCATTGATCTCGGTCCATTGTTCTTGCGGATAAGAAAAGTGTTTGCTTAGGCCGAAAGTATGCCAGTCTAAAGTATATATTGAAGCTGCTCTTCCAATGAGACTTAATATTGATTTAGAAGAAAAGTTTTTTTTTGCACTATAGTCTCTGTTTATAATTGTAGCTATTTCATCAATATGCAATGGTTTATCGCTAGATTCCAAAATATTTTGAACAATGTTTGGCAATTTTTCAATTTTTATTACATAATACTTATTCTTAATTGAAAGTATCTTATATGATTTCAAGCTAAAAAGGATTCTTATAGTCAAAAGAATAGATTTTAAATCTAGGGCCTGTTTCTGCAAATAATCTATAAATAACTCATACGTAATTTTTTTATAATGCCACTTTATACCTTCTAGTAGTTGGTATAGTTTAATTGATAAATCATTTTCATTCGTTCTATTAAAATAGTTGTTGAGGTTTTTTATCAAATTTATCTTGAAGGGCGCTTCAGGGATAAGCTCGCAAATAAGTCTAATGTAAAATCTATAACTGAAATTCTTATGCTGATTATTACAGAACATTTCTGTGTGAGAAAGTGGTTTTGGATTTTGGATGGTTTGATTCAAGATCTCTTTTCTTATCTCATCTAAGTCCATATCGAACGATTCAGAAAAGTGATTAAGTATACGAATTGCTATTTGACGTACTCTTTCGCGTGTAATATTGTAAGTACAACCAATTTCATTTAAAGACTTATTTTCTTGCCAACGTAATAGTGCTATCTCAAGGTCTCTTTTCTCAATATTTAGGAAATACTTGTCTATTTTGGATACAATTTCTTCAATGTTTGAGAACATTAATTTTTCTTGCCTCATGGATATTGTCTAACTTCATTATAACCATAAAATTTTAATTTCATTTTCAAGATGATTTAAATTCCTTGTCTCCAGTAACCAACATGTGCTTTTTTCATTTTAGCCAATGCTGCAGCAAAAGCGTCTGCATAAGAAATTTTGTGAAAAGCCTTGAATTGCGCAGCTTGCAGAGTCAGTTCTTTATTAGCTTCTACAATTGTAATCGGGTATCTGGCAAAAGTGTTTTTATAAAGTTCCGCCCTGTCTTTTCCACCCTCTCTTAAAGCGATGTAATACATCTCTCCCCAGTTAATAACACATAAAAATAATTCAGCTTTATCTTCAAGAGCTTTTTTCAGAATATCTCCAACCGCATCGGCACCCTTTTCATTTTCAGCATAAGCGAGAAGAGAGTAACTGTCTAAAACATACTTCTTCATAATTCACGTTCTTTTTTCTTTTCGTCCATAAGAGTCTTTAACAGCTTACCTTTTGTGCCCAGGAATCCCTTGTTGGCTTCAATTATGTCAGCAGTCACCGGTATTATTTTGATTCCGTCTTTTTCTTCAAAGAAGTTAACACGTGTTCCTGGTTTAATTCCAAACTTCCTTCTCATTTTAGAGGGTATAACCAATTGCCCCTTCGATGTTACGTATCCTGTTTCCATTTCTTATTATTCCTTTTTGTAATAAATTTGTTGCAAAGTTAGAATTATTTATTATGTAAGTCAAGTAATATTTGTAAGACAATAAATTATTTGGTGCCATAATTGTCAATTTCTCACATTTCCTCAATCTGCCAATAGGATTATTTTGCAAAAACTCTCTTCAGAAGCGTAAACTGCTTTACTCACAACCTGGTTACCTGCTTCCATTTTTCCTTCCCTAATCAGTCTGCTTTTTACTATCTTCACGCTAAATTATTTAAGAATATTATAACCGGAACCTTCTATGATAAACAAGATATTTCTTCCTTCGCTTTTATTATTAATTATTGTTTTAAACGAGAGCACATTTCCCTGCACTAATTTTATTGTAACCAAAGGTGCAAGCACAGACGGGTCGGTTATGATCACTTATACGGCAGATTCGTATGGATTTTACGGAGAGCTTTATCATTTCCCCGCAGCAGTTTATTCTGATGGTGCATGGCTGGAAATTTATGAATGGGATTCAGGAAAATATCTTGGCAGAATTCCGCAGGCGGAGGTTACTTATAATGTTGTTGGAAATATGAATGAGCACCAGGTAGTGATTGGCGAAACAACATTCGGAGGAAGAGAAGAGCTTGTTGATCCAAATGGTTTAATTGATTACGGAAGCCTTATGTATATCGCTCTGCAGAGATCAAAGTCTGCGCGTGATGCTATTAAAGTTATGACAGACCTGGTTGCTGAGTACGGATATCATAGCTCCGGCGAATCTTTTTCAATCGCTGATGCTGATGAAGCATGGATACTTGAAATGATCGGCAAAGGTGAAGGGAATACCGGTGCGGTGTGGGCAGCAGTAAGAATACCTGACGGATATATTTCAGGTCACGCAAACCAGTCACGTATTACAACCTTTCCGCTAGATGACCCGGAAAATTGTATCTATTCTCCCGATGTTATTTCTTTTGCAAGGGAGAAGGGATACTTTAATGGCGACGATGCAAAGTTTAATTTTTCAGATGCGTACGCTCCGCTTGATTTTGGAGCAATAAGATTTTGTGATGCACGTGTATGGTCCTTATTCAGAAGATGCAACTCTGAAATGGAAAAATACAGCTCATATATTTTGGGAGAATCGCTGGAGAGAATGCCGTTATACATTAAGCCGGAGAAGAAACTATCAGTCCACAATGTTATGCAGCTTATGCGTGACCATTACCAGGGAACAGAGCTTGATATGACAAAAGGTATTGCTGCAGGTACTTATGAAATGCCTTACAGGTGGAGACCGTTAACTTGGAAATATGAAGAGGTAGAATACTTTAACGAAAGACCGATCTCAACTCCGCAAACTGGGTTCTCTTTTGTGTCGCAGGCAAGATCACATTTGCCAAAGGAAGTAGGCGGCGTTTTATGGTTTGGTGTTGATGACACTTACTTTACTGTTTATACACCTATGTATGCATCAATTACTGAAGTGCCGTATAATTATTCCAAAGGAGTCGGCTCACTCTCGCAGTTTACATGGGATGCAGCTTTCTGGGTGTTCAATTTTGTTTCTAATTTTTCATATCCCAGATTTTCTGTTATGATTGATGATGTGCAAAAAATTCAGAATGAGCTTGAAGGTTTCTATCTGGCTAAGCAAAATACAGTTGAAGAAAGGGCATTATCATTACTGAAAAACTCTAAGGGAGAAGCAATAGAATACCTGACCGATTATTCAATAGCTTCAGGTGAAAAGACTTATAAACGCTGGAAACAGCTTGGTGAAGAGCTACTTCTGAAAAATATTGATGGTATTTCAAAGACCGAAGAATTTAAACCTAAAAACATTGGTTATTCTGATCACTTTAAGAGGCTGATGATTGAAGAAGCCGGTGATAAAATCAAAATGAAAGAAATCCATACAGATAAAGACCTTGCATACGATCAATATGTAAGCAAAGCAGAAAAGCTGGTTGCAGAAAAGAAATACCAGGAAGCAAAAACCCATTATCAGAAAGCACTCGAATTAAAACCCGGTGAAGAGCAGCCGAAACAAAAGATAGAGAAGATAGATTCTATTCTTGGTGAAATAGAGCAAATACATAACAGCACTTTTTGATTCTTCTCACACAAAGCGGGATCGCAATGACCCACGAAGACAAGGCGGGCATTATAAAATAATCTCCTAAAACACATTGCTGTGATGAAATCATTTACTTAGCTTACAATCAATAACTAATCTATTCCAAAACTATTACTTAATATTAATCTTTAGAAACACTAACTATGAAACGGAATAAATTTATTGTATTGCTTATAGCTTTAGGGACAGCACCAGCATTTTTGTTTTCACAAATACTGAAAGGATCATACAAAATGAGCGGAGGGTTTAAAATTAATTCCGGTGAAGGGCGTATTCACGGACACATAAAATTAAAAGGTGTAAACTCTAACATTCTCGATGTTAAGGTATCCGGAAGCGATACAAATGGAGACCTTGCAATATTTGAGCAAACTTCGCTTTCTCAAGGCAAAGGAACTCCATTGCATATTCACAATTCGCAGGACGAAGTGTTTTATGTCAGGGAGGGGGCTTATTACTTCCAGATTGGTGAAGAAAAATTTAATCTAACCGTTGGTGACAGTATTTTTTTACCTCGAAAGGTTGCCCATGCCTGGACCCAGGTTTCTGAGCAGGGAAAAATGACAGTAGTTTTACAACCTGCGGGAAAACTGGAGAATTTTTTTATTACGATGTCTCAACTAGACCATGAACCATCACAAAATGAAATAGCAAAAATCTTTGAAGATAATGATATGCAGGTTGTTGGTCCGCCGCTTAAACTTGAGTGATTATAAAGAATAAGGACTTTCAGAGAGCAAAGACATCCTTCGATAGAACCTGCCCTGAGTACATCGGAGGGCTCAGGATGACTTTGTATAACTTCGGTCCGTCTTCATTCCAATATTCAATAATAATTGTTTCCTGTTTTTGGTGTAATAGTAATTTCTTTCTTTTAACAGTACTTTTCACTAATTTCTGATTTATAAGTATACTAAATCAATTCAAGTCTTAAATCCAAAAGAGAGAGATACACGTGGAAACAATTTCTAATTTCATCGAATTAATTAAGGAGTATTCAGCTATAAAACTGTTCTCAATCGGTAACAATCCTGTTACCGTCTGGATGCTTTTCTACTTTCTGCTGCTCGTAATTTTTCTTTTCTTCGGTACGGCAAAATTAAAAAACTGGTTCATTCATAAGCTGCTTGCAAGAACCAGTCTGGATATCGGCGTCCGTCATGCAATGGGTACAATTTTCAGATACATTATGATGGTTATAGGGTTTACATTAATCCTGCAATTTCTCGGCGTTGATATGAGCGGCTTAACAATTATTGCCGGTGCGCTTGGTGTTGGTGTAGGCTTCGGGCTTCAGAATATCACAAATAATTTTGTAAGCGGAATTATTATACTGTTTGAACGTCCGATTAAAATCGGTGACAGAATTGAGGTAGCCAATGTTACGGGGGATGTTGTAAAAATATCGTTGAGATCAACAGCCATCATTACAAATGATAATATTTCAATAATTGTTCCTAATTCGGAATTTATTTCATCCACCGTGATAAACTGGAGTCATACAGATAGAAATGTGCGCTTTAATATCCCCGTTGGTGTTTCATACAAATCCGATCCCGAATTAGTAAAAAAAATTCTTTTGGAGGTTGCCGAACAAAATGATGGGGTTTTGAAAAACCCGGTTGCAGATGTGCTTCTTGATGAGTATGGCGACAGCTCGATTAATTTTACCTTGAGGGTGTGGACAAGCACCTATATTACCCAGCCTCTTGTACTAAAAAGCCAACTATACTTCTCAGCATTTAAGAAGTTTAAAGAGCACGGTATAGAAATTCCATTCCCGCAAAGAGACATACACGTAAAAAATGATTTGAATGATATTCGTTCTTAATGAAACTTTAACAGTTCCTCCGATATTACATTTAAAGATTCAGTAAGAATTGTTTCCCCCCATTCCACTTTAGTAACCAACAAGCTAACGTTTTTACCAACCACCTTGTTGAGCAGCGGGTTCCTCAACCTGCGGGTTTTGCCCGCTTTTTTCAAACATTATAAACTAAGTCTTTAAGGACTAATCATTTTGTAAAAAGCTTTTAATCATATCAGCACTTTTCTGCTGCGTATCCCTATCGTGCCCGTCAATAGAAGAAAGATTTATTTGTCTCTTGTCCTTAAGAGTAATTGCAACTCTGTAAAAAGTGTCACCTTCGGAATCAACAGATTCATTAATAATAATGTCTTCAATCTCACTCAGCTTATAAGTTTCGGTTTCATCTTTCAGCAAACCTCTCCTGTTTATGGTGACGGCATCTGTACTTTTATCAAACGTAATTAAAATTCCCGGGTGAGAGTAAATAATCCAGATTCCCGCAGCGACGCCGGACAGTGAGATAATCCAAGCTCCAAGTTTTTCCAGCTCATTTATTTCATTGAGGTTAGTGAATAAACCCAACAAACCCAGAACAAATGTTCCCGCTATTGCCAGAAAGAAAAATCCAAGCAGCCAGATGCATCCGGCGGAATCTTTAATGGTAAGTCTTGTGGGTGTATGTTCTGTAATTTTCATAGGGAAAAGTGTTTGACAAAATTAGTTGCTTCATAGCTATTCCCAACATTCAATTACAGGGTTGTCACGGTCGGACCGTGACAGCCCGGGAGAGGGAGATTCTTCGCTTCATTCAGAATAACAACATTCAACATTTCGTTGGAGATTATTCTGAGTAAAGCGAAGGGCTCGGTATGAAGCTGCGGGATCGGGATGCCCTAAAGAAAAAGTAAATTAAATCGTGAGCTCATCCGGCAACCTTTTAAATTATTGCAGCAACTGCAAAAACAAATGCCACATTAATTGATATAACCCAGTGATAAAATAAAGAACCAACACTGCCTGTTTCTTCCAGAGTAATTTTCTTATAGCGGTGCGCATAAACAGGAAACATTGCATTCATAAAAACGAAATTAATCTTTTCCCCTCTTTTCATAAGTTCATTTACCATCATCATACCCGATACGATATACCAGGCAACACCAATACCGGCAATTACAGCAAGAAAAATTGTTAGATTTATTTTACGCTCCTAAGAATTTGATACAGCCTCACTCACTTTAACATATCAATAGCATACTCTAATTGTTTGTCTCTACCAGCAAGGATTTCAGCTTCGGTTTGTTCAACACGGATGTCCGGCGGAACGCCAAGCCACTCCCAGGGATGCCCGTCATAGCGTCTTAAATCATCATAACCTATTTCAATAGATTTTCCGCTTGGAAGAAAATAAAGACCTTCATCGCCGCTACCAACGGAACCTCCGCCGGTTGTATCACCAACTGCGGTTACGTTAGGTAATTGTTTTAACACTTCAGTACAAAGCTCACCAGCACTAAATGTCGAACCGTTTATAATCACAACAATTGGATTAGTATATGTCAAAGATCCCGCGGGCTGGAACGGCGGTAGTTCTAATGATTGTCCGTCCCGATAATATGGAGGCTTCTCCAATGGTTCAGTAATAAACCTGGATACAACCGCTTCTACATTATCATAACCACCGCCACGTTTCTGGCGGATATCAATTATTAATCCTTTGGTGCTTTTCAGATAGTTGACTACATCTGGAAATTCATTTATTAAATAATCTTCGTGGAAATCAGAAATAAAAAGGTAGCCGATATTTCCAGGCAAGATTTCATATTCCACACTTTTACTTTCGGTTAAACGCAGTTCCCTATCAAAATATTTTCTTACAACAAAAGGACTGTATGCATGCCTGTCTTTAAAATGTCTCTGCGGATAGTACGGATAAACTTCACCGCCACCTTTGGTGCGATAGTAAACATGACCGTCTTTCAACTCAGCCAGGAAATCACCAAATACTATAAAAAATTCATCTCCTTTTGCATTATCAATTCGCTCACGATATAATGTGTGTATTGAATCCCAAT
Organism: uncultured Ignavibacteriaceae bacterium; assembly: GCA_963698525.1. Classification (GTDB taxonomy): domain Bacteria; phylum Bacteroidota; class Ignavibacteria; order Ignavibacteriales; family Ignavibacteriaceae; genus IGN2. The sequence goes on along the minus strand of CAVORE010000001.1, from coordinate 154,576 downwards.
TAATTTTTTTGAAATCGAGATAAGGATAAACATCTCTTATTCTTTTCCAGGCAGCTTCAAAATCTTCAACATTAAGATTTGATTCGGGTTCAGTTACAATTATATCCTTACAGGAACAGAGCGTTAGAAAAATACCAACTGACAAAATAAAAACTATCTTTATCATACTTACTCCGCTTTTAAAATCCATAGGTTAAAGTAAATATTATATTATCGCTGGCTGAAAGAAGCGGTTCCCACGCATTGATTCTTGTCAGGTTAAAAAGATATGCTGTTTTTATTGAAAGGTTATCCATCAAATAGTAACGGGGACCAAATCTAAATACTGTATTGGTTGCAGAGATAACCGTAAGGAGCTTCACAGGCGACTCATCAGTTTCCTCACTGTCAACCATACGAAAACCTAGTGAGAGAAGATCAAAATCTAACGAGGTTTCTATGTAGAAGTTATTTGAAAGCTGGTAAAAAAGTTCTGAGCTGACACCAAGAGAAATTAACAATGCAAATGATTGTGCATAATCAAATCCAGAAACGGCAATATTCTGATTGTTATAATAAAAGAACAATTCTGTTGAAGGACCCAGGTATAAATAAGCATTTTTATTAAAGAGTGTGAATTTGGGTAATGCGTAATCGAAACCCTGGTTGAGAGTAAATTGATAAATATCCGTACTCACATTATTATTTTTTATATCTGATGAATACCTGTAATCAATACCAAGGTGGTAAACATAATCATCGTGAGGTTTTGTCCAGAGAATTCTATAGTACGGCATTGAACCCGAGTATTTTTCAGCAGAAATGTAATCATCAGTTACTGCATAACTGCCAACACCATACTCAATGGTAATGTCTTCCGGGTAAACGGATTTTTGATTTACTGAATCCTGACCAAAGAGGATCCCGCTGATTGATAGTATGAGCGCAAGCCATAGAAGGTAAAAATGATTTTTATTCATTCTCTCTCCGCGGTAATTAATCTATTTTACAAAAAAAACAATAATAAAATTATTTTTAGTGAATTTATGAAAGCAACCAGCTCACATAAGTCGGTAATAATTTCTAATTCAAACATAAATGAAAAAGGGGAACATCCGGTTTTTTTATGTTGAATGGACTTAAGAACATCTGACAGGCAAATCTTGAACTGATAATTAACGAGCAGCAATTAATAATAAGAATTGCGGTACATTAATCCTTAATAACTATCTGGGCGTAAACACTTTAAAATTATATTTAAAATAAAAAATCCGTCCCGACAAAATCGGGACGGACTTACAGAACTTAGAACTGAATATTTAATTAATTGCGTGACTTAGCTTCATTAACTACGATATTTCTACCATCTAATTCCGAATTATTCAATGCTTTAATAGCATTGTTTGCTTCTGAAGAACTCTCCATCTCAACGAATCCGAATCCTCTTGATCTACGGGTGTCGCGGTCTGTAATAACTTTTGCAGAAACTACATTACCATGTTTTTCAAATGTTTCCTTCAACTCTTCGTCGTTAACCGACCAGGGGAGAGAACCCACAAATAACTTAGTGCTCACTAGAACCTCTAAAAAAATAATAAATAAAATTCCGGTCTATTTCCGGAGGGCACAAAACTATATACAATAGTTGCGATTTACTAATTAATTTTACGGATTGTGCTTTTAATTGATTATTTAACACTATTTAATAAGGATCATCTTCTTTGTATGAGAAAAATCATCGACTTTTAAAGTGTAGAAATATAATCCACTTGTTAGACCTTGCCTACCGGCAGGCAGGTTCTGACCTTCACCGGAATGACTATTGAACTCAACTTCATAAGTACCTGCAGGTTTGTCTTCGTCAACCAATGTTGCAACTTCATTTCCAAGCACGTCATAAACCTTTAATTGTACAGACACAGCGCGCTGTGTCCCTACAGATGGAATTGTGAATCTGATTTTCGTACTTGGATTGAACGGGTTGGGATAATTCTGCATTAATAAATATTCATCGGCAACAGATTGAGAACTAGTTAATTGGTCTTCAACATTTACCGGGGAGTCAAATGCAAGCTTAGCCAGGAACAGATTCATGTATGCACCGGAAATTGAAATTGTATCAAAGACAGAATTCTCGCTAACAGCTCCACTGATATATAAATTTCCGTTCCCATCTCCGGCGATACCACTTCCTTTGTCATAAGTATTGCCACCAGCGGCTTTTGCCCATTGCACAACACCATCGGGACTATAGCTCAGAACGAAAAGGTCAGTGTAGGCAGCAACCGGACTTAGAGTAACTCCGTTTCCAAAATTAATTGTCCCTCTGAATAAACCAGTCAAGTATGTGTTGCCATCATTTGAGCAAAATAAAAAGTTTGAGTTGCCTATGGTAGCATCGCCCATAGAATTACCGGGAGGAATTTCCTGCAACCAGAGAAAATTTCCATCCGGACTTATCTTTGTTACAAAGAAATCATAAACCCACTGAGGTCCGTTTGCAACCAAGTTGCCAAAGTTTGTCCCGAAGAAAAGGTTTCCGCTTAAGTAAGCGTTGCCGGCAGCATCAGTTTCAATATTGAAATCCTGAACGGTAACATCTTCAACAAAGATTACCCATTGTGCTGTTCCTGCCGAATTATACTTAACAACATATTCATTATAAGAAAAGGGTGCGATTGTATCTAAACCGTTAAATGACGTTGGTCCATTGAAAGCAAAACCTGTCGCCCAGACATTTCCCGAAATATCTACATTAATATCGCTGATCGTTTCAACATCCGTCTGCAAAATTGTAGACACCAGGCTGCCATTAGTATTGAACTCATAAATGTTTGCATTAACGTTGTAGTTGGTAGCACCAACCAAAATGTTGTTTGAAGCTTTTAAATCCAATGCACTAATAACACTGTGCTGTGGAGCGAACGATGTTCCATCTAACACCCAGAGAAAATTTCCTGAATCGTCGGTTTTAAAAATGAAACTGTTCTGGTTAACCTCTGTTTGATAAAGCGTAGTTGATCCAATTAAAACCGAATCTCTGAAAGTGCCGATACAGACAACATTATTATCAGAGTCAACAACAATTTCGGAGATATCGGCTTTTCCAAAGATTGTATTCTCCCATATTAATGAACCAGATGAGTTTCTTTTTTCTAGTTTTATATCACCATATACAATGGAGCTGTAAGTCTGCTGGTAATTTACGAGTCTTGCGCAGATAGGGTTCCCAGAATTATCAATTGCAGAAGGAGCGTGCAACGATGCCGGATTAAACTGGTAATCAGGGGAGACGAGATTTACCCACAAGTATGTTTGTCCAAATACAGTTGAACACAATATTGCGCTTAGCAGTAGTAATGATTTTTTCATCTGCAGCCATCCTTAATTTTTAATCAAACTTAATCAAAGATAGGATACACCTCAACCCCAATGAATATTTAATTTGGGTTAGTAACCAATTGCCATTCCACCACCGCGAAGATCCGATGCACCGTAAATAATTTTATTATTTTGATCAATCATAATTCCTTCTGCAATTCCGATGATACGAGCCTCTGCATCGTCATCCCAGAAGCGATAACCCATTTTAATTAAGTTCCTGTTTATATCTCAGGACTCAATGCTCCAGTCTCATAAAAAATTGAATCGGGCATCCACTGGTGATGAATGCGTGGAGCCTCAATTGCTTCAAGGATGTTCATATTGAAATCAATACAGTTTAGAACTACCTGAAGCACAGTTGTGATTATTTGCGAACCACCCGGTGAACCGATTATGATGAATGGCTCTCTATCTTTTAAAATGATAGTTGGTGTCATTGAACTGAGCATTCTTTTTTCTGGTTGAATTGAGTTTGCTTCCGTCCCAAGAAGTCCGAACTGGTTCATAACACCCGGCTTTCCGCTGAAGTCATCCATTTCGTTATTTAAAAGAAAACCAGCTCCTTCGACAACAATTCCGGAACCAAATGCAGAGTTTATAGTTGTTGTTACACTCACAGCATTCCCGAATGAATCGTAAACAGAGTAGTGAGTTGTTTCTGTACTTTCGTATACTCTTTCAACATCCAGACTTTTTATTTCTGAAGAAGGCACAGCTTTGTTTTTTTCTTCTTCGATTCTGTTGAAAATTGATTTTGCGTATTCTTTTGAAGTGAGTTCATCTTTCGGGACTGGATAAAAGTCAGCATCACCGAGATGATGTGTTCTGTCGGCATAAGCATACTTCATTGCTTCAATAATTTTGTGAATGTAAGCAGCGCTTCCCAAATCTTCATCAGATAAATTATAATTTTCAAGAATATTCAGCATTTCAACAAGCGCAATTCCGCCCGAACTTGGTGGCGGCATTGAAATAATTTTATGTCCGCGGTAATTTCCGATTATCGGTTCTCTTTCTATTGGCTGATATTTTTCCAGATCTTCAAGAGTTATGTCTCCACCCAGGGAACTAACTTGCTGAACCAAATACTCTGCAACCTTTCCTTTATAAAACCCATCTTTGCCATTCTTTTTTATTTGTTCAAGTGTCCGGGAAAGATCGTTTTGAATAAACAGGTCGCCGGTTCTGTATAACTCGCCATTTTTAGTAAATATTTTTTTTGATGAAGGATATTTTTCAAATATTTGAAACGAATTGCTGAAATAAATTGAATCTCTCTTCTCAAGTCGCCATCCGTTCTTAGCAAGATCAATTGCAGGCTTAATAATTTCGGCAAGTGAAAGTGTGCCGTAGTTTTCTAACGCATAAATTAACCCTGCAACACTTCCCGGCACGCCCGATGATGTAGCTCCTTGTTGACTTAGTTCCGGAACAAACTCACCGGATTCATTTAAAAACATTTCTCTGTGCGCAGAGAGCGGAGCTTTTTCACGATAGTCTATCGTAATATTTTTTCCATCGGCAAGATGAATAACCATAAATCCACCGCCACCCAGATTTCCTGCCGAAGGATAAGTAACGGCAAGTGCAAACCCGACAGCAACTGCAGCATCAATTGCATTGCCTCCTTTCTTTAGAATTTCAACACCAACTTTGGAAGCGTAAGAACTTGTTGAAACCACCATTCCGTTTTCGGCACTAACCGGTTGCGGTGCTTTGGTGCAGGTTAAATTCAAAATTGGTAATGTGATTAGGAATACGAAGATGATTATTTTTTTCATACGGCAAATATATTGATAAGTGACAAAAATTTATTTAGAAGCACATTTCAATTCGAAGGTATTTCAAATAGAACAACTGCATTAATTTATCCCTCTAAAAAATTTTTTCTTCTCAGCTCATAATACCCATTTTGAGAATATTATTCTCGTAAACAATAGACTGGCGCAACATCACTGTTGATATGGACGAAAAGCTAATTATTTCTTGTCGGCATTAACTTTGAAAAAATAAGTTTGTTGAAAGAAAATAATTTCGCATTTGTCAACAGTTGTCCGGTGGACAGAGATGTGAAATTAATTCATTTTAAGTTTGTTAAATAAAATTTTTAACCTTTTTGTCAGTTAATCTGTGCCTAACTATTTTTTATAACATTTCTTAATGGGGTTCCAATGAAACACTTATACTTCTTCCTGTCATTAGTTTTGTTTTCGGTCATTTCCTTTTCGGTTTTTACAATTGCATCAGTTCCTGATGGGATAAATCTTATTAAAACATCTCAGGGCTATCACATAGATTTTGCATTGCCCGCTTACCAAATCGAAAATGTTACTGCCGAAGGGAATAATTATCTTCGATTAACAATTCCTGATTATGGGGTAGCACCAAATGTCGGTTTACCCGCGCTTCCGTTGATTTCCTTCAATCTTTTCATAAGCAATGCGGAAACGAAACCGGAGTTTGAACTAAAAAATCTTACTTCTTCGGAAATGATCCTGAAGAACAAAATTCATCCATTCCAGATGCCGTGGGAAAAGTCAAGACCGGCAGATGAAAGACCATTCACCCTGGATATTAACTATTATAATTCAACAGGAAATCAGGAGCAGCCTTTTGTTCAAATTTCCGAACCATTCATTATCGGCGGCGCTAAAGGTGTAACGATTACAATTTTTCCGTTCAGATATAATCCGAAAGAAGATAAGCTGTATTTAACAGGCAGCGGATCAGTTGATATATTAATTAATAACCCGGTTTCACCGGTGCAGGATAAGTCGCCAGCCTTCAATCAATATTTAAGCAAGGTATTTGTGAATTATGAATGGAGTTCGCCAAGCACAGCATCCAGATATCTGATCATCACAGATCCTTCGTTTGAAACAGGAATGTTGCAGTTTGTTACACACAAGATCAGCAAAGGTTTCCAGGTTGATATGTTCAACACAACAATTACCGGAACAACAACCACAACTATAAAAAGTTTTATTCAAACAAGATATAACGATCCATCAACCAAACCAGAATATATTTTGCTGGTTGGAGATGTTGCACAAATACCTGCCTGGACAGGCACGGGTGAAGGCTCACCAAAAACAGATGTTAATTATGTCCAGCTCGAAGGTGGAGATTATTACGCCGATGCATTCATTGGAAGATTTTCAATTGCAAATGCTATCGAACTTCAGAATGCAATTAATAAATCTGTATATATGGAAAACCTGATCGGCACATTGACAAAGAAAAATATTTTTATGGCTTCAACTGACAACTATCAGATATCTGAAGGAACTCATAACTATGTAATCGACCAATATTTTGGTCCGGCAGGTTATACAAATTTAAAACTTTACACACATACTTATGGTGCAACCACGGCTCAGTTAATAAGTGCTTTAAATGACAATCAGGTATTTGCAATTTATTCGGGCCACGGTTCTGAAACATCCTGGGCAGATGGTCCGCCATTGAATCAGCAGCAGGTTCGTGATCTAAACAACACATGGTATCCATTTGTTTATTCGTTTGCATGCATTACAGGCTCATACCACATAACAGAATGTTTTGGTGAAACCTGGCTGCGTACTGATAACGGCGCTTCTACATTTTACGGATCATCTGTTAATTCATACTGGGATGAGGACGATATACTTGAAAGACGATTAATTAAAGCAATGTTTGAAGATGGACTAACGAGAGTGACCCCGATGTTTGATATGGCGAAAATATATTTAGTAAATCATTACGGAGGTGTAATTGGAAACGGAACTACTACCCTGCGCTATGTTGAAATGTACAACCTGATGGGTGATCCATCAATGCCGGTTGTGGAAATGGGTCCGCCTTGTCCCATTGATCCTCCGGCAAATCCAAATCCTGTAAACGGAGCTACAAATATTCCAATCGCAGGTAACACTGCAACATGGACAAACGGCGCCGGCGCAACTCAGATAGAAGTTTGGTTTGGAGAAACAGGAAATTTAGTTCAGGTTTATAATGGCGCGCCTGTTACATCTTTATCATTAACATCATTTGAGCCACTTGATTACAGCACAACTTATGGATGGCAGGTAAAAGGAAAGAATGATACGTGCATGGTTCCGGGATCAGTCTGGACATTTACAACTATGCAAGATCCGAATTTATTCCAGTGGGTTGAACCTTTTCCAAACATGAATAACTGGACGATACTCGGACCACTTGGCACAACAAACTGGTCGGCAAATAGTTCTGCAAGCGCAGGTGGAAGCCCACCCGAACTAAGAATGAGCTGGACACCATCTTTCAACGGTGAAACAAAGATCAGATCTGTTGTTATTGCCTTACCGGAGAATAAAGAAATTGCATTTTCATTTAACTATTACTTTGACTGGTACGCAAATCCCAGCGGAACAGTTACAGTTTCTGTTACGTATGATGGCGGAGTTACTAGCATACCGATATACAGCCAGATTGATGCAACAGGAAATGTTGGACCAACTTTGATAGCGGGCAATTTCACTACTCCGGCATCAGGTTCTCAAAATACTCAGATAGAAATTAAATTTGTAGGAAACTCATTCAATAACGATAACATCTACTGGGATAATCTAACTCTCGGTTACATTGTGCCGGTTGAGATGAGTTCGTTTAGTGCAGAAGCTGAAAAGAATGAAGTTCATTTGAAATGGACAACAGCAACAGAAACCAACAATCAGGGATTTGAGATTCTTCGCTCGGCTCAGAATGACAAGCTTGGCTGGAAGAATGTAGGATATGTTGCAGGGTTCGGAACAACCGCTGAACCGAAATCTTACTCATTCATTGATTCAAAGCTTGAAGCAGGGAATTACACTTATAGACTAAAGCAAATTGATTTCGATGGAACAGCAACTTATTCAGAAGAATTAAATGTTGAAGTAGAAATTCCGCTGGTATATTCACTTGAGCAGAACTATCCGAACCCATTCAACCCGTCAACAACAATAAAGTATTCTTTATCTGAAGATGGATTTGTAAAGCTGGCAGTTTACAACCTGCTTGGTGAAGAAGTAACCACGCTTACAAATAATGAACAAAAAGCCGGCAGATACGAAGTTGTGTTTGACGCTTCAAAACTATCGAGCGGAATTTATATGTACAGATTAGAATCAAATAACTTTTTATCAATTAAGAAAATGATACTGATAAAATAATTTTAAAATTAAAAACAGGTGAAATAAATGAAATCTTATAGAAAAACTATCTATTGTTTTTTGTTTCTTCTTCTGATTCCTGCGGGCTTGACGGCTCAGTGGTTAAACGACGGCGGAATAAAGACAAACATTTTGAGTGTTACCTCTCAAAGCACAAAGGTCGAATACATTCTCACTAACTATGATGAGCGCACGGTTGATGTAAACGGAACGGAGTGTGCTCAATATCAAATTCCCGGAAGCATTGTTTTAATGGAAAAAGGATTTCCTCAGCTTCCATCAGACAGGAGAAGCATTGTAATTCCTGATCTTGCCGCAACGAATTACTTAATTATTGATGCAGAATATGAGACGAAAGAAACTCTTCCTGTTATGCCTTCGAAAGGACATTTCACCCGTAATATTGATCCTGACTCAGTTCCTTTTGAGTTTAATGAATTCTACACAACAAACAGTTGGTATCCTGATGAGAACATTCAGCTTGATGTTCCATATATCGTTCGGGATCTGCGTGGACAAACAATACAGTTCAATCCAATGCAGTACAATCCCACAGAAGGAAAGTTAAAAATCTGCAAAAGAATTGTTGTGGAAATTTTTAATGATTACAATTCACAGGCTGTAAATCCGTTCATCAGGAATAATCCGCTTGAAGCAGTTGATAAAGATTTCAACGAAGTTTATAAATCGCTTTTCATTAATTATGGAATTGGAGAATATGATTACGTGCCGCTTGAAGAAACGGGAAGATTGCTGATAATTTATCCGACTGCGTTTGCAAGCAACATTACTCCTTTCTACAACTGGAAAGTTGAAAGAGGACTGACAACTTTGTTAGCCGAGTACCCAACACAGACAGGTTCGGGATCTGCAGCTATTAAGACATACATTCAAAATCTTTATAACTCTCCGGAAGGATTAACTTTTATAATTCTTGTTGGTGAATCTAGCCAGATACCTACTTTATATGGTCAATCTGAAGGTGCACCTTCTGATCCATGTTTTGTAAAACTTGCCGGCAGCGATGCTTATCCCGATGCATTTATTTCAAGAATTTCTCCGACTTCTTCAGCAAACCTTGATTATGTATTCTGGAAATTAATTAGATATGAAAAATATCCTGATACCGGTCCGGATGCAGCATGGTATTTAAAAGGAACCGGTGTTGCAAGCAACGAAGGAAGTCCGCCCGATTGGCAGAGAGCAAATTGGCTGAGGGATATGCTTATAAATGATATGTACTTTACGCAAGTTGATCAGATTTACGATCCGGGTGCAACAGCTTCACAAGTTACAAATGCACTTAATAGTGGAAGAAGCGTACTTAATTATATTGGTCACGGTTCAGGTACTTCCTGGAGTACTACGGGTTACAGCAATTCAAATATTCATCAACTTTCCAACGGATACAAAAATCCATTTATAATTGATGTAGCATGTGTAAACGGTAATTTTACTTTAAGCGAATGCATGGAAGAAGCCTGGATAAGAACAGGCGATATGAATAATCCAAGAGGAGCAATAGCAGCTTATGGCGCATCAACAAATGCAAGCTGGGTTCCACCTTGCGATATGCAGAACCATGCAATGATGCTATTAACAACAAGACAGAAACAAACGGTTGGCGGAGTTTGCTTTAATGGTTTAATGCACGCAATGGATTTGTGGGGCGGCAGTACGGGCGAAGGATTAATGCTGATGGAACAATACAATATTATGGGCGACTGCACAACACTTTTAACGATGGGTATTACTCCCGATAGTACCGCTCCGGCACAAATCACTGATCTTACAGCACTTGATCCAACTTCAAACTCTGTTACTTTGAACTGGACTGCACCACTGGATTCTTCTTTTCTTGGAATCGTTAGTTATGATTTACGATATTCGACAAACCCAATTGTAACGAATAATGATTTCGAAAATTCACCGCAGGTAATTGTAGCCGGTGGTCCGGATACTTCAGGTACTCCAAAGAGTTATATTCTTAATGATCTGAATTACAGCACAACATATTTCTTTTCTATAAAAGCTCTGGATATTTGGGGAAACAAATCTGTTATGTCGAATGTTCCGATAATGCTGACCTGGGAAGCTCCACAGATAACTGTTACTCCCGATTCGATGTATTGTCCACTCTTGCCGAACACATCTCATACAGATTCGGTGATGATATTCAATACAACAACTGGAAACTCAACACTCGATTACGAAATTGAGTTAACAAACAACACTTTCCCCGGACAAATAATTACGAGAGTCATTCAACTGAATCAAACAAATTATGTGAACGCAACCAAAGAAAATCCCGATTTAAATAACGGGACAAGTTCACGAGGTTCCGGAGGACCGGATCTTTTTGGATATGAATGGATTGACAGCAATGAACCCAATGGACCGGATTATGTGTGGAATGATATTTCATCTACGGGCACACTTGTTACGAATTGGATACCAACTGGAACATATGATCCTAAAGATGAAGGGTATGCTGGTCCTTTCCCGCTGGGATTTGATTTCAAATATTATGGAAATATAAAAACGCAAGTCTATGTCAGTTCAAATGGCATCATAATGTTCAGCACATTAAGCACGAATATTATTACAAACACAAGCATACCTAACAGTTCTATTCCAAATGAATATATCTCACCCTTCTGGGATGATTTAGATGGACGGACTCAGGGCACTGTTCATTTTAAGCAGGATGGTAATAAGTTCATTGTCCAGTTCACAAATTGGCAGAAGTATTCGGCAACAGGCTCTCTTACATTCCAGGTAGTTCTCCATTCGAGTGGAAAGATCCTGGTCTATTATAATAATATGAACGCAACACTTAATTCAGCAACTGTGGGAATTGAAAACCAAAACGGAACAGACGGACTTCAAGTAGCATACAATGCGAATTATGTGCAGAATAGTCTCGCACTCCAGTTTTCCGCTGAACCCGATTGGCTGAATGCAGAAAATATGCAGGGAACGGTTTACAACGGTAACTCAATTGCAGTTCTTCTAAACTTTATTACTGAAGGACTTGACAGCGGAGATTACTCAATGGATCTGGTGATCAGCAGTAATGATCCTGTTAATTCCGAAATTGTTGTTCCTGTTGCAATGAAAATAACAAGCATCGTTCCGGTTGAATTTTCTTCCTTCTTTGCTGAAAATATTGACAACGAAGTTGTTCTGAAATGGTCAACAGCAACTGAGACGAACAACAGGGGATTTGAGATTGAAAGAGCTTCGACTACGCCCGTTCAAGGATGGGCAAAGATTTCTTTTGTGGAAGGAAGTGGGACCACAACAGAGATAACAGACTATAATTACAGAGATAAAATCACTAATCCTGGTAATTACATCTACAGGCTGAAGCAAATAGATTTTGATGGAACAGTTTCTTATAGTGATGAAATAGAAATTGATGTTTCATCCCCACAGGAATTTTCTTTGTATCAGAATTATCCCAATCCATTCAACCCGACAACAACAATTAAGTTTGCACTGCCGGTTGATAGTAAAGTTAAAATAAATATTTACAACACGGTTGGACAATTAGTTGAAACATTAATTGACAGTGAAATAGAATCCGGTTATCACGAAGTAAACTTTGATGCATCTAGATATTCAAGCGGAGTTTATTTGTATCAATTGCGGGCAGATGATTTTGTCTCGGTGATGAAGATGATTTTACTTAAATAATATCCGCTTTTAAAAAGATGACATCTTTCTAAAAGATGTCATCTTTACTTTTTAAGTTCAGCTCAATAAAAAAATAATAAACAATAATCCAACAACACCCCACGCAGCTTTACCTGCATACTTTGGGAATTTCATTTTTGTCCACCCCCAGATTTTAGCAGCAAAAATCATTAACGTCATCAGTATTAAAGTTACTGCAATACTTTCCAAAACATTTAAAGTCGGACCGATTATGTTTGCCAGACTTTTCTTTCCCCACAATGCACTGTATATAACTACGAGGTGAAGCCAATAGATTAAAAGCGATTCGCGGCTTGCATCGAGTACAAATGATTTTTTATTCTTCCAATTGTTAAAATACCAGCAAAGAGTTGCGAAGACTAAAACATAACCGAGTCTCTCAATAAAAAATACCGGGTTGGGAAGAACAGATGTTAAAAAACCAGGGAACAATCCTGAGTAAAACAAGTGACCGGAGAGAAGCATTGCTATTCCGGTAAGGGTTGTAATCCGAATAAAATTTTTCTCATTCCCTTTGCCGACATCATCAACAAAATACTTTGCGAAGATTGCACCAACGAGAATAAAATTTATCCAGGGGAAAACAGGAAAAAGAGAGCCACCCAACCGGTTAAAATAATTTGCAATAATCGGATAAAAGTAATTTGTGAAATCAGTTTTCCAAAAAATCGGCGAAATGAACATTACAAGAATTGTTAAACCAATTAATGTGTAATGATAAATTTTATCTGAACGAATAATCAATCTTAAAGCAAAAAGAACCAGTAGTCCGACACCAATACATTGAAGCACATCAACAGCTAAAAATTGCTGAAGCTGTTCCGGAGTTGACTTATTGATAGCCTTAGAAAGAGATTTGTATGGAAGATGAAGTGCGTAGCCGATAAGTATAATTGAAAAGTATCTCCATAATTTTTTCCAGAAAGGAGTTTTTAATTTTCTTAAATCATCAAGCTTGCTGCCGGAAGAAACCTGGAATGCAAAACCTGAAACGAAAAGGAATGCGGGCGCAACAAGTCCGTTTATGAAAGTCAGCACATCAAACCAACCTGCTTGCTTCATTTCCGGGAGAAGAAATGCATTGAAGACATGCACTTCGATCATTATGATGATTGCCCAGCCGCGAAGCAGATCAATAAAGGTGTAGCGTACTTTTTCTTTCAAGAGGAATTTCCTTTTCAGATAACAGAAAATAAAAAGTTTCTGATATTGTCAATCTCAACTTAGCAAGAACATTTAAATTCACAATCATTAACACTTCGTAATTGCCAACTAATTTTATCAAAATTTCTTTTCTCTTTTGAGAAATAAACCTTCCAACAAATAAGAAAAGAAGTATAAATCATTACTTTAAAATCACTTTAATTCACTTAAAGCAATGTTGTTTTTTTGTTGAATATGGCATTTAACATGCGTATCGGCAGTAAACCGAAAATGAACATTAATTTCAATAATGGGGTAATAGTATGGCGTTAATAGCAGTAATTGATGATGATCATGATATTCTCGATGCGAGCAGTCTTGTGCTTTCGGCAAAGGGATATGAAGTGATCACCGCAGATAATCCGGATGACGGATATAAAATTGTCAAAGAGAAAAAACCCGACCTCATCATACTTGATGTGATGATGAACGAACCGGATGATGGTTTCTTCCTTGCACAAAAATTCAGAAGAGAAAAATTTGAGATACCGATAATTATGTACACATCTGTATCAAAAGCACTGGGACTCGAGTTTGCTGCAGGTGAAATGGTTCCGGTGGATGAGTTCATCGAGAAACCAATTTCTCCCGACACATTAATTGACAAGGTAGAAAAACTTTTACAATTACATATTAAGGAGTGAGCAAATGTTTGTAGCAGAAAAAAATGCTCTCTCTGAAGAAATAGAGAGCTTCGTAAATAAATATGGAAATGACCGCTCCGCTTTACTGATGATCCTTCACGAAATTCAGCAGAAAGCACAGGCACATTTCTGAATTCGCTCAGCAGGAAGTTGCGCGTCTTCTTAATATTCATCCGGTGGAAGTTTACAGCGTTATTTCCTTTTTTGCATTTCTTAATTCAAATCCGAAAGGAAGAAATCTTGTTCGCATCTGCCAGACTATTTCCTGTGATATGCAAGGCAAGAGCGGACTGGTGAAAGCAATTGAACGTGAGCTGGGAATTAAAATTGGCGAAACAACAAAAGACAACAAGTTTACAGTTGAATATGCTAACTGTCTCGGCTTGTGTGATATGGGTCCGGCGATGGCAATCAATGATCAGGTTTTTCTTCAGCTTACACCGGAAAAAGCAGTTGAACTTCTTGGAAAGGTGAAGTGATTATGGAAACAACAATGAAAAAAAGAAGCGGCCCGGTCATCTTCTCTGAATACAAAAGAGGAGATGCAATCAGAAAAGCAGTTTCAATATCGCGTGAAGATATTTTATTTGAATTAAAAGATTCAAAATTAAAAGGAAGAGGCGGCGCAGGATTTCCAACTTCAACAAAGTGGATGCTGACAGCCGCAGCAAAATCTGATGAAAAGTTTCTTGTTTGTAATGCTGATGAAGGTGAACCCGGAACATTTAAAGACAGAGTTCTCCTGATGGAATTTCCTGAATTGGTATTTGACGGAATGGTTGTTGGCGGATATACAATTGGTGCGAACATAGGAATTGTTTATCTGAGAGGCGAGTACGAGTATTTGTTAAAACCTCTTGAAGATTATCTTGAGGTAATGAGAAAAGACAACCTGCTCGGAAAAAATATTTTAGGCAAAAAAGATTTCAATTTTGACATAGTAATATTTCTTGGTTCGGGAGCTTATGTGTGCGGTGAAGAAACAGCACTAATAGAATCACTTGAAGGTCATCGTGGTGAACCACGTAACAGACCACCTTATCCAATCAACACCGGATATCTCGGAAGACCAACATCGGTAAATAATGTTGAAACACTTGCAGCAGTTTCTCACATTGTTATGAGAGGCGGAAACTGGTTTGCAAAATTCGGGTCCGATAAATCAACCGGCTCAAAATTGTTTTCTGTTTCGGGTGATTGTGAAAAGCCCGGAGTTTATGAACTTCCATGGGGAATAAAAATTTCAGAACTTCTTAAGATAGTTGAAGCAAAAAATACAAAAGCAGTTCAGATTGGAGGAGCTTCCGGTCACTGTGTGCCAAAGTCTCAGTTCAACCGGACCTTAGCTTACGAAGATGTTCCTACCGGCGGATCAATTATGGTATTTGATGAATCCCGGGATATGCTCCACGTCCTGAAAAACTTTATGGAATTTTTTGTTGATGAATCCTGCGGGCAGTGCACACCTTGCAGAATTGGAAATGTAAAACTGCTTGAAGGTGTTGAAATGATAGAGAAGGGTGAATACACTTTTGCTCACATTAATAAGTTGAAGGATCTCGGCAGGTCTATGCAGCTTGCATCCAAATGTGGATTAGGTCAGTCGAGTCCGAATCCGTTCATTTCAATTCTTGAAAACTTTAATGATGAAATATTTAATGCTGGTAACGGAGGAAGAAATGGAAAGTAAAAAAACACAAAGAGCACCGGTAAGTCAGAAGTCTCTGGTAGTTGAAAAACCCGAAAACCCGAAAGACATTGGCGGATCGATTTCAATAGAAATAAATGAAAAGAAATTTTCCGTTCCTTTGGGCACAACAATTCTTGAAGCTTGCAGACAAAACCAGGTTCATATTCCCACACTTTGTCATCACGAAGATTTATGTGTTGCCGGTGTTTGCCGTGTATGTGTGGTTGAAGTTGAGGGAATGAGAACATTACAGGCTTCGTGTGCATTTCCGATTACTGCCCCTATAAAAATAAAAACGACATCTAACTTCGTTAGAAAAGCAAGAAAGCATATCATTGATCTTTTGCTTAGTGAGCATTACGGAGAATGTTATTCCTGTGTCAGAAATAATAACTGTGAACTACAATCGCTGGCAAAAGAGTACGGTGTTGATCACTATAACTTTGGTCATATTCAAAAACCAAGATATGAAATTGATAATTCATCTTATTCAGTAGTCAGAGACATGGATAAATGTGTTCTTGTGTAAAAGCTGTGTACGAACCTGTATTGATCTGCAGGAAGTTGGCGTGCTCGAAGCAATAGATAGAGGGCACAACACACACATCGGAACTTTTTGGGATAAACCATTAGCCGAAGTTATTTGTATAAATTGCGGTCAGTGTATTAACCGCTGCCCAACAGGTGCGCTTCGTGCAAACGATCCCCGCGATGAAATATGGTCTGCAATTGATAATCCGAAAAAGCATGTTGTAATTCAAACAGCACCATCTCCACGAGCAGCAATTTGTGAAGAATTCGGAATGGATCCGGGACATTCTTTAACGGGGGAAATGAATACTGCTTTGAGAAGAATTGGCTTCGATGTTGTGTTCGATACAAATTTTACTGCGGATCTTACAATCTTTGAAGAAGGAACAGAACTTATTCAAAGATTACACAAAGCGCTTGTTCAAAAAGAAAAAGTTGCGTTACCGCAATTTACTTCGTGCTCACCGGGTTGGGTGAAATATCTCGAACATTTTTATCCCGAGTATGTTGATAACCTGAGCACTGCTAAATCACCACAGCAAATGTTCGGTGCACTCATCAAAACATTTTATGCAAAGAAAAAAGGAATAGATCCGAAAGATATCATATCGGTTGCAGTTATGCCTTGCTCAGCGAAAAAATTTGAGTGCAACAGACCGGAGATGGTGGATTCAGGATTTAAAGATGTTGATTATGGATTGACAACGCGTGAACTTGCACAGATGATTAAAGAAGCAGGAATTTACCTGCCCGAAATGCCTCAATCTAATTTTGATGATCCTTTTGGTGATGCCTCAGGTGCTGGTTTGATTTTCGGTGCAACCGGCGGAGTTATGGAAGCAGCATTAAGAACCGTTATCGAATTCATAACTGGCAAGAAAGTAGAAAACATTTTTGCTAATGCTGATATCACCCCGGTAAGAGGTTTTGAAGGAATAAAATATGCAGAGCTTCCGATTACAGAAGTTGGTCCGGTTCCAAAACTTATTGCTCATCTTGTACCTGACTGGAACTGGCTGAAAGGTGCAACTTTAAAAATCGCTGTTGTTCACGGCACAGCTAATGCAAAGAAAGTTATGGATGATATTAAAGCCGGCGGCAAATTCAGTGAATGTCACTTCATAGAATTTATGGCTTGCCCGGGCGGTTGTATCGGCGGCGGCGGTCAGCCAATTCCAACTACACCGGAAATTCGTAAACTCAGAGCAAAAGCAATTTATGATGAAGATAAATCCTTGCCTGTAAGAAAGTCACACGAAAATCGACACGTGGTTGATATATATAATGAGTTCTTAACTGATGGTCCCGGCGGACATATTTCACATAAACTTCTCCACACACATTATGTGAAACGTGGGAAGTATATTGCATAGGAGTTTGGTATAAGGGTTATAATGTATAGAGGATATAGGGAATTCTGGAAATTTAGTTTGTTGTTTATTGTGATTTCAAAACTTTATTTCCCCATACCCCTATATTTAATTAACATTCTTTTAAAGTTTTTAATTAAGCAATCTAGCAGCGGAAAAACACTTGTTTAATAAACTGATGATGAGCATGGTGCCCGATTGGGCGCGTGAGCAGAAAGAATTCTGGGAAGCAATTCGCAGAAGAAATCTTTGGTTCATCAAGCTGCGATATGCAGTTGTGGTAATGCTGTCAGTATTTCTTTTTCTTACGACATTTATTTTTAAGATCAATTACTCCGAAACTCAGATTATCGCAGGAGTGGTAATCATCGCCTCTATTTTTTTCTATAATTATATTCTTCATCGATTAAGAAAGTTTGTAAGTTTTGATGTTAACAAGTTTAACCCGCTTTATCTGTCACTTTTTCAGATGATTCTTGATCTGGTTGCTCTTCTTCTGCTGGTATACTTCACCGGCGGAATTGAGTCGCCGCTTTATATGCAGTTTGTATTTCTTGTAATTATCGGAAGCCTGGTTCTCCCCGGAGCTTTGGTTTATACAATGGCTGCTGTTTTTGTTCTTAGCTTTGCCACACTTACTTCGCTTGAGTATTATCAAATCATCGCACATCACTCGATCAATGGATTGTTAAGCTTTCATTTGTATGACAACCTGAATTATATCGGCGCATTCCTTTTTACTTTTGCTTTTATGACCTTTGTAAGCGTTTACCTTGCAAACGGAATGGCGCGTCAGCTTTACAGACGTGAAAAAGAACTGGTTGATTCGATGAAAAAAATCAGTGCTGCTGAAAAAGAAAAACAGAAATACATAATGGGTATAGTTCACGAAATAAAAACTCCGATCGTTGCGGTTGCTTCATACATAGATATTATCCTTCAGAAATTCCTTGGACCGATTGATGAAACAATAGAAGAAAAATTAGTCCGGGCAAAAATCAGAACCGATGAAGGAATACAGATGATAAACGATGTCCTTAATGTATCGAAGCTTACTTTGTATGATCAGTATGATGAAGAAGAGATTGATATTTATGAAATTGTATCCGGAGTTATTAAGAGAAGATCTGCTTCTGCAGAGGCTCATTTATTGAAATTAAATCTGCTCGATGTAAGAGATAAGAAGGAAAAAATTAAAGGTGATAAGTTTCTGCTTGACATTGCCATCTCAAATCTAATCGGCAACTCAATTAAGTACGGAGTAGATGAAGGCAATGTTGAAGTAACAATCAGCAGTGATTCCAGGAACCTTTATATCGAAGTATGTGATGATGGAGTCGGAATTCCCGAAGACGAGATACCCAAAATTTTCAAGGATTTTTATCGCGCTGTTAATGTAAAGAAAATAGTTGTCGAAGGATCTGGTTTAGGTCTCTCTGTGGTGAAGAGAATAATTGAAAGACATGGCGGTTTCGTGAAAGCACAAAGCCCTTCAAGATTAGCCAACCGGGATCATCCGGGAACCTGCTTTACAATTCAGCTTCCTTTTTAATGAAAAGAAAAAGACGAAGCACTCGAAAAATTCAAAGCGAATACCTGACTCAAGTTGACCGCCTAATTGTTTGGCGAAAGAAAAACCGTTGAAACGGTTACGAGAAATTGTTTTTCGTTTTATTAACCCATGACTTAAGTCGTGGGTTAATAAGAAAAAAGTAGGGTTTTAAAACCGTTTTAAGGGTTTATCATGACAAGCAATCCACTTGAGTACCTGAATTAAAAAATCCAACACAAAATATTCAGTCATTAATTTCATTGCGTGCTTGTCTTGCTAAATTAACAAGCTCCCAGTAAGGCGGCGTATAACCTTTCTTATTCCTAAATTGATTTGCTAAAATAGTTAGCCTTGCTTTTATCTGATCGTGTGTTTCTGAATACGTAACATTCTTTAAAGCCGCTTCCGCACTCATACCTTCCGGGACAGGACCGACTGAGCCTAATAGATTTAAAATCGCGCTGTAGATTTTCATTACTCTACCGATTGGTAAAGTATACCAGTCATAAGACAAAACTTTTCCGCTATCCGCATCTTCAAGCATTACGTCTGTCACTGCATTATCGAGATGATCTTTATAAAGTGTTTGCGGATCTCGCCATTCAGCAACAACGGACAGTTGCGGATCATATTCCAGATCGGAAGGTTCCTGTGTTTCAAAATATTTTACTCCAAATGCAGCAAGCCAGTTTCTTGTCCCTTTTGATGAAATAGTTGATAGTCCTGTCCATAAAGTTATTCCATATTCCTTGTAAGCAGACGAAGCAACTTCAGAGCAAAATTGTTTTTCGGATTCATCTATATTCATTTCAAAATCATAAGGAATATGTTTCGACTTAGCTTCGTTTAATGAAAATACTGCTGCCTCGTGCGGAAGCATCGGGTCGCTTTTTATTAAATCATATCTTAGTCTTAAAACCATAATTCTAAGTTTTATATCATCAAGATATTCTTTTAAAGTAGATACTGTAACTCCTCTTTCAATATGTGATTCAATTACAGAGACCGCGTTTGTTTTTTCATTTATATGAATCAGAGCTACATGAGAAAAGTTGCCCGGGTAATCATTACCTCTTGCAATCAGTGCTGATGTTGGCGCTCCTCCTCGTGAAATTAAAATATCTCCACTGTGAACAATCACACCCATAATTTCTGCTGAAGGTGTTAAAGAAGTTTCATCTATTCCATTAATCAACGGATCAACATTGTTTTCAGGTAACTGCAGCATTATTTCTTCAATTGCAATTCTGTTTCCGTACAATAATCTGTAAAGAGTATTTTTTGAGATGGTGGAATTCATATCCCAATGCCTGGATTGTTCCTTAACAATTTTTCTAAGATTTGAATAAAAATTTATGTAACCGGGAAAGTATTGAGTGCAAACCGGAATAAACGGTGCGACATTAAAAATATTATTTTCTAACAGAATAAGTTTTTCATCTGATGGATCAAGAGTCTTCGAAGAAATCTCACTCAAAAGCAATTCAGAATTTTTGAACATCGAATCAACTGTGAACTTAATCTTATCACATCCTTCTGCATTTGTCGAGATGAATTTTAACTCTAAATTTTTCCAGACGCTATCTCTGTTCCAGACAAAAGGAGCCTTATTACTTTCGGAAATTGGTGGATTATGATCGAGAGGAATTAAAAGAATGAGATACAGTAATACAATAGATGAAACCAGGATAAAGGTCTTTGGGTATTTTTTTATTTTTGATTTTATACTCACACTTGGAAGTTAATGGATGAGGGTTGTAATTCCCAAATAATAATTGCAGAGCAAGAACTTCTATTAAGCTCTGAGATCATTCTCTTTAACAAAAAGAAGTAAAGTTTGCTTTAAAGCTACCACAAGGTTTATCAAAATTAATTATTCTTTCGAATTGGTTAATTCAACAAGCTTCGATGACACTCCCGAAATAAGAGCAATCTTGTGTGCAATTTCATTTTTTAAGTTTATAATATGGTATTAAAAATAAAAAAGGTTTTCTATGAGTGCTTTAACCACACCCTGGGATACGCTCAGTAATATGATTGCTGAGGGAAACAGTATAGAGTTAACAAAATTTATTGAAACCCTAACTCCATCAGAGACAGCTAGAACTATTTCCCGATTGACCGAGGAAGAACAGCTCCGTTTGTTCAGTCTTCTTAAGCCGGAGGATGCCGCTGATATGATTGAAGATATTCCGGATGAACAAGCTGCAGATTTGGTAGAAGATATTCCTTCGGAACAGGCGGCTGCTATTATGGAGGAAATGGCAAGCGATCATATAGTTGATGTGCTGGGTGAAATGGATGAAGATGCAAGTCAGGCAATTCTATCAAAAATGCACGGCGAAGAAGCTAAAGAAGCACGGATGATGTTGGAGTATGAACCAGACTGTGCCGGCGGAATTATGATTTCCGAGTTCCTTGTATATGAAATTGATAATACTATTCAGGATGTTCTGAATGATCTTCAAAGTAATCGAAGTAAATACGCTGACTACCAGGTACAGTATTTTTATGTTGTTGATAAAGAAGAAAAGCTATCCGGTGTTCTTCGTATACATGATTTGCTTTTTCCTGCTAGGGAAACGCGGCTTACTGATATAATGATAAAACCTCCACTGAGTATATCGGACAAAGCTTCGCTCAAAGAACTGCAGGAATTTTTTGAAGATCATCACCTGTTTGGTGTTCCGGTTGTGGACGAAAATAATCGGATGGTCGGGTTGGCTTTGCCGGATGACGTTGAGGAAGCAGTAAGTAAACAAAAGACAAAAACCTTTTTACGGTTAAGTGGTATTGTTGGCGGAGAGGAATTCCGGACAATGCCTCTGCATTCACGGGCAGGACGTCGTCTATCCTGGCTGAGTTTGAACATTGTGCTAAACATAATCGCTGCGAGTGTTATTGCTCTTTACACGGACACACTTGCTGCTGTAATTACACTAGCAGTTTTTTTACCGATGGTAAGTGATATGAGCGGATGTTCAGGCAATCAGGCAGTTGCAGTTTCCATGCGTGAACTTGCCCTAGGCTTGGTCCGTCCGGGCGAACTTCTCTGGGTACTTGCAAAGGAAGCTAAAATCGGAATCATTAATGGATTGGTGCTTGGCTTGCTGCTCGGAGCAGTTGCATTTTTCTGGAAAGGAAATCCATGGCTTGGAGTTGTAGTCGGTGGCGCATTAGCAGCTAACACTATAGTTTCGGTTACACTCGGCGGTATGCTGCCATTAATTCTAAAACGGTTGAAACTGGATCCTGCGCTGGTATCAAGTCCGCTACTCACAACAGTAACTGATATGTGCGGATTCTTTTTTGTTTTAAGTTTCGCAGCGGCGGTTCTGCCACAACTCGGAGGAATGTAGTGTTATTGTGGCTGACTGTCTTTATTTGATTTATTCTTTCTTAAAACTTAAGCTTGAGAAACACCTCAACTTAAAAATATGTCCCTGCTAATCTAAAACACTTTCGCCCATTTGGTCGCAGCACTCAACAATTTGGTCGCGTTCACATCAGCATTTCATCATTTAATAAACTTTTGACACTCTATTAGCGGCACAAGCTTTGTCTTATTTACCACGGAGGTAAATAAAATGAAAACAATACTTACAATATTAATCTTCGGTTCATTCAGCATTGCATTTGCATCAAGTCTGCAGGATTCATCCAAGAACCAGAATAAAGAACAGAATCAAATCCAGGAACAGAACCAGCAGAAGAACCAGGGAGAGGATGATCAAATAAAAAACAGAAACAGACTCCACAGCGGTGATCAGTTTTCCGGAAAGAACGGTAAAAAGAGAGGCAAAGATGTATTCATTGACAAAGATGGAGACGGACTTGCAGATACACGTGCCGGAGGAATGAGTCTTGAAAAAATTAGGAAGAGAACAAGAGCCGGTCAGCAAGGCAGCGGTGGTCAAGGTGGTAATGGTGGCGGAAAGTAAATGTTGAAATACGATTAATATCATGAAACGAAAAATTAATCTTCTGCACTTACTTGTTATGTTGATTGTTGTATTCAGTTTCAGCATACGGGCCCAGCTTTACCTCACGGCAGATGTTGAAGGTTATTACGATGATAATATCTTCAACAATTATTTGAATGCCTCGGATTTTATAAATGCATTCAGCGGTGAACTTGGTTACGATTTTGAATCGGAGCAGAACAATTTTGAAATTTACTACATAGGATTCGTTAACCGCTATTATGAATATGCTGACAAATCAACAACTATCCACAAGTTCGGCGCAGTAAACACATACCTGTTCTCCGAATACGATAACCCGCTTAATATTGGAATCAACTATGCTGTAAGAATAAACAAAGAAGATTACTACATTTATGATTTTAACCAGATATCTACTTATGCAAATTATATGCATTCACTAAGCGAAAGTAATAAAATTCAATTGGGTGTAATCGGCAACAGGATAGATTATGAAAATTTTACTCTCTTTTCTCACTACGAATTTAAAGCTTTTGTAAGATCAATAAACAGTTTTGAAAGCCGGACTTCGCTTACTGCAGCAGCAGAAATTGATCAGAAAATTTATATTGAAAAGATGCAAAGCCAGGGACTTGCCGATGAAGTATTGCAGGCAAAATTATTTTTACAAGTAGGACAGGGGATAACAGAAGATTTAGGCTTAAGTGCTTATGCGTTTTTTAGAAATAATCTCAGTGGTGGGAACAGGTACTTTAATACAATCGATTACATCTATTACGAGGAAGAACTTTTCAACGATATTTATTCAAACGAGGGAATTGAAACAGGGTTAACTTTATCGTATTTATTTCTTCCGAACATTATGGGAAAAATTTCGGGGCGATACGAGATTAGAAACTATACAGATCTTCCCGCTGCAGATGATAATGGAAACGATCTAAATGAATTAAGACAGGATGAACAATTTTCTGCCGGCGCTTCTCTGGAATTTGGTTTGAGTAAGATTCTCAGCGGGCTCTATCTCTCTCTGAATTATAATTACATTAAAAACATTTCTAATGATTACTACTACGATTACAATAACCAGGTTTACGCAATTACTTTAGGATTTGATTTTTAACTCCCTCCAAAAGGATACTAGTCGGTCACGGCATATCTTGTCGTGGCCGGCTTGTAATAATGATGTCACAGTCATTGTGAGCAAGTTTTAGAACGAAGCAATCTTATTATGTTGTGTAAATCGATAATTTCTTCTGCTGAAGCGGGATCGTGATTACAGAAAGCTAGTGCTTAATATTATACTTCTTTAACTTATATCTCAAGTTTCTTTCCGTCAACCCGAGTAACTTTCCGGCTTTTGTTTGATTGCCTGCGCTTTCCTGTAGTGCATCAAATATTAATTGTTTTTCAAGCGCTTCTACCTGATCTGTAAGAGTGCCTTCACCCAACGCAGCCAGCGTTTTCTCTTCTTTAAATCCTTTTATATTCATCGGTAGATCATTTAGGGTGATCACTTTTTTTCGTGTTAAAACAACAGCCCTTTCAATTATGTTTTCAAGCTCACGAACATTTCCGGGGTAATTGTATTTCATTAAAACATCGGCTGCTTCTTTAGAAATTTCCATTTTCTCTTTATTGTTTTCCTTGCAATACTTTTCAATGAAGCTTTCAACCATTGGTAGAATGTCTTCTTTTCTTTCTCTCAGCGGAGGAATTTTTATAGAAACTACATTCAGCCTGTAATATAGATCTTCCCGGAAGGTTCCGTCTTTAATTTTTTGTTCAAGGTCTTTGTTTGTGGCTGCGATAATTCTAACATCAACTTCTATTTTTTCCGTTCCGCCGACCCTTTCAAACTGATGTTCCTGCAGAACTCGCAAAAGCTTTACCTGTATTGACTGCGGAATGTCACCGACTTCATCTAAAAAGATTGTGCCGCCATGTGCAATTTCAAATCTTCCCTTTTTCATTTTATCTGCACCTGTGAATGCGCCTTTTTCATGTCCGAACAATTCACTTTCAAGTAAAGTCTCCGTCAGAGCAGGAACATTCACTGCCACAAATGGTGCATCACGCCTTGGACTTAAGTAATGTATTCCTTTAGCCAAAACTTCTTTGCCGGTTCCGTTTTCTCCAGTGACTAAAACATTTGCTTTGCTGTCTGCTACTCTTGCTGCAACGTTTATTACTTCCTCCATTTTCTGAGACTGAGAAACCATGGAAGAAATTTTATACTTCTCCTGGAGCTGCGTTTTTAATAATTGGTTTTCTGATTTTAGATTTTTATGCTCGATTATTCTTTCAATCATTAAATCGAGTTCATCAAGATCAACTGGCTTGGATATGTAATCGAATGCACCGAGACGCATTGCCTTTACTGCATTTTCAACGGTTCCATATGCTGTGACAATTACAAAACTTATTTCTGGATTTAGCTTTTTAACCTGTTCGAGAACTTCAATTCCATTTAAATCGGGCATCTTGAAATCGGAAAGAATAATATCAACAGGATTATTTTTTGTGATCTCAATTCCTTCTTTACCCGACGAAGCCGAAAAGATTTTGTAACCTTTTTTCTTCAAGTAGCCTGTCAGCACATCTCTTTGTGCAGCTTCATCATCAATTACTAAAATGTTGTAGTCTTTCATTTTTGCGGTATGGTTATTTTGAATTTCGTGAATTTGTTTACTTCGCTGAAAACTTCAATAGTTCCATTATGTTCTGATATAATTTTTTGAACTATGCTTAAACCAAGTCCTGTCCCTTCAGGCTTTGTTGTATAGTAAAGATCGAAAATTTTATTCCTTTCACTCTCTGGAATTCCTTTCCCATTATCCGTTACTTCAATAATCAAATCATTTCCTTTTCTGAAATAATTGATTTCTACTTTACCATTTTCCCCCACAGCATCAATTGCATTCTGTACTAGGTTCATTAATGATTGTTTTATCAATTCAGGATCGATCATCATTTCAAATGAATGGTCTGATAACTTTTTAAGATTAACTTCTTTCAGTTTAGCCTGATCAGTGAAAAGCCGGTAAATATCCTCAAAAAATTCTTTTGAACTGACTTTTTTTAACTGGGAGGTAAGTGGTTTCGCATAACTCAAAAACTGTGAGATGATTTTATTAACCCTTGTAACTTCGTTTCTTAAAAGATTTGTGATACTGTGATATTCTTCGGCTTCATTTTCTACTTTAAATTCTTTATCAAGTCTTTGGGCGATCATTCCAATTGCATTTATAGGATTTCTGATTTCGTGAGCAACTCCGGATGCAAGTTCACCCATAGCAGAAAGCTTTTCTTTTCGTTTAGCTTCTTCTTCTAGTTTGCGGGATTCAGTATTATCATTAATTACTATAATAAAGTTGTCCTTGCTGTTTTCATCTTTGTTCCTTGTAAAATTCAAGAGAAGGTATTTTCTTCCCGCATTGATTTCTGTTTCAATTGCAACATCAACGCATTGTTCATTGCTGTTCTTGCAGTATTCCAGAAGAAATTTTGAAATATCATTAGATAAAACTGATAATTCTTTTTGCAAAACCTCATCCTCACTTTTCTTAAAAAGCCGCTGAGATGATTTATTAAAGAGAGATATCTTCATTTCATCATCAACTACAATTACGGCTTCACCCATATTCTCCAGGACAGTTGATGTAAATGTTTTGAACTTTTTGAATTCATTTGAAACTGTTTTAAGATTTTGCGTCGTAAAAATTATACTTAGTATGATAACACCAATTGCAGCCAGAACCAGTGAAATTATAATTAGTCTTCTCACCATTCTGTTTTCAACTGCTCTAACTTCGTCGAGTGTCAATCCTATTCTGAAGAGACCAATTACTTCGTCATCATAATTCAGCCGCATAACCGTTTCAAAGACTTCCCGATTTTTAAATGTATGAGTTCTCGAATAAATTTTGTCTGAACTCATTGCTGTAACTAAAAAGGGATCTGAAACTACGGAACTAATTGTATCAACAGATGAACCCGCAGCGAGAATGCCGAGTGAATCCTGCAGTGCGATATATTCTATCCCCGGGTTATCTGAAATATCTCTAATGATTTTACCGAGCCCGATCCTTTTTCTGAACTCAAGAAAATCTTCTGCGTTCAGATTAATTACAACTGCGCCCCTTTTATTTGCACGAGCAACAGCCACAGCAAATCTTTGTTCATCGGTGAACTCAGCTTTTTTTAAACCAATAATTAATTCATTGAGTCCTTCTTTCAAAATTGGTTTTAATTCATCGTATCGGTTTATGTTTTCTTCTCCATGTAAGTGATCCTTCTCGGGAACCCGGTTGGAGAGAATCCTGGTTCCATTTTGATTAAAAATATTAATTCTATAAAGTGCATTCTCTTTCCCAATCTCGATCAATTTATTTTGAGTGAGAACATTTAAACTGTCAAGCTTTCTGATCAGACGAGCATTGTTAAATAATCTTTCCGCAATCAAATATTCGATTTCCTCGCTTGAGTTTAGTGCATTTATGCTGGCCTGATTTACAGTTGCAATTAATGATGAAGATTGTTCAATCAGAAGGTGAAAAATTTCTTCTTTGCTTTGCTTGAGTTCTATGAAAGCCGATATAACCATAAGCGCACCAACAATCAGCGCTACAGCTATGATTATTCTCGGCTGCAATTTATTTAGAAAATTCATATTCAAAAGTAACCAGATTTAAAGCAAGATTGAATCCAAACTTAATATTGTAAGAATCAATCATAATTAATAATAACTGTTCATTTCTTCGTCCACATAGTCGCAGCATTTCGCCCATTAAGTCGAAGCACCAATATTATTCATTTAAAAGTTCGTAATAGAAAACTAAATCAAACTATTACCTGTTGGCACATCCGTTGAGTAACCTAAACAAATTGTAATTCATAAATCATCAAATAATAAAAGGAGTAATAAAATGAAGACCCTAAAAAACTTCACGATCGTACTTACACTTATTGCAAGTGTAATTTTCTTTTCGACCTCAATCTTTGCACAAGAGGATCCTGTAAAGAACCAGGAACAAAACCAGGTGCAGACTCAAACAAAGGAACAAAGTCAGAACCAGGTTAAAAACCAGGAGCAGATCAAATCACAGGGTGATCCGCAGACACAGCTTAAAAACCAGAATCAAAACCAGATCAAGCAGCAGAACAAAAACCAGGTAAAAACACAAACCAAAGAACAAAACAAAGTTCATGGTAGCGGATTTGTTGATACGGATGGTGATGGCTTTAAAGATAACGCCCCGGATGCTGACGGTGATGGAATTCCGAATGGAAGAGATGAAGATTATTCCGGTTCTCAAAACAGAAAAGGAACAGACGGACATAAAGGGTTTGTTGATTTGAACAACGATGGCATTAATGATAACGCTGTTGATTCCGATGGTGACGGAGTTCCTAACGGTCAGGATCCTGATTATGTAAAACCAAAGGATGGAACCGGTCAACAGAATCAGAATGGTAACGGAAATAAAGGTAATGGTAAAATGTGGGGACCCAAAGATGGAACAGGAAACAATGGCGTTGGACCGAAGGATGGCACCGGCTATGGATCAGGTTCAGGAAATGGTAGTGGAACGGGAACCGGTTCAGGCGGTAATCAAAGAGGCGGAAGAAAGTAAAGAAGTCTTAAACTAAATAATAAGGACGACAACAGCTGTCGTCCTTTCTAATTAATAATCATAAAATATATAGAGGGTCAATATGAAAAAAAGTAAATATCATCTTTTCATCATTTCTCTTTTTACTTCATTTCTTCTCCTGGCTTGCCAAAGCGAAGCTCCAACTTCTGCAAACGATTCTGCGTTGCTTGCAAAATATGGTGGCGGCAATGGAGGCGGCTCAACTTTTGAGCTTTCACAAGAAGAGAGAGATGGTCTCATTCATATGAGAATAGAAGAAAAACTGGCGAGGGATGTATACATAGTAATGGGTGATTTGTGGAATCACAAAGTCTTTTTAAATATTCAGTTAAGTGAACAAAAGCATATGGATGCAATGAAGAAATTACTTGACAGATATGATGTGCCGGATCCGTTGACAACAGATTCAATCGGAGTTTTTCCTGATCCGCAGTTTCAGTTATTATATGATCAATATATTCTGCAGGGAAGTCAATCTCTTCAGGAAGGACTGCTTGCCGGGAAAGCAATTGAGGAACTGGATATTGCCGATCTTGAATTTCAATTAACCTTTGTTGATAACCCGGATATTATCAGAGTTTACCAGAATCTGAAGGCGGCGTCAGAAAATCATCTGGCTGCATTCTTAAGATGTATGAACATTCCTTCTGCTGAAGAGAAAATAAATTAATATTCTAATTAAATTCAAGGACTGGAAGCGAGTTAAAAACTTGCTCCCGGTCAATTATTTATAAATGTGTTACTAATTATCAATTTGTGTTAGTACGTTTAATTAGTAAAGATAAACTATTTAGGAAATCACTCACTTGTTTATCAATATCTTCATAAACCGAAGACTGATATTCTACATATCTTTTATAATCCTACCCGGAATTAATTTTCTTTTTCACTTCAATTATTTATCTCAATGGAGGTTCATATGAAACCCATACTTTTTACAATCATTTTTTTCTTCCTGTCAACTCAATTGTTCTCACAGGTTAAAGCAGGTGCGGAAGCACTCGGCACTCAGACTTATGACAAATATGAAAAACCTGAGTTCTGCGGTACATCCTGCCACACAGATTTTTATCAGCAGTGGAAACAGGCGATGATGTCTCAGGCATACACTCATCACTGGGATGAGATTGAATATTTCAAACTTGCAGTGCCTCACGCAGAAAAAGATGAGAAAGTTGCTGAAGTAAAAGCAGGCTGCAACGGCTGCCACGCACCGATTTCATTTTTAGTTGGAGACGTTCCTCCACCAAAACCCGAAATGAATTCCAGAGCAAATGAATCTGTTTCCTGCGATCTCTGCCATACAATTACCGGTATTAAGGGCGACACACCTTACAACTTTAATTTTATATCAAGTCCTGGCAATGTGAAATATGGACCAAGAGGAACGGGCGAATCACCTGAACACGAAATTCAAAAATCAGAATTCATACAGACTGCAGAATTCTGTGGTGCTTGTCATAATGAAATGAGTCCATTTGGTATCTGGGTTAAGTCAACTCATCTTGAGTGGAAAGAAGGACCATATGCAAAGGAAGGAGTAAAATGCCAGAACTGTCATATGACGCAGGCAGAAGGAGTTTCTGCTGATGTTGGAAATAAATATTCTGATGTCTGGCAGCATCTTTTTCATGGTGCACACGATCCCGGAAAAGTTAAAGGAACAATCGAGTTAAGAATCCATCCTGATATAAGAGAAGCAGAACCATTAGAACCAATAAGATTTACAGTTGCTTTATTCAATCAGAAAACGGGACACAAATTTCCAACTGGTTCCGTGGAAGACAGAATAGTCTGGATGCATGTTGAAGCTGTAGATGCAAAAGGAAAAGTATATCATCTGCCGGTTGATAAGAAAGGATTTGAAGGTGAAGAATATACAATCGGTGCGGATGTACTTGCTTACCAGGATATGGGAATTGCCCTCAACGATCCAGACTTTAAAGGAGTTCAGAGAGATGGAATTCCTGTTGGTGACAGAATTTTCAGAATGGCATACTTCGATCCGCAGGGAAGAATGACAATTCAGCAATGGAATACTTCATCGCAGGGAGTTGATTATAGACTTGGACCCAGAGAAACAAAACTTGAAACATGCACATTCACAATACCTGCAGATGCAGCACCTGGGCAAATGAAAGTAACAGCGGTTCTTAATTATCAAAAACTAGTTAAACCCGTTGCGGATTTTCTTGAAGTACCGGATGACGAAGCAGAAATAATTAAAGTGAATGAACACTCAACTTATGTAACGGTGCTACCTTGATTTGTCACCCCGAATTTATTTCGGGGTCTCTTAATAAAAATACAGATGCTGAAATAAATTCAGCATGATTTAATAAATAGAGGATTAAAATGAAAAATACATTTACACTCACAGTTTTATCTTTCATCATTATAATATTTTTGGCATGCGATATTCTTGCAATTCCAGCCTTCGCAAGAAAATATAATATGACCTGCAAAACATGTCACTCTCCGTTCCCAACGCTCAAAGCTTATGGAGATGAATTTGCCGGAAACGGATTCCAGCTTAAAGACAAAGACGCACCACGCTATTATGTTGATACCGGCGATGAGGATCTATCACTGATCAGGGATTTACCCATTGCCTTGAGGTTTGAAGGTTATGTCACATACAATGTTCAAAACAGTGAACTAAGTGATTTCACAGCGCCATGGATTTTGAAGTTACTCTCCGGTGGAGCAATAACAAAAGATGTAGCATATTACTTCTACTTTTTCTTCAGTGAGCGCGGAGAAATTGCAGGTATTGAAGATGCGTTTTTAATGTTCAATGATTTGTTCAGCACAGAACTGGATTTTATGATAGGTCAATACCAGGTATCTGATCCGTTATTCAAGAGAGAACTACGATTAACCTTTGATGATTATATGATTTACACAATTCGCCCAGGTTACTCAAATATAAATCTTACTTACGATAGAGGTGTTATGTTTAACTATGGATTTGATATCGGTACAAATATTAATGTTCAGGTGCTGAATGGGACAGGTATTAGCAGGGCAACAAGCTTTAGAACTTTTGATAAGGATAAATATAAAAATGTTTTTGCTGTAATCTCGCAGGATTTAGGCGAACATTTTCGGTTAGGAGTTTCGGGTTATTATGGCAATGAATTAATTGAGAACCCCGACACAGCATATTCAGCAACAAATGAACTCTTTATGGCAGGTGTTGATGCTTCAGCTTCAGTTGGACCATTTGAACTTAATTTACAGTACGTTGAAAGAAAAGATAAAAATCCCTATGCTCTTGTTGAGTCGGATGAATTAAAATCAAGAGGAGGATTTGGCGAGCTTATTTTCCGTCCAGATGGTGATGAGAGTAAATGGTATAGTGTGCTACTTTACAACAAAGTTTTTTCAGATGATAAAACTTCTGAGTGGGAATCTTTAGCATTCCATCTTGGGTATCTGTTAAAAAGAAATATCAGATTGGTAGGAGAGTATTCATATAATATAAAAGATGAATTTGGAAGAATAGGTGTTGGGTTTGTAACGGCGTTTTAGACCCATACTAATTGATTGATATTTATTGTTTGTTCCTTTCACTTATTTGGTTACGTTTGTACCATCATAAGTACTAGTGAGGAAGTAAAATGGATTTTCAATATTCAGAACAGCCGGAACCGCATAAGGAAAGAACAAAACAAATCCTTCAAGCACATCCTGAAGTGAGAAAACTGATCGGAAGAAATCCGGCAAGTGCATTGATAACAATTTTAGTTATCGCCCTTCAGTTTACAATTGCTTATTTGCTTGCAGATCAAGCATGGTGGATAACAATTATCGCAGCATTTTTTATCGGTGCATTTGCTGATCATAATCTTTTTGTTCTTATTCACGAAGCATCGCACAACTTAATTTTTAAGAATAGAACAATTAATACAATATTCGGTATTATTGCCGACCTTCCGAAAGTAGTACCGAGTTATGTTTCATTCAAATCTTATCACCTTAAGCATCATTCATTCCAGGGCGATTATTATCTTGATGCAGATCTTGCAAGTAAATGGGAAGCAAAGTTAATCGGAAATACATTTGTTGGAAAAATGTTGTGGGAACTTTTCTTTCCTTTCTTCCAGGCATTCAGAACTATGCGCCTTAAAGAAATTGAATTTATGAATAGCTGGGTTATCATCAACTGGATTGTTGTTTTTGCAGTTGATGCATTAATAATTTTTTATTTCGGTTGGACTGCATTTCTCTATTTAGTTTTTTCACTTGTCTTTTCAATCGGGCTTCATCCACTTGGTGCAAGATGGATACAGGAACATTTTCTTGTTGCACCTCCGCAGGAAACTTACAGCTATTACGGTCCTCTAAATATTCCATCGTTGAATGTTGGTTATCATAACGAGCATCATGACTTTCCCTCAGTGCCGTGGAATAATCTTCCAAAGTTAAAAGCAACTGCACCAGAATTTTATGATACGCTTGTCTCTCATAAATCGTGGTTCAAACTCTGGTTAAGATTTCTGTTCGATCCCAATCTTTCTCTCTATTCAAGAATGGTCAGAACAAACAGAGATGGGATGCAGGTTAATTCTGAATAGCATTCGAATTAACTAGAGACGACATCTTTTAAAATAATGTCATCTCTAAAAGCTTAATTTCAGCGCTTAATAGTTGCCAATCATACCTAATTTACTTCTCGAAATTAGGAATTCGTCATTCTCGTATCTTCTTAAAACTGACAATTCAATCCCCGATTTTAGCCCAAAACCCTTTTAAGACAAGGGGTTCCGATGGCATATATGTTGTCAAATCCATATAAAATTAAATCCCATTTCATTTTGAAAGCTTAGAAAATGATTAAAGGAACAGTAAAAATTGATGGCGTGATTTGCAAGGGCTGTGAGCTTTGCATTATCTCATGCCCGCAGGATGGACTTCGACTCTCAGCACATTTTAATGACAAGGGTTATCGCTTCGTTGAACTACTTGAAGAAAAGTGTACGGGCTGCGTTAACTGTGCACTTGTTTGTCCCGAAGCCGCAATTACAGTTTACAGACAACCGAAGCCGGCAAAGAAAGTTGCTGCGAATGAGTGAACTCATCTTTAAAGAAAATTAGTTAGAGGGTTTATAATGGAAGAGAATAAAAATAAAAGTAGTGAAGCCAAATTGATGAAAGGCAACGAAGCCCTTGCCGAAGCTGCAATTCGTGCTGACATTGATGCGTACTTCGGTTATCCCATCACACCGCAGTCAGAAATTCTTGAATACCTTGAAAGAGAAGTTCCAAAACGTCACGGATTAGTTCTTCAGGCAGAAAGTGAAATTGCATCAATCAATATGATTTATGGTGCAGCAGGTGCTGGTGCAAGAGTTATGACTTCTTCATCTGGTCCCGGTATTAGTTTGATGCAGGAAGGACTTTCGTACATTGCTTCTGCACAACTACCTTGTCTTGTTGTAAATATTGTTCGTGGCGGACCGGGTCTTGGTACCATTCAACCTTCACAGGGAGATTATTTCCAGGCAGTAAAAGGCGGCGGACACGGTGATTATCATTTAATCGTATTGGCTCCCGCTTCTGTTCAGGAAATGGCGGATTTTGTTTTTGAAGGTTTCCGTCTTGCTGAAAAATATCGTAACCCGGCATTGATATTATCTGATGGTGCGCTGGGACAGATGATGGAAAAAGTTATTCTTCCGGAAGAAGGTTCCTTGAAGAAAGTAAAAACACCGTGGGCAACAACAGGTAAAACCAAAGACAGAGAACATAATATCATCACTTCACTTTTCATTAAACCGGAAGAGATGGAAGAAGTTAATCATCAGCTGCAGGAAAAATATAAGAAGCTTCAAAGTGAAGTTAGGTTTGAAGAAATAAAAACCAAAGATGCAGAAATTCTTTTAGTTGCATTTGGATTGTCGTCACGCATCTGCCAGAAGACAGTTGATCTCGGAAGAGAAAAAGGAATTAAAATCGGATTACTCAGACCAATCACACTTTATCCATATCCTTATAAAAGATTAAATGAATTAGCAGACCAGGTTGAGTTTATGATGTCGGTTGAAATGAATGCCGGACAAATGGTGGAAGATGTTAAGCTTGCAGTTGAAGGAAAAGTTCCCGTGCACTTTACAGGGAGAATGGGGGGAATGATTCCATCACCGGAAGATGTGCTTCATGAAATTGAAGCTGTTATGAATAAACAGAACGTGCTTCAGGATTAAAAGAGTTTAAAGGAGATTAAAAATGTCAATAGAAAGACCATCAGTATTAGATTTTCCTCCCGATGCAAAAGGGATGGATATGGTTTATTGCAGACCTGAAACGTTAACAGATGTTCCGTTTCATTATTGCCCCGGCTGCGGACACAGTGTTGTTCACAGAGTTCTGATGGAAGTCGTTGAAGAACTGGGCGTACAGGATAAGACAATCGGTGTTGCCCCTGTTGGTTGTTCCGTTTTCGCTTATCATTATATGAATATTGATATGCAGGAAGCTGCACACGGAAGAGCAAGTGCTGTTGCTACAGGAATAAAAAGAGTTTTACCGGATCGCTTTGTGTTTTCTTATCAGGGAGATGGCGATCTTGCTGCAATCGGTACAGCAGAAACAATTCATACCGTCAACAGGGGAGAGAACATTTTAATGGTGTTCATCAATAACGGTATTTACGGAATGACGGGTGGGCAAATGGCTCCCACTACTCTTGTTGGACAGGTAACAACAACTTCTCCCTATGGTCGTGAAGTTAATATGGTTGGACATCCTTTAAAAATTGCAGACTTGCTTGTTCAATTGCCCGGGGCATATTATGTAACACGACAAGCAGTTCATAATCCGAATGCAGTTAGAAAGTTGAAGAAAGCCTTTCAAAAGTCATTTGAATATCAGAAGGAAGGAAAGGGAACCTGCTTTATAGAAGTAGTTTCAAATTGTCCTTCCGGCTGGAAGATGACACCGGTGGAATCAATCAAGTATCTGGAGGATACAATGTTTCCTGCTTATCCTCTTGGTGATTTAAAAGTTCCGGAAAAAGTTTAAAGGTTTTTAAGGGAAGAAAGAAAAAGGGAATTAATAATGCGACAAGAACATGAAATAATTTGTGCTGGCTTCGGCGGACAAGGTGTGCTTTCAATGGGAAGCATAATTGCTTATGCCGGAATGATTGAAGATAAAGAAGTTACCTGGATGCCATCATATGGTCCGGAGATGAGAGGCGGCACAGCAAACTGTATCGTCATCGTTGCCGATGCAAGGATCAGTTCACCCATCATAACAAAATTTGATTCTGCAATTGTTCTGAATCAGCCCTCGCTGGATAAATTTGAGAAAGCAGTGAAACCCGGTGGGTTGCTTTTATATGAACAGTCAACAATTATTCATCCTCCAACAAGAACAGACATTGATGTTGTTTGTATCCCCGCTATTGAAGAAGCAGATAAGTTAAAGGCAAAACAGGTCGCAAATATGATTATGGTAGGTGCTTTTCTTGAAAAACGACCGATCGTTAAAATGGAAACAATAGTTAGTGCACTTAAAAAAGCATTACCAGAGCACAGGCATAAATTAATACCTGTGAATGAGCAGGCTCTTAAAAGAGGAAAAGAGCTGGTTCACCTAAATGAGAAAATAACAGCATAATTTAACCTGAGGAATAACAATGTCAGATACCGGAATAAATTGCCAGCACGCTTGTAAGAATACATGCGCAAGTCTTAACGAAGCTCTCCGGAAGGAAACAGCTATAATAAAATATTATGAAGGAGTGCTTGCAGAGTGTACGATGCCGGAAGTAAAAACATTTATGGATGATCTGGTTGAGGAAAAGAGGAAGGTTATTCTTCGCCTTATTCAGAAACTCAATGAAATACACGTCCGTTCTCAGGCAATTGATGGGATAACTTCAAGCTTTAACAATATCGATGGATAACTGATATTCAATTGACATCACAGGTATGAATGGTTATATTTGCAGCCTCAAAATTGAAATAGAGAAAACAAGTTCTTAAAAATATTATGATCGCGGGGTTGAGTCCCGCAAATGCGGGAGTAGCTCGTATCGGGCTCATAACCTCAGGAAAAATAAAAAATAAAACCATTACATCGCGGGGTGGAGCAATTGGTAGCTCGTCGGGCTCATAACCCGAAGGTTGTAGGTTCAAGTCCTGCCCCCGCTACTAAGAAAGTCTGAATATGAAAAGTATTCAGGCTTTTTACTTTTAAAGCTAAGATGACAAAACTTGATTTGATTACTGATTGATTACTTTAAATTAGAACTGAGTAATCAAAATAGTAATCAATTATTTATCTATCCTATTCAGCAATTCAAAGAGCTTAAATGAAAAAAGCCTAAGAGGAAAATTTCAGGGAGTCGAAGCCCTTCAAAACCTCTAAGGCTTACTTCATATTTGAAGCAAAATTTTTTGTTCGACTGTTTGAAATTTTGATTACAACTTAGTACAAATTATTTATTTAAACAAATTTATTTGCCTATTAGCAAACTTGTAACTCGTTTAAAATTAATGACTTATAGACACAAAAAATATTTCTCAAAGTTTTGATTTTAGCTAAAAATTGGAGGTTTTCTTTTCATACGGATTTGTAATAAAATGCTTGTTTAAGAACAAAAACAAAGGATTTTATCTAAGAGGTTGATTTATTTATATAGTTATTTAATCCTGCTATTACTCTATTATAGCCCTGTTATAATGCTACAATGAGGCTTATATAATATGGTTATAACTATGCTACAGCACTAATAAACTTAGTTTCTACCTCTCTTAATTCACCTTCATTCATTACTAAAAGAAACTCTCTGCCTTGTTTAGAGTGCCTTGAATTCGATAACCTAACCATAAAGTGATCTTCTGATAGTGGTATTGAATTTTTATTTATTCTTAGCTCTTTAATACCTAATTCTACAGGCTTAAATATGGTAAAAACAAAATCAGAATCCCTTGCTATTGATATACTCTCAGCAAGATTTGAAGATTTAGGATTCTTTTCACCTTCTCGATTTAATTGTGCTAACAGGATAACAGATATACTTAACTCACTTGCTAAATTTTTAATGAACTTCGATAAATAAGCTACCTCTTGCTCACGTATACTAAATTTTTTAGATGTTTCTATCAGACCTATATAATCTATCAGAATACATTTAACACCGTACCTCTTAATCCATTCCTTTGTCTTGGTTTTAATCTTAATCTCATTCTGACTTTTTGCACTAATAAAGATATTTCGGCTATTAAATTTTTGAGATGCTTTAGTAAGTCTCTGTTTTTCATCCCCTGTTAATTTTTTAGGATTCCTCAAGTGTTCATAAGGAATTTTCAACTTTGAAGATAAAATTTTATCATACAGCTCTTTCTGATTCATCTCAAGAGAAAATATTCCTATCGGTACATTCTGACTAAAAGCATAATCGAGTAATAACTCTAATCCGAAAGAAGTCTTTCCTTGTTTCCAAGCTCCGCTGATTGTTAAAACATTACCTTCATTTAATCCACCTGTCAGGTTATTTATAGAAGGGAACTTTTGAGACATCAAAGAATTACCATTCCCTGCTATTTCCTTTTCAAGTTCTTCAAGATAATCTGGTATTCCTTCGTTGAAGTCTTTCTCTTTAGTGTACTTTATATCAAGTGAACTATAAAAGCCCTCCCAGTCCTCTCTAATAGCGTTTAAATCGAATTGTGAAGGGGTATTAATCTTATCTAAAGTATTTGATAAAAACTTCTCTGTTTTAATTTGCCTATCCAAATCATCCCAAAGTAAAATATATTGCTGTAATAAACTCAAAGTATAAATGCCTTGTTTATCAGCTTCGTCTATGTATGATTGATAATCGTATCCACACCTTTTAAGTTTTAACCATAATTCAGCTACATCTATGTTTTCGTATAATGCAACATCAATTAACTTTTCATAAATGGATTGATTTTCACCAAATAGTTTATCTTTATCAATAGCATGATGAACATATTTGAGTAACTCAGGGCTTTTAATACAAGCTCCGATTATTGCAGTCTCATAATTTGCTTTTTCTTCTTTACGATTCATAAGTATTTAACTCCCAAACCTCTGGAACTTGGTTTTCTTCTTTCTTGCGTAAACATCCTCCAAGATATTCAGCAAGGGATTCAATAGATTTAAATTCTATCTCTTGGTTAAGCACTCTACCAAGTAAATAAAAGCTAATCCTTCTCAGATCAGCTTCGCTTAAACTGGATTTGTACTTATTGATAACCTTGCTCAGTTTAGTAACCTCCTCCTGATTAGAGAAGTCAATAGAAGGGATAAGTAATTGAGCTATGCTAATACTATTGTTTAAATACTGGTATATATCTGTTATAAGTAAGGTTTTACCGCTATGGATAATTTTATCTTTGGATAAATCTGCATTTTTACCGTAGGCAATATTTTTAGCTTTGGTTAAATCTTCTGCATTATAGATTTTCTCAGCTTCAGACTCAATTATTGTATAGATGTTATTCTTAAAAGTTCCATCTTCTTTACGTTCATTAAGTTTTTTCATACAATCTTTTTCCTCAAGCTCTTTTATATACTTTTGAATAGTTACCCTGTTTTTACCAGTTATTTTTGATAATAGGGGTAAACTTGGAAATGCTTCTAAAGTCTGATTGTTAGCATAGCATTTTATTATTCCGTAAATGGCTTTGGCTTCAAGTGACAAATCCTCTCTAATCCAGAAGTCCTTAGAGAAATGAGCAATCCAAATACCCCTTTTTCTGAGCTTGTTTTTCATAAGATTCCCTCCCAACTTGTTAAGCCTAATTGCTTTGCAAGTTTATTCCTTTTATGAACAAGAGCATTACTTTGTTTAAGAAGTATAATTATCTTCTTTTCACTCTTTTCTTTTACAAGTTCTTGACTGATTAAATCCAGTTGAGTGTCAATGTCACGGATTTGTTGAATGATTGGATTATACATTAGTTCTCTACAAATTCTTCTATT
Source organism: uncultured Ignavibacteriaceae bacterium (assembly GCA_963698525.1). GTDB lineage: Bacteria > Bacteroidota > Ignavibacteria > Ignavibacteriales > Ignavibacteriaceae > IGN2. The sequence goes on along the minus strand of CAVORE010000001.1, from coordinate 114,769 downwards.
TAGATTAAATACTTTTTACTATATCTAAATAGATAGCTTCAAGAGAGATACCGTAAATATTCCGTAAAAGTTTTGATTGTTATTTAAAAGAGAAGTTTTTAGAGATTGGTAAAAAACTCTGGCGTAAAAAATCCGTAAATATGAATGGAGATGTTAAATTTTATAAAAGTTAATCTTAAGACGATTTAATTTATCCCTTAAAGTGGTATTCTTGCATGTCTAATAAATCTGAAACGTTCTTTTGGGTTGGTTTAATATTATTAGCCATTAAATTTTCTTTTGCTGATTTTAATATTTTCTCAAGCTCTTCTTTGTTCTCAGTTGTTTTAGCTTTCGCAAAAAATTTTAAAACTTTTTCACCTTCTGGAGAAGTGATTTGTTTGAGATCTCTAATTTGTTCTTTGAGTAAATCCATTACTTCTCTTTTATCAGTGAAAAGCATAGATGTCAAAAGTGTTGGATAACTAAAGCATATTTCGATTAGGTTATCCAATTTCTCATCTTCTTTCGCCCAATCAAATTTTGCTTTGTTTTCATTCTCTTGATATAGGTTATCAATTAAAGCCATAGCATAAACTTGTTTTGTTATCAGACTCGCAAAATCAAATTTAAGTGCTTCAAAGTTCTCAACATCTATCAATTTATCTTCATATAAAGACAATCTTTCAATAAAGTATTTCCAAAACTCATCAACTCTTTTTCTCACTCTTGGATTTATATGCATCCAAAGCCCCATATCAGAATATCGTGCATTTATATAAGTCTTTTTTGAGGTAAATCTTTGTTCCATAGTGAATAAACCCTTACTTAAATTTTCTCAAATACTAACTCAAACATTTCTTCGTGTTTTCTACTTTGATAAATTGGAATATTTAGTTCTTTTTCTTTTACCAGCTTAATAATTTCATATCTATCTTGTTCATTTATTTTACAGCCCAATGTTATTTCAGTGATTAAATAATCAGGAATAGTTATCATAATGCTTGTATCACCAAGAAGCATAATTCTATATTCACTTTCATACTCCCACACATCAGATTTGGTTTTAAATGGAACTGTCATATAATCCTCGGTTGATAATTTATCACCAGGAACAATAATTGGATAGTCTTTCTGATATTTAACATCAAACCAAAATGGCACTAACTTGGGTTTGTTGAAAAATTCAACCAAATAATTTTCTAAAGAGACCTTATCATAACCTATGCAATATCCCTGATGATAGTTAGCATAGTGTGACCATAATAAAATCGGGGATTTCACTTTAGTTAAAGATAAAATTCCAATCTGTTTACTTGTTAAATTTTTAAAATTTCTTTCATTCGATTCAATTTGTTTTTCTTTAGTTAACAGTCCTTTTCGCATCCAGCTTTTAGCTTCTTTCAGTCTTAAATGAGAGTAAATTTCAGTTACTTTAATATCAGAATGACCTAACAATTTAGAGACTTCATAAATACTAACACCTCTTTGAACTAACCAACTGGCAAAGGTGTGTCTTAAAGAATGAAACTTGAATTTAGGATTCAGCTTTGCATCAATTACATACTTCTTAAACCTATGAATTAGATAATCCTGATTAATCTTATTTCCATTAAGACTAAAAACATAAGAAGAACCATTCTTTCTAATTCTCTTACTCAGTATTTGAAATGTTGTTTCATTCAAAGGAATAGACCTAACTTTTTTAGACTTTGTAATATGAGTTTGATTGTCAAGAGTTATTACTCTGTTTATAAGGTCAATCTGTGAGAATTCTAAGTTTATTATTTCAGCTTGTCTTAATCCTGTATTTACTGCAAAGATTACTAAGTCTTTCAAATCCTCAGATTCAATAAAAGAAATGAGAGTTTCAAAATCATTCTTACTAAAGAATACAGGTAACTTTTCGGGAGTTTTGAGTCTCTTAATTTTATTAGACGGATTACTGTTTAAGTAGTTGTTATCCACAGCCCAATTGAACATAGCTTTTATATTAATTAAGTCCTTTCTACCAGCATATAAAGAAACCTTTTTAACTCGATAACCGATAAAATCCTCAATCCTATTTTTAGTTAATTCAGAGAGTTGAATATTACCTAAATATTCAATTAGTATATTAAAGGTAGTCCTATAGGTTAGGGTAGTCTTCCAAGTGTGTGATAATTCAGAATACTTAAGATATTTAAGTGAGAATTCCTTAAGTGTGACAGGATTAAATGACTGATTTTTGATTGAAGCAAGTTTCTCTGAGAATTGACTCAGAAATACATTAGCATCCTTTTTAAGACTTGTTTTAGTAGAGATACAAGTCCTCTTACCATTGTCCTGCTCATAAAAGACATAGTAAGTACCATTTGAACGCTTAGAAAGAAACATAAGATTTTAACCTTTCTAAGCTCTAAAAATTGCTTTTTAGTAATCAGGATAGTAATCAAATTGCGGTAAGTCCTTATAGCAATTGGTAGCTCGTCGGGCTCATAACCCGAAGGTTGTAGGTTCAAGTCCTGCCCCCGCTACTAAGAAAAAGAATCCGGCATCAGCCGGATTTTTCTTTTTTAAATAGTAACCAGAAAAAAATAGTCGTTAAATAAAACGTGCGAAGCGAAGTATTCCCGATGAAAATCGGAATGCTTTAAATTTATTGTTTATTACAATAAGATTCTAAATGGAACCCAATTTCTAACTTATCCGATTTAATAAATTATGTGCTGAAAATTAAAGAGGGCTCTCATCTTTTTTGTTTAGCTTATTTTTAATATAAGCTAAATCATTTAGAATTTTAACGGAGGCCAATAATAGCACTGCTCCCAATATTGAACCAAAAATAATAATTATTCCTAGTCTCTTAAATTCTCCCAGCGCTTCGAATACTTCTAATCCTATAATTAACCCCACAACCACAGCAGAGACGCTGATAAAAATTAGAAATAGTCTTAGCCAAATTGAACCTGTAAATTTTTTACTTTTAGCCATTGAACAACTCTTGTTTTGTTAATTAAAAGCCTTATACTAAATCTACCTTTTTGATTGTCTAGCTGCAATAAAGACTCCGGTGAAAGTCCGGACTCTTTTCCCCGCCGTCTTATCAGCCGAAATTAAAAGAAAACCGAAATGAAGCGGGGGTCTCACTATTCTACAAAAAGATGCTTACCAAAGTTATGTTATTTCGTTGATAATAACAGGAGAGTAGTTGATTTAGAGAACTTCATTTTTTTGTCCTTTTCAATTACTTCAATATGTTCGGTCATAAGGCATACGGTGCAAAACCTGAATTCCGCTCTTATTATCAGGTTCGTCCATAGTTTGTAATACTGTGTATTCATAGAACAAAAAATTTTTCAGCAGAATTGAGAAGGAGAGAAAAAGAATCAAGATCGTGTTGTAGAAATTAAATTGATTCCTTAATTATAAAAAGACATCATCAATATTATTTTTTTCTGAAGATCACTATCCTGTTCGTATTTGTCCCGACTGTATTATTGCTCACACCCCAGATGTTTGCAGTCTTGGTAAAATTCTGCAGGTTAATTACAATACCAAGACAATCGAATCCAGCTTTAACACCGATCGGAACAATATGTTCATCTAGTTTTACTTTACCCTTTCTCACCTCACCGACCTCAAATGCAACATGGCCGCTTTTCTTGGTTATCCGGTATAATTCGCTGAACACATCGGCCATAATTTTTTCCCACTCATTTAATTTTTTTGTAACGGTGATGTTTCGGGCAACTTCTTTCGCGTCAATATTGTTAAACCAGCAACGAAGCCAGTTATCTTCAACATAATTAACTAAATCTAAAAAAGGCGGCGAAGTAATGGTCAAATGAAGTGAATTACTTTTAATGCTTGAAGTATAACGTGCGTCACAATTTATGAACCTGGCATTTGAACCGATTCTCTTTAATTGATGAACCAAATTTTTATTTACTCCCGACGAAAGGTCACGAGTCTTTTTAAGAATTATATATTGGACATCTTTATATACCGGCTTTTGAACCCTTTGTTTATTTATTCTCTTTTGTCTCTCAGGAGTTATAGCCTGATTGGGAGGAAGAGTGTAAACTGAGAAGAAGTTTTTTGAGTGCCCTGTCAGTCTGTTTGTGGCGACCATACGTATCCAACTATCAATAAAATCTTCCTCATCATTCTTTTTCTTTCTGATAAGATAATTTTTGAGTGCTGCAATTTCTGATTCTGTTTCCGGATGATAGAACATTGATAAGTCAATATCAGCTTTTAATCCAGATCTAAATTTAATTTTATTCAATCTATTGTCGACTTCAGCTATGGAAGGAATAAATAATCTGGGTTTTGATAAAACCGTACTTAACGGATTGATGTCATTTGCAAGTATATTTCTGTTAAGCAAAGCTGCTTCAATAATAGTTGTTCCTCTCCCGGCAAATGGATCATAAATTACATCATTTTCTTTTGATAATATCGAAATGAAAAAGCGCGGCAGCTCTGCCTTAAAACAAGCCCTGTATGACACTTCGTGGATTGGATTATTTTGCCTTTGCTTCGATGTCCAGAACTCATTAATAAATCTTGGAACCCGAACTCCTTCAACGTCAATAAAATCAACTTTGGTTTTTTGATTTGACCGGTCATTTGTTTTTCCAAGCTGGAAATCAAAAAGATATTTATGGAGATCAGTTTTATTCATCAATTGTAAAATAGTACTAAATATTTTCTTAACATAAGTTACCCTTGTTTAAATAGAGTTTTCTACTTTTGCATTTTAATATTAATAGCGAGCATAATTATTGTTTGATTTTAAGCTAAAATCAAGATTTTTTGGGGCTTAAGTGATTGTTCATAATTATATCCATTAAAACTGAATGATAGATAATTTGAACAAGTTTTGGATCTATGTCGGTTTTATTTTTAAGAGAAGAGGGAATAGTACTTTGCGGAACGATGACTTCAGCTTTTAACAATTTCGATAATGGGTCGGTATTCCCAGGCTAGTTCTTTTCGAAGATCTGATATGTCGGATTTTGGTGTGTGAATTTCTATCGGGGCATTTGAACTGAAATCAAAAACTAACTGATTAGATTTTATAGTTGTAGAATTTATTTTTTTTCTTTTCTTCATCAAATGGTGGCGAGCTGAAATATTTTTGGTTTGCAGAATTAGTAATTAAAATTTCCAATACAAAAGTGAAAATAAATCTTCACTTAATCAAATTAAATCAAAAATATTTTTCTGTTTAAAATAAAAATCCGGGATAAAAATCCCGGATGCTGGAGAAGAGATGAAGAATAAATTTTATTTTAAGGCTGTTTTCGCAACAACATCATTTCTTTCTTCATCATAAAATTTGTTTTTTGAGTATTCATTGTAAAAAGTTGCACAAAGTTTGCTTACTCTTTCACTATCATCAAATCGGATAGCCTGCTTAACCGCATAAATTGCAATGGGCGTGCCTATTTTGTACAAAGCTAATGCGGCAGAAATTCTTAACTCTTCGTTTTTCTCATTATGTAAAATTTTTAATAATGGAATTACTGCTTCTGGTATTTTCAACTCCCCGATCATATAAGCCGAACTACTTCGCAATCCAAGGTTTTCTGAATCTAGCCCTCCAATTAGACTTTCGATGGTGTTTTGCTTTATGGTTGAAGTAATTTTTGGTTTAGCGAAAGTATTTGAAATCACCTGTAAAAATATTATTAGTGTGATAACAGTAAATATCGTTTTCATTTTAGTCTCCTTTGGTTTTTTTCTTGATAGAAATATATACCTGTTATTTCTTTTGTGTTATCAAATTTGTTGGAACGGCATATCGATAACTTAGACGGTGCTTAATACCTGTCCACAGATTTAATAAAAGATATTACAATCTAAATCCCAAACAGGTTTACAAGGTTAGAAAACCAGCGTTACTGGGCTTATTGACGGTTTTTAGCTGCGGTCACTTTTAAGTAATTAACCTACCACTCATCAATATCGACTTGAATATTATCTGAATTATGCAATTTTTTCATCTGTTCGAAAAATTATTTTTATGATTTCCCACGGAGAAAAAATGAAATATTCAAAAACTCTTTTTTTTACCTTACTGACTTCTGCTTTTTTTGTTGGATGTTCTGACCAGTCATCCAGATTAAAAATTGAAAATGAAAAATACACTCTTGAAAACGGATTACAGGTAATTCTGCACGAAGATAAATCTGATCCAATAGTTGCAGTAGCAGTGCTCTACCATGTTGGTTCAAACAGGGAAGTAAAAGGAAGAACTGGTTTTGCACATCTCTTTGAACATATGATGTTTCAGGAATCCCAGCACATTCCACAGGATCAATTCTTTAAAAAAATTCAAAATGCAGGAGGAACATTAAACGGCGGCACCTGGAATGACGGCACAATTTATTTCCAGGTTGTTCCAAACAATTCACTGGAGATGGTATTGTGGATGGAATCAGACAGAATGGGATTTCTATTAAGCACAGTAACCCAGGCAGCATTTGAAAATCAGCAATCGGTTGTGCAAAATGAAAAACGACAGAGGGTTGATAATGAACCGTATGGTCACACAGGTTACGTACTTCGGAAGTTGTTATACCCGGAAAATCATCCTTATAATTGGGATACTATTGGTGAGCTGGAAGATTTAAGAAATGCAACCCTTACAGACGTGCATGAGTTCTTTAAAAAATGGTATGGTCCGAACAATGCAACGCTGGTTATCGCAGGTGATATTGATAAAGCACAAACTAAAGAGTTAATTGAAAAATATTTTGGCGAGATAAAACGCAGTGAAGATGTGAAGCCGCTCGAGCCGATGCCTGTTCAGATTGATAAAATAAAGAAGGCATTTCATGAAGATAATTTTGCCAAATCACCTGAATTAAATATGGTCTTCCCGACACCAGAACAATTTACCAAAGATGATTATGCATTGAAATTCTTCGGAGAACTTTTTGCACAAAGTAAAAAATCTCCTCTTTACAAAGTGATTGTTGAAGAGAAAAAACTTGCCCCGTCGGTAAACGCGTATCAGAATGCTCAGGAAATAGCCGGAGAATTTACAATAACAGTAAGAGCATTTCCTGATAAAAGTCTTGATGATGTTGAAAAGGCTGTAATTGAAGCTCTTGATAGATTTGAGAAGGACGGATTTACTGAAAAAGATCTCAGCCGTGTGAAAGCAAAAATAGAAACACAATTCTACAATCAGATTGCAAGCATACTGGGAAAATCTTTCCAGCTTGCAAGTTATAATACATTTATGAGTTCACCGGACTTTGTTACAATTGATCTTAAGAATTTACTCGATGTTTCAAGAGAAGATGTAATAAATGCATACAATAAATATATAAAGGGCAAACCATACGTTGCCACCAGTTTTGTCCCCAACGGAAGTGTTCAGCTTATAGCAGCTAATTCTGAAAGATATCCCGTGGTAGAAGAAAAGATAGAAGATCAAAGCGTTACTTCAAAGGAGAAGGTTTCGGATGAAATAAAAATTGATAAAATTGAATCCTCTTTTGACAGAAGTATTGAACCACCGGCAGGTTCAGAACCATTATTAAAACTTCCCTCTATCTGGAGCAATGAACTTTCAAACGGAGCGAGAATTTATGGAATTGAGCAGAACGAACTTCCACTGATAAATTTTTCAATTACAATTAAAGGCGGGTTGATGCTTGACGATATCAACAAAGTCGGAATTGCAAATTTAATGTCTGATATATTGATGGAAGGAACGAAAAACAAAACCCCGGTTGAACTTGAAGAAGCAATTGATGATCTTGGTGCAAATATATCTATGTATACTTCCAAGGAAGCGATAGTGATAGATGTAAATTGTCTCTCATCAAAATTTTATGATGTTTATGGCTTGGTAGAAGAAATTCTTTTTGAACCAAGATGGGACGAAAAAGAATTTGAAAGAATTAAAAGAGAGACAGTAGAAAGAATTAACCGTAGCAAAGCCGATCCTTCAACAGTAGCCTCAGATGTATTTAACCGGCTGATCTACGGAGATCAAAATATTTTTTCAAAAAATATTGCGGGTACTGAAGAATCCATTAATTCAATAACTATGGATGATTTAAAGGCTTTTTATAAGAGCTACTTTGTGCCCAATCTTACAGCAATTACAATTGTTGGAAACATAAATAATGATAAAGCGGTTTCAACATTTCAATCTCTTGAGCTCAAGTGGAAAAAGAAAGAAGTAGAAATAAAAGAATACCCGCTTCCGGAAAAACAGCAAACTGCGAAAATATACTTTGTGGATTTTCCCGATGCCAAACAGTCTGTTATCAGAATTGGTAATCTTGGTATGAAATACAACGACCCGGATTTTTATCCCGCAACAGTTATGAATTACAAACTTGGAGGAAGCTTTAGCTGCAATGTAAATCTTATTTTAAGAGAAGAGAAAGGTTACACTTACGGCGCGAGGACATCATTCTCCGGTTCACTATTTCCAGGTTATTTTGTCGCAACCGCAAGTGTAAGATCGAACACAACGCTTGAATCGGTGCAGATATTTGTTGATGAAATGAGTAAATATCATAATGGCATTCCTGAATCAGATTTAGAATTTACAATAAATTCGCTCGTCCGTTCAAATGCGAGATCCTTTGAAACGCTTGGTGCTCTTCGCGGTATGCTGAACAACATTGCAACTTACAATCTTGCGTTTGATTATATAAAACAAAGAGAAGACTTCGTGAGGAATTTTTCTCAGAATCAGCTTAAAGAGCTTGCGGGAAAATATATCGAACCGAATAAAATGACTTATTTGATAGTCGGCGATGCTAAAACCCAGCTTGAGTCGTTAAAGAAACTTGGGCTGGGAGACCCAATCATACTAGACAGAGATGGAAATAAACTTTGATTCTTAGCTGGTGACTTACATTTTAGGCTGTTCCGGGTAAAGGACAGCCTTTTTTATTTGCAAAATGATTGAATATGATCAATTAGCTTCTTAATTTAATTTCAGTTTCTTTTTAAGCTTTGTCGGAAACAATTAATATGCAGCAATGAAAGAATTTTTCAGCGTTCAGGAAGTCTCAAAACTGTTGAAGGTAAGTCACTCGGCCGTATTATATCATATACATTCGGGGAAACTCAAGGCTCAGCAGGTTGGTAAAATTTATATTATTTCCAAAGAAGATTTCGGCGATTTTTTAAAACGACACAGAGAGCCGAAGAAAAAACAAAAAGTTATTCAAACGAAGCTTGATCTGTAATCTCAATCACTACAAAATAAAACAACTTCCTTTTTATAATCATTAAGTTCATCAGCGCTGGCGCCGGCAATTTTTTTAATTGTGTAACAGTAAGCAAAAATTATAGGAATAATCATATTATCACTTCTTGAATAAAAGCCATCAATTTCCCTCACAATATCTTCAAGCGAAACATCTTCCGATTTTCCATCGATGTAAAGCCGGTTAATTTCTTCATTGCAACCAAGCGATTCTACATCGGGATATTTTGCCCCGGTCAAACGAAACCTGTCAAGAATTGAACTAAGGTAAGTTTCTTTTGAAGTGCTGAATAACCGGGCGGGGTCTTCCATATTAATCCAGGCGTATCCGTTCTCCGCACCTTTTGTAAGTCGCTCGGATTGAGGAGCAGAGTTGCCGAAGCAAATTATCAGAAGTATAAAAAAATATGCAATTGTGTTTCTGACCATTTCATTAATCAAGTGGCGAGAGAAGCAGTTCAAAATGCTTTATCAGTTGACTGATATCGCTTTGTATCCAGTCGTCATCTTTCTGAGTTGGTTCTATATCAACAACTCTGAGGATTTCATATCTGATTTGAAGCGTTACCCTGTTTCCTTTTATAAATACTTTACTGTTCCTGTTAACTGTTGTTCTTTGAACAGTTCCAAGCACACTGGTATAAAACCCCTTATTTTCAAAGATGGGACTTTGCTTTACTACTTCGTTAAGCATATCGGCATCAACATCACCATCAAGTTCATAGATGGCTGTGCAGTAAGTTACCATTTCTTTCAGTCCGCCGCTTAACTCTATTTTCTTTTTCATAAGATACTCTCAATTGTTTTCAACCCAAATTTGATTATAATCAATTCAAAACTCAATTCATTTAAAAGAATTATTTAAGCGAAACCTGTATATTTTGTTGTAATAAAAAGGAAAATCCAGTGGCAAGTCATCTTCTCAGCAAATCTTCATACATAAAAGGGCTTCAATGCGAAAAGCATCTCTACCTCTATAAATATCATTATGATCAGATGGACGAGCTTTCCCAAATGCAGAAATCAATTTTCAAAAGAGGGACTGATGTAGGAGTGCTGGCACAAAAAATATTCCCCGGCGGCGTAATTGCAGCAGAAGGAGATCCGCCCAAATATGGGGAAGCAATAATTAAAACCAAAAACCTTATTGACGGAGGTGCAAAAGTTGTTTATGAAGCAGCCTTTATGTTCAATGAAGTTCTTTCGATTGCCGACATAATTGTAAAAGAAAAAGATGGGTTTAAAGTTTTTGAAGTAAAGAGCTCAACCTCAATTTCAGAAACTTATTTGGAGGATGCCGCTCTCCAACACTATGTTATTTCCGGCCTCGGAATTAAGGTGAAAGATTTTTCTATCATTTATATCAACAATCAATATTTAAGAAAAGGGGAATTGAATTTAGATGAACTGTTTACAACAGAATCAGTTCTTGAATTAATTCTACCGCGGCAGAAATCAGTTAAAGAAAACGTAAATCGGTTGAAGAATATATTGCTGGAAAAAAAGTTACCCGATATTGACATAGGTGAACATTGCCACAATCCATATACATGCGGTTTTTTCAATTTCTGCCGGGAACACATTCCGGAAGATTCGATTTTTGACTTTTCGGGTATGCACCTTGTGAAAAAGTACGAACTTTATCGTAATGGAATTATCGGTTTGGAGGACGTCCCCGATGATTATCCACTAAATAAAAATAACCGGCTTCAACTCGATGTTTACAAAAACAAAAAACCTATAATTGATAAAGAAGCAATCAAAACTTTTCTTTCTGATCTGAACTACCCACTTTATTTTATGGATTTCGAAACTTTTCAACCAGCCGTTCCATTATTTGATAATTCGAAACCATATCAGCAGATACCTTTTCAGTATGCGGTGTTTTTAAAGAAAGATAAAAATTGTGAAGCAGAACATTTTGAATTTCTTAGTGAGCCGGGAGAAGATCCAAGGAAGAAATTTATTGAGAACTTGTTGAAAGTAATCAAAGGTAATGGTGATGTAGTTGTCTATAACAAAACATTTGAAGTAACCAGGCTAAATGAAATTGCCAGAGATTATCCTGAATATGCGAATGAAATAGAAAAACTAATTTCAAGAATAAAAGATTTGATGATTCCATTCCAGAAAAAATATTATTATGCACCAGACCTGAAAGGATCATACTCAATTAAAGCAGTTCTTCCAGCGCTGGTTAACGAACCTCAGTTATGACGATTTGGAAATTAATGAGGGAGGATTGGCTTCAACTGCATATGAAAGTCTGCAGTCAGAAACTGACTTAATGGTAATTGCAGAAACTAAACGGCAACTATTAGAATACTGTAAAATGGATACATTTGGGATGGTAAGAATTTTAGAAGAGTTAGATCATTTAACAGCATGAGATTCATAAATCAAAAATCTAAATTTCGTTTTTTTTCATATCGGCCAGCAGTTCGTTTCCCTTATCCCAAACACGGATATCAATCCTATTCATGAGGTGTAACTGCATCGCGGTTGTGAAATCGTACCTGAGTGCGATCGATCTGCAATCTGCACTTCTGCATAAAGATGGTGCCCGGTCGTGTATGCTGCAACCCGAATCAATTAAATAAACACAATTACCATTCGGTTTGTGTGCCAGCATCAACGCGCCCGGAATATACGGATGTTGCTCAGTCAAATAATCTTCGGGGTTATCCTCTTCAGTTAATTTTATTGCATCTCCCTGGCAGCAGAGTGTACAACCACTACCGGGGACGAAGTTTGTTTTTGCTTTTTTCATCAATTTTTCCCGACTCTGCTAAAGGTAATCCTTATATCTATTATTTAACTTTGTTTGCAAGATTATTTTATTAATTGCTTGAAGAATTTATAGGATTAAATTACTATTTTTCGTCACCTCAAAAAAAGTCGAGATAAATATTTTTATTAGAATAAAAATCTGCTGTATATCTTCTGGCGAAGAAGCAATGATGGCGATAAAGCACGGGGCTTCAGCGTTAGGATTAGTATCTGAAATGCCTAGCGGGCCCGGGGTAATTGATGAAAATACAATTGCAGAAGAATAATCTGGTATTTTAATAGATGAATTAAAATTAGGCATAGAAATTCTGATTTTCAGAAAATTTTTTTTGACATCGAATTAACAAGTGCTATTTTATATCAGCTTAAAAAACAATTATCCGTAATAAGAAATAAGGTTCTTAACTAATCAACTAATTAAATATTCATCCACTTAAAAGAGAGGGCATATGCGAGTAAATTTTCTACTTTTGTGCATTCTGGCATCCATTCTAATGGTTTTATCGGAAGCAATAAAGGCCCAGGGCGTTACCACCGCATCACTGAACGGAATTGTTCAGGATGCTGACGGCAATCCACTGCCCGGTGCTAATGTAATGGCCGAACACATTCCAAGCGGCAGCCAATACGGCGCAGCCACAAGAGACAATGGATTTTTTAACCTGCCGAACCTTAGGGTTGGCGGACCGTATACAGTAACAGTTTCTTATATTGGATTTAATCCACAGAAGATGGAGAATGTTTTCCTCAGCCTTGGACAAGATTGCAAACCCCGATTTATATTTTAATCAATCAGGTTTTTCAATAAGCGGACCGATTGTAGAAGATAAATTATTTTTCTTCCTGAACGGTGAAATAGAACGAAGAGAAGATCCCGGGACAAACTTTGTTACCAACCAGGGGGGCGATGTTGAGTTTGGTGAGTCAAGAGTTAGTACAAGCATTATGGATTCAATCAGAACGAGAATGAAACAAGTATATAACTATGAAACGGGTGAGTATGAAGGTTATATCCATGACACAGAGAATGAAAAAATATTACTAAAATTTGATTGGAATATTAACGAAAGTAATAACCTGTCATTCAGATATAACCGTTTGGATGCAAGAAGAGATTTACCACCACACCCGTTTGTTCTCAGTTCCGGTGGTCGTGGTCCAAATGAAACAAGCTTGCCGTTTCAGAATTCAGGCTATCAAATAAACAATAAGCTTAATTCATATGCCGTAGAGTTAAATTCGAGATCAGGAGATTTTGCAAATCGTTTCTTTGCCAGCTATAACAGATTCAGGGACAACAGAGATCCTTTTAGTGAACCATTTCCGACTATTCAAATTGATGTAGACGGTGTTAACTATACTACGATAGGACATGAACCATTCTCAATCCATAATATTTTGGATCAGGATGTTTTACAGATAACCGATAATTTCAGCTACTTCCTTGGTGAACATGTTCTTACAGCAGGAAGCACATTTGAATATTTTAGCTTCTTCAACGCATTTAACATATTCCGATACGGCTTATTTATGGTTCCAAGTCAATTTGGTGGAACAACCTTCGGATCGCTTGATGAATTCTTTGATGCAACCAACCCGGCTTCACCCAATTTTATTGATTTCAGATCGTCTTTTGTAGACCCGGTTGCATCAAACCCATTTAAAGGTGAAAACATTGAAGTTGGTCAACTATCATTTTATGTTCAGGATGAATTCAGTGTTTCGCCAGTCTTTAATTTAACTGCGGGCATAAGAGTAGACTTACCAATGTATTTTACTGAACCCGTGGACAATCCATTTTCGAGAAGTCTATCTCTTCTTGATGAGGGGGACAAGTATGAAAGTATTGATCAGAGTAAACTACCAGGTGTTCAAACGTTATTTTCACCAAGAGTTGGTTTTAACTGGGACATTACTGGAGACAGAACCACACAATTGAGAGGTGGAACAGGAATATTTACTGGTCGTCTTCCGTTTGTTTGGGTAGGAAATGTAATTTCAAATCCAGGTCCTAATCCAAATCTTTATCCAAATGCTGATCCTGTTACTTCAAAAGATGACGCTGTATTGCAACAGTCATTCGATCTCAATGGAATGGTGGAAGATTTTAAATGGCCCCAGGTATGGAATTCTAATATTGCGATTGATCACCTGCTGCCCGGCGGTTTGCTTGGAACGATCGAGTTTCTTTATGGAAAAGACTTAAATTCAATCTATGTAAGAAATGCCAATCTAACCGAGCCAGCCAGATATTTAAAAGATGGCAGACCTTATTTTACGGATGCTAACGGAAACAATCGTCTGAATACTTTTGTGCCTGTTGAAGGCGATACAATTGGTTTTTTCGGTGGAGCTTATGTGATTGATAACTCAGACGAAGGCTATCATTACAGCGGAACCGTTCAGCTGCGCAAGCAATTTGATTTCGGTTTACAGACAGGTCTGGCCTATACTTATCTGGAAGCAAAGAGTCTTCTCAAGTCAACAGAAATTGCAAGCGTGCTTTTTGCTGAGAATCCGGTACAGGGTGATCCAAACAAACCGGAATTAAGTTACTCAGAATTTGGAACTCGACACCGTATAACTGGTAATGCAATATATTCGCATGTTTGGAATGACAGCTTTGAATCTCACTTCGGATTGTTTTTTGAAGTTGCCGAAGGTAACAGATTCGCCGGTGCAGGCGGGAACAGATATTCCTTTGTTTATGCAGGTGATGTAAACGGTGATGGTCAAACAGGAAATGACCTTATTTATATACCTGAAAATCAGAACGATATAATTTTGGTGCCTTATGTTGATGCAAATGGAAGCACCATTTCTGCCGAAGAACAATGGAACAAACTAAATGCTTTCATTGAACAGGATGATTACCTGAAAGAGCATCGTGGCGAAATTTCCGAGAGATTTGGAGCGGTTAATCCATGGTGGTGGAATATTGATTTCAGGTTTATGCAGGATTTTGCATTTTTCCTTAGTGGAATGAGACATACCTTTCAACTCAGTATCGACATTCTAAATTTACCAAATATGCTCAATTCTGAATGGGGTGTAAGAAAGATTGCTAGTTCAGCCGCAACCACTCCGCTTGAGCTGGTTGGATTTGATCAAGAGGGAGAACCAAACTTTAATTATAAAGGAACAACTAACACAACATACGTAGATGATCCGGGTGTTAGCTCCCGCTGGCAAATGCAGATTGGATTAAGGTATTTCTTTCAATAGTAAAATACTAATTAATTTAAACCCCCATTAATTTGGGGGTTTTTTATTTTAAATGGAGTATTTAAAAACAAAAAAGGCTGCCCCTTTGAGACAGCCTTTTCAGAATTTAATTATGGAATAACTTGTTAGTCACGAGATTTAGCTTCATTAACTACTATATTTCTTCCGCCTAATTCCGAATCATGCAAAGCCTTGATGGCTTTCTGAGCATCGTCGGTACTTCCCATTTCAACGAATCCGAATCCTCTTGATCTGCCGGTGGTACGATCCATAACTACCTTGGCAGAAACAACATTTCCGTGCTCTTCAAATGCTTCTTTTAATTTGTCGTCGTTAACCGACCATGGGAGAGAACCTACAAATAACTTTGTACTCACTAGAACTCCAAAAAAATGTTTTATAAAAAACCGGTCTATTACCGGAGGGCTCAAAACTAAATAAAATACTGGCGATCACCTAATTATTAATTCTTCCACCGAATCATTTTTTTAAAGATTTATAATATCCGGGAGGCGGTTAATTGTAAATCAGAATATTTCCACGCTTCGTTGAATTGTTTTTCAACATCATCGGCTTCTTTAATCCGACCTTGCATTAATAAAGCCTGCTGCAATCCGAATAAACCCCAACCATTATTTGGTATTTCGCTTAAGTTCTCTTCATATACAATTTGAGCTTCATTATATCGACCGGCTTGTATTAGTACAGCTCCAAGGTTTTGCCTGCAAGGGTAAAACCAGGTTGGCGGTTCGTCATATCTTAGCTGTCCTTCAAGCTCAACTGATTTTTTAAGATGAGATATGGCCAGATCATAATTTTTTCTTTTTGCTTCAAACTCTCCCATCGAAACCTCATAAGCAATCTGAACAAGCAATCCGGAAGAGTTTATTCCCCAAACAATAAGTTCTTCGATAGACTCATTGTTTAAATATTTTTCTAACTCAGCAATTTCTTCTTCTGCTTCTATAAGATTGCTTTTTGAGATGAATGCCATTGCTCTTGCATAATGCCAGATAGCCAATATATAAGGTCTGTTATCCTGAGGTCTTTCATAGTTGAGAATCTCATCCCATTTACCAAAAGTTACATAAGCATAAAGCGGTATTGCAGCAAAGTGCTGAAGTGTTTGGTATCCGCAAACTTCCATTAATGAATCCGGTGGTTTCTGAGAAGTTTTCAATGCTGCATCAATTGCAGTTTTGCTGTCACCTTCAAGCGTTGCAGTAGCCCAAAGAAAATGATAGTTATGAGGATAGTAAGAAATAGGATAAAATCCCTGCTGGTTGCATTGATTAATATATTCTTCATCCGATTTTACTGCGCGAATATTGGCTAATGAACCTTCGTGGTATTTTCCTGTTCTTATATAAATATGTGCGGGCATATGAACCAAATGACCGGCACCCGGGGCAAGAAATCTCAGCTTGTCGGCACTCGTTAACCCGCGATGTGGATTTTTAGAAGCTTCAACAGCATGAATATAAAGATGATTTGCACCATGATGGTCGGGATTTCTTTCCATTACGCTTTCGAGTACAGCGAGTAGTTCCGGTGTCCAGGGCTGTGCTGTTCCGTCTTTCAGCCAGTAATCCCATGGATGAACATCCATAATTGATTCAGCAAACATTGTTGCAGCATCAAGATCATCGGGATAAGTATTTGAAAGATTTCGCATTGCATCTGAATAAGCCTGATCAAGAGGTGTTCTATCTTCCATAACTTCAGCAGAATATCTTTCAGATAAAGCCATAACAAAATCTTTTTCTCTTTGTGTTTCATCATCAAGTAGTGAAATTGCTTTTTGAATTGCTTCATAAGCAGTATGAACTGAGCCGGCATCCATTGGAAGATTTATATTCGGTCCGAGTACATAAGCCATACCCCAGTAAGCCATCGAACAGTTTGAGTCTAATCTTGCAACTTCTTCAAATGAACGAAATGCTTCCTCGTGGTTAAAACCGTAGGCAAGAATTACACCCTGGTTAAAATAATTTTGAGCCAATTCCGAGTTTGTAGTTATTGGAAAATCCAACGTTCCCAGGTTATCAAATAGTGGTGCTTGCTTTTTCTGGTTTGTGCTGCAACCAAATATTAATAATAAGATAATCCCTATTATAGAGTTACGCATAATTAACCTCCTTAATTATTTATTATTTGTTTGCCTGGCAGTTAGCGGGGAAAACTGAAAGTGTAAAGTTCAAGTTTAAAATAATTTTTTAGTAATTAATTAGCAACCAAGGTTTTTTGTGAAACTTAAATATCTGATTTGGGAAACAAAAAATTTATTAAACGAATTGGAAAACAATACTGGAGAGGAAGACTTATATTGCAGGTGAATAAAAAATATTTTTAACTTAATGCAAAATCAACTGCAGCTTTGGCATGGATTTCAACGGTATTGAAGATGGGGAGGTGAGTGTCTTTTTGTTTAATAAGAAGCGGAATTTCTGTACAGCCAAGCACAATCCCTCGTGCGTTATTCTTTTCCAACTCAGAGATAATATTTAAAAACTCTGCTTTAGTTTCCACTTTAAATTCTTCTTTGAGAAGTTCATTCATGATTGCATTGTGGATAAAATCCCGGCTTGATTTAGGAGGAATGAGTGAATCAATACCCATTTGACTGAGACGCTTAGTATAAAAATCCATCTCCATAGTAAACCGTGTCCCGAGCAAACCAATTTTTGAAATACCTTTCTTTTTAATCTCATCTGCCGTTGCATCTGCAATATGAACAATTTTTAATCCGGTTTCTTTTTCAAGTGCCTCAACATACTGATGCATTGTGTTTGCACAAATTATTAAGAAATCAACGGAAGTTTTTTTTAATCTAAGTGCTGCATCAAGTACTAAATCATAAATTCCTGCGTGATCATCTTTTTTGTTTAAGGTATCAATCTCTGCATAGTTGAATGATGACAAAATTATCTTTGCGGAATTCAATCCGCCAAGCTTCCGATTAGTTTCCTGATTAATTATCCGGTAATATTCAAGCGTTGACGGCCAACCGGTTCCGCCAATCATTCCAATAGTTTTCATTTAGTTATCGGTAACTGTTAATATTATTTTCTACTAAACTGGAAGAGTAGAGAAAAAATCGCCGATGTAATACGGCCAGATAACCAAAGCTAATAATCCTTTGAAGAAGGAAAGTTTCAAAAATCCTATTGTGAATAACCAGCCGATAAACCAGACTGGGCCCATAATTCCTGCGACTTCAACTTTTCTACTCATTGATTTCTCCTTTAAAGTTTATTTGTAAAACTAATGAAATAAATAATTAATATTATTCAAATAATTTTTAATTGAAAATTGGAGGATGTTTTTTATGAAAATCCGTTGAGTCCTGATATTTTTTTGCGAATGCTAATAATCTTCCTTCATCAAACAATCTTCCGCTAAATGTTATACTGGTTGGAGTTCCATCATCAGAAAACCCGTTTGGCAAAACTACGCAAGGATGTCCGGTTAAATTTGTAAGTAATAAATTATCTCCTTCCCAGGATGGGGCAATATAGAGATCAACTTCTTCCATTAATATTTCCATTTGCTGAATAAGGAGAAACCGGATTCTGTTTGCATTTATATATTCAACTGCAGGAATAAATCTGGAAGCTCTGAAAACGTTCGGCCAGGCATCTTTAACTTGTCTGACCAAAAGATCATCTCTGTTGCTGCGAGTTAGTTCATCAAATGCAGCACCTACTTCTGCTGATAAAATAATTCCAAGATCATTAATAGGAAGTGCAGGCAACTCAATTGGAATTAGTTCAACACCAAGTTCTTTAAGTTTTGTTAGTGTAACAGAATCCTGTAAATGAAAATCATAAGGCTTATCAAAATCACTTTTCAAATAGCCTATCTTTAATTTGCTGAAATCGATCACGGGTTCATAGAAAAACAGCATTTCTATATTCTCATTGAAGAATTCCTCAATGGTCCCTGTGCCATAAATTATTTCCATTACTTTGCTGGATTAACTCCGAATGTAATTTCACATTGGAGATGTGCAGAGGCTTTTTTTATTTTAATCTTCAAGAGAATTTGAATGGTTAATGATTGTTAAATTAGCTCTATTTTATCTCCAACCTTAATTTCCCCCGTTGATTCACAAACAACATTCATCCCGAACATAACTTTATTATCAATTTTTCTGAACTTAGAAAGTGTCAACAATGGTTCGTGCAATCGTTCAGCAGTTTCCTGATTTGTAGTTGTGATAACACAACGAGCACAAGGTTTAACAGCTTCAAATTTCAAATTACCGATTTTAAATTTTTTCCAATTATCTTCTTCAAACGGATTCCCGCCTGTAAATACAAAGTTTGTGCGGAATCTGTTCATCGGTAAAGGAATTTCCATTCTTGAATTTAAATCGTCAAGAGAAGCCTGCCCGATAATCAAAAACGGATAACCATCTGCAAAACTTACGATCTTATTCTTTGCATAAGATTCATCAACAACTCTTTTCGTTGTTTCAGGCATTTTTACAAGATGGCATTTAATCCCAATTATTTCAGAAAACCAACTATCAATTTGTTGAGTTATAAAATTCACCAATGACAGTATCATCCCAAATAACAACTTTGTCTGCTTTACGAATGTTCAAATTCAAATGGAACAAATAATGGCTCAACAGTTTTTGTTTTATGCTGAAGTTTTAATCCTTCTTTGTTCAACAGCAACTTTAATTAATGCCATTTCGGGAAAGTCTCGCTGAGTAAAAAATGTATTCGATTCATCAACTAATACCCACCTTCGATCATACTTCAATCCTCGTTCTTCAACTTCTGAAGATTGCAGACTTATTCCACCAAGTGATTTGATAGGATAAATATTTATTTCTGAAAGTGTAAGCATAAATTATTTTCTATTTGTTCTTCAGAGTAATCAAAGTTACTTCCGGTGTTGAATTATAACGGATGGGAGCTAATGACATTCCCAATCCTCTTGTTACATACCAGAAGCATATTCCCAAACCAAAAATCTCCCTTGGTATATTTTGTTTCAAACATTGTTGGAGTTAACTGAATAAATGGGAAAACGAAAGTAATTTGTCCGCCGTGTGTATGTCCAGCGAGATACAAATCAAAATCACTTTTTTGAGCAACTTCAATAAGATGTGGTCTGGGTTGATGAGTCAGAAAATATCTTTAAATCGCCATAGCCGTTTGAAGAAAGGCTATCCAGTATTTTCGGGAACATCGTTTCAACATAAGTGTTCGTGATGAATGTAATCTCAACTTCTGCAGTATCAACAATAATTTTTCTAATTTCGTTATCTACCATTTGCACATTATTGGCATATAAAGCTGCTTCAACTTCAGCCAGACTTTTTGCATAATCATTTCTGTACAGCCCAGTTATCGTGATCACCGACGCATGAGTAAACACCATATTTCGATTTTATTTTTCCTACTTCCTGTCCGCTTATTGTTATATAGTCAGGACCGGTTGTAATTAAATCGCCGGCAATCAAAACCAAATCAGGGTGTAAAGAATTTACAGTAGAGACGAATTTCTCCAATCTTGGTTTATCAGTGTAATGATCTGCCTGAATATCTGAGATAAAAACAATTTTAAAATTTTCAAGGGATTGCGGCAGATCTGATTTTTCAAATTGCAATTTCTCTCACGGAGACAATGTTGTAGTCGTAAATAACTCGTAATGGAATGTAAAGAATAAAAAATCCAGCAATAGCAAAAACAAGAGCCGAATGAACACGAATTAATTTTTCTTTAGCCTCCTTTGCAAAAATGGAGGTTAATAGCTTCATTAAATCCAGAGGTATAAAGAACAGAAAACATTGAATCATAAGAAGAAAAGAAACCCAGAATGGATAAATCAATAAGTAATCAGCGATTTTGCTTTCCGGTGCAGTTAAGTATGAACCGGTGATACCAAAATATGTGAATATGAAAAGTAGTACAAGTGGATAAAGATTTATCCACACTAGAAATATTTTTTTTACTAGTTTAAATTTGCTCTCATAGAATTTCGGAAAGAAGTGTTTTGTTGCCAGGTTTAATCGACGAATAAAATAATATTCTGCCGTGATAAGTATAACTATGCCGATCAGAAGACGAAGTATTACCCACATTTTGTAAGCCTATATTAGAGTTAAAGTATTTTTATTCACAAGATAAAAATATGCTAATTTCATAAAAGTATTCAGGTATAAAGGAATATAGTATAACGTAAATAAATTGAGTGCATAAATGTATTTTAAACTAAAGCAAAAATAATCTTATTAATAACTTATCGGTTTCATGATTTTATTTTATGTCCTCTGATTTCATTAAGCAGACATTACGAGCTCTGCGTCATAAAAACTACAGACTATTCTTTACCGGCCAAAGTCTTTCACTTGTTGGTACGTGGATGCAATCGGTTGCACTTGGCTGGCTTGTTTACAGACTAACTGATTCGGCATTTTTACTCGGACTTGTTGGATTCTCATCCCAGATTCCGACTTTTATTTTAGCTTCTGTTGCTGGAGTTCTTGCTGACAGATACAACAAGCATAAAATTTTAATTGTCACTCAGATACTCGCTATGATTCAAGCTTTCATTCTTGCATTTCTCGCATTGACCAGCGCAATTCAGATCTGGCAAATACTTTTGCTGAGTTTATTTTCGGGATTGATTAATGCATTTGATATGCCGACGCGACAAAGTTTTGTAATCGATATGGTTGAAGACAGGAATGATCTTCCGAATGCAATTGCTCTCAACTCATCAATATTTAATGCTGCAAGATTAATTGGGCCGACCCTGGCAGGTTTTTTAATTACTGCTATCGGAGAAGGATTTTGTTTCCTTGTGAATGCAATAAGCTATCTGACAGTTATCGTCGCATTATTAATGATGAATATTACAACGAGTGTTAATAACCATAAAAAAGAAAAAGTGTTAGAAGGATTGAAGGAAGGAATAAAGTATGCATACAACTTTAAACCTATCCGCGTCCTTCTATTATTAATCGGATTGGTAAGCTTAACCGGGATGCCCTACACCGTTCTGATGCCTGTATTTGCACGCGATATTTTGCACGGTGATGCCCACACACTTGGATTTTTATTTGGAGCCGTTGGTTCAGGTGCTTTTATCGGTGCTGTTTATCTCGCTTCAAGAAAATCAGTTTTAGGCCTGGGAAGATGGATAGCAATAGCGACAAGTATTTTTTCTCTCGGGCTCTTATTCTTTTCATTTTCAAGAGAGATTTATTTGTCTGTGGGGCTCATGCTTTTTACAGGTTTCGGAATGATGATGCAGATGGCTTCTACGAACACGCTGCTCCAAACTCTTGTTGATGATGATAAACGCGGAAGGGTGATGAGTCTTTATGTGATGGCTTTTATGGGAACCGCACCCTTTGGAAGTTTTATGGCAGGAACACTTGCAAGTACGACTGGCGCACCTTTTACTGTTTTATCAAGCGGAGTAATTTGTTTGACAGGTGCAATTTTATTTTATAAAAATTTGCCGTCACTTCGGAAACACATAAGACCAATTTATGTTCAAAAAGGAATACTGCCCGAAGTTTCAAAAGGATTGCAGTCAACAACGCACTTAAAGATGCCGCCGAATTAATTTCTTAGTTAAAGTTTAATCCTTAAACACACTCTTCACAAATTCAAACTCATCATCTGTCAGTGGTTTATCCATTGCGGACAAATTTACTTTTACCTGATGAAGATTTCGGAAGCCTGGAATGACAGCACCAACAAATTTGTAATGAAGCAAATATTGCTGGGTAACTCTCGCAAGATCATCTGTCGAGGATCCAAGCTTTTCTTTTATTCTGTTCAATTGGACCTCAAGCTTGGCAAGACTTTCATAAGAGAATCTTGATAATCCTTTTCTGTGGTCTCCATTTTCAAACTGCGGTGGATTTTCCTTTTTGTATTTATCGAGAAGCAAACCCTCATACAAAGGTCTGAACGCAACAAAAGAAATCTGATTTTCTTCCACTAGCTTTCTTGTTGGATTTCCATCATCGATGAAAGCTCTTTCCACCGGATTTGCAAAACTCTGTAACACATCGGGTTTAACTTTTGGTATGAGTTTAACAAAATCTCTGTGAGAATAAGCTGACTGTCCGATCAATCTTATCTTGCCCTCATCTTTTAATTTGTACATCACTTCAACCGCATCATCAAGATATTCATCTTTATCACCAAAGTATCCGTGATGGAAATAGTAAAGATCAATATAATCTCTTTTAAGATTGATAAGCGATTGTTCACATTGATGACGGATGTGTGCTGGTTCATAGGCATTAGCAGCAGTTCCGGGAAACCAGCCAATTTTAGTTGCAATGATAAAATTATTTGTTCTGTTACCGAGAATTCTTGCAAGCATTCGTTCCGCCCTGCCGTTTCCATAAACATCCGCATTATCAAAGTGGTTAACACCATGATCAATTGCATAATTAATTGCTTCGGTAACTTCTTTTTCATCAACATTAGCCCAGCCGTTTGGCTGTCCGTTAACCCAATTAAGTCCTCCCATCGTCCAGCAGCCAAGACTTATTTCTGAAACTTCTATGTTTGAATTTCCAAGTTTACGGTATTTCATTTTTCTTATTCTTTTTGATGATTATAAAAGTCAATAGAACGCTGATGACGCAGATTTGGCTGATCAGCGCAGATCTGCTTAACCTGCCTGCCTTCAGGTAGGTCAGTGTCATCTGTGTGTTATTTTTTATTCTTTTCAATCCACCTTGCTAGATCTTTAGCAAAGTATGTTAAAATCATATCAGCACCAGCACGTTTGATAGAAGTTAATGATTCTATCATAACTCTTTCTTCATCTATCCAATCATTCTGTCCGGCTGCTTTTATCATTGCGAATTCACCACTTACCTGGTAAGCAGCTGTCGGCATTCCGAATTTATCTTTTACTTTTCTTATTACATCGAGATAAGGACCTGCTGGTTTTACCATCACAATATCAGCACCTTCTTCAATGTCGGCTTCAACTTCGCGAAGTGCTTCATTAATATTTCCAATATCCATCTGGTGAGATCTTCTGTCTCCAAAAGCCGGAGTTGATTCTGCGGCATCTCTGAATGGTCCGTAATACCCCGAAGAATATTTTGCTGCGTAACTCATTATCGGAATTTTTTCATAACCTTTGTAATCAAGAGCTTTACGTATTGCAAGAACTCTTCCATCCATCATATCGGAAGGAGCGACCATATCTGCACCAGCTTCAACATGCGAGACAGCTTCTTTTGCAAGAACTGCAATAGTTTCGTCATTAAGAATATCTTCGCCCGCAAGAATTCCGCAATGTCCGTGTGAAGTGTATTCGCATAAACAAACGTCGGTAATAATTAATAAATCGTTAATTTCTTTTTTGATTGCTCTTATCGCTTGTTGGATAATTCCGTTTGAATTGTAGGCATCGCTTCCTTGTTCATCTTTATGATCCGGTATACCAAAAAGAATTACAGCAGGAATACCAAGATCACGAACTTCTTTACATTCTTTAACTAAGTTTTCAACTGATAATTGAAATACTCCCGGCATTGATTTAACAGGATTCTTTACATTACTTCCCGGCACAACAAAAAGTGGATAAATAAAATCGTTCTTTGTAAGTACTGTTTCTCTCACCATGTCACGAACAATAGGATTGTAGCGTAATCTTCTAAAACGTTTAAAGTTAAAATTCTGATTTGCCATTCTTACTCCTTCCTCTGTGAATTCGTGTCTCTGTGGTTTATTTTTACCACGGAGGCACAGAGTCACGGAGAGTTAATTATACTTTTTATTTTATTTGCGATAATTTCTGAATTTTTTATGCAATCACCAATTGAAATTCCACCACGGTAATTTCCTCCAAGCACTATTCCTTTGTTGTCCTTTTCAAAATGATCAAAGAAATTTTCATGCTCAACATAACCAAGATTGTACTGAGGAATTGCCTTTGGCCAGAATCTTTTAGCAATTGCAACTGGCTCCGCACTGATTTTCATTAACAGTTCAAACTCTCTTCTTGCACGGTCAATAACAATTTGCTCAACATCATCAACAAAGCCTGCATCTCGTGAACCACCGATGAATAAAGTAAATGCTGCTTTGTCTTGATCCGACCTGTTGGGAAATATGACTGAACTCCAGATTGCACCAAGAAAAGATTTTTCTTCTTTTTCAGGAATCAAAAATCCAAATCCATCTAATGGCTGACCAACGGCACTTCTTTCATAAACCAGATAAAGAACCAGAACGGGTGGATAATAAATTTCGTTTAAATGTTTGGCAAGCGATTCATCAAGATGACCAAACAACTCGGCTGCTTTGTAAGCCGGAACAGTGGATAGAACAATGTCAGCGAGCAAAGTTAAATTCTGCTGGCCATCTCTGAAAGTTACACCATAATTCCCTTCGGCAGTTTTTCGAATGGATGTAACTTCAACATTTTTACTAATGCGAGTTCCAAGTTCGTCTGCAATTGCTTCCGGCAGAACTTTCATTCCATCTTTAAATGAAAACATTTTTGCGCTCTGCTTCGAAATCTCTTTGCTTTTCTTTCTTTTACGGATGCTTCTGATTGTTCCGATAATAAGTCCGCCGTATTCCTCTTCAAGAGCATAAAGTTTTGGGAATGCAGATTTCACACTCAGCTCTTCGGGTTTCCCAGCATACACACCGGCAACAAATGGATTGATGGCATAATCTAAAAATTCTTTCCCGAGTCTTCTGGTAACAAACTCCGCAATGCTTTGGTAATATCCGTCTTTTGATCTTCCAATAAATGGCTCTGCAAATAATCGTAGTTTTGCCTTGTTTGAAAATAATTTTGTTTTGAAAAATGCAGGTGGAGACATCGGAAGTGCGTGAAGCTGTCCGTTCTTTAAAATGTATCTTTTATTTCCTTCACGGTTAGCGTAAACAAATTGCTCTTCAAGATTTAAATCTTTTACAAGCTGTTGAATGAGAGGAGTCGTTTCTAATCCACTGTTTGGACCGCGATCAAAAAGAAATCCACTTTCGTCAATAGTTTCAATCGAACCGCCGACTTTATCTTTCTGTTCAAGAACAACAACATCATATCCCTCTTTAAAAAGAAGGTAAGCCGTTGTTAAACCTGATATACCGGCACCAATTACAACTATTTTTTTATTTGAGGGCATCAATTATTTTCTGATAAATTGAAAGTAAATTTAACAAAATGTAAACAACATAATCAGTGCAATTCTGCCTGAAAAATCATTAAACGTTGATTCTAATTATAGCCAAAAAATATTCTTATTGAACTTTGGTGTAATAATAATTAGGTTTGAATTATTCCCATTCAAAAAAATAATCTTTCAACATATCAGGAGTAAAAAATGAACAAGTTATTACTTACCGGTATACTATCAACATTCTTTGTTTTGTCAATCACAGCCCAGGAGTTACTTACACCAGAGGAAAAGAAAATTAAGAAATTGGAAGAATTCGGAGACGATACAATTATTAGAACAAACGAAAATTATTTTGCACCACTTGCCATTAACTGGAGCAGTGTACTCGATGCACCTAATCCCTTCGGGCGGGTAGTTGGAGGTCAAATTGGAAATTATGCGTATGTCTTTGCCAGCCAGGGAAACACATCATTGGCGATCGCGTATAATATCTCTGACAATACATGGTCTACCTCAACACCTTGTATTGATCTTGGATACAACAGTGGATTCTGTGTCGCAGATGGGGAGCTTTATAAAATTGCCGGAACATCCGCAGATACAACTTTAGAAAAATTTACTCCCGATGGAACCGGAACAGGAACCTGGTCCATACTTGCTGGCGGACCTTCAGACATTATGAATGCTCAAAATGCAATTGTCTGGGACGGCGGTGATTACATCTATGCTCACAGCTCAAATTATAGCACGACCAGCTCCGGCGTCCTATTTAGCCAGATATAGTATTTCCGGTAATACCTGGACTAATCTAACTCCAACCACATTAATAAAAAGATATCCCGGTTTACAATTTCATAATGGTTTTATTTATCTGATAGGAGGATTAGTTCCGACCGGAGGTGACCAGACCGCATGTGCCAAATATAATATTTCAACTGATACCTGGAGTTCCATTGCATCACTGCCTGAAGGTCTCAATTTTTGTAAGTGGACTACAACTACAGTAAACGATTACATTGTAGTTGTTAGTTCAGGGGGAGGATATACTACCTATCCATCCAATCCTAAAATATTTTATTATAACACCAATGATGATACCTGGACTTATGATAGCGATGTTCCAGCTGAAAGAGGTCTTGCTTTAGCTTTCTTTATGAATCCACAAAGCAAATTGTTCTATGGTGGAGGTAACTCAGGTGGTTCGACAAATTACCAGGTTAACTGTTGGACGGGTGATGGAGGATTTATTCCAGTGGAACTTGCATCATTTTCGACAACTGTATCAGGTAATGATGTGTTATTAAGCTGGATAACAGCAACGGAAACAAACAACTCTCATTTTGAAATACAGAGAAGTATTGATGGAACAGGTTTCGAACGAATCGGAACTGTAGCAGGGAATGGAACAACAACTGAAATTCACCACTATACATTTGAAGATAATGATCTTACTTTGGGAAAATATTTTTACAGGTTAAAGCAAATTGACCTTAGCGGAACATTTGAATTTTCTGATGTTATCGAGGCAAACGTTTTATCCCCTAATAAATTTGAACTTTCACAGAATTATCCCAATCCGTTTAATCCATCAACGACTATTGATTTTACTTTGCCTGAGAAAGAAAATGTAAACCTGAAAATTTATGATGTTATGGGAAATGAAGTTGTTCTTCTTCTAAACGAAGAAAAAGAGGCCGGACATCATTCAATTGATTTTGATGCCACTGGATTAGCAAGCGGAACTTATTTTTATAAACTTCAGGCCGGAGTAAAAACTGAAGTTCGAAAGATGCTGTTACTCAAATAATTTTTCTCCAAAGGCTCCTTAACCGGAGCCTTTTTTATTAACATAGGCGATAAATTCTCCAGATTCATAGATTTGTTTCTTTCCTCTTTTCGACTTAAACTTATACGCCTATTGTTTTCAATACATTTTTCCTCTAGCCCTTCGAGGCAATGTATAGTTGCTGAAAAAAGTAAACAATTAAATCACTCGGCTTCTATTCGCAAGCATTTATAAATGATCGACAAAATTATATCACATTATAAAGTAATAGAAAAACTAAGCGAAGGCGGAATGGGTGTATTATACCTTGCCGAAGATTTAGAGCTTAACCGAAAAGCTGTGTTGAAGTTCTTACCTCCCGATATGATGAATGATCCCGAAACTAATTTAAGATTTAAGAGAGAAGCACAATCTGCAGGTTCATTAAGCCATCCGAATATTGTGACCATTTATGATGTGGGAGTTCACGAGAATAAAACCTTCATAGCGATGGAGTATGTTGAAGGGAAAACTCTGAGAGAACTGATAAAGAGTGATGAGCTTACAATAGAAAGAATAACAGATATCTCAGTTCAGATATGTGAAGGACTGAATGAAGCACACAGCAAAGGAATAACACACAGGGATATAAAACCAGAAAACATTCTGATAGATGAAAAAGGAAAAGTAAAGATAGTTGACTTTGGATTAGCCAAGGTAAAGAACATAAGCAGAGGAATAACCAAAGCAGGATTCAACAGTAGGTACATTAAAATATATGTCACCCGAACAGATAAGAAATCAGAATGTAGATCACCGTTCAGATATCTGGTCATTCGGAGTAATACTTTATGAAATGATAACAGGAAAGTATCCATTTAAGGGAGAGCACGATGCAAGTCTGTTCTATTCAATAATAAACCAGTCACCGGAACCATTAGCAAGATACAAAGCAAAC
Source organism: uncultured Ignavibacteriaceae bacterium (assembly GCA_963698525.1). GTDB lineage: Bacteria > Bacteroidota > Ignavibacteria > Ignavibacteriales > Ignavibacteriaceae > IGN2. The sequence continues at coordinate 85,682 of CAVORE010000001.1, read as the reverse complement.
ATAAGTGAAGGATTCCAGAGAATAATAGATAAATCACTGGACAAAGATCCCGAAACAAGATACCAGCATATTGATGAATTGCTTTCTGATTTGAGAAGAGAGAAAAGAGATAGTGGTGAATTTGCAGTAGGCAGATTGAAGAGAGAAGAATAAAAGATTAATAAAAAGAATTTCTATAATATCCGCTGCTCTCTAGCTATTGCCCTAATATTTATTGCAGTAAATTATTTTCTAAATAACCCAACAAAAAAAGTTACTCCACCCAAGCATACACAATTAACCTTTGAAGGAAATATTTATTTCTATGAAGATGGACAATTATGGGATATGTCCCAGATATCACCGGATGGTCAGTTCACAGCTTATGTGGCTGATAAAGGAATTGATAAAAGTATTTATGTAAGGGACAATTCCGGAGAACAAGCCATTGAAATTTTTAAAGGGCTAAAAGGTGTAATCTCTTTAAGATGGTCACCGAATGGTAATGAAATATTTTTTACTTCCACTTTCGATAACTCTTCTCATTCGAGTTACATTATACCAAAGTTAGGCGGCAGGGCTCAACAGCTAAAAACCAATCCATATGGATGTTGGTCACCCGATGGAAATCTAATTGCAGGTTCTTCACTTTCCTTTAAAAAAATTAATATTACTAATCGACAAACAGATGAAGTTGTAAAAACGATTCAGCCGGGTGGATTTTATACTTTTATAAACGACTTAGATTGGTGTCCCATTGGAGATAAATTACTATTTGTTACACAGGATGATTCTTCCGGTAAAGATAAAATCTGGACAATAAAAACAGATGGCACTCAGCAGCAAAAAATTTTTGAAGCGAATACACGTATTAATTGTCCACGATGGTCATCAGATGGAAATTATATTTATTATCTTCAATCAAATGGAATGACACAGGATTTAATGAAGATAAAAGTATCTTCAACGCCTTCAGACCAAATGCCCAACGTTGTCCAAGCCGGTTTACAAGCGCATGGTTTCTCATTTACAAGGGATAACAAAAAATTGTGTTATACAAAATATAATGTCTCCTCCAATCTGTGGATTTATAATTATGATGAAACAAAAAATCTTTTTCAACCTAAAAAATTAACTGAGGGAACATCTATTTTTAATTATCCTGTCATATCACCTGATGGTAAAGATTTAGCTTTCGTAAATAAGGGCAACATTTCTAAAATGTTTATTGATGGAAATTCAATAAAGCAGATTACATTCTTAAATTCTGAATGCACCTACCCAAGTTGGAGCCCAGATGGTAAAAAAATAGCCTTCATCTCCGATTCAAAATTATTTGCAGTTTCATCTGAAGGAGGCACACCATCTGTTCTTATGGATAAGAATGTGGGGACTATGGCTTATTGGGAATCAAACTCAGAAATTTTTTATCACAAACAAGGAAATAGAAATTTTAATATTTTTAATCCGGTTACCAAAGAAAACCGATTACTCGTTCCGAGTGATAGTGCCGGATGGATATTTTTTCCGCGTTTATCCCCTGATAGCTTAAATATAGCTGTATTCTGGAATCGAACCCGTGATGTAATTAATGAGATATCGTATGGTCTTTGGGTCATTTCCCTCAAAGATTTATCACAAAAATTTTTAGTAAAAGATTTTATTTCTCCGTTAAAATGGTCAGAAGATGGTAAATGGATTTATGCATGTCATTCACGCAAAATCCCCTGTAGATATATTAATGATAAATGCAAGTACCGGCGCAATTAAAATTATTTACACTTTACCGCCGAATGAAGTAAAATCTTTCAATGCCGATATAACACCAGACGGAAAAACAATTGTTTGTGCAATAGAGGAAACCAATTCCGATGTTTGGATGATAGAAAATTTTGATCCGGATGTGGAATAAGAATATCATGAATTGCACATTGACAGATATTGCTAATGACAGTCAAACACGTAATCAAATTCATAAAAGCAGTTTGAAAGTTGGTGATACGATTATTTTAAAAACTAATAACTCAGCTTATCTTATTAAAGTTCTGGGAGATGAACAGTACACAGTTGCAGGCGGATGGTTTGATAAAAATAATTTATCTCCGGCAACACTCACAATCAATGGATGTACGTGGGGTGGCAGTATTATTAAAAATGACATCGTTGCTGCGTGCGGACTTCATCTTGAATTTGGGAATAGAGTGGTTACAAGCAGAATTAATAAAATATTTCACATTTCAAGTAACTGAACCTGAAATAGAATGATAGATAAAATAATATCACATTATAAAGTTATAAGTAAATTGGGCAAGGTGGAATGGGTGTATTATATCTTGCCGAAGATTTAGAACTTAACCGAAAAGCTGTGTTGAAATTTCTGCCACCAGATATGATGAATGATCCTGATACTAATTTAAGATTTAAGAGAGAAGCACAATCCGCAGGTTCATTAAGCCATCCGAATATAGTTACCATTTATGATGTAGGAGTTTATGAGAATAAAACCTTCATAGCGATGGAGTATGTTGAGGGGAAAACACTTCGAGAAGTAATAAAAAGTGATGAACTTACAATTGAAAGAATAACAGATATCTCAATCCAGATATGTGAAGGACTGAATGAAGCACACAGCAAAGGAATAACTCACAGAGATATAAAACCAGAGAACATTCTGATTGATGAAAAAGGAAAAGTAAAGATAGTAGACTTTGGATTAGCCAAGGTAAAGAACATAAGTAAAGGGATAACCAAACAGGATTCAACAGTAGGTACGCTGAAATATATGTCACCCGAACAAATAAGGAATCAGAATGTAGATCACCGTTCGGATATCTGGTCATTCGGAGTAATACTTTATGAAATGATAACAGGAAAGTATCCATTTAAAGGAGAACACGATGCAAGTCTGTTTTATTCCATAATAAACCAGTCACCGGAACCATTAGCAAGATACAAAGCAAATATCAATGAAGGATTCCAGAGAATAATAGATAAAGCCCTGGAGAAAGACCCCGAAACAAGATACCAGCACATTGATGAATTACTTTCAGATTTGAGAAGAGAGAAAAGAGATAGTGGTGAATTTGCTGTAAACAAATTGAAGAGAAGGAATACAAAATTAATAAAAAGAATTTCTCTCATATCCGCTGCTTTGATAGGCATTGCCCTAATATTTATTGCTGCAAATTATTTTCTAATCAACCCAACAAAAAAAATTGTACCGCCAAAACATAAACAGCTAACTTTTATCGGGAATGTCATTGTATTTATTGGAGGAGGAGGAGGGGGCTTCTACTCTGATTTAACTCAAATTTCTCCAGATGGACAGTTTACCGCGTATGTAGTTGATAAAGGGGGCGAAAAAAGTATTGTTGTAAAAGATAATACCGGTGATCAGTCTTTTGAAATTTTTAAAGGGGTGAAAGATATATATTGTTTAAGGTGGTCCCCGGACGGGAAGGAGATATTGTTTTCTGCAATGTTATCAAATTCTAGCTTTACAAACTATATTATTCCAAAATTAGGCGGAAAGGTACAGCCAATTCATTTACAACTTAATTCATGCTGGTCCCCGGATGGGAAATTATTTGCTGGTTGCCGAATAGATCAAAAGATTATTACACTTATAAATCGGGGAACAAATGATACTATAAAAACCATTAAACTGGATGGAGATTTTAATTGGTTTCACGAGGTTGATTGGTCTATCTCTGGAAATAGATTAGTCTTTCTTACTTACAAGGAAAAAAATAAAAGTTTTGTTCTATGGACAGTTAACATAGACGGAACACAACAACAAAGGATAGTTGAAAGTTATAAAAAAATATATTCACCAAAGTGGTCTGCAGATGGTGATAATATATATTATTTACAAGAAAGTAATGGGACAAGGAATTTGATGAAAGTGAAAATTTCTGCATCTGATGGAGAAGCGGAAAATGAACCCAAAATTATCAATACAGGGTTAGATGCCTATGGATTTTCTCTTACAAGGGATAATAAAAAACTTATTTATTCTAAATACTTAACCAATTCTAATCTCTGGAAATTAAAATTTAGTGATAATCGAAAATCTTTCGAAACTAAAAAATTAACAAGTGGGACAATTGCGATTAAATTTCCTGCGCTTTCTCCGGATGGTGGAAAAATAGCTTTTGTAAATCATGGAAATGTATTCTTAAAGCAAGTCGATGAAGAAAATATGGAACAGCTTACTTTTCTTAATTCGGATTGTTACAGTCCTAAGTGGAGCCCAGATGGAAATCAATTGGTTTTTTTTTCGGACTCAAGCATAAGGATTATTTCCTTGACTGGTCTTATTTCGAAAGTATTTAATAAAATTGAAATTGGTGCCCAATTAAATTGGAATACTGACTCTACGATTTTATGTCTTAAACCGGGAAACATTAATTTTTATTTTTTGAATATTAAAACAGATGAACGAAAAGTATTTTTTAAAGAGGAAAATATTAGCTGGATGTATAATCCTATTTCTTCTCCGGATCAAAAAAAAATTGCAGCATATTGGGATAAAGCGATAAATGGATTATGGGTTATTTCATTAGAGGATTCATCACAGAATTTATTAAAGAAAGGCCGATTATTTCCTTTGAAATGGGCACCAGATGGAAAAACGATTTATGCTTTTGAATATGAAAGTTCCCGGATACTGTCCGTCTCTACAAAGGATGGTTTTTCACAAGAACTTATTAAAATACCTTTTGATGGCGTAAATGTATTAAATCAGGATATTGACATAACTCCGGATGGCAAGACTATAGTTTGTGCTGTCCCGGAAATTAACTCCGATATATGGATGATAGAAAATTTTGACCCGGATGAGGAGTAATTAATTATAATGATTGACAAGATTATAGCACACTATAAAATTATAAATCAGCTTGGGCAAGGAGGTATGGGTGTATTATACCTTGCCGAAGATTTAGAGCTTAACCGGAAAGCTGTGTTGAAATTTCTTCCACCCGATATGATGAATGACTCCGAAACTAATTTAAGATTTAAGAGAGAAGCACAATCTGCAGGTTCATTAAGCCATCCGAATATAGTAACCATTTATGATGTAGGAGTTCACGAGAATAAAACCTTTATAGCAATGGAATATGTGGAAGGTAAAACTCTAAGAGAGGTAATAAAAAACAATGAGCTTACAATTGATAGAATAACAGACATCTCAATTCAGATTTGTGAAGGACTGAATGAAGCACACAGCAAAGGAATTACACACAGAGATATAAAACCAGAAAACATTCTGATTGATGAAAAAGGAAAAGTAAAGATAGTTGACTTTGGATTAGCCAAGGTAAAGAACGTAAGCAGAGGAATAACCAAACAGGATTCAACAGTAGGTACGTTAAAATATATGTCCCCCGAACAGATAAGGAATCAGAATGTAGATCATCGTTCGGATATCTGGTCATTTGGAGTAATACTTTATGAAATGATAACAGGAAAGTATCCATTTAAAGGAGAACACGATGCAAGTCTGTTTTATTCTATTATTAACCAGTCACCCGAACCATTGGCAAGATACAAAGCTGATATCAATGAAGGATTCCAGAGAATAATAGATAAAGCCTTGGAAAAAGACCCCGAAACAAGATACCAGCATATAGATGAATTGCTTTCTGATTTAAGAAGAGAGAAAAGAGACAGTGGTGAATTTGCGGTGAGCAATGTGAAGAGAAGAAATACAAGATTAATAAAAAGAATTTCTCTCATATCCGTTGCAATTTTAACTATTGCCCTAATATTTATTGCAGCAAATTATTTTCTTAATAACTCATCAAAAAAAATCACTCCTCCCAAGCATACACAGTTAACCTTTGATGGCGATATTTATTTTTATAATATGGGGCCAAATATTGACAGGTCTCAAATTTCTCCGGATGGACAGTTCACTGCTTATGTTGCTGGCGAAGGAAACGAAAAAAGTATTTATGTAAAAGATAATTCAGGTGAGCGTGCAATTGAAATTTTTAAGGGGCTAAAAGATGTAACTTCTTTAAGATGGTCTCCGAATGGAAATGAAATATTTTTTTCTGCTATTGACAATAATTCTTCCATTTCGAGTTATATTATTCCAAAGCTTGGTGGCAAAAGGCGAGAGCTTAAATACATCGGGTACGGTTGTTGGTCCCCGGATGGAAATTTAATAGCAGGATTTCGGCCTTCAATGAAAAGTATTAGTATTATTAATAGAGAAACAGATGAGGTTGAAAAAACAATTGAACTAACCATGGATATTGGTTGGGTCTGGGATATTGATTGGTCACCAAATGGAGACGAAATACTTTTTCTTACCAGTAATGATGCACATAAATATTCTTTATGGACAATAAATTCTGATGGCACTCAACAGCAAAAAATTCTTGATGAAGATAGGTCTATATATTCTGCAAGATGGTCACCAAATGGAAATCAAATTTATTATCTTCAATCAAATGAAATGACCCAGGATTTAATGAAGATAGAAGCCTCTTCGAAAATTCAGGATAAAGCACCCAAAGTTGTTCAAGCTGGTTTATTATCGTACGGTTTCTCAATTACACGAGATAATAAAAAACTGTGTTATACAAAAGATAACTCTTCGTCCAATCTGTGGAAATTCACGTATGATGAAAGAAAGAATCTTTTCCAACCAAAAAAATTGACTTGGGGAACTGATTATTACGGAAGCCCAGTCATATCACCCGATGGCAAGGAAATTACTTTCGTTCATAAAGACAATGTTTTCAGAATGTCTATTTTTGGAGATTCTATTAAACAGCTTACATTTTTAAATTCTGAATGTTATAGTCCAAGCTGGAGCCCTGACGGTAAAAAAATTGCTTTTATTACAGGTCAAAGACTTGCTGAAGTTTCATCTGAAGGAGGAACTCCAAAGATATTTGAAAAGACTACTGCTGGTGGGCAAACTTTTTGGGCGTCGGAATTAGAAATTTTTTACCATACAGCCAGGAAATCGGAATTTTTATATTTTTAATCCTGTTACTAGTGAAAACAAATTTCTTGTTTCAAATGATAGTGTTGGATGGTTGTTTAATCCCAGATTATCTCCAAATAATATAAATATAGCTGTGTGGTGGAATCGTAAGAGATAAATTGGGGTCTTTGGATAATCTCGAGTAAAGATTCATCACAGAAATTATTACTTCAAGGCGTAATTTATCCATTGAATTGGTCTTTAGATGGTAAATGGATTTACGCTATAGATATTAATAAAACACCCACGGAAATATTAATGATATCAGTCGCTAACAGGTGTTTCAAAAGTAATCTTTGACATTACCTATCGGATAAGATAAGCGGCTTTTGATATTGATATTACACCAGATGGAAAAACAATTGTTTGTGCAATTCAAGAAACCAATTCCGATGTTTGGATGATAGAAAATTTTGATCCGGATGTGGAGTAAGTTCGGGTAACTAGTAATCGGTAATCATTAAGAAAAAAAATATTAATATATTTAATGGTGATAAAGGTTAAGTGAGATACAAGATATTTTTATGAAAAAAGAAACGGATAAATATCAAAAGAGGATTGAGCAGCTTGAAAACGAGTTAAACGGTTTTCGTTCTGCTGTAGAAGAATTAAAAGTATTAAATGAAATTGCGGTTGCTGCAGGCAAGGCAACTGATATAGATCAGACTCTTAATATTATTGTTCAAAAAATTATTAAGTCAATTGAAGCAGAACAGGGTTTAATATACCTCGTCACTCCTAAACCCATCACAACTGGATCGAGTCGAGGCAAGAAAGATGTTTTTAAAACATTTCTAAAACAGGATGACACAAGTACACTAAAACATTCTTACCAGATAAGCACTAATATTACCGGCTGGGTTTTAATGAATGAAAAACCACTGCTGATTGAAAATTTATCTAAAGACAAAAGATTTAATTCAACCGAGGAAGAAAAAAGAGATATTCATTCAGTGCTATGTTCTCCAATCTGGTTCGAGGGAAAGATCATCGGAATAATCCTGATGATCAATAAGAGGAATAAAAAATCATTTTCTGAAAGTGAACTGACGTTACTTTCAATCATTGCTGTGCAGGCTGGTCAGATAATAAAAAATTCTGAATTGCAGCGTGAAGCAATTATAAAAATGAAAGAAGCAGAAATTGCACAATTGAAATCCCGTTTCTTCACCAATATATCTCACGAGTTCAGAACTCCGCTTACACTTATTCTTGGTCCTGCTGAAAAATTATTGACTGAGATTCAAAGTGAAAATATTTTGAAACAAGCAGGATTAATAAAAAGAAATGCAATCCGGTTACTGGGACTTATAAACCAACTTGCTTGATCTGTCAAAGCTTGAAGCAGGGAAATTAAAACTTGAAGCATCGTTAAGTAATATAGTTTCGTTTGTAAAGGGAGTTGCAATGTCTTTTGAATCACTTGCCGAGCAAAAAGATATTCAGCTTAAAGTCGTTTCTGAAAAAGAAAACATCGAAATATATTTTGACAAAGAGAAGATGCTGAAAATTCTATCCAACTTATTATCGAATGCATTAAAGTTTACGCCAGAAGATGGATTGATTGAAATATCAATTAAAACAAATCCCGCTTTTGATTCCACCTTTGCTAAAGGGGGAAAAGAAGAGGGTTCTGTTGAAATAAAAGTAAAAGATAACGGAATTGGAATACCGGAAGAAGAACTACCAAAATTATTCGAAAGATTTTACCAGGTGGAAACTTCGCAGGCGAAGAAGTACGGCGGAACCGGTATCGGACTTGCCTTGACAAAAGAACTTGTTGAGTTGCATCGTGGGAACTATAAATGTAAGCAGCATACCTGGAGAAGGCAGTGAGTTTACAATTGAATTGCCATCCGGGAAGAGATCATCTTAATGAAGATGAGATGGTTGAAGAGAATGAAATTGATAGTGATGTCATCATAAATGATGTGAAGAATCTAACAGAATTTGATATCGCAGATTCTGCATCGCAGATTCTTCAGGATGACAATGAAATTTCAGAAGATAAAATGATAATACTTGTTGTTGAAGATAATACGGATGTGCGAAATTTCATTAAAGATTCTTTAGGTGATGAATTTGTAATTGCTGAAGCTGCCAACGGTGAACAGGGAATCAGAAAAGCAGAGAAAATAATTCCTGATCTTATTATAAGCGACATAACAATGCCGAAGATGGATGGGAATGAATTAACAAGAATTTTAAAGAACGATGAGAAGACAAGTCACATCCCGATAATATTACTAACGGCAAAATCCGGACAGGAAAGTAAACTCGAAGGATTAGAAACCGGTGCAGATGATTACCTGACAAAACCATTCGATACAAAAGAACTCTTGATAAGAATTAAGAACCTTATCAACATCCGCAGGAAACTTCAGGAGAAATACAGCAGTAAAAATTTTATTCCTCCAAAGAAAGAAAACCTGCTCCCGAAGAAAGAAAATTAAGCAACCTCGAAGAAAAATTTATGTCAAAGGTTTTGGAAGTAATTGAAACTCATTTGTCTGAAGAAGATTTCAGTATTGAACAATTTGGAAAAGAAGTTGGAATGAGCAGAGTTCAATTACACAGAAAGCTGAAAGCATTGTCAGGAAAGTCAGCCAGTCGTTATTTGAGATCAGTAAGATTAAATAAAGCAAAGAAGATGATTGAAGAACAAAAAGGAAATGTCTCGGAAGTTGCTTACTCTGTAGGTTTCTCAAGTCCCCAATATTTTGCAAGCTGCTTCAAAAAAGAATTCGGTTATCCGCCAAGTGATTTAATAAGCTAGTTGATGCTTACCAAATCAAGCTAACAAAGCAACTCTCCACTTTAATAACCTCACTCAAAACAGTCCAAATTAGCATTATGTAACATAAGTGAATGCTGATGTAACATACTTACACACATTTGAAACAATTCTGAAGTCAAAGTAACATAGCTGCTATGTAGCCCCCTCCTTTATTTCGTTTATTGGTGATGAGATTTACAATAAATAATTCATCAATAAACTAAAAGGAGTGCATAATGAAAAAGTTACTTTTTTCTCTCGTCTGTTTTCTCTGGTTCTGTTATTAATAGGATGTCAGGAGAATTCGATAACAGATCCTGCTTCAACTGAGCAAGTAAACAAAGATCAAAATCCTGGTCCATACCAACACGGATTTATTTCGCTTGAAAGAATGTTAAGTGATCCATATCCGGTTATGAATTCATTTTATATTATAAACGGTCAGATAGAATACGAACATAGAGTAGTATCCCAGAATTATGTTTCATTGCATTTAGTTGACCAATGCCGAGCTTCAAAATTTATGCACAGTATGTTCTCCATCAGAAAGCGATATACACTTGTAGCATTCATTTCAAATGATTCAGAAGATTATTTATTAATCACCGGAAGCTTTACTGTGCTTGAAAAATCTTTCACTATTCAGGGACGTGAAGATGGAATGGTTTTGAAATGCAGATTCCTTGTTACGACCGGCGGTATAGAATTAAGTGCAATGTGGCTTGTTCTGCCGGATAAAGATGTTGTTGCTGCAAATCAATAAAATAATTAATAATACTAAATAAAGGAGTTCGTCATGAAAAAGTTACTTTATTCTCTAGTTGTTTTCTCGGTTCTGTTCGTAATAGGTTGCCAGGAAAATTCGATTACTGATCCTGTTTCAACAGAATCAATAAATAAAAATCAAACCACAGGTGAAACTTTTACTTCCGGTGAAATTCCGCTTGAAGGTCTGCTAATGATTCCTGGTGGGTTTCAAAGTTACTATACAATTAAAGGTCAAATTAATTATACACACGAATTAGTTCTGCTTGACCCGATGCCCCCAGCACCACAATATTATGTTGATCTTAATCTCAATGTCAGAGCAAATTTAACAGACGAAAGTCATAACTCCTTCCGCATTTCTTCCACATCCGAAGACAACATTTACGTTTTAGAAAATGGCAGATTCCTACTGGAAAAATCCTTTCCTGTAATTGGAAGGAACGATGGATTGAATTTAGTATGTAGTTTTATTGTAACGACAGGTGGTATAGGATTATATTCAATGCGGTTGACATTTGGTAATTATCACTCGGAAGTAAACAATTTGAGTAAGGCTATTGATCCAGTTCCGGTTACATCTCCACCTGTTCAAATTCGGTAATTCAGTAAAAGTAAGTTAATATAATTTTTTTGACAATAATTGTAACTGCTTTTGTCAAAGTGAAGAATTCGAATAAGCACACTACAAAAGCCCTGCTGCTTCTTGGGCGGGGTTTTATTAAGACAAATAAATGAAAGTTGCAAAAAGTTCTAATTCAATAATCATTAAATATTTAAATGGAGTAATTATGAAAAATATATTTTCATTTTCGTTAAGCTTAATTTTCATTTTCGGGATAATAGCTGTCACTTTCTGTCAATCCAATTCTTTTATAATTAAAGAAAACAAAGCAAAGATTAATAATCAGTTAGAGCAGCAGGTAGGCACGGATGTTTTAACGTGGGACAATGGTATTTTTGCTTCACTTAGTCTTGGGCAAAATGGAACTGTGATTGTTGCCGCCAGATTTGCTGATACATTAACAGCAATCTATTCTGGTTACAATCTTATTCAAATTGAAATCTATATCGGGGATACGCCGGTTTCCCTGATAGTTAAAGTATTTGATGAAGGGACAGATACTTCAGCCGGCCAGCTTATTTATTCACAAGATGTCAGCAATTTAATAATTCCAGATTCCTATAATACATTTGATGTAAACCCACCGATATTAATCACGGGAAGTGATGTTTGGATAGGTTACGAGGTCACGGTAACAGCCACACAATATGTAATAGGACTTGATGGTGGACCAGTACACCCCGATGGTGATTGGATGTTCGATCCATCGTATCCTTCGTCTGGATGGTATCATCTTTCAGATTTTAGTTTTGATAATAACTGGGTAATACGCGGATATCTGACTGATATTGTTCCCGTTGAGCTAATATCATTTACAGGAAACAGTACAAATGGAAATGTAACTCTAAACTGGTCAACAGCAACCGAAACAAATAATATGATGTTTGAAATAGAAAGAGCGTCCTCTTTAACTACGCACGTTCAAGATTGGCGAATGATTGGGTTTGTGGAAGGAAAAGGAACAACAACCGAGAGGCAGGAGTATTCTTACATTAACAAAAATGTTTCGGCAGGTAAATACCTTTACAGGCTAAAACAAATTGACTTTGATGGAACCTTTGAATATTCCAGTGAAATTGAAGTTGATGCGGCTCCGGCATCATTTTCATTAGAACAGAATTATCCAAACCCATTCAATCCTTCTACAAAAATAATTTATTCAATTCCGCAAAAATCTTTTGTAACCCTAATTGTATTCGATCCCTTGGGCAGTATAATTGCGGAATTAGTTAGTGAAGAAAAAGAAGCTGGTAGATATGAAATAGATTTCAATGCCTCTGATCTTTCCAGTGGTATATATTTCTATAAGATTGAAGCAGGATCATTTATTGAAACAAAGAAGATGATTTTATTGAAGTAAGTGTTAGTTCGATTCTGATGTAATAACAATATTGTAAAAAAATATTGTTCTAAAATATATTTATTAAAAATCTATAATGGAGGTTATATGTTAGTTGCTAAAGTTCAATTTGTTGTAATAGTTCTTATTCTTTTTGTCCTCCCAGTGTTCTTTCCACACATCATTATTGCACAGGAAAATTCAAATAAAACCAAACCGACTCTTGAAAGTGGAAAGATCACAATAAAATTAAAAGAAGGTGTTGGTCCTTTCCAAAAGCAGGAGGGCTCAGTTTCCTTTGGAATTAATTCATTGGATCAAAAATCTGCAATGTTTGAAGTGTACAGGCTAAGCGAAATGTTTATACACAAACCAATTCCCATTAATTCAGGATTGCCGGATCTCTCAAGAATATACCAGATTGAATTTCCGATAAATTACAACGTTAGCAGTGTCTCGCGGGAGTTTTCACAGGATCCTAATATTGAATATGCAGAACCAATTCCTATTAATTATTTATTGGAAGTACCAAATGATCCTTTGTATGTTCAGCAATGGTACCTACCTAAAATTCAAGCGGAATTAGCGTGGGATATTCATAAAGGTGAAGATGGGGATAGCCTGATCATTTTGTCAATAACAGATACGGGCTGTAGATATGTCCATCCTGATCTTGCGCAAAATATTTGGAACAACCTTGGTGAAGACATTGATGGAGATGGAAAAACATTTGAGTGGAATGGTACTGCCTGGGTTTTCGATCCCGGTGACATTAATAATATTGATGATGATGGGAATGGATTTGTCGATGATTTTATAGGTTGGAATTTTGATAATGATGATAAATATCCGGTCGATGGATATGGTCATGGTACTTTAGTAGCAGGAATTGCTGGTGCGACTACTAATAATAACTTAGGTGTTGCAAGCATAAGTTACAATCTTAAGGTAATGCCAGTAAAAGCCCTGGACGATCAGGGGAGCGGAATTAATTCAAGCGCATACAACAGCTTAATTTATTCTGCAGAAAATGGAGCAGATGTTATTAATTGCAGCTGGGGTGGATGGCCATACTCAGAGGCAAACAAAGAAGTTATAGAGTATGTTAATGGATTAGGAAGTATCGTTGTAGCTGCAGCAGGAAATAATAATAGCCCCGAGTCTTTTTATCCTGCTTGCTATCCGTATGTAATTGGAGTAGCTGCGATTGATAATCAAAACGTTAAAACTCCATATTCAACGTACGGTGCAGGGGTTGATATTTCTGCCCCGGGTCCACAGACATTTCAACCGTTTATTTCGCTGGGTTTGAATGATGGATACACAAATGCAAATGCTGGCACTTCCTTTTCATCACCAATTGTTACCGGATTAGTTGGTTTAATAAAATCTTTCCATCCAACCTGGACAAAAGATAAGATAATTCAGCAAATGCTTTATACCACCGAGAATATTAACATTATAAATCCTGGCTATGAATATCTACTTGGCACAGGCAAGATTAATGCCTATCACGCTTTGGCAGATAGCGATCCCACAATTACTCCCGAACTAAAAATAAATATGACATTAGCGTCCAGTGAATTAAAGGGAGGTTTAAAAGTTACAAATCCAAATTCTGTTACAAACTTTAGCTTTATGGTTCAGAACTACTCTCACTTCCTTGATGCCAATCCATTAACAATAACGCTGACATCAAACAATCCGGATATTCAAATAATAGATGGAGAGTATACTGGTTTTGTTGGAGCAAATTCTATAGTGGAGTTGTTAGATGAATTCCAAATTGAAATCTTACCAACCGCTGCAACCGCAATTGCGACTCTTTCGTTCAATGTTTCAGCTAACTTGCCGGTTGTAGCTGGATCTGTTTTTGATTTTTTTATAATCGTAAATCCCAGTGGAGTATTTGTTTGGGAGGGAGAAGAAAACGGTCAGAATTATAGCGGTGCTTTTATTAAAGATTATCTTACCACAAATAACTATCCTGTACTTTATACTGATAAATCAATATTGAATCCATCATATTTAGGATTTGATGCTGTCTTCCTCTCATTTGGAAATTGGGGTTTAGATGGTTCAACATACACTGCATTAACAAATGAAAATGCGGATGGCATTTCTGAATATCTGCAAAGCGGAGGATATCTTTTTCTGGATGGAAGCGATGCTTTAGGTTACGATCAATGGTCAAACACTACACTTCATAATTTATTGGGCATATCCAGTGCTTCTGATGGTGTTGAAAATAGCAGACCTGTAACAAATTTAGCGGGTCGTTCAGGAACGCTTACAGAAGGCATGCTCTTCACTTCAAATTCACAACAAACAAACAATTATATAGATGTTTTTGTACCGAACTCCTCAGGACAAGTAGCTTTTAATGAAGCAACTGTTGGAAATGTCGCTATTCAAAATACCGGTAGTCTTGGCCAAAGAACATTTTGTTTCTCGTATGCTTTAGGAAAACTTAATGACAGCGCTTTTCCGAGCACCAAAGAAAACTTATTAAATCAAATATTAGGTTTCTTCGATATAACTGTTCCTGTTGAACTAACATCTTTTACAGGAATCAGCACAAATGGAAATGTAATTCTTAATTGGTCAACTGTAACTGAAACAAATAATATGATGTTTGAAATCGAAAGGCGGAATGATATTTCAGATTTTGTTCTGATTGGATTTGTGGAAGGAAAAGGAACAACAACTGAGAGACAAGAATATTCTTTCGTTGACAGAAATGTTACGACAGGTAAATACTTTTACAGGCTTAAACAAATTGACTTTGATGGGACATTTGAATACCTGCCTGCCGGACAGGCAGGCTCAAATGAAATTGAAGTTGATGCTGCGCCAGTATCTTTTTCTTTAGAGCAGAACTATCCAAATCCGTTTAATCCATCAACAAAAATAAGTTATTCAATTCCGCAAAAATCTTTTGTAACCCTAAAAGTATTTGATCCATTGGGCAGTATAGTTGCCGAATTAGTTAGTGAAGAAAAAGAAGCCGGGAAATATGAAATTGATTTCAATGCATCTGATCTTTCCAGTGGTGTGTATTTCTATAAAATAGAGGCTGGAAACTTTCTTCAAACCAGGAAGATGATTCTTCTGCAATAATTCTTTCAAAATATGTTTGGTGAGATATTACATAGTCGAGTCTAAATGTCATAAGGCGGGAAGACCAAATTCTGCCTGGTTCTTAAATACAAATAATTTATTTCAATAATCAAGGAGCCTAAAATGAAAATTTCAAAACACTATTTCCTGTTTTTTTACTTAACATTTTTTTGCAATTTATCTTTTCCTCAATGGACACAGGTTGGGCAATTACCAGATTTAGGATTTGCCAGAATTTCTGTAGTTGATTCAAATGTTATTTGGGCAACAGGAGATTTTACACCGGTCCCGGTTCTGTATCGATCAGTTGATGGAGCTATAAGTTGGACGTCAATTCCAACGCAAGGGCTTCCATTTTTTCTGACGTGTTTGGCAGCAAAAGATTCTGTAACTGCGTTTGTTGCTGATGTTGGTAGCAACAACTATTCAGGAGGGAATGCCAAATTGTTTAAAACAATTGATGCTGGTCAAAACTGGATAATAATAGATTCAACAGGTGGCACGTTTGGTTTTTTTGATGATATAGTTTTTTCCAAATCGAATCCACAATTTGGATTGGCCATAAGTGATCCTCCAAACGGAGCTGGTAATCCATTTTATTTATACAAAACTACAAATGGAGGAGTTGATTGGACACTGACAAATCCACCGGGAGTAGCAAATAATTTTGGATTACTAAATGCTTTATTTGCTATTGATCCACAATTCTATGGATTTCAGATTATTAATATTAACACGGAAGTTTCTGACTCCTATATAACAAGTGATGGTGGAAGCAATTGGTTCACTGGTGCAGCGTCGATGCCTTTGCCTAATTATGGATTCGGGGAAGATATTGTCTTTAACGATGATAAACTCATCGGGATTATGATCTCAATTGATTATATCCCGAATATCAAACGGACAACTGATGGAGGGACAAGTTGGGAAACGGTAAATACACTTTCAGATATTTCCGGTGGATGTAATGCCACCTGGGTATCAGGAACAAACACAGTATTTATTTGTGCTGAGAACAGCAGTTCGAATAAAAACATTTTAAGGAGTGACGATGGCGGTTTAACCTGGATATCACAAAACACAGCTCCGGTTCAAAACATAAGGGAGATAGATAATATAAGATATGATAATGTTGTAGTAATTTATTCTGTATCATCAACAGGGCAGATTATGAAAAGTCGTCAAACAATTCAGCCCGTTGGTGTAGACGAAACTGTAAGTTCAATTCCGAGCAATTATCTATTATTACAGAATTATCCAAACCCGTTTAATCCATCAACAAAAATAACTTACTCAATTCCACAAAAATCTTTTGTAACCCTAAAAGTATTTGATCCATTGGGCAGTATAGTTGCAGAATTAGTTAATGAAGAAAAAGAAGCAGGAGGATATGAAGTAAATTTTGAAGCGAACAATTATTCAAGCGGAGTTTATTTCTATAAAATTGAAGCAGGAGACTTTCTTCAAACTAAGAAGATGATACTTCTACGTTAAAGTCAAATATTCAGAATCACAAAAATTAATTTATTAAGAAAGGTGTTTGTCATGCTAAAAAGAATTTCTCTAATCGTAATTTTCCTTCAAATATTTTTTGCGGGATCTGCATTTACGCAAAACCAAAATTCTTCAGCAGAAGAAGAAGCAATAAAATCAGTTATAATGAGTCAAACCGAAAGCTGGGTAAATCAAAGTTATGAAGGCTTGGCAAATGTCTGGGCTCATGAAAATTATACTTTAAGGATGTTTCCAGGGATATATTCTTACTATGAAGATGTGGGCTGGGATTCAATAAGCACGCACATTAAGGAAGGTCTTGAAAATGATATTACGCCTTTGATTGTAGATCTAAGCTGGTCTGAGTGGAATATCCGAACTTTTAAGGATTGTGCCTGGGCTTCGTATATCGAAACATTTCGTTACAAAGAAAAACTTTATAAATACAGAGAAGTACGGTTTCTTGAGAAGAGAGATGGCTCGTGGAAAATCGTTTATTTAAATACTGTTAATCTGTCGACTTATGAAGAGAATAAGGAAAGCGCCGAAATCAATTTAAACAACGCAGGTTATATTTTATTAAGTCTAAATAAGATTCAAGATGCGATTGATATCTTTAAAAAGAATGTAGAATTATATCCTGAATCTTCGAATGTTTATGATAGCTTAGGTGAAGCCTATATGAAAAATGGTGATAAAGAATTATCAATAGAAAATTATGAGATGTCACTAGAGCTTGATCCAGACAATGAGAATGCAAAAGAAATGATAATGAAATTAACAGGCAACTAACTAATAAATTTTAACGTGGGAGGATATTATCTAGCCTAGGCTAATGATCCTCTTACGTTAATCTCAGTAAAAGTCGTAACGAAGAACAGGTTATGTTAAATGAAAATCAAATGGAGACCCAAATTGAAAACGATCTTATTCTGGTTTGTATTATTACCTGGAATAACCGGCAGTTTTGCAGGCAACGATAAAATTAAGATTCACTATATTGTTGATTTAACGAAAATCGAAGCGGATTCATTTTACGTAACTTTAAACGTGGAAGGAATTAAAACCGATTCTATTGTTTTCCAATTTGCAAGTACTGCTCCGGGAACATATGAACGAATGGATGTTGGTCGCTTCGTTGGAAACTTTGAAGCATTTGATATTTCAGGTAAACGATTGAAAATTTACCACATAAGTGTTAACCAGTATGTTATATATCAATCCGAGTTACTTAGTAAAATTAAATACCGCGTCGAAGATTCTTATGACTCTAAAATTAAAGAATTTCCCATCTACTCAGCTGCCGGTTCAAACTTAGAAAAGGATAATGCTGTTATTTGTGGACAGATGGTGTTTGGATATATTCTGAATTATCAGAACAATCCCATTACTATTAATTTCGATTATCCAGGAGAGTGGATTGTTGGCACAGCGTTACCCGGTGAAGATGGAAATTTTTATGCAGATGATTTTGATCAACTAGTAGATTCGCCAATTATGTTTGGTGATTTAACTTATTCTGCATTTAATATTAATGACACAAAGGTAAATGTCTATTGTTATTCAGAAAACAAAAAAATTGTAGCCACTGATTTTGTTGATACATTAAAACAAATAGTTGGCGCTGTAAATAAATTTCTTGGCGGTCTTCCAGTAAAGCATTATACCTTCCTCTTTAATTTCAAAGAAGATTTACCGTTTGCAGCCCTTGAGCATAATTACTCATCATACTATACTTACACTGAAGGTGAGACTTCTGCTATATTCAAAGACATAGCTCCAACTACAGCCCATGAGTTTTGTCACATCGTAACTCCGCTCCATATCCATAGCGAGATTATTGAGCATTTTAATTTCGAGAAACCTGTAGCATCGCGAAATTTATGGTTTTATGAAGGTGTAACTAGCTGGATCGCCCATATGGCATTGCTTAGAGGCGGCTTACTTTCTGAAAATGATTATATTAATAATATTCTCAGCCACGATTTAAACACCTCCATTCGGCTTTCTGATTCAACCGTAAGCCTCACTGAAAGTAGTTTAGGCTGTTATGATCAGTATGAGTTTGAATGGCATAATGCATATTTTAGGGGTCAAATCTTAGGTATCCTGATTGATCTAAAAATTTTGGAAATGTCAGGATACAAATTCGGTTTTCGTGATGTATTAATTAAGATGCTTAACGAGTATACTGAAAAATCGTTTGCCGACGAAAAATTATTTGATATCATTGGGGGATTCAGTTATCCGGAAATTCGTGATATGCTTGAACGATATGTTAATGGAACTGAAGCACTGCCAATCAAAGAGTATTTAAGTAAGATAGGATATGATCACATCCGGGAGGTTAAGACTGGGAATTATGAAGGGTATATTTCGAAGTGGAGTTATGGAATAAAGAATAATATTTTGTTTGTTAAGAATCCTGATTTTAATGATAGCGTTGTAGCTAGACTAGGTATAAAAGAAGGGGATATTCTAAAAAAACTTGTTTATAACAAAGAAGAGATAAGTCTTAACGATGCTCGGATTGATAGTGTCTGGCATTCTGTTGAACCCGGGAAATCTTTTTCATGGATAGTAGAGAGAGAAGGAGAAGAAATGAAATTAACTTCAATTGTAGGTAGCCATGAGATTATAGAAAGAAATAAAATTATTCCTCTCACAAATCCAACAAATGAACAATTAGAATTTAGAAAAATATGGATTACCAATAATGAAATTCATAACTAAAATTTTGAAGAAGTTTTAAAATGATTTATCGCAGTCATTCTTTTAAGCTAAATATTCTCGCATAAATTATAGCTAGGAATCAATATCCCATGATTCTGTTAAAATAAATTTCCGAAAAGGCTCTATAACCGGAGCCTTTTTTCTTTCATTTATTTGCTTCTTTCTTTATTAAAACTTAAACTTGTCTCAAGTTATTTTGCTTAATCAGACAAAAGAAAAAAATTATGAGCACCAATCAACCAATCACCGTTCTATGTGTTTCCTCTTACGAAAAAGGTTTTGACTTTATGCGGGAGTGTAAAGAGCAAGGATGCAGAGTTCTTTTGCTAACATCTAAAAGTCTTGAGAACGCACCCTGGCCAAAGGAAGCAATTGATGAAACTTTTTATATGCAGGATAAAAATAAAGAATGGAATATGCGTGATGTTATTTACGGTGTGAGTTTTATGGCAAGAAAAGAAAACATAGACAGGATAGTTGCTCTTGATGATTTTGATGTTGAAAAAGCCGCTGCGCTTCGTGAACATTTACGCGTTCCGGGAATGGGCGATACAACCGCACGTTACTTTCGGGATAAGCTCGCAATGCGAATGAGAGCACAGGAAATGGAAATTCCCGTTCCGGAATTTGTTCATGTTTTAAATCATGATGAAATAAATGTGTTCGCCGATAAAGTTCAGTTTCCATATATGATAAAACCAAGAATGCTCGCCGGTGCGCATGGGTTGAAAAAAGTTCAAAGTAAAGAAGATATGTGGAACAGGATAAATCATCTTGGAGATGAACAGTCGTTCTTTCTGATGGAGAGATTTATTCCCGGGAATATTTATCACGTTGATTCAATTATTTATGAGCACGAAGTACGTTTTGCAATTGCAAGTCAGTACGGAAGGCCGCCGTTTGAAGTTGCACACGAAGGACGAGTATTTACCAGTCGTACCATTGAAAGAGGAAGTAAAAAAGAACAGCAGCTTTTGGAGATGAATGAAAAGCTAATGAAAGCTCTCGGAATGCTGCGCGGAGTTTCACACACAGAATTTATCGAATCTGACAAGGACGGTAAATTTTATTTCCTTGAAACATCTTCACGTGTTGGCGGAGCTAATCTTTCGGAGCTTGTACTTGCGGGTTCAGGAATTAATTTGTGGCGTGAATGGGCGAAGATAGAAATCTTAAGAGGAGAAGGGGAGTATAAGTATCCCGAAGTTGAGGATTATTATGCTGGAATTATCACGTCACTTGCAAAGCAGGAATGGCCGAACCTCGCATCTTATAATGATCCTGAAATTGTTTGGCGATTGGATAAACCCTACCATGCCGGATTTGTATTTCGCTCGAAGCACCACAAAGTTGTTGAACAAATGCTTGAAAACTATACAGACAGGTTTTATAAAGATTTCTTCACTACTGCGCCGATGAAGGATAGACCGAGTGATTAGCAGATATCCTGATCTTCCCGATTGTAAAATAAATGTAAAACTTTTTTTGGCTTAAATATTAAGCTTTTATCTAAGCATTTACATCTCTATTATAGCTTTTAACTTCAGACTATATTGCATTTCTCCTAGTCAGTTGTCCCTGTAAATTTTTTTATAAAATGAAAGATTGATCGAATGAATCTGAAATTAAAAGAAACGGCAGACATAAAAAGTCTTGTTTACATAATTATTACCACGGCTTTGTTCATTGCTCAATGGATGTGGCTGGGCGTCAATACATTCGTTTACACCTGGTTTTTATTTATGTCTGTTGCCGTAGCTGTAATGACCCATAATCACAATCATCTTCCGATGTGGCGTTCAAAAGTAATGAACGTGCTCACTGATTGGTGGCTGACGGTATTTTATGGGTTCCCGATATTTGCCTGGATACCAACTCATAATAAAAATCATCACAAGTTTAATAACCGTGAAGGCGACGACTCTATAACATACAGAGTAAGCGAAAAAAATAATTTTCTCACACTCATTTCATATCCAACGATTAGCGGTTATTATCAGCAAAAAGCAATAATGGTTTATCTGAAAGAAATGAAAGCAAACAACAAAGAAAAATTTTGGGTAAGTATATCGCAATACATCGTGCTTGTTCTGTGGATTGCTGCAGCATTAATATTAGATTGGGAGAAAGCACTACTCTTTGTGATCATACCTCAGCAAGTTTCACTATTTAGTGTTTTAATATTTAATTACGTTCAGCATGTTCACGCTGACGAAGAATCTGAATGGAACCATTCAAGAAACTATACCGGTTTTCTGAATTTTCTGCTATTCAATAACGGTTATCACACAATTCATCATCACAAAGCCGGGCTTCACTGGAATAAAGCTGCCGAAGCGCACAAAGAAATTGAGCACAACATTGATCCGATCCTTCTTGAAAGAAGTTTCTGGTGGTATATAGTAAGGAGTTATTTCCTTTCTCTATTCATTCCCAAATTCAGAACGAACTCAATGAGATTGGAAAGAATAAGGAAAGAGGAAAATGCCCGTCAGAGTGGTAAAATGTCAACAAATGATCCGCAGCCTGAGATGCAAGCATCTTAATACCTTCAGAAAAAACGTAAATAGAGAATTAAAAAAACTATGAGTGTCGTAGCTCAGCAGTTTTCTTAAATTCATCATGTTCTCCCAAATTCGTTGCCCCAATAAATGTTGTCCTGTCAAAGTTATTAATGTTTTTATGACAGACAATTTGATATGCTGTTGAGCCCCCGTGTTTCCCGATCATTACTGACCAGGCGAGAAAAATTTCATAGATCCTGAATATTCGTTCCCCATATTTTTCAATAACTTTTTCTTTGTTTGAAAGCCAGTTGTCATACCACCTGTTAATTGTAATTGAATAGTGGTTTCCAATATTTTCAACTGAGTGTACCTCAAAGCCGACTTTTTCTATTCGCTGTAAATCCCAATTTAATGGCATACTTGCATCGGCTCCTGAGAAAATATATTTGTTCATGAATAAACCCCACACAAGATCTTCCCGGTTATGCTTTTGAAGCAAGCTGCTACGCTCGCGTAACCCGGCAATTTGTATATAAAAAAGCCCGTCATCTTCCAGCAGATCATAACACTGCTTCATGAATTTTTTAAAATACTTAATACCGACATGTTCTGCCATTTCAAGACAGGTAATTTTATTATACTTTTTATCCGTAGGAATATCTCTGTAATCCATTGTCCAGATTTTCGCACGATCTTCAACACCATATTCCTTAATTTGTCGTGTAGCCCATTCAGCGCCAGCCTGAGCGATTGTTACTCCGGTTGTATTAACTCCATAATGTTTAGCAAGGTGAGCCACAAGAGTTCCCCAGCCGCAACCAATATCTAACAATTCATCGCCTTCTTTAAGCTGCATTTTTTGTGCAATCAGGTTCATCTTATTTTCCTGTGCTTCTTCCAGCGACTCATCTAAATTTTTAAAGTAGCAGCTCGTATAAATCATCTTTGGTCCTAAGAACCAGCTAAACAAATCATTCTTATTATCATAATGACTTTTAATTATTCTCTTATCCTGCTTTTTTGAATGAATAATTACTTCAGGAATCATCCTTAAAATGAAAAAATAATAATGAGGTGCTTGCGAAATTAAAAGTGAAAATGTCATTCTTATATTTCAGTAATTCCATAAAGCTGACTTTTATATCAACTTTTTCAGCGATGTAATCTTCAATGAAATGACCCATAGCAACTTTTTTCTTCAGATATCGCTTAGCTACTCTTGGGTTTTTTACTTCAAGAAGATCGGAGATTGTTTTAGTCATAATTAGGTTTTATTTTATAATCGATGTGTTGTACAAAGATAGATAAATTTTGGGAGAGATTAATTTTATTAAAACTTATTCTTCTAAAGCATAGAGAAAAAGGTCGGATTAAAAACTATTGATTTTATTTTTGAAAGATTTTGGTGTTTGAACAACGGCAATTCAAACCGTCCTTGAGTATTTAGCCTTATCTTCTTTGCGTTCGATATACCCATCAAAGTTCATTGCAATGTTGCGGATGAGAAGTCTGCCCATATCTTTTATTTTAAAGCCATCTTCGTTCATTACAATTAATTCATCAGCCTCAAAATCTTTTAAGTTGTCAATTCCCCATTTGAAATAATCTTTAAAGTTAATCTTGAATTTTTCCTCGATTGATTTGTAGTTCAATTCAAAGTCACACATAATTCTCATTATCACTTCGTGGCGAATATGGTCGTCTTCACTTAGCTTGTAGCCTTTTGCTGTTGGTATGGTTTCATTATCGAGTGCGGTGTAGTATTCTTTTTCAGTTTTGTAGTTCTGTGCGTAAATATTTTTTAGCTGACTGATTGATGTAATTCCAAATGCATAAAGATCAGCTCCTGCATTTGTGCTGTAACCCTGGAAATTTCTGTAAAGTTTTTTTTCCTTCATCGCAATAGTCAGTTCATCATCAGGTTTTGCAAAATGATCCATTCCAATAAATTCGTATCCGGCGCCGGTGAGTTTTTCAATGCTCATTTTTAATATTTCCAGCTTCTCTTCAGGTTTTGGTAAATCTTCTTCGTGAATTAGTGCCATATGTTTTTTCATCCACGGAACGTGAGCGTAATTGAACAAGCGCAATTCTGTCGGGCGAGATATCAATTATTTTTTCGACTGTATCTGTAAAAGATTTAACGGTCTGGAAGGGGAGTCCGTAAATAAGATCAAGGTTGATACTCTGAAATTTTAATTCTCTTACCCAGTTAACAACTTTACGAGTTAAATCTTCCGGTTGAATTCTGTTAACAGCTTTCTGAACTTGTTCATTAAAATCCTGCACACCCATACTAATTCTATTGAAGCCGTTACTTCTCAGAGCTTCGAGATGTTCTTTCGTTAATTCACGCGGATCAATTTCGCAGCTATTTTCAGAATCTTCTTTAAAATCAAATGATTGATTAATGTACGAGGTAAGTTTATGAATTTCTTCCGGCAGTAGGTGAGTTGGAGTTCCGCCGCCCCAATGATGTTGTGCAACTTTTCTATCGGGAAGTAAATAAGTTCTTAGCAGATCAATTTCTTTCTGAACGTATTTTATGTATTCGTTTATTCTATCTCTGTTTCGTGTAACGAGCATATTGCATCCACAGAAAAAGCAAAGCGTATCGCAGTAGGGAATGTGAAAGTAAAGAGAGAGGTCGGGAAGATTTTTACCGTAGTTTGTTTTTACAATTTCATCAACATATTCTGCGTGAGTAAACTGCTCATTAAACTGCGGAGCTGTTGGGTAGCTTGTATACCGCGGTCCCGGCTTATCGTATTTTTTGAATTTTTTTAAATCTACTTCAAACATTTTCTTACTCCTTTTTCCCTCACCCCAACCCTCTCCCGGAGGGAGAGGGAGGGATAGATTTTTCCTTACAATAGCGAGAGTTATTTACAAATTTCTTTAATTACTTTTAGAACGCCTTCAATATTATTTATAACATCATTATTCCAGAATCTTAAAACTTTATATCCTTCTTTTTCCAATGCTTCAGTTCTTGGTATATCTTTCTCACTAAATTCATTATGCTGACCACCATCTAATTCAATGATAAGCTTTTTCGCATAGCAAATAAAGTCAACAATATAATTTGCAATAGGTTCCTGTCTTCTGAATTTCAAATCTAGAAAGTTTCTGCTTCTTAACTTGTGCCATAGTTTTCTTTCCGCAATCGTCGAATTCTTTCTTAGCTTTCTTGCGAACACTATTAATTTTCTTTTTTTCATACTAGTTTTTCCTCTCCCTTTGGGAGAGGATTAAGGTGAGGGCTAATGGAAATGTTTACTCTCTTCTTTTACATAATCAACCAACACTTTTACATTTTCAGGATCTATATCCGGTAAAATACCATGACCCAGATTGAAAATATGTCCATCACCTTTTCCGAATGATTCGAGAACTTTTCTTGCTTCTCTTTTTATAAATGATGGATCAGCATAAAGCACAGTAGGATCGAGATTTCCCTGGATTGCAACTTTATCACCCATCTTTCTTCTGACTTTTTCAAGCTCGAGAGTCCAGTCAACACTAATTGCATCTGCCCCAATGTCTTTAAGTTCGTGCATCAAGTAATGAACCCCTTTCGGGAAATAAATTACCGGTTCATCCTTTCTTTTTATTTCTGAGATAAGCTGATGAACATATCTCATTGCAAACACCTGGTAATCTCTGGGAGAAAGAATTCCTGCCCAGGTATCAAATACCTGAACAAGGTTTGCACCTGCTTTAATCTGAGCAGATAAATAAGCAGCAGTTGCT
Organism: uncultured Ignavibacteriaceae bacterium; assembly: GCA_963698525.1. Lineage (GTDB taxonomy): Bacteria > Bacteroidota > Ignavibacteria > Ignavibacteriales > Ignavibacteriaceae > IGN2. The sequence goes on along the minus strand of CAVORE010000001.1, from coordinate 59,588 downwards.
TTTGTAATTTTATCGAGAAGAATATGAGCAAGCTCAGGATTACCATAAATCAATTTCTTCACCTTGGAAAAAGATTTTGAACCCTGTCCTTCAACCATATAAGTGAGAATTGTCCACGGTGCACCGGCAAATCCGATAAGCGGAACTCTTCCGTTCAATTCTTTTTTTGTTAAAGAGATTGCATCCAAAACATATTTTAAATCTTTTGTTGGATCTGGATTTTTTAATTTGTCAACATCATCTTTCGTTTTTATGGGAGAAGTAAAAACCGGTCCCTTGCCTTCGTTGATTTCAAGATGCATTCCCATAGCTTCGGGGATCACTAGTATATCGGAAAAAATTATTGCTGCATCAACTCCAATAATATCTACCGGCTGGATTGTCACTTCAGAAGCAAGCTCAGGTGTTTTACACATTGTCAAAAAATCATGCTTTGAACGAATAGCTCTGTACTCCGGCAAATATCTTCCGGCTTGACGCATAATCCAGATTGGAGTTCGCTCTGTTGGTAGTCGTTTAGCCGCTCTGATTATTAAATCATTTTGTAATTTCAAACTTTCTCCTTGTGGTTACTGTAGTATTCAACAATTTTTTTAGTTAAACCATTTATCGTGAATTCATCCGGAAGGATTTTAACTTTTACTTTCTTTGATTCAATCGCATCTTTTGTCGTAGGACCAATTGCAGCAACATCGAACTTGCTGAAGTACTGAAAGGGATTTTTGATGTTGGCAATCTGCAAAAAATTTTCAAATGTTGATGGACTTGTAAAAATAAAAAGGTCAATGTGAGAAGAATTTAATAGTTGAAGACTTGGTTTTAAATTATCTCCCGATGGGATTGCAACATTATAAACCGGAACGGACTTGATAATTGCACCCAATTCTTTTAAACCCATCGGCAACTCTTCTCTGCCAATTGCCGAACGAGGAATGAACACAACTTTATTTTTCAAATTATATTTTGATAGTGCTTCAATTACACCTTCAGAACTGAACTTATCAGGGACAATGTTCACACTGATATTATTTTTATGACAATAAGCAGATGTCTTATTTCCAACTGCAACTACTTTTGTCTGGTTATAATTAATTAATGCGCCAACTTCCTGAATTCTTTTCGAGAACATCTGTACTGAATGAACAGATGTAAAAATTATAAAATCTATTCTGTCAGGATGAGCAACAACAGAATCAAATTTACTCCAGTCAGATGGCGGAACAATTTCAAGTGTGGGAACTATAATCACATTTGCACCAAGATTTGTTAATGCGGCTGCAGATTCACGCGATTGTTCAATCGTTCTTGTGATTACTATTGTTTTACCTTTTAAAGGCAGCTCTTTGATATTATTGAATCCGGAATAAAGCCCGTGTAAAACGAAATCAAAAATTTCTTCCTTCTCTTTTGCTACTGTTTCGTCAGGAATATTTTCGTTTATTCCTCTTTGAACTGCACCATAAATACTGCCAAATATCAGGCTGATTGCAAATTCCTCATCAACTTTTCTGAAGACACCTTCTTTTTCCCCTCTGGAAATGATTTGCAAAATCATCTGCTTCATCTGCTTTTCAAGTGAAAGCATATCTTCACAAAAAGAATTTTGTTTATTCAGAGTTTCTCTCTGGTAAATGAGAAAGAATTTCCTGTGCTTCATCATAAACATATAAAGATGAATCACGAAAGCACGAAGTGAATCAATACTGCTGTGTTCGGATTCTATTTTTTGCTTGAGAATGGAAAGCAAACTCTCCATCCGTGTGTGCATTATAGTAAAATAAAGCTCTTCTTTCGAAGAGAAATAATTATAAACGGTTCCTTTTGCAACAGTAATTAATTTTGCAACATCATCCATCATCACTTCATGATAATGCTTTGTGGAAAAAAGTTCAGCTGCTGCTTCGAGAATTTTTTCTCTTTTCCTCTCTCTTTTTATTTCACGTTTTTCTTTTAGCATCGCTTCTGATTAATTAACTCTCCAATCATTCAATGCAAGTACTTCTCCTGTATTTGGATCAATCACCAATTCTTGCCCGGTAGCCTTGTAATTTTCCTCATCACCGAATTCATTCAATGTTGATATTATTCTCCAAACATATTTTTGAAGCTTGAAATCCCACATGAATCCTGCATCCCATTCTTTAATTCCTTCTTTAAGTTCCAGATCAATTGCAATTTGTCTGGCTGTTTGTTCATCAATATTAAAATCACATTCTTGAGGAAAGTTTTTACATCTCGGAATTCCAACAATATCACGATTCTGTTAAAACATTACCGATCGAATCAACAGTGAATTTAATGGTTGCATTCACATAAGGTTTTTCGGGCATAAAAAATTTATAAGTCATTTCGTAGTAGGGAGGAGTATACCTGGTTCTGGCAAAATCCGGTGCGATGTAATTTTGGAAATATTCTTTTCCAGTAGATGCGATTATAAATGAATCTGCTTTGGTTAGGACTTCAAGTGGAACAGAACCCTGTTCTTCATCTTGACAGCTTCTGCACTTACAGGATGTTAGTAGACTAATGCTGAGAAGAATTATTAACAAAGAAAGAACAATTGAAAACTTAAAGATTGATCTACCTGTCATTTAGCCCTCGCTGTTCTGTACACTTCTTCCAGAATAATTTTAGCGCCGGCTTTCAATAAATCATTTGCCAGCTTTATTCCAACTTTCTCAGGATTGTTTTCACTTCCCCGAATTTTTTTCCGGAAAGTTAAGCTGCCATCAAGCGAACCAACCATCGCATCTAGAAACAAACCATTTGGTTTAACTTCAGCCAGTGCACCAATCGGAACCTGGCATCCGCCTTCAAGAGTTTTGAGTAAAGCACGTTCAGCCAAAACAGCTTTGTAAGTATTCTTCGTGATGGATTGATTTTACAATTTCAATTACAATTTTGTTATCAGACCTTGTTTCGATTCCCAATGCACCTTGTCCAACAGCAGGAAGCATTACATCAGTTTTAATAATTGATGAGATGTGCTTGCTAAGTTTTAATCTTTCAACACCGGCTCTGGCAAGAATAATTGCATCCCAATCAGATTCTAAAAACTTTTTTATTCTTGATGGAACATTTCCTCTTAGCTCGACAAGCTTCAAATCTGGTCTGATATGTAACAGTTGACATTTCCGTCTTAATGATCCTGTTGCTACAGTGGCACCATCTGGTAAATTAAGGATTGTAGTTCCTTTCTTTCTGGAAATAAGAACATCTTGAACATTATGTCTTTTTGTAACTGCCGCGAGTTTTAATCCTTTAGGAATTTCTGTTTGCAGATCTTTCAGGCTGTGAACTGCAAGATCAATTCTTTTGTTGAGAAGTTCTGTCTCCAATTCTTTTGTGAATAGACTTTTATCGCCAATTTTTGAAAGAGCAACATCAAGAATTTTATCTCCTTTGGTTTTGATAATCTTTATCTCAACTGAAATATTTTTATTCTTCTTCTCAAGCTCTCTCTTCACATAGTTTGCCTGCCAGAGTGCAAGTTCACTTCCCCTTGAGCCTATGATTACTTTTTGTTTCAAAATTTATCCTATTCCTTCTCTGATTTTTTATTGGAGGTAATCCCGAATAGATCTCTTATAATTCCAATTTTAGTTGAAGCATCAACTGAAGCAGAAGTTTCATCTGCTTTACGTAATTCGATGGTAGGGTGGTGGAGAATTTTATTTATAATTCTCTTTGTAACAATATCAAGCTTCTCCTGGTCTTCAGATGAAAATTTGTTTTTGTTCTTTGCCACTTCTTCGTTTCTGATATCTTCAAAAAAATCCCTTAGATCTTTAATTGCCGGAGCTGCCTGCAGTGAGTTATACCATTCCCAGAAATTATCTATCTCTTCTTCAATTATTTTTTCAACTTTTGGAATTTCTGATTTTCTTTTTGAAAGGTTTTGATCAACAATTATATTCAAAGAATCAAGATCGTGATAAAAAACAGAGTCAATTTTTTTTGTTTCCGGATCAATATCGCGGGGAATAGCAATATCCATCAATATCATAGGGTTATTGCTTCGCTTTTTCAGAGCATTGCTAACATCATCTTTCATAACAATTATTTCCGGAGAAGAAGTTGCACTAATAATTATATCAAACTTGTAGATTGAATCTTTGAATTCTGTGAAGGGAATAACTTTAGCATTCAGTTTTTGAGCAAGTTTATCAGCCTTTTCCTGGGTTCTGTTTGTAACAGCAAGACTGCCAATTCCTTTTTCAGAAAGATGTTTTGCTGCAATCTCACCGGTTTCTCCCGCCCCAATTACAAGTGCTGATTTTTTATTCAGGTTTGAAAATATTTTTTCTGTTAACTGAACAGCAGCGTAACTGACAGTTACAGCGCCCTCACTAATTGAAGTTTCTGAAATTGCTCTTTTGCCGGTTCTTATCGCAGCATCAAAAATTCTGTGCATTATATAACCGGAAAAATTTGATTCTTCAGATATTTGAAAAGAATCTTTTACCTGTTTGAAAACCTGGTTATCACCAACAAGAAGGGAATCAATTCCGGTAGCAACAGAGAACAAATGTTTAATTGCATCTCTGGAAACAAATTTTTGAAAATGCTGCTCAGTAATATTTTGTGATTGTTTGAAATTTAGTAGAAGGTTCTGAAATTTTTCGTGTGAAGTATTATCATTAATTGGAATACCGAATATTTCAGTTCGGTTGCAGGTTGAAAGAATCAATCCTTCTTTTATCTGGTTTTCTTTTGCAATATTAATGAACGGACGAATTTCATCCTCTTTAAGATAAACTGCTTCTCTAATTTCGACCGGTGCAGTTCTGTGATTTATTGATATTGCAATTAAATTCATAAGCTCTTAATAGAAGGAATGAAAACTTTGTGCGATAAAATTTGATAGAATAGTAGATATGATTGCTACCACAAAACCCGTTATTGATAGAATTACCAATTTTTTCCCTCTCCAATTACCTAACATTTTACTTGTTATTCCAACAGCATAAAGCAGCCACACTAAGGTTGAGCCGATTAATTTTGGATCAAGATAGGAGAATTTTGGGAACGCAACAGGCAGCCAAATTATACCAATTATTATTGCGATGGTCAGCGCGATGAAACCTATTATTGCGGAGTAAAAACTTAGCCTTTCAAGCACTTCCAGATTTGGCAGTCTATTGAAGATCAAACCAAATTTGTTGAGTTTGATGTCCTTATATAAAACCAAATAAAGAAATCCATAGACTGCAGAAATAGTAAAACCGGAATAACCAAGTAGCGCACTTATTACGTGGGTACCAAGTAAATTACTTCTCAGAACTTCTTTAACCTCTGATAAATCCTGAATAAATAGTGAAGAGATTAACTGGAAGATCAGAGACAGAATTATTATGAATGGACCGGTTCCTCTAATATCAGAAACTAATTCTACGAGGAAATAAGAAAAGCTAATTGTGATCGCCAGGATCGTGAATATCTCGAAAACATTTGTAATTGGCGGATGATCGAAAGCAATAGTACGCAGAACTATATATATTAAATGCAGGAAAAGAGTGATAAACAAAAAAACCCTTTTCACATTTACAAGCTTCTTCTCTCCCTTGATGAAATCGTAGAAATAGACTACCAGAGTGACAAAATAGAAGATTGGCAGTAATATATTAATTGTATGTATTGCTGAAATCATAGCGATCTAACTTTTTCTGACTTGTGAGTTCAAAAATACGAATAGATCGCCTTCAGAACAAAGTAATAGTATTTCTCCGCGTCCGATTATTTATCAGAACCAAGTATAATTGGTAGTCCATCTTTACCCGATCCAATTATAACAATCTTTGAATTTTGGGAGTTTGCAAGCTTTTCAGTGGCTTCGATTCCCTTCCATTTGAGTAGCTGTTCACTGATTCCTTTAGAAACTATCTCCTGGAAATCTGCAATACCTTTTGCCTCAATTCTTTTTCTATCAGCTTCCTGTTTTTCACGAGTTAAAATGAATTCCATCCGTTGACTTTCCTGTTCAGCTTGTAATTTTTCTTCGATAGATTTTGTTAGTCGTTCAGGAAGCTGGATTTGTCTGAGTGGAGCTTGCTCAACTATAATTCCTCGTGGACCAACTAATTTTTCAAGTTCCTCGAGAATCTCACCTGCCAGCTTTTCACGCGAAGCAGTATATAATGCTTTTGCTTCATAACGTGCCGTAACTCCACGAACAACTGAACGGAACTGCGGAACTAAAATAATTTCAGCGTAGTTTGGACCAACTGTTTTATATATGTCGTTTGCCTTTTCCGAATCTAATTTAAATAGCAAACTTATTTCAAGATCAACACTTAATCCTTCTTTAGAGGGGACTGACATTAATTCTTTCAGCTCCTGAGTTTTAATGCTCATCTTTTCAACATTAGCCATTGGGTTGACAATGTTTACTCCGGGTTTAAGAGTATTATCACTTACATATCCAAGAAAGTCAATAACGCCTGTGTGTCCCGCAGGAATAATTGTAAAGCATTGAAGAAAAGCAACAAATAAAGCAACGACAAATCCAAGCATTGCAAATGTGGTCTCAGATTTTTGGAATCTTTTCTTTGCGTTTTTGTAAACAAAAAAAGCAACAACGGCAGCGATAAGAGCTACAATAAATAACATAATATTTCTCTCCTTATATCATTTTGTTAATAATTTAAATTCATTTTCTACTGAATTATTTTTTTAATCAATTTTGGTATTGATGGTTTTGTCTTTGAAATTTTTATTGATTCAATAATGATATTCTCAGCTAATTTTATTTTACTTTTGGAATCTGAATGAAGTTCACAAACGATATCATTCTTACTTAAACGATCACCCATCTTTTTATAAAGAACAATTCCAGCTTTGTGATCAATAATATCATCCATAGTTCTTCTGCCAGCGCCTAATTCAAGTGATGCCATTCCAAATTGATAAGTATTAATTTCTTCAATGAAACCGGATTTACTGGAGCGAACTTTCTTTGAATATTTTGGCTTTGGATATCTTTCAGGATTAATAATATAATCCACATTTCCACCCTGAAGTTTCACAATTTCTAAAAACTTTTTGAAAGCCTTTCCATTTTCAATTTTCATTTTAGCAATCTGTTCCCCGGCTTGAATTGACTTTGCTTTCTTGCCAAGGAAAATCATCGCACCCGCAAGTTTTAAAGAAAGAGTATAAAGATCATTTTTAACATTTCCTTTAAGCACTTGAATTGATTCAAACACTTCCAACCAATTGCCAATGTAATTTCCCAATGGCTGATTCATATCCGTAATAAATGCAAAAACCTGTTTATCAAAAGATTTAGCTGTGCTAATTAATGAGTTAGCAAGTTCAACTGAATCCCGATGACTCTTCATAAAAGCACCATTACCAGTCTTAATATCAAGAACAAGTCCATCAATTCCTTCTGCGAGTTTTTTGCTCATTATGCTGGCAGTGATCAGCGGAATTGATTCAACAGTTGCAGTTACATCCCTGAGTGAATAAATCATTTTATCTGCCGGTGCAATTTCTTTCGTCTGTCCGATTAATACTACCCCACATTTTTTTAGGACCTTCATTGATTCAGATAAGCTTAAATCATTTCTAAATCCGGGAATTGATTCGAGCTTATCAAGGGTTCCGCCCGTATGACCAAGTCCTCTCCCGGAAATCATCGGCACATAAATTCCAGCAGAAGCCACAATTGGTGCAATAATCAAAGATGTTTTATCACCAACTCCGCCGGTTGAATGCTTATCAACTTTTTTTCCGTTCAGGGAAGTAAGATTAATAATTTTTCCACTTTTCAGCATTGAATTAGTTAACGCGGCTGTTTCCGAATTGTTCATCCCTTTTATAAGAATAGCCATCAGTAGGGCAGAGAACTGGTAGTCGGGTATATTGCCTTTTGTGAACTGAGTAATAAGAAAATTTACTTCATCAGCAGATAAAGATTTTCCGTCTCTCTTCTTTTTTATCAATTCTACAATGTTCATTACTTAAAATTACGAAGAAATGAAGTGTTTGTGAAGGCAATGTCCTTGATAGGAATATTCTTTATCTACAATTGAAGATAGTTACATTATTTGTGTACACCTCAATGAATGATTAATTTTCGCCCTCAACAATTGATTATTGGAGAAAAAGTTATTATGAATTTTAGTATTCGCACTCATACCTGCGGCGAACTTACAGAACAAAATATTGGTGAGAATGTAGTATTAAATGGCTGGGTGGACAGAAGGAGAGACCTTGGCGGATTAATTTTTATCTGGCTCAGAGATCGCTACGGGATTACTCAGATCGTTTTCGAACCAGATATTAATAAAGATTCGTATGAACTGGCAAAAAAGTTAAGAAGCGAATTTGTAATATCTGTAGAGGGAAAAGTTAGGAAAAGACCTTATGATGCAATTAATAGAGATCTTGAAACTGGTAAAATTGATGTTCTTGCTGATCAATTGATAATTCTTAATGAAGCCGAAACACCTCCGTTTGCAATCAAAGATGAAACAGATGCTTTTGAAGATTTACGTTTGAAATACCGATACCTCGATTTAAGAAGACCCGCATTACAAAAAGTTTTACTGCTTCGACATAAGATGTATCAGATAGTTCGAAAATATTTTGACGAAAATAATTTTGTTGAAGTCGAAACTCCTGTATTGATGAAGAGTACTCCCGAAGGCGCAAGAGATTATCTTGTGCCAAGCAGGGTTCACAAAGGAAAATTTTATGCGCTTCCGCAATCACCGCAACAATATAAACAGTTGTTAATGGTTTCAGGATTTGACCGGTATTTTCAGATTGTAAAATGTTTTCGAGATGAAGATTTAAGAGCTGATCGTCAACCCGAGTTTACTCAAATTGATGTTGAAATGTCGTTCATAACTAAAGAAGAAGTGTTTTCTGTTGTCGAAAGATTAATGAAAATTCTTTTTAAGGAAATTTGGAATATAGATTTATCATTACCATTAAAAAGACTTTCATACGAAGAAGCAATGAATAAATATGGCAGTGATAAACCAGACTTAAGGTTTGTAATGGAACTTCACCAATTAAATGAAATCTTCAGCAAATCTGAGTTTAAAGTATTCAAGGATATAATTGATTCAAATGGAGTCGTAACCGGAATGGTTGCTCCTGGTTGTGCATCTTTTAGCAGAAATCAAATTGATGGATTGACTGATTTTGTGAAAAAGCTTGGTGCAAAAGGGATGGTTTGGTTTAAAGTGACAGAAGAAAGTATAGATTCACCAACAACAAAATTTTTAAGTGAAGAAGAAAAGAAAAATCTCGTATCTGAACTTAGAGCAAAACCAAACGATTTAATTCTAATTCTTGCTGGCGAGAGAAATTCAACACTTAATCAATTGGGTTCATTAAGATTGGAATTAGCTAAAAGGCTTGAATTAATAAAATCCGAAACTCCACCTTCACTATTGTGGGTAACAGATTTTCCTTTATTTGAGTATGATGAAGAAACAAAGCGATTTTATGCTATGCATCATCCTTTTACATCGCCAAAGATGGAAGAGATTGACTTGCTGGAAAAAGATCCCGGTAAAATTAAGGCACAAGCGTATGATCTTGTATTGAACGGCAGCGAAATAGCCGGTGGTAGTATACGAATTCACAACTCCGATTTACAAGCAAGAATGTTTAAAGCACTTGGAATTAGCGGAGAAGAAGCACAACAGAAATTCGGGTTTTTAATGAATGCTTTTAAATACGGTGCGCCACCACATGGTGGAATTGCGTTTGGTTTTGATAGAATGATAATGTTATTTGCCGGAGTTGATTCCATTAGAGATACTATTGCCTTTCCTAAAACTGCGAGCGCAGTGTCTTTAATGGATGAATGTCCCTCCCCAGTGAGTGGGGAACAGTTGAAAGAATTGCATATAAAGTTAGTTTAACATGTAATTTTTAACTGTGAAGCTGTTCATTTTTTCTGATGAAAATTTATTTGTTTATTAATCCATACTTAAACGTCGAATATGACCGTCGCCGACATAACATTAAACCGCACCCCGAATTACATTACATATTAACATACTCCGTAACTTTTACAGAAGTAATAAAGCAAATATTACTTACCTTTTATTACCCTCCACGAGCAATCGGTAATAATTAAGTTATGCGTAGACTGGGTATATAAACTATTGACAATCCTGGCGGTGAATCTAATATATCTATCTCCTTACAACTATTTACAAGATATTATCATAGACTAAACAGCAGCATTCAACATCCCAAATGCTTCCCCCCGGAAAATCATGGAAGATATTACTGGTAAATATTTCTCTGTCATATATGACGGTTTATATTCTTAATAATTTGAAGAAATTTTTGCTTTTCAATTGGATGGCATACTTTTTACATAACATAATGAAAATTATTAAACACAGGAACAGATAATGGGTCAACAACAACTTTTACTGATAGTGCTAGCGCTAATAATAATTGCAATAGCAATAGCGGTCTCTGTATCGTTGTTTAGATCAAATGCTATTGAAGGAAAACGCGATATTTTGATTGAAGAAACTACAAGTCTCGGTACAGTAGCTTTACAATACTTTAAGAAGCCTCAGGCACTTGGCGGTGGTGGAAATTCATTTGTTGGTTGGACTATACCATCGCAAATGGTTCAAACATTCAACGGTAATTTTATGACTGCTACCATTCAAGCTGATGAAGTTCATATCATTGGCACGGGAAGTGAAGTAGTCACAGGCAATGACTCTATTAAAGTGGAGACAGTAGTAAGAGCAGATCAAATGTATACGGTAATTATTAATTAACTCATAATTAACAGTAACACATAAATAACTAAACTCAAACAAAAACAGGAGTAAAAAATGGGTCAGCAACAGCTTCTCTTAATCGTTCTTGGCGTTATCATAGTAGGTATCGCTGTAGTTGTTGGTATTAATCTTTTTAATGCTAGTGCAGAAGAAGCAGCCAAAGATGGTGTAGTATCTGACTGTACTAACTTAGGTGCTATGGCACAGCAGTATTTCAAAAAGCCATTTTCAATGGACGGTGGCGGAAACTCTTTTGCAGGTTTCACAGTTCCAACAAACTTAGTTACAACAGCTAACGGTACATATGCAGCAACACCTAATGGAGCTACAGATTGTGTAATTGTCGGAACACCACTTGCAGCAAATGGTTATGGCTGGATTGTAACAACGACAGTAACTCCAACTAATATTACTTCAGTAATAACACCATAAATTAAGTCTTGTGCTAAACTAAAAAAGCACAACCCTTTTAAAGGCTGCAATAGTAAATATTGCAGCCTTTTCTTTTTTAAACGACTTTTTACATCCCTTCAAAAATTAATCATTGCTAATTATGTTCTAACAAACCCAATTTCTTTAAGAAATTGGGTTTGTATTCTTCTGCATAAAATAGAAAGTAGTGGCTAGTTGTTACATTTTTGCAGTAAACAAAAAGTATTTTTTACACCTACATTTCTTTTATGCTGGTTTCTACGCTTAATAGCAAATGAAAGATTAAGATTCAATTCAAAATCAAAAGAATTTTTCGGAACCAAATTTGACGTTGAAACCAAAACAATAAATTAATCAATAAAGAGTGGAAGATGGTTGAGTTAAAATTCACAGCGCTTAAACCTAATGGTCAGGCAATCACCGGAACGGTTACAGCCGGTTCATCTGTTGAAGGGAAGAAGAAGATTCAGAAGCTTATCGAAAAGAACAGATTAAAACTGAATGATGTTCAGAAGAAGTCAACTTATTTATACCGTGTACGTAAAGGGAAGGACAAACCCATCAGAGGTGAGCAAAAAGCTTTCAGTAAAAAAGAAGTTGAAGAAGCACTCACCAGACTTGGTTACAGCGTTTTATCAGTAAATCTAAAACTTCTTGACTATCAACGCAAACCACCGAATACTGAAATAGTAACTTTTGTAAAGATCAGCGCAGAACTGTTAAACCAGAAACTTGGATATGGTGAAATTCTAACACTTCTAACAAACGATACTCAGAATGTTACTCTAAGAAACACTCTTAAGGAAATAAGTAATGATCTAAAAAAAGGTGCTGACTCTGAAGCAACCTTTTTAAAGTATCAGAATATATTTGGAAAATTTACTGCTTATATGCTTGGCCTTGCTTCTAAAAGTGGTAATATGGCAGAAATATATAACGCAACTGCAAAGTTCCTTGAAAGAAAACAAGAGTTTAACAAAAGTTTAAGAAGTGCGCTGATTACGCCTATGGTTACACTCTTTGTATTATTTCTGGCGGTTTTATTTTATGTTGGATACATTTTTCCTGAGACGGCAAAATTATTTGTTCGCTTTGGAATTGAACTTCCGCCAATGACAGCCTTTACTCTTAAATTTAGCGATTTCCTAATCGCAAACCCCTTTCCGATAGCAGCAGCGATTATAATTCCGCCTATCGCTCTGTTCCAATTCAGCCGAACTAAAAAGGGAAGACTGCTCCTTGATGAGTATATATTAAAGTTACCGGTAATTGGCAGCTTAATTCATAAAACATTGATAGAAGTTTTCTGCCGTGTGTTTTATACTTTATATCATGGTTCCGCTGAGAGTATCGAACCAATAAGAATAGCTGCAGAAGCTTCGGGTAATAAATACTTTGAAGAGCGGATTAAAACAATCGCTATTCCCCTAATGCTCAAAAAGGGTGTTGGTATTACTGATGCATTTGAAGCCTCGGGAGTTTTTACTGAGACAGCGATTTCCAGAATTCACTCTGGCGAAGAGTCTGGTACTATAAAAAATACTGCTCTTCAGTTAGCCAATTATTATGAGAGTGAAACTGTGTTCCGACTAAAAAATCTAATTGAAATTATCCAGGTAACAATAGCAATGATAATAATGATAATAATGATTGCATTAACTTTAGTATCTGCGGAAACTGCGACTGTTAGACCAAAGACACCAGGTGTGAACTAGGAAAGCATAAGGTTTATGAATGATTGAGACGAAATTGGAAATTAATGACAAAATAGGTTATCTCCTTTTTAAGAAAGGAATTATTGATTCGGTCACATTGGACAAAGCTCTGAATGCGAAGTTCAATGACCGTAATAAGCTGAGACGTAACCTTGCACAAATACTTGTAGAAGACTTTAACTACGAGCACGATTTAATATTTAGAGAAGTAGCAATTCTTTATGCCTTCAGGGAACTTGATATTGACTTACAGACAATACAAAACAACTACCTTGACGCTATCCGCAACCTGATAGAAGGGGGTGGTGAGGAGCTGAAGGAACTGATGCTCAGGGATAATATCATACCCTTCATATATGATGAACAGACCAAGGATAAATTAATTATTGCAGCAACTGACCCAACAAATAGAAATGTGCAGAAAGTTGCTTTTGGTCTTAATGCAAAGAAGTATGAAGTAATCTTTATTAAGAAAAAAGATTACGATAATCTTATTGAAAAAATATTTCCACCTGAAAATGTTTTTCTGAAAAACATTTCGGATGAGTTGGAAGATTTTATCCCGGCGGAAGATAGGGAAGATCTTGATGAAGAAGAACTCGATGCTGAAATTAATAGAAGTGCACTGATTAACCTTGTCGAGGGTGCACTTGTCGAAGCCGTCCGGAAAGGGGCTAGTGATATTCACTTTATCCCTTGCAGTGGTCATCGCACTGAAATCTATATGAGGATAGATGGCACCTTACGTTTATGGCATGTTCAGGAAAACACACTGCCGGAAGCAGTTATTGCAGTCGTTAAAGATCGTGGCAAGGGTATGGACCGGTTTGAGCGTGAAACAGCACAGGATGGTTTTATACAGAGATACATAGATAGTTATGTTATCAGGTTCAGAGTTTCTGTGTTGCCAATGGTGGGAACAGAACTGAAAAACAAATTTGAAAGTGTCGTAATAAGAATTCTTGATGATAGAAAAGTTATTAGAGACCTTGATAAGCTCGGACTAGCCGGAGTTGCTAAGCAAAAGTTTCTAAAAGCGATTAATCAACCACAGGGTATGGTAATTCTTACTGGACCAACGGGAAGTGGTAAAAGTACAACTCTCGTAGCAGCTCTTTTCCAGGTCATCAATCCTGAGGTTAATGTTCTTACTGTTGAAGACCCGGTTGAGTACGTGATCGAAGGTGCCCGCCAGTTGAAGATTGGCTACAAGATGAATTTTGAACAAGCCATCAGATCAATTTTAAGACATGACCCGGATATAGTTCTGGTAGGTGAAATGAGAGATAAAGAAACTGCAGAGACAGCTATTAAACTGGCAAACACAGGCCATCTTACTTTTTCAACTTTACACACCAATGATGCACCTAGTGCAATTTCAAGATTGTTTAAAATGGGGATAGAACCATTCTTAATTGCATATGCAATTAATCTTATTGTTGCACAGAGATTAGTACGTAAATTATGCACAAAGTGTAAGAAGCGGGTAACAGAATATGATGAAGTATATATGGAAGCGGTCGGTTTGAATGTTGCTGAATGGAAGCAGTATGAAATATATCATGCCGTTGGGTGCGATGAGTGCGGCGGAACAGGTTATAAAGGTCGAATGGCAATTCATGAAGCCTTTTATTTTACAAAAGAGATAAGGCACTTAATTGTTAAATCCGGTGAAGAAGTAGATGAAGAAGTCATTAAAGCTCAGGCGAAAAAGGATGGAACCCTGAACTTAAGAGAATCAGGACTCGAGAAAGTACAGCTCGGCTTAACTTCTCTTGAAGAAGTGCTCTCATCTACAACAGAAGATTAATTTTTTCAGATTTCAAGTAAGTTTTACTTGAGTGGTTTGGTTGTTTTGGTCGTTAAATTTTTTTACAAGTGGTTATAAATTTGTTAATAATCAGCATTTTTTCTGATTAAGGGAAGTTTTTATAACCTATTGATATGTTTTCTGTTGGAATAAAACATGTTAGTAACTAAATCTTAGTAGTGAGTATCAAGCTAAATAGGAAGATGTAAATTGATAGTTAAAGAAGAAAAAAAGATTCTATCAGATTTTTGCTCGAGAATTCCGGAATCCATTTATGGGCCGGATCGGGTGGCATACATTCTCGAGAATAGCAGTAAACTTAAAGAAGAAGATATTGTTCTTTTAAGAAAATTTGTTAACAGAATTCTCACCTCAATGATTGAACGTGATGCATCGGATATTGAAATGGGCGGACACGGTAATGAGGGTTATATATGGATGAGAATATATGGAAAGCTTGAAAGAGTAAAAGACCTTCCACAGCTAAGCGAAGACGAATCAGCTTTATTGATTGCCAATATGTTTAATTCAAATCAGAAAAAATATATTGCAGCAACCAGAAATCTCGATTTCAGTTATACATTCTTTTATGAAAGAAGAAAAATTAATGTGAGGTTCAGAGCCGATGCTTATTTTGATCTGGACACTCTTGCCTGCAGTATGAGAGCAATTAATACTACTATCCGACCGCTTTCAGCACTGGACTTTCATCAAAATGCCATTAAGTACCTAAGTCATAATTACATTAAATTTGGATTAACACTTATCACCGGAATAACCGGTTCGGGTAAATCAACAACTCTCGATTCCATTGTAGATTACCACAATAAGTTTGATCCTGCTCACTTAATAATAATCGCTGCACCAATTGAATATGTTCATAGCTCAAACTTCTGTCTTATTAAGCACAGAGAAGTTGGAAGAGATGTGCTATCGTTTAAAGAAGGTGTAGTACAATCTTTGAGACAGGATCCCGATATTATTATAATAGGTGAAATGAGAGATCCCGATACTATTATGGCGGCTCTGGAAGTAACAGATACCGGTCACAAAGTTTTTTCAACATTGCATACTTCATCTGCAACTGAATCAATTGAGAGAATTATTGCTGAAGTTGACGCGCATGAACAGGAAAGAGTAAGAAACAGATTGGCAGATGTTTTAGTATCTGTAATATCTCAGAAACTTGTACCAAGTCTTGATGGCAAAGTTATTTTAGCTAAAGAAGTGCTTATAATGACACCGAGTGTTAAGGCTGCTATAAAAAACAACAACCTCAGTGAAATTTACATGATGATAAACCAGAATGGACCAATGGGGATGGTTACTATGGAACAGGATCTAAAGCGTCTTTATGATCAGAAAAGGATATCGCTCGAATCAGCGATTACTTATTCAAATAATAAAACAAGAATAAACCAATTGTTGTCTGCAAAATGAAACCAGTAATATCAATATATTGTGAAAGCAATGACATCAAACTGGCTGTTATAAGTAAGAATTCTGTGACCGGAAAACCGGCAATCTTAAAAACAGCTTCAGTTAGTCATTCAAAATCGGCCAGCCTGGATAAACCCGGCGGTGGTTTTAAAGTGGAAGACGAATCTTTCAACCTTGAAGGAATGGACGATTCTATTTCAACTAAAGGTGAATTAGATTTCTCCGGTATGACAGAGCTTAGCTCTGCTCTTAGCGGTTTGAATTTAAGCAAGCACCTTTTTCTTCCTGCTTTAACCGAACCAAACATTTATTATCACCTCTATGAAGGAAACAGACCAACCAACCCGGTCAAGCTAAAGCAGGAAATAATCAATGATATTCTTGAGTCAAAGAACATCGCGGTAGACAAGAGCAGCATTGATTACGTTGAACTTTCTGATAAAGCCATACTTGCTGTTTTTGTAACTGAAAATATTCCCTGTGCAAGCATGATCAATTCGCTTGCAAGACAGAGAGGCAAAAGGGGCTTCAACATACCAACAATAAAAAGTTCAGATATATCTCTGGCTTATTATGTTGCAAAGCGAAAGAAGTTTTTCCCTGATGATCACTCCCTAATTGTCTACATAGGAAAAGAATACAGCAAACTTATTTTTCTGCAGGGAAGAAGGATAAAGCATATAGGAACTACTCTTGATATTGGGACTCAAAATCTTCACACATACGACGTCTATTTTTCTAAGATATTACTTGAGATGGAAAATGGAGGAATATCTTCTCTTGATAATATTATTGTATGCGGTGAAGATGACTCTGAAAATATAATATTATCATTTTACGGGACCTTCCCCGAAGCAAATGTAAGTCGGCTGGAATTTGATGATCTTGATTTATCAGCACTTGATGAAGAAACAAAGGAAAAATTTTCAAGTTATAGCATCCCCGTTGCTGTTGCTCTTGATTATTATGACGAATTGAACAAAGAACATCATGGACTGCACATTCTTCCTAAGTATATAAAAGAAGAACAGAAGATCTTTCAATTTTCATGGCATGGATATGCTTTATTACCGCTTTTATTTATTGCTGCATTTTTTATAACACAAAAAGTATTAAATAATAATAAAGCACTTTCTGAGCTTGATAAAGAGATAGAAGCAAAAACAATTTTAATGAGACAAAACCAGGAAGTCTTAGTTAAGATTGCCGGCCTGGAAGGAAAAATTGGTAGCTTTGGACAAACCGTCGCAATTTTAGACTCTGCTGCCGCAGGTACCGGCGTCTGGAAAAAGTTAATCAGGCAGATTTCCGGATTTTGTCAGACAAACAATAATTTGTGGCTCTCGAAATTAAGTAATGAAGGAGATCAGGTTAATACTGAAGGATATTCATTGACAAGGAATTCACTTACAGATTTTGCGTATTCGATTAACAATGCAATGCTTCAAAGTATGTTATACGAAGAGTTACGTGAAAGGAGTGCCTACAGGTTCAATTTAAATTTTAAAATTTCAAATCAGAAGTACCAAAATGAATAAGAAATTGATTAGCACTCTTAGTGTTCTTGCACTACTGATTATCATCCTGGTAGCTGGTGGAATATATATTTTTGTTGTCCAGCGTGGTGATGTAACAGAAAGACAAGAAAAACTTGATGAGTTAAACAAAAACGTTTATGACCCGGTAGAGTTAGATAACCGGTATAATGAGCTGGAGAGGAAATCGTTCGAACTCGATTCTATACTTGCCAACAGAGAGTTCAATATTCCTCAAGACATCTCCCCAATCAAGTTTTACAATTTTGTTAACAACATCGTTGCAGATTTTCCTAAGGAATCTACTGTGAACGTGGAATATCTCCGGCAGGCGCCCGATAAGGAGTTTTTCTTCCACGAATACAAGCTAAGCGGATCGGGTAATTACAATGATGTTTATAAAATGGTCTATGCTATAGAGCAAAGCAAAGAGCTAAAGAAAATCAGTACAGTTCAGCTTACCAACATGGTTAAAACCGATAATGAAGTACCACTATTCCTGGTAAACTTTGAAATGACAGCACAAGTTTATTATTCTTCAGATAACCGGTTTGCCCCAGCTGAATATGTTGAGAACAATCTTAGCACTGGACCGGTTTATGACGCTTTCTATCCTCTGATCAGAAACGAAATACCTCCGAATGTTGACAATTTACTCGACGTTCAGGGAGCCAGATTACTGGCATTAATTCCTGAGGGAGCTTTCGTTGCAGATACTAAAGGGAACACATATTTGGTGTGGGAAGGTGAACAGGTTTACCTGGGCTACCTCACAAAAATTGACTATGATAATAACACAGTCAGCTTCATCCTGAACAAGGGTGGAATCATTGAACAAGTAACTCTACAATTAGACAGAATTTTAAATAAATAAAAGAGTATTAGTATGAAAAACATTATAACCTATTTTGTTATATCACTTTTCATCGTCCTTCAGGCTTCTCCTCAGGAATATTGGGAGCGCAGATTTAAAACATACCAGAATCCGGACGAGCTGGTTACAATGTCTGAAACACTTCCCTTTGATCAGGCAATTGCATTGCTCAGCAAGGTGAGCGAAAGTGTTTCCGGAAGGAGGATCGTTACAACCGTTCCGAAAAAAGACCCCATTGGTATCGAAATAACCAATATGCCTTATGACAAGGCTCTGCTGATGATTGTCAATTTTGCTGGTTTGGAGTATGAAGCAAAAGAAGACGTTGTTATAGTCAGTTCAAAGGCAGAGGAAGAGTTTGACAGATCTCCTGCAACCTATGCACCTTTAACACAGCGCGAAGTAAGGATATCTGCCGTATTCTGTGAAATTGATGTCTTAGAAGCCAGAAAAGTTGGTTTTGACTGGCGATTTTTATTGTCAGGTGAACAGACAAATGTAGCTGGAGTTCTCAGAGGCGAAACCGAGAAGGATCCAAATGCACAAACTGGAGGAGGAGGCCAGCAGGATCAAGGTCTCCAGCCAGAATTTAAACTTGGTCTTAATTCTGATTTTAGAATTGGTGATTTCTTTGGTCAGGCAACTGTTGTATTTAAATTTTTTGAAGAGAATGGAATAGGCGAAATTATTTCGAACCCGAGTATAGTTGTAAGAGACAGAAACGAAGGCAAAATTCAGATAGGATCAGATTTCTCAGTGCGGACAAGAGATTTTGCAGGTAATACCACGGAAAAATTCTTCCCTACCGGAACGATAATAATAGTTACTCCCTATATTCATAAGGAAGGTGGACTGGACTACGCTTTATTGAATATTGCAGTTGAAAGAAGTTCATTCCAAACCAGTGAGACAACTACAGAAATAAAAAAGACAACTGCATCTACTCAAGTGCTAATGCTTGATGGGGAGGAAACTGCAATAGGCGGTTTATTCCTTAATGAAGAAGCAGTTACACGAAACGGCATCCCCTTCTTAAAAGATTTACCGTGGTGGGTATTTGGTATCAGGTACTTAACAGGTTATGATCAGACCCTTATTAGAAAGAAAGAGCTAGTGATATTATTAAAAACCGAGCTGATTCCTACACTTCAGGAACGATTTGAAAATCCTCAGTGGGAAAATGTATTAAGAAGAGAGATGGATAATGGCAGAAACCGAATTAAGTATTATCAGTTTGAAGGTACTACCGAAGAAACACCTTAACAATGGAATCTATTCTGATTGTTGATGATGATATTAATCTTTGCAATTTTCTATCGTATGAATTAAATGAACTAGGATATGAAACCAGTTATTTAACAGACGGAGAAAAAGTAGCAGAATTTGTAAAAGAGAATAAGACTGATCTAATACTTCTTGACTTAAATATGCCCGGGAAAAATGGATTTAATGTTCAAAAAGAAATTAATATCCTCCCGGGCTTCAAACCCAAAATAATAGTTTTAACCGCCCACTCAGATGTTAAAAGCGCAGTTGAATCTGCAAAGCTTGGCGCTTCCGATTTTCTTTGTAAACCATATGATTTCAACGAACTTCTTTCATCTATCAAAAAAGTAATTCAGAAAAAAAACTAATTCATTTTAAATAGTAAATGAAAATCAGCCTGCGAATATTGTTAATCAATTTTCTGATTGTTGTTATAATCCTGGGAAGTTCATTTATCGTTTTTTACAATGTTGTTTATGATGTTTTGACTTCTTCTCAGACTAGCAGCTTGAGGCAATCTGCAACTAATTTTATATATGCTCACAGACAGCTTCAGTCAGAATCGGAGGATGATTTCTTCACATTATATGATAATGGAATTGATCTGATTTGGAAAGAGCAATCGCTTCAATTAAAGAATATTGATTTTGTTCTCGAGCTGGATAGCAAGTCTGAAGGAAACATATTAAGGTATAGTACTAAAAGCCAGGTTCATCTCCCTCCCAAAGAACTCAGTCTCAGAGAATTTCATAATACCAACCCTTATTTAATGGCAATGTCTTTTACTGCACCTGACGGAAGAAAATTTTTATATGGAAAGGTTATTAACAGTGAAATTCTTAATGACATTTCTCAGAGAATCAATTCTGATATTGCGCTGGTCTGGGATGGCTACCCTTCAGATTTTTCTAACCAGGGTGTAAATCAGCAATATTTATATGTATTGAGTCAAGCAGTTGACAATCTGAAGAGTAAAAATAATTTCGAATTGTATATTCAGGGGACTGAGTCAAATGATATCCTTGCAACCATTTATAAACCAACTTCGGCGGAAAGTCAGGACAATTTATATTACCTGATTTTCACAACGTTTGCTGAGGCCGGAGAGTTGCGTTCTACATTAAGAGGCATTTTTATTATTATCGGTTTAGTCGGCATTGCCCTCTCACTGATATTTACACTGGTATTCACTGATAAGCTGAGAAAACAAGTAGTTGACTTAAGTAAAGCAACTGAACAAACTTATTCGGGTAAATTTGATTATAAAATTGAAGTTAAAAGCAAGGATGAAATTGGAAAACTGGGAATGGCTTTCAACAAAATGTTGGATGAGCTTGAGAAGAAAGAAATTGCCAAAAAAGACTACGCTGATTTCATCACTTTAATAAATCAAAACCCATCGCTTAAAGAAATTTCTGATGTTGCACTGAAAAAAATACTTGACACCGGTGATTTTTTAATCGGTGGTCTTTACAGCATTGGCGATGAAATTAATTTGATTTCATCATATGGATTAAGTTCTGATTACAGAAAAAGTCCGGAAACATCTGCATTCTTCAAAAAAGTTCTTGAGACAAAAGAAAGTTTTGAACTTTATGATGAAGAATCACTTCCTGTCGTTTCCACCGGTTTGATTGATATTAAAATTAAATACCTCCTCTTTCTTCCCATAATTTATAACAATAAACCGGTTGCGCTTTTGGAACTAGGTTCGTTAACCAGGCCTACTGAGGTGGTTAGAGATTACCTTGAAAAAATAAAAGATCAGTTAGCTATTGGGATAACGAATGCACGGGCTTTATTGCAGCTTGAAAAACTTGTAAGCGAATTGAAGACACTAAATGAAGAATATCACAAACAGAATATTCAAATCAGGGAACAAAACGAGACCCTGCTGAATCTTCATGCCGAACTTAAAACTCAGGCAGAAGAATTGGAAAAGCAGAAGCAAAAAGCCGTTGAGTTAACTGATGCCAAATCTAAATTCCTGGCAAGTATGTCTCATGAACTCCGGACTCCAATGAATTCAATTCTCGGTCTTACAGAACTTATGCTGGAAAAGGTTGATCTGGAACCTCGTAACAGGGAAAGATTGGAAGTAGTTCTCAATAGTGGAAAAAGATTAATGACGTTGATTAATGATATACTCGATCTTTCAAAAATTGAAGCGGGTAAGATTGAAATAGTTTACGAAGATGTACTTCTTGATGAAATACTAAATGAAATTACCGGTGCGATTGCACCACTGGCTAATGAGAAGGGTATAAATTATGAAATTATCAGGAATATCGAGACGAATACTTTAATAAGTACTGATCGCGGAAAGGTATTGCAGGTATTAATTAATTTGCTTGGAAATGCAGTTAAGTATACAGATAATGGAAAAATTAGCCTGAGAGTTTCGGTTGGAAACGAGCTGCTTAATTTTGAAGTTATTGATACTGGAATAGGTATTCCGGAAGAGGAGATCAATTTGATATTTGAAGAATTTACTCAAGTAAATAATTCAAAATCAAAAAGACGTGGTGGAACAGGGTTAGGTCTTGCTATCAGTAAGAAACTTACCGATATACTTGGTGGCAGCCTCTCAGTAAAAAGTGAATTTAGTAAAGGTTCTGAATTTACTTTCTCAATTCCTTTTAACCAGGTAGAAATGTTTGGCGCGAATAATCGTCAAGTTCTACCAGGCGTTCCTTCAATAATCAGGAACGGGAATCATCTTGTGCTCATCATTGATCAGGATAACAGATTGAGAAATAATACAAAGCAGCATCTTAGTTTTCCCGGTTATGAAGTCATCTTCAGTGAGACAGCGAAGAATTTGGAGGTTGAAAGAAATAATCAGCCCTTTGCAATTTTACTGGATATGAATTTAAATAATACGGATTGCTGGAATGTTCTGGCTGAGTTAAAACAGAATACACAAACAAAAAAAATACCTGTTATCCCGGTTTACTTCATACCCGAAAAAAATATTCTTTATTCATTTGACGTGTTTGATTATATCACAAACCCGGTCCTTGACGATAATCTGTGCGAGGCACTTTCCAATTTAGAAAACTTATTAAAAAAGAAAATTAATAAAATTGTTGTAGTAGATGATGACGAACGTGAGCTAACGAAATACCAAAATGCTTTTAAGTTTGATGAAATTAATCTTGAAATTATTCGGGAAGGTGAAAAAGCATTATCAGTAGTTGAAGAAATTCAACCAGACGTTGTTATAATAAGTATTAAAATGATGGACAAAGAAGGGTCAAACCTATCCCATCATTTAAAGTCTAATTCCAAAACAAGTCATATTACAAGCTTAATAAGCATTAACAGAGAGCTCACCGATGATGATAAAAAAACTCTGAATCGAACTATTCAGAACATTGCATTAAAGTCTGAACAGCATCCAGCAGAAGTATTTAAGTTTGTTAGGAAATGGCTTGATGCACATAGGCTTACTGAATGGACGGGATATGAAGAGTTTATAACTCAGCAGAAATCTGAAAGTGAGGAAGCATCGTTTAAAGAAATAGAACTTGAAAACAATCAACATTATGATTTAAATGTTTTGATTGTTGATGATGACCCCGATACTTTATTTACGCTGGGTGAAATTGTTCAGACTGCCAATTGTAATCCAATCCTGGCGCATGATGGTAAAGAATGTCTCGAGATATTAGAGACTAACATACCCGACCTGATTTTGCTGGACATAATTATGCCTGAAATGGATGGATTCAAAACAATAAAACAAATAAAAAGAAATACCAAGTGGTCTGATATTCCGGTATTTGCTGTAACCGCAAAAGCGATGAAGGATGATAACGAAATTATCTTAAAGCACGGTTTTTCTGACTACATTCCGAAACCTGTTAACCCTGCTTTTGTATCGCATAAGATTCAAGCGCTCATTGCACAATTGAAAACCACCTGATATGAAAAAAATTCTTGTAATTGATGACCTTCCTGAAAATGTTTTTATTTTGCAGGACCGTTTGGTGCAGGATGGATATGAAGTTATAACTGCACATGATGGCAACAGTGGAATAGAAAAAGCTTACGCAACATTACCGGATCTTATTTTACTCGATGTGATGATGCCTGATATAAGCGGGTTTGAGGTTTGTAAAATTCTTGTTAATGATGCAAAGACAAAGCACATTCCGATAATTCTCGTCACAGCTAAATCGGGAGCTGAGGATACTAAAGAAGGACTTGAAGCTGGAGCCTTCGATTACATAAAAAAACCATTTAACAGAATTGAGCTGATGGCAAGAGTCAAATCGGCTCTTAAACTTTCTGATGTTAACAGACAGCTTTTGGAAGTAGAAAAAAAAACAACTTATATCGCCACTATTGTAACTGCAAATCATAAAATTAAGCAACCACTTACATTATTGAGTTTATCATCTGCTGCAATCAAAAAAGAACTGGGGAAAGATGAAATATCAAAAGAAGCAATTCTAAACCGAGTTAAGTATATTGACGCTGCTATAAAGGATATCAATGATGTGCTGAATAAATTAAATTCCATATCAAATCCTGAATTGTCTGATTACGCCAAAGATGTAAAAATGATTAAAGTTGAAGATGGGGGTAATTAAATAAACTTTCTAATTGTAGCAAGCATCGCTTCAAATTCGTACGGCTTATTAAGCTGACCGCTTATTTTGTACTTGAAGACTTCAGACTCCTGACTTGCCCACATACTACCCGAAGATAGTATGATAGGGATATCTAATTTCAGTTTCCTTATTTCAGCGATGGTTTCAAGACCTGACATCCCGGGCATATTATAATCAATAATTGCAAGGTCAACCTTAATCTCTTCCGACAACACAGTCAGGGCTTCTTTTCCGGAAGACACTTTAATAACTGAATATCCATTAGTTTCAAGAAGTTCTGCAAGCAACTCACTGAGCATAAGTTCATCATCAGCAAGCAAAATGATTTTTTCACCGGTCTCTGCTGTTTGTTTTTCCTTTGGAGGTTCGAATGCAGGAATATAAACATCGAAAGTTGTTCCTAATCCCGGTTTACTCGTAACATCAATAAACCCATTGTGTGCTTTTATAATTCCGTAAGAGACATATAACCCAAGCCCTGAACCGGCATCCTTTGACTTGGTTGAAAAATAGGGGTCAAATATTTTTGTAAGATGTTTTTCTTCAATACCGGCGCCATCGTCAGTAACAGAAAATTTGACGTAGTTGCCAATTTTGAGCAAAGGTAAAAACGCAATATTGTTCTCATCTATTGTGATGTTTTTCGCATTGATTTTAATACTTCCCTTTTCATTGGTAGCTTCTTTTGCATTAACACACAAGTTTAAAAGTACCTGATAAATTTCAGTACCGTTTCCGATAAGATCGTAAAGTTTTTGATCAACTTCTTCAGTAAGAGCAATCGTCCGTGGAAAAGTTTGGGTAACGATCTTAGAAATTTCGCTCAGTAGTTGGTGGGGTTTTACCAATTCCTTTCTTTTAGGAGTCGGCTTACCAAACGAAAGCAATCCCTTTGTTAAGTCTCTTGCTCTAACTGAGCAGTTTTCAATGTTGTCAATTAGTTTCTGAACGTTATCCGTTTGATCAACACGCTTCCTTAATAAATTTATACTTCCAAATATGCTCGATAAAAGGTTGCCAAAGTCATGTGCCATTCCGCTTGATAACTTGCCGATTGTTTCAAGCTTTTGAGCTTGTAATAATCTGTTCTCAAGCGCAGTATTCAAATTGCGCGTGCTGACGTTGCTGATAACGAAAGTTAATAGTATTGCAAACTGCTGAAGTAATTTTATTTCATCGGGCACAAAAGTATCGTTGTGCTTTCCAATAATTAAAGTGGCAATTAGCTTATTATCGAAAATACAGGGGGCAATTAAAAGACTACTACATCCAATTGAAGATGAAAGATTGCTTCCAAGATTATTTTTCTGATTGGTTGCGATCAGAGCAGACTTATTCATCATCAACCATTTCGCAATGAATTTATAGTCTGAAGTGATTGTCTTTTCAACTTCAATTTTATTAGAAATTAAATTCTTGTGATCTTGGTATTTAAATTCCGTCGCGGCACTATCGTTTAAAAATGTAATTATGCCAAGATCACTTTTTGTTAAGTCAATTGATTTGGACAATATTTCAGACGAAAGCTTATCTATAGAATTTTCCTTAACGAGTAACATTAAAATATCCTGAAACTCATTTTGAAAATCCACACTAACACTTTTTGAACTTGCTTTAACTCTCTCAGCCCCAGTTACATTTTCTGGTTTAATTAATTCGAGCTTATAGTTTTCAGGAACAATTTTTTTGTTTTGTGAAAACAAAGGTGTGATATACAAATCTTTATTTATCTTAGACAGATGTCGAATAGCTGGCTTATGATAAACCGTTTCAATTTGTTTTTCAATTCCAATTGAAGCTAACAGGTTGGTAAGAGGTTTGCCCTTTAATCTGATACCGGTGAAAATATTTTTAAAGCTCTTACTAAACCAAATTATTCTCAACTTACTATCAGTAATGGCTACCGGAATGTTTTCCCCGAAAATAATTTCCGGAGAATATTTGGTAAATATGCTCGAAGGCATTTAAAGTTAAACTGGCTTTAATTCATATTTCTTAATCTTTGTATAAAGAGTCTTGGGGCTGATACCTAATTGGTTGGCGGTTTGGGTTCTATCCCATCTATTCTTATCCAGAACTTTTTTAATATGCCACCTTTCAAGCTCTTCCATACTTAAAATTTCGTCGGTCTGTTCAATTTCAGAATGCTTCCTGATTTGTACTTGATATGACTGTGGAAGATTTAAATCTTCAGGATAAATAATATCACCCTCAGCAAATATGATTGCTCTTTCTATAATGTGATCGAGTTCTCTTATGTTACCGTTAAATGAGTAACCCAGTAAAAGTTCTTCAGCTTCATTAGAGAGGTGTTTGGGCGACCGAATTGGAGATTTTTCTTTTATAAAGTGATTAGCAAGAAGAAGAATGTCGTCCTTCCTATCCCGCAAAGGAGGAATTGTAAGCGTGATAACATTCAGTCTGAATAACAGATCCTTTCGAAAATTTTTATTGTCTGCTTCTTCAAGTAAATTTCTGTTGGTAGCGCCTATCACTCTAACATTTGAAGTCAGTGTAGTTATACCACCAATACGTCTGTACTCTCCGTTCTCCAGGAATCTTAAAAGTTTTGGCTGAAGGGTAAGACTAAGCTCTCCGATCTCATCCAGAAAAAGAGAACCGCCATGAGCTATTTCAACTAATCCTTGTTTAGAATTTTTTGCATCTGTGAAAGCTCCTTTTTCGTGTCCAAAGAGTTCGCTCTCGATAAGTTGATCAGGCAATGATGCGCAATTTATTACAACGAATGGTTTGTCTTTACGTGCTGAGTGTTTGTGGATATATTCAGCCAACAATTCTTTTCCAGTTCCTGTTTCACCTTCAATTAGAATATTTGAATCAGAAACAGCAGCTTTATTTGCCAGATTTAGTACTCTTTTTAATTGAGCACTATTTCCAATAATATTTTCAGATCCTTTTTTACTTATTTCTTTTGTTAGGATTTCAGTTTTAACCAACAGGTCTTTATGCTCAAGTGCTCTGCCCAGCGTAAGCATCAGATCGTCAAATTCATAAGGTTTTGTTATAAAATCGTAAGCACCCGATTTAATACATTCTATAGCTTTTCTCATTTCGCCTTGAGCGGAGAGTATTATTACCTGCAACGATGCACTATAATCTTTCACAAATTTCAGGACTTCCTCACCGGATACCTCCTTCATATTTAAATCGAGTAATAGAATATCATAATAAGACCGTTTGATCGCCTCTATTGCATATTTGCCATCATAAACAGCATCAACTTCAAAGCCTTCTTCAAGCAACTGCTCCTTTAACAGATAACAAAGAGTTTCATCATCATCACAGACAAGAATTTTGGAATTTTTAAGGGAAGCCATTTTTACCGCCAATCGATTTTATGTATTAAAATCTATATTTTGTATTAGAATTACCAACTTGCTATATTTGCATTCCTTTTTATAGAGGGCGCGTAGCTCAGGGGTAGAGCATCTGCCTTTTAAGCAGAGGGTCGGTGGTTCGAAACCACCCGCGCTCACTCTATCTTATTTCACCACAATTATTTACAAAGATCAACCAGTCTAAAACTTTACATTAACATCATCCAATATTAATATTTTAATGTAAAAATTACAAGTGAACCTGCTTATGCCGAAGTGATGTTTTTATGTATTTTATGAAAGGTTTGAAGGAAAGTTTTCTGGCATTGTTTTCGAACTGTATATTTTATCATTAACTCTATTGGTTATTTTTATGGGTGAGGTGGTCTTCTGGACAATCATTCGATCCTCAGTGACAATCCCTGGCTTATGGATTTTAAAAGCACAAATTGATTTTCAACTTTGGGTTTTTATCAGTATTGCAGCTGTTTACGTACTGATTATTCACCCGGCAATGGTAAGCTATCGGTGGTTTGAAGAACACAATAAAAAAGTAATTGAATCTACTCTTTGTTCGAGCTGCAAAAGTTTTGATCCTTCAGCCGTCCTTTGCCTTAAATATGATAAACATCCAACCGAAAATTATGTGCCCTGTGATGGAGTTGATTGGGAGCCGAAATAATGCAAGGTTTGTTCTATCTATTACGAAACACAAAAAATAATATAATACACCGCTGACCGTAATTAACATTTCAAAATATATTAGCGCATCAATCCTTTATAATATCTATACTGCCTTCCGTTGGTAATTTAATTGTATAAACCTGTTTTGACTTGTTGCTCAGATAATTATCCCGAAGCCATGGATTGTACATTTTCAGAATAAAATAATTAATCCCCAGGCTATTAGCATATTCAGATAAATCAGCGACAGCACTATCTAGTGTTACATCATAAGACTCAAGTGTCTTGTATTTATCTTCGGGTCGAATATCGAAACCATACTTCTCAGGATTTTGGAGAATGTATTTTAGAGACACAATTCTGGCAACAAATCTTGAGGTTTCTGAGTTCAGAACTAAATTGAAATAGTTTTTTGCTTTTTGTCTTTCTTGCTGTTTCATTACACCGTCCTGCCCCATGTTGTAAGAAGCAGCCGAGGTAATCCAGCTTTCAAATAAATTGTATGAATCTGTTAAATATTTACAAGCTGCTTCAGTAGATTTTTCAACATCATATCTTTCATCAACTTCTGAGTTTATTTCGAGCCCGTATTTTTCACCAGCAGGCTTCATAAATTGCCAGAACCCTGTTGCGCCGGCAGGTGAAACAACATTATCAAGATTACTTTCGGCAACTGCTAAGTATTTAAAGTCATCCGGAATATTATTCTTTTTCAGAATTGGTTCAATTACCGGGAACCACCTGCTAGCTCTTTTAATTGCAAGGATAGTTGCTGAATGCCAGTACGTATTAGAAAGAAACTCTCTTTCCATTCTTTCATAAACTTCAAAATTTTCGGTTGGAATTTTTTCTCCTGCGAATTCAAGATAATTAGGAATTTCAGGTGAAGTAATTTTATATCCCTGCGGAAAATCTTCATCTGGAGTTTCACTTGCGGTGGTTATTTTGCCGTTTAGTTGAAGTGTGATTACGATAATAATTATGGTTACTATTGCTAACGCACCTAATATAAAAAAGTAAATGCCAGACCTGTTCCTCTTCATAAATTTATTCCATTATGTTTTGTATTTTTGCCCGTGATTTGTGTTGCGAGTATATCAAATTTTAGTCTAAAAGGAAAAACATTTCGCAATCATTTAATAAGTTAATATGGAAACTGAGAATAACCACGAAATAAAATCAAACAAACAATATCATCCGCAAATGCATTCAGCCGAACACATTTTAAACCAGACAATGGTTAGACTGTTTAACGTTGGAAGATCATTTAGTAATCATATCGAAAAGAAAAAATCAAAATGTGATTACCATTTCGATAGGAAACTTACTGAAAATGAAATTCAACTAATTAATACTAAAGTGAACGAAGTCATTCAACAGGATTTAGTTGTTACAGAAGAATTCCATTCCAAAGAAGATGCTGAAACAAGATTTAATCTTTCAAAGCTACCGGATGATGCAGGCGATAAAATCAGGATAATTAGAATAGGGGAATATGATGCCTGCCCTTGCAGTGGTTTGCATGTATCCCACACAAAAGAGATTGGAACATTTAAAATCATTTCCACTGATTATAATGAAGGAGTTCTGAGAGTTAGATTTAAATTAATAGAGAGATAAAAAAAGACGCACCTGTGATGCGTCTTTAAAAAATTATTATTTGTTTTTTCCCGAAACAAGCGGGTAAATAAATCCTGCAAGGATGGCTCCAATAATTGGTGCAACCCAGAACATCCACAATTGAGATAAAGCCCAACCACCAACAAAGATTGCAGGTCCGGTACTTCTTGCTGGATTTACAGATGTGTTAGTAACCGGTATACTTATTAGATGAATTAAGGTTAATGCTAAACCAATTGCAATTCCGGCGTAACCCTTTGGTGCTCTTTCATCTGTTGCACCAAGAATTACAAAGAGGAAAAAGAATGTCATTACCACTTCGGATACAAAACCTGAAAGAAGTGAGTAACCACCTGGTGAATGTTCTCCGTAACCATTTGATGCGAGACCTCCATTTATATCAAAGCCTGCTTGTCCGCTTGCAATTAAATACAGAATTCCGGCACCTGCAATTCCTCCAAGTACCTGCGAAACGATATATGGCAAAACGTCGCTTGCTTTGATTCTTCCGCCAGTCCATAATCCAATTGTTACTGCGGGATTGAGATGACAACCTGAAATATGTCCGATTGCATAAGCCATTGTAAGCACAGTTAAACCGAATGCAAGTGCAACACCAAGTAAACCAATCCCCACTTCTGGAAAAGCTGCTGAGATTACTGCACTGCCGCAGCCACCGAGAACCAACCAAAATGTGCCGAAAAATTCTGCGAAATATTTTTTAGAATCCATTTTATGCCCTCAATAAATGATATGTGATTTTATTACTTTGCAAATATAAAATAGTTGACAAGAATCTGTATACGATATTTATAAGAATTTCCTATTGCGATAGAATAAGAGAAAAGAGATTGTTTCACTTCAAAATTTCACTAAGTTAGCATTCCGTTATAAATTCTTGTTAATAAAAATAAATGAAAAGAAACTACTTTTGAAAAAAGCTCCCCGAATATTGCTATGGGTACTAACCACTATTTTTTTATTATATACAATTACAGGGTTTTTCATTGTGCCGATGATTATAAAGAGTGAAGCGATAGATTATATTAATAAAGAATTTAATCGTGATGCTGAAATAGAATCAGTTTCTTTCAATCCATTTACATTCTCCCTTTCGGTAAAGGGCTTCAAAATATTCGAGAAAGATAAGAGAGAAACATTTTTTTCTTTTAAAGAATTTTTCATCAACTTCAGTTTGTTGCCGCTTATAAATAAACAGCTTGATTTTGAAGAGATAACTTTAACTGAGCCTGAAGGAAATATCATCAGGCTGAATGAAGAGGAATTTAATTTCTCAGATTTGATGAAAGAATCAACCAAACAAAAAAGTGACTCGGTAAAAACAGAAGAAACAGAACCCTGGGAAATTTTTATTCGAAAGTTTGATTTACAGCGCCTACATTTACTAATTTCGGATAAAGCAGTAAGTCCTCCCGGAGAAACAAGGATTGACAGCTTCAGTGTAACAGTAACTGATCTCCATTTGAACTCATCCGACACTTCAGATTTTTATTTGACTTCCAACCTCCGACACGGCGGAAGTTTTTCACTTAGCGGGAAATTCTCCATGTCGCCGCTAAAAGCAAATTTAAAATTCTCTCTCGACGAAGCAAGTCTGATTCCTTTAGCTCCATACATAGCACAGTTTGCATATCTCAAGCTCGATGATGGCAAGCTTTCTTTGGATGGGATACTCAAACTGGATGAACCAAATCTCTCAGAAAAAATGCAGGTATCATTTGAAGCAAATACCAGTATTAACAATCTAAAACTTTATGACACAAAAAACGATGAAAGGTTTCTTGAATGGAACTCGCTTTCAGTAACAAACATTTCCGGGCAGCTCAACCCGATGCAAATCAAAATAGATGAAGTTAACCTGAAAAATCTTTATTCAAGAATAGCAATAGCTGAAGACAAAAGTATTAATGTAATTGATATTCTTAAAACTACTCCGGTAAAAGTAGATTCAGTTACTACTTCCGACACACTGATTGTTCATTCAACTGAGCCGGAACAGAAAAAAATGGATTTAAAATTCGACATTGGCAAAATAAAAATAGAAAACAGTGAAATGTATTTCTCTGATTTTAGTCTTCCGTTAAAATTTGCTTCTAAAATTCATACTCTCAATGGCGAAATAAATGGATTCTCAAGTGAAAATCCTCTTGGTGCAGAAATTGGATTGGAGGGAACTGTTGATGAATACGGGCTTGCAAAAATAAAAGGCAAGATGGATCCGTTTGATCCCATCGCTTACTCAGATATTAAGATGAACTTTCACAATATTGAATTGACTAACCTAACACCATACTCAGTTGAATTTATTGGATACCATGTTGAGAGCGGAAAACTTTCTCTGGATATCGCATATAAAATTAATAATGGATTGCTTACTTCCTACAGCAAAGTATTTCTTAACAAACTTACTCTTGGAGATGAAGTTGAAGGGCAGGAAGGTTTAGGACTTCCGATAAAACTTGCGATTGCTCTTCTTAAAGATGCTGATGACAATATTGATCTTGATTTGGAAGTTGAAGGTGATTTAAATGATCCCGAGACAGATACAGGTGCATTAGTTTGGTGGGCTGTTAAAAGAGTTCTCACAACTATTGTAACTGCACCTTTCAAATTCCTTGGTAATTTGCTCGGGATTGGTGGTGAAGATCTGGAGTCAGTGGATTTTGAAGCGGGCAGTTCTGAATTACAAAATCATCAGTATGAGAAGATGATAAACTTATCTAAAATTATGGCTGAACGACCGGGAATTATTTTAGAAATTTATGGAGCTGTTGATACGATTACTGATGCAAATGCTATGCGTGAAGAAAAATTCGACAGCATTTACAATCAAAGGTTGATGGGGGGTTCTGTTTTAGATTCAATAAAAAATAACTCAGGAAAAGATTTTACTAAAGGTCAGAAGATTCTTGAAGAAATGTTTGTCCAGGCTTACAACGATTCTTTATTGAAAGTAGTCAGAATTCAGTTTTCAATTGATTCACTTGGTAAAGGCGATTTGAGAAATTATCTTGAAGAACTGAAGCAAAAACTTATTTCCGTTCAGTTTGTAAGTGAGATAGAGTTTCAAAAACTGGCAACTGCGCGTGCCGAAGCAATTCAAAACCATATGGAAACCGTTCATCAAATTCCTCCGGAGAGAATAGCAATCAAAGAGACTGAAATTCTTGAAGAAGAAGATCGTAGCTGGGTGAGGTGTCCGCTTGGTATTGGTTCGCTGGAATAAGTTGACTGCGTTTTCAGTGAAAAGGATTTTCATTAAATTTACGAAACATTTTAACATCACTCTCAGAAAGGATAATTAAATGAAAAAAAAGTTCGGCATTTATATTTTAAGTCTTATCGCTTTATTCTCAACAGTTATTACTGCACAGGAAAAACCTTTCCAACTTTCTCTTTTTGACCCGATACAAATTGTGCCCAACAACGAATCCGTAAGCGGCATAAGATTGAATCTTATTTACACAAAGAATGTTAATGTCACTGGATTCGACATGGGACTTGTTAATGTAACAACAGGTAAACAGCTTGGTGTTCAGTGGGGTGGTGTTAATGTGACCGATGGTGGCTTTACAGGATGGCAGTCAGCACTTGTAAATATTTCA
This sequence comes from uncultured Ignavibacteriaceae bacterium, assembly GCA_963698525.1. GTDB lineage: Bacteria > Bacteroidota > Ignavibacteria > Ignavibacteriales > Ignavibacteriaceae > IGN2. The sequence goes on along the minus strand of CAVORE010000001.1, from coordinate 25,857 downwards.
AGAGGAAATTTTGTAGGACTTCAAACGTCCTGGGTAAATTATCACGGCGGTCATTTTAATGGATTACAATTTTCTATTGTTAATTATACAGAGACACTCGAAGGACTTCAGCTTGGCTTAATTAACATCATTGGCAAAGGAGGGTTCCTTCCGGTCTTTCCAATTTTTAATTTTGATTTTGACTAGCACAACTTCATGATTAAATAAGATGAAATATCACAGCACTTGTTTTGTTTCGATATTTCTTTTGTTGTCTTTTTTCTTTTTGCAATGTGGAAGCAAAAACAGATTTCTTGAATCAACTTCCCCCGATAGGAAAATTAGGGCTAACTTCTTTCTTTCCGAAGATGGAAAAGCTGCTTATTTGATTAAGTATCTTGACAAAACAATCATTGATACTTCATACTTTGGTTTTAATTTCATCGGTGAAAGACCTTTTGAAGAAGATTTAGAAATTGTTAGCTCTTCAACCTCTTCATATGACGATACCTGGGAAACCGTTTGGGGTGAGCAGAGATTCATCAGAAATCATTACAACGAACTTAGAGTTGAAGTAAAAGAGAATGGAGAAAAGGGAAGAACCTGTTTCATTATTTTCAGAGTTTTTGATGATGGAGTTGGTTTCAGGTTTGAATTTCCTAAACAGAAAAAATTAAATGATGTTGTAATCCTAAGTGAGAATACTCAGTTTAATTTAACCGGCGACAACACGTGCTGGTGGACTCCCGGCGATTGGGATATTTACGAACACTTGTTTAATACAACTCGCTTCAGTGAAATAGACGCTTTATCAAAAAGATCACACAAAGCCCTTGCACAAACTTACATTCCGGAAAATGCCGTAAACTTACCTGTTACGATGAAAACCAGCAATGGAATTTACATCAGTATTCTCGAAGCAAATCTAACAAACTATGCTGATATGACTTTGAGAGTTGATAAGGAGAATTTTCTTTTTCAAAGCGAACTGGTTGGAAATGATTCTGGAATAAAAGTAAAAACCAAAACTCCATTTGTTACTCCCTGGAGATTGATTTTAATTTCAGACAAGGCAACTGATCTGGTAAGTTCACGAACAATTTTAAATTTGAATGAACCAAATGTTATTAAAGATGTATCCTGGATTAAGCCAACAAAGTATGTTGGTATCTGGTGGGAAATGCATCTAGGTAAAAGTACCTGGGATATGAAAAGCGGACGACACGGTGCAACAACTGAAAATGCTAAACAATATATTGACTTCGCTTCAAAGAACGGAATCGGCGCCGTGTTAATCGAAGGATGGAACACTGGCTGGGATCACTATCTAGGAAAAGAAAAGCGTGATTTTATTTTTGATTTTGTTACACCTTATCCTGATTATGATTTAAAAGAAGTTGTCCGATACGCAAAAGAAAAAAATGTTCAGATAATTATGCACAATGAAACTTATTCTCACATTCTTCCGTATGAAGAAAGACTGGACACAGCTTTCGCTTTATGCAAAAGTCTCGGTATTCATGCTGTTAAAACAGGTTATGTTGGACAAATCGTTCCTGATGGTGAATATCATCATGGACAATGGATGGTCAATCATTATAGAAAAGTGATGGAGAAAGCATCTGAATATCAAATAATGGTTGATGTTCACGAACCGATAAAACCAACAGGCTTGCGTAGAACTTATCCAAACCTTATGAGTGCTGAAGGATTGCGCGGACAGGAATTTAATGCGTGGTCTCCGGATGGAGGAAATCCTCCTGAACACTTAACAATAATTCCTTTCACAAGAATGTTAGCAGGACCGATTGACTTCACTCCGGGAATTTTCGATATAAAATTTGATAAGTACAAAAAAGAAAATCAAGTTAATACGACACTTGCACATCAGCTTGCAATTTACGTTGTAATTTATTCACCAGTTCAAATGGCTGCAGACCTTCCTGAAAATTATGAGGGACATCCTGCATTTCAATTCATCAGAGATGTTGGTGTTGATTGGGATACCTCTATTGTTTTGAATGGAGAGATCGGTGATTTCATTTCAATTGCCAGAAAAGAAAGAAACTCAGATAAATGGTACCTCGGAAGTATTACAGATGAAAGTGATAGAAGCATCGAAGTTTCTTTAAACTTTTTAGATGAAGGAAAAGAATACTCGGCAACAATTTATAGCGACAATGAAGATTCGAATTGGGATAAAAATCCCACGGCATATAAAATTGAAAACAAACTAGTTAATAGTTCTGATACATTAAAACTAAAACTTGCACCTGGTGGAGGCACAGCGATTAGTTTTTTCCCGATTGAGTAAAGTTAGTCAGATTCCGGACCACCTGCCTGCCGGACAAGCCGGAATGACGAAGCAGTTAATACTAATAACCTTCGAGGTTGCTTGTCGTAAGTGTGGCTTTAACCTCGAAGGTTGCAGACAAAGGGAAACATTATGCTTGAATACTTAGATTGGATATTAATTGCAGCATACTTTATTATCGTTTTTCTTGTTGCATTCTGGTCTTCGTTCAGCAAAAAAAGAAAAAGCAAAGACTCATCAGATTATTTTCTTGCTGGAAGAAATGTTGGTTGGTTTATAATCGGTGCTTCACTCTTTGCTTCAAACATTGGAAGCGAACATCTTGTTGGCTTAGCTGGCACAGGTGCTGCAAGTGGAGTTGCGGTTGGTCAGTTTGAAATTCTCGCCTCATTAATTCTTCTAATTCTTGGCTGGCTGTTTGTTCCATTCTACTTAAAGAACGGTGTATTTACTATGCCGGAATTTTTGGAGAGAAGATATTCTTCAGGGTCACGATGGTACCTTGCTATTATTTCTATCGTCGGTTATGTGCTAACAAAAATTTCTGTAACAATTGCAGCTGGTGGAATTGTTTTTGAATCACTGATGGGAATTGAATTCTGGACAGGCGCGTTAATAGTTGTTATCATTACAGGAATATATACTGTGCTTGGCGGACTTCGCGCAGTTCTCTATACTGATATGGTGCAGATGTTTATTCTCATCGCTGGCGCGATAACCGTTACAGTAGTTGGTTTAATTAAACTCGGTGGAATTGATGAACTATACAACAATGCCGGTCCGGGATTTTTTAGTTTATGGAAACCAATGACAGATCCTGATTTTCCCTGGACAGGAATTTTGTTCGGCGCACCAATTCTCGGTGTCTGGTACTGGTGTACAGACCAATTCATTGTTCAGAGAGTTTTATCAGGAAAAGATATTAATCACTCAAGAAGAGGAACGATCTTCGCTGGATATTTAAAGCTGCTTCCTCTTTTCATTTTTGTAATTCCCGGTGTGATAGCTTACGCACTTACACAGACCGGTGCTCTGAAATTAGATTCTCCCGATCATGCTTTACCAACTTTAATCGGTGCTCTTCTTCCAGTTGGTTTAAAGGGAATTGTAGTTGCAGGGTTACTTGCAGCTTTAATGAGTTCCCTTTCCTCAGTTTTTAATTCCTGCTCAACATTAATTACCTGGGACATTTATAAAAAGATAAAGCCCGATGCTTCCGAGAAAAGATTAGTTCTTGTTGGCAGAGTTGCAACAGTCGTTCTTGTTATTTTTGGTTTGCTGTGGATACCGATGATGAAATTAATTTCCGGACAGATTTATCAATACCTGCAAAGTGTTCAGGCTTATATTTCTCCACCAATAGCTGCGATATTTTTAATCGGTGTACTTTCAAAAAGAGTAAGCTCGCAAGGCGCAATTGCAGCTTTGCTAACAGGGTTTGTTTTAGGAATAGCAAGATTAATATTAGAATTGATGAAGGACTCACTTAGCGGAATATTTTATCAATATGCTGATTTAAATTTTCTACATTTTGCTTTTCTGCTTTTCCTTGTTTGCACTTTGGTGTTGGTCGTAGTTAGCTATATAACCGCAGAGCCATCATCACAAAAAATTGATGGGCTGACTATTCATACTACAAGCAAGGAAGTTGGAGGCGAAGACAAGGGCTGGAAAAGGAGAGATTTAATCTTTTCAATTTTATTAATCGTTTGTGTTGGGTTGATTTGGGCTTACTTCAGTGGATAGTCATCAAAGCTAATTCTGTTTAATTGTATTCAACTTCTTTTGTGATTTTTGCGCTGCTTTTATAAACAGGAATGTTGAATGAAAATATTGTTCCCTTTCCTTCGGCACTTCTTACTTTAATATCAAGGTTATGCACTTCGAGAATTCTTTTTACAATAGCCAAACCGAGTCCGAGCCCTTTATTTTCTAATTGACCCGACCTTTCATTTCTCTGGTAACGGTCGAATATATGAGGCAATGCTTCATTGCTGATTCCTTGTCCGCTATCCTCAACTTCTAAAAGAATCCTATCATCATGAAGCTGCAGTCTTATTAATACCTTTCCATTTTCAGAAGTAAACTTGATGGCGTTATCTAAAAGATTTTGAATGACCTTTTCCATCATCCCGATATCTGCATAGACTAAAGGAAGGTTATAAGTGAAATCAACAGAGAGATCAATATTTTTTTTCTCAGCGATAACTTTATTCTTTTGTTGAATATCCTGAACGATCTCGGCAATTGAAAATGGCTCGAGCTTTGGTTTCGTTTCTCTTGCTTCAAGTTTTGAAAGTTCAAACAACTCCGACACTAAAGTTTTTAATCGCTCAGTGCTGTTTAGAATTGTTTTCATATATGTGTTCTTCTCATCATCGGTTAGAGAGTCAGACTTAATTAGTATAGTTTCCAGGTATCCCTGAATTGTGGCAAGAGGAGTTCTGAGATCGTGAGAAACATTTGCAACGAGTTCTCTTCGCAGGTTATCCATTGTTTTAATCTCTTCAATGTTCTTAACTATCGTATCCGCCATTTCGTTAAATGAATCTGCAAATTCACCAAGCTCTCCTTTACTTTTCAGTTTTATCCTGGCTTTCAGATCACCCTCTTTAAATCTCCGGATTACAGATATAATTTTTCTCATATTTTTTGTAATTAAACCGAGCGCTATCAGACTAAATATTGCAGCGGCTATCAGGGTAATTGTCATTGAGCGAAGACCCAGCCGAAGTATATAACTGCCAAAAACAAAATTAGCAGCGTTTTCATAATCTTCACCACCGAGAATCACGTAAATGTATCCTCTCTGAACTTCTCCCTCATATACTTTTGCAGCAGAAAAAGTTTTTTCAACATGTTCATTTTTCGGATCAGCTCCCATCACAAATGAAGAAGCCCCAACTTCCAGAAATTCATTAATTGGTTCAAGTGGAACGTAGTCAAGTTTCACTTCTTTATTCGGTGCAAAGTATGTTAAGATTTTACCTTCGGAATTGAGAAGATAAACTTCAATGCTTGGATTAATTACCATCACATCGTGGAAAACTTTTTTCAGAACTTCCTGATTAGCTTCTCCATTAATAAAGCATTGGTTTTCATCGGCAATATGTTGAGCAACTTTTTCGTTTAATCTTTGACTTGCCTCCTGGAAGTACATCTCGGCAGTGAATGCAGCAATGTAAAGGTAAACTATTGAAATGATGATTAATGCAAAAAGGAATACTGCAGCTATCTTCCAATAGAGGCTTGAAAAGAATCCATATTTTTTTTGATTAGATTTTTCTAATTGCACTAACCTATCTCCTCATTAAATCTGTAACCAACTCCCCAGGAAGTCAAAATATATTTTGGATTTGAAATGTCCGGCTCAATTTTGCTTCGGAGTCTGTTGATGTGTGAATTGACCGTGTGTTCGTAGCCATTGTATTGATATCCCCAAAGTATATTCAACAATTGTTCGCGTGTGTAAGTTTTTCCCGGGTGAGATGCAAGAAGATGAAGCAAGTCAAATTCTTTCGGAGTTAATTCAATCCTGTTTCCATCGAGAGTTACTTTTCGTTTTGAAACTTCAATAGCTAATTCACCCGCGGCAATATTTGAATCGCTTCCTATTTCATTTTGAATTGACTCGACTCTTCTGAGAATTGCTTTTACCCTTGCAATAAATTCTCTTATGCTGAAAGGCTTTGTGAGATAATCATCCGCACCAATTTCAAGACCAAGAACTTTGTCCACTTCTTCTGATTTTGAAGTTAGCATTAATATAGGAGTGTAAATATTATTCTTCCTTACTTCCTTACAAATATCAAAGCCATTTACATTCGGAAGCATTATATCCAGCACGATAAGATCAAATGTTTTTGTGGTTGCTGTCTTCAGTCCCTCGCTTCCATCCTGGACAGTAGTCACTTCACAATTCAAATCCTTAAGATGAATTTCAAGGAGGTCAACTATAGATTTATCGTCTTCAATTACTAATACTTTTTTCAATTTGTTTTTCTTTTAATAAGTAATATACAATCTGTTTATAACGAAAAAATCACGGAGAAGCATTTAGGTTTTATATTTCACTAAAAAATTTACTGCCTTCGTATTTTATAAAATAAAGAAAAGATCCCCTTTTTACCAGGTGAGACCCATGATTTTTCTGTGAGTCTCACCCGGATCAGAAGTTTACTTTAAAAGAATCATCTTCTTAGTATTGGTGAAATTGCCAGAAGTTAAATTATAAAAATAAATTCCGCTTGGGATGTTTTCTGCGTTCCATTCAACGCTGTAGCTGCCTGCGGTTAAAACCTGGTTAACTAACTCAGCTATATTTTCACCAATGCTATTATAAATTTTTATTGATACAAGATCACTTTCCGGTAGTGAAAATCTGATTGTTGTTGACGGATTAAACGGATTCGGAAAATTCTGAGCAAGCTCATAACCTGTTGGCAATGTGTTTCCAAATTGTTCAACAGCCGAAGAAGATTCGTTTAATACAACAGGGCAGTTTACATTCGCTGCACCCATTGCAAGTATGTTTGCCATTTGTGCTGATGATAAATCGTAGACTATATTAAAATCGCCATTGTCATAAATATTTACTGACCATAGTGGTGAATAGTCGGTATCTTCGGGAAGAGTAGCAGTTACGTTGTGTGTTCTTCCGGTAGAATCTGTTTTGAACCCTGAAGGAGGTCCGCCACCTGGTTCACCCGGATTAATATTAAAGCAAACATATATCGGTGATAATGGAACCATACCTGAGCCATCCACCATTAAAGCTTTTTCCGAAAAATTGAAATAAAAAACTACCTTGGTATCATACCAACCTCGTGTCAATCCGGGATCTTCACTTGTGTTGTATCTGAGCATTGCTGTTGAACTGTCGGGGACAATTGGGCAATTTACAATAACGTCCAACTCCTCAATTGAATAACTTCCACCTAGAATTTCAGAAACTTTTGTAATTGTGTTCGCCACATAATTTGGTGGAACCGTAACAAAATTAACTCTCCAGAAATCATTATAGCCGGGATCTCCGGGAATCACCCCAACAACATTCAATTGATCTGGTACCGGATTCGGCTCGCCATCTCTGAAAAGAACATAAATTGGTGCAGGTTCAGTCGGCATAACATCAAAATTGTAATAAGAAATAAATTCACCATTTGGGCTCAGACCCTGAGTTATAAACGGTCCCTGATCAAAATTAATTGGTTCATTTGGGCCAGGTAAACCATTCGAACCATCGCGAACGAACAATGTTCCAGCATCCATACTGAATCTGTCAATACTTGCTTTCATTGCTGTATCCGGGTCAACCTGAGCGGAAGCAGTCAGCGTGAATATAATTAACACGATAAACATTGATGAAAAGTTTCTTTTTAACATAATAGACTCCTTTTTAATTATTGAAAATTCTCAGGAGTCAACATAAAATTCAATTGTCACGATTGTGTAACAAGAAAGTAATCTTTTTGTACCAAGAAAAATTTTTAAGGAATTTGGAGGAATGAATAATTAATAAATAGGCGGAGAGTAAACTCCGCCGTATGAATTCTGATCTAAATCGAATTCAGCATTTCCTTTGCCTGATTTCTGACAAACGCCTGGTTTAGATTTATTAATGCGTTAAAGTTTGCACATTTCTCTGCGTACATTTGTGCATTAGTATTATCACCTGATTCTGCTGAGGCAACTGCCATATAAAAATATGTTTGCGGATTCTGTAAATTAGCTTTTTCGAACTCGCTAATCGCCATTTGATACTTATTTTCTTCAAGAGCAATTAGTCCATTCAGATAATGAGAAAGCCAAATTTGAAATGTGTTGTTGGCATTGATTGCCCTTGTTCCAAACTCGTTTGCCATCTTCTTTGCCTCATCCATTTTTCCAGTCCTCAAAGCAATTCTTCCATTGTTATAAAGATTCATCCTTCTTGTATTTTCTTTCACTTCTTCTGCAAGATCAGATGATTCCATCACCTGAATCGCTTCTTTGAATTTCATTTTTGCTTCATCATACCTTCCGGCTTCAAAAAGAATATTTCCCATAGTGTTAAGGTCTCCAGTCATTGCTGAAGCATCGTTAATATTTTTTGCAAGATTGTATTGCTTCTGCATTTCCAGCATTGCCCCTTCAATATTACCCTGGTCAACGCAAGCAACTGTTTTTGTAAAGAGAGCAAATCTTCGTTCACCATCATTTTTTGCCATTGCATAGCATTCGTCGCAATTCATTTTTGCTTCATCATATCTATTCAAATAAATAAGATTGTTTGAAACACCCATATGTGATGCAAAAAAGTTGGGATCAATTTCCAGAGCTTTGTTGTATTGTGTAATTGCTTCTTCATACCTTCCTTGCTTCGAAAGCATTTCAGCGTATGAATCGTAAGGGTTTGGATCATTTGGAATCAATTCAATATATTTTTTAAAAGCTTTTTCTGCCTCGGCATAGTTTTCAAGGTTTCGGTATGAATAGCCAAGCATATTGTAAGACGAAGAATAATCTGGATTTAATTCAGTTGATTTTTTCAAATACTGAACGGCAAGATCGTATTTCTGTTGCCCGAAATAAAACTGGCCAAGCTGTCCTTGTGCTCTTTCGTCATCAGGATAAAGTCCTACTAATTTTTTTAAATACTCTTCCTGCTGCTGTTGATTTCCATCAACACCGGCTTTTAATGCAAGAATTATTAATCTTTCTCCTTCCGAAGCCTTATCCGCATGTGCTAATGCGTTATCGAGATCTTCAAAAAATCCTTTTGGAGTAGGGTTAGCCAATGAATGATAATAGTATGCAGCAGCAAACTCATTGTCTTGGGCGATTGCATTTTCAAAATAGGTGAGTGATTCTCTCTGCTGAAGTTTTTCAAAAAGGTCTCGTCCCTGAAGAAAATCATTCTTGGCTTCGGCTGACATTGTAGTTACTGCAATTTTATTCTCATCTTCTTTAGGTGAGCAAGCCGTTAAAAGAATCAGGCTAAACAGGATTAAACTAAATGCTATTCCTGTTTTGAAAATAATTTTTTGCATTCTATCCTCCTTGGATTATTTATGAATTTATTGTTTATGTAAGATTTTATAGTAAAAAAGATATTGGGTTATAAACGAAGTATCAACGTATTTATGATTAGCGGTAGTTGATGCAACTGGTGAGAAACCTATTAAAAATGAAACTCCCGCACAACTTATGTGCGGGAGTAAATATTATAGAATATAATCGCTAAAATTTGATAAGCCGAATAGTTGATTCAATTATTTAAGTAAGATCATTTTCTTCGTTTCAACAAAATCTCCAGCCTGTACTCTGTACAGATACATTCCGCTTGCGAGTTGTGAAGCGTTGAAGCTAACCGAATAAATCCCAGCATCTTTATCTTCATTAACAAGTGTTGAAACTTCACCGCCAAGAATATCATAAATCTTGAGAATAACGGTGCTTCTTGAGGGCACGGAATACTGTATAGTGGTAGAAGGATTAAAAGGATTCGGATAATTCTGAGACAACTCAAAGTTAGCAGGAATAATATTTTCTTCCTGTTCATCGGGAACGCCAGTTGGTTGCTCAAAGACAAGTTCAATTCCCCACGCATCAAGAATTCCAAAATTACCTGAAGAACGATCATAAATTTCCAACACCCATTCGCCTTCCGGGTCAACCCCGTTGAATATAGACAAAGGATTATATGGACGGTAAACACTTGTAAATGGTGACACACCTTCATTAAGAGTTAGCAGGCCTGAGTCATCTAAGATGGTTCCAATAAATCCCGATGCAGAATCCGGAAGAAAATTTGCAAGAGTATCTGTTACGCCATTGTGTGTCAGATATATTTCAAGGTCTGCAAGGTTTGTGTGAACGAGAGTATCTATAAATACATTTACATCGGAAAGAACATATCCTGATATCATTGGATCCAATCGGGGATCGATAAATAGTGAATCGCGAGTGATTGTCAATGGCAAGATCGTTTTATTGAGTTTGTTTTTCCTCTTAATAATTATTCTTTGTGCTGTATATTCATCAGCCCCGATATCCGACACAGTTAAAGAGCGAAGCTGATTATCAATATCACGGGGAACTTCCGCAAGCGGTGTGCCTTTTCCATCAACCGGGCTGCCAGATTTAATGTGTAGATCATCGCTCGAAACAAACAATGGGTCTGCGCTTAATGAATTTAAATCTTTTCCAGTACCTGTTTGGTAGGAGGCAAGATTAGAATAATCAGTGTTTCCCCACCTAACCAGATTTGAACCACTACTCAGAAAATTATTATAATCACTTTGATTTAGTGGTAATGAAGAGCCCTCAACCCACAGTGCATAGCCACCTGCAAGGTTTACAGAAATGTTGTTTTGTAAGCGGTGGTTTCCTTCTCCAGAAAAGAAGTACAAGGCCTTTGAAGAGGAAGCTGTTAGCCCCCCACCCACTCGTATAGTGTTGAAAAGCACATCTTGATTTTTACTAGCAAATAGAGTAATTCCATTACCAGTATAATTTGTATGAGCTGATGATTGAAAATTTACTCGCACAAAATTATTTGCAACCAATCCTCTCGTCGTATTCCCGTTACAAGCAAAAATATCTATTCCGGTAACTGAAGAATTTGCAATCGTCCCGACAAGATTAATGGTTACTCTGTTATTGATGATTTCGAGCTTTCCGTAGCAAGCCCCAACACTAATACCGTCACGGAATTGCTTTCCTGTAGGACTGGTTAACATCCTCACTTCGTTTTTTATTACTCTGGGGGCATTTAGTTGCCAAAGAGTTATACCATGATGGGCAGGTTCTTCAATAAGATTGTTTTCAATTACGATTCCTTGCCCTAAAGTTTGACTAGATGTAAAAGCAATAGCTACCTGTCCTTTGCGGAAGATATTATTAACCACAACAACACTATCCAGATAATTATTGAACTCAGAAGTAAGTAGAGCAAGTCTATTCGATTGTCCTGGATCAGCATATACCCCCACAAACTCATTTCCTTCCAATAAAATATGACTACAGGAGTCCTCAAAACTTGGGAAAATGCTAAATTCAACAAGCGGACCGTGGTTTGTCGTTCGTGTGAATGTGAGATTACGAAGTTTGATGTATCTTGCACCAGACATTGTCAGATTAGCCACATCAAACTGATCATAATTCCAAATTACATCTGATTTGTTTCCAGTGGAAGATTCAAACACCAGATAGTTGCTTGCCGAGACACCAGCAAATTTTGTTAGAACTACAGACTCAACATACACACCAGGTAGAATTTTAAATGTAACGGGACCACTAACGATTGTATCACCCAAGGTCTCAACCGCAGCTGAGATGGTTGAAAAATCTCCGCCATCACCAATTGTGAACGTACCCTCAAACCCCATTGGTTCAAATTCATCGGCACCAATATCAGGGGTGCTTGGATGTCTTGGTTCCCCGTCGATGTCAGTCGTCACTTCTGCTAAGGGTGTTCCTGCATTGTTCAAAATGAAATCATTAAGCTGAGGATCCTGATACAAAAGAAAAGAGGGATTAACATTTAAAGAGTTAAGATCCTGTGCTCTTGCTGTTTGGTAAGATGATAAAGTACTATAATTTGAGGAATTCCATGTTACGAGTATATTGCCGTTAGTATAGAGGTCGTTGTAGTCGCTTTCTATTCCCACCGTTCCAGAATAATATATTGCGCTACCAAATGCTGTATTTACTAAAATATTATTTTTTATTAGGGGAATATTAATCGGTGAATTTACCCAAAGAGTTCGCGATGTTTCGGTAGTATCGCCAACTAATATAATAGTATTATAAAAGAGATCTGTATTTTCCGTTGAACTAATGCGCATACCAAAAGGAGTATAATTATAATTATGAGGTGCTCCCACATGAATGAAATTGTTTGACACCTGTATCCTCCCACTACCACCGGAATTATTATTTAAGGCCATTCCCCATTTTTTGTTGATGATTTTATTTCCGCTGATAGTAATGGGAAGCTGACAATTAACTATTGACATTCCTGCGCCCAGCTGGTTACGATTGTCAAGAAAATTGTTTTTAACCTCAATATTTGTTGCACTATAAATCAGGAGAGAAATGGAGCTTTGCTTAAAGCACTTATTATTAAAAATTTGCAACGAGGAAATCTGTTGTGTATTACCCAAAAGTCTAACTGCATAGCTCCCAAAATTTATTACATTCTCTAGTATGCTGATGCTGTCCAGCTGCGCAGTGTGGGAATTAATAATTGCGTAAACATCTGAGATGCTTGATGTTGAAACACCAACGAAATTATTATTCTCAATTTTAATGTTGCTGCAATTCATCCCCAACCCAACCAACCTACCTGCTGTAGGCTTTGCTGCAACAAATGTAATGTTACGGATAATTATATTTGATATGTACTTGAGAAGTAAAACAAAATTGGAATTTGGCGCCTGACCGCTGTATTTCCAAATAACATCTCCCGGAGTTCCACTATGACCTTGTAAAACAACCATGTTTGAAGAAGAGAGACCTTCAACCGAATCGATAGTGACCTGCTCATCATAAACTCCGGGCAAAATATTGAAAGTAACAGCATCTCTTACTCCTAATGTTTTTAATGACATTACAGCAGCAGTAATTGTAGCAAAGTCTCCCCCGATTCCAATCGTATAAACGCCCGCCATTGCTGTGCTTGCTATATAAAAATTTCTTATTGCAGAAGGTGTTGAAAGATTTCCGTCGCTTGCTGTAACCTGCCATTGATAGCTGTTGTTTTGCTGGAAAGCATTTGGATTATTAAAAGCGAGAGTTGTATCGCTGACTCCAGCTATTGTTGTATCGAGCGAGTTACCCCAGATTCGAAGTGCATAAAATAAAGGTTCATTCTCCGGATCACTTGAAGCATGCCATACAAAATTTATTGTCTGGTTAGAGTTTAACGTATCACCGCTGACAGGCAAAAGTAAAACAGGTGCAGTTGGGGGATCATTTACAGGAAGAATAGTAATTCTTACTTTTGCAGAAGCTGTTGCACCATTAGGATCCTTTATTGTGTATGTAAGACTATCCAATCCAAAATAGTTTAATGCAGGTGTATATGAAATACTGCTGTCCCCACTTTGCACTGCGCTTCCATGAATTGGTTGAGTAAATCCATTAATGCTTAGCGAATCGTTATCAGGATCGCTGTCATTAGCCAGAACATTAATAATTACAGCGACATCTTCATTAGTTTGTGCAGCATCATCAACAGCTACAGGAGGTTGATTTATTCCACCACTTGTAATTAAAACCTGCGCACCGTTAGAAAGATATTGTATCTGTCCCGAAACATTATTTGAAAAATTAACCTGCGAAAATTGACCAACCCTACTTCCATAACCCATAACCATGAATGAATCACCAACAGTTGGTATGAAATTATTAATAAACTGTACATTTAAGGAACCATTCAAATTTGCCTGACCGGAAACGAAAAGACTATCTCTCTCACTTCCTGATGCGTATCCGCCGATTTCAATATTCAAAACACCACTTGATGATTGCGGATAATTACCGGATACACTTAAAACACCCGGAGAGGTACCTGGTGAAACAGAACCATCATTAATAAATCCACCTGTTGGAGAAATTAGAGTTCCAATCCCACTAATTTCACCTGATATGTTGTTGTTAAGAGAAGAAGCAAAACTTAAAGCACCTGTCAGAATTTTTGTCGTTCCATTATTGGTAAAGGGGGCACCGATAGTAGCGGCACCAGTTGATGAACTTCGCAGCAGGGTTCCGTTATTGACCAGAGTTCCATTCGTGTTTCCAAAGCTTACCAAAACCTTAAAATCCATTGTCCCGTTATTTATTACCTGAGCTCCGGTAGAAAAACTTACTGAGCCAGTTCCTGTTATATCAAGCAGCCCATCGTTTACAAAAGTTCTGGAGATTGTTTTGCCGGAGGTTGAAGCAAAGCTACCTGTAGCTGAAGCAGAAATAGTTGTAGTTCCCGTACCACCGTGAGTCCCTGTTGCAAGGTTGAAATACCCATTGATCACCAGGTTCCCATCACCACCGATTGTTCCAGAGCTTTGTAGAAAGGTTGTTCCTGTTGATACCGTTACAGCATTACCGCTGAAATTTAATATCCCGCCAGCTAATTCAAAGGTTCCGATTCCACTTATGCTATTACCACCAATTGTACTAGTGCCTCCTGTTAATCTGAACTTAGTAGCATCAGCAATATTAAAAGAACCGCTGCCCGTCATTCCAGCTACCGATACAAGTTCACCACTCTGTACATTTATTGTTCCATTATTGGTAAAGGGGGCACCGATAGTAGCGGCACCAGTTGATGAACTTCGCAGCAGGGTTCCGTTATTGACCAGAGTTCCATTCGTGTTTCCAAAGCTTACCAAAACCTTAAAATCCATTGTCCCGTTATTTATTACCTGAGCTCCGGTAGAAAAACTTACTGAGCCAGTTCCTGTTATATCAAGCAGCCCATCGTTTACAAAAGTTCTGGAGATTGTTTTGCCGGAGGTTGAAGCAAAGCTACCTGTAGCTGAAGCAGAAATAGTTGTAGTTCCCGTACCACCGTGAGTCCCTGTTGCAAGGTTGAAATACCCATTGATCACCAGGTTCCCATCACCACCGATTGTTCCAGAGCTTTGTAGAAAGGTTGTTCCTGTTGATACCGTTACAGCATTACCGCTGAAATTTAATATCCCGCCAGCTAATTCAAAGGTTCCGATTCCACTTATGCTATTACCACCAATTGTACTAGTGCCTCCTGTTAATCTGAACTTAGTAGCATCAGCAATATTAAAAGAACCGCTGCCCGTCATTCCAGCTACCGATACAAGTTCACCACTCTGTACATTTATTGTTCCATTATTGGTAAAGGGGGCACCGATAGTAGCGGCACCAGTTGATGAACTTCGCAGCAGGGTTCCGTTATTGACCAGAGTTCCATTCGTGTTTCCAAAGCTTACCAAAACCTTAAAATCCATTGTCCCGTTATTTATTACCTGAGCTCCGGTAGAAAAACTTACTGAGCCAGTTCCTGTTATATCAAGCAGCCCATCGTTTACAAAAGTTCTGGAGATTGTTTTGCCGGAGGTTGAAGCAAAGCTACCTGTAGCTGAAGCAGAAATAGTTGTAGTTCCCGTACCACCGTGAGTCCCTGTTGCAAGGTTGAAATACCCATTGATCACCAGGTTCCCATCACCACCGATTGTTCCAGAGCTTTGTAGAAAGGTTGTTCCTGTTGATACCGTTACAGCATTACCGCTGAAATTTAATATCCCGCCAGCTAATTCAAAGGTTCCGATTCCACTTATGCTATTACCACCAATTGTACTAGTGCCTCCTGTTAATCTGAACTTAGTAGCATCAGCAATATTAAAAGAACCGCTGCCCGTCATTCCAGCTACCGATACAAGTTCACCACTCTGTACATTTATTGTTCCATTATTGGTAAAGGGGGCACCGATAGTAGCGGCACCAGTTGATGAACTTCGCAGCAGGGTTCCGTTATTGACCAGAGTTCCATTCGTGTTTCCAAAGCTTACCAAAACCTTAAAATCCATTGTCCCGTTATTTATTACCTGAGCTCCGGTAGAAAAACTTACTGAGCCAGTTCCTGTTATATCAAGCAGCCCATCGTTTACAAAAGTTCTGGAGATTGTTTTGCCGGAGGTTGAAGCAAAGCTACCTGTAGCTGAAGCAGAAATAGTTGTAGTTCCCGTACCACCGTGAGTCCCTGTTGCAAGGTTGAAATACCCATTGATCACCAGGTTCCCATCACCACCGATTGTTCCAGAGCTTTGTAGAAAGGTTGTTCCTGTTGATACCGTTACAGCATTACCGCTGAAATTTAATATCCCGCCAGCTAATTCAAAGGTTCCGATTCCACTTATGCTATTACCACCAATTGTACTAGTGCCTCCTGTTAATCTGAACTTAGTAGCATCAGCAATATTAAAAGAACCGCTGCCCGTCATTCCAGCTACCGATACAAGTTCACCACTCTGTACATTTATTGTTCCATTATTGGTAAAGGGGGCACCGATAGTAGCGGCACCAGTTGATGAACTTCGCAGCAGGGTTCCGTTATTGACCAGAGTTCCATTCGTGTTTCCAAAGCTTACCAAAACCTTAAAATCCATTGTCCCGTTATTTATTACCTGAGCTCCGGTAGAAAAACTTACTGAGCCAGTTCCTGTTATATCAAGCAGCCCATCGTTTACAAAAGTTCTGGAGATTGTT
Source organism: uncultured Ignavibacteriaceae bacterium (assembly GCA_963698525.1). Classification (GTDB taxonomy): domain Bacteria; phylum Bacteroidota; class Ignavibacteria; order Ignavibacteriales; family Ignavibacteriaceae; genus IGN2. Next base: position 9,335 of record CAVORE010000001.1, on the reverse strand, counting down.
TTGCCGGAGGTTGAAGCAAAGCTACCTGTAGCTGAAGCAGAAATAGTTGTAGTTCCTGTACCTCCGTGAGTCCCTGTTAATAAGGTGAATTTACTAGTGACAATAAAATTTCCCGTTCCATTAATGATTCCTGCATTTTGAAAGATGCTTGCAATTGTAACAGACAGATCGCTTGTCACCGTTCCGCCATTAACAACAGCAGTATCAGCCGCACCTGGTACACCATTCGGATTCCAATTGCTTGCTGTTTGCCATGAGCCGCTGCTGCCATTCCAGGTGTATTTGGTTTGTGAAATAGTTATTGTGGTTAATGACAGCAAGATGAACAGTGTATAGACAAAAGGTCTCACTTTGCACTCCTTAGATGATTATTAATAAACTCAATTACGTTTGAAAGATTTTCTTTGCTGATAAATTTGATTGCACCTGCAAGCTTTGCTGCGGCCATAGTTGTTTCATCGTTATACTGAGATACTATTATTACCTTAGCTTCCGGATTAGTAGAAATGATTTTTTCTGTTGCTTCGATTCCGTCCATCTCGTTCATTTTAATATCCATCACAACCCAATCAGGATGAGAATCATTAAATGCTAAAACAGCATCTGCCCCATCACTGCATTCGATTACATCATCAAAATGAGGAGAATAGATACTTCTCATTATTTTTCGGATTCTATCATTATCGTCAACTAAAAGTAGCTTCATTGTATCCATTTTTTTTAATGTAAAGATGGATTAATAGAGAAAGGAATTAAATAGGTAAAAGCACTCATTTTATATAGGTGGAAGCACCTATATTAATTAAGAATGAATAATGAACAATTTAGAATTTTATAGAATTGATTTATTAGATATTGCAAACTTTACGAGGCTATGGGTGCCGCTGAGGTTTAGTTTTTTTGAAATGTTGTTGCGATGATTCTCTACGGTTTTATAGCTAATGTGAAGTTCATCAGCAATTTGCTGTGTGGTTTTTTCAAGCGAAATATGTTTTAAAATTGTTCGCTCGGATTTAGTTAAATCATTTATTGAAGGTGTTTTAGACGCCAGATCCCTTTGCTTGCTTAATCTAGTAACGAGATAACCCGAGATCATTGGACTGATATAATGTCTTCCTTCTGCAACCACTTTTACGCTTTCTAGAACATCTTCAACAGCATTTTCTTTTAGGACATACCCATATGCGCCCACATCCATTGCTTCATTAAACATATCTTCATCTTTATACATTGTTAAGAAAACGATTTTGGTTTTATTTTTTTCGTCACTTAATCTTCTTGTAATTTCCAGTCCCGTCATCTTCGGCATTTCTACATCAATTAAAGCAACATCCGGTTGAAACTTAATAATAGTATTGTATGCTTCTTCACCATCCTTAGCCTCCGCAAGGATTTCGATATTGGGATCGTTAAGTAAAACGGATTTAACCCCGCTTCGCATAACCGGATGATCATCTGCTATTACTACTTTTATTTTACTCATTAGCCCAGGGGTATCTTAACTTTTATCTGTGTTTTAAATTCTTCAGCTGACTTAAACTTTAACTCGCCGTCTAAAAAAGAAACACGGTTTTCAAGATTCTTAAGACCAAACCCTTTTGATTCGGACTTAGTTGATTCAAAATTAAAACCTTTTCCGTTGTCGGCAATTTCAATTAATAAAACATCTTCTGCTTTTTCAACAAATACCCTTGCATTATCTGCATCAGAGTGTTTAATAATATTTGTCACACACTCTTGGATAATTCTGTAAATATTTATTTCCTTTTCCTTTTCAAAAAGATTATCAACGTTCCCAATATTGGTATCAAACTTTATTTTAGAGACACCCTCAATATTTGTAAACATAGAATTGATGGCTTTCGAAAGCCCCAATCTATCTAATTGATATGGATGAAGGTTGTAAGATATTCTTCTTACTTCATCTATTGCGAGCCCCGCAGTTTTTGAAATTTCATCAAACTGTTCGTTTTTATTCTTATTCATAAGAGCAAGATTTTTAATTACTAAAAGATCCTGTCCAAGACTATCATGAAGCTCAGAAGCGATTCTCTTCCTTTCTTCCTCCTGTGATTGAATAAGCTGTTTTGAAAATTCAACCTGCACAAGCCGGTCGTTTTTTAACTTGTTAACTTTCCGGTAATAGATAATCGGGCCGATTGATAGAAATATAAATATCAGTAAACTTCTGAACCACCATGTCATCCAGAAAGGCGGAGTAATAATTACTTTGACAAATTTTAAATTCTCACTCCAGACTCCATCCGCATTGGTTGATCTGACTTTAAAAGTATAATTACCGGGATCGAGGTTCGTATAAGTGGCCAACCTTCTGTTTCCATTATAAACCCATTCTTTATCAAACCCTTCCATAATATATGCATACTTTATTGTCTTTGATGAATTAAAATCCAAAGCAGCGAATTCAAAAGAGAAGACATTATGGTCATAGTTGAGAATGATTTCATCAGTTAGAGAAGCGCTTTGTTTTAAAACCGATCCATCTCCGGCATTCATTGGAACATTAAAAATCAATAAATCTGTTATTACCAGCGGAGGGTTGAAAGTGGATAGGATTATTCCCCCGGGTTTGAAAATATTTATACCGTGTGTGCTTCCAAAGAGCATCAAGCCGCTTTTTGTTTTTAATGCAGATTCAAAATTAAATACGCTGCTAGTTAGTCCGTCGGTTGTGGAAAAATTTGTAAAGACTTTTTTCTGAACATTAAAAAATGAAATGCCGAATCCCGTGCCCAGCCACAGGTTACCAGCATCATCTTCAAGAATACTCTTTACTGAATTGTCAGGCAGGCCATCATTAATCGTATAAGAAACAATATCGACATCAACATCATAAATATCAGCGCCCTTATTTTTGATGGTAATTTTATTTAATCCGTTGCTTGTACCAATCCATAAAACAGTTTCATTTTTATCTGTAGAGAGATGAAGGGCTTCACACATAGAATAGATGTTGTTGCTGTTTAATCCTTCCATATTAGTCTCTTGCTTCATCCAATGATGAAAAATTACTTTGCCCTCGTCTTCAAATAAATTCAAACCACCACCCCGCGTACCCAGCCAAATTCTTCCTACTTTATCTTCCTTAATTACCCAAGCATCATTGTTACTTAAACTATTCGGATTATCAGGATCATTCAGCCACAGTTCATACTTATTTGTCCTGGAATTAATTTTGCTGACACCTGCACCCCAATAACCAACCCAAACATTATTCTTTCTGTCTCTTAGCAGAGATTTATTATAGTAAACAGCCTGTGTTTTAATTTCCGGGTGATTCAAATCCCATGATTTAACAAGGCCGGTTTTTAGAAATATTTGTTTTAGCCCCGTACCAAAAGTGCCTACCCATAAATCGTCGTCGTTTCCCGAAACCAAACTCCATACGGGAGTATTTTCAAATTCCGGATATGAAAACACTTTATTATTTATATGAGAGAAATAATACAAGCCGTCTGTTGTGCCAAACCATATTTTGCCATCAGGTGTTTCTGTAATTGCAGTAATGTTCTTTCTTAAAAGAATATTGGAAGACTCTGAGCCTAGGAGTAAAGACCCCCCCGAATTAAACCTTGCATTCTTAGGTGACAAGTAACTGATACCATTGTCCGTAGCTAACCAGATTACCCCAGAGAGATCTCTGAAAATTTGGTTTATCTGATTATCAATTAAACTTTGCTGGTTGTTTTCATCGTGAAGAAATCGTTTGGTTTCACCCGAAGAGAGATTCATTTTTAAGAGCCCCGCATATGAATTTACCCAGATTGTTTTTTCATTATCATTCATCTGCTCAATTACTTGGCCCACACTTGTTCCGTATAAAAGATTTTGCGGGTTGGGAACATTAATGCTGGAGAAGGTATTTTCGTTTACATTATATTCTGTTAAACCATCCGCCGTGCCCAACCAGATTTGATTTGAATCCAAAGAGGATTTGGAAATAGACCAAATAATATTGTTACTTATACTATTCTTTTCGGAAGGATTATGATAATAACGTTCAAACTCATTTGAGACAGAAGGATTAAATTTATTGAAACCAATATAGGTCGCCACATATATATTCCCGAAATCATCCCCTGTAATAGACCGAACATAATAATGGCTTAAACTTTTTGAGTTATCTGGATCAGATGACCAATGCTCTATTGTATTGGTAGGGGGATCTAATCTATAAAGACCATCTCTATAAGTTCCAACCCAGATATTTCCATTTTTATCTTCATAGGAACATGTAATACTGTTTTCCTTGGCCATATCAGATTCGATCTTCCAGCTAACAAACTTCTCGGTTCGTGGATTATATCTGTTTAGCTCCCCGGTTTTTGTCCCAATCCAGATGCTCCCAGAACGATCAGTCATCAGAGACCAAATATTATTACTTGAAATACTATTAGAGTCATCAGGGTCATTCCTGAACACTTTAAAGTTATAACCATCATAACGATTCAAACCGTCATCTGTACCAAACCATAAAAATCCAGTATTATCTTGGACGATTGCATATACGGTATTAGAAGATAATCCCGTTTCAACATCAATCCGTCCGAAAACCAGATGATTTTCTTGTTGCTGTGAAAAGATCAAAGCGCTCCAGAGAAGTAATACTGCACGCAAAATATATTTGGCTTTTAAGAATTTCACGTGTCTTAATATAAAAGTAAGCATTAAAATTTTTATTGGAATTTAGGCAAAATAAATTCTCGCATGAAATTATTAATTAAGCAGCCATAATCAATACAAGTTAACAGTTATGTTCTTAATAGCATCTATTAAAGAGGAAGCCTTAATCAAATAAAAAAGCGGACAATTGTTCGCCGTAGTTTGAGAAGCGGTTGTATTATTTAAGTAATAACATCTTCTTTGTCTCAACATAATTTTCTGCCTGTAGTTTGTAGAAATAGATTCCGCTTGTTAGTCCGGCTGCTGAGAATTCAACCTCATAACTTCCTGCAGGTTTGAATTCATTAATTATTGTTGCAACTTCATTTCCCAACACATCGTAAACTTTTAAAGTTTGATGATTGCCGACTGGAGACTGCCAGCTGATTATCGTGCTTGGGTTAAACGGATTAGGGTAGTTTTGCTCAAGAATAAATTCAAAAGGAACCCAACTTTCATTTTCTACATCAGTAACATTCAACTCAGAGGAACTGATTGTCGCTGATTGATAAGCAGTCTTCGATCCGCTGCTTTGTATAAAAACAACCACACTTAAGCTATCGGCATCCCAAATGGGATCGAGGTCAATTGTTTGTGGAAAATTTATTGTTTCATTTAAATTGATTGTAAATGATTGTCCGTCTGGAGTAGGCAGCATTTTTCTCATTACGTGTTTATGATTTGACACACTGTTCCTTCCATCAAAAAAAATATCTTCAACTACAACAAAATGAATTACCAGATCATTATCCGGAACATTACCGGTTCTTGTTAACTGCGCATTTATGTTAAACTGTGTTGGTGTTCTGGATCCGCTTAAATTAATTTTTATCGGACTTGTGGTAGCAACCAAATTGTTAAGAGTGTTCGTCCATCCGGATGAACTGCCTTGAGAAATTCCATCGAACCAGCCCTGGGGTGTTGCTGCAACAGGATTATAATAATTATCCCTTGCATCCGATCCTTCCTGGCTTTGCCAATAAAGCGGGTCATCGTTATAAGGATAATTCATATGAAAAAATATGTAGCTGATTTTATTTCCATTTGGTCCTGAGAGGTAATTATCAATTACATTATGAGCAGCCGGGCATAGCGGGCAATGTGAGTTCGTGAAAATTTCTACCAGGACTTTTCTATCCTCCTGCGCAAGAAGAATAGAAGAAAACAATAAAAGAGCCATTAAAATATTTTTCGTGAATTTCATTACATCTCTCCTTTTTAAATCCTAGAATAAGTATTGTTCTCAAGATAGGAAAGGGAAAAATTTAATGTATCACGAAATTGTAACGAATAGTTTAAGGTCTTACTTAGGTGTTTATACTTAGTGTGTCTTAGTGAACTTAGTGCCTGCCTGTCCGGTAGGCAGGTCTCAGTGGTGAAGAGGGTTGTTTTACCACTAAGACACTAAGTTTCACTTAGGATAGTTTATTTGCCCATTTTATTAAGAATCTCTTCCATCTGGTCCATCACCTTGTTCATTTTTTTCATCGTGAGTGCAACAGGCTCAGGTGACATTGGGTCAATACCAGCATCCCGAATTAGTTCTGCAGGATATTTTGATCCTCCGCCCTTCAGGATATTATAATATGCATCAACACCAGCCTGACCTGTTTCGGTCATCTTTTCTACGAGAGCTGTTCCATAAATCAGAGAGGTTGCATACTGAAATACATAATAATTGTAACCAAGAAAATGAGGAATGTATGACCATTCATATTGAATGTAATCATCAACAACACAATGACCCTTTTGATGTCCATAGTATCTTTTAACAATATCAAAATAAATATTGTTCATATCTTCACCGGTTATCGGATCCCCGGCTTCAACTTTTTTATGAATCTCCCATTCGAACTCTGCAAAGGATGTCTGGCGAAAGATTGTTGTTCTCAACAATTCAAGATAACTGCCGAGCAGATAAAGTTTTTCTTCATCGGTCTTTGCATTTTTAACCATATAGTTGTTGAGAAGATTTTCGTTCACAGTTGAAGCGATCTCAGCCACAAATGTTGCATAATCTGCTTTTGAAAATGGTTGAGTTTTATTTGAGAAATAACTGTGCATCGTGTGACCAAGTTCGTGGGCGAGTGTAGAAACTGATTCATAGTCATCAGTCCAGTTCATCAAAATGTATGGATGAATATCATAAGCGCCACCGTTTGAATATGCACCGCTTCTTTTTCCTACAGTTGGAATATAATCAATCCACCTGCTATCGTAAGCTTTCTGAAGGGTTGATACATATTCCGATCCCAAAGGCCTCAAAGCATCGAGCAATACTTTTTGTCCCTGTTCAACAGTAAAGCTCATATCAACCTTCTGAACAAGAGGAACGTAAAGATCATAATATCGAAGTTCATCAACACCCAGCATTCTTTTCTTTAAATCGAGCGCACGATGAAGGGTCGGCAAATTTTTATTTACCTGTTCAATTAATGTTGTGTAGACTGATACAGGCAGATTATCGGAATTTAAAGATGCTTCAAGAGAAGATTCATACTTTCTGTTCTTTGCGTAAACCCAGTCTTTTTTTACTTTACCGCCGAGGTTTGCACCGAGAGTGTTTTTAAATTGGCCATAACCGTTAAAGAATGCGTCAAAAACCATTGCGCGGTCTTCACGATTTTCAAGTGTTCTGTATCTTGTATACGAAGATGGAGTTAATTCTACTTCTTCACCAGATACAAGCGTAACTTTTGGGAAAGGTTTTTCAGCATTATTAAAAATGTCGTAAACATCGCTTTGAACATCTGAGATCAGTCCAAAACTGGCGAGAATTTTTTCCTCTGCTTCAGTGAGGGTATGTTCACGCAATCTCTGGATGTTATCAATATACATATTGAAATCCACCAACTCAGGTTTCTCCCCGAAGAACCGATCTATTTTCTCTTTTGGAATTTGAAGTATCTCGGGTTCAACAAAAGCAGTGACTTCACCGAACTTTGTACCAATTGCGCTCATTTGCTGCATCAATGCCTGGTTTTCTGAAATGTTCAAATTTTCATTACTAAGGTTGCCTGCATACGTATAGCATTTCCAGAGAGTCTTTGCGAGGTCATTTCCTTTCTTTAATGCCTGATAAAGTTTATCAGCACTTTCGCTAAGCGTTCCTTTAAAACAGCAAGCTTTTCAACTTCCTTTTTTAGCATATCAACATCTGTTTGCCAGGCTTCAACAGAGGGATAAATTTCGGAAAGATTCCACTTATATTTATCGGGCACATCGCTGCGTTCCGGTGATTGTGGAAATAATATCGTGCTTATTGAAAAAACCAGAATTAAGACAATGAACAAATTTTTTCTGAAAATCATAAATACACCTATTAATTTTGGATCGTTAATTTATCAACCAAATTTAATGAGAAAGAGAGTGAATTGCTGAATTATTTGATGAATGGGGTAAATAGCCCTCTCCTCCCGTCGAGGCTTGGCCTTGCCGAGACTGATTGGAAAGTCTGCCGATGGGCGGATTAGGTGAGGCTAATTTCTTATATTTCCTGCCACAATAAATCATTTTAATCATACCGATATTCAAAATTTATAGGTGAACCAATGAAATATTTGTCATTAACCGTATTGCTCATTTCGTTATTCCTTTCAGGATGCGAAAAAGAAAACTGAAAACAACGAAGCAAAGGAAGTAGCTATGCTTAAAGAAAAAATTGCACAGTTTGTTCCCACTGAACTTAAGTACGATTCAAGCATTCTTGATGAAAGAGAAAAAATTGTAGTTGAAAAACTTTACTTAGCATCTAAAATAATGGATGAAATTTTTCTTGACCAGGTATATTCGAAAAATTATGAAATCAGAAAAAATTTAATGGAACAGGCGGCTGCAGGTTCAGAAAAAGCAAAACTTGAACTTGAATTGTTTACGATAATGTTTGGTCCTTTTGACAGGCTTGACCACGATGCCCCCTTCATTGATACATTGAAGAAACCGCTTGGTGCAAATTTCTATCCTGAAGATATGACAAAAGCAGAATTTGAAAACTATATTAAAACAAATCCAAATGATGAGAAGGCTTTCACATCAGAATTCACAGTTATAAGAAGAGAAAATGGAAAACTTGTCGCAATTCCTTATAGTGAATATTGGAAAGACAAACTAACAGAAGCATCTAAACTTTTAAAGGAAGCCGCAGAATATGCCGATAATCCGACACTAAAAAAATATTTGAACTCCAGAGCCGATGCATTCCTGAGCAACGATTATTATCAAAGCGATATGGACTGGATGGATATGAAAAATCATAAAATTGAAATTGTTATTGGTCCTTATGAAGTTTATGAAGATGGTATGTTCAACTTTAAAGCTGCATTTGAAAGTTTTCTTACAATAGAAGATCCTGTTGAAAGTGCTAAGCTTGATGTCTTCAAAAAATATTTGCGTGATATGGAAATTCACCTTCCTATTCCGGATGAACACAAAAATTTTAACCGTGGCTCCGAATCTCCGCTCGCAGTTGTTAATGAAGTATTCACAGGCGGCGATACAAAATCCGGTGTTCAGACATTGGCGTTTAATCTTCCGAATGATGGAAGAGTACGCGAGGCTAAAGGCTCAGAAAAAAAGTATTGCTGAAGAATGTTCAGGAAGCGAAGTATAAACAAATACTCATACCCATTGCCGAACTTGTGCTCGAGACCGAA